>CAZATU010000001.1:0-406385 GCA_964488165.1 uncultured Candidatus Peribacteria bacterium
CGCCGCAAGCACCGGCGCCGTCACAGACGTCGGTGGTGCATTCGTAGGCATCGGGCGTGCAGGCGACACCGAGCGTCTTATTGGGGTGGATGCAGGCGCCGGCGCCGTCGCACCAGTCATCGGTGCATTCGTAGGCGTCGGCGGTGCAGGAAGTGCCGGAAATTTCATACTGACCATCGCCATCGCAGCACTCCGCGCCAGCCGTGCATTGCGCGACGCACATGCCTGCGGAGCAAAGACCTCCAGCCGGTGCGTTCACGTCAATACACGACGTGCCGTCGGCAATAGCGGTGTGATTGCAGACGCCGTCTTCATTGCCACATGTGTCGGCAGTGCAGGCATTGCTGTCATCGGTGCAGGCCGTAGCCAATGCGGCGTACTGGCCGCTGGCGTTGCAGCATGCGGTCCCCACCGTACATTCCGCGTAGCAGGAACCCGACTGGCAGAGGCCTACCGCCGGCGTGCTGCAGGAGGTGCCATTGCTCACATCGACGTTGCAAGAGCCCGCTCCATCACAAATGTCCGACGTACATTCTTCGCCATCGGACGAACACACTTCTCCGTATGTTTTATTCGGGTGCGTGCAGGAGCCGATCCCATCGCAGACATCCGTCGTGCACTCGTTCGCATCATCGGTACAGGAGGTTCCTGCCGTTTCGTATTGGCCATCCAAATCGCAACATTCCGCGCCAGCAATACACTGCCAGGTGCAAATGCCCCCCTGACAGAGCCCTCCTGTGCAGGATGTGCCGTCAATTTCATCGACATTGCACCCACCTGCACCGTCGCAAATGTCCTGCGTGCACTCATTGAAGTCATCGGAGCACAACGCACCGTAGGTCGTGTTGGGGTGTGCGCAGGTGCCGGCACCGTCACATTCGTCATCGGTGCATTCGTAGGCATCGGGCGTGCAGGCGGTGCCCGACACAACATCGACGCCGCACAAACCCGCACCATCACAGACGTCGGTGGTGCATTCGTAGGCATCGGGTGTGCAGGCGACGCCGAGCGTCTTATTGGGGTGGATGCAGGCGCCGGCGCCGTCGCACCAGTCGTCGGTGCATTCGTAGGCGTCCGCGGTGCAGGAAGTGCCGGAGGCAAGATCGACGCCGCAAGAGCCGGAGCCGTCGCAGACGTCGGTGGTGCACTCCAAACCATCTACGGAGCAAGCGACGCCCAGTGTTGTATTGGGATGTGTGCAAGCACCGGCACCGTCGCAGACATCATCAGTGCATTCGTAGGCGTCGGCGGCGCAGGAGGTGCCGTTCGTCTCAAACTGTCCTGAGCCATCGCAACACGTGGAGTTGGGCGTGCATGCGTAGGAACTTGCGCTCGAAGAAGCTGACGACGATGCCGCCGTGCAGACACCCGCTTGGCAGGTGCCTCCGGTGCAGGGAGTGTCGTTGGCGACGTTGGTGTGGGCGCAGTTGCTTGCGCCATCGCATTCATCGACGGTGCATTCATTGGCGTCGTCGGTGCAGGAAGTGCCGAGTGTAGAAGGGGGGTTGCAAGAGCCGCTACCATCGCAAATGTCATCGGTGCAGACGTTGGCGTCGCTGGGGCAAGTTGCACCGTAGGTCGTGTTGGGGTGTGCGCAGGCGCCGGCACCGTCACATTCGTCATCGGTGCAAGCGTAGGCATCGGGTGTGCAGGAGGTGCCGGAAGCGACATCGACGCCGCAAGCACCGGCGCCGTCACAGACGTCGGTGGTGCATTCGTAGGCATCGGGCGTGCAGGCGACACCGAGCGTCTTATTGGGGTGGATGCAGGCGCCGGCGCCGTCGCACCAGTCATCGGTGCATTCGTAGGCGTCGGCGGTGCAGGAAGTGCCGGAAGCGAGATCGACGCCGCAAGCGCCGGAACCGTCACAAACGTCACTCGTACATTCGAATCCGTCCGAAGAACAAGCGACGCCGAGTGTTTTATTGGGGTGGGTGCAGTTGCCCGCGCCGTCGCATTCGTCATCGGTGCATTCGTAGGCATCTCCTGTGCAGGATGTCCCCGATGCCACATCCACACCGCAAGAACCTGCACCATCGCAGACATCGGTGGTGCATTCATAGGCGTCAGCAGTACATGCCGTGCCATACGTTGTGTTGGGGTGGGTGCAGGCACCGGCACCGTCGCACACGTCGTTGGTGCATTCGTACGCATCGGCTGTGCAGGAAGCTCCGGGCGACGCAAACTCGCCGTACGCGTCGCAACATTCAGCATTCGGCACGCACGCCGACGAGCTGGCAGAGGAGGTTGGGGCGCTCGTAGGCGCGGATGTCGGCGCGCTGCTCGATGCGGATGCGCACGACAGATAGGGGTTAGCCCCGCCGCAGAGAGATGTATCGGCCGTCAGCGTTACCGTGGCTGGGTAATTGGTACAGCGGCCGCCAAAATAGTCATTGAGGTTGAAGGTCATGGTGCCATCGCACGCCAATGGCAAAGAGCCAGCATCGATTTCGTAGACCAAATCGGTCGGCGTGCGGTTGGCGATCATCCAGGGGGTGGCCGCATCGAGGTCTAACGCCCAGGTGGGGTACGAAGGACATGCCGCCAGTTCGGTATCAGACCACTGACAGTACGGCTCTTGGCTTGGCTGCTGTAGCAGGGTGAAGGAGTTGTTGTAATCCGTGCAGGTACCGGCGCCATCGCAGTATTCCAAGCCCGTACCCTCGCTCACGCCCGCAACGGTCATCGTCCAGCGGACGCACGAATTACAAACGCACGTGCCAGCGCCATAGGGGCAGCTGGAAGCGGCATAGGAGGATGTCGGCGTGCTCGTGGGAGTGCTGGTTGGGGTGGACGTTGGGGTGCTGGTCGGCGTCGATGTCGGGGTCGACGTAGGAGTGGAGGTCGGCGTGCTCGTGGGAGTGCTAGTCGGAGTCGACGTGGGAGTAGAAGTCGGTGTGCTCGTGGGGGTGCTGGTCGGGGTCGATGTTGGGGTGGAAGTTGGAGTGGATGTGGGCGCACTCGATGACGCGCTCCCCGTGGTGCAATAGCGCAAGTTGCAGACGGGCGGATCCGTCAATTCGTACACGTAGAAGGAACCGCAGTTTTGCACATTGATCGATGTACCCCACGTACAGGTATCTACTCCAAAATTGAAACATGCCGCGCGAGCAACCGCTCCTTCTCCAACCGATGGGTGAACACCATTGAGCCAACCTGTGGCTTGCGTGCCACACTGACCGGTATCAGGCGCACTCTCCGGAAGTTGCGTATTGCCAGGAAGCACGAAGCGATACCATCCGCTGAGGCCGCTGTCGCACGCAACGCCAGGGCCATAACTGACATTGCGAGTGGCATCAACAATCGTCGTGTAGGTGACGCACGGAACAACCGGGACACTCGTGGGAGTGGATGTCGGGGCGCTCGTGGGCACGCTGGTGGGCGCCGATGACGATGAGCTAGGCACAAGCGCAGCGGCAAGCTGCTTCATGCTCGGTTGCGTCAGCTGCACAGGCGCCAGAACACCAGCGACCATTACCGTCGCAATGGCACTCGTAGCGAGCATCAGGAGAGCGGCACCGACGGGCGACCGAGGGAGCATAATACGCGAGATGCTACCAGAATGGACGCGAAAGAAAGCAAAGGCTGGCTTGCGCGGACTCGCTTGCATGGTGGGGTTGACGACCTTTGACTGGAAGGGCGAAGAGAGCGTGCTAGGATGACGCCATGCTCGACGATGATGACGATTTGGATTTTGCAATTCTGCAAGCCATCGAACGCACCGGGCTTTCGACTCCTCCCGCAGAGGTCCTGCAGAAACGCGAGGAGCGCAAACAGAAGCAGCAGGTGAAGCTGCAAGTGCTCAAGCAGCTCATCAACGAACAGGTGGCGGTGGAGAACAGCCGCGGCCAGACGATGGTGACCCAGACCCGCATGCAGGAGGAGAAGGCGGCGCTGATGGATGCGAAGGCCAAAGCCACGCCAGAGCAGAACATCAAGACGTCGGACGCCAAGCAGCAGGTGAAAAGCGACTCGAAGGAATATCTTTCCGACATGGGATGAGCAACGCCCGACGCCTCACACTGGCGGTGGTTCTGCTACTCGCCCTGCCCGCCGCGGACGCGGCGGCATTGCTGTGTACGCCGGGCCGCTCGTCGTGCCTGGTGGCTCCGCGGGTTTCGGCGCGGCTGCGACGGCTCAACGCGCGCGTGCTGCGACGCCCCGTGCAAGAGCGGACGTACGGCACGGTGCCGACATGCGGCAACGGCCGTGTGGACCGCAGCGAGGAGTGCGACGATGGGAACGCCGTGGATGGCGACGGCTGCAGCAGCATCTGCATCGCCGTGCCCGAGCCCGTCCGCAGGGGGTTCCTGCAAATCGAGGAACTGCCCGTACCCGACAGCGCAGTGGTGCCGGGGCAGACCGACGTGCTGCTCTTTGCATTCCGCGTCACCGCGGGGCGGCAGGACGTGCGCCTCCAGGGCCTGACGCTGCAAGCCGATGAAGGGTCGCTGCGCAGCCTCCAGAACATCCGCGCCTACGCCGGAGGGCTGCCGATCTCGCCTGCAGCGCAAGCAACCACGACGACCGCAACGCTGCAGCGCATCACACAAATCCTCCCCGTGCTCGACACAATGCTCATCGAGGTGCGCGGCAACGTGCGGCCCGGTGCTTCCGACGCGGCCGTGAGCCTCACCTTCGCAACCGATCACGCCGACTATGTCCGCGCCAGCGGCGTGGAGGACGGGCGCGAGCTGACCGGCATCGATACCGACGGCGGCGAATGCGGCGGCGACATCTGCTGGATCACCGTCCGCACTGCGCAGTAAGGCCTTAGCGGCGCAGCGCGATGCTGACCCCCACCGCAAGCAAGGCGCAGAGGACTACGGCGGAGCCTGTGGGAATGCCGACGTAGAACGCGATGACGACGCCGGCAACGGCGCTCGCCACACCAATGGCCGATGACAGCAGGAGCGTTGCAACAAATCCCCTGCCCCATTGCATCGCTGCCAGCGCGGGCAACACGATGAGCGCGCCGATCAGGAGCGCGCCGACGGTGCGCGTCCCGAGTGCAACGGCAAGCGCGGTGGCCGCCGCAAACAACCGATTGATGGCATGCACGCGGACCCCCGACGACAGGGCAAGGTCTTCATCGAGCGACGTGAGGAACAGCGACCGGCCCGTGCACAGCAGGAACGCGATGATGCCGACCGCGCAAAGAGCGATGAGCAGGACTTCGTCGCCGCTCACGGTAGTGAGGCTGCCGAAAAGCGCCCCGCTGATGCTGAGCCCCGCGCCGGGGAAGCGCGTCAGTAGCGCGGCAGCGACGGCAAGGCCGCCGGACAGGAACATCATGAGCCCGGCATCGCCGAGCGCGATACGCCGCAGGCGCAACTCCTCGATGCAGAGGCCCGCAATGACCGCGCCGATCGCTGCGGCCGGAAGCGGCGCAACGCTGCAGATTGCCCCGACGGCGGCGCCCGCCAAGGCGACGTGCGCGAGGGTATCTGCCATGAACGTGTACCGCCGCGTGACGAGGAACATGCCGATGGCCGGAGCTACGGCCGCCGTCAGCACGCCGGCAAGGAGCGCTCGGCGGACGAAGTCATAGGCAAGAATATCCATATCAATCGTGATGGGAATGATGGACGCAAGCGTGGCGCGGCCCGCCCGACCCGTGCAGGAACAGCACGGCGAAGAAGGTGGAAACCGGCACGGCAATGAGCAGCGCAGCACTGCCAACGAGCGTGCGGATGATCTCTTCGGCGAAGAATTCGCTGTTGAGCGTCACCCACCAAGGCGTCGTGGCATTGAGCTGGAAGAGCAAGAAGAGCGGCAGCGACGCGCCGACGTACGCAAGTGCGAGCGTATTGATGAGCGAAGCGATGTGTTCCCGGCCCACCGACATGCCCGCGTTCCAGAGGCGGGACGGGTGCGTGCGAGGGTCGGCCTTGCGGATTTCGTCCACGGCAGCGCACTGGGCAGTGGTGACATCGTCGAGCACGCCGAGACAGCCGATGATGATGCCTCCGAGCAGGACGCCCCGAAGGTTGCCTGCGGGCAGCGGCCCCAGCTGCAACAGGACGGATTCCTCGGTGCCCATGCCGAACAAGCGGCCGACGGATACGGCGATCCACGCGAGCAGGGCCGCGATCGCCAGCGTGATCAACGTGCTCAGAAGCGCCACTTGGGTGCGACGACTCCATCCGTGCGCCATGGTGAGCGACACGCACGCGATGACGCAAGCACCGAGCAAGCTCACGGCGACGGGGTTCGCCCCGGCGGCGATGCGCGGCACGACGACCATCGCCAGGATGCCGATGCTGAACACGAGCCCGCCGAGCGACCGCACGCTCGTCCAGCCGCCCAGCGCAAACGCAAGCACGGCAAAGCCGACGAGCAGCCACGCAAGCGACGGAAGACGGTAGGTCTCGGCGGTGAAATACTGCACCTTGCCGTCGGCATGCCGCACGGACCGAACGATGATCCGTTGGCCTTCGGCGAGCTTCATATCGGCGCGGTTTTCCAGGACGCCGTTCTCGATGGTGAGCATCGTGCCCGACTCTGGGCCGCTCTCGAGCGCCAGCTCGACGGTCTGCACGGTGCGGCGGAACCCTGCGTAGGGATCGTCGCGCTCCAGAAGCACGCGCAGGACCCTGGCACGGGCATATTCCTCCACAGGCACCGCGTCGGGAACTTGGGCCGCGATCTGCAACGGTGCGAGGAGGCCGATGATCGCAAGGGCGAACCGCACGGCGTCAGTGGGTATGGCGCAGGAGCCTTGCACCCTCGCCGTAGACTTCCTGGAGGGTGGCATCGTGCAAAAATTGATGGGCGCCGCAGCAGCAGAGCATCTTCTGGTTGAGGCAGGCGACGAGCGTCGCTTCGTTGGCAACGGCGTCGATATCGTGGGAGACCACGACGATGGTCATGCCGCAGTCGCGGTGGAGGGTCCGCAGCAGCGCCGAGAATTGCTCGCGCGACGGCGGGTCGACGCCGTTGAGCGGCTCGTCGAGGAAGAGGATGCGCGGCTCGGCGGCCAGCGCGCGGGCGATGAAGACCCTCTGGCGTTCGCCACCCGAAAGCCTGGAAATGAGGCGTGTGCGCAGATGTGCCACACCCGCGGACGCAAAGGCGTTCTCCACGGCGGCATGGTCAGCGGCCGTCGGGGCAAAGCCCATGCGCGGGTGCCGCCCGCTCCACACCACTTCGTTTGCCGTGGCGGGGAAGGCATCGAGCTGGGTGACCCGCTGAGGGACGTAGCCCATGCGGCCGCGTGCGCGCGCGAGCGAAGGTGACTCTCCGAAGATGCGGACGGAGCCGCTGTTGGGCTCGACGAGGCCGAGCAGTACTTTGAGCAATGTAGTTTTGCCGCCGCCGTTGGGGCCGAGCAACCCCATGTACGCGCCCTGCGGCACGGTGAACGTGACGTCATCCAGCACCGTACTGCCGCTGAAACGCACGGTGAGCCCTTCACACGCGATGGCAACGGCGCCTGCCGCGGCAGGCGCGCAAGAGGAGCAGCCCGTCGTGGATGCGGCCTTCGTCATTGGCAATCGAGGGCGGTGCGCAAACTCGCAAGATTTTCTTTCATCAGCGAGAGGTAATCCTCGTTCGCCGCGCGCTGCTCGGCGGTGATGCCCTCGAGCGTGTGCAGGACGGCGGTCGTGGCGCCGGCTTCGCGGGCCAGCGTCTCGGAAAGCTCGGGGCTCGTGAGCGTCTCGAAGAACACGGTCGTGATGCCAAGTTCGTTGACCATGTCGCTCAAGCGCGCGAGATCGCGCGGCGAGGGCTCTGCCTCGGGCGAAATGCCAGCGATGGGGTGCATGGTGAGCTGATGGCGCCAGCCGAGATACTCGAAGGCGTCGTGGCCCGTAATGATGTCGCGGCGCTTGCAATCGGCGAGCTCCTGGCGGTACCGCTCGTCGAGCGAACGCAATTCGGCGACAAGTCCGGCCGTGCGCTTGCCGTACTCGGCGGCATGCTCCGGGTCGGCGGCTGCGAAATTGCTTCCGATGTCGCGCGCCATGGCCTGGATCAGGCCTCCGTCGAGCCACACATGGGGGTCAAACGCACCGAACTGGCGATCGCGCTTGGTGTCGAGCGTCAGCAAATCCGTGAGGCCATCGGTCACGCGGACCGCATGGACAGTCTTCGGAAGGCCCTTCGCAAGATCCTCGGCCCACGCATCGAGGCCAAGACCGTTGTAGAAAAAAAGATCGGCGTGCTCCAGGCGCGCCACGTCGGAGGCCAGCGGCTCAACGTCATGGGGCTCTGCGCCCTCAGGCAGCATCGACCACACGTCGGCGTTATCGCCGCCGATGCGCTCGGCAAGAAACTCCAGCGGGTAGAACGACACCGCAACGGACAAGCGATCCGACGGAGGCGTCTGCGAGGAGCAGCCGGCAAGGCAGGCAAGGCTGAAGAGCAGGAAGAGGCGACGATTCATCGGGCGGAGGGGGAAGCGGAACAGGATTTGCAGCGGCCAAAAAACTCGAGCGCGTGGCGCACGACCGTAAAACCGGTCTGGCGTTCGACGGAAGAACCCATCTCACACAGGGTATGATCGACGGCGACGGCATCGATGCGGCGGCAATCGGTGCACACGACATGGTGATGGTGCGGCGCAGAAGCCAATTCGTAGCGCACGATCCCGTCGTGGAACTGCACGGTACGCAGGACATTCTCCTGGGCAAGGAATGCAAGCTCCCGATAGACGGTCGCCGTGTTCACCGTGATGCCACGGTCGTGGAGACGCTGGTACGCCTCCTGCGCGGACACAGGGTCGCATTCGGCACCGAAGAGGGCGAGCAGGGCTTTGCGGGCGACCGTCATGCGGTGGCCCCTGGCGCGGAGCGTATCGATCGGCGAAAGCATGACCGGATCCTAGTGCGTACTATTACCTAATGCAAATGATTTGCAAAAGAAAGACACGCTCACTGCCGCATGTACCGTTTGCGCTGGGCCTGGGGCATGCGCTCGATGGCATACCGCAACATGGTGCGGGGCATTTCTCCGGCATGGCGATCCAAAAACGCTTCGAGCCCTTCCTGATCGACTTTGCCCGCCTCCCGCAGCATCCATCCGGCCGCCTTGTGCATAAGGTCATGGCTGTGGCCAAGGAACTGCTTGGCAAAGCGCCAGGTGGGGCGGGTGTCCCCTGCCCGGATGAAGGCGTGGGTCGCGACCATGGCGATCCGGTTCTCCCACAGATTCGCCGACAACGCCAAACGCTCCAATATGGCCATGCCATGGCTCCTGGCGTGTTCCCCGGGGAGATCGCGTGCCGAGGAATCGACCAAATCCCAATTGTTGATGCACGGCGTGCTGCGCAGGTAGATCGCCATGATGTCGTGGCGATCTTCCACGGAAGCCTTCTTGTAGCGCTCCACGAGGAGCAAGAGGGCTGCCAGCCGACATTCGTGCCACCGGTCATGAAGGAGCTTCTCGACGGCATCGAGCGGCGTGTGCACCGCCGAGCGGATGGTGGCGCGGACCATAGGCACCGTGAGGCCCAGAAACGCGTCTCCTTCGGCATATTCGCCCTTGCCGGTCTTGAAAAACCGCTGCAAGCCCGCTGCGCGCACGGGGTCCGCCTGGGCGACGAGCGTCTGTCGGAGGCTCTTCATGGAGGCAATTCTATGTGTTTCCCGTTGTTGGAGCGACGCTTTATCGCTAGGCTCCATCGGTGAACGAGGAAATCACCCCCACAGCAGCAACCTTCGATACGCTCGGCATCAGCCCGGCGATCCTGCGCATGCTCCATGCACGCAAGCTCACGGCACCGACGCCGATCCAGCACCAGGCCATCCCTCCGGGCATCCAGGGCAAAGACCTCATCGGCATCGCCCAGACCGGCACGGGGAAAACCTTCGCCTTTGGCATTCCACTGCTCCAACGACTCAATGAGCACGGCGGCCGTGCGCTGATCGTGCTCCCCACGCGTGAGCTGGCCTTCCAAGTCGAAGAGTCGCTCGCGCCCATCGCCCGCGAGCTCGGCATCGGGACGGCGGTCTTCGTGGGAGGAGCCTCGATGCATTTGCAGCGCCAGATGCTGCGCCGCAACCCGCGCGTCCTCGTGGCCACCCCAGGCCGCCTCAATGACCACTTGGAGCAAGGGACTGTGACGCTGAAAGAAGTGAAGATCCTCGTCCTCGACGAAGCCGACCGCATGCTCGACATGGGCTTCCTGCCGCAGATCGAACGCATCCTGCGCCATGTACCCAAAGAGCGCCAGACGCTGCTCTTCTCGGCCACGATGCCTCAGGACATCGTCCGCCTCGCCAATGAACACATGAAGCTGCCGCTGCGCATCGAAGTGGCACCGCCCGGCACGACCGTCGCGGCAATCGAGCAGGAAATCTTCGTGGTCCGCAAGGAAGACAAGCAGACGCTACTGCAGACGTTGCTCAAAGAGTACTCCGGGCCGATCCTCGTCTTCTCCCGCACCAAGCACGGCGCCAAGAAGATCACCAGCGCGCTGCGCCTTGCGGGCATCACTGCAGCAGAAATCCACGCCAACCGTTCGCTTGCGCAGCGCCGCGAAGCGCTCGAAGGCTTTAAGAGCGGCCGCTTCCGCGTGCTGGTCGCAACCGATATCGCCGCGCGCGGCATCCACGTCACCGGCATTGAAGTCGTCATCAACTTCGACCTCCCCGATGATCCCGCCGATTACGTCCACCGCATCGGCCGCACGGGCCGCGCAGGCAGGGAAGGCAGAGCGATTTCGTTCGCTTCACCCGACCAGTCCGGCAGCCTCCGAGATATCGAGCGCCTCACGCGCGGCGTCCTCAAGCGCTCGAGCCATGGTTCGCTCCCCGCTATTTCGATGTCATCCGGGCCGTCGTCAGGCTCCGGCCGCCCCCAGCAGCGCTTCCATCGTGGCCCGCGCCCGGGCGGCAACCGCCCCTCCCAGCGTGGCGGCCGCAGCGGCGGCGGCTTCCGCGGAGGACGTCGTTCTTGATCACAAAATGTATGCAATGAGAACGAGCCATTGAGGTTCGTTTTTTTGTTGCTGGATTCTTTCGTATACAAAAATTGATCAACTTCTTACTCGTAGCGCAATGCCTGGATTGGGCGCAGCGATGGCAAGAAGAAGAACGATGGCCAACCCCGCACCGACGCCAAGGGCAAAGGACTTTTTCTCAAGGGGAAGCATAGGAAAAAACGGTAGTGGACAAAAGTGCAATATCCTACCGCAGAATGCATTAAGAATCCGTTAAGACAATACGATGCGAATTAAGGCTGAATCGTCGACGTCTTAATGCCTTCTTAACCCAAAGGACGCTAGGATCGCACCAACGGTATGCGCATCCTCCTCGTAGAAGATCAACAGAAGCTGGCACGCAACATCCAGGAATTCCTCGCCACCGAGGGCTTCACGGTCACCGTGTGCCACAACGGCAGTGAAGCTCTGCAAACGGCGCAGGAGGGAGGATTCGACGCCATGATCCTCGACGTGAACCTGCCCGGCATGGACGGCTTCACGATCTGCGCCAAGCTGCGGGAAGACAAGATCACTACCCCGATCATCATGCTCACCGCGCGCGACACGCAGCGCGAGATCGTCCACGGCCTGCATATCGGCGCGGACGACTACCTCACCAAGCCCTTCGACTTGAGTGAGCTGGTAGCGCGGCTGCACGCCGTGCTGCGCCGCAGCAACGGGGCAACGGCCCCCAGGATCCTGCGCAGCGGCACGCTCGAAATCGACACCAACCTTCGCCAGGTGCGCCGCAACGGAAACATCGCCAATTTATCGCCCCGCGAATACGCGCTGCTCGAATTCCTCCTGCGCAACAAAGGCGTCGCACAGGACCGACCGACGCTCCTCGAACACGTGTGGGGAGGCCGCGACGACCTGCTCTTTTCCCAGACGGTCGACGTGCACGTGGCGTATATCCGGCGCAAACTCGGCAAAGACGTCATTGTCACGGTGCCCGGAAAGGGGTATCTCGTTGCTGACGTATGACCATGTTCCGCACCATCAGCAGGCGCATCGCGCTCCAATTCACGGGGTTTGTCTTGCTGCTGCTGCTCATCAACGGAGCCCTGTTCCTCGCCGCGGACCTCGGCAACGCGCGCCGTATGATGCATGCCCGGCTGGCGCGGTCGGCGCAAACGGTCGCACGCCAAATGCCGCTACTGGTGTCGCTGCCCCCGCGCCTTCTTCCACCGCAATTGCGCGACCGCGTGCGCCTCACCAATCTCAGCGGCGCGGCGCTCTATAATGGCGGCGTCTTTGAACACGTGCCGTTCGATGGCGTCGAGGGGTTCTCCGAGATCAGCGTGGGCGACGAGGAATTTGATGTGCTGACGGTGAAGATCATCCGCGACGGCCAACCCGTGGGCTTCGTGCAAATCGCCGACGGCGAGCGCCGCAACATCGCCGAGCTGCCGCTGCGTGCAATGCTGTACCTGGTCGTCAGCCTCGCCATCTCCATCCTCACCTTTGCGGTGGGCATCCTCTTCGCGCGGCGCAGCCTCCAGCCCGCAGAGGAAACCATGCAGCGCCTGGAGCAGTTTACCCAGGATGCGAGCCACGAGCTGCGTACGCCCTTGGCCGCGCTGAATTCGTCGCTCGATCTGGCGCTCAAAACAGAGCACTACAAGGAAGGCATCCTGTCTGCCAAGCAGGACGTGTGGCAAATCACGGCGCTCATCGAACGCCTGCTCTCGCTCGCGCGGCTCGACCGCTTCGGCATGAACCAGGGACGCATCAACCTTTCGACGATCGTAGAAGAACTCGCCGAGCAATACCGGGCGTTGGCCGCGGAGCACGATCTTTCGCTGACGCGCGACATCCTCCCGAACGTCCACGTGCAGGGCGACGCAGAGCTGGTACGCCAAGCCATCGGCAACCTCATCGGCAACGCCATGAAATTCAACAAGCCAGGCGGCGCTGTGCGGCTGCGGCTCACTGGCGACGCGCTGGCGGTGGAAGACACGGGCATCGGCATGCTTCCGGGCGACCTCACGAGAATTTTCGACCGTTTCTACCAGGCGGATACTGCGCGCTCCGAACACGGGTTCGGCCTCGGTCTTGCCATCGCCAAACGCATCATGGACCTGCACGACTGGAACATCGACGTGCGCAGTAAACACGGAAGCGGCACCACATTCACGGTGCATTTCCGAAAAGCATAGCGTCTTCATCGGCTCTTAATGCGTGGCTCGTAAGATGGCAACGGTCGACCAACCGTTTCTGTCTTCTTCCCCAATCACTCTATGAAACTCTCTCATCGTCTTGCCGCGGGCGCCGTGGCACTCACCACCATCGCCGCAGTCATGCCGGCTGCATTTGCTCAAAGCTCCACAGCAACACCCACCGGCAACCCGGCTGCATGCTCGGCTGCGATCGACGCACGCCACGCCACGATGCTGACGCGCATGGAAGAGCAATTTGCCCTGCGCAAAACATCGATGAATACCATGCACGACGCCATGAAAGCGGCGCTGCTCATCACCGACCCCGCCGCCCGCAAGGAAGCCCTGCGCGCAGCCCGTGAGAACGCCCGCGAGGGCATGAAGGACTTCCATGACGGCATGGAAGAGGAACGCACCGATGACATCGACACGCTGAAGAATGCCTGTGGCGATCTGCTCCCCGCTCGACAGGGGGGCGGGAAGCCGTTCGGCCACGGGCGCCGCGGAGGTTGGCACATGGGCCGCTGAATGAGGGAAAGCAGCGCCCAACCATCGGCAAGACGGCCGCTCCGGCGGCCGTTTTGCGTTGAGCTCAGGACATCGTGACAACGCATCTGCCCATGCAAGATTGCACATTGCCCCTCGCGCGTGGACCTGAGAGAATTGGCCTCCGTATGCTGCGACGCTTGATGTGGTGGGTGCCGCTTGCGACCTTCCTGTCGGTTTTTCTCTGGCTGCTGCACGCCCGCTGGCCATCGGTAGGCGTGGACTTCCGCTATTTCCTGCTGCGGCTCATCGACGGTCGGTGGCATTTCAACCATCAAGGCCTTCTGCCCTTCCGCTATACGCCGCATTTTTGCGGAGGGCTCCCACAATACGGCAACCCGCAGGACACGTTCTATTCCCTACCTCAGGCGCTTGCGTTCGTGTTGGACCCTTGGACGGCCGTGCTTCTTTCCATCGCCATCGCCCTTGTGGTGGGCTACATCGGCTGGCTGATTTTTGCACGCGACGTACTGCGCTTTTCGCCTCCGTGGCGCCACGCACTCGCCTTCACCTGCATTGCGAACGGTTTTTACTTTTCCCATGTGATCGTGGGGCATATCACGCTGCTCTTGCTGCCGATGCTCGGCTGGATTCTCTGGCTACTGCTGGACCCGCGCACCGATACGCGCCGGAGCGCCATGGCGCGGGGCTGCGGCGTCGGGCTAATCCTCGCCGCTCGGCTCTACATGGGCGGGTTCATCACCATCATGCTCGACGGCATGCTGTTTCTCTGCCTGGCTCCGCTCATCATTGCAGCGTTCTGCTCGCATATGCCCTCCGTCACGCTCCGGGCGTTTACATGGCGCGCGGGGCTTGCCCTCGTCGTGACCGCAGGATTGTGCGCAAGCAAGCTCGTTGCCGTGGGCGCAGTGCTGCAGATGATGCCACGGACCATGGGCTTCGAGCGCTTCGACGGCAGCGTCAGTACGCTCGGCTATCTGCTGCAAACATTCTGGCGCATGCCACAACACGGCGGCTACTTCCCTGGAACGCCCTACAACGTTCTCCATGAAAATAGCGCGTGGGTCTCTCCACTCACGATCATCGGCGTCGCCTGCGCCATAGGTATGGCATTCGTACCCGGCAGCCACGCCGCCCGGCGGCGCTCGACGGGGATCCTGCTCACCCTCTACGCCATGCTTCTGGCCGGAGGATTCGTGCAGCTGATCCGAGGCCACGGCATGACCGCCGACTTCCTCAGCTCGCTCCCGATCTTCTCCTCGCAGCACGTTGCGACGCGGTTTACGTATGTCCCGATGATGCTCATGGCGCTGGTGGGGATATGGGGATTGGAACGTTGCTGCACGCGGCTCTTCCCGCGCTGGCATGTGTGCATTGCGGCCGGAGTCATCGCGATCACGCTGCTGTGTTTCTCCCTGGCGTTTACCACGCCGGCGCGGCATGAATTCGAACTGTACTTCGACTACAACCGTGTGACCCCGCTGCTTGCCAAACCCGACGCATTCACCGCACCCGTCACACGCATGACCGAAACGCTTGATGATGCCGAAGCAATACTTGGGGGCGCATCGCTAATCCACTGCTACGAACCTCTGATTTTTTGGGCACAGTACCCGGCTGCCAAACATCTCTACGAAGGACCAGCTATGGCAGAACGCGATGGAAACCTGAATGTCGCAGACCCACGCTGCTACACCGCCGGAGGCGGCTGCCCGCTCGGAAATCCGTTGCCGGCTTCGGAGAGCGACAATGCTCTTCGCTTCCTGAGCGGCGGTCTCCCGGCGTGGCCCTTGCCCTGGTGGCAGCGCGCGGCGGATGCCATCACTATCGCGACGCTGCTCGGGCTGGCCTGCATCGCAGGTACAATCGGCATGCGCCGGCATGCACAACGCTCCCGCACGACAAAAGCCAGGCACTCATAGCGAGCGGCGCTCTTCCTGAAGACGCTTGACCGCGCTTCGGTGCCGGGGCAGGTGGATGAGTGAAGTTGGATGGCTGGGATTGGTGGATGATTTACGCAGAATACCTATTTTCGAATTGCCCGGCTCCATTTGCGAATTACGCCGAGGCATCCGGCTGCTGCCCGAAAATCGATGTTCCTGTTAGCGGATACATCTCGGCGTAGTTCCATCCAAAGATGGAACGAAGCCGGATGGCTGGGGAGGAGGGATTCGAACCCCCGTATGACCGCTCCAGAGGCGGTTGCCTTACCACTTGGCGACTCCCCAATGCCGCAGAACGCCGCGAATGGCAAAACCGTAGCGGCAGCGCCAGTATAGGCGGCAAGCGGGCTCTGGCAATGCCCTTTAGATCGGCTGGGGCTGGGGCTTCTGCCCCTCGCGGTCGGCAAGCTCCAGGAGCAGGATAACGAATTCGGGGGTGTAATCGCGCAGGCCGGTGACGGCATGGAGCAATTCGTGACGGATGACGCCGACGAGGCGCTTTCGATGCGCGGCCAGGAGGAGTGTTTCGTTGATGCCGATGCTGCGCGGATGAGCAATGCCGTGGTAGCCCGCGGCGGCAGGGCTCACGAAGACGGCACGCGGAGCGGAGGCGACTTGCTGTGAGTCACTCCAAAACGCAAGTTTCTCGCGCGCGGCGGCGATCGCCGCATCGGCCTCGGGCCCTTCGGCCGGCTTGCCCGCGGCGAGCAGCAGCCCGCCCAGGCGGCGCTTGTCGCCGCGCTCCATGAATGCGAATACATCTGCGATTTCGCGCGCGCTCTGTGTCACCACCTTCTGCAATCCGATCCGGGTGGCATCGTCGACGGCAATCTCGGTTTCCATGAGCGTTTCCAGATACTGCGTTGCAGTGGGCATCACCTTGGAGAAACCCTGGTAGAGGTGCTCGGGCATCTCGACAACGTTGTCGGACGACAGATGCCGCATGTTGACCATGGCATGCGCCTTACGGTTGATGGCGCGGCGGAGCTCGGCTGCCTTGCAGGCGGGGTCGCGAGGATTATCGCGACCTTCCGTCTGTTCAAACTGCAAGTCCGCGATAAGGTACTGCAGCGCTCTGGCTTCTTCCTGTTCGGAATGGACGAACTTGCCGGGGAAGACCGTTTTGCAGGCCTTCCGCCAATGCGGCAGCGATGGGATGAAATGCTTGTACTGGAGCATGGAATCGATCTTGAGGTCGATGTGCTTCACATATCCCCTATCACTCTTGAGGTCCGTGAATGTCTGATCGCGCAGCGTCTGGAGAATGTTCTCGATGTAGCTGAAATGCATCGAATTCTCGAGCGCGTAGGTGATGTAGGCCTGGAGCTGCTCCTGGTCGACGGCATTGCGCTCACGGGTGCTTGTGACGGACGGCACGTCGTAGCCGAACGCGTATTGCTCCGTATCGCGCACGACCAGCAGGCCGTTTTCGTAGATGCAGCCGGGTTCGTCGAGCAGGATACGCATGCAGCCCAAATCGATGACGCGTTTCGACGGCGCTTCGGTGCGCAATGCACGCACGTAGCGGGCGAGGCCACCGTTGCCGCGTTCGTCTTTGCGGCGCGGGTCGATGATGTCGAACCATTCCGCGACGGGCCCGCTCGTCTGACCCTCGGGCAGGCAAAGCACCGTTTCCGAGGTGTATGGCTCGGGTGCGGCCTGCGCTTCGCTGCTGAGGTCGAACACTACGCGATCCACGTCGGCTGCGCCTTTGCCAGCCTGGAAGAATTGTTCCCTCTTGGTGGCGACACGGGCGGCCCAGCGCCGCTGAGTCTTGCCGTACGCGGCGACCGAACTGAAGGAAAGTTCCATGCCGTTGCGCGCGGCGGCGGCGGCGACCATTTTCTGTCCTTCCCCGTATTTGCCCGAGAAGAGCGGGCTCTTCTTGCTGGTGAAGCCCATGGTGCCGAGGTTGTCGGGGCCGTAGCCGCCGCCATCGTCGCGCACGCGCAGACCCACGAGCTTATCGTCCTTCCGCATCTCTGCTGCCGATACCCAAACGTACTGCTTTCCACGGAGCACCTTGTACGCGAGCGCCACAGTGCCCTTCGCGGCGTCGATATGGTTCTGCACGACATCCTGAAAGACGCGCACGGGGTTGTCCCATTCGTCCTTGCCGTATTCCTTGGGCAGCTGGGTAGGGATGAGCCCGGCAAGCATGGTCATCACGGGCGGTGCACCCTCTCCAGCGCGTTCGATATGGATCGAGCTGCGTGCCTGCTTCATGCGTTCGATGCTCTGTGTGGCGTCGCTCAAGTTGCTATGTACGATGAGGCACCCTGACTGCAAGCTCCCTCCGAAGCGGAACGAGTAGCGGTGGAACGATTTGCCGAACGTCCGCAGCTGCGAAGCATACTGCAACAGGTGGCCCCCGCTGAACACGTACTTCTCGGTTTCTCCGATGGTCACCACATCGCCCTCCTTGAGTGGCGGTAGGATGGGCTGGAGCAAATATCCGGCCACGGCGTACACCGGGCTGCCCTCCACTTGGCCCACAACAGGCGAGGCACTGAGCGCCGCCTCGGCGAAGCTGCGCTTGTATCCACCCACCCCATCGGGCGTGTAGGACGGATGCAACACGCGATCCCCCTCCACCACGACGCGGTCCATGAGCTGCTCCGCTGTTGCCGATCGATAGGGCTCCGGCAATTCCGTGAGCGTCGCGGCCGTGCGCACCATCTCGTCGATCGAGGCGCTGTAGCGCGTGGCGACGTTGTAGGCTGCCCAGCCGCGCATGGATGCCTGGAAGGATTCGTTGGAACCGTACAGCGCGTCGGCCGAGCTTCGCTGCTTGCCTTGGTCGACGACATGCCGGAAGTCCGGCACCGCGCGGTAATCCGCGGCAGCCGAGCTCATGGACGCATCCAGCACCTCCTGGGCGAGATCCTGCGCCTCATTGAACACGTCCGACGGCTTTTTGTGTGCTTGAGTGCTGGAGAGCGCCGAAAGCAACTGCGCTTGGGCGCGGCGCATCCAGTAGGCACCCCCGCCGCTCACCGCATTGGCGGCGATGAGCAGCTTCGGCCGCACAATGAGCACGGCACGCTGCGCATCGGAGATCCAGAGCGTTTCCAGCGGCTGTTCGGTGGCGGCGTCGAGCGTTTCGCGGAAATCCACATCGAATTCCGCCGACACACCCGCCGTACGGAGCATCTTCTGCAAGTTGCGCACGGCACCGCTCACGATCGGCATGATTTGGGCAACCTCCGGGTGCTCCTGCGGCAGGCGCGTCTGGTGATCCGCGCGCAGGAGCGCGAGGGATTGCTCGAGGGTTTGCACGTGGTAGCGCCCCTGATGGTAGGTATTGAAGCGTTCGAAGCGGAGCGCGGTGGCGTTCTGCGGAGCTTCGAACAACACGAAGCCCTGGCGTTCCAGCGCGGCGCACGCACCCCGCATCATGGGGTCGGCTCTCTGTTTTGCGGTCAGCAGTACATGCTTGCCGCCCTCGCGCAGGCCCAGCACTCCGGGCAGAACGTCGAACAACGTTTGCTGGGCAAGAGGCAAATCGCCGCGGTAATTGACGTCTTTGTCCATCAGGATCTTCATCGCGTTCACTTCCAGCACAGTCCCTCTGGATTGCGACGTGATCACGCGCTTGGCGAATGCCCTCAGGATCTCGGGGTCATCGACGTTCGCCCAGAACTCGAAGATCATCGAACGGGCGTCATCGCCCATCTGGTTGCGGTCGCGCCCCTTGAGCACCGCGCTCTCGAGCACATCATACGAAAACAACCGTTCGAAGTAGTCCGTATCACCTTCGATGCGCAGGCCCTGGACGTATTGCAGCTTGGGGTCGGCCGTGAGGCTTACGCCGACCGTTGCCATCGTGAACTCGCCGGTGCGCTTGATGATGGTCGGCAACGGATATCGGTACTGATCACTCGCATAATCGATGCAATTCGACGCGAGCCCCTGCTTGAGACGCGGATCGATATTGGCGCGGATCTCGGTCTGCAGCTCTTCAGGGGCACGACCGAAGAAGATCGTTGTGGAGGAACCGCTCGGCGCAACGACGTGGCTCGGCACCTCCGCTTCGGCGCTCTTCAAAAAAACGCGGCCGTTTTCGCCCATATAGGGTGTGCGGCGCCACACTCTCTGGACCATTTTTCCGGCTTCCTCGTACCGGAAGGATGAGCGCGCGGCGACGTCGACGTTGTTGCGCACCAGGTGTGCGAAATTCATCTTCAGCCCTTCGCCGAAGCGACCTCGCAGGTGCTGGGCCGCAGTTTTGCTGCTCTTATAGAATTCCGTGAGTTTTGCATCGAATCCCGTTCCGTCATCGTGAATTTCCATACCCATGATGACGTACTGGGGCGTTTGCTGGGTGTTCTCTTCGATCATGGCGGAATACGGCGGCTGGCAGAGCTGCTCCTCCGTCACCCACACGAGCGGCGCGTTGCGCATGCGCAAATCCTGCACCGCAAAATGCACTGACGGCTTGCGTTCGGGCTCCACGCCGCGGACCAGCGCTGCAAGTCGCTCGAGATCGACGCCCTCCCGCCCGATCCCAACGCGCAGCGGCAAGCCAGCACCGTGGCGTCCGATCAGCATCTTCCATTCCTTGGCGGCGGCTTCGCCGCCATGGTCTCCGTGCTTCGCAAAACGGTAGATGGCATAGCAGAAATCATGAAATTTCTGGGCATTCTCCCCCGTGCAGTCCTCTACGCGAAGGCGCTGCATATCCACGACGGCAGTGAGAAGACGCTGCAAATATTCATCAGCTTCGGCATCCAGGTGGTTCTGCAGCATGTCGCGCACGGCCTGGCCGGTGGTCCACGTTTGCACGCCGTACTCCGCCTGTGTCAACGAATCAATCTCCTTGGTTTGCACGTTCAATGTGAGTTCATCCGTTGCATTGGGGCTCGAACCTTCGAGCATATGCCAGAGCTTCCAGCGCTGCGCGCGGGCACCCTGCTGCACGAGCATTGCCGAGGTACGCGATTCGACCGTTCCGGGCTGTTCGGACGGCGCTGCTCGGCGCGCTGTACTGTTGGTGTCTCCCGTATCGGGCACAACTAGTATTATAGCCTAATATCAATTTTAGAGCAATTTACGCCGCTGTTCGCTCCTGCTGAGACTCTTCGCGCTCGATCGCTTCCTGCAGCGACAGGAAATCACCCGATTTGATCGTAGCATCGAGGCGCGCTTCACCAATGAGCTGCGCCGCTTCACGGTAGGCCTGGGCGTGCTGCAAATACTGGTCGGTCTGGCGGTCGTCCTGGTTGTTCTCGCGCGACACCTTCACCACCGCCTGCCCCTCCACGAGGTCCGGGAAGAGCCGGAACGAACGCCCGCGCGCCCGAATGTTCGTGGCATTCATCACAGGTGCCTGTTCGCGGCGATGCCACTCCTCATGTTGGCACACATGCCGGTAGTACATGAGGTCCTTGTATTGCGGGTCGACGCCCAGGGCATCGTCGTCGATGTAGATCTGATGCTCGCCGGGCTTGTAGAGCCCAGCGGCGGACTGGTCCTCCAGGTCGACGACCTTGTAGGGATGTCCGCTGCGATTTTGGATCAAGCCCATCACCACGCGCTCGCGGCGGTAATCGGCGATGACCTTCTGCCCCGCGGCGTCGAGCTTGGAGCGCTCGGGGCCCCTGAGGACTTTAAGCCGCTCGTCGATGCTGCGCTCGGCGTCGGCCGTGATCCCCCGCACCGCATCGCCCGCGCCCACGGCGCCGCGATTGGCACGACGACTGACATGATGCTGCAGCACATCACGCACCTGCTCATCGGGAGCGCGATCGATATCCTGAAAGACCTCTTCGGGGTCTTCCGGTGGACGCTCATGGGGTTCGCGCAAGCGCTCGATGCTGCGATCAAGGCCACGCTCTTTCAACGGGTCCGTCGTATCCGCCATGCGGCCATGCTACCCGAGGCTAGGTGCCGGATGCCACGGTAAACGGCTGCGGAACGGGTTGGGGCGCATGCGGATGCGGCTCTACATTGCCCCCCATGTTCATGAGGAAGCGCGAGCGGAAATTCGGACGCATGCGCATATAGGGGCGAATGCCGCCGAAGGGCAGCAACGCCTGGCGACCTCCGCTCGCCTCGCTGACGTAGGACTCGATCGAGCCCTCCCATACCCGAATGCCGTTATCGTAGATCCAAAACGACTCCTTGCCATCGTCGTCGACAAAGCGCACCAGCCCCATTTGATGCCATGCCGTGTGCAAGGCCTCAACCCCGTGGGCTGGCGCGGTATTCAAGATTGAAGGACGAAGCCCACGGCGCAGCGCCCACTCGCAGAAAAAAACAGCCCCGGTACTGCACGGCCCCCGCCAGCCCGCTGCCTGCAACTCGGCGGGCGTATTCTCAAACTGCGTGCAAAAGCCTCCACTGGCATCGTAGGATGCGTGCTCGGCAAGAAAGGCATTGAACTGCTCGGGCGTACCGAGCGCATGCAAAATCACCTCGATATCGGCATCGGGCGGAGGAGGGCGGCCGTCCAGTGCCGCGACCGCCGCCGTGGGCGTTTCGGGGACGGCGTTGCCTTCATATCCGACGCCGTGGAGCAGCCATGCAATCCCCGCCACAACTCCGGCGATCGCTATTTGCACGCGCAAGCTTGCGGCGCTGGAGCGCAGCGCATCGGCCGACGCATGCCCAGGCAACACTTCTCTGCGGAGCATTTCCTCTCACTCTACGCCAGGCCGCCAACAGACAATCTTGACGCGCCTGCGGAGCGGTTCATGGCGGATGAGCCGCTACTTCGATGTGCGCGGCGCGCCCTTGGCGCGAGGCCTTTTTGGTCCGCTGCCGAGCTTCTCGAGTGCTTTCACCGCCTGCGACGTACTCTCGTAGATGAGCCCTGCGCGCTCCTTGCGGCGATAGAGGGAGGATGTGGCAAGCAGAGGTCGCAGCAGATCACCGATGCCGCTGCACGCCACCCGAATGCCGCGCGACTCGAGCGAGTCCACCATATCTTCCAGGGCGTCGAGCCCATCGAGATCCATGAAGAAGAGATTGCGGAACGCGAGCACCACCGTGTGGGGTCCGCTGAGCGCATCGAGCACTTCGGCATGGGCTTGGGCGTTGACGTAGTTGAGCGGCCCCGCGAAGCGATATACGAACACATCGCCTTGGTGGGGCTTCGTGTGGAGGAACGACGCGATGGAATGGCGCCCGGCGATGGCACCCTGGCGATTGATCGTCACCTCCGCCTGCCCCTTGGACATGGTGTGGATGAAGAGCAGCAGCGACGACGAGGCACCCACGAGGATGCCCACCATCGGATCGAACGCGATGGAGAGCGCAGCCACCCCCATCGAGAGCCAAAACGCCGGACGATCCTGCCGGTAGAGCCGCACGAAATGCTCATGCTGCACCATCCGCATTGCCGAAAAGACGAGTATCGCCGCCACGACGGCAAGCGGCAGATAGCGGAACTCCGCGAGGAAGAAGAAGCAGATGACGGCGACACACACCGCGTTGATGCCCTGCGACAAGCGATGCGTTGCTCCGCTGCGGACGTTGATCGCGGTGCGCACGAAGACGCCCGTCGCGGGCAGCCCGCCCGCAAGGCCCGCAGCGATGTTGGCCAGCCCCAGGCCGAGCATCTCCCGCGAACGATGGAACTTGGTATGCGTCATGCCGTCGGCGACCTTGGCCGAGAGCAGCGTTTCGAGCATGGCGATCAACGCGACCGTTGCCGACGTGCTCACAAAAGCGCGGCTCACCATCGCCCATGAGAACCCCTGCGGGGCGATGAGCGCGGTGTCGAACTCTCCGAAGCGGGTAAAGAGCGTCTGCATGCCGGGAAGCGCTCCGAACTTCGCCGCGCCGAACCCGAGCGCAACGCCCGCCGCCGCAAGCGGAATGGCGCCGGGAATCGCTTTGACCCAGCGCTGCCAGACGAAGAGGAACACCAGACAAACACCGAAAATACCCACCGTAGGCAGGTGCGCCTGCGGGAGATGACGCAGCGACTCTGCCACGTTGAAGATGAATTCCTCATGCACCGCCAGCCCCTGCAGGCCGAACGCGAAATTCAACTGGTTCAACCCGATGATCACGCCGACCGCCAAGGTGAAGCCGTGGACCACGCTCCCCGGAATGAAGGCGATGTACTTCTCCCAATGCAGCGCATTGGCAATAAGGATCAGGACGCCGCTGACGACCGCGATCCACGGGAGCGAGGCCACGCCGTGCATCAACGCATATGACGCGAGAATGCCCGAGAGCGCGGCCGCGGGCCCGACGATATTGAAACGGCTCCCACCAAAAACCGCCGCGAACAAGCCCGCCCAAACCGCGGTGATCATGCCCATGACCGGCGTGGCGTTCGCCGCGATGGAAAGCGAAATCGACAATGGGATGCTGACCAACGCCACGGTCAAACCCGATTGCCAATTCGCCGACAGGAGCGAGTGAAAACTCGCGCGCGTCTTCATAGAAACCCTTACAGGCTACGCCTCCCCCGACGGCGCGCAACGCGTGCCCGCACAATCCGCGGTGCCTACCGCCGCGGAACGTGGCACCCGCCACCGCCGTTCTTCTGGAAATACCGCTGGTGGTACTCCTCCGCCCGCCAGAAGATGCCCGCGTCGTCGATCTCCGTCGCCACGGGTTCGTCGAACTGATGCGATGCGTCGAGCGCCTCCTTCGCAGCCTGCGCCAGCGCGCGCTGCTCGTCTCCGTCGACGAAGATTGCGCTGCGGTACTGCGTGCCGATATCCGGACCCTGGCGATTGCGCTGCGTGGGATCGTGGCACTGCCAAAAGGTCTCGAGTAAACGCGCGTAGGACACCGTTGCCGGGTCGAAGACAATCCGCACCGCTTCGGCGTGGCCCGTGCGACCGGTGCAGACTTCGGGGTACGTCGGGTCGTTCGTGGCGCCGCCGGTATAGCCCACTTCCACGTCGCCGACGCCGGGAACGGCGCGGAACGCCTCTTCCACACCCCAGAAACATCCCGCCGCGAAGATCGCCGTCTGCTGCATGAGCCCAACGATAGCAAAGCCGCAGGTGGTAAGACATGGGCCTCGCCATCGTCATCTCTTCTGCAATCGCGATTGTTCTTGTCCCCTCCCCCCCGTTTGCATGCTGTCGCTTACGACGATCATCAAGCTCGGCGTCATCGCCGGGCTGCTCGCCAGCGCCGGAGCTGCAGAGCTCTACATGGAGGCATCTGCGGATGCCGATGCCTCGCCACCGTCCTTCCAGCATGAGTATCGCAACGACGCTGCGCCGCACGCACCCGAAGAGCACATCAACGTCACGACGGACACCCGCATGGAGGCGCTGCTGCGCCTCTGACATTACGCCAGCGGCCCCGGCCATTCCGGGGCCGCTGGCATCGGCCTGCGAGTGGCGATAGGCTGAAGCCACTCGCTCCCCCGCCTCTTATGCGACGGTTCCTCGCGGACATCCACCTGCATACGGATTACGACGCGGAGCGGGATCGCTGGCACGGGATGCCTCCCAAGGAATTGGCGCAAGCCGCGGTGGACAGCCCTCTCGATATCATTGCCGTCACGGAGCACAACGGCGTGAGCGGACGGTATTTCGACGTGGTGGAAGAAGTGCAACGCCTCACAGAAGGCACGGAACGGCAGCTGCGCGTCCTGCTCGGGATGGAGCTGGCCGTCAGCTTCGAGAACGACCGCTACCACGTCGGCTACATCTTCGAAGAAGCATTCGAGCGCGGCAATCTCCCCACGACGCCCGAGGCTGCTGTGAATCTGCGCTACCTGGAGGAGTACCGGACGTACTACCCGGGCGCGACAGTGTTTGAGCACCCGACCTGGAAAGCCGGATGCGCGGCCGACCTGCGCCGCGTGCGCGACCTCATGGAGAGCGGCCTCGTGGACGGCGCCGAACTCATCAACGGCTCCGTGCTCTGCAACGGCAACGGCCGGGGCAAAGCGATTACCGCCGAAGCCTGGCGCATCTTCGTGGAAGCCCGCAAGAAGCAACCCTCGCTCGCCGCGGTCGGCAGCAGCGACGCCCACAAGCCGCGCCAAGTGGCGCTCGCCGCGACGTCCTTCGACGCGGAGGAGGCCCAGTGGCTCTTCACCGCGCTGCGTCGCGGCACCACGCGGGCGGCGCCGCTGCAGGACCAGGTGCGCGTCAACATCAACGCCCTCCTGGATGAACATGCCGGCATCCGGCGGTTTATGGACGTCGCAGAAGCGTAAACAGAGCACATATCAGAACCAAAAACGCCCATAGCGCCGCTTGTCTTTCACTCTTCGCTGGGTAGCATGCGAAGCTGACTCTTTTCCCCTCTGCGTCATGGCCAAGCCCAACGCCAAAAAGAAGCTGAAAACCGCATCTAAAAGCCTCAAAAAGAAGAAGGTTGCGCCCAAGAAGGCCGCCAAGCCGGTGAAGAAGCCATCTGCTGCCAAAAAACCCCTGAAGAAGAAGGTCAAGGCAAAGCCCGCTCCCAAGAAGAAGGTCGCCAAAGTTCTCAAGAAGAAGGTCGTGAAAGCGGCGCCCAAAACCGTCGCGAAGAAGCCTGCCGCGAAGCCGTCGAAGCCAGTCGCCGCGAAGCCGAAGGTTTCTGCCAAAGCGCCTGCGCCGAAGGCCGCTGCGCCCGTCGTCATCCACCAGGGCCTCACCGGCGCCATGCCTCTGGCCGTCGTCACCCACTACTACGACAAAATCGGCGTGGCCACCTTGAAGCTTATGGGCACGATGCGTATGGGCGACCGCATCCGCGTCACGCGGGGCGAGGTGTCGTTCGAGCAGGCGGTGCACTCGCTGCAAATCGGCGGCAACCCCGTGCAAGGCGGCATTTCCGGGCAAGACGTGGCGATGAAGCTCGACCAGCCCGCCCATGAAGGCGCGCGCGTCTACAAGGCGTAAGCGCTAGCTCCTGAACGCATACTGCCCCGTCGCCGCATTGAAGTGCAGGCGATAGACGGTCGCGGGCGAACCCACGTTGTACGTACGGTCGCGCGCGGGGTCCCCCGTCGGATGCCCGAGCAGGTTCGTTGCTGCAGTGGCGACGCCGGTATCCGTACGAGCGCCGCCTGCGGGGATGAGCGCGTTGAGCTGCGTGAGCGACGGCGAGATCGCTGCGAGCGTTGCCGGGTTGCCCGTGTGCGTCCCAAGAGCGACGGCCGCGTTATCCATGGCGTCGAGCAGGGCATCGACTTTGGCGGGGCCGTTATCGCGTAGATCCGTAACAACGGCGGCGAACGGACCCACCACGAGGGGTGCGGCGGGAGAGAACGCGAAGCGCCACGCGCTGAAGCTCAAGTTGAAGCGCGCGCCTCCTTGGATCTGAAACGCGCCGCGGGCCGTGAGCGATGCACGAGAGAGCAAGGCTGTCGCGGCGGCGGTCATGGCGGCGTTGCGATTGGCAAGCGGCACGGCATCGATGATGTCGTGGAGCACCTTGAGCTGCGCCTGGATGGTGGCGTGGTTCGCGGGCGTCACCGTCGTCGTATTCAGGTTGGCATTGGTGATGGCGGCGATGGCGTCCACCGCACCCGTCGCGGCTGGCGCATTGAGATCCTGTACGGCGCGCTCGGGCGTACCAACGGCGGCGGGCGCCACGATCGGTGCGGAAGAGGCACCGACCGGCAGCACACGCACCGGGGTCGTCACGGTGAGCCATTCGTTGTTGGCATCCATCGTGGCGCCGTTGGCGATGCAGCGGCGGATGAAATCGACCTGTTCGGGCGTGATGTGCTGGATGCGGAAGGAGAAGGGCACGCTGGCGGAAGCGCCCGTGGGGGGCACGACGCCCGTGCTCACGGCCGTCTGCAACGCGGTGAGGCCGGGGCCGGCAATGCGGAACACTTCGGGGAGAGCCATGGAAGCGCGCGATGCAATGCTCTGACGCTCGATGCCGATGCCCGTGCCCGTCGACGGCGCTGTGAAGACGCGCGACATGAGCGCGCTGACCGACGTCTCGGGAGTCATTGGGCGGGCGGACGATGCGGCAACGGAGGGCAGGACGATACGGTACTGCGTGCCTCCATGGACGATCACCACGTCGCCACCGGTGATGCGTGAGAGTGTGAGCCCCCCGACCGTCATCGTCGTGCCCGGTGCATCGATGCCGTAGGTTCGGGCTTCTCCTTCGGGGCTGCCGGGGCGGCCCGTTTCTGCGCGCACATTGGCATAGGTACCGAGGCCCGCGAACGCTGCGAACGATGCGACGGAAGCAGCAAGCCATGCCATCAAACGGTTGCCGCGCTCGCGCATCGCCTGGAACGCCGAGAAGATGCCGAACCCCACCGTGGCTGCGCCGGTGGCCGTAGTGACCATGGCTTCTCTGCGACGATCATCGGTAACACCCGAGGCAAAGGAATCGCGCACGCTTCTGTAGTACCCGGCGACGGGCGCTTCGGCCACACTGCGCACCGATGACACGGTGGCATGCGCCTGCAATGCCGTCTGCAAACCGCGCAGCAGCTCCACGCGGGGATCGGCTTCGGCGAGCGTGCGCAGCTGGTGCAGCTTGATCTCGACCATGAGCAGCGCGCGCAATGCGAAGGAGCGCAGGTGAATATGGCTGCGCACCTGTTCGACCAGCGCCGTACAACCGTCTTGCACCGACTTGCGGACGGCTTCGGGCATCGCCACGGTCCCCGAGACGCTGTTGACCGCCGTCGTGAACGTTTCGAGCAACCGCTGAGATTGTGATTCTGGTGTGGGTGTCATAAATCACGCCATTGTAGCATTTTTACGTTTTCCTGTCGAGGAAACCCCACATGCAGGATGCAATCTCAGCCAGTGACACCGCCACGCCGGATCCGCACGACGTTGTTGCGGTTGCTGGCATGCCCGTACGGCAGCACTTCGAATGCTTCGCCACCGTAGTGCTTGGCGCGCAGCGCATCGATGAAACGTCGGCAGGAAACGGCAAGAACATCGCGGGTATAGGCGTCATGAGACGCATCGCGGTGCGGATCGGCGGCATGCGCAATAGCCAAGCGGACGGCGTGCGGCAGCTCGGCGGGCCAGAAGTCTTCCGCACCAGTGAGGAGCGCATGGCAGCATGTCATCACCGCTGTGGCATCGGGCTGCTCTGCGGCGGGGGCGGCGCGTACTTTGGACAAGATGATGTCGGCCAACGGACCACAGGTGTGCTTGCCCATGCAGACCGTGGGCTCCGTGTCGTGCGCGAGAAGCTCGGCCCCCGCAATGTCCGCCGGACGGAACTCCACGGGGGCATCGGGGTACCACAACCACCGCTTGATGCGCTCATGGCCGCGTACCTGATCCTCCTGCAGCTCCCAGCAGATGCCATCGGTATCAAGGCCCAGCTGCTTGCGCACAAACGCGACGAACACGGCCACCTGCCCTTTGCCGCCGCACACATCGTGGACATGCAACCGTTCGGGCTCGGTGAGTGCGCCGACGGCATGAGCCAGGGCAAGAGCCTCGCGGACCTTGGCATGATCCCACTTGGTCAGCTGAAAATGCATCTTCCGGAGCGTCTGCTTGCGCATGCCCGTTTCGGCCGGAGGCTTGTCGCCCAGCACGACGGCGATCTGCGCGACGCAACGATGGACGAGATCCAACGCTGCCGCACTTGGGCTTCCCTCGAAGATCTCAAACGCTTCATGAAGTACGTGATCGCCTGCCACGGCAAGCATCTGCGCCTCGCAAGCGCCATCCGTCCGCAACAGGTCCGGCTGCAGGAATTGCTCAGGATGCATAGATGTTTATTCAACTATATTTTTGTATATTTGGCAATGTTCAAGAAGAGAAGATTTACAGGCCAAAGATGCGGCGCAATTGGTGTATGCCCGCACCCATGACCTCCTGGTTCGTCCTTCAGGTCCTACGCAGCTTTTTCGTAAATTTTCGGTCGCAATTCCCAGAATAAACCGTGGTATTTAACGACTGCTGGAGCAGATCCCCTGTAGGAAATGTGCTTCATGGATATCATCACATCAAAAACAAGTTTGTGACGATCGGACTGCTGCATTGAGGCAACCTCCGGCAGCGCACGAACAAGCAATCGATCAAGGTGATCAGTAAAAATAACAACAGCATCTGTCTTGAGCAGGTGGTTGTAGACCACTCGCTCCGCGCGGTCGAGGCGCCGGTCAATCTCATCGGGAAGATCCGTCGTACACAGCAGCGGATGTTCCGGCTCGCGGTTGCGGTGCGGAGCGAGAACATTCGCCATGGCACCCCGCGTGACCCCACTGATCGCGTGCATGCGCTGCAATACCCACTCGAGCATCCTTGTGTCGAGTGCCCCTGCCTGATGGAGACGCAGTGTCATCTCCATCAGCGATCGCACCTCGTCATGTGCCGATGTTTCTCGTGGACTACGCATAGGAAAAGAAAGGAAAGAAATACAAAAAAACCGCATGTACTGCGGCGGCGCGCGGGGCTTTCGCCCCGTAAAAACGCTACGCGAAATTACAAAATTCTTCGTAAAAAGTCAAGAAGATGCCGCGATTTTTTACCGCTATCGAGCGCCAGGATGGTGTCGGCCGACGTTCTGCAATCCGCAATGCATCTCTCCATGTCACGGTCATGGCTTCCATTTGAGCTCGAGCGCGCACGGTGGCCAGCTGCGCTCCGCGGGCGGGAAAAACAAAACAATGGTACCCGCGGCAGGACTTGAACCCACGACCTCCTGGTTCGAAGCCAGACACGGTCTCTGGACCGTGCATTGCTTCCATGCCTCGCGCGAACGCTCGGCGCCAGCTGCGCTCCGCGGGCGGGAAAAGCAAAACAATGGTACCCGCGGCAGGACTTGAACCCACGACCTCCTGGTTCGAAGCCAGGCGCTCTATCCAGCTGAGCTACGCGGGCGGGTACTACCAGTGTATCGGAAGAGGAAGAACGGCGCAGCAGGAAGGGCTGACCCCGTACAGTGACAAGCGCTCCGGCGCTCCCTAGACTGTGCTGGATGATCGCAACCCTCTCGTCTCTCTCGAACATCCGGTACGCACCTCAGGATTTCCTGGACCTCAAGCGCCGCATCACCGAAGCGGGCCTCATGGAGCCGCGCCTTGTGTATTTCGGCTGGAAGGGCGTCCAAGTCGCCGCGCTTGTGAGCGCGTGCGTGGTGCTCATCATCCTGGTCGATCATCCCCTACTGCAGGTAGCCAATGCCATCCTACTGGCCTTCACGTACGGGCAGATCGGTCTGCTCGGCCATGACGCGGGCCACCGCCAGGTATCGCGCAAGCATCCCTGGCTCAACGACGTCGTGGGCCATGCGTGCGGTTTCCTCACCGCGCTGAGCTCCACATGGTGGTCGACCCAGCACAACATCCACCACGCCCACCCCAACCGCGAAGGCTCCGACCCCGATATCGACATTCCGATCCTCGCCTATTCCGAAGAGCAGGCCCGCACGAAGACCGGCCTCGCGCGCTTCATCGTGAAGTATCAGGGCTTCCTCGTATTCCCCATCATGATGCTCACGACCGTAAGCCTGCGCACGACAAGCGTGCGGTTCATCACCAATGAATTCCGCGAAGGCCGCGGCCGCAAGGTCATCATCGATCTCTGCCTCATCGTGGCCCACGCCGCCGTCTATCTGTGGCTGCTGTTTACCTTCCTTCCGCCGTGGACCGCAGTGCTCTTCCTCTTCACCCACCAACTGCTCTGGGGGCTCTACATGGGCATGGTGTTCGCGCCGAACCACAAAGGCATGCCGCTCCTGGGGCCCGACGACAAAGTCGATTACCTTCGCGAGCAAGTGCTTACCTCGCGCAACGTCCGCTCCCATCCGGTCATCGATTTCTGGTACGGCGGGCTCAACTTCCAGATCGAGCACCACCTCTTCCCCAACATGCCGCGTCACAACCTGCGGCGCGCGCAGCCCATCGTGAAATCGTTCTGCGCCGAGCGCGAAACCCCGTACCACGAAACGGGCCTGCTGCGCTCGTACTGGGAAATCTCGCACCACATGTACGAGGTGGGTCAGGCGCTGCGCCAGAGCACGAACCGCATCGCGTCGACTTAACGTCATGACGATGTCTTTGCGGTATCAGCCGCATTTTTGTCGTGCGCGTCTTGACGCTGCATAGCTGGCACTCTAGAATAGAGAGTGCTAATTCCCCCGACCGCGTGAACTTGCAACACTTCACCACCAAAGCGGCGGAAGCCGTGCAATCGGCCGTAGCGCTGGCTACCGCACACTCCCAGCAAGCGCTCCTCCCCCTGCATCTTCTGAGCACTCTCGTGGCGCAGAATGGAGGCGTGGTGTCGCAATTGCTGGAGAATATCGGCTGCGCCCCCGGCGACATCGCCGGCAAAGTCGATGCAGCCATCGCCAAGCTGCCTAAGGTGAGCGGCGGTTCGCCCTACCTTTCTCCAGAATTACGCGGCGTCATCGAGCGCGCCGAAAAAGAAGCGAAAGCATTAAAGGACGAATACGTCTCCACCGAGCACCTGCTGCTGGCGCTCTTGGAAGAGCGTGAGATTCGCGGCCTACTCGCCGTTCAGCGCGACGTGCTGCTCAAGGAACTCTCGGCCCTGCGGGGCAGCCAGCGCGTCACCGACCCCGAGCCCGAAGCGAAGTACCAGGTGTTGGAGAAATACACGCGGGACTTCACGCAGCTCGCCCGCGACGGCAAGCTCGACCCGGTCGTAGGACGCGAAGAGGAAATCCGCCGCGTGATGCAGATTCTCTCGCGCCGCACCAAGAACAACCCCGTGCTCGTCGGCGAGCCGGGCACGGGCAAAACTGCAATCGTCGAAGGTCTGGCACGCAAGATCATCGAACACGACGTTCCTGAGTCGCTCAAGAACAAGCGGCTGCTGGCGCTCGACCTGGGGGCGCTGCTTGCGGGCACGAAGTACCGCGGCGAATTCGAAGAGCGCCTCAAGGCATTGCTCAAGGAAATCGAGGCGAGCGACGGCGCCGTCATCCTCTTCATCGACGAGCTCCACACCATCGTCGGCGCGGGCGCAGCGGAAGGGGCGATGGACGCCGGAAACTTGCTCAAACCTGCGCTGGCCCGCGGCATGCTGCGCACTATCGGCGCCACGACACTGAAGGAATACCGCCTGCACATCGAAAAGGACGCCGCACTCGAACGGCGCTTTCAGCCCGTGCTCGTGGAGCCTCCGTCCGTCGATGACGCCGTGTCGATCCTGCGCGGCATCAAGGAGAAATACGAAGTGCATCACGGCGTGCGCATTCGCGACGGAGCCGTAGTGGCGGCAGTGAAACTCTCGGATCGCTACATCACCGACCGTTTCCTGCCAGACAAAGCGATCGACCTCATGGATGAGGCCGCCGCCACGCTGCGCATCCAAATGGACAGTAAGCCCATCGAGCTGGACCGCTTTGAGCGGCGCTCTCGCCAACTGGCCGTGGAGCGCGAAGCACTGAAGAAGGAATCGGATGCCGACTCCAAGGCGCGTCTCGCGGCCATCGAGAAAGAGCTGGCCGAACTGACCGAAGAACACAACGCGCTCCAGCTCCAGTGGACGCGAGAGAAAACGTCGATCGATGCCATCAAGTCGGCGCGCAAGGAAATCGACCGACTGAAAGAAGAGTCGGCGCGCGCGGAGCGGACGGGCGATTTGCAGCGCGTCGCGGAAATCCGCTACGGGCTGCTCCCGGACGCGGAGAAGCGCGCGACGAAGGCTGAAGGCGAACTCACGCACATGCAGCAAAACGGCTCGCTCTTGCAGGAAGAAGTGACCGAAGAGCACATCGCCGCCGTCGTTTCGCGCTGGACGGGCATTCCGGTGCAGAAAATGCTCGACGAGGAGCATCGCAAGCTCGCCAAGCTCGACGAGGAACTTTCGCGACGCGTCGTGGGCCAGACGGAGGCCATCGCCGCCGTCGCCAATGCCGTCCGCCGCAGCCGCGCTGGCATCCAGGAAGAAGATCGCCCCATCGGATCATTCCTCTTCCTCGGGCCCACCGGCGTCGGCAAGACCGAGCTGGCAAAGGCGCTCGCCGAAGCACTCTTCGATGATGAGAAGCTTGTGACCCGCATCGACATGTCGGAGTACATGGAAAAGCACGCCGTGGCGCGGCTCGTGGGAGCGCCGCCCGGATACGTCGGGTACGAAGAAGGCGGGCAGCTCACCGAAGCCATCCGACGCCATCCGTATGCCGTCGTGCTCTTCGATGAAATCGAAAAGGCACACCCCGATGTCTTCAACGTGCTGCTTCAGGTGCTCGATGAAGGCCGTCTGACCGACGGCAAGGGGCGCACGGTCGACTGCAAGAACACGATCATCATCATGACGTCGAACATCGCGAGCCAAGAAATCGCCCAACATCACGACTCGACCATCTTGCAGCGCAAAGCGGTCGATGACGTGCTGCGCACGACGTTCCGTCCGGAATTTTTGAACCGCATCGATGCCACCATTGTCTTTCAGCCGCTCAGCGAAGAGCAGATCGCCGCCATCGTGCGTCTGCAGATCGCGCGCGTGCAAGCGCGCCTGGAGCGCAAGCACATCACGCTCTCCGTCACCGATGAGGCCATCGGTTTCATCGCGGTGCGGGGATACGACCCCGTCTTCGGCGCCCGCCCGCTCAAGCGCGTCATCCAAGAAATGCTGCTCGACCCGCTCTCGCTCGCCATCGTCGAAGGAAAGGTGCGCGATCATGCGCGTATGGAAGCCGATATGGAGCAGGGACGCATTGTCCTGCGCGAACAGCGCGCGCCGAAGCGCCGACGGCAGTGAACATCGAAGAATATTTACAATATATAATTAATATTGTATAATAATAGGTGATGAACTCAACAAACACTGACCACGTCAACGACGCCGCTACGCACGAAGGGCTGGACGGCAACGACCAAGACGTCCTGCATATTGAGGATCACTCTGAGCGCGCGATCGCTTCCGACATCAACGTGCGGGCGAACCTCATCCGCGAAGAAGCTGAGCTGCCATCATTTGCGGAGCAATCGCTTGCGAACGACAGCATTGCACTGCAGCGCAGCCTCGATGACATCCAACGCCTCGGTGAAAATCAGAACGCGTACGCGCATCCGGAGCAGCGGCTCAAGCTCGTCAGAAACCTGCGCGCGCTGATTGCGCTGCGCGCCCGCCTGCACGACAGCCTCAACGGCGCGCGCAGCGCCGACATCGGCAGGGCAAACGGCATCTCGCGCGACGAGGAGCTTCGCCTGCAAACGCAGATGGAACGCGTGCAGACCTCGCACATCACCGTTGCGCCAACGTTCATGGAATCGCCGATGACACCGGACGGCTTCATCCACCTGACGTTCGATACCGACGGCTACCGTCGCGAACTCCTGGCATCGAAGGGGCGCAACGACTGGCTGCGAGATCTGGGCGAAGACAGCAGCATCGATGCCAACATCCGCCAGCGCGAAAAGCTCGCCAGCGTCATTCGCTCGCTCATCGAGAAGCATCCGCAGAACGAACGGCTTCTCTCGATGTACAACAACAACCAAGAAGTCCTCAGCGCCCTGCGGCTCAGCAGGCAGCATGCCAGCTATTTGCGCGCGGGCGGCGAAGTGCGCTGGATCAATTCCGAACGCGAACAGAGTGCGGTGGCGCCGATGGGAGACGACTGGATCAATCCCCTGCGGGAACAATTCCCGGTGATTGCGATGGATATCGGGTACACGCCCAAGATGCGCGCGCAGTATGCGAACAAAGGCGGCTACAAAGCATTTTTCCGCGACATGAATCGCCATCTCTACACGACGCGCGGCTACACCGTCGAGGATTCCCGCGTGTTCGCCGACCCGAACGATGCGAACAAAGTGACGGGCTACCGCAAAGAAGCGGCCAAGCACGGGCAATGGTCGTTCCCCCAGGTCGACCGCACTCTTCAGGGACGCTACAACTGGCGCTTCCGGAGGCCAGCCGTTTCGATTGAGACGGCCGCGCTGCCCGTCGGCGATCTCGATGACGAGCGCCTGGTGGCCACCAACACTGTAAGCAACTGGATCAGCAAATTCTTCGTGCGCCCCCCGACCGACGGACTGAACCCGGACACGATGACCGACGAGGAACTCCGCAAGAACGGCTTCCTCAGCATGATCGAACTCTCCGCGGTAGGGCCGCTGATGGAACGCGATGCTCAAGGCAACATCACGACACCGAGCGGCAAAATTTATGCGCAGTACGCGGGCAAGCGCACCGGCGACGTGGAAACGAGTTCGGCCGGAGCGGTGCAAGTGCGCCGCCCCAGCAGCGTGCCGATCATCGAGCGCGACGACCAAGGCGCCATGCTCTACGAAGAAACGACGGGGCAGGACCGCCGACCGAAAGCCGTTGGCACGGTGCAACAGCCCTTCTTCGGCCCCGACTTCGACTTCCGCGCTATCGCCTCCGTGGGCGAGCTGCCCTTCTCCGATCGCAAAGGACGAAGAGCGGCGCTCGACCTCCAGTCCGACATCTCGGCGCTCTTCAACGCCTACGAACGCCTGAAGGAAAAACCGGGCGGATATGAAGAAGCGTATCGCACCATGCAACGACGCGTACGCGTCGCGATGAAAAAAACAGTCGACAGCATCTTCGAGCACGCCGCAGCTGAACGTCGTCCAAAGATTCCAAACGATGCGAGCATCGAGACGATCACGAGTGTCCTCGCCGCAACCGACATGAGCGAAGCGCAACGGCACCAAGCGGATGCGGTGGTCCATGCCTTCGGTATTCTCGGCGACGAGCTGCGCAACGATCTTGCGCCGGAGGCGATTGCGAAGCGGTTTTCTTGGCTTCAGGAAGAGCAAAAAAACCCTGCATAAAAAAAGCGCCGGAGTGCGGCGCTTTTTCAGAGGCAAGTGACGCGCTTACTTTTTCTTCTTCTTCTTTGCGCCGACCTTCTTCACCTTGCTCTTCACGGTCTTCTTCTTACCCTTCAACGGGGTCTTCTTTTTCTTCACGGGCATTGTACTGGGGGAAAAAAATACAAATGCACGCTCATTGTATAAAACACTGCGCACTCGTGAAGCACTTCATGCGGCGTCGAAAGAAAATTGTGCTCTATTGCACGAGCGATCAGACGTCGCTCAACTCGTGACCCATCTTTTCTTTCTTCGCGCGGAGGTAGGAACGTTCGCGTTCGGTGCGCGGAAGAATCTCGAGCGGAACGCGCTCGATAACTTCGAGACCGTAGCCTTGCAGGCCGACGATTTTCCGCGGGTTGTTGGTGAGCAATCGCAATTTGCCGATGCCGATTTCACGCAGTATCTGAGCCCCGATTCCGTAGTCGCGGAGATCCATCGGAAAGCCCAAACGCTCGTTGGCCTCCACAGTGTCGAGGCCCTCGTGTTGCTGCAGCGCGTACGCGCGAACTTTGTTGGCGAGTCCGATGCCGCGACCTTCCTGCCGCATGTAGAGCACCGCTCCCGAACCGTGCGCGGCGATGAGGCGCATCGCCTCTCGCAATTGCTTGCCGCAATCGCAGTGACAAGAACCGAAGACATCGCCCGTGATACATTCTGAGTGCACGCGCACGAGCGCGGGCCTGAGAGGATCGATGGCGCCGAACGTGAGCGCAACATGCTCGCGCTTGCTCAACACGTCTTCGTACACGCTCATCTGCCACATGCCCGTCTCCGTTTCGAGTCCGCTCTGTGCAAGGCAACGCACGAAGATCTCGTTGCGCCGTCGATACGCAATGAGGTCGGCGATGGAGAGCACGGGCAGCCCGTGGGCCGCGCCGAATGCGAGCAGTGCGGGTAGACGCATCATCGTGCCGTCGTCGTGCATCAGTTCTGCGCCGACGGCTCCGGCACGCAACCCCGCGAGCCTGCAGAGGTCGACGGATGCCTCGGTGTGCCCCGCGCGCACGAGCACGCCGCCATCTTTGGCGCAGAGGGGGAAAATATGCCCGGGGCGATTGAGATCTTCGGGGCGGGCGACGGGGTTGATAGCGGTGCGCACGGTGTGGGCTCGGTCCTTCGCCGACACGCCGGTCTCCACGCCTTCGGTGGCCTCGATGCTGACGGTGAACGGCGTCTCGCGCTTGCTGGTGTTGCGCGCGACCATCGGCGGCAGATCGAGCTGCTTGGCGATGTCATTGCTCACCGAAAGAAAGACGATGCCACTGGTATGGCGAATGAGCATCGCCATCTGCGCCTCGGTGACGTGTTCGGCCGCGCCGATCAGATCGCCTTCGTTCTCGCGGTCTTCGTCGTCGACCACGATCACGAGGCCGCCGCGTCGCAGCTGCTCGATGCCGTCGGGGATGGGGGCGAACGCCATGGACGACCGATGGTACCCCCGGTGGCCCGGGACGTCACGCGCGCGATCCGTTATTTCAAGCGCACGGAGTAGGTCTCTTTCTGGCGCGCGGAGAGCTTGAGAGCACTCTTGGAATGCATCAACGCCACGACGTACGTGCCCTTTTCATAGAGGAATGCCTCGTTGCACGCGGGCCAGGTGAACCCGTACATCGCTACGTCCTCCAGCGGATAAACGATGCACTGCAGCGTGTTGGAGTCGCCCGACTTCACCTCGAAGGTGAGCTGCGACTGGCGCGTCACCGAGAACGTGAAGAAGTCGGCATAGTCGTCTTCGAGGAGGTCGCCGGGGTACAGCAGCGAGCGCTCGAGCGGCTTGGCATCGACGAAGCCGTCGTTACCGTCGCCGTTGGATGCCTTTTCTCCGGTGAGCTCCACGTTGATGTCGGCGTCCGCGGTGATCTCGAATTGGTAGGTACCGGGCTCAAGATGCACGCGGGCCCAGCATTCGGAACCGCTGTTGGACGGCAGATAATATTCGTAGGACAGGCCTTCCTCGCCGATGCGATACAAACGGCACTCCGCCGCCGTGCGCCCACTGGAACGGGCCGAAAGCCTCGCCAGGGTCGCCGCATCGAGCGTGAAGACGTAGGCCGTCGTCCCGCGGACACCGAAGCGGTCGGAACGGGCGAAGGGGAACGACACGGCGGTCAGCGTCCCGGCGACGTAGGCATGCGTGTTCGGCGTTGCGGAAGCGCGGGATGAAGACGATTGCGCATCGATAACGACCGACGAACTGCTCTTCTCGGAAGAAGTCGACGACGTCGATGTCGACGATGCCGGCAGCTGCGGCAGCGTTTCGCCCATGGCGCGCGCGATCAACTCGGCAGCTTCGCCGCGGATCACGGCGACCTCGGGCTGCAGCTTGGTGTCGCGGTTGCTCAGCGGCAGAATGCCACGCTCCAGCGCGGAAGCCACGTAGGTCTGGAACCAGGCAGACGGGTACACATCGCTGTACGGCGACACTTCACCCGCTTCGACAGGGAAGGCAAAGAGCTGGAACATCATTTTGAGAGTTTCGACGCGATTCACTTTTTTCTCGGGGCCGAACGTGCCATCGGCATACCCCACGACATACCCCTTGGCGGCGGCGTCGCATACGACGTTGGCAAACCACTGATCCAGAGGAACATCCTTGAAGCACTTCGTGAGCGCGACGGCGGGCGTGCGCTTGGTGGCGCGGTAGAGCAACGTCAGCATCTGCGCGCGGTTCACCGGATCATTCGCGCGGAAGGTGCCGTCGGGGTTCCCCTGCACCACGCCCACGTTCGCCAGCCGCAGGATCGCGTCGGCGTAGAGCGTCGACGACGTCACATCGGAAAATTGCATGGCGGCAGCGGTGAGCGGCAATGCCATGCCGAGGGCAACGACAAGAGAGAGGCGGCGCATACGAAGGCGGGGAAGTGCCGTGATCGTACGGTGAACACTTCTATTGTTCAATACGCACCCCTGCGAATGCGGTTGAGCTCATGGAGAGAATGCAGTACGGCATACGCCGCCTCGCGCCCCTTGCCCTGCGGACCCCCGGCGCGGGCGCGCGCCTGCTCAATAGAGAGGACGTGCAGCACCTCGAAGGCGAATGGCATGCCGTAGCGCAGCTGGATTTCCATGATCCCCCGCGCCACCTCGGTGGCGAGTAAATCGGCGTGCTTGGTTTCCCCCTGCACGATGATGCCGAACGCCATCAGCGCGTCGATCTCGCCCCCATCCGCAAGCTCGCGGCCGATGAGCGGAATTTCGAACGAACCGGGTGCGGGGTGGAGCGACACGTTCTCCGCGGGCAGACCTGCTTCGCGCAGCACGTCCATCGCGCCGGCGACGAGCTGATCGATCTCCTCCTTATAGTATGTCGAATGAACGATGGCGATTTTCCACGAAGGATCCACCTGCATCGGGCCGTTGTCCGTTACGTCTCTGCGCATGGCGGCATGGTAGCACGTCAGCCGTTGTCCTTCTTGGGATCATCACCTTCTTCCGGCGCTGCAACAATCTGTATGGCAGCAAAGCGCGGGTCGGAAGCGGCGGCGGCAAGACGTGCGCGCAGAACCGGCGTCCATCGCTGCAATGCCTGTGTCAGGCACTCCGTGAACATCGGGCGTGTCATGGCTTGCGTCAGGAGGCCGCGAATCTCGACGCGCGCCACGTCGCGGGTATCGGCATCGGCATGGCGACCGCGCTCTTCGCTCAGGCCGATGGCGCGCGCATCGGCAAACAATTGCTCTGCCTGCAACGCTCGTAGGAGCGCATCGCCGTCGGATCGCACAAGCTCGGTCAGAGCCGCCTCCAAGAGGCCTCCACCGCCCCGCGCGGGCACCTCCCACCCCTGGCGTCGCAGCCAGAAAACGTCATCGCGCGAGCGAAGCGCCGGCCGATCGAGCAAGGCGCCGATCTTCCGCGCATTGAGCTCCGCACGCGCACGCTCCAGCGCTTCGGCGTCATAGCAATGCTTGAAGAGCTTTTGGACTTTGGGCTCGATGAACCCCATCGCGACCCCGGCGTGCCGGGTGACGACATTGAGCAGGGGCAAGCGCAGATCGGCGAAATCATCGCCCTTGTCGAGGCCGTCGCTCATACGGGAGGCAAACTGCCGCTGCGTCGCGTCGGTGGAGAGCGTGCCGAGCTGCCGCAGCACGACCAGATCATCGAAGTAATCGCGAAACGGACGTTCGTCGTCATCGGTCAACGCATGCGCCAGGGCGATGCTCCTCGCCAGCGTTTCAAAGCGCGGTCGCAGAATTTCAGCGACGTTGAGTGCCTCCAGCCGCTCGCGGATTTCGATGATCAACCCTTCGCTCGCGTGGTGACTCCGCGCGAGCTCCGTCTTTTCCTGCACGTTGGCGCGCAGCGCCGCCTGATCGGTGACGGCGTCTTCCAGGAGGCTGCGTACCACGCGGACATGCACGGGCACCGCGTCTCCTTTGCGCAGCAGGCGAAACCCGCCCTGGCGCTCCGCATCGGCATGCATGTACGCAACACTGAGGCGCATCGCCTCCTTCTCGCCGAGCGCGGAAACTGCGGCGGGATCGGCAAGCGCCGCTCTGCGAACGTCGTCCGTGCGCAGCACTTTGGCGAGCACGCGGGCGTTGTCGGCGCCTTTGCGCCGGCCCAGGATCGCTTCAACCCTGTCGATCATCGCGATGTACCCGACTTCGGGCGACTGGGGCAGTTCACGGAGAATGCTCATGGCGGAGGCGCCCATCGACTCGGCAAATTCCTTGCGGAGATTCGGCGCGGTTTGTTGCGTGACCTCCACGAGCTGCTCCTGCTCCGTAGCCAGTGACAGTTCCAGCTTCATGAGCACATAGTTCAATTTTTTCCCTGTATTGTCAAAATGTCACTCCTGCCTCGCCTGCAGCACCGCACGGACCAGCATGTCCGTTTCGATGTGCACGCCATCCCCGGGTGCCCGCTGGCCGAGCGTTGTGGAGACCAGCGTGTGGGGAATCAGCGCTATTGAACACAATTGTTGATCAATATGGGCAACAGTGAGCGACACGCCATCGATCGCGATGGACCCCTTGGGAATGACAAACCGCGCAAGATCCCGAGGCAACCGCACCGTGAGCCGCTTGCCCGCACCCTCCTCCATGACCCCTTCGACGGTAGCAACGCCTTCGACGTGCCCCTGCACGACGTGCCCCTCGAAACGGCCGTTTGCCGCCAATGCCCGTTCCAGGTTCACCATCTGCCCTCGGGCGAGCTTGCCGAGCATGGTGCGCGCGAGCGTTTCGGGCACGACATCGAACTGCATAGAGGAAGCATCGAACCCCACAAGCGTCAGGCACACGCCGCTCACCGCGATACTTTGCCCGACCTGCAACTGCGCAAACGAGCCCGGACGTGCGATTGTCAGCGTTCCGTTCCCCAGCCCCAGGATCTCCGCGGTGGTTTCGACGATGCCCGTAAACATGCCGACGCACTCTACAACAGGAATGTCTAGTACCCTAGACAACGGCACGAAAAATCTGTACGCTTCCGGCTCCGCCAGCGCCGCGCGCGGGCAATTTTGTCGTACCCCCAAACACCCGTATGGATGCCATCGTCGTCAAAGGAGCGCGCATGCACAACCTCAAGAACGTCGACGTGACGATTCCGCGCAACATGCTCACCGTCATTACGGGTGTGTCGGGATCGGGCAAATCCACACTCGCCTTCGACACCATCTTCGCCGAGGGCCAACGTCGCTACGTGGAAAGCCTGTCGGCGTACGCGCGCCAATTCATCGCGCAGATGGAGAAGCCGGACGTGGATTCCATCGAGGGCCTCAGCCCCGCGATTTCCATTGACCAGAAAACCGCCCCCCGCAACCCCCGCTCCACCGTGGGTACGGTGACGGAAATCTACGACTACATGCGCCTGCTCTGGGCCAAGGTCGGCAAGGTGCACTGCACCGTCTGCAGCAAGGAATTGAGCAGGCAATCGGCAAGCCAGATGGTGGAAGCCATCGCCAGGCTGCCGGAAGGCAAGAAGATCTTCCTCCTCGCGCCCGTCGTGCAGGGCCGTAAGGGCGAACACATGAAAATCCTCGACGGCATCAAGCGCGACGGGTTCGTGCGCATGCGCGTCGACGGCGACATCGTGACGACGGACGAAGAAGTGAAGCTCGATCCCAAGAAAACGCACTCCATCGAGATCGTCGTCGACCGCATGGTAGTGCGCGACCTGGAGGTAAAGAACGGCGAAGCCAACCCCAACCGCTCGCGCCTCGCGGACTCGGTGGAGCTGTGTCTGAAGAAATCCGACGGCATGCTCATCGCGCTCGACGCCGACTCGGGCGAGGAATGGAAGTTCTCCGAAGCCTTCGCCTGTATCGACCACCCGACGGAGGCGACGCCGCAGCTCGAACCCCGTAGTTTCTCGTTCAACTCTCCGCACGGCGCCTGCTCCACCTGCCACGGGCTTGGATCGGTGCTCCAGGTCGACCCGGCATCGATCATCCCGAACCCCTCACTCACGCTCGCCGAAGGCGCGATCCACCCCTGGACGACGTCCGCGAGCCGTATGGGCTTCATGATGCAGGTGCTCGAAGCACTCTCGACGGAAATCGGCTTCAGCATGGCGACGCCCTGGAAGAAGCTCTCCGACGAGCACAAGGCGATCATCCTGAACGGCAGCGAGACGCAGCTCAACGTGGACATCGGCGGCAACAAGTTCAGCGGCTCGTACAAAACGACGTACGAGGGCGTGATCCCCAACCTCCAACGCCGCCACAACGAGACCGACTCCAGCTACGTGCGCCAACAGATCGAGGAATACATGCTCGAACTCCCCTGCTCCGAATGCCACGGGCAACGCCTGAAAAAGGAAATCCTCGGCGTCACCGTCGGCAGCAAGAACATCGTGGCGGTGACGGACTTCAGCGTCGAAGAGGCCGAAGGGTTCTTCCGCTCGCTGCAGCCCTCCGACGCGCCCAAGGGCTCGCCATCGATGGCGGGCATCACGGCGATCCCCGCCCACGAGTACGCGGTGGTGAAGAAAGTGCTCACCGAAATCATCGCGCGCCTGTCGTTCCTCCGCAACGTGGGGCTCACCTACCTGACCCTCTCGCGCTCAGCCTCGACGCTCTCGGGCGGCGAAGCGCAGCGCATCCGCCTGGCGACCCAGATCGGTTCGGCGCTGCAGGGCGTCCTCTACGTGCTCGATGAGCCGTCGATCGGGCTGCACCAAAAAGACAACAGCAAGCTCATTGAGACCATGACCAGGCTCCGCGACCTGGGCAATACGGTCATCGTGGTGGAACACGACGAAGAAACGATTCGTGCTGCGGACTACCTGCTCGAAATCGGCCCGGGCGCAGGGAAATACGGCGGACGCGTGGTGGCCCAGGGCACACCGGAGACGCTGATCAACAACAAGGAGTCCGTCACGGGCAAGTACCTGAGCGGCGAAGCCCGCATCGAGCCGCCCAAGGAACGCCGCAAACCGGGTGACGCCTGGATCGAGATCAAGGACGCGCACCACCACAACCTGCGCCATGTCGACGTGCGCCTGCCCCTCAAGACGTTCATCGGCATCTCGGGCGTTTCGGGCTCGGGCAAATCGAGCCTGATCCACGGCATCCTGGGGCCGGAGCTCCAGCGCGTGCTCAACAAAGCCCACACGAAGCCCCAGAACGTCGGCACCATCACGGGCTTGCAACACCTCGACAAAGCGATCGTCATCGACCAGACGGCCATCGGCCGCACGCCGCGCTCGAACCCCGCCACGTACACCGGTCTTTTCACCGACATCCGCGATCTATTCGCCGGCCTGCCCGAAGCCAAGATGCGCGGCTATCAGCCGGGACGCTTCAGCTTCAACGTCAAAGGCGGGCGCTGCGAGGAATGCGAGGGCGACGGCATGAAGCGCATCGAGATGCACTTTCTGCCCGACGTCTTCGTGATGTGCGAGGTCTGCCACGGTAAACGCTACAACCGCGAAACCCTCGAAGTGACCTACAAGGGTAAGAATATCGCCGAAATCCTCGACATGACCATCACCGAGGCATCGACGTTCTTCCACGCTATCTCGGTGCTCCAGAAGAAGCTCCAGACCCTTGAAGACGTCGGCCTGGGCTACCTGCACTTGGGCCAGAGCGCCACGACGCTCTCCGGCGGCGAAGCGCAGCGCGTCAAGCTCGCCACCGAGCTACTCAAGCGCTCCACGGGCCAAACCTTCTACATCCTCGACGAGCCCACGACCGGCCTCCACTTCGACGACGTGCGCTGCCTGCTCGCGGTGCTCGAACGCCTCGTGGAAAAGGGCAACACGGTGCTCGTGATTGAGCACAACCTCGACGTGCTGAAATCCGTCGACTACATCGTGGACCTCGGCCCGGACGGCGGCATCGGCGGAGGCTGGGTGGTGGCCGCGGGGACGCCAGAGGAAGTCGCCAAAGCCGAGAAGAGCTATACCGGCCATTATCTGAAAGACGTTCTTCCGAAGAAGTAAGTATGACGGGGCTGGACGCCCTGCACCGGCACCAGTTCTGGGACGGCGTCCTCGCCGTGCTCACTCTGGTACTCGCCAGCGCCGCGGCCTCCGCGGGCATTGCGGCGGCCTACGGCACGGCCGGAACGGCGCAGATCGCAGCGGGCATCGCCTGCGCCATAGCCGCGTTGCTCGTGGCCTACGGCGCGCTCATCGAACCGCAGCGCGTGACGGTGCGCCGCCAACGCATCGCTGACACAGGCCTGCCGAAGATGCGCATCGCGGTGATTGCCGATTTCCACGTGGGGCCACTCAAAGGCGCTGCCTTCCTGCGACGCATCGTCGCGCAGTGCAACGCGCTTGCGCCGGATCTCATCCTGCTGCCAGGCGATTTCCTCTACGATGCCACGTCCTCCACGGAGCCGCTTGCTGTACTCGCGGAGCTGCGGGCACCACTCGGCGTCTTCGCCACGATCGGCAACCACGACAGCGGTTCGTATATCACCCTGCGCCACGCAACATTCCATACGGATGACCGCTCCGATGCCGTCACATCGGCTCTGAAGGCCACCGACATCACCGTCCTGCGCAACGCCGTGCAGAAAATCAGCGTCGGTGGCACCGCTGTGGCCATCGCGGGCATCGAAGATCTGTGGTCCCCGCGTTACGCGCAGGTGCCGGAATTTCTTGCTCGCCTCGACCGCAGCACGCCCACGGTGCTGATCTCGCACCATCCCGACGCTGCGCTCGATCCGGTGAGCGCGGGCATCAACCTGGTCGTGAGCGGGCACACCCACGGCGGGCAGATCCGCCTGCCGTTCATCGGCTCGTTGCTGCCGATCCCCAGCGCGCTCGGGCGCCGCTATGACACGGGACTCTTCCGCTTACCCGGGGGCACAGCACTCTTCATCACCCACGGCATCGGCGAAACGATCCTTCGCGCGCGGCTTTGCACACCGCCGGAGGTGGTGTTGTTGGAGATTGAGTAAGAAAAAGTGGGAGCTTTACTAAACGACGTAGAGTGCCGGTTTCTTTGCCAACCACGCAAAGAAACCGGCGAAAGAAAAGTCTCCGCCGCCAAGTGCACACTCCGCACCGCCCCGGGCCTCGTCGTCGGACGGTCCAAGGTTTCCCGTCCGACTCCTCGTCTCGTTGGCGCAGCTCGATTCGCTGCGCCACGACACGGCGGGGCTCCCTCTACACCCCCCGTGGCGGCGGGTCCGCACCACGTTGCTCTGAGGAACCAGGCCGCGTTGCAGAAAAATGTTCTCCCGCTTCGAATGTTCGAGGAATTCTTCACGGTGGAGCAGCCCGGCGGCTCTCCCGCTTTCCTTCCTCCCGATGTGTATACCTAGGAGAGCGGTAGGCGGCGATGCCGTGTTGGGGTGGCCCGCCGTCAACGCCGGGGGTGGTGCCGCAAGTGGAGTGGGGGCTTTGACGGCCAGCGTTTTGGCTCCACCTTTGCCGCGCTGGCAAAGGTGGAATCTTCTTACTCTTTCCACTTTATCGAACACCCAATGGCATTCGCCTCATGCCTCGGCGGCTCCTTGCCATGCACGACCGCCTCGACGGCATCGTGCAAATTCCGCTCGGTGACGCCCTCGGGATCCTTCCAGTTATCGTCCACGCGGCCCTTGTACTTGAGCTTGCGATGCTCGTCGAAGACGAAGCAATGCGGGGTGCACAGAGCTCCGAAGGCCTTGGCGACCTCCTGGGAAGCATCGTGGCAGTACGGAAACGGAAATGCCCGTTCGTCGTGCAGTTGCTTCATGCGCTCGAACGAGTCGTCGGGATACGCGGTGGCATCGTTGCTGTTGATCAGCACGAATTGCGCCCCCTCCTGATCGAAATACTCGGCAAGCTCGATAAGGCGGCCCTCGTAGGCCTGGGCGTACGGACAATGATTGCAGGTGAAGACCACGACGAGCGCCGGATCTTTGATCAGGTGCGTGTCGACGGTCATGCCGTCGGTCGCGGGCAGAGAAAAATGCGGCAGCGGATCGCCGATCGCCAGGGCCGAGGAATTGTCGTCGATGAGCACCATAGGAGCAGGGGGGCAAAAGACGAGGGTCATGATACTCTTCTTTCGTCCGTTCTTCAGCATGCGCCGCCACTTCACCGCCACCGCCTTTGTTATCGACCCTAGGGGCAGGACGCTGCTCCTCTGGCATAAGCGCCTCCAGCGCTGGATGCCGCCCGGCGGGCACATCGACCCCGACGAGCGCCCCGACGAAACGGCGCGTCGCGAATGCAAGGAGGAAACGGGTTTGGACGTGGAGATCATTGGCGATGCGCAGCCCGACCTATTCGTGGGAGCGGCGGAAGAAGGCGGCATGCTCCCCCGCCCGTTCGCCATGCTCCTGGAGCAGATTCCCGCCTGCCCAGAACGCGGCGAGGAAGCCCATGAGCATATGGATTTTCTCTACGTCGCGCGTCCTACAAACCCCGATCAAGCCCTGACCCTCGCCGAAGCTGAGGGCAGCGAGCTGCGCTGGTTCAGCGCTGAAGACGTCGCAGCGCTCGACGCCTCTGCGGTCTTCTCCAACGTGCGCCACTACGTGACGCACTTCCTCCGCGGCCACGGCGCTACAGGCCCGTCTTCTCCGCGCGGGAATTGACGAGCTCGGCGGCGATGGAGGAAACCACAATGAGGAAGGCGCCAATGAGGAAGAACGACGTGATCCGCACGTTGAAGAACAGGAATTCGGGAATGAACGCGATGACGGGGGCGAGGTTGAGCATGAGGAACGCCAGCAGGCCGTCGATACGCTTGAACGCCTCGAAGGTCAGCACGAAGCCGACCATCGTAATCATCCCCAGCGCGATGCTCGCGTACCACTGCGCCGGCGTGAGCGAAGCGTATGTGAGGCTATTACCCAAAACATGCGCATTGAATTGAATCAACACGGTGGTGACGATGCCGATCCAGAACAAATGCTGTGTGGTAAGCGCCAGGGTGTTGGAGCAGGATTTGCTGTATTTCACGTAGTAGATGTTGGCCATCATGAACGCGACATCGGAGAACGCGATGAGTAGTGCCAGCATGTCGCCGATGATGCCTCCGCCCGCACGCTGCATGTCGTTGAAGAACAGCAGGCTGCCGCCAACGGTGCTGAGCGCAAACACCAAGACCATCTGCTGCATCGCCACGGGCGACCGGAAGTACGCGATGCGCTTGCGCCAGATCATGAAGCCAAGCAACAGCGAGAAGATGGGCGCGTAGCCCAGCACCAAGTTGACGTTGGTGGCGCTCGTAAAGAGGAGGCTGGCGTGGAGGAAGTAATTGTACGAAACATTTGCGAACACGATCAGCCAGAAGAACCGGTTGTACGACGTCGTGTAGGCAAGGCGGCTTTCGGGCTTGGAACAGCGATTTTTCAGCCAAATAGCGAAGTATCCGCAGATGCAGCCGACGAACGCCCAAATATTCACACGCAGCAGCGGGCTCAATTGCTGCATGGGCGTATAGCGGATCAGCACGGGCTCCAGACCCCAGATGAGCACGGCGCCGAGGCGCAACGCGTACCCGATGTGCTTCTCGCGGCGTTGCGCGACCCATTCCGCCGATGACGGCCTATGAATGGGCTCCGGCTGTTCGAGAGCGAAGTACGTCTGGGCATATTTGTACGCGAGCCCGAGCATGGCGATGGCGAAGAGAAAAATCACCGGAAGCACCTGCGCATGGCCGTTGAGCAGCGGCAGCTTCCAGAGCACCAGCAAGACGCCGAAGATGTTGAGCACGAAGCCCATGCCCAAGAACCATCTCCCCTGCCGCAGCAGCACGACGTAATGACGCAGGAGAAGGAGTAAATAGGCATTCACGCCGAGCACGGGCAGCAGCGGCAGAATTTGCAGGATCACCATGCGCGTGCTCAGCGGCCCCGTCAGCGCCTCGCTGTAGAGCGGCAGCAGCAAAATATCGAGCATCACCACGGCCGCGGCGGCGCAGAAGGCAGCCACAACGGTGAAAATCTGCGTCAGAGAGAGCACGTTGTGCACCTGTGACACCCATTCGTGACGCTCGATCGCGCTGAAGAATTCCGCCATGCGGATGCGGTCCTTGGCACGGCCACGGATCACGGCAACGAAGGTATGCGAACCCGGGTCGATGCGCAGGTTGGTACCGGTGATCACGACATCGACAACCGAGCCGGTGGCATAGAGCTTTGCGAGAATGTCGGCGCGGTTCGCGAACGAGCCGGAAACCTGCACGCGGAAGGGAAATTCTTTGAGCAGCGAGCGGTGCCACCAGCGCATCCTGCGCCGCTCGGGGTAGAGCACCACGATGACGTCGCGCGGCTGCAAGATGCCCTCGCCGACCATGGCGATCACGTCGTCGAAGGTGGGACGCTGAAAATGCGAAGCCGCTTCGCGCAAACTTACGCGTGAGACGTCGGCAAGCAGACCGTGCCCCTCGTAATCAAGCTCTTTCTGGAGCAAGCGGCGGCCCACCAGGAGCTTTTCATCCCTGCTGCGTTCTTTGAGCGCTTCCGCGATCAGCGTGCGGGCATAGCTCGTCGTCACCATGCGCAACCAGTCAAACTGCACCGCGGAGCCATCGGTGCGCTCGGCGCTGACGGCGTCATCATCGCCCGCCGCTTCGCCGAAGCTCACATTGGCACCGTTGCGGGTAATGCGCAGAACACCCTTCGCCGCGCGCCCGTAGCGGGCGTACACGGCGTCCAGCACGGTCGAGCCGCGCGGAAGCAAGACCTCCTTACCGTCGACGACCACCTGCACCGTTTCCTGCAAGATGTCCGATTGTAACGCCTCCCAAAACGCCGATGAGCTCGCGCGCGTCGCTTCGTCGAGCTGCTCCGAGCGCCGGAGCCACTCCAAGCCGTGATCGTCTTTGTTGGCGAGGCCGAAACACCGGTCGAGGATGCCGCGGCATTCCTGCTGGTCCATCTGCGGGGTGCGGATGCGAATGTCGATGATCCGTCCGTTGCGATCGATGACCGTGGTGTGGATGGAGCTGTAGCCGCCGGCCGTGGGCGCGGCGATGAAGTCGCGGAAGCGATTGCCGCGCGGATGCATCTTGCCGTGGATAGTCTTCAGCACGCCGTAGCAGGCATCGACGCTGGCCACCACGATGACGAGGTAGAACACCTGCTCGTCGGTGAAATCGGGGCGGCGTCGGTCGTCCAGCAACGACGCGAGTGAGTGGAATTCCAAACGCACGTCATACACCTGCTTGCCGATGTACGAATCTGATTCGTCCAGCATATGGCGCACGTCTGCCAGCGCCTCCTGCCCGCGCGGCTCCATCGCTTCGCGCAGCGCCTTCAGACTCTCAGCGATATCCGGCTCGAGGAACGGCGTGCAACGCTCCGAAAATTCCCTGCGGACGTCGTTCATCCCCAGGTGATAGGCGATTTTGTAGTAGACATCGAGGGTCTCCTTGGCAAATTTCGCCGCCCGCTTGGCGTCGAAGCTCGCCATGGTGCGCACGTTGTGGAGCCGGTCCGCCAGCTTGATGATCACGACGCGGATGTCGCCCCGCATGACTTCAAAGAGCTTGCGGAGGGTCTCGACCTTGCGATCGTACGAGCCGTGGCCCTGCTCCTGCCACAACTCCACGTCGCCCTGCGTGAACTTCGTCACGCCCTGGACGAGGAACACCACAACATCGCCACAAGCGGCACGCATCTCGGCGACGCCCGTTTCGGTATCCTCCAGCACGTCATGGAGCAAGCCCGCGGCGACAGTTTCCGCGTCGACGTTCCAATCGAGCAAAATCGCCGCCACCGCCACAGCGTGGTCGAAGGCGGTGGTGCCGTCATCGCGCACTTCGTGACCAAGCGCGCTACGCGCTACCTCCTCGGCCTTCATCACGAGCTGGCGCTGCTGCGCAGTCCACGTCGCCGGCAACAAGAGCCCTGAGGCCATGTACCGCGAGCCTATCAGATCTCTTGCAAATGCGGAATTCGGGGTTTTTGAAGCAGATGCTGTATACTCTTGTTTGCATGGTGTCCTGGACCGCTTTTCGTCGGCACATCGGATATTTGCCCTCGCGCGAGCAGGAACGCGTGCATGACGCCTTCGTCATGGGCGAACGCGCGCACGGCAGCCAGCAACGCAAATCGGGCGAACCGTACTTCACTCACCCGATCGCCGTGGCCGAAATGCTTGCGGACATCCGGGCCGACCCCGATACGCTCATCGCTGCACTCCTCCACGATACGCTGGAAGATACCGGTCTGTCGCTGGACGACATCCAGAAGAATTTCGGCGATGCGGTGGCCAATATCGTCCAGGGCGTGACGAAGCTCTGCAAAGAAGACATTGACCAGCGCGCCACGCTCGATGACCAAGTGGAGACCATCCGCAAGATGTTCACGCTGATGCAGGGCGACGTGCGTATCATGATCATCAAGCTCTACGACCGCCTCCACAACATGCAGACGATCGAGGCGCTCAAGCCCGAACGGCAGCGCTCGCTCGCGCAGGAAACCTATGACGTCTACGTGCGGATCGCCGACCGCCTCTGCATGCAAGACCTCCATGACGAATTGGAAGAGTGGTGCGTACGCACACTCCACGCCGACCGTTTTCCCTCCATGGTGGAACTGCGGACAGGGGTGGAGGAAAGCGCCAACAGCCTCACCGAAACCCTCCGCGCGGGTGTTGTGGATCTGTTGCCGGACGCATCATTGATCGACATCCATCATGAGCATCGCGCATGGAGCACGCAGATGAAGCAGCATCTCGACACCAACGGAAAAGTGCAGGCTCCGCTGAGCATGGTGTTCGTCTGCCGCGATCGCAATGCGTGCTACACCGTTCTCGGCGCACTCCACAGCACCTGGAAGCGCGAAGTGCTGAGCTTCCAGGACTTCATCAACGCCCCGAAGATCAACGGCTACCAGGGCATCCACACCACCATCATTCTCGGCGACGGCACCCGCGTACGCTGCAAAATGCGCACGCCCGAAATGCAGTCCTACGCGCGCTTGGGAGTTTCCCTTAAAGCATTCGACGGCAAAGAAGCCGGCGTCTTCAACTACCTCCCCTGGACCCAGCACGTGCTTTCGCTCGCGCAAGATACCAAGGACCGGAGCATGGAGTTTTGGGATAGCCTGCAAAGCGACATTCTCGGCTCCACGTTCATTCTCCACGGCCCAGGAGATGAAACCGTGCACCTGCCCTCCGGCGCAACTGCCCTGGACGGCGCACTGTACCTGTTCGGTGACCTGGCACTGCGATTGACGTCCCTGAAAGTAAACGACGTCGATGCTCAGTTTACGACACCCCTCCACCACGCGGACGTTCTGCAGGCCACGTTCGGCGACGAGCTGACCGTCGAGCGATCGTGGCTCGAATGCGCAAAAACCGCGGTGGCCACAGCAATGATCCGCGCTGCGCTCGCGAAGCTCGTACCGGAGGAAGAGAAAATCCTGATTGGAAAAACACTCTTCGGACGCATTATGCAGCAGGAGCACCGGGGCTTTATTGAAGAATTCGCCGAAGGTGCCATTCAGAAAGGCCTGCAAGCGCTGGGTCTTTCGTCGCTTGAAGAAGCATTCATCGCCATCGCCAACGGCCATGTGGAACCCCGCGAACTGCACGATGCGATTTTCACCCCCTTCCACCAGAAACACAGCGCGGTCGCGGTGCAATCCGTCCGCTTCTCCTGCGACATGCAGGATTTCTCCTCCGTTTCCAGAATCCTCGACGTCTGCAGGAGCTACGGCACGTCGGTGCAGCGCGGTTCACTGCGCCTCCGCTGGCGCTGGCTCTCGCGCAAATCGATTGCCAACGTCGTAATGCGGCTGCGCATCACGGGTGCCGAGCAGGAAGCCTTTGCCTCGGGCCTGCGCAACGCGGGCGCCATGCAGGTGAAGGTCGGCAATTCCGCACTGGAGGCGTCGTCGCTCATCGCGCTCATCATCCTGATCGTCATCTGGGGCCTCGACCCCGTCTTCGCCAAGGCGCTGCTTGCCGACCGCATCTCGCCGGCGCTGCTGACGTTCGTTCGTTTTGCGACCCTCTGGGCCGCCGGACTCCTGGCCTACGCTGTGCAATACGGCATCACCCGCGAAAGCCTCAAACCGCTCAACCCCTTCCAGCCGACGCTAGCGCTCTCCGCCATCGCGCTCTTCTTCACCGCGTTGTCGACCTACTTCACGCTCACCGCCCTTCCTGCGACGACCTACATTCTGTTCATCATCGGCGGCATCGCCGCGAGCTCATTCATTCGCGACGTGTGGCATGGGCATCTTCGATGGCATTCGATTATCTCTTTGCTGTGCCTCCTTCTGGGGGTGTGGCAGCTCCGCGCATTGAATACGGGCACTTGGACGACGTACGGGCTGGCCACGCTGAGCGCCGTCGGATTCGCGGGGTATTCCATCATCAGCGCACGCTACCAGCGCGACGTGGGCATGATTCGTACGCGCTATCCCGCGTTCCTCTTCTGGATGGGCACGATGTGCCTCTTCTGCTCGCTGGGAATCCTGCTTGCTACGCGCGATATCCAATGGGACACCGGCGCCCTGGCTACGGCAGCAGGGTTTTCGCTGATGTTCACCGTGCTCCCCTACGTCATCTACTTCGAATACTCACGCCGCCTAGAACCGTCGATCCTGGATCGCGCACTACCCTTTGTCTGCTTGGCGACGGTCATCGGCGAAAGCATCTATACCGGCACGACGAACGTGCTCTGGGCGCTGCCGAGCATGCTCGTCTTCCTGGCGCTCCAGCTGTGGCAGAAACGCGACGATCTCACACATCAATAACCGCCGTCTGCCAGCCGGTGACGATTGTGGCCTGGCTCGGCTCGGTCTCTCCGGAGCCGTCGAGCGCCACCTGGATTTCGCTTTCCGGGTCCGACCAGCCCATATATCCGCCGGGCGTGGTGGCATGCATCACCATACTGACTTTGTTGTAAATCGGGTACTTGAGGGAGACTTCGCGCGCATGGTCGTCGCGCACCTTGCGGATGACGAACATGGAAGCAACGAGATGGGCGATCGCGTTCTGGCGATGGAGCAAGCGCAGGCGGCGCAGCGTATCGCCGATCAATGCGCGTCCCACGCCTTTGTTCTGCCAATCTGGGTCGACGGTAATGTCCTCGATGCATGCAAGCAACGCCGGGTTCTTGCGCACCTGTGCGATCATTGCGAGCACGCGCTCGCGCTCCGCGGGGTAGATGCGCTCCGTATCGGTTTCCTGGGGCACGAAAGCGACCAATGATGCGACCTCGTCGTCCGTGGGAATCTGCACCTGGATGTCGGCGATGGGCGCCTGCAACACCGGCTCCCCCTCCTGATCCACCTCACCCGTGGGTTCGCCTGCCTGCAGCACCATCCAGCGGTTGGCGTCGGTCAGACGGCTGCGGAACATGGCTTCGTCGTAGCCCATCCGGCGATCCTTCAGCATGCCGCCGCCCTTCTCGAGCTGCGCCCGAAGAGCAATCATCTGCGGGTGCACCTCGGCACCCCCCGTCGAGAGCACCGTACCAGCGACCTGCTTGGCCACAAGCACGCGCTCGTGACGCCCCATCACATCGGCAATATGTTCGGCGCCCTGCACGCGCCTGCAAACGACGTGTACCTTATGACGGGTGCCCGCCTGATGCTGCCGGAGCATCGTTTCCAAATGCGCCTGCTCACGCTCGGCTCCCTGCGCAGCTTGAATCACTGACGAGATATTCTCGAGCGATACGCGCACCGGCCGACGCGGCAGATTGTTATCTGGCATAGAGCGGCACACTAGATCATGCGTCAGCAAAATATTCAAGTAAAGAATGTTTTGCGTTTTCCGGCCTACGCCGTGGCCATCACCGGACTTTTGACGGGCTTTGTAAGGCTACCAAGGGCATTGGCGACGCGTCCGGCGACCGACAAACGGCGCTGCTGGGTCAGCGGCAGGATTTGCGACTTGAGCACCGCAAGAATATATGGCGTCAAATCTTCGCGGCGCAGCGGTTCTTCACGGCCTGTTTTTGCATAGTGTTGCACGCGCTCTGTGGCGATGGCGGCAATTTGCGGGCCAAGGGCTTCGAGCACCATGCCCAATGCGGCCCAGAACTCATCCCCGGTCGGCCCCCAACGCATCTTGATGCAAAAGCCCTCCAGGAGCACCCATGCCTCATCACGCATTTTCGCTTTCACCAGCTGAAATGTGGTTTCTACGACATTCTCATCCAAACTATCGACAGGACCCCTGGTCTCCACACTGGACAGGAAATCATTGAAGAGCACATCACTGTCATCGCCCGAGGCACCGAGAGCCTCCGCACCAACGACGGAGTCTTCATCGCTGCGTTCGGCAGCGCCGTTGTTCTCTGTAAGAATGTGCATAAACCGGGGCAGGATGGTAGGCTAAAAGCCCACCAAGTCAAGTAAATGCACGCTAATTCTTGCGATATTGACTTATTACACCAATAGATTGGAAATATTCTTCCAGGAGGAACCGCTGCACCTCGAGCGCCCGGGCGATACTGCGCCGCGACGCATGCTCGCGGGGGGTGTGCGGATTCTGCATTTCGTACGGCAGGCCGATGACGATTTTCTGCAGATCGCCCTCGCCCGCGTAGATGTTCTCATCGGACCACGGGCCGGCGATTTTCTTCGGCGTGGTATCGATACCGGGCCGAGCCCAGGCCTCTGCTGCTTTCGCGGCGCCCTGCACAATCGCCTCCAGCAAGGGATGATCGTCGGGCACGGCGTACGGCTGATAGGAAATGTGCGTGGCATTCTGGATCAATTCCCAGTTGATGCGCCACCGCACCCAATTGCCTTGCTCGGCGATGCGTCGAAAACATGCACGCTGCTGCTCGAGGACGCCGGGCAGCGTGCTCGGCGGAACGAGATGGATGCGATACCCGAATTCCACCATGGTGGGGTTGAGCGCACCCTCGGGGCTGTCTGAACGCACCCGCCAGTCTTGGAAACGCTCTTTGCCGATCATCGGATGCTCCCGAGCAAGCTTCAGGCTGTGGACATCACCGCTGAATTGGCGCTCCAGATCGGTGACTGCATTGCGATAGGCCTGGATGGCGTTCGGAGAATATGCCTCATCGGCATGGCCCCCTTCGCCCACGGTGATCGTGGCATCGAACTTGATCACGCCGCGCCTGCCGACCACCACCCGTTGCCCTTCGTCATTCGGGGGCGAGCGGAAGCTGCCGATCTCGGACCCGAGCACGAGGCTGACCTTGTCCCAGTCGCGGAGGTTTTTCACCACGCTGCGGGCGCCACGGGATTTCTTCTCCTCGTCGGGAATCCAACCGAAGATGTATTCGGCACCCTCGGGCACGCGGATCGTGCGTGCCAACTCCATATTGATCCAACAGGCCGCGAGCATGTCACCCACGCCCAAGCCGCGGAGCTTGTCGGGGTCGATGCCGTCGGGGAGGAGCCTGTGGGCGTCGTACCACTCCGGCAGGGGTTCCACGGTGTCGACGTGCGAGGGCAGGAACACCTTGAAGGGAGCATCGGGCTCGCCGACCCGCAGGATCAACGAGTACAAGCCGTCTTCCGCAGGCAGGCGGATCGGGTTGAAATCGGGGTTTGCCGCCATCAACAAGCGTTCGATCAGCTTGAGCTTCTCCACCTGCCCGCCCAACGAATACGACTCCTGTCGAACCAGCAGCCCCAGCTCGCGCATGCCGTTCTCGGAGATGTCGGGGAGGCTCTTCTGTGGCATGGCCTACCAGTCTGCCTCCCGGCGGGGAATGTGCGCAAGGATGTCTGACGCAACGCTCTCATTTGCGCTATTCTCCCACGGCAATGCCGCGCCCGAGCTTCGACCCCGTCGACCCCAAGCAATCCTTCCCCGCACTCGAGGAAGGCATTCTGCGCTATTGGAAGGAAGAAGACCTCTTCCGTCGTTCGGTGCGCCACCGCGGCGGCACGAGCGGCGACCCCCTCGACCCGCGCCTCGGCGCCGAGGACCGGCGCTTCAGCTTCTACGACGGCCCGCCGTTCGCGACCGGCCTCCCCCACTACGGCCACCTGCTCGCCGGAACCATCAAAGACGTCATCCCCCGCTACCAGACGATGCGCGGGAAGTACGTCGAACGCCGCTTCGGCTGGGATTGCCACGGGCTGCCCATCGAGAACCTTGTGGAAAAAGAAGAAGGCCTCACGAGTAAGCGTGACATCGACGCCAAAGGCGTAGCCTGGTTTAACGCGAAGTGCCGCGCTTCGGTACAACGCTACGCCAACGAATGGCGCACCACCGTCGAGCGCATGGGTCGCTGGGTCGACATGGACTGGGATTACCGCACCATGGACCCCGAATACATGGAGAGCATCTGGTGGGTGTTCTCGCAGCTGCACGACAAGGGGCTGATCTACGAAGGGCACAAGCCCATGCACGTCTGCCCGCGCTGCGTGACGCCGCTCTCGAACTTCGAAGTGACCCAGGGGTACAAGGATGTGACCGACGCCTCGGCGACGGCAAAATTTGAACTTATCGACGAGCCGGGGACGTTCGTGCTGGCATGGACGACGACGCCGTGGACGCTGCCGGGCAACCTGTTCCTCGCGGTGCACCCCGACGTTGCGTATGCAAAGGTCGTCTGCGACGGCGCGACCTACCTCCTCGCTGCAGACTTGGTTGCAACGGTCTTCAAGGATCGAGAACACACCGTGCAGGGAAAGCCCATGACCGGCAAAACACTTGCCGGGAAGGCCTACAAGCCGCTGTTCCCCTATTTCGTGGAGCGCTACCCGAAGGCGTTTCACATCGTTACCGGCGACTTCGTCACCACCGAGGACGGCACGGGCGTCGTGCACATTGCTCCGGGCTTCGGCGAAGACGACTTTCAGGTGGGCAAGCGCGAGAAGGCCGAGCTCCTCCAGCACATCACGATGGACGGGCGCTTCGTCGACGCAGTGAGCGATTTTGCCGGGCAAGAGGTCAAGCCTGCCGACGACCCCGCCAAGACCGACCGCGCCATCGCCCAGTGGCTCGAGAAGCGCGGCCTCCTGTTCTCCACGCAATCGTACAAGCACCCCTACCCCCACTGCTGGCGGTGCGATTCGCCGCTGCTCAACTACGCCACCTCATCGTGGTTTGTGGCCGTGGAGAAGATGCGCGAGCGCCTGCTCGACGCCAACGCCAAGACCGCCTGGGTGCCCGACCACGTCCGCGATGGACGCTTCGGTAAGTGGCTCGAAAATGCCCGCGACTGGGCCATCTCGCGCAACCGCTACTGGGGAACGCCGCTGCCGATCTGGCGCACGCCCGACGGCGTGGAAGTGGTGCAGAGCCGCGACGACTTGCGCGCCAAGTGCCCGCTGCGCATCACCAAGCTCACGGCGGTGCGCCACGGCGAGAGTGAAGGCAACGTGACTTCCGTGTACCAAGGAACACCGCCGGGAACGCCGCTCACCAAGCGCGGGCAAACCCAGGCCGAAGCGACGGGCGCGTGGCTCAAAGACCAGGGTGTCACCGTGATTTACTGCTCGCCACTGCTGCGCACGCGGATGACTGCTGAGCGCATCGCGGCGGCCACGGGGGCAGAGATCATCATCGATGATCGCCTGCGCGAAACGGGCTTCGGACCCTACGAGGGCAAGAGCATCGACACGTCGGACCTGGCGCTGCTGCGCGAGCGCAGGGCGAAGAAGCTCGCCTCCAACCAGCCCGAAAGCGTGTTCCACCTCCCGGGAATGGAATCGTGGGCGGACGTTAGTGCGCGCATGGGCGCGTTCCTGCGTGAGACACTCCCCCGCCATCGCGGTGACCATGTCGTGGTGGTGACGCACGCTGACCCGCTGCAAACGGTCCGGCAGTTCTTCACGGGGGAAGACCCCTTCAAGCTCAGCCACCAGCCCTACCCGACGTACGCCGAACCCTTCTCGTTCTTCTGGGACCACGGCACGGAGGCATCGCTCGACTTGCACAAGGAAACCGTCGACGACCTGCGCTGGGCGTCGGGCTCCAAGGCCGACGCGACGGACGTGACCCTCGTCCGGCACGGCGAAACCGATTGGAACTCCAAGGGCTTGATCCAGGGCTCGAACGAAAACCCGCCGCTCAACGACGCGGGCCGCGCGCAGATCCGCGCGCTTGCGGCGACGCTCAAAAAGCAGGGCTTCGACGGCATCCTCTGCTCCGACCTGCTGCGCGCGAGCGAAAGCGCGGCGATCCTCGCCGAGGAGCTCGGCATACCTGTGCTCGATACGTGGAAAAGCCTGCGCGAACGCGACGCAGGAACATGGAGCGGCACATCCAGAGATGAGGTGTTTGCCGCCTTCCCGGCGGCGTTCCCCACGCAAAAAATCTCGCTCCATCACGCGTCGCCGCCGGAGGGCGAGGCGCTGAACATTTTCATCAAGCGCATGGAAGAAGCGTATGAGGCGGTTCTGGAACGCTTCCCGGGCAAGCGCCTGCTGATCGTGGCCCATCGCGGCACGGTGGGGGGGCTGCTCGCAATCGCCGAAGGGTCGTCGCTGCGCGAGGTGTCCGCCCATGAGCTCGCCAATGCCGAAGCGGTGGAGACGCGCTTTACGAAGTGCACGCAACGCATCCCCGACGTGCTCGACTGCTGGTTTGAGAGCGGATCGATGCCATACGCGCAGCCGCACTTCCCCTTCCGCAACGGCGACCACGAGCGATCCGCGCCCGTCGGCTTCCCCGCCGACTTCATCGCCGAAGGCTTGGACCAGACGCGCGGATGGTTCTACACGCTTATGGTGCTGTCGACCGCGCTCTACGATCGCCCGCCGTTCCGCAACTGCATCGTCAACGGCATCGTGCTCGCCGAAGACGGCAAGAAGATGAGTAAGCGGCTCAAGAATTACCCCGACCCCACCGCTGTTATCGACCGCTACGGCGCCGACGCGCTGCGCTTCGCGCTCATGAGCTCGCCCGCAGTGAAGGCCGAAGACCTGCGCTTCTCCGAACGTGTCGTCACCGAAACGGTGCGCAGCGTGCTCCTGCCGCTGTGGAATGCGTACGGGTTCTTCGTGACGTACGCCAATGAAGCGAGTTGGACTCCGACAGTGAACCGCCGCAGCTCGGCCCACCCCCTCGACGTGTGGCTCCGCAGCGAGGTACAGGATCTGGTGAACCGCATGACGAGCCAGCTTGATGCCTACGATCTTTCCGCGACCTGCGCCGAGCTGCACGACACCATCGACGCGCTCACCAACTGGTACATCCGCCTCTCGCGCCGCCGCTTCGCCGGCAAGGGCGCCCTCGACGAGCATGCGGACGCGGCCGTCAACGAAGAAGAGCGCACCGACGCGCTGGCGACCCTCTACGACGCGCTGCTCACGATCGCCCAGCTGCTCGCCCCCTTCTGCCCGTTCGCCACCGAAGCGATGTTCCTCAACCTCGTGGCAGAAGACCATGGCTCGATCCACCTCACCGATTGGCCCGCTTTGCGCTCGCTGAGCGCGGCGGAACAGGAGCTGCTCGCGCGGCAGCGGCTACTCCGGAGCATCGTTTCCTGCGGCCTCCAGCTGCGCTCGGCTAAGAAAGTAAAGCAGCGCCAGCCGCTCTCCCATCTGCGCGTGGCTATCTCCCCCGGCCTACTGCAATCGGCGCTGACGGACGCGGACGTGCGCCTGGTATCGCAGGAGCTCAACGTGAAACACGTCGACATTCTGCGCGACCCTGGCGAACTGGGGGAACGCATCCTGCTGGTCGACGCGCGCAAGGTGGGGCCGAGAGTCGGCTCCAGGGTGCAGGAATTGATCGCCGCCGGTAAACGCGGCGACTTCAGCCAGGACGACCAGGGCTACCTGGTGCTCGATGAACGACTCGGCTTCGATGACGCCAACATCCTCTACCGCGGACGCGATGGCGAAGACGTGGCGACGGCGCCGGGCATCGTGGTGGGGCTAGACGTGCGCATCACGCCGGAGCTGGAGCGCGAAGGGTTGCTCCGCGAAGTGATCCGCGCCGTGCAGCGGCTGCGCAAGGAACAAGGCTGCAGCCTCGGGGACGTCATCACGCTCTCGGTGGACGGCATCGACTTCAACGACGGCGAGCTGGCCGTGCTGGCGCAGGAAACGCGGGCACGCATCGGCGACAATGCTGGCGAACCAGTGTCGCTGGACCTCGACGGCGTCACGCCGGTTATTCGCTTCACCGTCGCGTAAATGTCGCTGCCGCTTCGCCTGACGCTGCGCTTCGTTCTCAACGTCCTCCTGGTATTCGCGCTGACGCGGTTCATGCCCGAGCGGTTCTTCGTTGGCGGGGGTGTGGCGGGCTTCATCGTCATCGGCGCGCTCTTCACCCTGCTCCAGATCATTGTCCGCCCCGTGCTCAAGATCCTCACGCTGCCGCTGCGGCTCGTGCTCGGCGGCATCGCATGGATGCTTGCGAGCGCGCTCTTGCTACTGGCGCTGCAGGACGGCGCGCTGCTCTTCGACCCGCAGGTCGTGAGCCTCACGGTGACGGGAGAGCTGCGCGGATGGTTCACGGTGGCGCTCGCTCTGGGTCTGGCGATGACGGTGATCGATATGGCCACCGATTAACCTCCATCATGATTCTGTCGTAAGAGCATGCCGGTTTCTTTGCCAACCCCAAACACACTCTTTCCCACTTTTTTAGAAAAAGTGGGAGGAAAAAGCGTCGCTGTAGAAGACCTTCTGCGGTGGTACCCGTGTGCTCGCTACGCAGGCAGGCTCCTCGCTTTCTCTGGAAAGCTCGTCAAACAGGTGCCTGCGCTTTACGCTGCGCTCACGGACACCGCAACGAACGTCTTCTAGGCGACACGAGGGGGTGACGACACTCATGAGCGTGGCGCGGTTCCGCCGCCACGGAGGGTGCTAGGGGTAGCCCCGCCGTGTCGTGGCGCAGCGAGTCGAGCTGCGCCAACGAGACGAGGAGTCGGACGGGAAGCCTTGGACCGTCCGACGACGAGGCACGGGGCGGTGCGGAGTGTGGATTGGCGGCGGAGACTTTTCTTTCGCCGGTTTCTTTGCGTGGTTGGCAAAGAAACCGGCATGTCTCGTTGGGCAATTTCTCTACATAATGAGGAAAAAGCGTTCTTACTATTGGCAAAGAAATCGGCACGCTTCATCACGCCCCACTACACCAAGAACTCGAAAATGTGCAGTATCGGACGCCCGAGGCGCTGTTGATACAGATGTTCAAAGCGCCTTATTCACGAAGTCATGGAGCGCCCAGGTGATGGCCTTGATCGCCGCATTGGTCGGCATGCGGTGGGCGGAGCTCACCACGCTGAATTGCTGGTTGTCCTCCTGCCACCCGAAGACGATGAAGCCCGGCTTGCCCAGCGACTGCAGGAATTCCTCGCACTTGCGCTCGATGTCTTTGCGATCCATGGCTAGTTGCGGGGAGCAAACACGGCGGTCGCAACCTGGGCGCCGAGGACGGCTCCGAGGAACGGCGCGAGCAGATACTGCAAGCTGATGACGCCTGCGGCCAGCGCAACGGCCGGGTTGAGCACGCCCAAGCTGACGCTGCCGGCCATCATGATGCCCGCAAGCAACGAACCGCCGATCACGAGGCCCGCCGCAGCCTGCGCCACGGCTCCGTGCATCACGGCGCCGATGCCGAACATCAGGACGAACGCGCCGAGCGCCTCCATAACGGTGATAAAGCCAGAGCCGCTCGCATCGACGCTCAAGCGCTCACCCGCGAGATACCAGATGAAGAACATCGTGCAGAGCGCGGCGGCAAACTGCGCGATCATGTAGCGCAGCGCAGTGGGGCGGTCGATCTTGCCGATGCTCAGAGCCCCGAGCGTGACGGCGGGGTTGATGTGGCAGCCGCTCAAGCCGCCGATGGTATACACACACACGCCGACGACGATTGCTGCGAGCACACCCGTGGGCAGCACGGCGTTGGGCACGACGCTATTCAGTGCAACGGCGCAGGTGAGAAAGAACGTGCCGATGAACTCGGCGGCTTCTTTGCGGGACCAAGCGGAGAACATGAGGAGAGGGGGAAGTCGCACCCATGGTAGCACGGCGAGCGCATGCGCGATGACTGCGATTCATTGCTCGCGCAGATTCGTCAACACGACCGCGGTGACGGAACCGCCCGCACTGCCTACACTTGCCGCACTTCCTTCCCTCTACACCCATGTCGTTCCAGAAGCTGGTCCGCACCGATCGCTCCAACTACGCGGCGCTGCTGCTGCGCATCGCGGTGGGCGGCGTGATTCTGCCCCATGGCCTCCAGAAGACACTTGGGCTGTTCGGAGGGCCGGGCTTCGACGGCATGATGGAGATGTTCCAACAGAACATGGGGTTGCCCGCCGCCGTCGCCTTCCTCGTGATTCTCGGGGAATCCGTCGGGGCGTTGTCGCTGATTTTCGGCTTCCTCACGCGCTTCTGCGCGATGAGCCTCGTCGTAATCATCGGGTATGCGGCGCTCTTTGTGCATGCGCCCAACGGGTTTTTTATGAATAACAACGGCATCGAATTCCATTTGCTCTTCTTGGGCTCGGCCCTTGCACTCGTGATGACGGGCGGCGGCGCGTGGTCGCTGGATACACTCTTAATGGCGCGTAAAAAGACAGCCGCAGCTGCCGCGGCCGTCGCAAAGCCCGCTCCCGTCCGCAAGGGCGCCGCTGTGAAGAAGGCGAAGAAGAAGCGCTGAGCTAGGTCTGGGGCGTCCCCTGTTGGACTTTCGAGCGCTTCTGGCGCTGTGCCATCAGCGAACCTTCGAACCAGAGATGCTTCTCGGCCCAGTGGTAGGACCGCGTGATGTCGACAATCCTATCGGCATCGGCGCGCGAGACACCGGCCGGGCCGCCTTCGAAAATCACGCGGCGCACCTGCAGCGCTTTGGCCGCATCGAGCACCGAACGCACGGCATCTTCGCGGCGCAAGGAATCGTTGGGCGTCGACACGCCGCAGACACACTCCCCCGGCACTTTGATACCATCGATTGGAAAGTCGACTTTGAGCAATTCCTCGAGTAATTCGCGCGAACGGTTGCACCGGCCCCGGATGTCCTCGTTGAATTCGGCGCCGGGATCGAAGTCGTCGAGGACGAATTTGACGCCGTGCTCATCATGCAACAACCGCATGGCCTGGAGCGCCTCGGAAGAAAGATGTGCGATACTTTCGAGAATTTCCAGCTCCAGCGACGACGGCGGAATACCCGCCTCTTCGGCAGCTTGGAGGACAAGATCGCCCATGTCCTCGGATTCCAGGAACTCCTCGGTGGCGTTGACACCCGCAGCCGTGAACCGACGGTACCCGGCGTCGTCCATCTCCTTGGCGATGTTCGCCGCGAAGGCGATGGATTCGGTGGTGAGCTTCTTGCGCTGGCCGGGCGTCAATCCACTGAGGAAGAAACGCGGGGTGGCGATGGCCGGAGTCTTCTTGGGGCGCATGATGCGCGCCAACACTTCAAAGCCCATAGCCGTGTCGCGGTCCGGCAGGCCGGAGGTGGCTTCATGCAGCAGGCTATAAGTCTGGATCGCCTGGATGAGCCTGCCCTGTTCGATAGCAGCACTCACTTCCTTCGGCGTCATTTTCGTCTGCCCTTCGGGCTCCCCGATGGGATTCACGATGAGCGGCGCGTAATAATCGACCCACGCTTCCTTCCCTCCGTTGAGGCCCGGAGGGGCAAGCAGACGGGCGAAGTGCTTGCGTCGTAAGTCCTCCTCGGGACTGGATGATGCGTTCACAGATTCACTCGGCGGCATAGGGTTCGTTGCGTACGCGGGTTCCTATAGGCCGGCCCCCCGGGAAAAGCAAGGCCCTTAGAGCTCGATTTGCCGTCACCTACGGAAGCCTTCGGTATGCGGAAAAGCCGGGATATTGACCGTGCTTTCGATACCCGAGATTCTGTGAAGCACCGACAAGCTCTATAATCAAAAGAAATAAAATTGATTTCTGTCAAAATCAACGGAGTTCTGCTACACTGCCGAGCCATGAACGCCATCCACCGCCTACCCCCCGGCCCCGACGTCCCAAAACGGATCAACGTGCTCGTGGAGATCCCCAAAGGATCACAGAACAAATACGAGTACGACCACGACCTCCACGTCGTGAAGCTCGACCGCGTGCTCTACTCCCCGCTCTATTACCCCGGCGACTACGGCTTCGTGCCCGCGACGCTCGGAGAGGACGGCGACCCGCTCGACGCCCTGGTACTCGTCACGTTCCCCACATACCCCGGAACACTCATCGAATCGCGCCCCATCGGCGTCCTGGAGATGATCGACTCGGGCCAGAACGACGCCAAAGTGCTCTGCGTGCCGGTGCACGATATCCGCTACGCCGACACGCACGATATCAACGATGTCCCCGAGCCCGTGCGCAACGAGATCGCCCATTTCTTCCAGGTGTACAAGGAATTAGAGGGTAAGCACGTTCAGGTCGTGGGCTGGAACGACGCTGCACATGCGCAGCGCTACATCCTCAACGCCATCATCCGCGCCACCGACGCCGCAGCATGAAGCCCGACAATACCGTCGACATCCGCTGGCTGCATGACCCCAGGTCGCTCGACGAGCACCTCGATTGCGACGGTCGCGTGCCCGCTTGCCTGCATCGCTCGCCCAACGACGAGCACCGCATCTTCCGGTCGACCGAAGCAGAGCCGCGCGCGCTCTTCGAGCATCATGCGTCCTTCTGCTCGCTGCTGTGCGGCATGGACGCAAAGGGCAATGCCGTCTTGCTCCACGAACCGCTCCTCGCGGAATTCCTGGACCGCGAGCTTCGTGCGTTCCGCAAAGTGATCAAAGAAACACTCGCCTCGCCCGCAGCAATCGTGCAGGCCGGGGCCGAGGGCCGCATCATGGGCGCGCATACGCCCGACATGCCCCTCTACGAAGCGATCCGCGCGCATTTGGAGAAGCTGCTCCCCGTGCTCTCCTACCCGTCGACCAAGGATCTCGACCGCCGCCGGACGGTGACCGCGGAAGGCATGCTCTACGTGCCGCCGCCGTTTACGAAGAAGCGCCGTGCCGCACTCTTCCTGCTGCCCGCAGACCGCGCGATGTTCGACCGCCACGACATCATCATGGACCGCTGCAAGGAAGCGCGTCTCGCATCCTGAAAGAACCGGCTCTTGCGAGCCGGCTGCGTCATCCATCCTTGGAACCGCGTAGAACAACACGGACAAGGAACACGAGGATGACAAGAATCCACCCGCCGCAGCAGTCCATGAAGATCGCTGCAGCTGTCGCCAACGCCGAACCGCCGACAATGATCGCGATAAGTATTCCTGCAACGAGCAGGAGTATCGCGGCATTGAAGGCCATTCGCAGTGCGGATGCGAAACAACCGCGTGGTTGCTCCATGAGGCACCTCCTTCCGAAGGAAAAGACCAAGGGTGGCCGACGACCCTACCGCCGGGCACGCTCCAGCACAATCAAACGCACGAGAAAGGGCCGGATCCGCGTGGCTAGTGCGGATCCGGCGAGGTTGGCCAGAAAGGAAACGGGCACTCATGTTGTTGCTGTCAGTTGCCCATGACCCAGAAGGTCATGAAGAGGCAAACCGCCCCGGCGACCCCCAACGTCACCGAGAGCACCTTGCGAACGGGATGGACGACCTGTTGGGGGTACGCCCAGCAGGCCCCCGCCAGTGCCCAGCAGAGGAAGGTGCCCCCCAGGGGCGTCATCACCCTCCAGAACGGGGTCGGAGTCCACGCGGAGAGCGTCGGAACGATCACGAGCCAGAAAGCCCAGATCGCCCAGAAGCCCACGTTGTAGACCACGAAGAGAGCCAGAGCGGGCTTGATCCATCGCTTGGTGTCGTAGACTTGGGGAAAGAGCGTTCCCAAGGCGACACCCGCGCTCGAACCCAGCCAGATCATGCTCCCCCCGAAGCCCACCGCATACGACAACAGCGCCCAATCGAACCCCCCGAGCTGAATCGAGATGGAGGTTAGTGGGATGTTGTCGAAAATGGCGGACCCAACCCCGAGGGCGTAGGTGACGGCGGTCGGATCGGCGCTCGTCATGAACGGTTTGACGATGTCGAGCGGCAGGAGCTTGGCCGACGCCACCAGCAGTACGAGGAACACGGTCCCCGGTACGGCGCTGATGACGGCGTCCACTTCCAGCCGAACGGGTGTCTTTCCGGTCATGACGGCGCAGATCTTCCCGAGGATCACCCCCAGCACCAGCCCAACCCACAACCCCAGCCCGGGCTGCGCGAAGAGGAGGTTGCCGGCGACCAGCCCAGCGATGCCCAGTAGCGGCAACAGCTGAGGCCAGTCGATGCCCTTGCCCGCGCCGAGGTCGGAGATGTGAGGCGCGTCGTCGTGGCTGCTGCTGCGGAGGCGTTGCACCTCCGTCACGACGGTGTAGACGAGAAGCAGCAGTAGCGCCGGCCCGGTGGCCACGTGCAGCACGGCGCAGCCCAACCCGATGAGTCCGAACACCCCCCACTGAGCAAGCGACGTGGCGGGGGGAACGGCGGGGTGGGGATCGGCAGGCAGGTCCGCGGGGAGATCGAGGAGTTGGGGTTCCTCGCCGCGCACCGCCCAGAGAGCCCAGACGGTAAGAACGACCTGCGCCAGAGCGGTCCCGACGAAACCCTTGGCCAGCACGAGGGGTGACACCCCCGCGATGTACAAGAGCGTCGTGGTGGTATCCCCGATGAAGCTCGCCGCCCCACCGAGGTTGCTCGCCGCGATGATGGCCGGGAACAAGGCGAAGGGAATCGAATTGACCCTGCCCCCGTACATCGTTTTCAAAATCAACCCCCCAATGAGACACGCAGCGATGTTGTCGAGCCCCGCGCTCATGACGTAGACGACGGTGAGCAAGCGAGCGAGGGGGGGCATCCACCGCAGCCACGCGATATCCGCCATGATGAAGTGCGAGGCGGCCTTGGCGAGGCCCGACTTCTCGAAGTACCGGCTGAACAGGGCGAACCCGAGCAGCAGATACCCCAAGTTGTACACGACCTCGGCGCGGTGAGGGTCACTGAAGTGATGGACATACCCGGTGAGGCCGGGCGCCTGCGGCTCCGCCGCGTGGTGTTCGCCGTGGGCGTCGATGATGCGCGGCGTGATGAGGAACAGCGCGAGCAACACCGTGAACCCGACGGCCAGCACCACCGACTTGTCGTGGTGCCACATGCCGAAGCCGACGAGGACGGTGGGGAACAGGACGAGCGCCTGGACCCCGAGGTTGTTGTGGAGGCCGAACCCGACGAGGGTCGCCTCGATGAGCAGGACGAGCGCCGCGAAGATGGCGCCCTTGGAACGGAACATGGCAATACTCCCATAGGGATTGTGATTGATGCGCTTTTCGAATCCCTATCATTCGAGAAGCGTGTGAGTGGCCCGTGGTGTGAAAAACCAAGATTCTGGCCTGTTCCCCCTTCCGAAAAAGGAGGTTGACTGTTTTCTCATTTCTCTGAATTTTATGCAAGCCTCTGGGGGGTTGCATGAAATAGGAAATTGAATATAATAACCAATTTGGTGGACACGAGAAAACCCCCAATGCCATCCTGGCACTGGGGGTCGCTCTGCAGAGATAGGAGAAATCAGCCGACCTGGACCTTCTTCATGCGCTCTGCACCCTGGGCGTCGATGCTGCCGAAGTCCTTCCTCCAGGGCAGGAGGGCGAGGACGGTGAGCGGGCCGAGCCGCCCAATAAGCATTTCGAGCGCGAGCACGATCTTACTGTCATCACTCAAGATGCCAGCGAAGCTCGTGGCCGCGCCGTCAAAGCCCATCGAGAGCCCGACCGTACCGAAACCCGACACCACCTCGAACACGATCTTCAGGTAATTGAAGGTGGAATCGGGGGTTTGCAGGTACTGACGCTCGAATAAAACGATGAGGAACGCACCGCCCCACAGCACCAACAATGACGAGAAGAAGAGCCGGATCGCCGCCGTCATGGTATCGCGGTGCACGAGCCAGTCCTCCCCGCTCTTGCGAATGACGACGTGGTGGTACGGCGACCGGAACCAGTTGCCCACGTACGCCATCAGCAGACGCATGGTGGTGATCTTGATGCCACCGCCCGTGCCTTGGGGGCACGTGCCGATGAACATGAGAACGATGTACACCAGCAATGCTCCGGCCGACCATGTGCCCAGATCCACGGTGTTGAACCCCGCCGTCCTGGCGGAAACACTGTGGAAGAAGGCGATCATGATTCGGTCGGCGACGCCGAAGTCCGCATAGACCGGGTTGCCCCAGTCGAGCAGCAACGGGACGACCGTGCCGATCTTGAGCAGGAAGATGGTGCCCTGCAGGCAGATCCAGGTTTGGAGCCTGGACGCCTGCACCACTTCGAGCTGTTCGATCAGCTTGCTGACGCGTCCGTTTTTGCCGCCGAGCTGCACGCGGATCCAGAGCCACAACCGGATCAAGACCGCGTACCCCAGCCCTCCCATGATGATCTCGCCCGAGATGACCCCGTTGACGATGGGGTCGCGGACGAACGTCATGAGGTTATCGGACCAGGGGGCAAACCCTGCATTGCAGAAAGCACTGACCGCAAGGAACACGGCGGCCCACCATGCCGGAACGCCCCGGAGGAGCGCGGGGTCGGTGAACCACTGGAAATGCACCCAGAGGACTACGATCCCGACCCCTTCGCAGACGAACGTGATGGTGAGCACCTGACGAATCATGCGGCCCACGAACTTGTCCTCCACATCGAGCGCTTCGGCGTGCAACTGATCGAGGTTCCCGCGGGTGGAACTCCCTCGGGCGATCAGGAATCCGACGAAGGCCGTGAAGAAGATGATGCCCAAACCGCCGGCCTGGATGGTCAGAATGACCACCACCTGCGCCGCAAAGCTCATCTGCTGCGTATCCGTCACGATGAGCCCCGTGACGCACGCCGCCGACACGCTGGTAAACCAGCAGTCGGTGAGGCGCTCCCCCTTGTACGCGTACTCCTCGGTGAAGGTATGGGTTTCCTTGCGCACCTCCTCGCGCGAACCGTCGTCCTTCACCAAAACCACGGCAGTTTCCTTGAGGACGGGGCGGCGGTTCTTCACGATGCGGTCGGCTTCGATCATCCAGAGCAGCAGCGCCGACACGGTCGTGAGCAGCAAGAAGTACAGCGTGACCGCTTTCACGGTCGAGTCGCGGAACGGTTTGTGGCGAAGCGCGAGCACGCTCGCGACGCCGAAGACGAGGCAGACGACGATACGGCCGGCAAGCGGGACCTCGACCACCACGCGGTCGCAGAACAGGCCGATGCCCGTCCACGCCACGAGGTACCCGAGGATCATGCCCACGGGGCCGGCCAACTGCTTGGGCCACTTGACCAGAACGAACAGCAGGACGACAGCGAATAGCCAGAACATGGAAGGATGCCTTTCTTGAGCTTCCCGAGCATCCATGCGTTACCGCATGAAGAAAAGGCGCGGAGCGGTGCGAAGAGCACCGACCCGTGGCAGCGCGGATGCGCGGCCATTTGCCCAGATCCTTGCCGACAACCATTGTCGGCTTCCTGCAGGATCTTCCCGGTTCTCCGCGAGTTTCAGCTCAAAGCGCGGACTTGTGAACACAAAAAGTACTCAATTTCTCCCGGCTCACAGCCTCAAAGCCGCGGTACCGCTAGGAAGCGGCACCACTGCACGGGTCTCGAGTGAACCGTGGGATGGATGCCACAGGGCATCCGCAGGCAGCGAACCGCCCGCGCCACGGCCTCAAGGCTGTGAACACACTCTCTGCAGAGAAGGATCGATGACTGCCCGAGAGCAGTCGTTCCCCTGCCAGAGCAACCCGGCAGAGGAGGGATCCATTAGCAAGCGGAAGCCAAAAAAACAAGGCTCTAGGAGCCCGGAACGGATCGCGCTGCTTCTCGATTTCAGGCAATGTTTGGCACGAGAAAGGGCCCCTGCCCGCCGAAGCGAACAGGGGCCGAAAGGCACGATTGGGTTGGCGGGTTACGCCGTCGTGCTCGCGACGGTGTTGTGGAACACGCTCGTTTCGAGTTCGGGAGCCTCGACACGCGCGCCATCCTTGCTGATCCGCACCGGAATCAGCTCCTTCGACACCCCGGAGTCCATCGCCAGACCGAAGTAGGCGTGGGCCGGAGCGGCGATCTTCAGGATGAACTTGAGCACGTTCAGTCGGAACCGGTTGAACCACGGGACATCGGCGTCGATGAGGAGGGCTTCCTCACCGGTTTCGATGATCCAGCGATCCGACGGAATGACGAACGCGCCCTGCTGCTGTAGCTCTGCGAGCGCCTTACGGACGTTGGGCTCCTCCATGAAGCCGTAGCGCACGATGACGGAGTAGACGTTGGGCCCAAGGTGGATGACCCTGAACCGTTCGTTCTCCGGCACGGTGGCCGTGTCTTCGAGCAACACGTGGAGGAACGTCGTATGGCACGGCATGGCCCCGTACTTCTTGAGGAACATACGGGTGACCACCGGAACCTTGTCTTCCAGGCCGTGAATGGCCCGCGATGTGAGGAAGACGACGGCCCGGTCCATCTCGACCAAGCGGCGGGGGCCGCTGACGAGTTGGGCCGCGTACTCGAACCCCTCACTCAGGGCTTCCTGCCGGTCGTTCAGCATGATGCGCAACTGGATGTACCAGTCGATACACTTGCCGTTGAAACGGCCGAGCGCATCGGCGATCTGGGTGCGACCCCAACGCCACGTCATCATCGTGAAGAACAACAGGAAACCGATCGTGATGGGCACGTACCCGCCATGCTGGAACTTGAGCGAGTTTGCGACAATGAAGCCCACGTCGATGACCGCCGACAGTCCGAAGACGCCGAAGGCCAACGCGGGGTGCCACTGCCACTCACTCGTCGAGATCTTGATCATCGTCAGCGACGTGATCAGCATGACGAGGGCCACGGCCAAGCCGTATGCGGCTTCCAGAGCGGTGCTCTTCTGGAAGACCAACATCAGGATGATCGTGCCGATGTACATGGCCCAGTTCACAGCGGGGACGTAGATTTGGCCGCTGTGCTCACCCGACGTGTGCACCACCTTGAGCCTCGGGAAAAGACCGAGGGAGATGGCCGCACTCGTGAGCGAGAACATACCGGTGATGAGCGCCTGCGACGCGATCACCGTCGCCATGGTCTCGAGCACAACCATGGCATAGACCAGCAGAGGGACCCCGAAGATGTGAATGGCGGGGACCATGCTGTAGAAGATGTTGCCCTCCTTGACCTCAGCGCCACTGAGCAGATAGGCGCCCTGGCCAAGGTAGTTGAGCATGAGACACCAGTAAACCATGCTCAGCCAACTGCAACGGATGGGCCCCCTCCCGAAGTGGCCCAGGTCCGCATAGAGAGCTTCTCCGCCCGTGATCACCAGCATCACCGACCCCATCACCTGCAGAATGGTGTGGAAGTCGTTGGTGAGGAGGAAACGGACGGCGTGGCCGGGCCAGAAGGCCCAGAGGATCTGCGGGCTGCCGGCCACGGCGGCGACCCCGAGTGCTGCGACGATGATGAAATGCAGCGTCATGATCGGCCCGAAGAGAAAGCCGATTTTTTCCGTACCCTTGTGCTGGAAGTAGTACAGAACGGTGACGATGACCAAGCCGGCGGGCAGCACGTACGGCTTGAATGACGGATTCGCCACCACGACGCCCTCGAGTGCAGAGAGAATCGAGAGGGCGGCAGTGATGATGCCGTCACCGAAGAGCAAGCCCGCCGCGAACACCAGTGCGATGCTGAGCATCGCCACGCTGGCACCCGTTTTGGTCTTGAGCTTCGCGAGCAGGGCCGTCATGCCCCCCTCGCCGTGGTGGTCCGCACGCAAGATCAAGTTGTACACACCGGTGATCTTGAACGTGAGGGTCCAGACGACGATGGAGATGACGCCGAGGACGTTCTCCTGGTTGACGGCGAGGTGCGTGTGATCGCCAAAGAAAATGGCGTTCACCGCGTACAAGACGCTGGTCCCGATGTCGCCGAAGACGACACCGTTCGCGCCCAGTGCCAGCCCGAAGAAGGCCAGCCACGTGAGGCGTTTGGTCTGCTGAGACACAGTCAATCCTCCAGCCTGCCGAGTCCGTCGTGAGCAGACGGAATGCGCACCGGTACCACACCGGAAACAACGCACTTGGGTTCGGGCCGGATAGCCCTAGGGGTTTCCCCCATTCACCCAGGTCGCCTTGAGGCGGCCTTCTCGGTTCTCCCCCCGGAATGGAGATTCGGCGTATGCCGGGGATGTGTAGGCGAAACAATATCTGCAAACACAGAAGTTCACGTTTGAAAACGTAACCAACCATGCTCACAGCCGTCGACGTACGGATGGCCACTTCCTTCGAGAGATATCCCGAAGGGGCTTCCGGGGGAAGCGACGCTCTGGCGTTCGCTACCGGAGGACAAACACACTGTCCGCGGGACCTCGCTGCAATATTTTCCCGCATGGTGCGTCGAAGGCTGTAAGCAATACCCAATTGTGCCAAAGATCGATGATTGCCCGAGAGCAATCGTTCCGCCGAATGAGGAGGCCCCACTCGGAGGAGCGGGATAATACAACAGTCACACGAGAAAATCAAATACTAAACAATATTTATACATATTCGTCAAATACCGCCTACGGAGCTACCGGAAGCGGTATAGACGATGCAAAGTTTTCTTAACCGATCTGGATCTTCTCGACGTTGTCGAAGTCGGGAGACAAGGGATGATCGGCGTAGGCGCGCTTCCAGGGCAGCGATGCCAGGATGGTCAGCGGCCCGAGGCGTCCGAAGAGCATGGTGAGGATGATGAGGAACTTCGACGCCGGGCTCAAGATGGCGGAGAAGCTCGTGACGGAGCCGGGGAAGCCCATGGAGAGGCCGACGGTGCCGAACGCCGAGAACACCTCGAAGATGACTTTGGTGAAGTTGAAGAGTGAATCGGGCGTAATAAGGAACTCGCTCTCGATGGCGCAGATGAAGAACGTAATGAGCCCGATAGTGAGGATCGAGAAGAAGAACAAGCGGATGGCATGCGACAATGCGAACTTACTGATGCGGCGGCCATAAAGCATGACCGGCAAACCCGGTTGCAGGAACCAGTCTTTCACATAGCCGTAGAGCACGGCGATCGTGGGGATCTTGATACCACCAGCGGTGCCGGCAGGGTTGGCGCCGATGTACATGAGAATGATGTACAGGATAATCGTCGACGTCGTGAGCCCTCCGATATCGATCGTGTTGAAGCCCGCGGTGCGGGTGGAGACGCTCTGGAAGAACATCGCCATGATGCGTTCGGAGATTGAGAGGTCGCGCAGCAGCGGCGACGTCCACTCCATGACGAGCGGAATCGCCGTACCAAGCAGCAGGAAGAACAGCGTGCCGCTGATCGCCACGCGCGTCTGTACGGGCGAAGCGACCACGCCGCCCACGTCTTCCTTCAGCGCCTGGTACACGCGGTCGTTCTTGCCCGCGACCTTGCCGCGAAGCCAGGTGTGCAGGGCGATGAGCACCGGGTAACCCAAGCCGCCGGTGATGATGAGCCCGGCGATCACCATGTTGATGATGGGGTCCTTCGGGAAATTCATGAGGTTATTGTTGAGCAAGCCGAACCCGGCGTTGTTGAAGGCCGACACGCTGTGGAACAGGGCCCACCACCACGGGTTGATGTCGCCGATCTGCGAGGGGTCGGCGCGCAGGTGGATGCCCATGATGAGGAAGGCCAGACCTTCGAAGAACAGCGTGTAGATGGCGACGTGCTTGAGCATGCGACCGACGTCGCTGAGGCTCGTATCGAGGATGCCCGCGAGGAGCGATCCGAACGTTTGGCGCTCCGAAAGGCCCTTGGCGATGAGGAATGCGAAGAGCGAGGTGAAGACGATGATGCCAAGGCCTCCCATCTGAATCAGCACGAGCGTGATAATCTGCCCCGTGATCGTGAACTGGGAAAAATCTGTCGACGTGAGCCCAGTGACGCAGAGCGCCGAAACGGAGGTGAACAACATGTCGATGAATGTTTCGCCGCGGTAGGTCACGCTCTTGGCAAACGCGTGCAGTTCTTTGACGGGTGCCGCATCAACGCCCGGCGGCACGTCGCCGACGACGCTGACCTCTACCTCATGATGCACCGGCACTTTCGCCGTGACCACGCGGCCGGATTCCGTATAAAAAAGCGCGATGCCGCCGATCAGCGACATAGCAATGAACGAGAGCACCGTTGCCTCGGCAGGGTTGATCCTGGCGAGAGGCGCAAGAAGCAGACGCGTGAAGCGACGCATACGGACAGAGGGGAAGAGCGGAAGAACTACGACAAAACGGCGACGCGCGCCGGTCGCATCTGCGATGGCTTACCGGAACGGGGTAAAAAAAACAAGACTCTAAGAGCCGACTTTTCTTGTTGACCGAAGCGTCAGGCAAGCGTCTACTGCCGCGCCAATGGCAAAAGAAGCACCTCGCTACTCACGGGAACAAATGGATCAAAGCGGCCTCCAGACGCTGCTCGCGGTCGACAGTATGCGGGATGGCACCTATCGCTATCCGAAGAAATTGGCGAAAACCATCGCGTCCCTCACCACCGCCGATGGCCGTCCGAACGCCTCGGCCAAAGCGATCGGCTCCATCATCGGCTGGACGTTCGACCCCGCGGAGGAGAAGCGCGTGGAGGAATTGCGCCCACCGCTCGACACCTTGGCTGCCACGCTGCCGTTCGTTGTCCACGGACCGACCTCCTCGCTCGAGGAAACCCAGGCCATCGAGGCGCTCCACCAGGATGCCATGCGCAGCGGCGGATTTACGCCGTGGTACGGGCCACAACCGGAAATCACCGCCTGGATCGAGCACACGGTTTCGGCGGCTCAACCGCGCATGCTCGAGGCGCGACGGAACGTCGCGGGGCCGCAGGCCATGGGGCGCGTGGTACTCAGCACGATCTTCGCGCTGCGCAACATGCTCAACATCACTTCCTCGTGGTTCGTCGACACCGGTAGCAACGCGCAGAAAAACGCGCGCCATATCGTGGGCAGCGGCATCCAGGAAATCAAAGCCGCCCTCGAAGCGACCCTGCTCTGCAGGGAATTGCAGCGCGACCCCGAGATGTTCACCAACGAAGTATTGCCTGTCTTGGAGGGATACCTGCGCCACCACTTCCAGCTCTACGGATCAAAGCTGCCCCAAGGCGCGGAGTTCTGTGAAGCGACGCTCAGCGCCATGGAGCGCCACCGTGAGGCATTTGCCGCCATCATGCGGTGCATCCTCGCCTACGGGCGCCTGCCGGAATGGTCGGAGCGCCTATCCAAGGAGGTCCCCCAGCAACCATCCGACGCCCCCATGGACCCCGAACCGGCATTGCCGTGGGGAGAAGTCGTCCTGCTGCGCCCCGGCGCGGAAACGCAGCAGACCGTGGTGTACCACGTCAACGCGTACATGCAGCTGCGGACGATCGCGATGCACGACGATGAGAGCGACATGTCGGAAACAATCGAATGCACGTCGCAGCACGACGGCGAGCGAGGCATAGGGCTCACGCATGCGCTTGCAACGTATCGGTCACCGCACCAAGCGCTGCACCTGCATCCGCACATCGACCGCTTGGCGCCCATTGGCCTTGGGATGGATGCAACCATGGCCGAGGCCATCGAGAGCATCGGGTCGGTCGAGAGCACGCTCTACGGCTCGTTGATGCAGCTGTGGAACGAACATCCGGAGCTCTTCGGCATGGCCGATGCGCTCGGCCTCCTGGGCGTTGTAGAAACCAGCGAAGGCCGCGTGCTCCTTTACAACGGCAGCGAGCACGACCTGGTGAACGGGATGTTCCCCGATGCCCCCACGCGCGACGCGGCGACGGTGCTGCGATCGCTCCCCGGCATCACCGTAAACGGCAACTGGAATGCCCTGCTGCTGCCAGGCCCCAAGCCATCGCTCGCCCCGGCATCTGTCGCCGTGCCCACTGTAGAGCAGGCGCAAAGCATGCACTCCGACCGCCGCCAGCATCGCGCGGCGATCCGTCGGGCCTTGGGCAGCGGCGGACGCTTGCCGTCGCTCCAGTGGGCGCTGGAACGCATCCGCGCGTTCGGCACGATCGAATGCGAGACGATGCACGGCACGTCGCATCAATCGATTTACTTCTACCGCAACGGCACGCAACGACGGTACGTCACGGGTCCATCGGTCCGCGGCCACGAATCGCTCCCGATCCACATCCTCTACGCGTTGCTGCGCACCTTTGAGATCGACGAAGCGGCGTTTGCGGAGCGATGGGGCGTTGCAGCGGCGGCTCAGTAAACCGGCAACGCGGCGTTGCAGAGCGTCCACAGCGCCAAGAGCACCACCGGCAGCAGCAACGGGCGATGCCACTCGCGCGGCACGGCGGCCCCGAGCAGGTACCACAAGAACAACAGCGCGGGTGCGACGTAGATCGCCTTCATGGGGTTGCCCAGCGGATGCGGATAGCGGGCGAAGAACGTGAGCAACATGACGCCATGCAGCGCCGCGATGATGCCGAGTGCCCGACCCATGCGGGCCCACGTCGACGCTGTAGCAGCATCGCGCACGCAGCGCAGCGCGCCGAGCAGCAGCAGCGCCGTGCCCACCCACGCGTAGAAGGCGCTAAGCGCGAACGACAAGCCGGCCTGTGGAATGTTGGCCCGGTTCGCCGCCCAGAGATCCTTCCAGCCATTTGCCAAGCGGATGCTCCGGGCGTCGCGCATGTCGAGCGGTTCGCTGCCGGGCGTCACCCCCCAGAACAAGTCCTTCCAGAGCGTCATGTTCCCCCGCTCGCGCAGCACGGCGCGATCATCCTGCAGCAGTGGAAGGTCGTACTCCTCCATGTCCATATTCGTGATGAAGAGCCGCCCTTCGGGCACCACGTACCGGGCGAGGAAGTACGGCGCCACGAGCACGATCGCTGCGATCACCGGCACGACGGCTATGGCAACGGCGCGGCGCAGATCCATGCGACGGATCTCCGGCTCGAGGCACAGCAGCACGACAGCGGGGATGGCGAACAGCGCGACCCCCGTCGCCTTGGTGAGGACGGCTGCGGCGAGCAACAGCGTAAGCGCTGCAACACCCCACCACGATCGCCGCTCGCGCAGGACGATGGTTACCGCGATGATCCCTGCGGCGGCGGCCTGCAGCAGCGCGTCGAGATTGATGCTGTGCGCAAGGTAGATCTGCACAGGCAGCGACGCCCCGCCGTAGAGCATCACCAGGCCGCGCATGCTATGGAGAACGCCCAAGCGCCGCAGGACAAACCGGATCGCGAAGAACGCGAGCAGCATGGCGACGGCCGCGACGGTCTGGGCCGCCGCGTCGCGGTGTATCCCCAGCACCACGAGGACACGCCCGAGGAAAAATCCGAGCGGCGGATGAAAGGCATAGAAGCGCGATCGAACGCTCCACACCTCCTCTTCCCAAGGCCAATGATCGAGCATCTCCAGATGGTCGCCGGCATCCCAGCCGACGCCATCGTCGAAGGTGCGCAGTGCAAGAACAGCGCGAGAAAAGAGGAAGATACCCAAGAGGAATCGTTCCGCTCTCGCGTACCCGCGACCGTCGCGACTCCACAGCGGCATGCCGAAGGCCATGGCGACCAGTGTACCCCGACCTCCCCGCGGCGCGCACGACAAGCGCATGGCGTCTCCCGCGCATTACCGTGGTACGAGGCCGAGAGATCATGCTAGAGTCCGCACATGAAGCACGCGCGCCGCATCCTCTACTGGGTTTCGACCATACTGCTACTCCTCCCCATGGTGGGCTCGGGCATCTATTACTTCGTCGATACCGCTGCTACTGCTGCGGTGTTTGGTCAACTGGGATATCCGGCGTACACATTGTACTTCAATGCCGCCGCGAAGCTTCTTGGAGGCATCGCCATCGTCGCACCCGTGCCGCGCTTCCTGAAGGAATGGGCCTACGCGGGCTACCTGTACATCATGCTCCTCGCGCTCCAGGCAGTCTGGATGACGATGCCGGGCGTCCCGTGGCTGATGTTCGTCTTCCTCGCGATCTGGGGCTTTGCCTACTGGCAATACCGGAAGAACGCCTAAGGCTTACTTGGCACCGCGCACCACGAACCCCGCTCCGTCCCGGAACTGCGCCGGAATGGTTGTGATCTCGTGGAAGCCCGCTTCGCGCAGGGCCTCTTCCACCGCGGATGGCTCGCGGGCGGTGAACACCCCGGACTCGGCAAGCCCTACGGGCCACGACGATGGATGGCTGAGGTAGAAAAACGCCGTTCCGCCGGGCTTGAGCACGCGCTTGCACTCGCGCAGCTCTGCCGCAGCATCGGGCCAGAAGTGCAGCACGTTCACCGCGAAGAGCTTGTCGAAGGTGTCTTCGTCGTAGGCGAGGTCGCGGGCATCGCCGAGAGCAAGCTCGACGTGCTCCTGCATCAACGCGCGATGGTTGCGATGCTCGGCCATGGCGAGCATCTCGGGAGAATGGTCGACGCCCGCCACAAAACCGTCGGGCGTCAGGCGCGCGCACTCGGCGATCGCCTCGCCCGGGCCGAAGCCGATTTCCAAGATGTGGTCTGCGGGGGCGATGCGCATCTGCTCGATCACGAACATGTTCATCGGCAGCGTATGCACCGCCATCACGTCGCCAACGCGAACACCATCCGGGCCTTCGGGCTTCCGGAGTTGTTTCGCAAGCGCGGCCATGTCGACGCCGGAGAGGTCCATCATCAGGTAGCGGATGGGATCATTCCGGCACAGCGCTCGCAACGCTCGCTCTTCGCCGGGTCACCGCACTGCGTACAGAGCTGATACACGACGGACGGCCGAAGGTGCTGGTCGACGGCGACGCGATGATCGAACACGAAGCATTCCCCTTCAAACGCATCCTGCGGATATTCCTCCAGATACGCGAGAATACCTCCTTCGAGTTGATACACGTCGCTGTAGCCCTGGGCCTCCATGGTGAGCACGGCCTTTTCGCAGCGGATGCCGCCGGTGCAGTAGAGCAGAACTGTTTTGTCTTTGGGGATCGCCGCGGCACGCACTGCCTCGGGGAAATCCTGGAAGTGCTTGAGCTTGGGGTCGAGCGCGCCGCGAAATTTGCCGAGCGCCACTTCGTAGTCGTTACGCGTATCCACCACCACCACGTCCCCGCGCGCGAGCATCTGCCTCCAGGCGCTTGGGCTCAGGTGGTTATGAGTTCCGCTTGGAGTAATACCCGGCTGCTTGAGCGTGATGAGCTCCGTCTTCACCTTCACCGACCAGCGACGAAAAACGAGGCCGTCGGCGGCGCTGTCTTTGAACTGGATATCATCCTTCAGCATGCGCAGCGTTTGCTTCCAGGCGGCAATCGCTTCGGGCGTACCGCACACCGTGGAATTGATACCTTCCGGGGCAAGCAGCACGAGGCCTTTCATTCCCTGCTCGTTGCCAAAGGCTTTGAGCTGCGCCTGGAGCGCCGGCAGCTCTTCGGACGTCAGCGGGAAGAAGGCGTACGACGCGGTGATGGACAGCGCTTGGGGCACGGAGAAAGTGAAGCCGAAACAGCCCAAAAGATCCAGGCGCGGGGAAGCCACATACCCAACCACGGCTGCACGTTTCTCCGCTACCATGGCGTTGCCATGCCGGAAACCCCTTTCGCCTGCCCCGTCTGCAAAGAACCGCTTTTGCGGGTTGCCAACGCCTATGCCTGCGCCAAGAACCACCACTTTGATTGCGCCAAAGAAGGGTATGTGAATCTCCTGCTCGCCAACGAGAAATCATCGAAAGACCCCGGCGATTCTGCCGAAATGGTCGAAGCGCGTACGGCGTTCCTCGAGCGAGGATGGTACGACGGCCTCGTCGATGCGGTGACCGGTATCTGCACGCAGCCGACCGTTCGCAGCGACTGCACCATTGCCGATATCGGCTGCGGGCAGGGCTACTATACGCAAGGCATCACGCGTTCGATGCTCGCCATGGGCAAGGCCCCAACGGTCGTTGGCATCGACATCTCCAAGCATGCCGTGCGCTACGCCGCAAAACAGGAGAAAGACATCATCTACGCCGTCGCCGCGCTCAAAAAGCTGCCGTTGCTCGACTGTAGCGTTGATATCCTCCTCAATATTTTCGCGCCGCGGGACTTCGTCGAGTTCGCCAGGGTGACGGCCAAGCGCGGGCTCGCCGTCATCGTCAGCCCCGGGCGCAACCATCTCCGCGGGCTCAAGGCAAAGCTGCTGCTTGCCGAGGACGAGCATGCCGAGCCGGTGTTTGCATCGAATCCGTCATTGCAAAAAATCGACCAGACCCATATCGAATACGACATCACCCTCACCTCGCCCGAGGATATTTTGCAGCTCAGCAAAATGACACCGCTCTGGTGGAAAATGACGCGCGAAGGTCGCGAGCAAATCGCAACCCTCACCGAGCTGACGATCTCGCTCGATTTCCTCGTGACGGTGTTTCGCAAGTCGGGGAGGTAGAGGGATTTTCCCCTTGGATCAAGCATGAGGGCGATGCCAGTCATGCTTGGCGCTCTTCACAATGATGCCTGCTCGCAGCGGGCGACGCGCGCATTGACCGCTGCGTTGAAGCGCGCGAAGATAGTGCGTACTTTTTTCTTTTTTCCACATGCGCACAACACTCCTTTCCGCAGCCGCAGGCGCCGCCCTGCTCCTGGGTGCCACACCCGCGCTGGCCGGCCCTCCGCGCGCCGATCTGCAGATGCAACTTACCGCTCCGACGAGCGTGAATATTTCTCTGCCAACCACGTATACCGCGACAGTGAAGAACCTCGGACCAGCCACAACGAATGCAACCGTGGTCATCGAGTTTCCCCTGACCAACACGAGCCCGACGGTCGCCATCCTCGGCACCGTGACGGAGTCCGAATCTTCCTGCGCAATCGCCTCGAATAAGATCACCTGTTCCGTGAGCGGCTTGAAGAAGAACAAAACCGCGACCTTCAGCTATTCCTATACCGCTCCTGTTTCCACGAAATCCCTCCAGATGAAGGCCACGGCCAGCTCGTCGGTCACGGATTCTATTTCGGGCAACAACACGGCGACGGTCGTGCCAAACCTGGTCTACCCCGCTCGCAGCATCACATCTGCCAATGTCACCAATTCCCACTGCACGGGCACGAACCTGACGTCGTACTTCGAATGCCTGCTCTTCCCCAGCTCCATTGCATCGCACGACACCACGCTGAACGCCGACTTCACCATCGGCTTCTCGGAGCCAGGCTACACGGGAACCTGGTCGCAGAACGCCGCGAAGACGACACTCTTCTTCGAGTACTTCGACCTGAGCGGTAAAGCCGCCGAATTCAACGGCTTCGCCATCAATGGCGCAAACTGCTTCGATGGTCTTACGACCTTCTTCCCGCAGCCCAGCACATACGTCAGTCCGTACCGGGTCTGCATCCAGTAACTCTTCTCGATCGACGCATGCTCCAGACCCGCCGCAAGGCGGGTCTTTTGTAGCGAGATCGCCGCATCGCACTAGTACTGCGCCAGCCGCAGAGAAGCTGTACGTCTGAAGAATTGTTTAATGCACATTATATGTTATGATAGTATCATGATCGAAACGTGCGCGCAGGCTCGGGCGGCAGGAGAAGAGTTTGGCAAAGCGTTGGCAACAGCAGACAGGTGTCAGATGAACGACCAAGAAGAAAGTCCGCTGAACGCCATGGCACGGGAGGGTTTGGCTCGCGTGCTTGCCATGCCCGCAGATGAACAGCATGCATTCCTTGATGGCATGCCCAACACGTCGCTGAAGATCCTCGATGGCCAATCCTATTGGGATTTGGATCGGGAGGAATTGCGGATTGAGTGTGCAATCAGGCAGGAGCGCCAAATTGCCTATAGCCGTCAAGGTATCGCGCGCGCTCTTGGCGTGATCGGCTTGAGTGGCTTGTTTGCTCCTTCGTCAGTTGTATCCAAACATGAACTTGAACCTCGGCTGAATACGCCGCGCTATCTTGAGCTGAAGGCGTTTAGGGATCGAGTCCAGAGCATCACCGATGAGCGCCGGAAACTGCAAATGAAGACACCCGGAGATCGGGCCCCGAGTATCAACGATGAGCGTGAGACATTGGAGACTGCATCGCCACAGAGTTTTATCGGATACAAACAGCGTGGTGGAGAACTCGATCAACGTACCCATGACGCCGTCATGCATTGCAGCTTGTCTTCAGGGGATGGAGCCTATGCGACCGCATTCCAGCTCTTGAACCATGCAGGTCATGGTTTGCACGATCATGCGACAGTCGATATGGCGGCTCGCGTCATTGCAACGCTCAGCGGCGATGACCGGGCACGGCATCCCCTGTGGTTGATGACCGAAGCAATGCTGCTGCTCGGCCGAGCCTGAGAGCTACAGCGCGCTCGCTGCAGTGCTGGGCGAGGCCTCGTTTGCGCATGCGTTGTTACTGATGAGGGGTTGGGGGACATCCTGCGAAAAAGTTTACACCGCTTGGAGGAGGTGATTCTTGGCTGGTGTGGACAATGGAAACCAATCAGAAGTTGCATCATGTGATACCATCCAATTATGGAGACGTACACGTGGTATCAGCAGCTTGTTAAACCCTCCTGGGCTCCTCCATCATCCGTATTTGGACCGGTGTGGACTGTCCTCTACATCGGCATCTTCGTTTCCTTCGGTGCCGTGTTCGTTATGGCAGGACAGAAGAAAATCCCATGGATCGTTGCTTTGCCGTTCGCTCTCAACCTCCTCTTTAATTTTGCGTTCACACCACTGCAGTTCGGGCTGAAGAGTAACGTACTTGCGAGCATCGATATTCTCCTCATCTTCGGAACACTCATCTGGGCGATGCGCAGCATCTTCCCGTATGCTCCATGGGTTACATATGCGCAAATTCCGTATGTATTGTGGGTGGCATTCGCCACAGTGCTACAGCTCACAATTACGTATCTAAATTATGGGCGATGAAGAGCGAAGTTTGGTGGACATGCTGAGAAAATCTTGGAACACTTTTATCGACCTAATTTGGCAGTACTCGGCGCGTCTGCAATGGCTTGAGGAAGGCAAAGATCGGCCTTCGGCGTGAAAATGCTATTCCACAACATTCAGTCTTCTTTCGCCACTGATCGCAGAGATCAGAATGCGATATTTGAACTCTGTCAATTTCCTAACGGACGAAGACGATTCTGGCGTAGGATTCTTGCCGAAACAGCCCTTCGGACCTACGATCGAAAGCCGTTCCCCCAACGCATGATTTTCTGCATGGAGAACGCCGGTACATGGGTCGCCAGTAAGGGCGAGAAGGTCGTCGCGACGGGCAAAACGCTCACGGGCGTCATGCGAACCGTAGAGGCTCGAAAAAACAAGGCATCGATCCGATTTGACCTAGTGCCCAAGGCGCAGTTCCTCATCGGCCTGCGTGAAGTTTCCGTACGCTAAAGTCGAGGGCCTGCACGGCACGGCTTACCGGCCCCAAAAACTTGCCCCTGAAATTGTCCTCCACAAGGCGTCGTAAGTAACTGTACACTCACAGAGATCATGAATTTCGGACCGAAAGCCAACCTCATCTGGAATATCGCGGAACTCCTCCGCGGGAGCTGGAAGCAGCATGAGTATCAAGACGTGATTCTTCCTTTTACAGTTCTCAAGCGATTAGATTCTGTGCTGGAAAAAACAAAGCAAGAGGTCCTCCGCGAAAGCCATATTCTTGAGGAGCGAGGGGTGAATCCTGATCCGATTCTGAAAAATATCACGAAGGTGGGTTTCTACAACACGTCGCAATTCTCCTTTAAGAACCTATTGGACGAACAGACACACCTTGAGGGGAATTTCAGAAATTATCTCCATGGGTTCAGTCCGGCGATTCAGGAAATTCTCGAAAAGTTTGATTTTGAGAAGCATCTCGCGCGTCTCTGGGGAGGCAACCTGCTCTTCAAAATCATTCAGGAGTTCAACAAAATCGATCTCTCGCTCGAGGCGACGGACAATCATGAAATGGGATCGATTTTTGAGGAACTCATCCGCCGCTTCGCTGAACAGAGCAACGATACCGCTGGAGAGCACTACACGCCGCGTGAAGTGATTAAGCTCATGGTCGAGATCCTCTTCGCTCCCGAAAAAGAGCACCTCAAGAAGGAGCATCTCGTGAAAACCATTTACGACCCCTGTTGCGGAACGGGAGGCATGCTGACTGTTGGGAAGGATCACATCCTAAAAGCTATTAACAAAGACATCAGCGTCTATTTGTTTGGTCAAGAACTCAACCCAGCCACCTACGCCATTTGTAGGTCGGAAATGCTGATTAAAGGCGAAGAGGTCGACAATATCAAAGGCGGGGAAAAGGACGCGACTCAGGCCTCGTCGCTCAGCAATGACCAATTCCGCGAGAAGAAGTTCGATTATCTCCTCACCAATCCGCCATTTGGGGTCGACTGGAAACGCGACAAAGACGCCGTAGAACGCGAGGCGGAGCGCGGTGCCGCCGGCCGCTTCGGTGCGGGGCTTCCGCGCATCTCCGATGGCCAACTCCTCTTCCTTCAGCATCTCATCAGCAAGATGCAGAACCCGTCCGAGGGGGGCAGCCGCATGGCGATCGTCTTGAACGGGTCGCCACTCTTCACCGGAGATGCCGGCTCTGGCGAAAGCGAAATCCGGCGCTGGGTATTGGAGAACGATTGGCTGGAAACGATCATTGCCTTGCCCGATCAAATGTTCTTCAACACCGGCATTTCCACTTATCTCTGGTTCCTCACGAATCGGAAGGAGGCGAAGCGGAAAGGGAAAGTGCAGCTCATCGATGCCCGTAGCGATGCCTTCTTTGTGAAAATGAGGAAGAGCCTTGGGAATAAGCGCCATAAAATTGGCGATGGAACCGAGGGCACTCCCAATCAAATAGCGTTGATCTCAGAAATCTACTCCGCAGCCAAAGAAAGCGAGTACTCCAAGATCTTCAAGACGACGGACTTCGCCTATCGCCAGATCACCGTGGAGCGGCCGCTGCGTCTGAGCTTCCAGGCATCACCCGAGCACATTGAACTACTCAAGAATCACAAAGCATTCATCGCTCTAGCCGAAGGCAAGAAGGGCGACGAGGCTGTGCAGAAGAAGATTCTGGAGCTTCTCACCTCATTCGGATCCAGGATGTTCAGCAATCGCGAGGAATTCGTCGGCTCTTTGGAACACCTTCTAAAAGCCGCTGAGTTAAAACTCAAAGCACCCGTCAAAAAAGCGATCATCGAATGCCTGGCCGAGCGCGATGAATCCGCTGACATCTGCCTGAGTGAAGATGGGAAGCCCGAATCGGATAGCGATCTCCGTGACACGGAGAATGTCCCGTATGGCCAGAGCATCGATGACTATTTCGACAAAGAGGTGAAGCCGTACGTACCGGACGCATGGATCAATGAGGGTGTGCGGGATGAGAAAGACGGCAAAATCGGCAAAGTGGGCTACGAAATTCCTTTCACCCGCTATTTCTACAAGTACGTGCCGCCGCGTCCGCTTGAAGAGATCGAAGCGGACCTGGAGAAGGTAGAAAACGGGCTCCTCGGCCTCCTGCAGAAACTCTGACGGAGATACTTATTAAGTAATAGAATAAGCATTAACTATTACTTGACTGATAAAATTGTAAAGGCTATGATTCCCGGCGACATGACGTACCAAGCCGGTGCCTACAGGCAGGAGAAAGGCTATAAGGCCTTCATTCCGTCGAATCTCCTCAATGCCCACTACGCGTGGCAGGACGAGCGGATCGTCCCGGCTCTGGCCGAGGCCATGCATGCACTGGGGGAGCTAGATGCCTACGCGCAGCTCGTACCGGATAGTGCGGCGTTCCTCGAGCTCTACATCGCCAAGGAGGCCGTTACCTCCAGCCGCATCGAGGGCACCAAGACCAATGTGGAGGAGGCATTGCTGCCTCTGGAGGAAATCAAAGAAGAGCGCCGCGGAGACTATCAGGAGGTGCGCAACTACATGGACGCCCTTACCTGGGCAGTCGAGGAGCTGAAGGGTATCCCGCTGAGCATGCGGGTCCTCAAGGGCGCGCATCGCGTGCTCATGCAAGGGGTACGGGGGGCAGGCAAGATGCCCGGCGAGGTGCGCATCAGTCAGAACTGGATTGGCGGTTCTACCGCAGCCACCGCACGCTTTGTGCCTCCGCCGTTTACGGAAATCCCAGATCTCCTCACCGATCTGGAACGTTATATGCACAGCCCAGGCATCACTCCGGCGCTCATCCGCATCGCCGTGAGTCACTACCAGTTCGAGACGATCCATCCGTTTATGGATGGCAACGGACGGACAGGCCGTCTTTTAATCGGTCTGCATTTGATGCACGAGCAACTCCTCACTAGTCCGGTGCTCTATGTCTCAGCGTTCTTGGAAGAGCACCGGCAGGCATATTTCGACTGCCTGGAGCGCGTACGCACGCACGGTGAGATGGACCAGTGGGTGCTCTTTTTCCTCGGGGGAGTGTGTGTTACAGCCAAGAGCGCCAGGGATACGATGAGGAAGATCACTCTGCTTCAGAAGAAATATGCCGACCAGATCACCTCGTCGTTTGGCAAACGAACCCCGCTTGCGCACAAGTTCCTCACCTACCTCTTCTCACACCCGACACTGCAGGTGAAAGACGTGATCGGTGCGATGAGTGTGACAAAGCCGACGGCGCACACACTCGTCGATCAGTTCGTGGGTGCGGGCATTTTGAAGGAGACGACGGGGAAGGAGAAGAACAGAATTTTCTCCTTCCACGAATACATCGCCCTGTTCGATTCTTCCAGCAAATGAAGAACAGCGACGAATTCCTGTCGGCCGAACTACGGGGGCACCTGACGCCCGAGCAAATTCGGATTATTGACGGCATTCAATTCGGCAGCCGCCTCACGTTGAAAGAAAAAGTGCACGAAGCCGCGATGCAGATGTACCAGCAGAATCAGAAGAGGAATCCGGCCGACGGTGGCGATGGAGGCAACATCTTCATCGCCGCTCGCCATATGAGGTTTGATGGCAAGATTCTTACCAATGGCGGAGATGCTGCGCTTGGCGGTAAGCCGGGTAAAGCAGGTGGTATCACGCTTGTAAGCGAAACCATGGAAGGCAAACCCACGATCGAAGCGAAGGGAGGAAAGGTTGCCGCGGCCCAGAAGCCAACTCCGTGGCACAAGAGGTGGTGGGGCATTCTTATTGAAATTGCTGCTGTTGTTTCTGCGATCTTCACCGTTCTGCAATTTTTCAAACATTCATGATCACTCTAAAGAAACAGCATCGGGGATATGAACACTACCGGCAATCGGGTGCAGATTGGATTGGGGACATTCCTGATGAATGGAAATTGGAATCATTGAAAAAAGCAGCGCCATTCGTCTCACGAGGAAATAGCCCGGATTATAACGATACGGATGAGGGGATTCCGGTCATTAACCAGGCATGTATTTACTGGGACGGAATTGATGTAGAAAAAATTAAATATCAGCAAACCGTTGATTTTTCAACATTCAAAGGAAAACTTGAAGGCGGCGATGTGCTGGTAAATTCTACTGGCACAGGAACTTTGGGGCGTGTTGCGATTTATGATTCAACAAAAATTCCAGGGGCGATTGCAGATGGTCATGTAACAATCGTTCGCACAGATGATTCAAAGTTGCATAATGGTTATCTGGCACATTTGCTGAGTACCCCTCTTTATCAAGGATACATCTATGCAGCGATCGTGAATGGTTCGACAAATCAGATTGAGCTTTCGAAAGAAGGATTACGCCGAATGCCGGTTATCTTGCCGGATATTCATGCGCAAAGCTCCATCGCCTCCTATCTCGACGAAAAATGTGCCATCATCGACCGCATCATTGAAGGCAAAAAGAAGCAAATGGAGATTCTGCAGGAGCAGCGCGTGGCGATAATTAATCAGGCGGTGACGAAGGGGTTGGATGAGAAGGTGGAAATGAAGGAGAGTGGAGTGGAGTGGTTTGGAAAAATTCCAAAGAATTGGGAAGTAAAGAAACTCAAGTTTGTAGCAACGCTCCAAAGTGGAGAGGCTATAACTTCTGAATCAATCGAAGCAGTTGGAGATTTTGCTGTTTACGGAGGAAATGGGTTGCGTGGATATTGCTCAAATTATACCCATGAGGGCGACTACATTCTTATCGGTCGACAGGGTGCACTCTGCGGAAATATTAATTATGCTCATGGTAAATTCTGGGCATCTGAGCATGCAGTGGTCGCAACTATTATCGATGAATCTGATTTTAGATGGCTTGGAGAGGTTTTAAGAATGATGGACTTAGGCCAATACTCAATTTCCTCAGCACAACCAGGATTAGCCGCGGAAAAAATTAGCAAACTTGAAATACCAGTACCGCCAACAGCAGAACAAATATTGGTTGCGGAATACATTGTAATTAATTCAAAAGAAATTGATCGCCGCATTCAGATTGTTGAGCAGTCCATCTCTCTTCTGAATGAGTACAAAACTTCCCTCATCTCCCATGTGGTGACGGGGAAGGTAAAGGTTTCCTAATTCCTCCTAAGTCCATGCCTACCAACCTCCGCGAATCCGGCTTTGAAGCCCACATCGAGAAGTGCCTCATGAACGATAGGGGCTACCTCCAGCGCTCCTCCCGCGAGCACTACGATAAAGCCCTCTGCCTTGACCGCGAACTCGTAAAGCAATTCATCGCGGCGACGCAGCTCAACGAATGGAGGAAGCTCGCAGAGCACCATGGCACCTTACTGGACGAGAAATTCTTCAAACGACTGGATGAAGAAATGACGATGCGCGGCCTGCTCGATGTTCTGCGCAATGGCATCAAGGACAACGGCTGCTTCTTCCGCCTCGCCTATTTTCAGCCCACATCGTCACGGAATGAAGACGTGGAGCAGCTTTTTCAGGCAAACATTCTGAGCGTCATGCGGCAGGTGAAATACTCCGCTGTAAACGACAACAGCATCGACATGGTGCTGTTCCTCAATGGTTTGCCCGTCTGCACCGTGGAGCTCAAGAATCAGCTCACAGGACAATCTATTGTGCAGGGGGTGAAGCAGTACAAAACCGATCGGGACCCCAAAGAGAAGTTGCTCTCTTTCCGGCGCTGCCTGGTACATATGGCGGTGGATACCGAGGAGGTGCGCATGACGACCAGGCTAGAGGGCCTGCGTACCTATTTCCTGCCCTTCAATAAGGGCAACAAGGGCGGTGCTGGTAACCCTGTCCGAGAAGGCGAATACAAGACCGCGTACATGTGGGAAGAGATCTGGAGCCGCGAAACGCTGCTAGCCATCATCGGGCGTTTCATGCATTTGCAGAAATTGGAGGAGACGGACACACAAGGGAAGGTCACCCGAAAGGAAATACTCATCTTCCCGCGCTATCACCAACTCCAAACGGTACTGTCCCTCGTTGCTGATGCTCTGGGCAAAGGTGCCGGACGCAAATACTTGATCGAGCACAGCGCGGGCAGCGGCAAGAGCAACACGATTGCATGGACGTCTCATCATCTCGCAGAGTTGCACGATGCCGAAAATCAGAAAATCTTCGATTCGATCATCATCATTAGTGATCGGAAGATCCTTGATAGGCAATTGCAAGATACGGTTTCAATGTTTGAGCAGGTAATAGGAGTGGTAAAAAGAATTACGAGTTCTGCAGAGCTGAGAGCAGGGCTTGAACAAGGCGAGAAAATTATGATCACCACTCTGCAGAAATTCCCCGTAATCGTTGATGATATCGGTCAGCTATCTGGAAAACGCTTTGCCGTGATCGTCGATGAGGCGCATTCCTCGCAATCTGGAGAGAGCACCAAGAGCCTCAAGCAAGTGCTCTCCACGACCCTGGAGAAGGCTGAGAAAGACGACGAAGCCATGCATGAGGTGGATTTTGAAGATCAGATTCTCAAGGAGATGAAGAGTCGTGGCAATTTACCCAATGTGAGCTTCTTCGCATTCACGGCGACTCCAAAGCAGAAAACGATGGAGCTCTTCGGAGAAAAGCAGCCGGACGGTAGCTTTGTACCATTCAGCGTCTACTCCATGCGGCAAGCCATCGAGGAGGGGTTCATCCTCGATATCCTCAAGAACTACACGACCTACAAAACGTACTTCAATCTGTTGAAAAAGGCGCAGGATGACCCGGAATACCAGAAATCCCAGGCGCAGCGGCTCATGGTGAATTACGTAGATCTGCACGAGCACACGATCGGGATGAAAGTCCGCATCATCGGCGAACACTTCATGTCCCAGATCGTGAAGCTGACCGCCGGCAAAGCGAAGGCGATGATCGTCACAAAATCCCGTCTGCATGCCGTGCGCTACAAGATCGCGATGGATAGCTGGCTGCGTGATAATAATATGCCGATCAAAGCCGTGGTGGCCTTCTCTGGAAGCGTGCTCGATGGCGGGCTCGATTACACGGAGAGCGGCATGAATAATGGCGTTCCCGAGACGAATACCGCGCGTGAATTTGCGAAGGAGGAATATAAATTTCTCATTGTCGCGGAGAAGTTCCAGACCGGCTTCGATCAACCGCTGCTCACGGCCATGTATGTCGATAAGAAGCTCTCAGGCGTGAATGCGGTACAAACCCTGAGTCGTCTGAACCGCACACATCGGGATAAGGAAGAGGCGTTTGTCATGGATTTCGTCAACGACACCGACGACATCAAGAAATCCTTCGAACCCTATTATCAAACAACTGTTCTTTCCGAAGGAACGGACGCCAATATCCTGCACAACCTCCAGCACGATATTCTCCAACTACATCTGTTCTCGGAGCAGGAAGTGACCGAGTTGGCGAAGATTTATCTCCGGGATGCCTCGCCCGGCACGATTAATAGTTTCCTGGATCAGATCATCGAGCGATTTAGGGCGTTGGATCCCGAAAAGCAGGAGAGCTTCCGGGGCAAGATTCTTGATTATGTCCGGAAGTACGCTTTTTTATCGCAGATCCTTACCTTCACAGATACAGGCTTGGAGAAGCTCTATATCTTCCTGCGTTTACTCAGGCTCAAGCTGCCGCTGATCCAAACCGAATTGCCATTGGAAGTACTGGAGCAGATTGATTTGGAATCGATTAAAATCCCAAAAATTTCAGCAGGGTCTATTCCACTGGGCACGGAAGACGAAGGGCTTGAGCCTATGGAAGGAAGCAAGCGGGGGCGTGGTAAGGGAGATACGGATTTTCTCTCGAAGATCATCAAGGAGGTGAATGACCGGTTCGGTACGGAATTTACACAGGAAGATAAAGAGCGGTTGAATGAACTCGCTGCGCGATTGTTCAAAAACAAAAAACTACACGGAACTGTTACGAATAATCCGAAGGATGCGGCGATGATCCGTTATGAGAAAATGTATCAGGATGAGAAAATCGATATGCTCAATAGCCACTATAATCTCTATTCCAAACTTGATCGAAACAAGGAAGTTGATGACTACGTCAAAAACCGCATATTCGATTTCATTTACAAGAAACTGATGGAAGAGGAATAGACCGCTTCGACCTTGCACCGCCACCTGGCACCCTCCTGCATTGTCAGGTCTTGGAGCGGGACTAACGTCAGGAGCGTACCGTCGTCTCAACCGCTCTGATGATCATTTCCCTTGAAAAGGTCCTGAGCCAATGGAGGTTGATACTCGATCTCTTTCGCTCTCGCATATTGTTCCAGTGAATCGTGCGATACGCCTGCACCAAAGATGATTCCCGTATTTTCCGTGTGGCTATTCATCTACATCTTGTTATCTCTTTTTCCCTATCGGATTTTTCTATCTCAGTGACTCCGCTAGCCGATACCCCCTGGGAATAGAACACCAGGAATGCAATCGTTTTGTGGCTTTCCCTTGAGGAAAACAACCGCTCGGTGCTGAGCTCCTACAACCCCGCCATCTGGCGTCTATAGCCCTGACAATGCGGGTTTTGCGCTTCGGGATGCCGCGCGGCGACCGCACCTCGGATTTGGCCTTTTGCAACCCCGGGATGAAGGCTCTCTGCTGCGGTGGAAATCGTGTTTTTTGGCTTAAATAAGCCATTGGTGGAGATGCCGGGAATTGAACCCGGGTCCGACGCGTGAAAGCCGTGTCCGTACCGTTATGTCTCTTCTGGTTCTCGCAGCCCGGGTTGGAAGAGACAAGAACCGGGTGCGAGGATGACGCGAAAAGTGACGGATGAGCGTCGCGTCACGCGCTCACCCCAGCTCGCTGATGACGTCAGATCCGCATAGCGAGCATCAGCGGGTGACGTGTCCGCACAGGGCGGACTTAGGCAAAGGCCGGAACGAGAGCTGGGCGCAGAGCCGTGAGGCCCAAACGTTCAGCGATGCTCGCGACGACACCTTGCTTCCTAGCCGAGTTGGCAGGTTGTGTTGCATCGGTGGGTACGGGAACCGGTGCCATCCCGAACGGAGACGATCGACCATCATTGGTCGCGCCGTCGAAGCCTGTCATCCCCATGGTGTGAAACAGCGCTCCCGCAACGGATGCGAGAGCAAACAGTATACCACGAAACGGATTACAACGCGGGGCTCTCCGGCGGGTTCGTCATGGGAGGCTCCTCGGAAGACGCCGGCGGCACGGGGAGAACGACGTACTTGTCGGTGCGGATCGATTGCAATGTTTTGATCACCTTGTCCGGCTCGTTGGGGTCGAGCTGCTTCTGCATGTTCTCTATAACGCGGTCGCGCAGCAGCTTGCGCGTCAGGAAGATCGTCACCAGCGTGCCGCGTTCGTTGCGCTCCACGCGCTCGGCAAACTCATCGGTGAGGAGCAAGCCGCGGCCATGACCGCTTTCGAGTGCGGTGAGAGGATCGGGTAGCTCGCTGCGCACATAGCCGAGGCCCTCATCCTCCACCTGCACCACGCAGGCATCTGCGTCAGCGCGCTGACGCACGACGACCTTCTTCCGCAGATCCCCATGGATGCCGTGCTTCAAGCCGTTGATCAGTGTCTCTTCGACCCCCACCGCCAACATCATTCCGGCATTATTGATATTGTTCTCGACGAGCATCTCGGCCGCGTAGCGGTGATGCTGCGGCGACTGTCCATGGGCATCGATGAGCGCCTGCGCTTCGTCGATGAGCGCGAGGTCATCGGCCAGGAGCATGTGCAAATTTGCTTCCAAGCGCTGCATGATGCGTCGCAGCTTGAAATTCACCATGGGCGGCAACTGCAGATCGTTCTCGCGAGCGCCGGACTTATCCATTTCCTCCTGCGTCACGCTGCCCCCGCTCTGGTGCATGGCATCACGCCGCTGCGCCCATTGCCACAACGCCTCCACTTCCGCTTTGTAGGGTTCGGGGAGCTTGGCGTATGGACCCTCGTCCATACCGCCGAACACGTCTTCGTTTTGCCACGGTGCTGCCTGTTGCGTCTCCGGCATACCATCACACCCTAAACCCGCGGCGCCCTCCTGCGAAGCGTTTTCCTGATTTTCCATACAGGACTGCTTTTCGCCCTCGCCCGGGTGCTTTTGGCCTTGTACACTCGGCGGGCAAGTCGCTACCGCTCCCCCTGCATATGAAGAACATGACGACTGATGCGCTCCGCCAGGCCTACCTCGACTTCTTTCAGCAGAAGCACGGGCACGCCGTGATCGCCGGAGCCTCGCTCGTGCCCGACAATGACCCCACGGTGCTCTTTACGACCGCCGGGATGCATCCGCTCGTCCCCTACCTCCTCGGCGAGAGGCACCCCGCGGGCAAGCGCCTCGTGGACGTGCAGCGCTGCGTGCGCACGGGCGACATCGACGAAGTGGGCGATGCGTCGCACCTCACGATGTTCGAAATGATGGGCAACTGGAGCTTGGGCGATTACTTCAAAGAAGGTGCCATCCAAATGAGTTTCGAATTTCTTACGCAAATACTCGGCATCCCGCTGGAGAAATTCGCCGTCACCTGCTTCGAGGGCGACGCTGACGCCCCGCGCGACGAAGAATCCGCGGCGATCTGGGAGAAGCTCGGCGTGCGCCGCGAACGCATCGGCTTCCTGCCGAAAGCCAAGAACTGGTGGGGACCCGCCGGCAAGACCGGCCCCTGCGGCCCCGATACCGAGATGTTCTACTGGGTCGGCCCGACGCCGCTGCCGCCCCCCGGCTCTAACCCCGCCACCGACGACCCCCACTGGATGGAAATCTGGAACGACGTGTTCATGCAGTACAACAAGCAGGAAGATGGCACGTTCGTGCCCCTCGCACAGCAAAATGTGGATACCGGCATGGGCTTAGAGCGTGTCGCCGCCGTGCTCCAGGGCGTGAGCAATGTGTACGAAACCGACCGGATGCGCCCTCTGCTGAGCGCCGTTCTGAGCGACTTCGACCCCAAAGACGACTCCGAGCTGGGTCGGAGCATCACCAAGCACGTTCGCATCGCTGCGGACCACCTCAAAGCCGCCACCTTCATGATGGCCGATGGCGTTGCCCCATCCAACGTGGACCAGGGCTACGTGCTGCGTCGCCTCATCCGCCGCGCCGTGCGCTCGCTGCGCCGCCTGCATGTCGAACGCGTGAGCGACTTTGAGCAGCAGCTGTGGTGCTCGCCCATCGCGCGCATCGTGATCGCTGAATATGCCGCGGCCTATCCGCACTTACACAAGCGCGAAGACGACATCACCAGCCTCTTCGACAAAGAGGAGCAACAATTCCAGAAAGCGCTCGGCGAAGGGCTCAAACAATTTACAAAGGTTGCCCAGAGCGCGGGCGGCGCCATCGACGGGCAGAGCGCCTTCCACCTCTACGACACCTACGGCTTCCCCCTGGAGCTCACCAAAGAAATCGCCACGGAACAGGGCATGACGGTGGACGAAGCGGGCTTTGCGAAAGCCTTCGAAGAGCACCAAGCCAAGAGCCGCGCGGGTGCCGCGCAGAAGTTCGCCGGAGGCCTCGCCGACCACAGCGCCGAAACCACTAAGCTCCACACGGCGACCCACTTGCTCAACGCCGCGCTGCGCCAGGTACTCGGCACGCACATTCAGCAGAAAGGCTCCAACATCACGGCCGAGCGCCTGCGCTTCGACTTCAACCACCCCGACAAGATGACCCCCGAACAGATCGCGGAGGTCGAGAAACTGGTGAACGACGCCATCCGGCGCGACGAACCGATTGTCTATCGCCTGACCACCGTGGACGGCGCCAAAGCCGAAGGAGCGATCGGCGTCTTTGACGACCGTTACGGCAGCGAAGTGAAGGTGTATGCCATCGGCGACGGCGGCTTCAGCAAAGAAATCTGCGGCGGGCCGCACGTGGCGCGCACGGGGATGCTGGGCACGTTCACCATCCAGAAGGAAGAGAGCTCATCGGCGGGCGTCCGCCGTATCAAGGCGGTCGTGAGTGGCGGCCCCGCCGAGATCGCGCTTGCCGCACAAGCGGCATGAGTCTGCGACGCTCGAACGCGGCGCTCGCACTTGCGCTGGGCGCATGGATGCTCTTCCCCGGTGCTGCCTGCGCTGCATGGGCGACGGTCTCGAGTTTCGCGGGCCCAGACATAGACACGGCGTGGCATATCAAAGGGCCGACCTCATCGGTGGAAACTACGCCCGACGGGGTACGCATCCGCGCCGCTGCGCCCGTGACGCTCTTTCGCCCGGTCGACCTCGGGCATCCGGTCGACGTCATCGTGCTCCACACCGTAAGCGCCGCGCCCGTCCAAGGGCTGCTGCTGTGGCATGCCAGAGGCACGGCGGACGACCGCATCGTGCAACTGCCGTTTGCCATCGAGCCGAGCGGCAATCTACCCACGCGGTTCGCAATCACCGTGCACAACTACCCGGGCTGGGACCGCTCGGCGGATGCCATAGGGCTCCAATTCTCCGCGGGGAGCGATGTACTCCTGACGGACGTAGGCTTCCACGGTTACTCGACCGGCGAACGCTGGTGGAACGCCGTGCTCTCGCTTGGCACCTTCGACACCTTCACGCGCCACGGCATCAATTTCCTCTGGGGGCCGCTGCTCGCCTTTGACCCCGATACCCGCGCGACACTCTTCGATGGCGCACCGCCGATTGCTTGGTCCGTCAACCGCGTGCTGCTGCCAGCGATCGGCCTCTCGCTGCTGACGCTTGGGGTGCTCGGGCTCTGGGTATACCCGGCGCGGCGCACCCGGATGCTGCGCATCGGCCTCGGCATCACGGCCACTGCGTGGCTGCTCTTTGACCTGCGCATGGGCGCGGAAATCCTCAGCTACGCGCAGCGCGATCTGACGAGCTACGTCACAAAACCCCAAGGCGAGCGGCAGCTGCGCGGCATGGCCGACTTCCACGACACCATGGAAATCTTCCTGTCGATGACGAAGGGGAAGGAGCGCATCGGCTTCCTGAGCAACGACGACCTGCTGCTCAACTCCTCCGCGGTGTACGAGGCCTACCCGCGGTGGGTGGCGCTGCCGGGCGAATCGCAGGAAGGCGTGGATACGTGGCTGGTCTTCTACCGCACCGATGCGGCCATCGACGACCAGGGCCGCCTGACGGTGGGAGGAGTGCCTGTGTCGCCGCCCGGCGGACGCCTCCTCACGACCCTCAACGCCCACGCATCCGTCTTTACGACCGCTCCATGACCTTCCTCCTGCTCTTCATCGGCCTGGCTCCGGCCACGCTCGCGGGCACGCTGCTCGTCTGCGCCGCGGAGGGGAAGCACCCCACCCTCACAACATTCGAGCGGCTCGCGCTGGGCCTTGTCCTGGGCCCCACGCTCTCGGTGCTGCCGGCGTTCCTTGCCGATGTCGCGTTTGGCGTTCCACTGACGCGCTGGTCGTTCCTGGCATCAAGCCTGCTACTCATCTTCGTCGGTGCAGCGATCGTGCTGCGGCGCCCCAAGGGAGCCTGGCTTGCTCCGGCGGTACTGCCCCGATCCCCGCGCCTGCCTCGCGCGGCGCTCTGCGCTCTCATCGTTCTACTGAGCTGGACGGGCTTCAAGGCAATGTCGTTCGGAGCGACAAACTTGCTTTTGACCCCCACCTACCTCGACGACACCCTCGACAACTGGAACCTGCGCGCCAAGGTGTTCTTCGCCACCCAGCACTTCACGCTCGACCTCCCCCACGCCGATCCGCAGATCGCGCGCGTGGGCGTGTCGTCGTACCCGCCGGCCATCCCGCTGCTCAAGGCGTCCCTCGCCGCGCTTGGAGGCGGCTGGAACGAAAGCGCGGCCAACGGCCTGCATCTGCTCTGGTGCATTGCCCCTCTCCTGCTCTTCTGGGCGGGGCTGCGCCGGATCTGCGGCATGCTCTGGGCGTTCCTCGGCGTCTACGCGCTGGCAAGCCTACCGCTCTTCCTCATCCACATGGTGAGCCCGTATGCCGATGCCTTCCTGGCGACGCACCTGCTGGCGGCCGCGCTGCCGCTCGTGCTGGCGTTGCGGGCAGCGACCCCAGCCGAGCGCATGGCCTGGCTGCGGATCGGCGCGCTGATGGCGGGCATCCTGCCCTTCACGAAGAACGAGGCATCGGTGCTCTACCTCCCCGCACTCCTCGCGGCCGCGGCGTCGACGCTCGCGGTGCTCGTCCGCAGCAAGCGCCTGGACCTGCGCGCGGCGCTGCGGGGCGTCGCCTGGTACGCCGTGCTTTTCTGCGCGCTTGGCTTGCCCTGGCTTGCATACAAGTGGTCGCTGGGCCTCGCCTTCGGCAACGCCAAGGCCATCTCGTCGCTGGCGATCGCCTGGAACAGCGACGCTCCCCAGGCCATCGTCATCAATACGCTCTTCGAGGGGAATTGGCTGATCTTCTTCCCGCTGCTGGCGCTGCTCCTTGCCGTGCGCTGGCGCGATGCGCTCTGCACGTCGCTGCTGCCGCTCTCCGTTGCCGCGCTGCTCGCCTACATGGGACAGCTCGTCATCTTCACCTGCACGCCGCTCGCCCTGGAAGCCATCCGCCAGACGGGGTACGCGCGTGGCGTGACGCATCTCATCCCCATCTTGCTCCTGCTCGCGCTGACGCTCGCCGCCCGCCTCGCCGCACCGGCGCTGCCCGCGTGGGCCCGGCCGACGGAGGAGCCTTGCGCATAGCACGCAGCGTTTTGCTCCGCCTCGCAACTGCGCGCACGACCGCATGCTTCTACACTGCGCGCATGCACTCCTACGCAGCGTTCCTCGGACACCAGCCTTCGATCAGCTTCGCCGAACTTGCGGCATCGATCGACGACCTTTCGCTGGAGCGCCGTTTCGGCCCCTCCATCATCACGTTCGGCACGCGCCGCGAGCTTGCGGGCGCCGACTTAGAACACTGGGGCGGCACCATCGTCGCGGCCAAGCGCATCACCAACGCCGACATCAATCTGCACGATGTGCCCTCGCTCCTGCTCAACGAGCTCGCGGGCATCAAAGGCAAGGTGACGTTTTCGCTGCGCACCTTCAACGTGCCGCCCAAGCTCGTGCGCGATTGCTACCGTGCCTGCAAAGATCGACTGAAGAAGGCAGGCCGCCCCTGCCGCTACATCGGCACGGAGAGCCACCCTGCCGCCGCGGCGTTGCTGCGCGACACGGGCGTGCTCGACGGCACGCACGGCGTGGAGATCGTCCTGCTCGCCGAGGAGAACAAGATCTGGGTAGGCCGCACCATCGCGGCGCACGACCCCGACGCCTACACCACGCGCGACATCAAGAAGCCGGTGCGCGACACGCGCGTGGGATTGTTGCCGCCGAAGCTCGCCCAGATCCTGCTCAACTTCGGCAGCTGGCTCTGCGGCCACCCGGCAACACTCACTGTCTACGACCCATTCTGCGGCACGGGAGTGATCCCCATCGAGTGCCTGCTGCGCCGCTGGCCGGTACTCTGCTCCGATGCGTCGCTCAAGGCCGTCACCGGCTGCGAGAAGAACATCGAATGGGCCCGCAAGGAATTCAAGCTGCCCAAGAAAGACGTGGCCGCCGACGTGTGGAAGCAGGACGCCACGAAGGCGTTCCCCTTCGCCGCCATGAAGCCCTCTGCCGAGCCGGGCAAGCCGCAGGTGATCGTGACGGAGACGAGCCTCGGGCCGTCGCTCAAAACCCGCCCGACCATCAAGGAAGCCCAGGCGCTGCGGCGCGAAAACGAACAGCTGCAGGCCGCATTCCTCAAGAACGTCGCCGCGTGCCTGCCGGGCGTGCCGGTGGTGTGCACCTGGCCGGTGTGGTACCTGCGCACAGGCCCCGTGTTCCTGGAGAAAACCTGGGACGCCGTCGCCGACGCGGGCTTCACCCCCGTGCTGCCGGCGGGCGCCGTGCCGCACGCGCCGGACCGCATGGCACTGCTCTACCGCAGGCCCGACCACCTTGTGGGACGTGAAATCGTCCTCCTGCGCCCCAACGCATGACCCCGCGCTTGCACGGCGCTCCCGAGGCGCCTTCTTCGAGGCCCTCCATGCATCAGCGCGCGCTGATGCTTGCGGGCAAGTGTGTGGTGATTGCCTTCGTGCTGTGGCACATGTTCGCGGTGGCTGTGTATGCCATCCCCTCCGACGCGCAGGACCGCTTCGCGAAATTCACCCAGTCGACGCTCCTACCCAAGGTCACCACCTACATCCTGTTCACGAGCCAATGGCAGCAGTGGAACCTCTTCGCCCCCGACCCCATCCGCAGGATCACGTACTACCGCTTCTCGCAGGCAACGCCCGGAGGGTGGCAGGACGTGACCACGCTGCAGCACGGGTCCTTCCCGTGGTGGGGGCATGCCAATAACTTCAAGCTCCTGCTCGGCATCATGGAAGGCAGCAGCCCCGAGCTGGCCGACCGCTTCGCGCATCTGCTCTGCGCAGAATACGGCGTGCAGCCGGGCTCGCTCGTACGCATGACGTACCTGATCGCGGTGGTGCCGTGGACGGCGACGCCCCAAAGCTACGCCAGCTGGCAATCGTGGAATTACCCGTTCTCCGAAGAGGGCGGCTTCGATACCGTCTGCCCGGACCCCCCGCTGCCACTCCCATGAACGCCTTCTTCGCCGCCATCGACCGGTTTTTCTTCGCTCGTATCTCCGCCACGGGCTTCGGGCTGATGCGCATCTCGTGGGCGCTGTGGACTTTCCTCTACTTCCTGGCGCAGGCGCCGGACCTCCTGCGCTTCTACAGCGACGCCGGTGTGCTGCCGCGCGACCTACTCTTCAATATCACGCGCGATTTCTCGCGCTTCAGCGTGTTGGAGTGGAACGGCAGCCCGCTTTTCGTTGAGCTGACCTACGGCATCCTGATGCTCTCGCTCTTTGCGACGATCCTGGGCATCGCCCCGCGGTTCTCGATGCTCTTGAGCGCACTGCTCGCGTTTTCGTTCCATGAACGCATGCCGCTGATCCTTGGCGGCGGCGATACGGTGCTGCGCCACGTCGGGTATATCCTAGCGCTGGCCCCGGGCATCCACGCCGTGTCGGTGCCGAGGCTACTGCGCCAATGGCGCTCCTGGAAAGCCACGGGGGCGACGCTGCCTCCGGTCACCATGCCCATCTGGCCGTACCGCATGCTGCTCTGGCAGATGATCATCATCTACACGGCGTCGCTGTGGTACAAGTCGCTCGGCACCATGTGGTGGAACGGCACTGCTGTCGCAGCGGTGCTGCATCACCCCGTCTTCTCGCGGCTGCCCAAGTGGGCGGCAGATGCAATGTCGCCGTTCGGCACGAGCGCCGATATTGCGACGCTCTTCTTCCACGTCCTCTGGACGCTGCTGCTGGTGCCGCGCTCGGTTGCCGCGTTGCTGCCGCGCTGGGTGCCGCGCATCCCGCTCAAGCGCGCCGCGATCCTCTCGGGCGTGCTATTTCATGGGCAAATCCTGCTGTTCATGGATGCGGGTTCGTTCTCCCTCATGATGATCACGGGGTACTTGGGCCTGCTCCTGGACGAAGATTTCGATGCACTCCGGGCCATGCTCAACGGACGGCTCCTGCGCCGCTGGAAGCGCGTCAGCGCCGACCCGGACCCCAAAATTGCGATCCTCTACGACGGGCGGTGCGGGCTGTGCCGCAGGAGCGTCTTTGCGCTGCGCACCATCGATAATCTCCACAGGCTCCGTCCGCTCGACTTCCGCGACAGCGCGGTGCACAAGGCGGTCGCGCCCGATATCAGCGAAGCCGCGCTCGACCGCGCGCTGCATATCCGCTTCCCCGATGGCAGGACCCTGACGGGCTTCGACGCCTTCCGCGCGCTCACCTGGCATCTGCCCGTTCTGTGGCTCCCGGCGCCCCTCTTCTACCTGCCGGGCATGGCGCCCGTCGGCCGCAGGGTCTATGCCCGGATCGCCGAACGCCGCAAGCGCTGCAGCCATGAGGGTTGCGCGCTCTAGCCAAAGACGCTTTCTCATCTATAATCCGCTCGCGCTTCGGCGCATCGCTGTTCCTTATGGTTTCCGTTCCCCGGTAGCTCAATGGCAGAGCAGGGCGCTGTTAACGCCAAGGTTCCTGGTTCGAGTCCAGGCCGGGGAGCCATCCTCAATCAACATCTCTCTCATCGTTCCGCGTGATGACGTCAGGTCACCTTCTTCACAAACTCGCAGCGCAGCACGATGGCCGTGCCGCCCAGCTTGCAGTCGATCTCGGCGGCGTTGTCCGTCAGCTTGATACCGGTCGCTTTGGTGCCGATCTTGAGCACTGTCGATGAGCCGCGCAGCTTGAGATCCTTGATGAGCACCACGTTATCGCCATCATGGAGAGGCGTACCGTTACTGTCCTTCACCACCAGTACATCCTCTGCAGCGACGAGCCCATGGGCTCCGTCCGTACATGCACAGGCTTCCATCATCTCCCACTGCGCGGAGCAGCCGTCAGCCTCGCACACGCCGATTTCCTCCAGCGAACCGCCGCAACTGCCTTTGCACACATAATGGGGCATAGAGATGGGGAATACGGCACGAACGGCATTGCGCAGTGCCTGTGCACACGTCGGCCGTCGAAAGAATGCCTTCAATAGGGTTCTTCTACCAGCCATATTAGCTGTTCTGCAGAATGGCCGCCGATCTTTTGCCTGCTGCGGGGGGTTGACCTAGACTCGCGCGCCTTTTTACCGCGACCCATGCGCCCGCGCTCCCTCGCCATCCTCCGCGACCCCGATGCCTTGGGTGAGCTGCTCGACAATCGGCAGCCGCCAATCATCACGAGTACTGCTGTTTCGGATGCCTACGGCCTGCCCCGCGAACGCGTGCGGCGCGGCGGCGTGATCAACGTCGAGGGTCACAAAGCCGACTACCACGAGCTGCGCGGCGGCGAGCAGGCGCTGCTCCTCGAAGACCTCGCGTCGTTCTGCTCTCTCATCTGCGCCATGGACGACGACGGCAACGCGGCCATGCTCCACGCGCCGCTCTTCGTGCTACAGAACGACATCTCGCCCACATCGCAGGGCATCCTGATGGAATACCGCCGCAGGGTCGACGCGCTGCTCTGCGGCCCTCGTACGGTCGCGGTGGCCGGCATGCGCGGGCCGTGGACCACGATCATCGCTCGGCGTATCACAGAGCTGTTCGCCGATACCCGCGACCTACTAGCACAGCTACCCGGCGATCCCCTGGGCACCAATCCCCTGCCACGTCACGATGCACTGGAGCATTACTCGGGCATGCTCTTTGTACCAGGAACTGTCACGGCTGGCTCACGCGACGCGCTGCTCCTCCTCGACGAGTGTCGCCGGAAGGACTTGGGAGCACGCCTCTAGTCCTCGTAGCACCACTTTCGAACCCGCAGCGGCGCGCGCGGCTTTCGCTCTATACTCCCGCTATGCAGAACGCATCCTTCGATGTCGCGGTGATCGGCGGCGGCCCAGCGGGCATGATGGCGGCCGGCAGAGCGGCAGAGCTTGGTGCGACGGTCGTACTGCTCGAAAAGAACCCGTCGCTCGGCAAGAAGCTGCTCATCACCGGCGGCGGCCGCTGCAATATCCTGCACGCGGAATTCGATACGCACAGGCTGGTGGAAAAATACGGCAAGAAGGGCAAGGCTCTCTACTCCACCTTCGCGCGGTTCGACGCGCTGGCCACGCGCGAGTTCTTCGAGTCGCGCGGTCTGCCGATCAAAATCGAAGCCGAACAGCGCGCGTTCCCGGTGAGCGACAAGGCCGAGGACGTCCTCAAGACCATGGCACAGTACATGGCTTTGCACGGGGTTCGCGTCATCACGAACGCCACCGTCAAACAGCTGGCCATGGCTGACGGCACCATAGATGCCGCAGTGCTCGCAAGCGGCGAACACATCCACGCGAAGCGCTTCGTACTTGCGACGGGCGGCAAGTCGCGGCCGGAAACCGGCTCCACAGGCGACGGCTTTGGGTGGATGCGCGCGCTTGGCCACACGATCATTGAGCCCGACCCGGCGCTCGTGCCGGTGACGCTCCGCGACCCCTGGGCGGCGGCGCTCGCGGGCATCAGCCTCACCAATGTGCGCCTCACGGTGCTGCAAAACGGCGAAAAACATGCGACCCGCACGGGCAAGATGCTCTTCACCCACGTCGGCATCAGCGGCCCGCTGGTGCTCAATATGAGCAAAGGCATCGGCGAACTGCTCAAGCATGACGACGTGACGCTCGCGCTCGACCTCTTCCCCGCCATGGACGGTGGCGCGGTGGACGCGCTGCTGCTTGCCACGGTGGAGCAGGGTAAGAAACGCCTGATCAAGAACGCGATCGGAGGCGTTGTACCGCCCCGCCTGGGCCTTGTACTGCTCGACCTCGCGGGCATCCCCGGCGACACGCCCCTCGCCCACCTCACCCGCGAGCAACGCGCGCGCTTCGCCCAACTCCTCAAAGCTCTGCCGCTGCATGTGCGCGGCCTGCTCGGCGCCGACAAAGCGATCGTGACCGGAGGCGGCGTGGAGCTGCGCGATGTGGCGTTCAACACCATGCAATCCAAGCACGTCCCCAACCTGTACCTGGCGGGCGACATCCTGGATTTCGACAGGCCGTCCGGCGGCTTCAGCTTGCAGATCTGCTGGACGACGGGGTTCGTGGCCGGGACCAGCGCGGCTTCCGGCATTCGCTAAGAGCCCTCAGGGAAGCGCAAACCGCTATGTCCCAAATGCGCATCGCGCCACGATGCCCGTTTCCAAGGTGCGGCCGTCGGCGGTCCGCAGGACCAACTCCCCCGCCGTCAGCGCGAAGGCTTTTCCGGGTGCCTTGTCGCGGATCACGCCCGTCAGCAGGCGATGGAAGCTCTCGGGTGTGTCGTGCTGGGCGTAGCCGTTGAGCACGAGGAACGACGGTGCGTCCGACAGCAACATGCAACAGTGTTCGAGCAACGGGGCGAGGTCGCGCTCCACGCGCCAGGTTTTGCCGCTGGGGCCGTGGCCGTAGGCCGGAGGATCCAAAATGATCGCGTCGTAGGCTTTGCCGCGCTTCACTTCTTTTGCAACGAACGTCGGCGCGTCGTCGAGCATCCAGCGGATCCGGTCATCGGGGATCGCGTTGAGCAGGGCGTTTTCCTTGGCCCAGCCGATCGACGGACGCGCGGCATCCACGTGCGTCACGAAGTGCCCGTCCTTGGCGAGGGCGACCGTCGCTCCGCCCGTGTACGCAAAGAGGTTGAGCACCGTGAGCGGCCGACCCTGCTTCGTCGCCTGCGCCCGCGCCCAATCCCAGTTCTCGCGCTGCTCAGGGAACACTCCGGTGTGCTTGTACGGCGTCAGGCGCGCATGCAGCGACAGATCGCCAAACGCTACAGGCCAGTGCTCGGGGAGCTCCTTCGCTGTGACCCATGCGCCTTTCCCCTTTTCGCCGCTGTACGACGCATCGGCGGCGGCCCACAGCTCGGGGTGTTCTTCCACGGCGCCCGCGGCGGTCGGGTCGGGCCTGCAGAGCCGGTAGGGGCCCCACTGCTCCAGGCGCTCACCGAACGCGAAGTCGAGCAATGCGTAGTCGTTCATCCGGCAAAGTGTACAGGTTCGTGCCGGCGAAGTGAGCCGGGAAATCGTGCCAATCAATGGAAAAGCCCCTCATCGTGAGAGCCAGTTTGATCGCGCCTCTGCGTGACGGCCCCCGAGCCGATCGCTAGTCTTGGCGCATGCGGCAACGAACGGGCGGCTTTACGGCGATGATCGGCGTGCTTGCAGCGTGCTGCGCCGTTGCAGCGATGCCATCGGCCCTGGCCGCGCTCGTCCCGTCGGAAAACACGCTCAGCGCCGTCGCGCTCATCGCCAACTACGACAGTGACGGGCACTTCACCGGCTGGGGGTCGGGGTTCTTCGTGGACGAAGGCATCGTCATCACCAACAAGCACGTCATCGACGACGCCACGTACTATCGCGTGTTCGGCCTTGGCGCCGACCATGTGATCGACCGCAATTGCTACCGCACGCTCACAAAATCGGGCGTCAAAATCAATCGCGACGACGACGTGGCCTACATGCGCGCCTACCTCGACTGCCCGCACGGCACCGTCTACTTCGCCAATGCCGACCCGAAGGCGGGCGACGCCATCAGCGTGCTGGGGTTTCCCTTCCGCACATCATTCGCCAACTCGCTCGTCCTCTCCGACGTCAGCGGAGTGGTGACCGGCACGGGCGACGGCCCCTGGATGACAACCGACGCGCTGCTCGATTTCGGCAATTCCGGAGGACCGGTGGTGAAAAACGATAAAGTGGTGGGGGTCGCTGTAGCGAAGGAAGTGCTCGCCGACGGCACCTATGTGTCGGGGCTCTTCATCCCCGTTTCGGAAATCATCCGAGGCCTGGAGAACGCCAATGATCCGAGCTTCGGCTACACGCCTCAGATGGAGCAGCGCAACCCCGCCTATCAGCTGCCGGGGCTCGGCGGCGCTGCGGCGACGACCGCCGACTGTGTGCGCGCCATGGGCGACGGAGCGGAGGCGGCCGACAACGGCCAATGCCGCTGCAAAGCCGGGTACCACAAGGACCCGACCGCGACGATGTGTGCGCCAAACGCCACGTCCTCGCGCTCGGCTTCGTCGTCATCATCGTTGCGCGCAACGGTGTCTACCTCCGCTGCTTCCCGCGTTTCATCCAGCTCCGACGCATCGACGTCGCAACGTGCGTCGAGCACAAGCCGTCAAAGCTCCACTGCCTCGTCGTCGCCCGGCGCGTTGCAGCAGCGGACATGCGAGCGGGTGCTGCGGCTGTTTGCGGGCAACGCGACGATGCTCGGGCGAGTGAATGCACGCCTCCAGAAACGCTTCTCCTTTACCTGCACGGGATAAACCCGGCTCTAGCACGCGCGAACATTGCTCCGTACCATAGACGCGATGCAAACGATCACGCCGTTCCTGTGGTTCGCTACGCAGGCCGAGGAGGCAGCGGCGCTCTACACGTCGATCTTCCCCGACTCATCGATCGCAACGACGACGCGCTACGGCGAGGGCTCGCCGGGCCCGGCGGGATCGGTGATGACAGTGGAGATGCTGCTCTGCGGACAACATTTCACCGCGCTCAACGGCGGCCCGCATTTCTCGTTCACTCCCGCCGTGTCCTTCTTCGTGCACTGCGACACCGCGGAGGAAATCGATGTGCTGTGGAAGAAATTGGCGGACGGCGGCAAGGTCTTGATGGCGCTGCAAGCCTACCCCTTCAGCAAATACTACGGCTGGCTGCAGGATAAATTCGGCGTGTCGTGGCAGATCTTGCTCGGCACAAGCGCGCAGAAGATCCTTCCGTGCCTCATGTTCACAGGCGAGCAATGCGGTAAGGCGGAGGAAGCGATGCGGCTGTACATGTCGCTCTTTGCGCCGTCGCGCGTCACCACCCTCGCACACTACGAACCCGGCGAAGGCCACACCAAGGGCACGGTGAAGCATGCGCGCTTCACCCTCGGCGGCCAGGAATTCATCGTGATGGATAGCGGCGTCGAGCATGCGTTCTCGTTTACGCCTGCGACGTCGTTCGTGGTCCATTGTGCCACGCAGGAACGCGTTGATGCGCTCTGGGAACAACTTTCTTCCAACAAGGAAGCGGAGCAGTGCGGCTGGCTGCAAGACAAGTTCGGCGTGTCGTGGCAGATCGTGCCCGATGAGCTCATGACGCTGCTCTCGGACCCCGACCCCACCAAGGCACAACGCGTCATGCAGGCCATGCTCGGCATGAAAAAATTGAACATCGCCCTGCTGCGGGCGGCTGCGGAACAGGCATGAAGCAGCCCTCGCCGGATATTTGCTTCAATAATGAAATTATTGTATAATATTCCTATTCTCACACCCATACCCATGCAGCTCTTCTCCACGCTCCGGTCCCGCGGCGGCCTGCGCTTCCTGTGCCTCGCACTCGTGATCAGCACGGGCGTCAGCGCGTTGAGCTTCGCTCAAGCGCAAGCGCGCACGAGTGAAAATCGCAAACCCATCCGCAGCTGCGCCGAGGTGGGCCTCTGCCAAAAGGGCAAACGCACGATGCTGCTCGACAACAAGCGCGTCTTTAGCAACTGGGCCATGCAGTACGCGCTGGCCCGCGGCTGCACGCTCACCAAGCAGCGCGAGAAGAAGAACCGCATCGTCTGCCCCGAGGCACTCTCGATTCCCTATGCAGCGCCCGAGCGCGTCTTTGAACTGCACGACATTCCTTCCGCCACCCAGGTCGGCGCGATCATCGCGCAGGAACGCGGCTTTGCGGGCGACGGCGTCGTGGTGGCATTGATCGACAGCGGTGTCGATACGCTACATCCGGAACTGGTGGGCGCGGTGCAAGCCACGGCGAACTTCACGACCGAAGGCGCCACCGACACGCTCGGCCACGGCACGCACGTTGCGGGCATCGTGGCGGGCCAGAGCATCAACGACTTTAACGGCAACCGCGTCCTTGGCGTCGCTCCGCGCGTGCAGCTCATCGTCGCGAAAGTCTGCAACAGCCAGGGCTACTGCTTGGAAGGCGATATCGACGCGGGCGTCGAATGGGCGGTGAGCCAGGGTGCAAAAGTGATCAACATGAGCCTCGGGGCAGGCAGCTTCATGGGCGATTGCGACGATGATCCGTTGGCGCAGGAAGCCAACTGGGCCGTCGACCAAGGCGCACTCGTCGTTGCGGCATCCGGCAACCATGGCGACGGCGGCGAAGGCGTGGCCTCGCCGGGCTGCGGATCGAAAGTGCTTTCCGTCGGCGCCGTGAACGTCGACGACCAACGACCGTCGTGGTCGGGCTACGGCAGTGCGCTCGATATCGTCGCACCGGGCGTCGGCGTGCTGTCATCGTTCCCGTGCGCCGCGCTCAACGTCTGCCCGAACCCCGGCGCCGTCCCCGGTAACGGCACGTCCATGGCGACCCCTCATGTCACTGCCGCAGCCGCGACGCTGCTCCAGATCAACCCCGCGCTCACGCCGCAGCAGCTGATCGATATGCTCACCTCCACCGCGACGGACCTGGGAACCGGCGGATTCGACCGGTTCTACGGCTTCGGCCGTCTGGACGTGAACGCCGCAGTCGACCGCGCGCTGGAGCAACAAGCCCCCCCGTCGAGCTCGTCGAGCGTGCCCTCGTCTGCAGAACAGGCCTCGTCGCAAAGCACGTCATCGTCGTCGGAGATACCGTCATCTGTCACGAGCTCGTCTTCTTCATCGTCATCTTCCAGCGTCACGTCAACGTCTTCCATGAGCACGACGAGCAGTGTGTCGTCGTCGAGCATGTCGTCGTCTTCCACGTCCCGGTGGACATCGTCCATGGTGCGCTCATCGAGCGAACGTTCGCGCTCCGAGACGCCCCGCCCCTGCGTGCCGAGTGACTGGAAATGCAGTGAGTTCCACGATTGCGGCGAGCGCGGTATGCAGGAACGCGAGTGCGAACTGAAGAACGAACGCTGCACGGACGCCGAACGAGCCCGCCCGCCGCTCAAGCGCGAGTGTGAGCGCCGACGCGACGAGGGCGACCGCAAGGATGATGAGGACCATGACAACGGCCCCGACCGAGGCGCTTCCGGAGAACAGGGTCAAAGCTCCGACGGTAACGACCAACGCGGCTGGCGCGAATGGCTGCGTGAACGCATGCGCTAAGCGTCGGCGTTATGCCGATTGCCGCTGCGCCAAGCGCGCCACCTTCGCCGCCCAGATCCGCGGCACAAGACGCGTCAGGAAGGCGCCGATGACGTTGCGTTTGCCGGCGATGATGAGCGGACGGCCGCGCGTAAATGCCCGGTAGCCAATCGCCGCGACGGTCGAAGCATCCATCGCTCCGGCGCTGAAAAGCCGTGATTTTTGCATGTTGGCATGCGCCTGGAAGCCGGTCTTGGTCGGCCCGGGGCACAGGCAGGTCGCCGTCACGCCCGTGCCCTCCAGCTCCACCGACAGAGCAAGCGAGAACTGCAGCACGTAGGCCTTCGTGGCGTAGTACACGGCCATGAGCGGGCCGGGCTGGAACGCGGCGGTGGAAGCCACGTTCAAGATGCCGCCGCGCTTCCGGCGCACCATGGGAGGCAGGAGCGCCTTGGTGAGCGCCGTGAGCGCCGCGATGTTCACCGACAGCATGTCGCGCTCCTGATCGAAGGACGTTTCGTGGAACAGCCCGTAGCCTCCGAAGCCCGCGTTATTCACGAGCACATCGACGATGAGGCGTTCCGCGATGAGGTATTCGAGCAACGCCGTCACGCCGTCCGCCTGGCTTAAGTCGCATGCGCATGTCGCGGCGCGGATGCCAAATTCGCGTTCCAGCTTTACGGCAGCATCGGCCAACGCATCCGGATTCCTGGCGACCAGAACAAGGTCGTAGCCGTCGCGTGCGAACAGGCGCGCCAGCGCTTCCCCGATCCCTCCCGATCCGCCGGTGATCACCGCAACAGGGCGACGCTCAACCATAGCCACAGGCTACAGGGCGGGCGACGGCGGTGATAGTGACGCGCGCTCTTAAGATCTCTTAATGTCTTCGTGCGGGGCATCTGCTACCGTGCCCCGGTCGTTGTTTTTTGCTTTCGTACCTCCACCTCCATGCGCACCTCCACCTTCCGCTTTGCACCCAAACGTTCTGCGATGTGTTCCCCGCTCGCGCACCCCGTCCTTGCGGGTGCCCTGCTTGCTGTGCTGCTCTCGGGCTGCGCCGCGACGCAGCCGGAAAAGGACGATATGGACCCCGGCATGGCGCAAGCCAGCAGCAGCGCGATGGAGCAGGATGAGGACGACATCGTGGATGATGACGCCGAAGAGGCGGTCGTCAGCTCATCCGCTTCGACGATGGCTCCTTCCTCCCAGGCGCCAGCCGCTGCGCAAAGCTCCAAACCCGCAAGCCAAGCCGCCGCAATTGATACCAAGAAGAAGTACGCCGACGGCACGTACGTCGCGCAGGGCACGTATCGTTCGCCTGCCGGCACCGAAACCGTCGACGTCACCCTCGTCCTGAAAGACGACCTGGTGGCCGAGGTGCGCTTCAGTGCATCGAGCCCCAGCCCCAAGAGCCAGATGTTCCAGAAGAAATTCTCGGAAGGCATCGAGCAGGCGGTGGTCGGCACATCGATCGACAGCCTCGCACTGAGCGTGGTGAACGGATCGTCGCTGACGCCGATCGGCTTCATGGACGCGCTGGCCAAGATCAAGCTGCAAGCCGCAGCGTAAGCATCAGAAGAATTCTGCGATGAAGCCCGGCGAGTGTCGGACGTGGTACGTATCGCTGAGCATGCAGTACTCGATGCCGAGCTCCGTTGCGAGCACATCGGCATCCGCGAGGAACAGCGTGGTCGCCGCGATGTCGGCGATGGCCGCGCTCTCCGAGCGGACCCAGGTGGCGAGGATGTGCGACGGCGACTGGAGCGATGCCGGATGCACGATGTGGTGATGCGTGCCCCAGCGCCGGCGATTGCTTGCCGATGCGCAAAACGCTCCATCGAGCAACTCGATGACGCCGATGGCTTTCGTCGCATCGTCAGGGTGCTCCAAGCCCGCGCGGATCGCCACGCCGTCGCCGCTGTAGACGATATCGCCGCTGCCATCCACGAGGAACCGGCGAATGCCCTTGGCGGTCAGCGTCGCCGCGATCTGATCGACGGCGAATCCCTTTCCCAGCGCGCCCAGGTCAAACGCCACGGGCTCGCAGAGGCGGATGTGTTCGTCATCGACGCACTGCACCGCGGAGGGGAAATCGGGCACAGGGCGAATGGCGCGTTGTTCCTGCAGCGAATAGGACGCGTCGTACCCCAGGTCGCTGAGCGCGGCGCCGATAAGCGGATTGCACGCGCCGTCGGAGAGCGCGTTGACCCGTTCGTAGATCCGCAGCATCTCGACGAACGAGGGCGGAACGGCGATGACGCCCGTTCGACCCGCGAGATCATGGATGAGAGAATTCGGCTTAAAGCGCGAGTATGTCGCCTCGAACGCCGCGCAGTACCGCTCGGCGTCGGCCGCAAGCTCTGCGAACGCTGCTTCGCCAAGGGCATCCCAGATCCGCAGCGACCACTGCGCACCCATAGCCGCGTACGATGCGCTGCGCGGCTCCATGGTTACTGGGCGAACAGCATGTGGTAGACGAACGATACGATGGGGTCGACCTCGGGCCCGTAGACCATGGCGCCTCCAAGCGCTCCGGCGATGGTCAGCAAGGCGCAGCCGACGACCGACAGAAGCACGAGCATCCCCGTGCGTCCGAATACCCGTGCAATCGCACGCAGCACGGACCACGGCCATTGCGCGAACGGAGGCACTCGCCGCACCCCGCCCGCCTGCTCCGCCCATTGCACGGCGTAGACCACGGCGAGGAGCACGTAGACATACGTCGTGAGATTGGCAAAGAACGCATGCATCTCAACGATCCTCATCGTGGGCGTACCGATGAAGGCCTGCTCCGCGACTTCGCCGGTCTGGAGCGCCGCGACGGAACCTGCGACGCCGATGAGCAGAAGAACGGCCTTCACGGGGAAGTACCACTCCTGACGCACGAGCGCGGGGAACCGCGCGACCTCGAAGAGCGTATACACGGTGAGCAGCGCGATGGGAAAGTGAACGACGATAGGGTGAATATCCATCGAAGACGGGGGAAGGATGCGTGTCTTAACCTACTTTGTTCCGCGGACCTGCATGGCCGCAATACCGGTCACCGAAATCCCCCAACCCGGGGACGATGAACTTTCGCGCGTCGAGGCCGCGGTCCACCGCGCCGAGCACCATATTCTCTCCCGGCATGACCGTTGCCAGCGCCGCAATGCCTTCGGGCGCGGCCAGCACGGCGACCATGTACACGTTCTTGGCGGCGGCCCCCGCGGCAATCGCATGCTCCACGGTCGCGGTCGCGGAGCCCCCCGTCGCCAGCATGGGGTCGAGGATCACGACGGTGTCGCGCCGGTCGAGCGGAGGAAGATTCTCGTAATACCACGACGCCTTGGCGGTTGTTTCGTCGCGGCGTAGCCCGACGACGCCCAGCCGCGCTGAGGGAAAGGCGGCGAGTGCATGCTCGACAAACGCCATCCCCGCGCGCAACACGACGATGAACACCACGCGCTCCGGGGCGATATCGCGCTTGCGCAGGATCGTGCGCAGCCGGCGTATCAGCACGCTACAGGCCGTTCCCGCCGCCCTGCGGAAGGCGGGAGTTTTGACCGAACGATTGCGCAATGTTCGCAGCGCGGCTTCCATGACGAGGAGTATACCTAGGGCAGCGACAGACGTTCCATGCACTTTTGCCGGCGTTCCGCCAGGCGCTGTTTGTGCTGGAGCGCTTTGCTGACGCGCGACGATAGGGTCTGGCGCCCAATGGAACCACCGGTGGAAAGAAAAAAGCCGCTTGGAGTGTGCATTCCCTGCGCGTGAGGACATGGCGTGCTCTGTATACTTTTGTTCTCTGAATAGAGTGCGCTGCCTGTGGTGTTTGTGAGCGTAAATGACGAAGGGGTACACTCGCTGCCTATGCGTCACCCCTACCGTATTCTTTCCGCCGCGATTCTGTCGGCTGCTCTTGGCGTGCTTGCGCCTGCTCTTGGCGCTGGCGCCGCCGACACCATGCGCTTTGGCAGCGGCGTGCAGATCACCGCCACTACAACGCCGCAGGACGTACTGCTGCAGTCGCAGAACGCTTCTTCCGACGGCACCGTGGCGATCGGAGGGCGACGCTTTGCTTTTGACCGCTATGGTCATGCCATGCTCGCACAACCGGACCGCGGCGTGCTCTGCCGATGGCTGGGGCTGCTCTGTCCGGAGTTGCCCTTGGGCGAGATCGCCGTGACGCGCGAGGCAGCCAAAGACATCGTGATCGCGACGGTCATCCCTTCGCTCCAGCAAGAAATGGAACGCGAGGCAGGGCGCGTGTTGCCCATCCTGGGATTTTCCTGGCCCAAGCCCCTCGCCGCGGGCACCGTTGTTTTTCAGGACACCGCGATGAATGCGCCGCTGAATGTCTTTGAGGATGCGTGGTTTTTCTTCATCGATTTGGAGCCGCATGCCTATTTCGGGCACCGCGCGGAAATGGTCCTCGTCGATGCGAAGAACGGTTCGGTACTGCGCAAACGCGTCTTTTCGCCGCCCGTCATCGACGGCACGACACGGTATCTCTCGCTCGATGAACGTTGGCGCAGCGAAGATCGTTTCTATCCCACAAGCCTCGACCGCATGCCTGCCGCCGGCTCGTGGCCGCTGCATTTCGCTTCGCCGACAGCCAAGCCGCGGCACCTTGCGCCACCGGTACCCACCGATCCTCTTGCCGATGTCGTGGTGCCGCCAAGCGAAGGCACATGGGTTTCCTGGACGATTCCAAGCGCTGCGGCGGACAGCCCGACCATCACGCCCTGCAATGGAACAGGGAAGAAAGTCGCCGTACTGATTTCGGGCGAAAGCCCCGATACCCAGCACAGCGACGGTTTGGTGGATGGCGAAGACATGGCGCACTCGCAAGCGGCCGTCCGCATCATGTTGCGCAATCTCGGCTTCCAGAACCGCGACGTCCACACCTTCGACCCCGGACGCACGCCCAAGCTGGACGATGTTTTTGCAGACATTGAACGCATCGCCGCCGGCCTCGGCCCCTGCGACAAGCTGCTCTTCTATGTGTTCGGCCATGGCACCATCGTCGATGAGAATGATGATGACATCCCCGACTCCCCCTCCGACAGCATCGCCTATGGCCATGGCGCCGAGAAGGAATACATGAGCAAGAGCCGCTGGGGAGAACATTCGTTGCTGGAACTGCTGGAACGCCTGCATGTCGGACGCATCAACCTCATGATCGAAAGCTGCTACAGCGGTTCATTCGACCACTTCATCCAAAACGATGTCGCCAATCCCGCCGTCGGATCAACGTGGAATGTGCTGCTGGCCTCTTCTCCCGACAAGCCGTCTTACGGGCACGGCGATCGGCCTGCCGCGTACTACACCGAAGAGCTCGCCTACTGCGTGAATCTCAAGCTCGCTCAGCGCGGCATTCAGAACCCCAGCATCGAGCAGATCGAGAGCCTGATGAAAGAATGTCAGGACGCGCTTGCCGCCGCACCGGAGACCTATCTTGCTCCCATGCCCACCAAAGAAATCACGCGCACCGACGTGAGCGTTTCTTCCGACGTCGTGATCAAAGAAGGCGACAGCGGCACCCGCTTCGCCGAATTCGTTGTGACGCGCACCCCGGCCGATCGGCCCATCACCATGGAATACCGCACCTACGACCCGGGCGCCGATGATGCTTCAGTGCCGTTTGCGAGCCGTAAGGATTACGAATGGAGCCTGGAGGGCAAACGTTTGGAGCTCGCAGCGGGCGTTGCCTCCATCACGATACGGATACCGATCACCGGCGATCGCATTCCCGAAGACGATGAGGTGTTCGGCGTATGGTTTTTGAATGTTGGAGCAATACGCAAAGTGACGATCGTCGATGACGACAGGCCCGACACGCCTGCGGTTTCTCCGGCATCTTCCTCCGCCGGAACATCATCCGCCTCTTCTTCTCGAACAACCGCGTCCGTACCGCCGATCACCGTCGAACCGGGTGCGCTGGATGCCTTCGGGCAATGGCTTTTGGAGACGATTGAAAAGGAAGAGGAGGCTACGCATGGAGATGAAGAGATGATCACCATCGACCCGAAGGGATGGGATCTTTCCTGGAAACCTCTCGGCGAAACCTATGGCATGGGCATTCGCTACGACCTGCAAACCGACTGCCCCGACTGCGAAAAAGAACGCGCCGCAGCGGCGGCAAAACAAGCGGAATGTGCCGAGCTGGCAGCGAAAGCCGGAGCGGCAGCGGTGACAGCCGACGACAGCAAGCGTGCGGCTGATGCAGCCGCAGATCGTCTGCGTGAGGCACAAGCAGCCCTTGATCGCTTCGAGAATCCGCGCAGCTGGGCCGAATCCAATGGCCGCCGAACGGATACTGCGGATCTCGAAATAGTGGAACGGTATGGCCGTTCGCTCTGGGAGCGCTACCGCACTGGAGCCATTGATGCGCAACAACTATCGGATGCCTGGAACACGGGGCTCAGCGACAGCGAACGTCAACGCCTGCGCGAGGAGTTCACTGCGTCATTGCGTGCAGCGGTGACAAGCGCGGCAGAAGCGGCTGAAACTGCAGCGGCTTCGGCGACGGAGCAGCGCAGTGCCGCTCAAAATCTCTCGGCACAGAGCATTGCCTGCGACCAAGCCTTCACGGCTTTGCGCACGGCGCTCTCCGCCTGCGAGGAGCGCTGCGTTCCCGTTCTGGATATGCGCTCCGCATCGGCCACTTCCATAGCAACCACGAGCGTGTCGCGCACTCTTGCCACTGCATCGAGCCAGCGCACGCAGAGCGTGTCGCGTACCGCATCGCTTTGGCTGACGTCCGAAACCACATCTTCATCATCGAAAAAAACCACCTCGCTCTCCGCGGCTCCGGAACGCTGCGACGCCTCGACCTTCGACGCGGCCACGTGTGCGGCCACCTGCGAAGATGCGGAGCAGGGAAGCTGCGAAAAAGTCTACCGTCGCAACGACGGACAATTCTGCTTCCGCTGCACACCGAAAAAAGAGGATGTTTCCTGCCCCAGCGGCATGACTCCGGATGGCGATGCCTGTGATGACGCCTGCGCCGAAGCGGGCGGCAGCTGTGAACGTGACGGCGATTGTTATCGTTGCGTCGTACACCGCTGCCCGGAAAACAGCTTTGCCTCCTGCCCCTCTTCCTGCACGAACGGCTGCAACATCGCTGCGCAAAATGATGCCATCACCTGCTATCGCTGCGCGCAGACATGCGAAGAAATCTGTGCCAGTCGCGACTATGCTCGTGCCGGAAGCGACTGGAGCGATTGGCTTTCCAGTGGGCTCAAAGAATATTCCTGTGTTTCCGGCGCGACGTTCTCGATCGATACCGCAACGTTCGGAAGCTGCACGTGCTCCAATCCCCCCTCGTTCTCCGTCAATACAGCCGTGCCCGTCTGCAGCGGAACCACCTGCGGTGATGTCGCCTGCGGACAGAGCGCGACCTGCTCCGAAGGCGATGCCACTGTCACCGTGCGCTGCGCCTGGCAAGGGTGGAAAAACACGGGCGTGAATCAGTTCCAGCCGGCGTTTGGAGAATAAGAACTGCTCACAAGCATGCAGCGGTTTTGCGCTTCGTGGCGTAGGATCGCTGCATGAAGCAGCAGCGTAGTCTCACGGAAGGCTCGATCGTGCAGGCACTCGTGCGCCTCTCGGTGCCTATCGTGCTCGCCAACATCCTCCAAACGGCATACCAGATCACCGATACGTTCTGGGTGGGTCGCCTGAGCGCCGAAGCCGTTGCCGCGGTGTCGCTGAGCTTTCCGATCAATTTCCTGCTGATTGCGATCGGCGGCGGACTGCCGATCGCCGGCAGCGTGCTGATTGCCCAATACAAAGGCAAAGGCGACATGGTGGCCATGAACCGGGTCGCGGCGCAGACGCTCCTGATGGTGCTTGCCGTTTCGATTGCGCTCACCTGCCTGGGCTACGTCTTCAGCGAGCCCATCATGCGCTTCATGGGGGCGGCACCCGACGTGCTCCCCGACGCCGTGCGGTTCCTGCAGATCACGTTCCTCGGCTTCGTGTTCGTCTTCGGCTTCTTCGTCTTCCAATCGCTCATGCGCGGGCTCGGCGTGGTGCAGATGCCGATGTACATCGTGCTGGTCACCGTGATCCTCAACTTCTTCCTCGATCCGCTCTTCATTTTCGGTTACGGCCCGGTGCCGGCCATGGGCGTGTCGGGCGCCGCCATGGCGACGCTCTGCACGCAGGCGCTGGCCACGCTCATCGGTTTCATCATGCTGCTGCGCGGCAACCACGGCATCCACTTGGGCTGGAGCGATTTTAAGCCCGACTGGGCATTCATGCGCACCGCGTTCCGCATCGGGCTGCCGTCATCGGTCGAGCAGGCCACGCGCGCGCTCGGCCTGACCGTGATGACCATCCTAGTCTCCGGCTTCGGCACCATCACGGTGGCTGCCTACGGCATCGGCATCCGTATCCTCACGTTCGCCATCATTCCGGCGATGGGCCTCTCGATGGCCGCGACGACGCTGGTGGGGCAGAACATCGGCGCAGGCAAGATCGACCGGGCCGCCCGGACAAACACCATCGCCAACATCCTGGCCTTCGTGTCGCTCACGGTCCTGGGCGGCGTGCTCTTCCTCTTCGCCAAGCCCCTCTCCGCTTTCTTCGTCCCGCAGGGCGGCGCGGCGATCGACGAGAGCGCGGCGTTCGTGCGCATCATGGCCTTCACCTTCGGCTGCATCGGCGTGCAGCAGGTGCTCACCGGCAGCCTGCGCGGCGCCGGCGATACGACTGCCGCGATGGCGCTCGCCGTTATCTCGCAGTGGATCGTGCAGTTCCCGCTCGCCTACGTGCTCGCGCTCCATGCGGGCTACGGCCCCACGGGCATTTGGTGGTCATTTGCGATCTCCAACGTCGTGTCCGCGGTCATCACGTTGCTGTGGTTTGCCCGCGGCGACTGGAAGCATCGCCGCCTGCTGGAAGAGGTCGAGCTCCAAGAACGCGTGTTGGAGGCGGCGCAAATCGAGGAGGGCATCACCTCGTAGCCGCCGCGGTTCACCTAGGAGGTGAAATCCGGGAATGCGAAGCGTTCTTTACATTGCCCGCCCGGCAAAACATCGTATCCTCGGGCACTTCTTTCGGCCGCGCCACAGTGGCGCACGCGGAAGAAGGACCGGTCCTTGGCAATCACTGGCAGGATTGACAAGGGCAGCTCTTACAAAGGGAACGTCATGAACGTGAAGAAGACTATCGGAGTCGCGGCACTCGCCGCGGGCGCGGCGATCGCGTTGGTCACCGTCGCGGTGCTGCTGCACCGCTCCATCGACAGCAAACTCACCCAGATCAACGACACGGCCGGGCGCGCGGAAGCCGAATTGCGCGCAGGCCGCGAACAGCAGAACGACGAAGTGACGAAGATCGTCGTGCAGGTCACGCTCGCACGCGCCGAGCTGGAGGCTGAGCGCAAAGCCACCGGCGACAAGATCGACAGCCTCCAGACGCAACTGAAGACCCTCGCGAGCGCGAGCGAGGCGACCGCAAACGACGACAAGCAGCGCATCGAGGCGCTGCGCAAAGAACTCCTCACCCAACGCGCAGAATCCCTGAACACGGAGATGCGCTTCAGCGAGAAGATCGGCACCCTCCAAGCGAAGCTGCTGGCGGCCAGCGAGCCGCGCGTGGGCCAGCGCGAAGACGTGCTGGTGGAGGTCATGACGCACTACGGCGATGAGGAATTCAGCTTCTTCCTCAACCGCGACAATGCCGTGGAAGCCCCGAGCGCGGAGGTAGTTACGGCGCTGCGTGCCCTGCACGAAGCGGCCGAAGGCAAAGCGATCTTCACGGAGAAAAAACGCATCACGCCCTGGGCCGCCGACGGCAAGGCTGCGCCCGAAGGCACGAAGACCGCGCCATCATGGCAGGTGTCCTTCGAGCGCAAGGAGCGGCGTGGCATCGATAAGGCGTTCGAGAAGCCCATGCCCACGATGCCCACGATCATGCTCATCGAAGCCCATCGCACGGGGCTGAAAGTGACGTGGTCGAAGCAGCCCGAGGAAGCCCAGCTCAAGCGCACGGCGGAGAAGCTCCGTCGCGTCGCCGAGTTGCTCGGCCTCACCCCGGGTGCCAGCTACTGGCACGATGCGAAAACCTTCGTCTTCCGGCCGTAAGGCCGCCCCGTCATCCTGTCCGACTGCCAGAGGACAACCCCTCTCCCCGCTCGCGGGGGGAGGGTTCTGGCTGCGCGATCATCGGCCGCCCTCCGGGGTCGCGGGCGGCAACAGCCGCATCGTGCGCTCCGCGTCGAGGATCTCCCGGTTCCAGCCGCCCGCGGCGACGGGGTCGAGCCAGAACGCGTCGATGACGCCGTCGTGCTCGGCCATGATGAGCCGGTCGTGGTAGAACGCATCCGCCCGCTCCGCAGCATCCAGCATCGCTCCAAGCACCGCGTCATGGTGCCGGTCCGCCGCAGCGCGCAGCGCTGTGTGCGCTTCACGGAAGAACGCGCGCGATCGCACGGCATGCTCCCCCAGTTTCCGCTGGAACCCCCCGGTCAAAGCATAGAGCTCCATGGCCCGCGCGAACGCCCGCTCGGACTCGAGCACCAATCCCGCGGGGACATCGCCGTGCACGGCGATCAGCGAGCGCTGCGCCGCTGCCGCACGATCGACCAGCGCCAATGGAGGACGGATGCGGCGTTGCGTGCTGAGCACGGCTTCGTGCATGCGCCGCTCGCTGAGAAAGAGAAAGTAGAGGGCGCGCTGCATCGCCATGTCCATGGTGGCGAGCCTGCGCAGCTCCTCGTTTCTGCGCAACGGGTAGAGCAGATCGCTGCGCGTCAGGGTCGTGGATGCATAGGCATAGGCGATAACGGCCGAGCGCAGGCCCAGCGCCAGCACTGCCGCGACGCAGATGCCGCCGGCCACGCTGCGCCACGAGGGCAGGCGCCATGGCATCCGCACCGACGGGTAGCACGACCAGAGCGCCGTTCGCAGCCGTAGGCGTTCGAGGCGAGGTAGGGCATCCGTGCCGATGCGAAAGTGCTCAGGCGTCATGCGGTGCGGGCACAGAGAGCCGTACATCCTTGCGTGCAGGCGGCGCGCACCGTGGCGACATTGCTGCCGATGCCGAGCGCAATGTCGTCGAGCGAACAGCCGAGCACGGCATAGAGCACGATGCAGCACCGCGTGAAGGCGGGGAGCCCGTCGAGCGCACGTTCGAGCACGTCGCGGGGGAAGCCCGCATGCACGGAGGCATTGATGGCGGCTTCGGCGCGTTCAAACGCCGCCGCGGGGGCGGGAGGATACTCAGGGCGATCCATCGGCATGTCTGCCTGCAGCGCGGTCCACAGTGCGCCGCAGCAATCTGCATCCGACGGTTGCTCGCACCCTTGGGCAATGCAGCGCCGCAAAGCATGGCACGCCGCGATGCGCATCAGCCTTGCCGAGAGCTGGCGATCGCGCGTCATGAGCAGGAAGGCTCCGTACCACGCGTCCGCGCGCGCTTCGCAGCCTTGTACATATCGCCGGAAAGTCCGTCGACGCATGGAGCGCAGTGTACCCGGCGGGATGCCCCCGCTGCGCGGACGGCGGCTTGACATCCACTACGTTCCGCTAGAATGCTGCCTTCCAATGGGAAACCGCACATCCCGCAATCAACCGGCACAACGTAAAACACCCAAGCTTGCTGCCAGCGCGCCGTCCGCACCGGAGAACGCGCTGCACACGCTCCTGCAATCGCTCTACCGCTCGCGCATCGCGCGCATCCTCGCTCTGCTGACAGCGATGGCGGCGGCGGGAGCAGTCGCGCGGATGGGCTGCGCGCCCGACCCGGCGCTACCCGAGTCGCCGGGCAAGGTATCGCAAGAGCACGACCCCCATGCGCCGCGGACGTTCCGCGTGCAGGACGTCCTCCGTGATATCGAAGCGCTCGACCCCGAACGCTGCACGCCAGAAGAATACGCCCGCCTGGGCGAGCTCTTCGAGCGTCTCAACCTGGCCACCGTGGAATGGCATCACCCCGAGGGCGCAACCACGCCGCAACACCCGCTGCTGCTCATCCCCTTCGCGCACCCGGACCCCAACGGGAACGTGCGTAACGAGGATCAATACGCCCTGCTCCACACGACCCTCGTGATCTGCCGCGTGGCCGAACGCCGCGGCGTGCGCACGTTCAGTACCGAAGGCGCAGTACGCGGATCGGCGGTCGATGCCAAGCTGATCAACGGCGCGACGAACGCGCCCTTCACCCCCGCGACGCTCGCCCCGGGCATCGACAGCGTCGCTCCGTTCAAGCGTCTGCTGCGGCAAGGCGTGAATGTGTCGACGGTGTATGCCGCAGGCATGGAAACGCCCTGGAAGGGCGCGGAGGACCCCGAGGCGATCCAGGCCCTGGAACAGGGAAACGCCGATTTCGTACGCGTCTCCAAGGCAACACAGGAGTTCCTTACCGCGCTGCGCAACACGAGCAAATACCCGCAATTCGACTATCGCTATAACCCCGATGACGACGTCATCACGCTCAACGGCCATACGGCGTTCCCCGCCGCCGCGCTGGAGCGCGACCTGCAGGCATTCGTCGCGCAGATGCACACCGACGCCACAGGCCCCGTTGCGAAGAAACGCGAAGCAGCCGCGGCGGCTTCACCCTCGGGCGTTCTGCTCTTCGGCACGTCGCACACGCCGGGCATCCTGCAAGCCGCCAAGGGCAAGCGCTCGGTGGCGGTGGTGCGGCCCAATGGCATGCCCGCGCACATGACGGTCGAACGCGACCCGAGCGTCCGCAACGTGGAGAACTTCCTGACGCTGCTCAAGCAATTGCGCGCGCGGCAATAAAGGCTGCGTTCCATTTGACACCCAGGCCGAAAAACGAAGAATAGGCGGCCAATGGAACAACTGGAACTCCTGTCGGCCCTCAACGGGATGACTACGATTTGCCTGCGTAAAGGCAAAGCGGATGAAAAAACTCTCGAACGCGCGCACCGCGAATCCATACAAGGTATTTCCTGCCCCGGCTTCCCCGCAAACTTCCGCAAGCATGTGCTCACAGCGGCAATGCAGCTGGGAACGCCGATGGATGCCTGCCTCGCAGACGCCATTGCGCTGCCCGTTGCACATGTCGGCGACGAAATCCACGAACGCACCGTGGCGAAGGAGCAGATGATGACGGCGCTCGGGGACATGCTGATGCAGGACATGAACGCCGGAGGCGACGCACACGACATCCCGGAGCGCCACGCAGAAACGCTCTTCGCGTTCGTGGCGCAGCTGCATGATCGCCTCATGGCGCTTCTGCGCGAAACGCAGAGCTGGAGCAAAGGAACCCCCGAAGACCGGGCGTATCACCTGCTGGATATTGCGCTCGGCGTGCAAACGGGTGTGTCCATGCGCGGCAGAGAGCTTGCCAAGATGCCCTTGGATGCTGGCACGTTTACGGGTCTGCCCGTGATGATCGCGACCGATATCAGCCGCTCCACCTGCGCCAAGCTGCTGCGCACGTTCGGCGATGATGCGGAGCTGCTGAGCAACGTACAGATTGTCACGCAGCGATCGATTGCCAAGCCCTACACCGTACCCAGCGATGCCCAGGGCCTTGTGAAAGAACTGCAGCGCGCCCAGCGTCGCCTCGCAGCCAGCCTCGAAGACGCGCAGCTCCATCGGTCGCTGCGCGAAGAATACGACCAGCTTGCCTCAATGACGCCGGCGGACGACCCTGGCGCAGCACCGCTCGCCGAAGGCACGCTGATCAACATCCAGCCGCTTGCGGCCGGCGACCTGCACTACGTCTCCTGGCGGCATGGCCGCCTGCATGCCGAAGAGCTGCGCCTGGAAGAAGGCATGGTGTCTTCGGTGCTCTTGAGCGGCAATGTCGATGACCGCGACAACCCGCGTTGCCGCAATGCCAAGGAACATGAGGCTTCTGCCATCGACGCCCATGAGCACAAGCCCATCGCGCAGGTATTGCGAACCGGAGGGCGGCTCTTCGTCCACAAGTCTGCCCCGTATGCCGGGCTCTCCCCCGAGCTCTTGCCGCCGGATGCGCCCGCCCTGCTCCACCGCCTGCTCAACCATCGCCGGACAGCCCTTGCGCAAGCCCTCAAGCTGGAGCCCGTGCTCGCTTCCCAAGCGCGTCACCTGCCCGAAGCGTTGGTGTTCGTTTCCACCGCGTTCGGCACACTCCTCGGCGTCAGCGGCGCGAATGCCGACATCGTGCGGGGGTGCCTGGCCCATTCACCCATGCAGAGCTCCACCGAAGCGGCAATCTTCGAAGACGGGGTGGGCATGACGCCGCTGTCCGATTGGCGGTGGCCCGTGGAAGAAGAGCCTGCAAGCGACGCGCCGCTCGTCGCACCGAAGAACATGCGGGAGATGTTTGCCACGATGCAAAGGCGCATGTTCGCGTTCGCCGAGGTCGAAGGGGCGCTGCGCTCCATCGGCATCATCGAGCTCCCCAAGCGCGGCAAGGGCAGCCACCGCGTGTTCCGCAACGAAGCCAACAATGCCATCTGCACCTTCAGCAAGCGCTACGCCGAACACGCCACGACGCCCGTTCCCGTCGGCATCTTCCTGGAAGCGCTGCAGAGCCTCAGCGTCACCGACGAGCAGCTGGGCATGATCATCGCACGCTTCAGACCATGAGGACGGCCCCCTCTCCGCGCAACGCCCGCATGCCGCGCATCGTTGAAGGCGTTTTGGCGCGGTGTGCGCTGGTCCGTGCAGCGCCCGAACACACGGCGCGGATGGTGGTGGAGCGGCTTGCCCGGATCGGTGTCGTAGTGTCCCCAACGGTGCTCGACGACGTGGAACGGCGCGTCATCGCGACTCATGAACGCCGCCTGCCTCCGGAACGCGCGACAATGGCAAACACTCTCGTGCGGGCGACGATGCTGGCGATCCGGGCGTTGCTGGAACAGCGCTGATTATTTGCCGGATCGCTTGCGGTCGGTCTCCTTGAGGTATTTCTTGCGGAGGCGGATCGACGTGGGAGTCACTTCGACCAATTCGTCATCGGCGATGTACTCCAGCGCCTGCTCCAAGCTCATGGGCGTGATCGGCGTCAGCTGGATGGCATCGTCACTGCCCGACGCGCGCACGTTGCTGAGCTTCTTGCCGCGGACGACGTTGACCACGAGGTCCTGCTCCTTGGCGCTTTCGCCGAGGATCATGCCTTCGTAAATGGGCGTCGCCGGCATGATGAAGAGCGCGCCGCGCTCCTGCAGCTTCCACAAATCGTACGCCGTCGCCTCGCCGCCGAGCATCGAGATCATCGAGCCGCGCGTGCGGCCCGGCAGTTCGCCCTTCCATCCGTCGTAGCGCAGGAACGAGTGTGTGAGGATTCCCTCCCCGCGCGTTTCGATGATGAAGTCGCCGCGGAAGCCGAGCAATCCGCGAGTGGGAACAAGATATTCCAAGCGTGCGTGGCCTTCGCGCGTGCGCATGTCCTGCATCTCGCCTTTGCGGCGCGCAAGCATGTCGATCACAGTGCCCGCGGAACCTTCCGGCACGTCGATGATGACGTGTTCCATCGGCTCTTCGCGGACGCCCGCAGTCTCGCGGGTGATGACCTCCGGGCGGGAGAATTGCAGCTCAAAGCCTTCGCGGCGCATCTGTTCGATGAGCACCGAGAGGTGCAGCTCGCCGCGGCCGGAGACCTTGTACGAATCGCTATTGGGAATGTCCTCCACCTTGAGACCCACGTTCGTCTCGCATTCGCGGAGCAAGCGCTCGCGGATGTGACGGGTGGTCAGAAGCTTTCCTTCGCGACCAGCGAACGGTGAATCGTTGACCATGAACACCATCGACACCGTCGGGGGGTCGATGTGCAGGGCCGGCAACGCCGGGGCGGCTTCGCTATTGGCGATGGTTTCACCCACCATGATGTCGCCGACGCCGGCGAGCGTGACGATGTCGCCCGCCTCCACCTGCTGCACCTCGGTGCGACGGACGCCTTCGGCGTGGAACAGCTTGCTGATCTTGCCCTGGCGCGTTGCGCCGTCGATGCCGCGCACCCATACCTTATCGCCCACCTTGGCCATACCTTCGTACACGCGGCCCACGGCCAGGCGGCCGACGTAGCTGTCGTATCCGAGCGAGCTCGGCTGCATGCGGAACGCCTTCTCCGTCTCGCGCGGCGCGGCGGGGACGTGCTCCATGATGAGCTCGAACAGCGGGGTCAAATCAGTCGACGTATCCTCCAGCTTGCGCTTGGCCATGCCTTCGCGGGCGACGGCGAAGATGTAAGGGAAGTCGAGCTGCGCCTCGGACGCGCCGAGCGCCACGAAGAGATCGAACACTTCGTCCACGACGGCCATCGGGCGAGCGGCGGGTTTGTCGATCTTGTTGATCACAACAATGGGCTTCAGGCCGAGTTCGAGCGACTTCTTGAGCACGAACTTCGTCTGCGGCATGGGGCCTTCCTGGGCGTCCACGAGCAAGAGCACGCAATCGATCTGGCGGAGGACGCGCTCCACTTCGGAGCCGAAATCGGCGTGACCCGGCGTATCGACGATGTTAATACGACAGTCCTTATAGTGAATCGCCGCATTCTTGGCATAAATCGTAATGCCGCGCTCGCGCTCCTGGTCGTTGCTATCCATGATGAGCTCGCCCATTTCCTCATGGGCGGCAAACGCCCCGCCTTGGCGCAAGAGCGCGTCGACAAGCGTCGTTTTGCCGTGGTCGACGTGGGCGATAATGGCGATATTGCGGATTTGCATGCTCTCAGGGGTAAGACTGGCGAAAGTTGGGAGAGTGTAAAGGGTTTTTGGCGTTGGTCCAGAGGCAATGGATCTTCCGAATGGCCCGGTGGTGGTGTCCCACCGGGCCTTCCCCTAACCGTCCGGGGAGGAGACTGCATCTCAGGACCGGCGATCCCGTCGGGTTGGCGCTTGGTGCTCCACGAGCTCGCTGATGTGAATCACAACAGCGAGAACGACGAGAGGCACGAACATCAACGCAGTGACGACGAGGGCCGGGTAGCGCTCCCACAGCTCTGCGAGCATGAGGGTGGCTCCTTGCGAGGACAGGATCTCCCCCGCACATGCAGGGGCATCTGCAACTATAGAACTTTTTTACATTTTGTCTATTCCCCCAACGATGGGCGGCGCGACGTTTCACTTCCTGCGTGAATCAGCAGCCGACTACTTGCGACCGCGCGACGAAACCCCGACACTGCACGCATTCCCCACACGCTATGCAGATGCTGAAAACATCGATTCTCCTTGGCTTGCTTGCCCTAAGTGCCTGCTCCGCGACGCAGACGACGCCAACGCCCACTCCCGACGTACGCGATGACGCCGCTGCGGCCACGCCGGAAGACGACACGATCATCATCACGTCGCCGCGCGCGCAGAGCCTGGTGGAACCCGGCTTCACCGTGACGGGCCTTGCCCGCGGGTCGTGGTACATGGAAGGCACGTTCCCGGTGGAGCTTGTCGGCTCCGACGGTACGGTGCTCGCCACCGGCGCCGCCAGCACCAACGATGATTGGATGACTGAGGATTTCGTGCCGTTTGAAGTGTCGATGACCTGGGAACCCACCGCGCTCTCCCAGGCCAACCTCATTCTGCATAAAGCAAATCCCTCCGGAATGCCTGAAAACGATGCAGAAGTGGCTATTCCGGTCTCCCTTGCTCCCCAGCCGTAAGGGGGATGGGAAGGACTTGCATTATTAGTTAAAATGTTGTAAAAGTATATAACTTATGACCAGCACCTGGCTGCTGATCGGCGTCGGGGTTCTGGTGGGATTGAGCGTACTGGAAGCGACGTTTGCATCCGGGGCATCGCAAAGCGACGATCGGCGCAGCGGCGGGGGGCGCCGTGGTTTCCTGTGGCATGTGTTTCTCGTGCCGCGGTTCCTGCTGCGGTCTCTCGGCAAGATTGTTCTTTGGGCGTTCAAAACCGTCTGGCGTGTGATCCCCTTGCTCTGGCGTCTGGTGCGAGGGGTACTGCGGGTGGTGTGGGGGGTGCTGCGGAACCTCCTGAAAGCACTCTGGAGCATCCTGCGCATCGTGCTGCGGGTGGCGTGGAGCATCGTACGGGCGGCCTGGAAGATCGCTTCCGCTGCGCTACGGGCGATCTGGCAGGTGCTGCGATCCGCGCTGCGCGCCGTATGGTCCGTGCTACGCATTGCCTTGCGCGCCATCTGGAGTGTTCTCCGCACCATGCTGCGGACGATCTGGCGCGTGGTTGCCATGGCGCTGCGCACGGCTTGGAACGTGCTGCGGATGATCCTGCGGGCGGCCTGGTCGCTCCTGAAGCCACTTGTCCTCGGCGTGCTCCGCTTGGTGCGCACCGTGGCGCGATGGCTATGGAAGGGCATTGCCTCCGTACTCAAAGCGGTCTGGAAACTCCTCGGCCCGCTCTGCCGCATGGTGCTGCGCGCCTTGCGGACGGCGCTCACAATCATCGCGCGGGCGCTGCGTGTACTCTGGTCATTTGCGCTGCGCGTGCTGGGCGCGCTCGCGAAGCTGCTACGCCCGGTCGCTGCGTTGCTGCGGAGCATGCTACAAGCACTCTGGCGTTTGATCGTCACCGTGCTGCGCGCCGCTGCGAGTGCGCTTCGACCGCTGCTGAAGATGCTGGGACGTCTCGGACGCCTAGTCCTGGTTCTCGCGCGACGTGCGCTTCGACCGCTGCTGCCCCTGCTGCGGATGCTCGGCAGAATCGCGCGCCTCGCGCTCGGCGTCCTGCGCGCGGCTGGCAGGAGCGTGCTGCGGTTGCTCTCGCCGCTCATCACCCTCGTCGCACGGACGCTCTACGGCGTCGTGCGAACGATCGCTACGATCCTGCGCCGCTTGCCGATCGGCCGGCTGCTTCGGGCACTACGCTCGCTGCTTGCGGCAATCCCTGGCGCCGTGCGCCGCATTCTTGGCGCCTTGCCCGCGCCGGTACGCGTGTTCTCAGCTGGCTTGCGCGCAACGCTGCGGGCCGCTTGGCGCACGCTCTCGCAGGCGTTGTCGACGCTGTTGCGCGTCCTGCCTCCGCTACGCTGGCTGCTTGCCGTTCTGCTCTGGCCGCTGCGGCTCTGCGGCTCGCTCGTCCGCTGGAGCCTCCAGATCGCCCATGCGGCCGCAACAGGCCTGCCGATGCCGCAAGGATCCCTGCAGCAAGTTGCCCCGGTCCGCAGCGCTCCGCTGCACGAAACCAGCCCCGTCCAGCGCGACATCATCCTGGGAACGGGCCTGCTGATCGAGGAAGATTTGCCCGCCACGCGCGCCGTGCAGATGATCGCCGCAGCCACGCCGTGGTCGGAGCGCCTGCTCGTGGACATACGACCCATTGCATGGCGAACGCGCATGATGCTGGTAGGACTGGCGTAGGACAAGCGTGACTGGTTGCACGGTGCAACCGCGCAGCGTAGCGTTGAGCCACTTTTGCTTTTTTCTTCGCTTCCTATGAAACGCGCACTCCTGGTTTTGCCCTTGTTCTTCCTCGCCGCCTGCGGCGGAACGCCCGATGTCGTGCCGGTGGATGAAGGCACGCCGGAAGCTCCCGCAGTGGTCGATGAGCGCCCGGTCCTCACCAACGATGCCATGCCTCCGTCCAGCGAGGCGGCCGATGCCGTGGTTGCCGCTGAGGAACCCGCTCCCCCGGCCCACCAGCCCACCGTGGTCGATGAACCGGCTCCCGATGACGCGATGCCCGTGGATTATGCCAAGAGCTCGATCATGTTCGTCGGCAAGAGCTCCATCGTCGATCACCCCGGCCGCTTCAACAAGTTCCGCGTCGTGATGCAGCAGGAGGAGGGGGATTGGCTCAAGACGAAGTTCCGCTTCGACATCGACCTGCAGAACATCGTCACCGACAGCGAGATGCTCGACGGCCACCTGCAGAAAGAAGACTTCTTCGACACGGCCAACTTCCCCGTCGCCACGTTTGAATCGGACGGCGGCGTGTGGCCCCGCGATGACGGCGGCTTTGAGATCGACGGCCCCCTCACGGTGAAGGGCGTCACGAAGACCGTCACGGTCAGCTTCGTCGCGGAAGACAAGACGCTGCGTTTCCACCTCGAATTCCCCCGCAAAGAGTTCGGCGTAGGCAATGACAGCTACGGCGACAAGCTGCTCGACGAGATCATGCCCGTCGACGGCACGATCGTTCTGCAATAACGCCTCTCCTCCATCGTTCGCCTCCAACCGGCGCCTTCGGGCGCCGGTTTTGTGATCACTTCTTCTTTGCCTTGGACTTCCTGCGTTTCTCCGTGCCTTTCAGGCTCGCATAATAGCGGCGCACTTCACTGCTCGACCACGCCACGGCATCTTCGCGCTGCAGCCCGAGTGCTTCGGCGAAATGCCAAATGCTCTCATCTTTCAACGCTTCAATTTCGAGCAGCGTGGGGATGCCGTCACCCAATTCATCCATATCGAAGTGCACTTCGTCGCCACGGTACAGGAGCCCATACGACGTCCGATGTTTTGTTTCCGAACGAACGTGCTCGGCGCCAAGCGCTTCGAGAATCGTCTGCATGCTCCGCCAATCTTCCGGGCGCAGGAGCACCGTCGTTTCCTCACATACTTTGACGTCGCCCTCCTGACGCTTGCGATCTTTGAGCGTGAGCTCAACGATTCCTTTCATGCGTAACCGCAGGCTTGTGCGCTTCTTACTAAGGCCTTTGTCGTTACGATCGAAATACAACGCATGCACCTCTCCGGAATACGTGCGATGCGCGCCGAGGGCTTCGATCTTCGGCACGAGCTCATCGGGATCGACATTGAGGAACTTCACTTCGCGCTCATTCATGAGGGCATGCAATCATCTTCTTGGCTCTCTTGCAATCGCCTCCGGGCAATACCAGCATGGCATCGCCGAACGAAAACAACCGATATCCGCGCTCCACGGCACCCTGGTACAGGGCAAGCAGGCGCTCACGGCCGATGAGCGCGCTGACCAGCATGAGCAGGCTCGACCGCGGCACATGAAAGTTTGTGATGAGCCCCTGCGCGCAACGGAAGCGGTACCCCTCGCGGATGAAGATGCGCGTCGTTCCCGAGCGCCGGACGATGCGCCCGCGTTCATCGGCGGCTGATTCGATTGCCCGCAGCGCGGTGGTGCCAACGGCAATGATGGGGCGCCCCTCACGCTGCGCAGCCATCAGGGCAGTTGCGGCGCGCGCCGTGAGCGAGAAGCGCTCGGGGTGGAGCGCGCCCGTCCGCAGATGCTCCTCGGTGACGGGGGCAAATGTCCCCAGGCCCACATGCAGCGTCACCGTGACGATCCGCAGGCCGCGGCGCCGGAGGCGGGCCAGCAGCGCCTTGGTGAAGTGAAGCGATGCCGTCGGAGCCGCCACCGAACCTTGCGCCCGCGCCACCACCGACTGGTATTCGCGCCGGCGGGCGGACTCGGAGAGCGGCGAGTGCTTCATGTAGGGCGGCAACGGCGTTGTGCCATGGCGCAGGAGAAAAGCATCAAGCGCGCGCATCCCGCAGGATGGCCGGATGCGCCAGCCGCCCTCACCTTCGCGGAGCACCGTCCACCGCGACCCCGCCGGACCCGCGAGCACATCGCCCGGCGCAAGACGCTTGTTGGCGAGCGCCACCACGGCGCCGCGTTCGCGCCCCGTGCAGAGCAATTCCACGCCGCCGCCCGTGGCTTTGCGGACGTGCAGGCGCGCCGGAATCACCTTGGTGTCATTGAGCACGAGCACCGCGCGCGGCGGCAGGTAGTCGCCGATGTCGCGGAACACGGCATCCACCGCGTCATGCTTACCCACGACGAGCAACCGGGCGCTATCGCGGGGGTGCGCCGGCGCAAGCGCGACGGCTTCCTTCGGAAAGGCATACGCGTATGCATCGAGCGCGGCCGGGGTCGGCGCGGCATCACGCACTGCGCGCTTGGGGAGCGGCCACGGCCAGCAGCAGTAAGCCGCTCACGAGCATGTAGTAATTGCAGAAGGCCTGACTGCCGAGCAGGAACACCGCGAAGAAGGTGACCGACGATGCCAGCAGGAAGCCAAACGGCATCGGCATCCTCCGGCATGTCCAAACGGTCGCCGCAGCGAAGACGAGCCCCACCGCGAGGCTCACCGAGCGGCCGGCCGCGATCCCCGTCTTGGCATACACGAGGGACGCAACGGTGAGGCTGTCGGGGCGAAACGCATCGCTCATGTGGAACAGCAGCCCGTTGAACACGGCGGGGCCGGGGTGCCAGAGCAAGAATGGCAGCATCGTCAGCGCGCCGGTGCATAGGCCGATGAGCAGATGCTTGGGGCGCCGCTCCAGCAACCACCAGAGCGGCAGGAAAAACACGAGGTACTGCTTCATGGACAGGAAGACCCCGTACGCCGCCGCACTCCACGCCCGCTCGCCCTCCTCGCGCAGCAGCAACGCCAGGCTGAGCACGCCGAGGATCAGCGGATCGAGCCACGCCTGCTCGACGGTGAACGCCGCGCGCGGGTGGAACAGAAAAAGCAGCAGGAGAAGCTCGCCCCAGGCGTCGTCGTCGCGACGCGTCAAACGCCAGAGCAGCAGCAGCGTGACGAGGTTTGCAGCGAGCATCCCAAAGCGCACATCGCCGAATACGGCGAAGAACGGCGCAAGCAACAGGATGTTCGCCGGAGGGTACGTATAGGTCGTGATGGGCTTGCTAATCCCTTGCCCGCCGTAGATATCGACGAACGTCAGCGTGTAGGGATCGTGGCCGTAGAGCAGGCCCTTGGCGGCACCCTGGAGCATAACGAACACGTCGACCAGCGGCGCCGGAGACGCCCACGGCAGCAGCCACTGGATCGCGATGCCCATGCACAGCACAATAAGAAATACTCTCCGGCGCCACGACGACCAACGCGCACGTTTCGTGGCGTAGCCGAAGAGCACGAGCAGCGTCGCCAGCGCAATACACGCGAGCACGCCCCGATCGTAGAGCAGCGACTGCAAGTAGAAGGCATTCGCGAACGGCAGCTGGGCAAGCAGCATCGTGACGAGGCTTGCCGCGGCGAGGCCTACGGGCGGAACGTTCGATCCGTCGCGGGAAGAAGCGCGCCATGCGCCCAGCGCAGCAAGAAAGGCGAGCGTCACGAGCAGGAGCGCGAGCGGCGTATACATGCCACTGCTGAGCAACAGGCCCAACCCCAACAGCGTATAGGCAACAAGCAGCAGGCTCCGGCAGTCGCGCAGCAAGGCGGGCATGCCCCTAGCGTACGTGCGGATTTCCCCGGTGCGTGATTGCTAAAAATCGAAAATAGTGCAAAGTATCTAAGCGGACAACAGCACCATTTACACGAAAGGAGGTGCACGTGTTTCATCCGCAAACCCTGTTCCTTCAGCACGTCGAAGGGGGCTCTCCGACCCCCACGCCGGCGCTTAGCGAACTGATGCAGAAAATGGGGTTGCCCATCTGCGCCACGTTCAGCGAAGCCGCCGCCACGATCAACACCGCCGGGTGGTCTCGACTCCCCGGCATGCCGAGTGACGTGAAGGCCGTTCTGCAAGAGCGGGCCTTCGACATCAGCGATCCGCTGGGGACGCTGCTGCTGCTCATGCCGCACACCATGCCGCCCAGCCTCTGCCTCGAAGCCACACACGCTGTGATCCCGGGGGCGGGCTACCAGCAGATGAAAAAGCGTATCGCGGCTGGCATGGATGCAGTGACCCGCAACTGCTTCCCGAAGCTCGCGACGATCAGCGGACTCGCAGCGGTGAGCCGCAAGCCCGTTACCGGTGAGGTGGACGACATCAGCCTCACTGGCGGCCTGAAGTTCGACGAGTGTGTCGAGCAGGCCGGAAGCGAATTCCTCGTCCGCGAGGGCGTGGTGCTCGAGCGACTTCTCGAGCTGGCTCTGTCGAAGATGTCGCGCCAGACGGAATACAAACGTCAGGTGATCACGACGGACAGCGTCCCACCCGAGGCGCTGGCGGGGCGACCCACCAACCTGAGCACGCTCTTCGCGTGGCAACACCGGATGGCAACGTCCGGCTCACTGCCCGAGAAGTGCGTCATCTGGTCGGTTTGTCCCTATGGCCTCCGCTTCTGGATCGAAGCCGTCCTGCATGTGCCCCAAGTCCAATGGGGTCTGTGTCAGGCGTTCGACCCGGACTGGAAGGTAGCCGGGGCACTGAGCGAAGTCGGCAAGATCGTGCACACGATCAACGCCAAACTCGCACAGTAACCCTCGACACCCCGCTGAAGGAACTGACCCCAGGACGCTTGCGTTCTGGGGTCATTTCCGTGTGCACGTTTCAGTACGTCGCGCCCTCGTGGTTGAGCAGCCAGCGCTTGGCGGCGCTACCGCCGGCGTAGCCCCCGAGCGACCCGTCGGACGGGATGATGCGATGGCATGGCACGATGATCGCGATGGGGTTGCGCGTGAGCGCCTGCCCCACCGCCTGCGCGCCTCCGGGCGACCCCACTACTTCGGCGAGCTCGCCGTAGGTGCGCGTTGCTCCAAAATCGATGTGGCGCAGCGCATCCCAGACATCGAGCTGGAACGACGTGCCACGCACCGCGAGCGGCAGATCGGTGAATCCGCGCCGCGCACCCTCGAAATACTCGGCAAGCTGGCGCGCGCAATCATCGAGAAACGCGAACTGCTCGCCGCTGTCGCCGCGCATGGCCGCGTGGATCTCCACGGCGGTGATGCCGCGATCGGTAGCGAGGATGCGCAGCGTGCCCAGCGGGCTTGCGACGGTGCGGGACGATTCGATGACGGGCATGGTGCGGCGTTGTAGGCTCGGGCCGAGCATGCACCTCCCCACCCCCTCCTCACAATGCGAACCGTCCGACCACTGCCCCGTCTGCGGCGCGGCGACGATCGAACGCAAGCTGAAACGGCACTGCACTCGGTGCGGCGTGCTCTGTGAAACGTGCTGCGATGGCGGCTGCCCGCTGGCGGAAGGGCTTACGCCTTCTTCTTGAGCGGCGCGACGAACTGCTCCAGCGTGAGCCAGGGCGTGATACGCGCGAGCTTGCCGAGCACTTGCTCCTTCTGGGCTGCCGACTTGGCCTCGGTGTAGCGCACGCGGAGCTTATTCATCTTGAGCTTGCGGGTGCGTCGGGCCGTGATTTCGCGTTGGCGGATGCGTGGCATACGGGTGGCGATTGTACGGGTAGCGGGGCGAAAGGCAAGCCCTTCGATCTAGCCTCTGCGCCGATCGAGCCAGGCTTCCAGGCCTTGGGCGCTGCGGGTGTTGAGCACATCCCCCGGCTCAATCCAGCCGCGGCGGCATTGGCTCACGCCCAGGTGGTAGCGCAATCCGTCGGTGGTGTGCGCGTCGGAATTCACACAGATGGGCACGCCCAATGCCTTGGCCCGCGCCAGGTGGACATCGGCCAGGTCGAGGCGCTCGGGCGACGCGTTGTGCTCCACGGCCACGCCGAAGCGTTTGGCGGTCTGCAGCACGCGCTCCAGGTCGACCTCGATGCCCACGCGCTCCCCGAGCAACCGCGCGGTGGGGTGGGCCAGCAGGCATACCGACGGGTGTTCCAGCGCCTTGCAGATGCGCTCGGTCATCTCCGCGCGGGGTTGGCGCAGCGCTTGGTGGATCGACACGACGACCCAATCGAGCTTGGCGAGCACGGCGTCGGAAAGGTAGAGACGCCCATCAGGGAGAATATCCACCTCGGCGCCCACGAAGAGACGCACGTCGGGCACGGCCTTGCGGGCGGCGGCGACCATTGCGAGGTACGCATCGATATTCCCCTCCTTGATGCCCTTCACCATGCCCAGCGGCGAGGCGTGGTCGGTGATGGCGATGTAGGAAAGTCCGGCGGCCTTGGCGGCCTTGGCCATCTTTACGGCCGAGGCTTCGCCGTCGCTGAAATCGGTATGCAGGTGCAGGTCGCCCTGCAGGTCGCTCTCGTTGAGCAAGAGGGGCAGCGCGCCACGCTTGGCGGCGTCCACTTCGCCTCTGCCCTCACGGATCTCCGGAGGGATCCACGGCAGCCCGACGGCCGCGAAGACATCTTCTTCGGTGTGGCAGGCAACGAGCTTCCCTTTGCGCGCGGCAGTGCCTTCGTACACGCCGTACTCGGAGATCGTGACGCCGCGGTCGAGCGCGAGCGAGCGCAGCTGCACGTTGTGCTCCTTGCTGCCGGTGAAGTAGTGCAACGCCGCGCCGAACACCTCCGGCTCCACCACGCGCAAATCGCACTGCATGCCCGCCGCCATGACGACAGATGCGCGGGTCTCGCCCTGCGCCAGCACCCGGTCGATGCCGGGCATGCCGCAGAAGAACGCGATGACCTTCTCGGGCTTGCGGCTGGTCACCAGAATATCAATGTCGCCCACCGTCTCGCGGCGGCGACGCAGCGAACCGGCGATGTCGATATCGGTGCAGAGCTTGCTCTTGCGCAGCCGCTCCACGATCTCCTCGGCAATCTCCCACGCCTTCGGCAACGGCGTGCGCCCGCCGCCCTGCTCCATAAGCTGGCGCTTGCCGGCGATGCCCCGGAGGATATTCTGCACAGATTTGTCGCCCCACCCCTTGAGGCTTTTGAGCTTGTCGCCCTGCGCGAGCCTCTCGAGGTCGTCGATGCTCTCCACGCCGAACTTCTCCCAGACGAGCTTGGTCTTCTTGGGGCCCATGCCTTCCACAGTCAGGATCTCGAGCAGCCCCGGGGGGAAGGCGGCCATGAGCTCCGTCAGGTACGCGAGCTTCTGTGTTGTGAGCAGCTCCACGATCTTGCGCGTCAGATCCTCGCCGATACCCGGCAACGCGCGCAGCGCCGCCTCGCCGCCGTCGGCGTAGAGGTCGCGGAGCTCGCGCGGGTGCGCCGTCAGCATCTGCGCCGCACGCTCATACGCACGAATCTTGAAAGGATTCTCCCCCTGCAACGTCAACAAGGTACCAACCTGTGCAAACGCGGCGGCGATCTCAGCGTTGGTCATGCTCCCTCAGCATACACGGCATGCGATTGTCAGGGTTCCCTGACATAGCAGAACACTGTTTTTTCGCAGAAACAAGCGGCCCCTTGCGCTCCGCACCCAGCGACTGTATACACGGCGCTCTTCCAAGTTTCCCAACGTGCAGCAGACTCTACACCCTATGCCAACGGCCATCATCACCGCAGTAGAACTGCTCATCGGCTTCAACCGGGCCAGCATCCGCCCACCAGAGCCCAATAGGGACCCCTTGCGCCTCGTGCGCGTCCTGCGGTCCTGCGGGTACCCCTTAAGCCCTGCGCTGGAGCAAACGGCCGTGCTGCATGGCATGCTCGACGGCATCGACGACCCGGCCAAGCTGCAGCAGGCCATCGGTGCCATCCGCCGCGTCTGCGGCGAGGATGTGGCCGCCATGGTGCGCTCACTCGCGAAAGACCCGGCCCACGATGCCTACCCGCCGCATGTGCGCGAGCAGCGCTACCTCATGCGGCTCTCCTGCCATGCCCTGCGGCATCCGGAGATTTTGCTGGTGAAGTTGGCGGAGGTGATTAGTAAACCCAATGCCAATTCTGACTATGTAAGTTATTTCCAGCGTCATTATCCAAATCTTCCGCCTGATACCAGTCCCATATATGCAAAACTACTAATTCGACTAATGGGAGACGGAAACTTTTGAAGATAGTATTTTCTGGAAAAAAGTACGCAGATGGTGTATAATTGTCAGTTGTTATGGAAGAGAAAGCAAAGAAATTCCTCAAAGGCAAAGTGTACTTACTCGCGATTATATTATGTGCTTCAGTTATCGCGGTTGTGACATATCTTTTGCAGGATTACACCAGGAGCCTTTTGAGGCAAAACCTCGATGCTCGTTTGATAAGTACTGCTGGAGTCGCTGCGTTGGCATTTGATGGCGACGAGATCGAGAGGCTCTCTTTAGCTGGAGAAAACGCATTTTCTGATCCTGCATATAGAAAAAATGTCCTCAAACTACAAAGAGTGAGAAGGCAGATCAAAGATTCACTTTATGCATATATTCTCAGGCAAACAGAGGACCGAAATACTGTCACATTCGTTGTTGATGCTGATGCAATTAGCAATACACCAGTCATCGACTTTAACGAAGATGGAGAAGTTAACGATGATGATGTCAGCACGCCAGGAGAGGCGTATGACGCGTCTGAGGTCCCTGCACTGCTTGGCCCAGCATTTGTTAAGGCAACAGTGGACGCTGAACCCAGCTCTGATGAATGGGGTAATTTTCTTTCTGCCTATGCGCCGATCAAAAACTCTGGCGGAGTTGTAGTCGGCACTTTGACCATTGACGTCGAGGTCTCAGAATATTTCAGGACAGTCCAGGCAACAGTTTTGCCTTTTGCACTATTCATTGCGCTACTCATCTTACTAATCACCACACTGTCGGCATATCTCGTAAAAAGCTGGAAAGCTGAAGTCGAGCTCGCTAAAGAGGTAGATCGCCAAAAAGATGAGCTTCTAAGCATGGTCAGCCACCAATTAGCTACTCCTATTTCATCAGTGAAATGGTACGTTGAGATGCTGCTAGATGGTGATTTGGGCAAGCTGTCTTCCGAACAACAAGAGTCCTTAAATACCGTGCAATCGGTTGCATCTGGCCTAAGTGAATTAGTCTCAATGATCTTGGATGTTTCGCGAGTTCAATTGGGCAAGATGAAAGTTGAGCCGCAGGAATTGGATCTAGCTGCTTTTTTTGAAGAGATTCTTGCGATAATCGAACCAAAAGCAATTGAGAAGAAGGTTCTTTTAGTTAAAGAGCTTCCGAAAGAATGGCCTAAAGCCAAACTAGACAAACGCTTAACGAGAATGACAATAGAAAACCTTCTTAGTAACGCCGTGAAATACACTCCATCTAATGGAACAGTCAAATTTAAGATAAAAATTGATCAGGGAAAACTATTTTGTGAAGTCACAGATAGTGGCTGTGGCATTCCTGAAAAGGACCAGGATAAGATCTTTGGCAAACTTTTTCGCGCTAGCAATGTCCGCAATTCGGTTGATGGTAATGGCTTTGGCCTTTACGTCGCTAAGGGTTCGATTGAATCTCAAGGTGGCAGTATAAATTTCAAAAGCAAAGAAGGTGTTGGGACCAGCTTTTTTGTTATGCTGCCGCTAAATACGTAGATCGGTATCGACAATTCCTTGCATTTGACTATTTTTTAATTTTGCAGAAAGTTTTCTAATAGATATTTCTTCATTTTTCATATCTACAGACTTCGCGAATAAAGATGAAATGTCTGACTCTTGCACTGAGATTTCAGACACAGATAAAAAACTGAGCAAAGCCCTTATGACCTCATTTGCAACCGTCGAAGAAAGCGAGAAGTTAATTTGTCTCTCGCTTAGATAATCTGGGTTTTTGCCAAGTATATTTTTAATACGCAATTTATCTCCGGGCGAGATAGGAGCCGCAACTTGCAGAGCAATTTTCTTCTCAGGATCGCTTAAGGCCATTAATTCTCTCAGATCACCATCGAAGCAAAGCCGCCCTCTATTGATCAATAAAATTCTAGTGCAAAGGTTTTCTATGTCTTGAGCATAGTGCGACGTGAGAATGACTGTGATTTGCTTTAGCTTTTTACACTCCTTCAAAAATTCCCAAATTTTAATTTGAGATGAGGCATCAAGCCCAATTGTAGGCTCGTCCAAAAAAAGAATTTGTGGATCATGAAGAAAAGCAAGAATTAGCTCGCACTTCATTCTCTCCCCCAATGATAACTGCCTAGAAGGTGTTTGCAAAACATGTTTTACATCAAGCATTGACGAAAATTTATGCACTCTTTCACTAAGTATTTTGGGGGGAATTTCATACATGATTCCATGAGCTGCAAACGTGTCCTCAGGTGGTAAATCCCAAATTAATTGGGATCTTTGACCCATGACTAAAGCAATTTTTTTGAGGAAGCTTTTTTTCCTTTGTATGGGGCTGTGACCAGCTACTAAAACGGTGCCCGCATCCTGGGAAAGAATGCCAGAAAGAATTTTCACTATCGTTGTTTTTCCGGCTCCATTTGGCCCAAGTAAACCTACAAATTCACCTTTTTTTATCGAAAAACTTACATTGTTGATAGCGGAAACCTTACTCCATTTTCGATGAAAAATGCTGCTAATGGCAGCAAATAATCCTGCCTTTTTCTGATACACGGAAAATGACTTCCCAAGACTTCGTACATCGATCGAAATTTCAGGAGGATGCTGATGCATATTGTCCTATGAAAAATTTGATAACTAAAAAGGCGATTAGTATCGCTACTAAAGCGATCAATAATAGTGCACCCAATGAGAGGGCGCCACTCAGAACCTCTAATGCTAGGGAATACTGAACTACAAGTGCGGAAAGCGTAACTAAAAGAATGCTTCCTGATCGCAGAATGGGTATCGATCGTGATTTTTCCATATATTCCCATAGACCATCTTCTGGATTCCACCTTGACCATTTAATAGCGGGTGCACAGAGGCACAAAACAAAGCAAGCCTCGATTACCGCACTGCAAATTGCCACTATCAATGCAAAATGTAAATTTTCTGTAAAATACTGGAGAATAAAAACCCCTAAAAAAATATGAGGCCAAAACCACACAAGCCCAATTTCTTCTATTAGCAAACGGTTGAAAAATGAAATTGGCTGGACTAGCCAATAATCGAATTCGCCTCTGTAAACAGAATTCCCAAGTCGAATAACTGCACCATGGACAATTGACTGCGCCAGCCCAGTTGAAAGCATCGCTATTCCAAAGAAAATGTATATATCATTTTTTGAGTAGCCGAAAAAATTGCCATTTGTAGCATCAAAAAAAGTAAGTGCTGTGAGGAATTGGATTCCTAGAGTGACCCAAATGCCAATCATCCAAATTAAAACATCTGCCCTATACCGAGACCACCTTCTAAGGTGCAAAAGTGTCGCTAGCTTAAAAATAAGCAACTGCCGATAAATTTTACAAACCAGCAGCGTCATATTGCCTTAAGCCTGCGCGCCACAAATTGGATAAAATAAATAAGGTAAATGCTATCCAAATGCACTCTCCTATACCTCCCAAAAGCAGAAATGTAGGATCGCCAGATGAAATAAATTTAGCCGTGTAGTAGATCGAATATTTAAATGGAGAAAGAGTGGAGGGAAACCAAAAAAAAGCCGGCAGTAAATCAATGGGAATTATCACACCTCCAAGAAACTGCATAAAAAGATAAATCGTCGAAAAAACACCTTCGGTTTGAAGGATCCAAAATGATAAGGATCCTATCATTAGGCCAAAAATCAACATTTGAATTACTCCAAGAATAATATTCGGCATCGCTAATACAATGTTAATCAAAATCGACGCATCGCTTTCGAGAAGTAGGGCTAACAATAACAAAATTCCGGAAGCTATTATCAATAAAGCAAACGTGCGCGCTGCGGCCATCGCGGACAGCTGCAGTAGCTCAGATACTGGTCTGAGAAGCATGTTCGAAAAAAAACCACTATGAACCAACTGGCTTATCTCCTTGTGGATACTTGAACTGCAGATACAAAAAATAAAAAATGATGCCAAATAGTATGTATAAACTTCAGTCATGGTCATATGCGCTAATGCATTTTCGCCACTTGCTTCAAAAAGAGTTTTCCAAACAAAGAGGGGGATCAGAATTGGTATCAATTGATTAAGAAGCAATCCCAACCAAAATTCACGGTGTATCAGATTCTGAGATAAATATATTTTTGCTAATGGCAACAACTTATTCATACTAACATTTTAAGTATTGGCAAATTTGCGATTGCAGAAGATATTTTGCTTATTTTTTTGTTTTCAGCCCAATACATTTCAATATAAGAAAGAAAATGTCCTGTATACCTGCGCTTTATAATTGGGATATTACAATCATATTTAGTTACAACTTTTCGGCATTGAATTTCACCACAATCGCAATTAAAAGGCTCATCAAAGCCATTGGGGGCCATAAGTGTTGCATAATCAATCGTGAGCTCATCACCTGCGCAAATACCTATTCTTGCGCAGATTTTATAATCCGTTGAAAACCAACAATTAGGATTACATGAATGATTCATGAAGAATGATTCATCACTGTTTTTTTTGTCGAAATAAAAGTTCCGACCACCCTGGAAGGCAAAGTGTAGAAATTCCCTTCTCTTTTCTTTTGGCCACTTTTGTATTTGATCAAATGTAACCTTTGAGAACTCGAAAGGTTGCATTAAATGCACCAATTCACCTTTTGCAAGCAACTTTTTCGCGAATATACCCTGCCCATGAATCGAACTTTTGCCGGCGAAAATAGCAGAAGAGTTTTTCAGAGATTTAGAGTGAAAACTTCTTAAAATATTGCATGTATATTTTTTTTGTCAAAAAGAAATATCTACTATGGTCTGAAAAGTTGGTTTTACATTGAAATTATTCAATTCACTTTAGTTTTATTGCCAAAAGCAAGGGGGCCTGGATAAGCAGAATTACAATAAATACATAAAATGGCTTTATTTCCCTATTCGTTAGGAGGCTGATTTGCTTTGAATCAACATCAATAGCTAAAACTGCTTGGACTACTCCTTTGTCATCTACAATTGGTGAATAGCCTGAAATTACCGCCCCCCAAGCGTCTTCATAAGACCTGCTTACCTCGACATGTTTCAAACCTTCTAATGCACTTTCAGGCGGATTTGGATAATCTTGCCCTGGCCACTGGAGCTTGTCCGGTCCATCTGGTTCCAGTAAGCCATCATTATTGGCATCAATATCATTGGAAGGATCTGCATCCAAATTTGCAAAAGGATTTATGGAATGGGAATCTGCAACAAATTCAAGGTGGGATTTTTCAGTGTTTTCTCTGTATATGTAGGCAAATAAAACGCCTCTATTCTTCAGTCTTATATCTAAAAGTTGATTAACCACCCTTTGCCACTCAGGTTTTTTATAATCATCAGCTGATTGCAAAGCTCGCAAGTCACTAACGTCAAAATTTTCGGATGCATTTTTTGCAATGGATAAAACCTGTATCTGCAACTTTTGGAGATTTATTTGATTAATTTTCCAAAAAATCAGCGCGGTTAAGGCGAGTGCAATTGCGATAGGCACCGCCGCCTGCAAGATATTTATCCTCTTTATTTTATTAAGTAAGAAAACTCGTTTAGTAACTAGCTTTATCAAAACTGGATACAAAATCATGATCCCTAGAAATAGAAATGTTAAAATAAAACTCCCCCAAAACACCCCCGTAGCACTCGAAAGCTGCTCGACGCGTTCCGCCAGAATATCCACGCCAATGATCGCTATCGCTTCACCCTTCTCATTGCGAATAGGCGCCGCAGCGGAAATAAACGTTCCCCATTGATCCGTATACGGCCCTGTATCGCTCACTGGCCCGTTGAAAGCATCGGCAAATGCCATTGATTCTTGCAAGACATATTTTTCACCAGGGAGGCTCAGCGCATCTGCAGTATCGATGACGCCATCCTCGTTCAAATCAATTTTGCTAAAAGGGTCGATGGAATCGGCATCGGCAACGAAGAGCAGAGCCTTTGGATCGTCACTTTTGCGAAAAATGTAGGCATATTTCACTTCGGGATTTTGACGCCGAATTTCATTCAATTTGTAGATTAAACGGGCATATTCCGCCGTTTGGATATCGCGTGCATCGCGAACATGCTCAACGTTCTGAGCGTCGAACATCAGCGCTGCCGTGGCCGCAACCGAACGCGCCTGATCCTGCACTCTCTGTATGTTGATATATGTCGTATACCTGTACAGGCCAGCAGCAATACCGAAAGATGCGATGACCGACAGCGCCAGCAACCCCACGTTTTTTGGCTCCATGAAGAAATCGCGTAGCTCGGAGAAGAGACGAATCTTGAAAGGAATCATCGGCGATGGCGTCGCTTCTTCTTCAAGCGATGACGGAGCAACGATCACGGATTGCTGCCTCCACAGCGTCTCAAACAGCGCCCGCTCTGTTTGGGCAAGCTCCGGGAAGTGAATGATGCAAGCACGCTCGGCCTTGTGATTGATACACACGACCGAATCGCCGATGATGAGCTTCTCAAACGAGAAAAGGCATTCCTGCTCGGGCATCAGCAGCGTTTTGCGGTACTCGAATGGATCGCGGGATTGGTATTTGCGCCCCGCCGGGGTGTCGTGGGCGATGATGCGCGAAAAAATGCTGCGGCGCCGGCGCTCGCGGAAAAATTCCGCAGAGAAGGCTTCCATGGGGTCGTCTGCATCGCGCTCTTGCACGGGGATGTACCCGATGATTTCTTTGCCGAGGCCAAGGAGCTTGCAGTAGCAACGCTTGATGCCTTCCTCATGCTCGAAGTACTCGGTATCCGGGCGGGACTTCTCAAACTCGAGCGACTGCACGAACGATTCAAAATTCTCAAAGCGACGCTTCAATGATGCACGCTTGTCCTCGGTGTCCTCCTCCAGGGCGCGCGAAATTGCTTCCAGCGATACCAGGGTAAATACTGGATTGTCGTTGATGATGTCCTTGGTGACCACGTTACGGCGCAGGAGCTTCTTCATGGCCTGGTCGAGCACGCCCGTGCTTTTGCCGGTCTTGGCGGCAAGCTGACGCAGCGTCAGCGAACGGTCCTCAATGAGTCTGCGCAGGATGAGGATTTCCGTTGCGGAGAAGCCCGCATCCTTGAGAGACTCTTCGATGCTGGTGGGGAGCGTGTTCATAGGAACAAACGTCAACTCTACCGTACGTTGTCAAGAATGTCGAAACAGTATGCCGTACACGTAGGAGAAGCAGGAATGCTCCGATTGTACAGGATTGAGGACCTATACCGAACAATGCACATCATGCTTGGCATCCGCACAAACAGGCGAGTTCCATGACCATACGGAACCCTAATTTTTCTCTGGAAGAAGCCAAAAAAAGAACCTCGTCATGTGGATCGTACGGCACCCCTCTGACGGCGCTTCGCAGATCAGCGTCAGATAGAGATGACTCCTCCCCCACCCCCATGCCCCGCTTCTTCCGTCCAACGCTCGAACGCCTCGAAGATCGCGACCTCTGCGACGGGGCCATGGCAACGACGGTATCGACGACGCTTGCCGGGTCCCAGCAGGAGACCATCCGCGCACTCGATACAACCTTCACATCCGACGCCTCTTCCGTTGCTTCCCTTGAGGCGCGGCAAGAAACGCTGCTTGCAGCAGCCCGAGAGGATACGGATCAGATCAGCATGATCAATAACCGCCTTGCGGCGATGGACCTTGCGGCGATTGCCTGGGGCACCAACCCAGGGAGCGGCTTTGACGCCAAGCTCAACGTGGCGACGAACCACGGCCGCCTCAACAGCACCGCTGTGACGCCCGGAGGCCTCATGGCAGGCGCATACCAAGATGGCACCATCGAAATTCGAAGCGCCCAAACAGGGCAGTTACTACGCTCTTTGACGACGGGTATCGGCCGAGCACTTATCGTCAGCGCCAATCCCACCAACGAATTGATTTACGTCAGCGCCGGGACAGGAGTGGGGTCGGCACTCATTGCTTTCAATGCATCGACCGGCCAAGAGCAATGGAGAAAGGGCACCGGGAACTTCGCCAACCACAACACGGTATCGCCCGATGGCACGCGTGTAGTGGTGGATGTAGATGACAAGGGTGTACTCGCCTTCAACGCGATGACGGGAGCAGCGCTTGGTACCGTTGGTCCGACGTCCGCCTATGGAGGCACGGCGCTCGCCAACGACGCCACGCTCTACTTTCAGCAAGGCAAGGATGTATTCGTGCGAGATGGCAACGGCAGCACGCGCCAGCTCGCAGGGTTGAACAATCTGCGCAATATCAGCAGCGTCGCGGCGGACGGCGTCACCGTGGCGATTGCCGCTGACTCCACCGTGCGCGTTCTCAACACAGTTTCCGGTGCCATTCTCAAAACATTCTCCACAGATGCCACCGTGACGCAGGTGGAATTCCTGAGCGACGGATCGCTGGCGGTGGGGCGGCAAGACGGCGTGCTGGAAACCTGGAACGGAAACTTCACGACAAGAACACTCTCCGCCTCGGCAAGCGCCTATGTGCGCATGATCCAGCAGCGGGGGAATGCGCTCATCATTCAAACGAGCGAGGACGCTCCCGTGTGGTTTGCGACGGCAACGGCGCAAACCCGCAGTGAACGCGATGCGCTCCTGGCACAGCGTGCAGCGCTCACGAGCGCACAAGTGACCATCGGCACAGAGCTTGCCGCGCTGGATGCACAGATTGCTATCGCCCGGGAGCAGGAAGCCCTGCGCATTGCGGTGTTCCAGGAGCAATCGGTGGAAAGTGGTGGTGGCTTGCTCGATCTCGGTGGCATGGACCTATGGGCAGACACGCTGGACAGCGGCATAGACGAGGTAATGCTCTTGAGTGCTTTGATGCCAGAGCAATCGCCTGAAGCACCAACACTGCATTGGCCTCAAGCAACAGTGGCCGGCTGGAATGCCGAACTCCTTGCCGGAACCGAACACGGCCAACTCAATGACTCTACGGTGCTTCCATCAGGCATGACTGCCCTTGCATACCAAGATGGCACAATCACCATCCTGAACCGCGACGGAAGCGTGCAGCACATACTCCAGACCGGGATTGGGCGCGCCTATTGCCTTGCAGCGGATGCGGCGGCCGATATTGTCTATGTGAGCGCAGGAGCCGGGCCAACATCGCAACTCCAAGCCTACGATGCAATAACCGGCGTGCGCCTTTGGGCACTCTCCACCGGAAACTTTACCAACCGCATTAGCGTCGGGCCCAACAGCACGTTGGCCGTGGATATTGATGAGCGCGGACCTGCAATCGTCGATACGCGCACAGGTGCAATCGCCCGCCAACTTCCGGGGGCAATGAGCGGCGCCACGCTTGTCGCGAACGGAGGTCTTGCGTATCGCAATGAGCAAACCGGGCAAGTGACCTATGAGCATCATGGAGTTGTGCATGACCTGGGCATCATGCAAAGCATGATCAATGGCATTCCCACATCCTCGGACGGCACGCGCCTCGCCATCATCGCACGCACGGGCGCCGTACGGATCATTGATACCACAACCGGCAACAGCATCCTCACGTTCTCAGTCAGTGACGGAGTAACATCCGCAACATTCACATCAAACTCCGCACTCTCCATCGGCTTTCAGGATGGACATCTCGAACTCTACGAACTTGGCGCGTCTGCGGCGTCCGTTCTTGTACGCAATGATGCGAGAGGGCATGGAACCGAGCATGCGGTGATCCGTCAGATCGTCGCAGGCGGCCAGCTCTTTGTGCAGAGCGGCTATCGAGATGCACGCATACTCTCGATGGCTTTGCAGCAGACTACAGACGAGGCCGCGGACGACGTCGTAGAGGCGCCGTCCGCACCAGAACATCCTGTGGAATCGGCACAGCCCGCCGCTTCTCCTCTCTTGGCGCAAGAGGTCATTGTTGAAGATTCTGAGACATCGCTGCGTTTAACAATGCACGCCGACGCCATGGCGCTCCCCGGCCTGCTGCGCCGCAGTGCGGAGCTGGCGAGAGAGATCCCCACGGCGCGCTCCCGCGATGGGGCGGCGCAGCAAGAGCTGGCTACTGCTACGAACTACCTCGCAGAACGTCAGGCTCTGTCTCGGCAGCTGCGCACCGACTGGGATCATGCGAGGGCTGCGGGCGATGGGCTCGCCGCCTTCACCTTGGAGCGGAACTTCAACGCCATCCAGCCGTCGATCATCCAAGCCCAGGACCGCCTGGATGCGGCGACGCACCAGGCTGTTACCGCTGCAGCGGCATTAGCCGGGCTGCTGACCGAGCAGCAGGAGATCCTTGAAAGCATTACAACGATCGAGGAGCGCATCACCGCGACGAGCGCGGAGTTCATCGCCCTGCTGAGTGATGGCGGTATGGACGGTGATACAGCGAGGGCAAGCGCCGTGTCACTGCTCGCTGCCGCAACGCGCGAAGGCAATGACGCCATGCCTCATGTCCGCCCCAACGTCACGATTCTCGATACGAACTTCGCGCCGGGCGACAGCGAAAGCTACTGGCTCGGCAGCCTCACCCGCGAAGTGCGCGAACATCGCAGCCCCATTCTCACGTTGGGTGGCGGGGTGCTGAAGATCCTCGCGCGCGTCACGAATACCGGCAATCGCAGCGGCGTCATCACGGTGACGGGCACCGGTATCAGCGATTTGTATCCCGATTCCCCGATCCAGCACACGCTGGAAATTGCGCTGGAGCCCGGCGAAAGCCGCGACTTCGTGATGACCATCGGCGTCCCCCGCGGGCAGAGCCGCCCCGGATCGATCTCGCTGCGTGCCAGCACCCTCGATGAAGTGGAGATTCGCTACGACAAGCTGGTGCAGCAGCCCAAATCGAGCGAGGGCGCGGGGTACCAGCAAGGAGGCGTGAGTGCCGCAGCCCATAATCTGAACGTCATTGCCGAGTCCCTCGGCGGCGTTGGCACGGCCCAAGAGCGCGTGAACGCCATGCTGGCCTCGCAACCGGCAACGTCCGTGGCGCTCGTCCACAGCATTGTGAGCGGCACCGTGGCCGTGACGGATGCGGTCCGGAGTGCGGTTGAAGTGGCGCTCACCGACCATGACGTGCAGGTGGCGCTGGGGGTTGCGGAGGTGAGGACGGTGGCGGAGGCGGGGGAGAATGACCAGGTTGCAGAGCATTTGGGAATCGGCGGGACGGACACAGCACTACCGCCCGATGCCATCGCGGCGCGCGATGTCTTCGCGTTGCGGGGTAATCGCGCGGTGTTCACCGAAGTGACCGAGTGGTACGACAGCGGCAATGCCGGCCTGCTCTCCACCCTGCACATCCGCCGCGACACGCTCGTGGGACAGATCATGTTCGGCGCAGCTAATCGCCTGTGGCAGGAGCAAACCGCCTACGGGCAGTGGTATGCAGCCACCGCGCTGGAAATCGTTACCTCGATCCCTGCGCAGAAAATTGTTGCCGCGCGTGCCGCTGCGACCACTGCGCAGGACTTCGTCGCGCGTTTTGAAGCGCTCCTGGGAGAAGCGCAGTACGGCCACCTGCTTGCCTCCCCCGTCGCAGCCCTGACCCCCCGCATCTTCGCGGCATCCACCGACCGCTCGCCCGAGCATCCCTACACCGATACCGATATCCGCATCCGCTTCGACGTCGCTCTGGCAGGCAAGGACCTCACGAAGGTGGAGGTGTATGATGGCGATCGGAAACTCGCTACCACGACCTCCGCGACGTTCGTGACCGTACCCCTCTCCGACATCGGCCGCTCTTCGAGCTTCCTGACCCTCACGCTTCGCGTCACGCTCGACGACGGCACGACGCTGGAGCGCCAGACGACGCCGTTTGCCGTGCTGGCGACGCGTGCGGCGGCGAGCGATACGGCGGAGACGCTCGGCACCGCCGACCTCTCGACGCTGCCGGAGGGCGAACTGCGCACCGTCGAGAATGACATTCTCTCCGGCCTCACGCTGCCCGTACACAGTGGCGGATGGGGATCGCTCTTCGGCTCATTGGCCCATGACGGCAGGAACCTCTACGCCATCGACCTGGGCAAAGACGGCGACACCGGCACGCCAATCATCTTGCCGTCACCCGGCGTCATCGAGAGCGTCAACCTCGATGACGGCCGCGTCATCATCCGCCACACCACTGCGAGCGGCGTGACGTGGTACTCGCAGTTCGAGCACATGACGCACATCCTCGAAACCGTGACCGGCATCTCCTATGTCAGCAAGAAAGACGCCGCCCTCCTCCCAACGGAGGAGCGAGCAGCCGCCGACCTGGCTCGCAGCGAAGCCCAGACGGCGATCAATGCCTACCTCGCAGAGTCAGAACTCCTCGGGCAGAATGTACAGATCGGCCTGCTCGGCAACGAGGGCGGGTACACCACAGGCTCTCACCTGCACTTCTCGGTCTATCATGCCGACAGGCAAACGCCCGTGAACCTCTACCGCTGGCTCGATGCGCAGCAGCCGGGCATCGTCCACTCCGCGAAGGTCGGCGGAAACGATCAGGACCTCGCGTTCCAATGGAACGACGGTGCTGGGGCGCTGGTCAACGCCAGCGAGCGAATCGCCCTCAGGTCCGTCGATGTCGCTGATGCCAGCAGTACGAACGGCATCAAGCCGGAGCAGTGGGCGTATGCGTGGGAGGAGGGGAAGACACTGGAGCAGATGCAGAGGGTGGTGTGGAAGGCGGTGAAGTATGAAGGAGAAGCACTGCCACAGGAACGCTGGGTAATGGCAAGCGACGAAACGCAGGAATGGGATGCCCAAGAGCGACGCTTCATTGTCCGAAAAAAAGCATGAGAGCATTACTTGCTTCTTTAGGCCTGATAATGCTGTCGGGATGCTCGATCTCTCCGAGTCGCCCACCGTCAGCCGAGACAACGCAGCAACCCTACACCGACGCACCTCTCGGCTACAGCATCGCAGTGGATCCTCAGATTTTCATTGGAGACTGGTCTTCGCGGACCACGACCGCTGGAAAAACCGCTCATAGCCTCTGGAACGGTCACCTTGATGACGGCCAGGACATGTTCGTCGATATTTATCACTCTTCCACCCCCTGCGCCCCCTCCCTCACCGGGGTATCCAAGCCCGAAACCCTATCCACTGCCAACGGCACGGCAACTGCGGGTCGGGTGGATTTCTGGGACATCGATAATGTTTTCTATCACAGAGGGCTTGCTGATCTGCCATCCATATCTCCTCTCTGCCATCCTCCCTTTCCCCCTGATGATACGGACCGCCTCTCGCCGTCCTGCGGCGGCAAGGTACCGCGCGACGAGGCTGAAGAGCATGGCATGTGCGGGCAATGGCGACGCGACTACGAACTGGAGCATGGCCTCTACTCTGCCTACGCTCTCTGCTCCGAGAAGGACGGCAAGACCGTCGTGATCTGCGTCTCCCAGGTCACCGACGATCCCGACCTCGCCCGGAGCATCTTCGAAACGTTCCGGTGGACGGAATAATTTCTTTTCTCCCCTCTCCCTATGCGCACCATCGCCATCACACTTCTCGGCTCGCTTGCATTTATGCTTGCGCCTACGGCATTCGCCGCCCGCCCTGTCCCCAACGCCACCCCCAAGCGCGCGAACTGTTTCGATCTTGCACTATCGGTTGCAAAGACAAAACAAGCGATAGGCATCGCCACTTCCTCCAGCGGGAAAAAATCCCCGAAGTCCGCGGCGAACACCACGGTTCGTGCGGGCCTAACGATAAAGCAAAATGGCACGCGTTATTATGTTAGCAGCGTTGAGCCGGGGTTATCTGCTGAGAGTGCTGGCTTGCGCCCAGGAGATGAAATCCGCGGCATCAACGGCGTGCTGCTCAAGCAGCAGTACACAGCCGAGGAACTCCTTGCCCAGCTCAATGGCCCGGAAGGCACCACGGTTATTGTAGACATCGGGAGGATGACTGCTTCCGGCAAAACTTCTGTGACCCTTCGTCGTTTGGCAGCAGTAACAACAACAGCATACCAAACGAGCATCCGTGGAAACGCCGCTCATGTCATCGTGCGTTCCCTGGATGCGGCAACCACCAAGGCGATCCGCACTTGGCTTCAAACTGCCGAAGCTCAAGCGGCAAAAGGCGTTATTCTAGACCTGCGCTCAAACCCTTATGGCGACATGCAATCACTGATGGAACTGCTCTCTGCTGTGCTCCCAAAGGGCACTCCAATGGGCTTGATCATGGGCGCAAAGAAAAGTCAGCCTCTTTTTACGGAGAAGGCTGCAGTCATCGGTTCAGGCCAGCGCGTCATTGCCATGGTCAATGAAGGCGGCTTCTCCGGCATCATCACCCGCTATGCACTGCGGATCGGCATGACGCCACCCGCAACGATCATCGTTGCAAGCAAGAGCCTTGGCCTTAATGCCGTGCAAGCAGAGCAGATGTCGTTCGCCTCACTGCTGAAAGGAGATGATGCACGTCAATATTGCTCCGAGCGGAACACATTTACATGGGATCTGATCTACAAAGACGAAATCATTGTTCCCCCAGTAAACGACAAAGATGCGCCGCTGGACCGCGCTTTAGAGCTACTGCAATAATCACCCTCCCCCCACCGCCCACTCATACACCTCGTTCGTGATGAGCCCTTCCTTGGAGAGCCGCTTGGCATCCTGCTCAAACGAGAACATGCCGTCATCGCCGCCGGTTTGCAGGACGGAATCCATCTCCTGCAGGCGGTTCTCGCGGATGATGTGCGCCACGGCCGGCGTATTCACCAGCACCTCGCGCTGCGCGATGAGCCCGCCCTTCGCAGCGGGCAGCAGGCGTTGGGCCACGATGCCTTTGAGTGAGAGCGAGAGCTGCGAGCGAATCTGCGGCTGTTGGTAGGGCGGAAACGCATCGATGATGCGATCGACGCTCTGCGACGCATTGGGCGTATGCAGCGTCGCGAAAATCAGGTGACCCGTTTCGGCGAGGGTGAGGGCGGCGGCGATGGTCTCGGGGTCGCGCATTTCGCCCACCATCACGATCTCCGGGTCTTGGCGCAGCACGCGGCGCAGGGCTTCGGCAAATGAGCGGAAGTCTTGCATGTACTGGCGCTGGCGCACGAGGCCCTTGCCCTTGGGAAAGAGAAATTCGATGGGGTCTTCAAGCGTGACGATGTTCGCGGCGCGCGTTTGGGTGATGTGCTGGATGATCGCCGCGAGCGACGTGGATTTGCCTGTGCCTGTGGGCCCCGTGAACAGCACAAGCCCCTCGCGCAACGTCGCGAAACGATCGGCGATCTCCGTGAGGCCGATGTCGCCGAGTGCGGGGATCGTGACGGGGATGATGCGTGCCACCAGGCTGGGGCAATCGCGCTCGAAGGAGCAGTTCACACGGAAGCGGTCGCCGGAGCGGAGCTGGTGCGACACGTCGATTTCGCGATCAGCACAAAAGCGCTTGTAGGATGCATCGCCGAGCACCGCCCGTACGAACGCGTCGGCGAACGCAGGCGTCACGTCTTCCTTCGTTTGAGCGACGAGCTGGCCGCTGATGCGGAAGAACACCGGTTGCCCAGCGGCGATATGGACGTCGGAGGCAGAGAGCTCCACGGCGCGCGAGAAGATCTGCTGCACGCTATCGGCTGCCGAAGCGGGGCGCTTTTTTGGCATCGGAGAAGTATAGCAGAAATGGGGGTTTTTCTCAATTTTTCAACATGCAGGCTGGTTTCATCAGCGCTCGCAGGAAATACATTTCCCATTTTTGTAGAAAGATTGTTGCAGCGAGACATGCCGGTTTCTTTGCCAACCACGCAGGAATATTCATCGGATTGCCAAAGCTCTCTGGCCTCTCGTGTCTCGCTAGAGCAACCGTCAGGGGGCTTGGGAGACTTGGCACGTCTCCCTCAGCCCCCCCCCGACACCCCCGTCACCCTCTCGCGGCAGCATGCTTCTCCGGAGAATGATCCGTGTGCAACCCTCATCCCACCTGTGAACAAACGGGTGCGAGCAGAAGGCACTCGTCGATCTGGTGCGGTCCCGCCGCCACGGGGGGTGTGAGGGGTAGCCCCGCCGTGTCGTGGCGCAGCGAACCGAGCTGCGCCAACGAGACGAGGAGTCGGACGGGAAACCTTGGACCGTCCGACGACGAGGCCCGGGGCGGTGCGGAGTGTGCACTTGGCGGCGGAGACTTTTCTTTCGCCGGTTTCTTTGTGTGGCTGACAAAGAAACCGGCACACCTCGTTGGGAACTTTTTCTAAAAAAGTGGGAATACTCTCGCGCGACAAAACACCAGAACATTCTCAGAAAATAGGGAACACCCCTACGGCTGAGCCTTCCGACACAAACTGATGACCCCCCGGGCAATACGCCCCGCCATTTCAGGATCGATGCCGAGTTCTTCGGCCGTATCGCTCCAGAGCATGCTGACATTCACCGGGTCTTCGACAAGGTTCTCGGGGGCCTCTCCGTCTTCGGCAAGATCTTCATAAGCTCGGACCCGCTGGGCGAGCAGCGACAGGATATCGCGATCGATCTGCTCAAGGCGGTCGGCAACGTGTGTGGCAAGCGGCATGGCGCGTATCTTCAACGAGCAGGGCACGAATGCAATGTTTTGCTGTTGACTGCGCGGAAATCTCGCATGCTCACTGCACTCTCGTCCCGACGAGCTTCGGCGCATACCGCTCCATGGCAGCCACGAATTCTTCCGGCGTAAAGAACACGATATAGGCCGGAATCAGCACCAAAAACCACCAAATGGAAAGCAACAGCGCGATGAGCCCGTGGAACAAAAGACCCCATGCGAAGAAGGCCCATCGCCACCCCTTGAGCCAGAGGCCGACGGGCATGACGCATTCCACGAATTTCACCTGCAACACGAGCGCGTCATACACCCACAGCGGCCATTGCTGGCGCGCCACCCAGTAGCCGAGCGGGGTCGCCCAGCGCCCCATGAATCCCCAGGCCAACACATCGCCGCTCTGCCAATCGGGCAGCCACACTTTCTGCCAGCCCACGCCGAGGTAGGTCAGCGTGATCTGCACGGCGATGATGCGCTGCGCGAGCATCGACGCGGGCTCCCACGCCGTCCATGAGCCGTGCCGCAGACGCATGCGCAACGAGTAGATACGGTCGGCGCCGCTCAAGAGAAGCACGAGCAGCACGAACCCGAACAGCCGATCGAACGACGCTCCGAGGAGGTGCAGCGACATCTGCCACGCATACCAATCGTAGGCGAGTGCGACGGCGCCTGCGACGCGCATCCCCCATCCGAGCGTCACACAGAGCAACGCCGCCATGCACGCGCCGTAGAGGACGTAGGCAACGGCGAGCGGCGGAGGCGTGAGCACGTGATGCACCCACAGCGGCGTGTCGAGCAGCGGCAACACGATGCCCCTGCTCGAAAACAGCATATCGATATGTGGTGCGCGCAGCCCCCAGTAGAACAGGAGAAAGCCTCCGAAGGCGATGCGGAAGACGCCCATGATGTGCGGCGGCGCTTTGCGACACCAGAAGCGGTCCCACGCCAGGGCCGCCATCCACAGCCGGTGGCGGCGGGAGCCATGCGTCATCGGACACGGGCGTACTCGCGTTCCTCCATGAAAAATGGTGCGCGAGCGAGGAAGTAAAATCCGCCCGGCGAACGGGGCCACTCCCTCCACACCAGCCGCACCTCCTCATACGCACGACCCTGCTCCGCCTCGCGCGCTTTGAGCTGCAGCGCGTAGTCGACGTACCCCTGCAATCTCCTGCCGCCCGCAGCGAAGCTGCGCAGGAATTGCATCGCGTTGGCCTCGCCGAAGATCTGCGGGTAGTACGGCGCAAGATCGATCGCCTCCCATACGCCGTCCCGGCGCAAGCCCTGGGCGATGAAATCATTGTTCCACGACACGTCACCTTGGTACGGGGCCATCATGCCGTAGCTGAAGAACACCGCCGTGCGAAGCCACGGAACATGCGTGATCTGATGGAACATCGTCCCCCACAGCCCAAGAAGGCTGATGATGCCATATACCGTAATGACGATATGGGGAACGATCCGCCGAAGCACGAAACGTGCATGCATCACGGCGAGTGTATCCCTGTTCCTTGTGGCGTGCATTTCCGGGTGCTCTCGTGTACACTGTGTCCTATGCATCGGTTTCTCCTCCCCTTGTGCCTTCTAGGCCTTCTGCTCGCCGGTTTTCCGTTCCGGATGTCCGCGGCCGAAGCCCCCGTTTCTTCCTGCTCCGCGCACGCGCTGCCGTGACGGTGTAGGATGGACGCACGATGGACCGCACGAGCGCCCTTGAGCGTATCCGCAAGCTTCGCGACGAGATTTGGCGCCTCAATCGCGCATACTTCGTCGACAACCGCACCGATGTTTCGGAGGACGTCCGCGACGCCCTCAAGCAGGAGCTGATCAGGCTCGAGCGGCAATTCCCCGAGCTCGTGACGCCGGATTCCCCCACCCAGCGCGTGGGTGCCCCGCTCGATGGAAGGCTACCCAAAGTGGCCCACCTGACCCCGAAGGAATCGCTGACGGACGCCTTTTCGGCGGAGGACATTGCCGAATGGCTCACCATCATGCGCCGCGCGTTGGGTGACGAAACGCGCGCCTTCGTCTGCACGGCGGAGCTCAAAATCGACGGGCTCAACATCTCGCTGATCTACGCCCGCGACGGCGCATCGACGACCTACCGCTACCTGCGCGCCGTGACGCGCGGCAACGGCATCGAAGGCGAAGACGTGACGCACACGGTGAAGACCATCGAGACGCTGCCCCTCACATTCACGATCGACACAGCGGCGCAGCCGCCGGACCTCATCGAAATCGGCGGCGAAGTGTATATGCCCAAGGCCTCGCTCCAGAAGCTCAACGCCGGCCTGCCCGACGACGAACGCTTCGCGAACCCGCGCAATGCGGCGGCGGGCACCGTGCGGCAGCTGGACCCGGCCGTGGCCGCGGCGCGGGATCTCCGTATGTTCTGCTACGCGATGGACACCGCATCGGCCGACGCGCTGGGCTTCACGACCCAGGAGGAGCTGCTGCGCGGGCTCCTCTCAATGGGCGTTCCGGTGGAACCCGGATTCGCCATGGTGCAAAACGAGCGCGACATCGACGCCTTCCATGCAAGTGCGGAGCACCGTCGGGAAGCGCTGCACTTCGACATCGACGGCGTGGTGCTCAAGGTCAACGACCGCCGCCTCCAACGCGAACTCGGCTCCACCGCCAAAGCGCCGCGCTGGGCGCGCGCGTATAAATTTGCCGCCGAGGAAAAGACCGCGCAGATCCTCGGCATCACCCTGCAGGTGGGTCGCACAGGCGCCGTGACGCCGGTGGCGGAGCTGACGCCCACGCAGCTTGCGGGCACCACCGTGACCCGCGCCACGCTCCACAACGCCGATGAGATCGCGCGTCTCGACGTGCGCATCGGCGACACCGTGGTCGTGCGCAAGGCGGGCGACATCATCCCCGAGGTCGTCAGCGTGCTGGCCAACCTCCGCCCCAAGAAGAGCGCGCCCTATGCCTTCCCCGAGCACTGCCCCGTGTGCGACGCGCCGCTGACGCGCCCCGAAGGAGAAGTGGTGCACCGCTGTGCCAACCCTGATTGCCCAGGCGTCAAACGCGAAGCCTTCGAGCATTTCGTCTCGCGCTACGCCTTCAACATCGAAGGGCTGGGCGCCGAGACCATCGACGCCCTGCTCGAACGCGGCCTCATTGCCGACAGCGCCGATCTGCTGCGCCTCAGCGCCGATGATCTACTGGCCCTGCCACTCTTCAAGGAGAAGAAGACTGAGAACGTGCTTGCGTCCATCGCGCGTGCCAAGCGCGTGCCGCTCGACCGCTTCCTCTTTTCGCTCGGCATCCGGCACATCGGCCGCGAAACGGCGGAGCTGCTCGCCCGCAGGCTTCCGTGGCCCGAGCGCGAGTGCGCCGTGGAAGAGGACGCTGGCCAGGTGACGCTCTTCGGGCGCGACGTGCGCCGTGTGAACGTGCGCGGCGTTCCCCCGACGGACGTGTGGGCCACGCTGCATGCAATCGACGAGGAGACCCTCGCCGCCATCGATGGCATCGGGCCCGTGGTCGCCGGGGCGCTCACGACGTGGTTTGCCAATGCGGCGCACCGTCACCTGCTCGAAAAGATGGAAGAAGCCGGCGTCGTATGCCTCGCGCTCCAGGCGTCGGCGGCGCAGCAGGTATTTGAAGGCAAGACCTTCGTGCTCACCGGAACGCTGCCCTCGCTCGGGCGCGAAGAAGCTAAGGCGCTCATCAAGGAACGCGGCGGCAAAGTAAGCGGCGCGGTGAGCAAAAAGACCGATTTCCTGCTCGCAGGCGCCGAGCCCGGCAGCAAGTACGACGACGCCAAAGGGCTTCATATCCCGATTCTCGACGAAGAAACCTTCCGGGGGATGCTCGGCTGAATCGCCGTTTTTTCGCTTGATCGGGACGGAGCCGAGTCCTAGCATCGCCGGCCAATGCCCGGCATCTACCGCAATATCGTCACCGGCGTTACAGAGGAGCGCCCCACAACGGCCGAGATCGTGCGTGCGCGTTTTTCGGATATTTCCGGCGGCGACCGCACGCTCCTGGCTCCGGGGGACGCGGGGCAGATCGCCCTGCTCGACAAGGAGCGCGAACGTTCGCGCGAGCTGCTCGTGCCCCTGATCCTCGAATGCCTTGATCAATTGGATGCGCAGTGGCCGCAAGACACGATGGGCGCTATCCCCATCGCCGATATCCCTGAGATGTATATGACCATCGACGACGATGATCGCGAAGCGCTCGAAACGGCGCCGATGTCGATCGAGGAATTGATGGGACGACTGCGCGCAGGCATGTATCAACTGCTCCTGTCACACGCATCGGGGTTCATCTCCGAATCCATAACCCGGCGCGACCCCCGCCTGATCGAGCTCGCGCAGCGCCGCGTCACCTTCCTGCGGCACTTCCACCGCGGGCAGCAGCAGCACGGCGCCCACAGGGCCGTGGTGGAACTCTTCGCGAGCGGCTTTGGCACGGCAAACGACATGGCATGGGATATCGCGCGGGGCATCCCCATGGCACACATGCTGCAAAACGGCTCCGGCATCGGCGGCGAGGCCCACGCCAAGCTCGTGGAACGCAGCCAAACGATCTGCGAGCCGCTCGCCAGCATGCACCAACACGACTTCGTGCCGCTGGTGGAACGCATCAAGCGCGGGCGCAGCGCGCCGAAGATCACCAGCAGCTACGAGGAAGTCGCGTTCGCCGATCCGCGCTACTTCTGGCTCAACGGCAACGGCGGCGAGGCGCAGGTGAACGCCGAGCTTGCCGAAAGCGCCTTTCCGATGGTGCTCTCGCCCAACATGATCAAAGGCTTCACCTGCCCCGGCAAAGGCAAAGGGATTCACCGCATTCTGCTGCGCACGGCGGCACTCTGCCGACGGTTCGTGGAGCCGCGCATGGCCGAGATCAACGAAGAAACCGCCCGCGATATCGAGGCGCACGGCACGGAATCGCGCTAGCATGCGGCCATGGCCACCCTCGACGAATTCCATGCCATCGATATCCGCGTCGGGCGGGTGCAATCGGTCGAGCCGTTCCCCGAGGGGAAGTACTCGACGCATATTCTGCTGATCGATTTCGGAGCGGAGCTCGGCGTCAAAAAATCCCTCGCCCGCATCGCCGCCCACTACGACGGACCCGAACTCGTGGGGAAGCTCGTCATCGGCGTGGTGAATTTTCCGCCGCGGCAAATCGGCAAGCATCTCTCCGAGGTGCTCACGCTCGGCGTGCCCGGCGCGGACGGGGAAGTCGTGCTGCTCCACCCCGGCGAAGACGTTCCTCCAGGCGGGCGGCTGTACTGATTGGCGGCGTTTGCATAGAATGCGGCCATGCAGCTGGCCCAAAAGGCCATCGTCACTCGTGGCCTTTCTCCACCCGATGCCGCGCGCCTGCGGAAAGTGCTGCGGTACTGCGATACACACCTCTCATCGGTCATCCGCTACGGCCAGGAAACCTACGCCCAGCATTGCCGCTCGCTCGCGGCCACCGTGCAGGAGCTCAACAACGATTGCACGCTCGTGTGCGCCGCGTTGCTGCACGACTTGCCGCTCCACCCCGACGGCGCCCGGCTGCTGCGCGCGTCCCCGCTCACCGCCGAAGAACGCCAGCTGGTGCGGGGCATGCAGCGCCTGCGCAAGCGCCAGATCGACGCCAAGACCGACGACCTCGACTTGGTGATCCAATCGTTCATGCGCACGCCGGGCCTGCTGCTCCTGCGCATGGCCCACCGCGTGAACGACATCCGCGCGCTCTCGGGGTTTCGCCCGGCGCTGCGCCGCCCGCTCGCCGAGGAAACGCTCCACATGTACGCGGCGATCGCCGGCCGCATCGGCCTGCACCGCTGGCGCTCGGAAATGGAAGACCGCTGCTTCCTGTCGCTCCAGCCGCGCATCGCCGGGCAGATTCGCAGCGCCTACCAACGCCGCAAGAAAACCGATGACCTGTGCCTGGAGCTATCGGCGCGCTTCCTCAAGCGCGCACTGCGCGAACGTGGCATTGCCAGCATCCTCGATTCCCGGCGCAAAGGGCTCTACTCCACCTACCGCAAGATGGCCATCAAGCAGCGCCGTTTCGACAACCTCACCGACCGCCTGGCCGTGCGTATCATCGTGCCCGACATCGATACCTGCTACCGCGCGCTGGGCATCGTGCACGCCTGCATGCACCCGATCCCGGGGAAGCTCAAAGACTACATCGGCACGCCCAAGGAAAACGGCTACCGCTCGATCCACACGGTGGTTTTCCCGCTGCCGGGCATCACCGATCAGCCGGTGGAGATCCAGATACGCACGGCCGACATGCACCGCGAATGCGAGTTCGGCATTGCGTCGCACGGACGCTACAAGGCGATGGTCTACGCCCTCGGCGAACGTTCCGCGCACGTCAATTTCCTGCGTAATCTGGCTATGCTCCGCACCGAAACGAAAACGCCCGCGGAATTCGGCGATGCGCTGCGGACGTACTTCCGCGGCGACCAGCTCATGCTCTTCGACCCGCACAACGCCATCTATCACATTGCCAAAGGAGCCACCGCGCTCGACTTCGCCTTCACTGTGCTCGGCGACCGCGCCATGCGCCTGCGCGAAGTGCGCATCAACGGGCGCGTGCGGCCGCTCGAAATGCCTCTGGCCGATGGCGACACGGTGGACGTGCGCTGCGGACGCGGGATGACCGCCACGGCGAAATGGCTCGACGCCTGCTCACTCGGCGCAACGCGCAAAGCCATCCTGCGATGGACGGAGGGGTAGGGGTAATTCTTCCCGGCTTTTCGCCATGAAGAGCTGGTTTTGTGCTATCCTGACGTCACTTTTCCTCCATCGTCCCATGCCCGTGCTCTACGCCCTCCTCGCCATCGTTATCGTTGCCGCGCTCTACGTCGTCGGCACCTACAACGGCCTCGTGTCGCTGCGCAACCGCGTCAAAGAAGCCTTCTCCGATATCGGCGTGCAGCAGAAGCGCCGCCACGACCTGATCCCCAACTTGATCGAAACGGTGAAGGGCTACGCATCGCATGAATCCAAGACACTCCAAAACGTCACGGAAGCCCGCACCAAAGCGATCCAAGCTGCGCAAACAGGCAATGCTACGGGTATCGCTGCCGCCGAAAACGCCCTCTCCAGCGCGCTCAAGAGCGTGTTCGCCGTTGCCGAGCAGTACCCCGATCTCAAGGCCAATGAGAACTTCCTGCACCTCCAGCAGGAGCTCGTGGACGCGGAAGACAAGATCCAGGCGGCCCGCCGGTTCTTCAACCAGAACGTGCAGATGCTCAAGACGAAGGTGGAGCAGTTCCCTTCCAACATGATCGCGAACATGTTCGGCTTCACGGCCGAGGGATTCTTCACCATCGACGCGGGCGAAACCGCCGTGCCACAGGTGAAGTTCTAAGCCCGTCCTATGGCCGTCGACATTCCCCCAACCTGCTACGAGGTCATGGCCCGCAATCGGTGGCGCACGGTGCTGCTGCTTGCGCTGTTCCCCGTCATGCTCGCGGCAATAACGCTGCTCGGCTCGCTGGCGCTGACGCTGCTCGATGTCGAAGTGCGTCAGGGCGACGAACTTCTCACCGCGATCGACCTCTTCCTAGCCGTTTCTCCGATTGTCGGGGCTGTCGGGACGGTCTGGATCGGCATCATGCTGCTCTCCGGCAAGCGGATGGTGCTCGCCTTCGCCGGCGCCAAACCCGTCACCAAAAAAGATGCGCCAGAGCTCTACCGCATCGTGGAGAACCTGTCGATCCGCACGGGCATCACCATGCCGAAGCTCTACGTGATCGATGACCCAAGCCTCAACGCGTTCGCCACCGGCTATACACCCAACCGCGCAGCGGTGGCCGTCACCAAGGGCATCCTGGAGAAGCTCGACAAGCCCGAGCTGGAGGCCGTTTTGGCACATGAATTCGGGCATATACTGAACCGCGATACTCGTGTGATGCTGATCGCGATCGCCATGGTGGGCATCCTCCAGATGCTCTCGGAAATCATCATTCGCGGCATCTTTCATAGTCAACGCGGCAGCCGTGACCGCAAGGGCGGAGGGCCCATCCTGCTGCTGATTGCGATTGCCGTGTGGCTCATCGGCGGCGTCTGCGCCGTGCTCGTGCAGCTGGGCATTTCCCGCAAACGTGAATATCTGGCGGATGCGCAGTCGGCCTACCTCACCCGCGACCCGCTGTCGCTCGCGAGCGCGCTCCAGAAAATCAGCGCCGACCCGCGCGTGGAAGTGCTCGACGGCAAACGCACGGCGGCATCGCTCTGCATCGCCGACCCACTCGAGACAACATCGTCATTCGTCGACGGCATGCTTGGCCTGTTCCGCTCTCACCCACCGATTGCCGATCGCATTCGGCTGCTCAAAGGCATGGGAGGGACCGCGCTCTGAGGTGCTCCGCGGCTGCATTGTACAAAATATCAAAAATAGGCGTTTGTACAATCATGACAGGTATTTATCACAAGGAAATTTTCCAGAAGTTATGCAACCGAGCACGTTTTACTCGGTCTTCTTCGTTCGGCTCCGGAGCCTGGTCGGGCTATCGAATCCCGTCTTCTCCATGAGCCGCTCGAACTCTGCCAGGTACTTTCCCGCCAGGGTCTTCAGTGGTCCCGGATCGATGGCATAGAAATGGCCGAAGCCCAGGAATTGACCGTCCGTCGTCGGCTCGATGGATGTCCTCTGGAAGATGACGCGTCCAAACAATCGGTGGAAAATATCGTTCCGTTGCCGGTATAGGCCTCGGAGGTTTTTGAGTTCTTTGTCGTCGATAATCCTCAGTTGCGTGGCAGCGACATATACCGCGCTGTCGGGTGCTCCTCCGGCCAGCGGGTTGTCGTAATCGGTCAGCAGCGACACGAGATACGGGTGCTCTTCAAAGGTCTCCACGCTCTCGTAGCCATCCCCGTGTTCGTACACGATGTCCTCCATTACCCTGTTGAGGATGCTCTCGCGCAGGATGGCGTTGATGGCGTTCAGGCTGATGACCAACGTCTCGATGTAGAACCCGTTTTCCAGAGCCTTTATGGCTTGGGGGTGAGCCCATTCCCGGATTTGGTAGGCAAAGTCGCTACTACTGCCTTCGGGTTTGGTCATGATTCGATTCTAGACGAGCCAACCCGCCGCACAAAACAGGCGTTCCTGCGGGAGCGGGTGCCCGGAGTTATACTAGTGGGACTCAATTCCACCTCATCGCCCCAGGGGGGCGGCACTCGCCTCCATCTGCTGAGGAGCCGGGACATCGTTGAGGATTTTGCTCTACCGAAAGCCACTTCTAAGAGTCCGTCATTACTCCTGCAAAAGTCTGTAGTATAACCCTTGTTTTCAGTCTTGGGATGTGCTATACTAGGGACACACTTCTCGAATCCCTATGGCCTCATCCCAAATCGTCGAAGAGCTTCGTAAAGACCTGGCAAAGGTGGAAGCTGAGATCAGCGATCTCACGAAAGCGGTCAGTGAGAAAAAGCGCGAATGGACGATTCTTGATCAAACCGTGGCCCTGTATGCGAAAAAACCCGTTCGGCAATCCCTCCACACGGACCAGGAAAAACTCCCCCTACCTCCACACCAGGAGCCGAGCAGGGGGAAAAAGGAAACGATTATCCTTGACTTCCTTAAGAGGGCTGGAAGGTCCATGAAGTCCAAGGATATCCGCGAGGGGCTGCGACTGGAGGGCCACGAGATCAACCAAAACACCTTCGACGCCCTGATGTCCAAGATGTCGAAGGACGAGAGGGTCGGGAAGCCCTCCTACGGGCACTACGAGTACAAACAACAAACACAAAAAGGGCGTTAGTAGCGCCCTTTTTACTTCCTTTCGGAAAAGTGACTACGTGGACTATAGCGCTGACAAATCATCGGATCAACCCCAAAGGCAGGATGGGGCACATTACGGGCTGTTTGCGATCAACGGCAGTGTAGGCCGTGGAGCAAAAAGCACGGAGAAGAAGGTTGCGCCTTCAGCAACCGACTTCTGCTTGGCCAAGCGTGTGCCCCTGTCTGCCTTTGGGCATCGCAGCGATGTGTGGCGGGTTGGCAGAGTGGTCGAATGCGACCGCCTCCTAAGCGGTAAGCGGGGCAACCTTGCAAGGGGTGTAGCTCGCTCACGAGTTCAAATCTCGTACCCGCCGCCATCTTCTGCAAAGACCTATCGTCAGTATACCACGTTTCATACTCGTTTTTAAGGCCCCATGAGGTTCCCCCTTTCCGATTTCCATCGGCGCTATCCCGACGATGCGGCGTGTCTGGCCGACCTCATGGAGCGGAGGTACGGGACGCTCACAAGCTGCCGCAAGTGCAAGCGGGAGAAGAAGTATCACCGCGTGAAGACGCGTCGCTGCTTCTCGTGCCAGTGGTGCGGGCACCAGCTCTACCCGACCAAGGGAACGATCTTCGAGAAGACATCCGTCTCGCTCAAGTCGCAGTACCTCGTGATGTATCTGATGACATCCACGAGGTCCGGGGTGGCCGCAAAGGAAGTCGAGCGCATCCTTGGTGTCTCCTACGGCACCGCCTGGCGCATGTGCCACCGCATCCGGAGGATCATGGGCAGGAAGAGGACCGAGAAGCTCACAGGCCACGTCGAGGTTGATGAGACGTACATGGGAGGGAAGTACAGGGGACGACGGGGACGAGGAGCGAAGGGAAAGACCCCGATCTTCGGCATCGTGGAACGTGGCGGATCCGTACGTGCGTTCGTCACGGACAAGATCAGGGCGAGGGCACTCCGCCTGTTCATCCTGGAGAACGTCGAGCAGCACGCGACGATCAGTAGCGACAGCTACATGGCCTACAAGCGCCTCAGGGACTACGGCTACACGCACGGCGTCGTGAACCACAGGGACCGCGAGTACGTCCGGGGTGATGTCCACACCCAGACCATCGAAGGCGTGTGGTCACGCCTCAAGCTCTCTATCCGCGGGACGCACGTCCACGTCTCCAAGAAGCACCTCCAGAAGTACACGGACGAATTCTCCTTCCGGTACCACCGGAAGGAACCCGGGAGGCAGTTCGATCACCTCCTAGATCGGGTAGTTCTCGCTCGACAGTAGGACTGTACGGAGAAACACCATTTACCATTTTTCTAACACACCATGAAACCCATTCAACCCCCCCTAATCCAGCACGAAATCGAAGAAGTTCTCATCCCCCAGCGGGTCAGCGACGGATACGTGGACGCCACTGCCATGTGCAAGGCCGCCGGTAGGGAGATGCATGATTACCTTCGGCTGAGTGCCACAAAACCGTTCCTGGATGAGCTTTCTCGCGTTACGGGAATTCCCGGAACGCTATTGGTCCACAAAGTCCAAGGAGGTAAAGCCTCCGAACAGGGCACGTGGGTTCATCCGGATGTCGCGATCCATCTCGGCCAGTGGCTCTCTCCCAAGTTCGCCGTCGCCGTCTCCCAATGGATCCGTGAGTGGATTTCAGGGAAGTCGAAGGCCACGCTTCCGCCCCATATCCGGCGCTTCCTCTCGAACCGCGACAAGATCCCCCACACGCACTTCTCGATCTTGAGCGAGATGTTCTACACGTTCATCGGTGCCCTTGAGGGCCAGGGATACACGCTGCCGGAGCGCATCGTTCCGGACATCTCCATGGGCAAGATGTTCTCGGGCTGGCTCCGTGAGAAGGGCTACGACCCCGAGACCTTCCCGACGTATGAGCACGTCTACGAGGACGGCCGGGTCGTCCCAGCCCGCCTCTATCCCAACGAATTGCTGGAGGCATTCAGGAAGTACCTCTACGAGACTTGGCTCCCGGAACGCTCCATCGGGTACTTCCGGGAGCGCGACCCGAAGGCGATTCCGTACCTTGAGGTCATCATGCCCCTGGGTGAGGGCGGGCAGGGGAAGATGCGCCTGGATTCTCCGAAGTAGGCCCCTCAGGCTCCGCAGCCCTCGTCATCAGCTCCTCAAAGTCCTCCAGGTGCTCTGGGTTCGCATCGGAGGGCTTTGCCGGTTCGTGCGCGGGATCTCCTTTCACAGGAAAGGACTATATCATGGTCCTTGCAGGGCCAAGCGGGCGTACCTGTCTTGATTGTACAAAAGCCCAAAAATATGATATTATACACATAAAACACACCCTATGCAGGAGATCAATCTCAGTGTCGTTCTTGCGAGCGCAGAGAAAGGAGAGCAGTCGCTCCGCGAGACCATCCGTGGGCCCAAAGAAACGCCCTACGATCATGAGACCCGCCTCAAGCGGGCCAGGCTTGTCACATCGATCATCCCTCAACTCGGCGACAATGTGCGCACGCTGGTGCTCACGGTGAATCGCACGATTTTACAAGAGTTGCTCGAAGAGATCCGCGACCAGCTGCGCACCAGCAAGGATGATCGGCCCGATCTATTCGGCAAGCTCAAAGCGCAAATCATCGCCGAAAAAAGTGAACCGGCATACGTGAAGCTCATGCAGCTACGCGCAAGAATCGAGGAATCGAAAAGCGATCTCCTGGCATACGAAACCAAGAATGCCAGTTTGCCAGGCAAGGCATGGACGAAAACACGCGAGCTTGGAACGGACATGTACCAGGAGGTGAGCCAGGTATCGAAGGGAATGCAAGAAGGCTTGCCGCAGACCTGGAAGGCCATCACGCAGGGCGATGTGGCCACGCAGGCGATCCTCGTCGGCGGCGCTACGTTCGGCGCGGTCACCGTATGGCAAAAAGTGAAAAACTGGTTTGGAGGTACTCCTGCCACGCCTACACAAAACACGGGTCAAGCGGTGAAAAAAGCGGGCATTGCGACGCTCATCATGGTGGCCTTCCGGTTCCTCACCGGTGGTGGCGGAGGAAGTGGTCTCGCAGGCGGGGGTGGCAACGGCACAGGAGGCATCCTCGAAGCAAAGGGCTCCTCTCCTTCTACGCCTACAAAAGAAGCTCCCATCGAAACCGCAGAAGTGAATGGCCACCAGATCATTCTCCCCAAAACCACCGTGGAAGATGTGGGCGTCAAAGGAACGGTGAAGCCCAAAACGAAACCCATCACGCTGGTGATGGAAGTCGGCGGCATCGTGAAAGAATGGACCGTACAACCCGATGCAACACTCGCGGAATCCGACACAGAGGGCCTGCTCGCGGTGACACGCAACGATGACGTCATCGCGGTGACGCCACGGAAAGCGGGCAAGATCAGCTTTTCCTTCGCCAAAGACAAGAAATTGCCCATGCACGTCCTCGACGTCACCCCCAAACCCGTCATTGCAGGCGAGCCGGTTCTCCAGCACTGGTCGCCGGACGTGAGCAATGTGCTTAGTGATCCTCCGTCCGTACATGTCGTCGTTCTTGGGCCCGAAACGAGCCCGAAAGGATACTTTGATAAAGAAAAGGATACAGCAGTCTGCTATGGCATCGGCGACAAAGCGATGACTGAAGCCGAACTTGTTACGCACTTGCGGAGCCTCCATGCAAAAAAGAAGCTCCAATGGGTCTTGTTTGAGACGCAGGGCGGTAGCTCAGCCAATCCTGGGTTTGTTCGCCCCGAGCGTGTATGCAATGTGCTCGCCTGGGACTTGAACATTCATGCGATGATTGCTTCGTCGTATAAGACCGAAGCGAAGCAGGATATTTCCGTGGTCAAAGCCGGCAAAGAAGGAAAGGATGAAAGTACGACGCTCAAAGACACTGACGTCTGGGACTTTGAGCGGAAATATGCGCTGGAAACGGTCATGCTTTCTACAACGGAAACGCCCGGCGATGTCACGGAGACATCCAAGGTATTTTGGTTCCGCAATGCGAGCACATGGGAACTGCTCAGCGCAAAAGATATTCTTAATCGCGTCCAGGCCATGCCCAAAGGGGACAAGATAAAACCGCGTGCGATTCGCTTCTCCTTGCCCCGAAGCCCGGGTACCAGCTCCGACGTTCCTGCAAAGTTTCAACCTGCCTACAACGCGCTGAAAGATGGTTCGATCAAGGCTTTCGGACTGTTTGCCATCGATACCAGCGGGTACGCAGCACTCAATCTTTCTGGAGCGTCGTATGCAACATGGGGCAATAAGCAAATCTATCTCCCCCAGCTGGAAACGAAAGTGCTCCTGCATCGGCACAACGCCCTGACGGTGAGTGTGCTGGATACCCGCGATGCAAAACGCGGCAAGGAAGCCTCCAGCGCTGCGGATAAAGCATTCATCATCCATGGAAAAACAGACCCCGTTTCAGCAAACGATGTTCTTGCGGCCGCAAAAGAGCTCAAAGAGAACGGCAAACCCAAAGCCATCCACGTCATACCAGCGCCGGGAGCCCGCGACCTCGCGTTCGACCCGGCCTTCAAGGCGCTGCGTGAAGCGTCGCTCAATACCTTCGGGTATTTCCTTGGCTCGAAAAATGGCCATCCCTATGCCGTTCTTGCCGAAGAGCGAGAAATCAAAGACCGCCGGGAGGTGATCAAGCCTGTCGTCGCCGACACTACGCCGGACTCCAATGAACCATCGAAGAACGGCTTCGGCGACTTAAAGCTTTCGCAGCGCACAACAACCTGGAAAGAGCAGCAGAAGGAGCGCGACGATCAAGACACCTACTTCAGCACCACCGCACCCTCCGCTCAAATTCGTGTCATTCCGGCGCACAACAAGCCGCGCAAGATCACCGGCGGCGGCCCATACATCATGATGCCGATCGATGTGCGCAGCGGCGGAAAAACACTCACGGTCTATGACGACGTCTTCGATGCACCGAAATTCGTTCTCCCCGGCTCCACGACACCCGTGGACATCAACGCGATGCGCACATTCGTCAAAAAGCAGATCGCCGACAAGAAGTCGACATGGATACGTTTCGCCATCGATGATGCGGATTACACGGCAGAGGGTTATCAAACCATCAGCTCCAGCGACCTGCCGCTGCATACCGTCATGGAAGGATTGCCGGTGTCGTACAAGTGCGAACACTCGGTCTCGTGGCGAAGCGAGAAGCGCAGCACTGCAACATCGCACAGCCACTACGAAAAACCTGGGTACAAGACGCGAGAGCAAGAGCTCGAGGAGCAGCTCAACATCTTCCCCGTCGTCATGTTGAGCAAGGAATCGGTGCCCCCACTCAAAGAAGTTGCCGGCGACCCCACGCGCAACAAAGTCTTCCTGCTGCCGGGCGAATCGGAGCCGGTCGATGTGGAAACAGTCCTGCACAAGCTCATCAAATTCGAGTCAAACAAGAAGCCGAAAACCCTCCGTCTGTTCTACGGGCAATTCTCGTATGAAGAAACCCATGCCGCCAGGTCCACGCTGAAGAACCTGTGCCTCGCAAAATACGGTCGCTTCATGGAGCAGGACACCTTCATCTCCAGGGCGTGCCTCTATGAGCGCAGCAATGGCAAAAACTCTATTCTGCGACCGCAATACAGCGAAGCGGAGCTTCTGCGATCGGAAGAGAAGTAAGGCCGTCGCCTGTCGAGCGATGGCGCCGGAAATTGTATGGCGACTCTTTGTACATGCGCCTGCAAATGGTGCGTTGCACTGCCACACTTCACCGACGCTTGACCCCTACCTGGGGTAGGGGTATACCAGGAAGCATTCCCCAACGAATGCCATGCCCGCACCGCACAAGGAAAAAGCCTTGGTAGCCCTGAAGAAAGCCAATGGATTGCTGCAGAAAGTTCTCCACATGGCTGAAAGCGATGAGTACTGCATCGACGTGATGCAGCAAAATATGGCCGTGATGGGGCTGCTGAAATCAGCGCACCACTCGTTGCTCCAGGGCCACCTCGAAGGCTGCGTGACATCCGCACTCAGCGACGGCAGCCCGGCAAAGAAACGCAAAATGATCGGGGAAATCCTCACTGTTTCCAAATTAGCCACCGCCTAACGCCCTCTTCTATGAACACCGTCACACTCCTCATTCGCGGCATGCACTGCGCATCGTGCGAGCTTCGCCTGCGCAAAGCGCTCCTGGCCGTTCCCGGCGTGCATGATGTCGTCGTCAGCAGCGCCAAGGCGCGCGCCACGGTGACGACTCGCGCATCGCCAGACATGGCACTGCTGCATGCCGCCGTCGAGCGCGCGGGCTACGGCATCGGCGTCGACGCCTCGGCCCAGGCATGGATCAGCAACGAGGGTTCCGTCCATGCGGAGCTCCTCATGGCCGCGCTCATCCTCGCTGCATTCTTCATCACTGCCAAAGCTACGGGGCTCCTGGCGCTCGCAACGAGCGGCGGAACTGCGGCCAGTGCGGGTTCCGCACTGCTCCTGGGCGTCGTCGCCGGCTTCTCGACTTGTATGGCGCTCGTAGGCGGACTAGTGCTCGGCGTGGCCGCGCGCTTTGCACAACAGCACCCGGAGGCCTCTGCCTTGCGATCGCTGAGGCCGCACGCCTTCTTCGCTATCGGGCGGATCGCAGGCTTTGCGGTACTCGGAGGCATGCTGGGAGCCGCGGGCGACATCCTGCTGCCTTCGGCGGTCGCGCTCGGTCTGCTCACCATGGCGGTCGCCGCGGTCATGCTGCTCTTGGGTGCGCAGCTCACGGGCATTTCGCCCCGGCTCGCCACGATACGCTTCACCATACCCGCATGCATCGCTTCGCGCCTCGGCATCGTGCATGCAGATGAGCGCAGCTATAGCGATCGCGGCGCAGCGACCCTCGGCGCTTTAACGTTCTTCCTGCCCTGCGGATTCACCCAAATGATGCAGCTTGCCGCAGTCGGCTCGGGTAGCGCCGGAGCCGGTGCCGTGCTGCTGGGAGCATTCGCCATCGGCACTGCGCCGGGGCTCTTCGGCATCGGGGCGATCACGACGGCATTGCGCGGCGGCGCCCGTTCCGTGGGGCTCAAAGTTGCAGGCCTGCTCGTGATTGCCTTCGGTCTCTTCACCCTGCTCAATGGCTATCGCCTGGCGGGCTTCTCCCCGTTCTGGGACAGCGCCCCCTCTCCGTCCGTAGAGACCACAATCGAGATGCAAGATGGCTTCCAAATCGTGCGGATGCACCAGGGCAGCCGGGGCTACACACCCAACAGCTTCACGGTACAACGCGGCGTACCCGTGCGCTGGGTCATCGACGTCACGGACCCCTACTCCTGCTCGGCGAGCATCAGCCTGCCTGCTGCCGGCATCGTGCGGTATTTCGACGGGCCCGGCCAGAACGTGATCGAATTCACCCCGGAGCGCTCCGGCGAACTGCGGTTCACCTGCGCCATGGGCATGTTCCCCGGACGCTTCACCGTGATCGACTGACGCTTTCCCCCTTCATGCCATGACCACCGCCACGCACCTGCGCATCTCAGGCATGCACTGCGCCTCATGCGCCGGACGCATCGAACAGTCGCTGCGAGCTGCCCCGGGCGTCGAGCGCGCCGCGGTGAACCTGAGCACCGAGAAAGCCACGATCGTTCATGATCCGCAGACCGCATCCGTCGCCACGCTCATTGCAGCCGTGAAACACGCGGGATACGGCGCAGAGCTCGCAAACCGCGAAAACCCCGACGAGGAGCGCGCCCGCCGCCAGCGCGAGATCGTCCGTCAGCGCCGCCGCTTCCTGTGGAGCATGGCGCTCAGCGCACCCATGCTGTACTTCATGCTGCTCGACTTCTTCCCCGGCGTACCCGGAGGCGCGTGGCTTCCGCCGTGGATGGGTGTGATCTCGTTTGTACTCGCGACGCCCGTGCAGTTCTGGATCGGTGCCGATTTTTACCGAGGCTTCTGGTCGGCGCTGCGACTGCGCACGAGCACCATGGACACGCTCATCGCCGTGGGCACAACGGCGGCATACGCGTACAGCGCGGTAAACTTCCTGTCCTTTGCACTGTGGTCGGGCGGGGTCATCGGCTTGAGCGGTGCCAAGATCCCCGAATTGTACTTCGAAACATCGGCATTCCTCATCACGTTCGTGGTGCTGGGCAAATGGCTCGAAGCCGGAGCGAAAGGCAAGGTATCGGATGCCATTCGCGTGCTCATGAACCTGCGCTCCACGACGGCACGAGTACTGCGCAACAACGCCACCCTCGACATTGCCATCGACGATGTCCTCGAAGGTGACATCATCCTGGTGCGCCCCGGCGAAACCGTACCCGTCGACGGCATCATCGTGCAGGGGCATTCATCCGTCGATGAATCGATGCTCACGGGCGAGAGCATCCCCGTGGAGAAGGGGGAGGGCGAACGAGTCATCGGCGCCACCGTGAACCTGGCGGGAGCCTTCACCATGCGCGCCGAACGCGTGGGGTCGCAAACGATGCTGGCGCAGATCGTACGGCTCATCGAGGAAGCACAGGGTTCCAAAGCACCGATCCAAGCCGTCGCCGACCGCGTTTCGGCATGGTTCGTGCCCGCCGTGATCGGCGCAGCGCTGGTCACGTTTGCCGGGTGGTATCTCTTCGCGGGAGCCTCGCTCTCCTTCTCGCTCATGGCATTCACGGCGGTCATCGTGATCGCCTGCCCCTGCGCACTGGGCCTCGCCACGCCCACGGCAGTCATGGTCGGCACGAGCGTGGGCGCGCGGCACGGCATCCTCATCAAGGGTGGCGAACCCCTGGAAGCAGCAGTAGCAGTACGCACGGTAGTCTTTGATAAAACCGGCACGCTCACACTCGGCAAACCGTCCGTCACCGACGTGCTGGGCTTTGACATCGAAGAACGCGAAGTGCTGAGCATTGCCGCGGCGCTGGAACGCTGGAGTGAACACCCGCTGGCACAGGCCATCGTGAACCGTGCCGACGAGCGTGCACTCCCGCAGCGCGAGGTGACAAACTTTACGGCTGTACCAGGCAAAGGCGTACGCGGGGCCGTGGATGGCGTGGAGTACCTCCTGGGCAACCGCGCCATGGCCGAAGGAGCCTCGCTCACAGCGGAGCAGGAGAAGGCTGTGGCTGCACTCGAGCACGCGGGCAAAACCGTGATGCTACTGACGCGCGAAGAGCATGTGCTCGGAGCCGTTGCCGTTGCCGATACCGTCCGCCCCGGCAGCACCGAAGCGGTGCGCCTGCTGCAACGCATGGGCATCAGCATCGCCATGATCACCGGCGACAATCGCCGCACTGCGCAAGCCATTGCGCGGGAGCTCGGTATCGACCGCGTGCTCGCCGAAGTGTTGCCCCAGGACAAGGCGCGCGAGGTGCGTCGCCTGCAGGAAGGAGGCCTCACCGTCGCCATGGTGGGCGACGGCATCAACGATGCTCCGGCACTGGCACAGGCTGATCTGGGCATCGCCATGGGTTCCGGCACCGACGTGGCCATGGAGGCCGGCGGCATCGTCATGATGCGCAGCGACCCCAGGGATGTGGCGACGGCGCTTGAACTCTCCCGACAAACCTTTGCCACGATCCGACAAAACCTGTTCTTCGCGCTCGCCTACAACGTGGCAGGCATCCCCATCGCCGCACGACTCTTCTCGGGCATGGGCCTCGTGCTCGAGCCGGAGCTGGCGGGCTTGGCGATGGCATTCTCGTCGGTATCGGTGGTGACCAATGCTTTACTCATCCGGCTCTATCGTCCTCGGCAGCGCAACTGGCTCTCGCTCCTGGCGCCACTCGCGATGATGCTGATCTTCGGCGGAATGTTTGCGGGCTTTGCACGTTTCAGCGCAGCACGCATGAACGGCGGCACACCGCCCGTTCCGGCGGCAATCATCAACGCCGTCCTCGATTTTGCGGCGACGGGCACCGCTCGCGTGGGCTACCTCGATGGCGCGCCCAAGTTCTTCCTTGGCACGGTGGCGGCCCTGCCCGTATCTGCCCAAGCTGCTGAAGGCTCTGTAGCACTCGATGACAACGCGATGATTCTGGGCGCCACAGAGGCCGCCATGATGCGTGCGGAAGGGCTTTTCGCGAATGCGGGCGACGGCATCGACGGGTTCTTTGGCCTGCAACGCATGCGTGTGGCAGGCATTCTCGCCCCCACGGGAACGCTACTCGACGACCTCCATATCGTGACCCCAGCCACACTCGACGCACTCGACGCGCCGCACCCTCTCATGGTGATCAATGACCTGGGCGCCATGAAGCTCTTCTATCCTCTCGGCAGCGAGGCCGACATGCCCCGTGCCCTCAGCGGCAGCCTCACCATGCTGCGCAGCGAAACGACCGCAAGCGGCATCATCTACCCGATCGCCGTGGGTATCGACGAAGCCCGCATGATGCAGCGGCTCCGGCTCTTCGCCCGCGAGGGCGACATGATCGCGGGGTTCTTCGGCCCCAATACCGTCCGCATCGAGCGCATTCTCCCGCGCACGGGCACCATGCTCGACGAGCTGCATTTCCTGCCCGCGGATATGACGGTGGTGCCGCCCACGCGCTAAGCTGTGCACCATGGCTGCTTCACGCTTTCTCGCGCTCCTGCGCGGCATCAATGTCGGAGGAAACAACGTGATCCCCATGCGTGAGCTTCAGGAATGCTTCGAGAGCATGGGCCTTGCCGATGTCACGACATACATCCAAAGCGGCAACGTGCTCTTCGCCGCGGAGGGTGATACCGCCGCGCTGGAACAGAAGATTGAGCAGGGTTTGGCCAAGCGGTTCAGCTACAGCGCGACCGTTGTGGTGCTCACAGCCAAGGCGCTGCGGCGCGTGGTGACGGAGGCGCCGCCAGGCTTCGGGCAGGATACCGCCGCCGAACGCTACGACGTGCTCTTCGTAAAATCCCCCCTTACCACCGCCGAAGCCCTGGAGAAGATCCCCCGCAAGGAAGGTGTGGACCACGCTTCCGCCGGCACGCACGCGCTCTACTTTTCACGGCTTATCAGCAAGGCGACCCAGAGCAAGCTCTCCCGCATCACCGCGATGCCGCTCTACCAGCTCCTCACGATCCGCAACTGGAATACGACGACGAAATTGCTCGCGCTCATGACGGAAGCGAGCAATGAGCGATGACGATGGTGCCCAGGAGAGGACTCGAACCTCCACATCCTTGCGGATTCACGCCCCTCAAGCGTGCGCGTCTACCAATTTCGCCACCTGGGCAAGGGTGCTGCGCAGTGTACCAAGCGCACGGTCAAGAGCAAGGGCGGCTCAGGCCTCCCTGGCCTCCACAATCGCGGGCGTATCGGCCTCGGCGTACGGGCCGTGCCCTTGGGCAATGGCCTCGATTTGGCCGAGAATCTGCTCGATGGGGCCCGTAATCTGCCGCGAGAGCTGTTCGCCCGGTCCGGTCACCTGAGCTGCGATATCCAGAGTGTCATCGGCCTGTAGCAGAACATCGGGGGGTGCCATGGGTTCAGTCGCGGTCCTTGGCCTTCTCTTCGAGAAGCTCGGCGGCCTTGTCCTTCTCCTCCTCGGCACGCAGCGCCTCCTCCGGCTCCAGCTTGCCCTCGAAGATTTCCCTGAACTCCTCGATGCTCATCGTCTCTTTCTTGAGTAGCACCACAGCCAGCGCGTCGAGCTTCTCGCGGTACTTCTTGAGGAAGCCCATCGCGCGGACGTACTGCTCCTGCATGACGGTGCGGACGAATTCGTCGATCTTGCGGGCGGTCTCCTCGGAGTAATTGCGGCTCATGCCGGGGTCGACGCCCAGCGAGCTGGTTCCATGACGCTCTCCGTACGCCACCGCCCCAAGGTCGCCGGCCATGCCGAAGCGCATCGCCATGTTGCGGGCAATCTGCGACGCACGCTCGATGTCATTGCTGGCTCCGGTGGTCGACTCGCTGAAGATGAGCTCTTCCGCAGCGCGGCCTCCAAGCAAGCCGCAGATCTCATCGAGAAACTTGGTGCGGCTCGTGGTGTAGCGGTCTTCCTGCGGCAGGAACCACGTCACGCCCAACGCCGAGCCGCGCGACACGATGGAGATCTTGTGCAATGCGTCGGATTCCGTGCAGTTGTAGCCCACAATCGCGTGCCCCAGCTCGTGGAACGCCGTGATTTCTTTTTCCTTCTGGGTGAGCTTGCGCGACTTTTTCTCCGGCCCGATGGTGATCTTCTCCACGGCGTCGACGAGGTCTTTCTGCGTCAGCGAATGATGCGCGCGCTTGGCCGCGAAGATCGCCGCCTCATTCATGACGTTCTCCAGGTCCGCGCCGGTGAGGCCCACCGTCTGCTTGGCGATGGTGCGCAAATTCACGCCGCGGGCGAGGCGCTTGTTGCGCGTATGCACTTTGAGGATTTGCTCGCGAGCTTCGAGGTCGGGGCGGTCGAGGAACACCTGGCGATCGAAGCGTCCGGGGCGCAGCAGTGCCACGTCGAGTACGTCGGGGCGGTTGGTGGCCGCCATGACGATCACGTTCGTGTCCTGCTCGAAGCCGTCCATCTCGGTAAGGATCTGGTTCAAGGTCTGCTCGCGCTCATCGTGACCGCCCCCAAAGCCCGCACCGCCGCGCTGGCGACCCACGGCATCGATCTCGTCGATGAAGATGATGCAGGGCGCGTTGCGCTTCGCACGCACAAACAGGTCGCGTACGCGGCTCGCGCCCACGCCCACGAACATTTCCACGAATTCCGAACCGGCAATGGAGAAGAACGGCACGCCCGCCTCTCCGGCAACGGCACGCGCAAGCAGCGTCTTCCCCGTGCCCGGAGGGCCCACGAGCAGCACGCCCTTGGGAATCTTGGCGCCGAGATCGAGGTACTTCTTCGGACTCTTGAGGAAATCGACCACTTCGACGAGCTCTTCCTTGGCTTCCTCGGCTCCGGCAACGTCTTTGAAGCGCGTCTTCACCTGCTTGGCGTCGGTGACGCGGGCGCGGGATTTGCCGAAGGACATCGCGTTGGACTGGCTGCGCGCCACGCTGCGGAAGAGCCAGATCAAGCCGCCGATGATGATGGCGAACAGGAAGAGATCCGGGAGGATCGACAGAAGCATGTTGGTCGCTTCGCGGTTCTCCACTTCGACCACGGTCGGGTTCTTCGGATCGTTCCAGCCGAGATTGCTCACGGTTTCGAGCGTCTCCTTGTACGACTGATACGACGTGCCAGTGCCCGCGAGCGCGAAGACGTTGTTGTCGCGGACGATGATCTTGGTGAAGGCACGGTCGGAGTAGCCTTTCGTGATGGCGCTCAACGGCACTTCCTTGGCGTCGCGCAGCTGCGTTTCCGTGGCACGCTGCGGCGCGGTAAGCGTCCAGAGCGAGAGCGCGATGAGCGCGGAAAAGACGATGGCGCTGAGGACCCACTGCTGCTTGTTACCGGGAGGTCGGCGGACGACGGGAGTCATGGAATACTGGGGGAATCCTGCGCTCGAGGCGCCGGATGATGCGGAATGCTCGACCTCGCGAACGAAGAAAGTCGAAAACGCCATCAGCGTAGAAGAACAAGGGCCGCGACAGCAAGCCCTCCGACGAGGAAATCCCGCGTGCTGCGCCGCTCACAGCCGCAGGTTCTGCGGCATGTCCAGGCGCCACCGCGCGCGCTCCTCCGGCGCGAGATCGTTGCCCAACCCCACGGCCGCCAGGGTGCCCGCGGGTACTTCGAGCGCGTACGACGCGCCGCCCACCGACGGATAGAGCGGGCAGGGGTCGGCGACGCAGGGGTCCATGGTGGCGACCGACACGAACGCGCCGCTGCGATCGAAGAACACGATGTCCAGCGGGATCAGTGTGTTTTTCATCCAGAATTGCAGCCGTTGCTGGGGCTGTTCGGGGAATACAAACAGCATGCCTTCGCCCTCGCCCAACGCCTCGCGGCCCATGAGCCCACGCTGACGGTCAGCGTCGTCGCGCGCCACTTCCACGCTGAACGACACCGATGCAGCGGGGCCGACGAGCGTGACTGTTGCACGGGGTTTCATGGCGGGAGATGCGCAGGAAGCGAGCGTCACGGACAGCATGACGCCGAAGGAGATTGTCCGCCAGCGGCCATGGAGGAGGCGCTTCATCCCCGCAGCGCGGCAATGGCTTTGGTGCGGTCGGGGCTGGCGAAAATCGCGGTGCCGGCGACGAGGTTCCCCGCCCCCGCAGCGATGCAGCCGGCTGCCGTCACGGGGTCGATGCCGCCGTCGACCTGGATCATCATGGTGGGGTGAGCGGCGCGGATGGCACGGATCTTCTCCAGGGCGCTTGGCAGAAACGCCTGGCCCCCGAAGCCCGGCTCGACGGACATCACGAGCACCAGATCCATGTCGTCGATCACGTCGTCGATCGCCGCGACGGGCGTCGCCGGCTTGATTGCGATGCCTGCGGTGGCGCCGCCCTTGCGAATCCGCGCAACGAGCGCGCGGCGGTCTGCGGTCTGCGGCACGGCTTCGGCGTGGAAGGTGATGTGCTTCGCGCCCACGGCGAGGAATTCATCGATGCGGTCGGCGGGGTTGCTCACCATGAGGTGAATATCCAGCACGAGGCCGGTGATGAGGTTTTTGATGACCGGCGCACCGAAGCTCAGATTCGGCACGAAATGGCCGTCCATCACGTCGACCTGGAGCCAATCGGCGCTGTCTTCGATGGTTGCGACTTCATCCTGGAGCCGTGTGAGATCGGCGGAGAGGATCGACGGCGCGATGAGGACGGGGCGTTCGGCCATGGTGGGATGCTACCAGTGTCCGCCGTCGGGCGGGTCGAGATCATTGATGCGCGCGACGTGCCTTCCCCCCTCGAACGCAGTAGCAAGAAACGTATCCACGATGGCCTTCGCCGCTTCCGGCGTCGTCAGCCGCGCCCCCATGCTGAGCACGTTGGCGTCATTATGGGAGCGGGCGAGACGGGCGGTTTCTTCGGAGTAGCAGAGCGCCGCGCGGATGCCGCGCACTTTGTTGGCCGCTATCGCTTCGCCGTTGCCGCTGCCGCCCAGCACGATGCCGGGGCACTGCTGCTCCAGGACCACCGCGCACCCCTTGCGGATCACGGCGGGGTAATCGACGGGTTCGACGGAGAACGTCCCGACGTCGATCACGTCGACGCCTTTGAGACGCAGATGCTCCTTGAGGATTTCCTTCAGGGGGTAGCCGGCATGGTCAGCTGCAATCGCGACGCGCACGGCGCCATCGTACCCGCCGCCGTGGCTCCGGGCCAACGTGTGGTAGCATGCGGGCCATGACTGCGCGACGGACCCTGCTTGCGGCCAACTGGAAGATGCATGCGCCTCCGGACGGATGGAACGCCCCCGCATCGCCCTACCGTGCGCATGCGGCCGTCGATGTGATCGTCTTTCCGACGGCGCTCGACATCGCCGCGTGTGTTGCCGCGAAATGCATCGTGGGCGGCCAGCACGCGCGGGCCGAAGCCGACGGCGCGTTTACCGGCGATATCGGCATGGCGCTGCTCGCCAACGCAGGCGCTGCCTACGTCATCTGCGGCCACAGTGAGCGTCGCCACGGGCATGGCGAAACCGATGACGACGTCGCCCTGCAGGTCGTCGCGGCCCTTGCTGCGGGCCTCCACCCCATCGTGTGCATTGGTGAAACGGCGAAGGAAGAAGCCGCCAAGAAAACCCATGCGGTGCTCAAAAAGCAGATCGCGGCGATCCCCACCGGTGACGTCACTTGGGCGTATGAACCGGTGTGGGCCATTGGCACCGGCAAGACGGCGACCCCCGAGCACGCCCAGAGCGTGCATGCCTTTATCCGCTCGCTGCTGCCGAGCGCCTCGCGCGACGCTCAACGCATTCTCTATGGCGGCTCGGCCAACGCGATGAACGCGCGCCACTTGCTCGAACAAGACGATATCGACGGTCTGCTCGTCGGCGGCGCGTCGCTCAAGCCTGAGGAATTCGGCGAAATGCTCGCCATCGCCGCGTCGTTCCAGGGCTGACTCAGCACCGGACCCACTCGCCCGCCCCTACATTGCGCGCCGCGCCCGCCAACTCCAGCATCGTGAGTGCAGCCGATACGGCGCCCGGCGCAATCCCCGCCTTTGCGACGACGGTGTCGAGCGGCTGAGGAACGGTGGTGAGCGCGCCGTAGACGGCCGCCTCGTCGGGCGACGCCGGTTCGTGGACCCGCGTGGGGGTATCGGATGTACTGATGCGCAGATCGCGCAAAATCTCCTCGGGCGACACGGCGAGCTTCGCCGCGCTGCGCGCGATGAGTGCGTTGCATCCGACGTACGTCGGCTCGAAGATGGGGCCGGGAACGGCGTAGACCTCGCTGCCCTGCTCCAGCGCGAATTCGGCTGTGTACAGCGCTCCACTGCGTTCGGGTGCTTCGAGCACCACGGTAGCCATCGCCAGACCCGCGATGATCCGGTTGCGCGCGGGGAACGTATGCAGCTCGGGCTGGTAATCGAGCGGGAACTCCGTGAGGAGCAACCCGCCGCCGTCGAGGATGCGCTTTGCCAATGGCGCATGAGACGGTGGCGAGATCATCCGGAATCCATGCCCAAAGACCGCCACGGTCTTGCCGTCGCAACGGAGCGTTTCCTTGGCCACTTCGCCGTCGATGCCGAGCGCCAAGCCGCTCACGGTCGTTAGCCCCGCACGTACGAGCGGCTCCACGAAGCGCTGCGCCACACGCAGGCCGTACTGCGTCATGTTGCGCGTGCCCACCAGCGCCACGCACGGCTGGCGAAGCACGTGCAGATCGCCGATGGCATAGAGGAACACCGGCGCGTCGGGGAGGTGTGCCAGGCGCTCGGGGTAGGCATCGTCGTCGGTAGTGAGGAAGTGGATCGTGCGGCGCTCCAGCTCGGCGCGGATGGGCGCAGGGTCGAATTCCTCGGCGCGCAACAGCGTCTTCTCGATGGTGTCCTGCTTGCAGCCCAGTGCTTTCAGCATCTCGGGGCCAAAGCGTTTACGGGCGGCGTCCCAATCGCCGAACGCATCGCAAAGCGCCGTCGCCCGCTCGCGGTTGAGAATGTGGAGGAACGACCAGAAGAGAGCACCATCGGAAATCATGCGGCCAGTGTAGCGCGCAAACGCCGCGGAATAGGCTTGTCCTCGCACCGAGGCCCATTTAGACTTCCTGCCTGCGTTCCCCTGAGTTCCAGGGGTATGCAGAACGATCTCTTTCTTCGTCGAGCCGCTGTAGCTCAGCTGGTAGAGCAACAGTATCGTAAACTGTGGGTCACCGGTTCAAATCCGGTCAGCGGCTCCATCTTCTTCCCATCGGACTAGCAGCCCCCTGGAGTGATCTGGCCTTTGGCCGTGCTCAACGCTCCTGTACCATCCGCCCATGCGCAAATCCTTTACCAATGACGCCGATTTGAACCGGCGCGTCCAAGACTGGTGGCACCGGAATCCGTTCAATTACTTCGTGGATGCCGAAGAAGGCTCCTGGGCCTTCTACCGCAATATCGACCGCAAGTTCCTCAAGTGGATCCCCTTCATGCAGACGGGCGGCTACCCCTTCCTCACGCGCTACGTCGACATGACGGGGCTCAAGGGCAAGAAGGTGCTCGACATCGCCTGCGGCACCGGCGTGCTCACCGAGCAGTTCGTGCGGATGGGCGCCGACGTGACGGCGATCGACCTCACCGCCAAGGCCGTGGAGCTCACCAAGAAGCGCCTCGACCTCTACCACCTCAAGGCCGAGGTGCTCCAAGCCGACGCGCAGGAGATGCCGTTTGCCGACAATACCTTCGATTACGTCTGCGCCTGGGGCTGCCTCATGCACATGCCGCAGACCGAGAAGGCCATCGCCGAGATCCACCGCGTACTCAAGCCCGGCGGCAAGACGCTCGCCATGATGTACCACAGCAACTCGGTGCACCTGCGCTACTGCATTCAGCTCGGGCGCGGCATCCTGCGACTCAAGTACCTGCAGTACGACGACCAGTCGCTCATCAACCGCTATACCGACGGCGCGACGGTGGGCGGCAACCAGCTCGCCAAGTTCTACTCCCGCAAGCAATTCCGTGAACTCTTCTCGGGCTTCAAGAACGTCGCCGTCATGATCCACGACAACCACGGCATGCCCGCCCAACTGCCGCACCCCCTGCTGCCGCTCGGCAAGCTCCTCCCCGCCTGGGCCAAAGAATGGATTTGCCGACAGTGGGGTATGACTGCCATTATCACCGCCTCCAAATAAGCCCTTCCCCCCTCTCTCATGCGCCTCCGCTCCGTCTCCTCGGCTCTCCTCTCGCTCTCGCTCTTCGCAAGCCTTGCCGCCTGCACCTCCTCGGAACAAAAAATCGCCGAAGCCTACGCCGCCGCCTTGCAAGAGGTAGGTGACGCGATGATGCAGGAAGGTGCAAGGGTACAGACCCTCTTCGCCATCGAGGCCCAGCCGCTCTCGTGGAACGAGGAGCAGCGTGCGATGTGGAACGACGTCGACGCCGCTATCACCGAAGCCGCCACGACGCTCGAAGAGACACCCCCGCCCGCCGACCTGACGGACGCCAATGACAAGCTTGTTGCAGCCATCAAGGACCTTGCCGGCGGCATGCACGATCTCTCCGCCGTGTTGGACGACCCCGCTGCGGCGAAGCCCGAGCAGCTTGCAGCGATCATGGAACGCGTCTCCAAGGCCGAAGAGGCGATCAATGAGCCCCTGCAGACGATCGAAGCCTACTACGACGAGCACTACGGCGACATGGAATGATCGTTCGCGCCCGCCTTCTGCGGCTCTGGTGCGGCGCAGCGCTATGCTGCGGCGTGCTGACGCTGGGGGGCTGCACGAGTTCCAAGATCGTCTTTACGCGCATCGCCAGTGAAACCCCCGCGCAGAGCGGCGCCACGGTCTTCCTGCTGCGCAATCGTGACCGGAACATCTCGTTCACCTTCCCCGCAGGCTGGAAGGCAGTGCGCGTCGCGTCGCTGTCGCACGCGGAACCCGGCGACGACCTCATCGCGCATACGTCTCCACGCGGAGCATTCGCCATCAGCGCGCTGGTGCCCGTATTCCCCAAGGGCGGCCCCGCCGATGATGACTGGGAATACGGCGTCCTCGAAGAGCTCCGTGCCTCGCTCGCAAGCCGCTCACCAGCCGAATACACCTGGGTCGGCAGCACCTGGACCACGGTCACCGGCGGCCCTGCCCTCCAAACGACGACCGTGCTCCAGGACGGCTCGCGCACGCGGGACACGTACTTCTTCCACGACGACCTGCTGCTGACGGCCTCCTTCGTGGCCGCCGACGAGGATTTTGAGGGGCTTTGGCCCATCGTGGCCGCCGCGCTCCACGACGCCACGTTCGCGCGCTGACCCCGTACAGAGCGCGCTCCGCGCAAAACGCATAGGCTCCGCGCAGGCTGGGCCGCTAGACTGTGCCCCGATGGACCACGAACTTCTCGCCAAGGCCGAGCTGCTGCTCTCGCGCAAGAACGACCGCGAGCTGCAGATGCTGCTGCTGACGCTCGATCATCGCGTCATTGCCGACGTGCTTGAGCAGCTTGAGCGCGGCCGCCGCAAAGCGTTCCTGCTCCTGCCACCGGAAACGCAGGGCGACGTCGCCATTCATCTTGCCGAACCCGTGCGCGCCACGCTGCTGCCGAGGCTCCCCGACGACACCATCGCACGCTTCCTGCACTTCTCGCACGAAGACGACGCCACCGACATCCTCCAGAGCCTGCCGCCCGACCAACGCATCCGCGTGCTGGAATTGATGCAGCCCGAGAAGCGCCGCCAGATCGAAAAGCTGTTGCTCTTCGCGCCCGAGACCGCGGGCGGCTTGATGGACTTGCACTTCCTCACCATCGACGCCGAAAGCAGCATCCAGGACGCCCTGGCGTCACTCCATGCGCATACGAGCAGGCCGGGACTCGCCCCCATGCTCATCGCCGTCGACCGGCGCGGCGCCGTGCAGGGACACCTACCCCACCGGAGCCTGCTCTTCGCCACGCCCAAGCGCAGCGTTCGCGAGCTGCTCCAGAACGTCCCCGCCGTTGCCCACTCGCTCGACCGCGAGCGCATCATCGAAAGCATTTCTCGCGGCAAGAGCAACATCGTCTGCGTGGTCGACGAACACCAGCGCCCCATCGGCATCATCCAGCTTGGTGACCTGCTTGCCGTGGCCAGCGCCGAAGCCACCGAGGACGTGTACCGCTTCGCGGGTGTCGACGCCGAGGAACAGCCGCTCGATTCCCCGCTCTCCAAGGTACGCCATCGCTACGTATGGCTGCTGATCAACCTTGCCACGGCGTTCCTTGCAGCGTTCGTCGTGTCGCTCTTCGAAGACACCATCGCCAGAGTGTCGATCCTGGCGGTCTTTATGCCTATCGTCGCCGGGCAGGGCGGCAACGCCGCGACGCAGGCGCTGGCGGTCGTCGTGCGCGGGCTTGCCATGGGCGATATCCCCTGGCCGCAGGCGCGCAGCATCATCCTCCGCGAATCGATCGCCGGCATGATCAACGGCATCATCACCGGTGTCGTGGCATCGCTCATCGCCGTGGTGTTCGGCGGGCCGCCGTTGCTCGGCTTCGTGCTGGGAACCGCGATGATCGCCAACCTCTTTGTGGCGGGCTTCTTCGGTTCGCTGATCCCCTTCATCCTGAAGTCCTGCCGCATCGACCCGGCCGTCGCCAGCTCGATTTTCGTCACGACGGCGACGGATGTCTTCGGCTTTCTGACGTTCCTCGGCCTCGGGAGCATGCTTCTCTAGTTCGGGAGGCTCCGGCGCAGCCTAGGGGCATTGCAGCGTTTAAGAGAAGGTTCTTTTTCGTAGGATGGTGTTCACTACATTGCAAAAACAGCCGACATTTTCAAGGACTGTGCTTTTGCACAACGAGGTGTGCCGGTTTCTTTGTCAGCCACACAAAGAAACCGGCGAAAGAAAAGTCTCCGCCGCCAATCCACACTCCGCACCGCCCCGGGCCTCGTCGCCAAGCGGTCCAAGGTTTCCCGCTTGGCTCCTCGTCTCGTTGGCGCAGCTCGACTCGCTGCGCCACGACACGGCGGGACTACCCCTTCACCCCCCGTGGCGACGGGACCGCGCCACGGTGCTCTGAGGAAGCAGATCTGGTTACAGGAAAACTTCCTCCCTCTTCGGATGTTCGAGGAGTTCTTTGCGATGGAGCAGCCCGGCGGCCCTCCCGTTTTGCTTCCTCCCGATGTGTATACCTAGGAGAGCAGTAGGCAGCGATGCTCTTCTGGGTTGGCTCGCCGTCAACGCCGGGGGTGGTGCCGCAAGCGGAGTGGGGGCTTTGACGGCCAGCGTTTTGGCTCCACCTTTGCCGCGCTGGCAAAGGTGGAAAAGCTCTGGTTCCCAATCCCCCTGACGCAATCGAAAGCGAAACACGAGTGGCCGGAGAGCTTGAAAGTAGAACCACGACAACATACGACCCTCTTCCCTTCCAACCCCCTTTCTGCTATGATGATCTGTTCACCTCCAAACACCCACACCCATGACGATCGAAGCCTGCATCGCCCATGCCATCCAGACGGACCTCGACATCATCGAGGCGCTACCGGAAGTTCAGGAGATCCCAGTGGAAGACCTGGAGACCTACGTGGAACGCTACGTGCGCAACGTGCAGCGTTCGATCCTCCATATCATCGAAGACCAGGGCGAGCAGTTCCTCCGCAGCAAGGACGCCGCGGGTCTCTGCGCCACGATCCTCGAACGCGGAATCAACCTGCCGCCCAAGATGCTGCTCAAAATGTGCCAGACCATCATCCAGCTCACCACGATCGACGCCGAGCTGGTGCTGGAGTGCGAGGGCAAGAGCCTCTATTACGTCAAAATGAAGCTGTCGTAAGCGCACACCACCGCGTGAAATAGTCCGGGTTCCTTAGGGTCTTTGAGCCCTTTTTTCGGTGATAGACAGAGCAAATAGACCAATAGATGGCTTCCGCCAATTTGCAGCAGCTTAGCGCTTGCTGAACTGCGGAGCGCGGCGAGCACGGCGCAAACCCGGCTTCTTGCGCTCTTTGATGCGAGCGTCGCGGCGGAGGAAGCCGACGCGCTTGAGGCTGGGGCGATGCTCCGGGTTCACGAGCAGCAATGCGCGGCTGATGCCGTGGCGCAGAGCGTCGGCCTGGGAGGATTTTCCGCCGCCCGTGATGACGGCTTCGATATCGACTTTGTTCTTGAGCTCCGCCACAACCAGCGGCGCAACGGCGTTCTCGGTCTGCACACCGGCAAAGTACTGCTTGAGCGGCATGCCGTTGACCGACACTTCGCCGGAACCGTCCTGGAACAGGCGGACGCGGGCGATGGCCGTCTTGCGCTTACCGGTGGCGTAGAAGTACTGGCGGGAACTCATCGGCTCATGGAGAAGGGAGCGGGCTTCTGAGCGCCGTAGGGGTGCTCTGCGCCCGTGAAGACGTGCAGACGCTTGAGCATCTGCGCACGGAGTTTATTGCGGGGAAGCATGCCTTTGATCGCGGCCTCAATGACGCGGTTGGACTTGGCGCGCATCATCTCTTCGAGCGTTTGGGAGCGCATGCCGCCGAGGTAGCCCGTGTGGTGGTAGTAGACCTTCTTGATGGCCTTGTTGCCGGGGATGCTCAGCTTCTGGGCATTCAGCACCACCACATGATCGCCGCAGAGCTGGTGCGGCACGAACGTGGCGCGGTGCTTGCCGCGCAGCAAGCGCGCGACGGCGACGGCGACTTTGCCGAGGGTCTGACCATCGGCGTCGATGACGTGCCACAAGGGCTGGGCCGGCTTGGGATGGCTGGTCTTCACTGTGCGGAGGCGGAAGAGGACGGACCGTCGACGAAGGAGATGTCGACGAGCGCTGCACCGTCGCCCTTGCGGGCGCCTGCGGCAACGACGCGCGTGAATCCGGACGGACGGTCTTTATAGCGGGTGATATACACCTCCATGATCTTCTTGCAGGCGTTCTTGTCGGTGACGAAGCTGTTGATGGCGCGGATGGCATTGCGCGCATCCATGCGCTTCGCGGAGCTGATCAGGCGGTCGATGACCGGCTGGACGGCGCGCGCGCGGTTGCGCGTGGTGCGGATCGACTCGTAGAGCAGCAAGGATGTCACGAGGTTACGTGCCATCATGCGGGCCCGGTCGGGCTTGCCATTGATCGCCTGTTTTGAACGGCGGTGACGCATGGGGGGCGGAGAGAATACGGGAAATGTCGTGGGGAGCGCAAGCGGCTTAGTCCTGCGATTCGTCACTGAGGGAAAGGCCACGGCCTTCAAGCGTCAGGCGGACCTCTTCCAGGGCCTTGGCGCCAAATCCGCGGAAATTGCTGAGCATCGATTCGGTGCACTTGGTGAGCTGTTCGATGGAGCCCACGCCCGCGTTGATGAGGGCGTTCAGGGTGCGCGGCGAAAGGTTCAGGATCTCGATCGGGGTGTAGCTCTCCTTCACGGGCATGCCCGCGACCACTTCTTCCGTGGCCTGGTTGGCCGAAGCGCGGCTGAAGTCGGCCATGAATTCCGGCTCTACGAGCTTCTGGTCGCTCGCGAAGTACGTGAAGTAGTTCTGGAGAAGCTGGCTGGCGAACTGCACGGCTTCGTCGGCGGACAGCGAGCCGTTGGTGACGACCTCGAGCACGAGCTTATCCAAGTTCGTGCGCTGGCCGACGCGAGTGGCTTCGACGTCGAAGCGCACTTTTTCGACCGGGCTGTACACGCAGTCGATGTGCATCAGGCCGGGTTCGTGGTGCTTCTTGTTGCGCTCGGTCGCCTGCTCGTAGCCAACCCCCTTCTCGACGGTCAGCTGCATCGAAACGGCGCCGCCCTTCTCGAGGGTGAACAGCACCAAATCGGGGTTCAGCACTTCCACGTCGGCGGTGGCCTTGATGTCCTTGGCCGTGACGACCTTGGGGCCCTTCACATCGAGGGTCAGCACTTCGGGCGCCTTGCTGTGCTTGCGGAGCTTGAGGTCCTTGAGGTTGAGCATGATGTCGACCACGGAATCCTTGACCCCTTTGAGCGTCGTGTACTCATGCTGGACGCCCTGGACGCGGATCGACGTAACGGCCGCACCAGGCAAGCTGGAGAGCAGCACGCGACGCATGGCGTTGCCCAAGGTCATGCCAAAACCCGAGGGAAGCGGCGAAATCGTGTAGACCTTGTGGCTGTCGTCGCCACTGCCGCCCTTCGCCGCGGAGAAGACGGGCAAACCGATTTCTTCCTGGATGATATGCATAGGACGGGAGAGGAGGGAAACGGCGAGGGAACGGCCCTCGGGAAGAAGATCAGCGTGAATAGAACTCAACGACCTGGCGCATGTCGACCGCCTGTTCGGCGTGCTGCGCATTGGGCGTCGAGAGCACTTCGGTGGCCAGGCCACCGCTATCGACTTTGAGCCACGACGGGGGGACGTACTTCTCGTGGCGGCGGACGATCTCGACGAAAACGGGAGATTGCTTGCTGCGGCTGCGGGCAACGACCTTCTGCCCGGGGCGCACGCGGAAGGACGGACAGGTGACGCGCACGCCATCGACCGTGAAGTGGCCGTGGCCGGCGAACTGGCGAGCCTGGATGCGCGTAAGCGCGAAGCCCGAACGGTAGATCAAGTTGTCGAGGCGCTGCTCCAAAAGCTGCTTCATCATGTCGCCGGTGTCGCTCTTGGCGCGGTTGGCCTCCTCGTACAGGCGGCGGAACTGGCGCTCGGACAGACCGTAGATATCGCGGACGCGCTGCTTCTCCTGGAGCTGGCGGGCGTACTCCGACTTGCGGCCCATGCGCGACTTCGGCGTCTTGCCCGGCGGATAGGGCTTCTTGGCCATGATCTTGTCGTACTTCTCGGAGCCATAGAGATTCATCTCCTGGCGGCGACAGCGACGAGCTTTGGGTCCGTTATACTTCATAGGAAGTGCAGAAGAGGCAAAGGAGGATTACACGCGGCGGCGGCGTGCGGGGCGGCAGCCACCGTGGGGAATGGGGGTCACATCGATGATGGCATCAAGATTGAAACCGGCGGCCTGGAGGCCGCGGATCGACTGCTCACGGCCTGGGCCGATGCCCTTGATCTCCACCTGCAGCGATTCGATGCCGTAGCCGGCCACTTTGCCCGCAGCGGTTTCGGCGGCGACCTTGGCGGCGTAGGGGGTCGACTTGCGCGTGCCCTGGAAACCGCAGGAACCCGCGCTCGACCAGGCGAGCACGCTTCCTTCGAGATCGGTGAACGACACGATCGTGTTGGTCTCACTGGCATGAATGCAGACGCGAGCCTTCTGCAGGGTGCGCTTGATTTTCTTGCGGCGGACCTTCGGCCCTTTGACGGGCGCGGCCTTGTCGGAGTCGAGCGCTTCTGCTGCTGCGGTGCTTTTCTTCTCAGTAGCCATAAGGAGTTGCAAAAGGAAGGTTTAGGTCTTGGTAAGGGTGACACGACCGGAGAGACCCGTCTTGCGCTTGCCGCGCTTGGTGCGCGCGTTGCGGCGTGAGGTCTGGCCGCGGACCGGGAGCTTGCGCTTGTGGCGGAAGCCGCGCCAGGTGCCGATATCCTGCAAACGCTTGATATCGACGGCAACCTTGCGGATCAATTCTCCTTCGGTGGTCTCTTTTTCGATGCGTGCGCGGAGCTTGGCCTCCTGTTCCTCCGTGAGGGTTTCGGCCTTGGTGTCGGGATCGATGTTCACGTCTTTGAGCACGCGGCTCGCAAGCGGACGGCCAATGCCCTTGATATAGGTGAGCGCAATGGCGATGCGCTTATTGCCGGGGAGGACGACACCAGAGATACGGACCATAAGAAGGAGGAGGGGCGGAAGGGAGGATCAGCCTTGGCGCTGCTTGTGCTTGGGGACCTTGCAGACGATGCGGCGGATTTTTTTGCCGCGTCGATTGCCGCGGATGATCAGGCGGCAATCTTTGCAAATCGGCTTCACGGAAGGGCGGACTTTCATGCTGCGGGAGGAGGAGTCGTCGAAGCGACGGGGGGAGCGAAGGAGGAGGATCCGGAAGGTTCGTTGCGGAACCGGAAGACGATGCGCCCCTTCTCCAGATCGTACGGAGTCATTTCCACCTTCACCTTGTCACCGGGGAGGATGTGTACGCGATGTACGCGCATACGTCCTGCGAGGTGGCAAAGGAGCTGGTGATCCTTCCCATTGGGCATTGTGACGCGAACACGGAACGTGGCATTGGGGAACGTTTCCTCAACGATGCCGACGAGCTCTATGACATCTTTCGCCACAGTGAGCAAGATTGGGAAGATCAAAAGCGCACATGCGCTCGGGGGAGCCGGGAGATCCTACCCGGTTCGGCCATCGTCTTTCAAGGGTTTCTGCCGGGAAGTTTGGGAGATTCGCAAAGTGATATTGCAAATATCAAAAAATGTTTTCTAAATATCATTCGCTACGGGGCGTCTTTTTGACGCTTTATGCAAGAATTTCGTAGCCATCCGCCGTTATGAGGATGGTGTGCTCGAAATGCGCGGTGAGCGCCCCGTCGGCCGACGAGAGCGTCCAGCCGTCATCCGCCGTCACGATATCGCGGCTTCCGGCAGAAATGATGGGTTCGATGGCGATCACGGCGCCCTCCGGCAAGACAGCTCCTGTGCCCCGTTTGCCGACATTGGGCACGTCGGGGTACTGGTGCAATGTGCGACCGATGCCGTGGCCGGTAAGCGCGGGGATGGCGACGAAACCGTGGGATTCGACGTATTCCTGCACCGTGGCGGAGATGTCCCCCACACGGATATCGGCGCGCACGACGCCGAGCGCTTGTTCCAATGCCCGTTCGGTTACCGTGAGCAGCGATGTCGCCGCGGCCGACACCCGGCCGACAGGCACGGTAATGCAGGCATCGGTGTAGAGGCCGTCGAGCAGCACGCCACAATCGAGCGACACGATGTCGCCGTCCTTGAGCGCACGTTTACCAGGAATGCCGTGCACGCACTCGTCGTTGACCGAAATGCACAAGGTGCCGGGGAAACCCCGATACCCCTTGAACGCAGGTGCGCCGCCGTGATCGCGGATGAAGCGCTCTCCTGCGGCATCGAGATCCATCGTGCGTTTGCCGGGAGCCACCAGGCCCGCGACATGCTCGAGGCATGCACGCAGGATGACGCCTCCGCGGCGCAGCGCATCGAGCTCTTCGGGGGTGGCGACATGCACGGCTGGCATCGGCGAAAGTGTAGGGAAAAACGCTGCAGAAACCAACGCAAGCTGCGCTACGCAGACACTGCACCGGAAAGCTGCTATACTGGGTTCAATACCCACAACATGCATGCACCATGAACGCCGTATGCTCTGTTTTGCATCCGGAGAAGTGCCCAAGACCGAACCGTTGGAGGGCACGCCTGGAGCGGAACGGCCACAAACCATCGATGCTCGTGCCGCAGAACGCCTGCGCCGCACCGCCGCAGGCATTACACCAGAGAATGCCGATGCCATCGTGACGCATCTGGCGGATGCGGATATGACCGGATTTGCCAATGAGACCGTGACGCCCGAGATTCTTCAAGAACGTGAACGCATGGTAGAAAGCGCACGGCAAGACCTTGCACCCATGCTTTCGCGCTTGAATACGGCATTGATGAGCACCGGAAGAGGTTCGCCGGAAGCCAACGCCATCCTGCGGGAGATCGCCGATCGGCTCAATGCACCACTCGGCGCCGGCGGACGCAATCGCGCCTCCACCCGCGTCGAAAATGACGCCATTGCCCTGGCAAGCGGCATCAACGGTACGATCATCGATCCGGACACCGGAGGCCGGGCACGCCTGCGCGTGCAAGCAGGAACAGAACCGAACGGCGCATGGGCAATGACCGTGAGCACGGTGGAGCGATAACCCCTCTTCACAAGAACGCTACCCACGGGCGCAGCAGGTGCATGCACCGACCAGGCATCAGGCTGCGACGGGGATCGCCTGGAGCAAGCGATCGAACACCTCCTCCATGTTGCCCGACGCATCGATGTCGATGAGCAATCCGCGCTCCGCGTAATCATCGGCGACGGTGGACGTCTTCTCGCGGTAGAGAGCCATGCGCTTGCGGATCACTTCTTCGCGCGCATCGTCGGCACGGCCTTCGGCAATAGCGCGACCTTGGATGCGCCGCATCGCCTCCTCTTCGCTGAGGGTCAGGCGCACGCAGCGGAATCGGCGGCCCATCTCCGCCATGAGCACGTCGAAATCATGCTGCTGGGCGCGGTCGCGGGGAATGCCATCGAAGAGCACCGGCGTTTCCTTGGGGATCTTGAGCAGCGCATCGTGCACAACGTTCATGATGATTTCATGCGGCACCAAATGGCCCGCATCGATATACGATTTCACCGTATCGCCCAGCGGCGTACCGGAGTTCGCCATGGCGCGCAGGGCTCCGCCCGCCTCGAATACTTGATATCCGAGCTTTTGCGCAAGGCGTTTCGCCTGTGTCCCTTTGCCAGAGCCTTGGATACCGAAGAGGATGAGGTCCATCAGACCAATTTTTCGTAATCGTGCGCCAACATTTGTGCGTTCACCTGGCGGATGAGCTCCATCACCACGCCCACGACGATGATCATTCCGGAGCCGGAGATGATGAGGTCGGAGCTGCTGAGCGTCGTGTACTTCGTAAAGAGCAGCGGAATCACGGCGATGACGCCGAGGAACAAGCCTCCCCAAACGTTCAGGCGCGTGCTTGTGCGAGCAAGCATCGCGGCCGTCTGCGGGCCGGGGCGCATGCCGGGGACGAAGCCGCCGCGCTTTTGAATCGTTTCAGCAAGCTCTTGCGGGCGGAACGTTACCGACACGTAGAAGAACGTGAACAGCACGATCAGCGCGAAGTAGAGACCAATGTAGATCCAGCCCGGCGTCTGCGAATTGAAGTGCGTATTCAGCACACGGATCATGTCCTGCACCCACGGGCGCTGCACCGGAGCCAGGAATTGCGCGATGATCGTGGGGAACGTGATGAGCGAGATCGAGAAGATGATCGGAATCATGCCGGCCTGGTTGAGGCGGATCGGAATGCCGCCCTGCACGCCGCGACCCGCGCCCTGGTTGGCGTAGGTGATCGGGATCAAGCGATGCGCGTCCGTGAAGAGCACGACGGCGACGAGGAGCACGAGCGACACGACGGCAAAGAATGCGAATGCCGCCATTTTGGTTTCGCCGCCGAGCAAGATAGAGCCGATGCGCATGGGCATTTCCGTCACGATGCCCGTGAAGATGATGAGCGAGGTGCCGTTGCCGATCCCCTTCTCGGTGATGAGCTCACCGAGCCACATCAGGAAGACGCAGCCCGTCGTAACGAAGAGCATCGGCAGTAGCGCGTGCGGGAACGACAGGTCGAGCAGCTGAATGCCGCTGCGATCCAAGAGGATGAGGAATCCGTAGCTCTGGAGGAAGGCGAGCGGGAGGCTCAGCCAGCGCGTGTAGCGGTTGAGCTGCTGCTGGCCCTGGGCGCCGTCCTTGGAGAGCGCTTCGAGGCGCGGGAAGATGACGGTGCACAGCTGGATAATGATCGAGGCATTGATGTACGGCGACAAACCGAGCATCGCCACGGAGAAGTTATCGAGGTTGCCGCCTGTCAGCGCGGAGAAAATACCGAGAACGCCGCTGCCGGCCCGCGAATCGAGGAACTGATTGAACGCCACCGGGTCCGTGCCGGGGACGGGGATGTGGGCGATGATGCGGTAGACCACCAAAAAACCGATCGTTGCGAGCACCCGCCGACGCAGGTCCGGAGAACGCCAGATCTGCTCGACGTAACGTAACATCATGAAGTTATGAGCGAACGATCGTCACGGTGCCGCCCGCTGCTTCGAGGGCCTTCTTGGCGGCGTCGGACGCCGCGTGCACTTCGACGGAGTAAGACTTGGTGATGGCACCCTTGCCGAGGAGCTTCACGAGCTTATTGCTGGTCAGAAGCCCGCGCTTCTTGAGCTGCGCGAGGGTGTAGGTACCGGCGGGCAGATGCTGCTCGAGCGTGCCGATATTGAGCTGTTCGTAGGAAACGCGGCGCTTGTTGATGAAGCCGCCGAGCTTGGGAACGCGGCGCAGCAACGGCACCTGGCCACCTTCAAAGCCGACTTTGGCGTGCTTGCGGCCCGTGCGGGACTGCTGACCCTTGGTACCGCGACCTGCGGTCGTACCCGTGCCCGAGCTATTGCCGCGGGCAACGCGCTTGCGGTTTCGGGTGGAGCCGGGAGATGGTCGGAAGGTATGCAGCATAGGCGGAGCGCTATGGTAGAGATGCAGCGCTCCTTGCTCAAGGGATTCTGCGACAGATTCTCCGGAAGTGCAAATGCCTTTTTCCGGCGCTTCAGACCAAGGGATAGAGCTTGCGACCTTCGGGCGTGGGGTAGCGGCCATCGACGCACGCCATGCACAGGTCGCTTTGGGCCTTTCCAATGGCCTCTGCAACATCGGATGGCGTCAGGAAGGCTACCGAATCGACCTGGAGATGCTGCGCCAATGCCTTGAGGACGTGGCCCGGCACGACGCCGGTGCGCAACACGTCGTCGTGGAACCGCCGTACGAGCAGCTCGCCATGCGTCGGGAAATCGATGCCATACACGCACGGCGAAAGGATCGGCGGGGACGCGAAGCGCAGATGAATCTCCCGGGGGCGCTTCTCGGATCGCAGACGCTCGATCAGCGCGGTCATCGTATCGCCGCGGACGATGCTGTCGTCGATGAGCACGACCGACTCCCCTTCGAGATGAGCATTGGTGAAGACGTACTTCTCGCGCGCCTTGGCCAGGCGGTCGGACCCTTCGATGAAGTTGCGCCGTTCTTGGGATTTGCGGATCGCCGGCACCGTGCGCAGCGACCGCTCCTCGCCGTAGCCTTCGGCGGCGACGATCGACGACTCGGGTACGGCAATGACGCACTGACCCGGCGGAAGATGCGCGTCGCGGCGAGCCAGGGCCCTGCCAAAATTCTCGCGCACGGTCCGCAGCGCAGCGCCGTCGAGCGTCGAAAGATAGTGGGAGAAATACACCCATTCGAAGAAACAATGCTTGGGGTCGGCGTCGCGCACATCGACGATGCGCGGCGCGCTCATGCCGGGGGCGGCGACCAGCGCGGAACCCGGAGGCACGTCGGCGGTCCTGAGACCCGGATAGACGGATTTCATGGCGCTGTCTTCGGATGCCACGAGCACCATGTCGTCGTGGACGGCGTACGACAGCGGATGGAACCCGTGATGATCGCGGTAGGCGGCAAGCAGCCCCTGCGTGAGCAGTGTGATGTTGAATGCACCATCGAGCCGATCCTCTAGCCCGGCAAAGAGTGCTCGCACATCGACCTGCGTACGGCTGCGAAGGCCGTCGAGGAGGAGCCTGCGAATGACCTCCGTATCGACGTCGTGGTCGAGCGGGCCGCCTGCGGCCTCCAACTCCCCTTTCAGCGCCGGGTAATTGGTGACGGTACCGTTGAACCCGAACGCAAATGGCGTTTGTTCGTCGCCGCCGAACGGCTGCGCCAAGCAAGCATCGCGCGAACCGGACGTGGCGTACCGCGTATGGGCGATGGCAGCGGTCGCGCCGACCAGGTGTCGTGTCGCCGGCGGCGAAAGCACGTCCATCACCGCGCCGTTGCCCTTGAGAATGCCCATCACGCCGTCGCGCACCGTGGCGACTCCTGCGCCCAGCTGCCCGCGATGCATAAGGCGCCGGGCAATGCGTGCCGCGGGGCGGACGGCATCGCGCTCACCGCGCAGGTCCAACACGCCAATGACACCGCAATGCTCGTGCAGCTCGGGCATAAGGGGGTGAGCATAGCACGGCGAAACGGCCGCAGACATGGAAACCCATGTCTGCGGCCAGTTCATTCGGTACAGCGCGAACCCCATCCCTGGGGAGAAACACGATCAGAATCACGATCAGATGGAACGATCAATCGGCATGTTCGGCAGCCGGCTCCAGTAATCCTGCAAGGCGCAGGCGTACTGGTAGGCGTCCGCCCCGGGGAAGCGTGCGGCGAGGAAGGAACTGACCTGCGTGATGTCCTCGTCGAGCGTATTCGCCGGGCGGCCGAGCACCATCGCCACAGCGCCGAGCATGGCTCCGAGCTGCGAAGCGATGTCATCGACGTAGCCAGTCATGCGGCGGTGTTGGTCGTGGTGCCCGAGGATGCCGAGGCCGACGCAGAGGCTGGTGTCCTCGATGCCCTTCCAACGGGCATAGGAGGCGTTCAGCATCATCTGCTCGACACAGGTCACCCCGTGGCCGTACTGCTCCGCGAAGGCCATGAAGTGCGGCTTCCAGCGGGTGATAGCTTCCTGCCCCCGCTGCTTGACCGCCTCGCGCTCCGCCATGGCCATGATACCGTACTTGCGCAGCCCCACCGTCGGGATGATCCGCCCCGCATCGACTTCGGCGTAGACCCCGGCGAGGCTGATCCCCACCCCGGCTTCGGTGATGGTGTGGAGGTTGCGCTCGAACTGCGGGTCAACGGCGGTGCGGATCCGGCTGTAATTCTGCGGCCCGAGATCCCGCAGCAGCCGCGTTTCGGACTCGTGCGACCCCTCGACCTCTTCGGTGTGGAACACCATCACGAGGTCACCGAGACCGGTCCGACTCACGATCTTCATCTGCTGGGCCACGAGGTAGCTGCGGTAGGCCTGGACCGGGCAATTGACGTTGTTGGTGACCGCCCAGAGCGCGACCGTCTTGCTGCGTTCGGGGTTGAGGACGTGCCACCCGACGGTCAGGTGGCCCTCGTAGATCCCCCAGAGGGTTTCCACGGGGAGGCTCTGCTTGAGAGCGGAGTCGTGGACCATGCGGTTCACCGCTTCGGTCTTGCTGATCACGGTCAGACTGGTGGGGAGTTCGATCTTGCTGGTCATGTGGTTTTCCTTGTTCTTGTTCGTCGTGTCGTACACATCCGTCGGAACTCCCGACGCGATGCGTTTCCACCATCTGCCATGCACATGCTTCGCCCGTTGTTTCTCCTTTCGTGAAACGGGTTCGTCGCTGTGAATGAACGGTTGGTCCTCTGCCGTGTTGTATGCACACCAAGTGCACGCAACACACCAAACAGAGGACGAATACTATACGCTATTTTTTATTTCATGCAACTATGCCTGAAAGAGCATTTCCAAAGGCTTCCGCAGCCTTCGGGCCATTGCCCGTCACCAGCATCCCGTCGATGGTCACCAGCTCGGCGGTGTACGTCGCTCCTGCGGCGGTAAGCACCGCTTCCTGCTCGCCATCCTCGTTCCATACCGTCGCACGTTTGCCCCGCAGCACGCCCGCAGCCGCAAGGATCGTCGGCGCAATACAGATCGCCCCCAGCGGCACACCCGCTGCCGTCGCCTCACGCGCAATGCGCAGTGCCTCGGCATCGTTGGCGTAGGCCGTGGCCCCCGGGCCACCGATGAACGCGATGCGGTCGTAGTCTTCGACGCGCACGTCGCGCAGCGCCACCGTCGCCTCCGCAACGCCGCCGAATTTCCCGCGGCAGGGGCCCAAGGCGCCGCTCGCCACGACAATCACAAAACCCGCCGCCTCCAGGGCAGCGCGGGTGCCGCCATACTCGTGATCCTGGTAGCCGTTCTGGGCAAGAACGATGATTGCTGGTCGAGGCATGCCAAAACTCTACTCCTTTCTCAGCGGCAGCAGCGAGGAGACTTACGCCTTGAGCGTTCCTTCGGCGGAGATGTCCTTGGAGGACACTTCGCGGACCTTCACCTGCTCCTCGGGAGCCATGGGGATCGCCTTCGTGTCGATCACTTCGAGAGCGACGGCCATACCCTTGCGGTCGACGGACTTGAGCATCTCCAAAGCCTTGATGGCGGCCTGGGCGTTGACGAGCTTGTTGCCCGTGCCGAAGCGCTTGCTCAGGATATTCTTCACGCCCACGTGCTCTAGCACCACGCGCAGCGCGCCTCCGGCGATGACACCCGTACCTTCGGATGCCGGCAGCAAGAGCAGCTTGGCGGCCTTGAATTTGATCTTCACTTCGTGGGGAATGGTGCCCTTCACGAGCGGCACGATGATCATATTGCGGCGCGCGTCCTTGGTGGCCTTCTGGACGGCAGCCTGCACTTCATTGGCCTTCCCGGTACCGAGACCCACCTTGCCCTTCTTGTTGCCGATCACGACGATCGCGCGGAAGCGCATGCGGCGTCCACCCTTCACCACGCGGGTGACGCGGTCGACGGACAGCGTCGCTTCGGCGAATTCGCTGGGCTCGCGCTGGCGGCGGTCGTTACGCTTGCGGTCGGGGGCGGAGGTCTTGGCCATAGGGAGAGAGTTGCTGGGGGGTTGTTAGAACTGGAGTCCGCCTTCGCGGGCGGCTTCGGCGACGGCCTTGATGCAGCCGTGGTACTTGTATCCGTTGCGGTCGAACACGACGGTCGTGATGCCTTGCTCCTTCGCCTTCTTGGCGATGAGCGCTCCGAGATCTTTGGCACCGGCGACGTTGGACGTGCCTTTGACGTGCTTGGTGGAGGCTCCGGCGATGGTGCGGTGGGCCGTATCGTCGATGACCTGGGCAGTGATCTGCTTGAGCGAACGGTAGACGCTCAGGCGCGGGCGCTCGGTCGTACCCGTGAGACGCGCACGGATGCGCTTCTTGCGGGAGAGCCGGTGATCAGACTTGTTCATAGGCATAAGAGTGGTGTTTACGCGGCGCCCTTGGCGGCGGCAGCCTTACCGACCTTGCGGCGGATGATCTCGTCGGAGTAGCGGATGCCCTTGCCCTTGTACGGCTCCGGCGGGCGCAGGCCACGGATGACGGAGGCGGTCTGGCCGACAAGCTGCTTGTCGCAGCCGCGGATCACAAGCATATTCTTGTTCTTTTCGTCCTGCGTGATCTCGATGCCCGCGGGGATGGCGAAATCGACGGGGTGCGAGAAGCCGAGGCTGAGCTGCAGCACCTTGCCCTTGATCTGGGCCTTGTAACCCACGCCGAGGATTTCGAGGCGCTTTTCGTAGCCTTCGGATACGCCCTTCACCATGTTGGCGATGAGCGCGCGCGTGAGGCCGTGGGCCGCACGTGCCTTCTTGCCGTCATCGGTGCGTCCGACGGTCACAACGGAGCCGTCGATGGCTACCGTGACGATAGGCAAGTGCGTGTAGGAGAGCTCGCCTTTGGAGCCCTTCACAACAATCACCGCGCCATTGAGCGTCAGGGAGACGCCGGAGGGGAGGGCCACTGCTTTGCGTCCAATGCGTGACATAATCAGGAGATGGTACAGAGAACTTCGCCACCCGCGCGCTGCTTGCGTGCTTCGTCATCGGTCAGGAGGCCTTTGCTGGTGGTGATCACCGCCATGCCGAAGCCGCGGAGCACGGGACGAAGCTCTTTGGCAGCGGTATACACGCGGCGACCTGGCTTGCTGATACGCTTGAGGGTCAGCTTCTTGCCCGGGATGAACTGCACTTCGAGGACTTTCATGCCTTCTTCCTCGTAGACGGTCACATCGGCGATCCACCCTTCGCGCTTGAGCAGCTCGCACAACTCTTCCTTGATGCGCGACCACGGCGCCGTGGTCGACTTGCCGCGAGCGGCCTGCGAGTTGCGGATGCGGGTGAGAAGATCGCCGATGGGATCGGTCATGTACGTCATGGGTTTACCAGGAGGATTTGGTGACTCCGGGGATGTCGCCGTTGGCGGCAAGCTCCCGGAAGCAGATGCGGCAGATGCCGAAGAAGCGCATGAACCCGCGCCGTCGGCCGCACAGATTGCAGCGGTTGTACACGCGTGTCGAGAACTCCGGCTTCTTTCCTTCGGCTTTCGCCTTGAGGAATGCTTCGAGTCTGCGCCGCTGACTGACAACAATGGAGGTTCGGGCCATGGGAAATGGGGCTAGCTATTCTTGCGGGAAGAGGCTGGAGAATCAACGCCACGCTCCGGACGGAACGGAATCCCGATCTGCTTGAGCAGAGCGCGTCCGCGTGCGTCGGTGCCGGCGGTTGTCGTAATCTGAATCTGGAGGCCGAAGGTCTTGGCCATATCGCTGCCCGGGATTTCCGGGAACACGGTGTGGTCCGTCAAACCGATGGCGTAATTGCCGTGACCGTCGAGCTTGGTGGGCAGGCCGCGGAAGTCGCGGATGCGGGGCAACACGTAGCTCACGAGGCGGTCGATGAACTCCTCCATGCGCCGTCCTCGGAGCGTCACCGACGCGCCGACGATCAGGCCTTCGCGAATCTTGAAGTTGGAAATCGCTTTGCGGGAAGCGCGCATGACGGGCTTCTGGCCGGTGATGCGCTTGAGGGAGTCGGCAACGTATTCCAACACTTCCTTGCCTTCCATCTTGGAGCGGTTGATGCCCACGTTCACCACCACCTTGTCGAGGCGGGGGAGCGAGTGGACGTTCTTCGACTTCAGCTCCTCAGTGAGGGCCTTGGTGATGGGTCCGCGGAGCCGATCGTGGAGGGTGTCGTAGGCCATGGTTAGCTGGATTCACGGGAAGTGCGGCGCTGGACGGTGGTCGGGTGCTCGGTGTGGCTCTCGCCGGGGACGGTGCCGTCGCTATCGTCTGCGGAGCGCTTGCTTGCGCGCTTCCAGAAGGCTTCCTTCTTGGGCGGTGTTGCAGGCTTCTCAGCGGGCTTGGCCGCGACGACTTCCTGTGTCTCGTCCTCTTTCTTGGCACCCTTGCCCTTCTTGGCCTTGGCGGCGCCTCCGACGGAGACGGGGCCAGTGCCGAGGAGCTCGCCGCTCTTCACCGCAACGCGCTGCTTATTGCCGGTCTTGGCGTCGATGAGGTAGCGGATGCGGGTCGGCTTCTTGGTCTTGGGGTCTACCAGCATGACGTTGCTGACGTGGATGCTGGCTTCGTAGCGGATCTTTTGGCCGGCCTGCTGGGGCGTGCGGCGAATGTGCTTCGTGCGCATGTTCACCGTTTCCACGATGACGCGGTCTTTCTCACGCAGGACGCGCAGCACGGTTCCGCTCTTGCCTTTGTCCTTGCCGGAAATGATTGCGACAGTGTCGCCTGTGCGGATCCTCATAAAACGTCGGGAGCCTGGGAGATGATTTTCTGGTATCCCTTGGCACGGAGTTCGCGAGCGACGGGTCCGAAGACACGGGTGCCCTTGGGCATGCCGTCCTTCTGGATAATGACGCAAGCATTGTCATCGAAGCGGATGCCGCTGCCGTCCTTGCGGCGGGTAAGGCTGCGGGTGCGCACCACCACCGCACGCTCCATGGTCTTCTTTTTGACGGTGCCGCGCGGCTCAGCGTCCTTGATGGCCACGACGATCACATCGCCCACGCGGGCGTAGCGACGGCCGCTTCCGCCGAGTACGTGGATGCACATCGCCTGCTTGGCGCCGGTGTTATCGGCCACGTTGAGGTAGCTCTGGAGCTGAATCATTGTGCAGTTGTGGAAGCGGTCTTCTTCGTCTGGGGCGTTTCATCGATCATCTCGCTCGTGCGGATGGCCTTCTTCACCACCTCCACGACCTTGAAGTGCTTGCGCTTGCTGATGGGGCGGCACTCCTGGATCACCACTTCGTCGCCGAGTCCGACATCCATGCCGGCGGTGTCCGCGAGGAACTTCGTGGAAATGCGGAACTGCTTCTTGTAGATGGGGTGCACGTCATGGCTGTGCACGGTGACGGTCACCGTGTTCTTGAGCTTGGCCGATGTGATGACGCCTTGCTTGGTGGTCATGATTTGGAAGAAGAGCGCCTGGAAGTCCGCTTCGCCTTCGCGTTCGGTGCGGACCTGCGACGGACGGACACTGTAGTGGTTTTCGCCTTCGTCTTCAACTCCGTTTGTTCACCCGATCGCTCGGCGAGCACAGTAAGCATGCGAGCGAGAATACGGCGCTCCTCGCGGCGTTGGGCCGTGTTCTTCTCCTTGCCTTCGCGGATGGAAAGCGTGAGCTTGGCAACGGCGGCGCTCTGCACCATGGCCTCCTTGCGGAGGTCGGCGAGAGGCATCTTGCGGAGGTCGGCGAGAGGAGAGGCCATAAATCTTAGGCGCGGGAGGAACCAATGCGAGTGATCACTTTCGTCTTCATGGGCAGCTTGTGGCCGGCGAGGCGCAAGGCTTCGCGGGCAACGCCGTCGGGCAGACCATCGAGTTCGAAAATCATGGTGCCGCGGCGGATGACGATCGAGTAGTACTCCAGCGAACCCTTACCGGCGCCCATCGGCACCTCGGCAGCCTTGCGGGAGACCGGCGTGTGAGGGAAGACGCGGATCCAGATTTTTCCACCGCGCTGGACGCAGTGGGTGACGGCCTTACGAGCGGCCTCGATCTGGCGGGCGGTGAGCTCTCCGGTTTCAACGGCCTTGAGGCCGATGCTGCCGAACGCGAGCCTGTGGCCGCGTGTCGCGATGCCGCGCCATGCGCCGCGGTTGCGATGTTGCTTGCGGTGTTTTAGCTTCTTAGGCTCCAGCATGGGGAGGGAGGGTTACTTACCGAGGGAGGAAGATTGAATTTGCTGCACGTTCTTGAACACCATTCCGGTGTACACCCAGACCTGGATGCCGATCGTGCCGTACTTCGTGATGGCGTGTTTGGTGGAAAGCTGCACGTTGGCGCGAAGCGTCTGGAGCGGAATGCAGCCTTCTTTGAAGAGATCCGCGCGAGCGATCTCTGCTCCGTTCAAGCGTCCGCAGATGGACACCTTTACGCCGAGGGCGCCGGCCTGCATCCCCTTCTCGATCGCCATTTTGACAGCGCGGCGGTAGGGCATGCGGCGCTCCACCTGGCCCTGGATCGTTTCGGCGATCACGTCGGCGTTGGCCTCGGGGTTGCGGATTTCGCGGATTTCGACGTCGAAGGGCGTGTGGAACTTCATCTCCAGCTTCTTCTTGAGATCTTCGATGGCGGAGCCCTGCTTGCCGATGACGACGCCGGGCTTGCTGGTGTGGATCGTGACGACGACTTTCTTGCCGCGATCAATCTGGATCTCGCTCAAACCGGCCTCCTTGAGGGACGTGCGGAGATAGCGCGTGATGAGCACATCCTGGAGCAGCTGCTCACGGAAACGGCGGCGGCGTGCGAACCAAGCGCTCGGCCACGTATGCGTGATACCGATTCGGAAGCCGTTGGCGTTTACTTTCTGACCCATAGGAGAGAGGGAGGGAAAACGCTTACGCGTTCTCCTCGGAGGAAGAGGAAGTGGAACGGGTGTTCTTCTTCGTCGACGCCTTCTTTTCTACCGGAGCTTTGGCGGAAGAGGAAGTCTTCTTCGTTGTTTTCTTGGCCTTTTCCGCTTTCTCGGCGGCTTTCACGTCCTGCTCGCGCTCCGCCTCGATGCCGAGGACCAAATCGATATGGCTCATGAACTTGATCATGGGGCGCACGCGTCCGCGAGCCATCGGCACGCCGCGGCGGTAACCGGCGGCCTGGTTGACGACGATGGTGCGCACGATGAGCTGCGAGGCGTCCTGCTTGTCGTTGTGCGTGGCGTTGGCGACGGCCGACTTGATGAGCTCCTCGACCATGCGAGCCGCCTTCTTGTGGGTGTTCTCCAAGAGGGTGATGGCCTGGAGTGCCGGCATCCCACGAACCATGCGGGCGATGATATTCGCCTTTTTGGGTGCGATGCGGACGGAGCGGAGGGAGGCTTTCATGGGTGCGGGTGGAGGGATGCCTTACTTGGCAGGCGCGGAAGGGGCGGCCGTCGGGGGCTTGAGCGGCTCTGCAGCTGCCTTGCCGCCGTGGGCCTTGAACTTCGTGGTCCAGGAGAACTCTCCGAGGCGGTGACCAACCATCTGTTCGGTGACGTAGACGGGGGCGAACTCCTTGCCGTTATGGACGGCGAAGGTGAAGCCGACGAACTCCGGAGGAATTTCACACGAGCGAGCCCAGGTCTTGATGATCTTCTTGTCACCGGCATTGATCATTTTCATGACCTTGCCGAGCAAGCGCTCGTCGATGTTGGGGCCTTTCTTGAGGGAGCGAGACATGGGGGTGGGGGGATTACTTCTTCGCCTTCTTCACGCGGCGGCGGATGATATCTTGGTTGGAGAAGCGCTTGGCGCGGCGGGTGTGCACACCGAGAGCCTTCTTGCCCCAGGGCGTCTTCGGAGCCTTGAGACCGATGGAACAGTGGCCTTCACCACCGCCGTGGGGGTGGTCGACGGCGTTCATGGACTTACCGAGAACGGTCGGGCGCTTGCCTTTCCAGCGGTTGCGGCCCGCTTTGCCGATGACGATGAGGTTGTGTTCGGGGTTGGAGACCATACCGATGGTCGCGGCGCACTCGCTGCGCACGCGGCGCATCTCGCTGCTGGGGAGCTGGATGATGGCAAACTCCTTGTCGAAACCGACGAGGGTCGCGGAGGTTCCGGCGGAGCGGACGATGCAACCGCCTTTGCCAGCCTGCAGCTCGACGTTGAAGACTTTATAACCCACCGGGATGTGCTTGAGCTGCATGCGGTTGCCCACCTTCACTTTGGTGCGCTCGGCGCTGACGATCTGGTCGCCGACCTGCATGCCCTGGGCTGCGAGGATGTAGCGCTTCTCACCGTCGACGTACTGGACGAGAGCAATGCGCGACGTGCGGTTGGGGTCGTACTCAATGCTCTTCACGACGGCAGGGACACCCTGCTTGTCGACTTGCTTCATGTCGATGAAACGCCAGAGACGCTTGTGGCCGCCGCCGCGATGGCGGATGGCGATGCGACCGCCGTGGCCGCGGCCGTTGATGCGGCGCTTGCCTTCGATCAGCGTCCTTTCGGGCTCCGTGCGCGTGATTTCCGAGAAGTCGGCAACCGACATCTGGCGTCGTCCCGGTGTTGTCGGCTTCATCTTCTTGAGCATAATCAGTTGGAAACGGCGACAAAGCGAGTCAGGTCGATGGCTTTGCTGTCAGGGGTGAGGGTGACGATCATGCGCTTGCTGCGGTGACGCTTGGTGAGGATGCGGCCGGCACCGAGCGCGCGGGCCTTGGGGCGAACGCGCTGGGAACGAACGCTCGTCACGTCGACATCGAAGAAGCGGCGCAGGGCGTTTTTCACATCGATTTTCGTGGCATTCTGATCGACCGTCAGCGTGTACTTCTGCGCGGTTTTCTGGCGTTCAGCCTTCTCCGTGACGACGGCGCCGAGGATGACGTGTGCGAGGTCCATTTACTTGGCGGGGGAGGAACGCTTCTTGGGAGCGGCCTTCTTGGCGGGAGCCTTCTTCTCTTTCTTGGCCGGGCTCTTGGCGGCTTTGGCTTTGGGGGCGGCAGGAGCTTCGTCGATCACCAGATCGTGACGATCGTGGACGAAGGGTGCGAACACAGCCTCGGCGCGAGCGATGGCGTCGCCGACGAAGATGACGCTGCGCGCGAGCAAGAGCTGCTCGGGGTTCAAGTAGGCGGCGTCGACGGTCATGACGCCCGGGATATTGCGTGCGGAAAGCTGCAGGCCCTTATGCGTGCCCGGCAGGACGAAGAGGATGCGGCGGCCGATCTCGACGGGAATCTTGGTGAGGAAGCCCTGCACCTGCTTGGTCTTGATGGTCTCGGGGAACGCGTCCAACCCCATGATGCCCTCGCGCTTGGCCTGGAAGGAGAGGCACGCGCGGACGGCGGCGTGACGCATTTCCTTGGGCATGCGCTTGGTGAAGTTACGCTCGTTGCGGGGGCCGAAGGCCTTGCCACCACCACGGACGGTGGGGCTGCGGATCGGACCGCGGCGGGCGCGACCGGTGTGCTTCTGCTGGTAGACCTTCTTGGTGGAGCCGACGACTTCGCCACGCGTCTTGGCGTGGGCGGGCGACTGGCGGCGGTTGCTCTGCTGCATCACAAGCGCCTGGTGCATGAGGCCCTTCTGGAGCTTGGCAGCGAACAGCGACTCGGGGAGCGCTTGCGTGCCCTTCTTCTCGCCGGTGAGGGAATACACAGTGATATTCATGGTTATTCGGGCGAGGATTCGAGGGTGAGATACACGCGGGATCCGTTGGAACCGGGGACCGCACCTTTGATACCGATGATTCCCTGCTCCGCATCGACCACCAAGACAGCGCGACGATGCAACGTCACCTGCTGACCACCCATGTGGCCGGCCATCGGATGACCCTTGAGAACGCGACCCGGGTAGGTACGCATACCGATGGAGCCCGGTTCACGCTTGAAGTGGGAGCCGTGGGACGCCGGACCGCCGTGGAACCCGTGGCGGCGGACGACACCCTGGAACCCCTTTCCTTTGCTCTCGCCGATGACGGACACCAAGCTCTGGACGGGGAACATCTCGGCGACGGTCTTGCCTTTCTCGAAACCATCCAAGCTCTCCACACGCCATTCCTTCTGGCAGGAGAAGCGTGTGAGCTCGCGGCCCTTGCGCGTCTTCCACTCTTTGGGGCCCACGCCGAACACGACGGCGTTGTAGCCGTCTTTCTCTTGCGACTTGGTGCGAACGACGATGTGCGGCTCGACGCGGAGGTAGGTCACAGCGACGGCTTCCCCGTTGTCGAGGAAGACGCGAGACATGCCGACTTTGCGAGCAATAAGTCCTGGAACCATGGGAGCGGGACGGAAACGTCCGTATGCCTGGCGGTTCGTGAGGCTCGCTTGGTCCGAAGCGGACGGCGAACGCGAACACAGGCACCACACGACGCAAGCGACGTGCGGAACGGGGGGACTGTACGGAGGCGGCCGACGAGCGTCAAGTGTTTTGCAACGTCTTTGGAAATCTTCACTGCGGCGGCTCGAAGAATCTTTGAAGAAGACGCTCTGTGCCGCTACGCTCTCAGCCGATGGAAGATGTGCGACTTCAGAAGGCCCAGGCGCTGCGCAAGCGCGGCGGCATGCCGTACGCCGCTTCGTTCGACCGTTCCCACACCCTGGGCAAGGCACGCGAAGCCCCCGACGGTACCGCCCTGCGCATCGCCGGCCGCATCATGCTGCTGCGCGACATGGGCAAGATGACCTTTCTCACGCTCCAGGACCATACGGGGCGCTTCCAGGCCGTGCTCAAGGAGGAGACCATCGGCGCCAAGGCCTACGCCGAGGCGCTGGAGCTCCTCGACCGCGGCGACTTCATCGGCATCGAAGGAGTACGCTTCATTACCCAGCGGGGCGAACCGTCGGTCCTGGCGAACGCGTGGACCATGCTCAGCAAAGCGCTGCGTCAGCCGCCGGAAAAATGGCACGGCATCGCCGACCAGGAAACGGCCTGGCGCCAACGCTACCTCGACACCATCAGCAACCCCGAGGCGTTCGATCGCTTCGCGTTCCGCAGTAACTTCGTCCGGGCGCTCCGCGAGTTTTACTGGGCCAACGACTTCCTGGAGATGGAAACGCCGGTGCTGGTGAACGCCGCCTCCGGCGCGCTCGCGACACCGTTCCAGACGCACCACAACGCCTACGACCTCGACGTGTTCCTCCGCATCGCACCAGAAACCTTCCTCAAGGAGTGCGTGGTGGGCGGGTACGACCGCGTCTTTGAAGTGGCGCGCGTCTTCCGCAATGAAGGCTTGGACCCCAGCCATCTCCAGGACTTCACGATGGTTGAGCACTACGCCGCGTACTGGGACTACAAGGCAAACATGGTCTTCACCGAGGAGCTGCTCTCTCGCACCCTGAAGCACCTGCTGGGCACGACGATCATCAAGATCCCCAACCGCGACGGTGAGCTGCAAGAAGTCGACTTCGCACCGCCGTGGCCGAGGCTCTCGATCCGCGAGGCGATCCACAGGGCTTCGCGCATCGATATCGACGCTTGTGATTCGGCCGGAGCCCTGCGCAAAGCCATTGAAAAAGCGTCGATCAAACTTGACGTGGATGTTGCAGCGCTCGCCCGCGGGAACCTCATCGACCAGCTCTACAAGAAGGTCAGCCGCCCCGATATCGTCCAGCCGACCTTCCTCGTGGAACACCCCACCGACCTCTCCCCGCTGGCGCGACGCAACGATACGAACCCCGCGATTGTGGACCGCTTCCAGCTCGTAGTGGGTGGATGGGAAATCGTGAACGCCTACTCGGAGCTCATCGACCCGGTGGACCAGGCGGGCCGCTTCGACGAGCAAGCCAAGGCATCGGCACACGGCGACCATGACGCCCACCGCAAAGACGACGACTTTGTGACGGCGCTGGAATACGGCTGCCCCCCCTGCTCGGGTTGGGGCATGGGCGTCGATCGCATCGTGGCGCTGCTGACGCAACAGGCGAACCTGCGCGATGTCGTGCTCTTTCCGCTGCTGAAGCCCCTCCATGCGTCGCAGACCGCGACGGCTGCACCGACCCCTCCCCCCTCCGCATCCACATCCACGCCTGCGCTGCCACCCGCTGACGCCGCGCACCTCCTCCAGCATGAAACCTACGGCCATCTGCTGCCCGCTGCGCACGGCTTGCTCGGGACGCACGTCAACCAGACCAAGGCCCACCTGCTTGCCACGGGCGCGGCCATGGAGGCATTAGCGACGCACTTCGGCGGCGACAGGGAAACCTGGAAAGTCGCGGGTATGCTCCACGACCTCGATTGGGACAGTTTGGACAAGGATTGGGAGCGTCATTGCGGCGACGAACTCAAAGCCATGCTTGCCTCCATCGATGCGCCCGCCTCGCTGCTCGGCGACATCCGCTCGCACTATGCCCACCGCTTCGGAGCCGACTATCCGCTGGATACGGCGCTGCGCAAATGCCTCTACTGCGTGGACGAGCTGACGGGCTTCATCATCGCCGTGACGCTCGTGCGCCCGAGTAAGAAACTCGCGGACGTTGAGATCAGCAGTGTAAAGAAGAAGCTCAAGGACAAAACCTTTGCCGCGCAGGTGGACCGCGCCCAAATCGCGCGCTGCGAAGAGTTGATCGGCATCCCGCTGGACGCATTCATCGCCGTAGTGCTCGACGCCATGAAGGCCGTTGCCGGCGACCTCGGACTCTAGCCAACGACAAAGGCCGGGAAGTGCCTTGCCTTCGGAATGTGGATTTGTAGGATGCCCGCAATTTCCCCATGCCCGATGCTGAAGATCTACCGCGAGGATGAGGAGAGCGCCCAAGCGCAGGCTGCTCCCGAGGCGCCTCCGCCGCCGGAGCGCGACCCCCTGCTGGAGCTGCGCGTCGGCTTGATCCGCACCATGCTGAGCCGCCGCGGCCTGGCGGCACCGGCGCAGCAGATTCCGGAACTTCTTCGATACAAGCGCAACACCCGCATGTCCGCGGCATTCCGCACCGCCGTCGAACACCTCCTGCGCGACGCGATCATGGCGGCGGCGGAACCAGTCGAACGGCTCCCCGCCAACGGCGTCCAGAGCTACAATCGTGCGCTGCGCGTGGTGGAAGGGACGCTCGACCGCGACGGCCTCGTTGAACCGGGCGAACGTTTGCAGCGGCTGACGGCGTACTTCGCAGCATCCTCGCGCAACGCCATCCTGCGCCGGGCGCTCAGTGCGCTGATCGCCGACGCCGCAGAGGAGCTCGCACGGCGGCAGGAGGAGGACGCTGCGTCACAGTGAAGCGACCCTGCATTCTGCGGGCGCGCTGGATTTCCGCATCGAGCGCATCGGCGACTTTCTCACGATGGGGCAGGGCGACCACATGCACGCCCCGCTGTGTTCCGAGTGCGAGCGCCTGATCGATTTCTTGGCGAAACGCCCGGCAGAGCGCTGCGGTTCCTTCGCCAGTGCCGATGTCGCACCACCCCTCCAGGTCATCGTCGAAGAAGACGTGGATGGTCTGCGCATCGATGCCGTCCTCCTGGGCGACTGCACGGAAATCGGAGAACGGCTGATCGGTTTCGAGCTTCTCATGGACGCGCAGCTCCGAGGTGGTGGCATCGAGGAGCGTCATAACGTCGGGGCCGTCGCCCTGGAGCACCAGGGCATCTTTTTCGAATTGTGTTTCGTCCCCGAGGCGCGCAAAGACGTTCGCACCGATGCCTTCCATGGCATACGCACCGACTGTAAACGAGACCGGCTGCTCGAACCAACAAACGTCCAGCTGCCCCTTGTCGCCTTCCTGAAACGGCTGAATGAGGCCGGAAACAACGTGCCGCAACGCTGCTTCGCCCACGTCGCCACGGGCCGTGTTGATGGTGGCGTGACTCGTGGAATGGTGGAGCAACTCGCGGACGCGACGCGTATAGCGCGACGCTTCGCCATCCATCGGCAGCAGCTCATCGCTCTCCATTGCGGCAAGTGCGCGCGTACCATAGGCCACGAGCGCCTGTGCAAGGACGTGCGGATCATGCATCGCATCCGCATCGAGCCGGTAGCGCACATGCCCGGCGTGCATCTCCTGACCCGCGATAAACGGCCAGCGACGGACTGCCTGGTCGATGCGGCGGCGGAAGTCGCTCATCAATTTTTCACGATACCTCTCAGCCTTGATGCCATAGCGATGGTGCTGCAGCGGCGGCGTTTGCACGTGAATGTCACAGACCCCGTTCGCAAAGAGCGTGCGCCAGAGGGATTCGCGGATCGCAGCCGCACCGCGAAAATTCCTCGGGAGAAACTGCGGATGCACGTCGATGCGCGCGGCATGTTCCGATGCAGAAAAACGCTCGCCGTTGGAAGAAGGAGACGCTCCCACAGGGGGAGAATTCTAGGCTTCAAGAAGCCTTACGCAAGCGCAATCGGCTTCTCGCGCTCCGGGAGGAACACGTTGAGCGAACGCTCCTTCTGCATGCGCTGAGAAAACGGCTCCATCTGATCCAGTTCGCCGTGGACGAGGATCAGCGTGCGCAGCTCGGGGATCGACTTCACGTAGGCGTCGAGGTCATCGCAATCGGCGTGGCCGGAGTAGGCGTCGATGTACACGATTTCGGCTTTCTTTTGGTACATCTGGTCGAAGATTTTGACTTGGGCAACCTCGTGGTCGAGCAGCTTGCCGCCGAGCGTGTCCTTGCCCATGTACCCCACCGCCAGGACGATGTTGCGGGCATCTTCGAGCTCGTTGCGCAGGTGATGGCGGATGCGGCCGGCTTCGCACATGCCCGAGCCCGCCATGATCACCATGGGGCCGGGGGTCTTGTTGAGGGCCTTGCTCTCGTCGGAGGTCTCGGTGTTGCGCACCAGCGAGAACTGGAAGGGGCTGTGGGCGCGAGAGAGGAAATCGTCGTACATCTGACGGTCGAAGCTTTCGGGGTGCTTCATGAACACCTCGGTGATGTTCGATGCCAGCGGCGAATCGACGATGATCGGCACCGGAGGAATTTCCTTCGCATCCCAGAGCATGTGTATGTCGTAAAGGATCTCCTGCGTGCGTTCGAGCGAGAATGCAGGGATCAGCACTTTTCCCCCGCGCTTGGCCGCGCGAATGATGACGTCCTTGAGCTTGCCGCGGGCCGTGGAAATATCGTCATGCTTGCGGTTGCCGTAGGTGCTCTCGCAAATCAGCACATCGAGCGGCGGCATAACGTCGGGGTCCGGGATGATGGGCAGGTGCTTCCGGCCCAGGTCGCCACTGAAGCCAACACGCAATGTCTTACCGTTTTCCTGGAGTTCGCACACGAGCATCGCGGAGCCGAGAATGTGGCCGGCATTGAGGAACTGGACGCGGATGCCCGGGCACACGTCGATCCATTCGCGCATGTTGACGCCCTTAAAGAGCTTCATGGATGCCTCGGCATCCTTCTGTGTGTAGAGGGGGCCCTCGCACGCGATCATCGACTTGCTGAGATGCCGGCAGAAATATTCCTCGTCTTTCTCCTGGATGTAGCCGCCGTCTTGGAGCATCACGTCGGCAAGATCCACGGTGGCGTAGGTGGCATAGACGGGATTGCGATAGCCCTTCTTCCAGAGCACGGGGATGCGGCCGACGTGGTCGGTATGCGCATGCGACAGCAACAACGCGTCGATATCCTTGGGATCAAAAGCGAATTCGACGTTCTTCACAGCGGCCTCCTGGCGATGCCCCTGGAAAAGCCCGCAATCGAGCAAAACGCGGTGCTTGCCGACCTGCAATTCGTGGCATGTTCCGGTGACTTCTTGTGCTGCGCCGTGAGCAATAAACTGCATCGGGGTGTGGAGGGTATTCCACTCAGTATACCTGAGCGCGCGTGCTACGAACAGAGTATGCTCGAAGACGTGCGTTGTCACAGGGCAATCATCGGCGCGATGCTCCTGGCCCTTGTCGTGCCGCTGGAGGCCGATGCGGCATTCCTGTATCACGTTAACCTGCTCCGGGGCAACGTGGCCGCCTCGTCGTCGGCGCCCGCATCGTCATCTTCGTCGTCGCGCCCCAAACGAGCACGGCCGGCCGCCAAGAGCCCCAGCAGCAGTTCGCGGCGAATCGTGCGGCGCAGCACGAGCTCCAGCAGCAGCGTCGGGCGCATCGCCAGCATCCGCAGGCGCCGGCAGTTCCTGCCGCCCGTCACACCGGTGGCCGACGCGGAGCTCGAAACGGTCTTCCTCCTGGTGAATGAGGAACGCACGAGCAGGGGGCTACCCGCCCTCAAGCGCAACCAGCGGCTCGATATCGCCGCGCAGCTGCACGCCAAAGACATGGCCGACCGCGACTACTTCAGCCACGCCACGCCCGAGGGGCAGCTTTTCGATACGCGGATCCGCAAGGCGGGCTACCCCGATATTTCGACGACCACCTGCAACTGCCAGGTGTTCAGCCAGTACGGCGAAAATATCGCCCTCGGCCAACCGACGGCCGCCCGGGTCGTGGAAGCATGGATGCTCTCGCCGGGGCACCGTGAAAACATCCTCGAGCCCGCCTTTGAGGACGTTGGCTACGGCAGGTCCGGTGCGTACTGGGTGCAGGACTTCGGCAAGGCGACGATGCTCTTCGCCGTACCGCCCAAACCCAAGAGCTAGTGCTCCATGCCCACGGCCTTCTTGAGCGCAGCGAGCTCGCCGGGCGTTATTTGGCGTACTTCGCCGGGTTTGAGCCGGGTATCGGTGAGCGTGACAATGCGCAAACGCTGCAAATGGACCACCCGCCGGTCGATCTTCTCGCACATGCGGCGGATCTGCCTGTTTTTGCCTTCGGTAAGGGCTATGCGGAATTTCCGGGGGGCGATCTGCACGATGTGGGCGGGCTTGGTCTTTTCGCCGAGGATGATCATGCCGTTTTGCAGTTTCTCTAGGGCTCCGGACGAAATCGGGGAGTCGACTTCCACCTCGTATTCCTTCTCGTGGGTAAACTTGGGATGCGTGAGCCTGTACGACAGCACGCCGTCGTTGGTGACGATCAGGAGGCCCGAGGAGGCCTTGTCGAGGCGCCCCACGGGCGCAAGAAGCCCCTGGAGGTGTTCGGGGAGGAAATCGCGCACCGAAGGAGCGTCATCCTCGCGGCGGGGGCCTGCGGGGCCGATCGTGGAGCCGAAGGGGTGTGTCAGGACGCCGACGGGCTTATGGATGAGGTAGTACAGGAGATGCTTACGCTCCTCCAGCACCGCGCCGTCGACCGTGACGGTATCCGTATCAGGGTCGGCCTTCTGCCCAAGCGTCGCAACGACGCCGTTGACCTTCACCAGCCCGCGCTCGATGTATTCCTCCGCCTTGCGGCGGGAGGCGATACCTCGCTGGGAGAGGATTTTCTGGAGACGTTCAAGCACGCGGGCACGCTACCTGGGCATCGCCCGCCTGTCGACGCTGAGGAATATTTGCCAAATACTGCTATATATTCTATAATGAACTCGATACACACCCTATGAACGAGACGATCGAAAGCCCGGCGGCATGGTCAGAGCAGGACCCTCTTGTCGTGCTCAAAACGTCCGACGACAAACCCTTCGCCCTCGGCCGCAGCGAAGGTGGCAAGACCGTGGCGCTCGACACCCACGACTACACACGCGCGCAGATCGGCTGGCTCCGCAGCGAAGTGGAGAAATGCGGCGGCATCGGCAGCTACCAAGAAGCGCATCGCCGCTACATCATGAACGTGTTTCATGGTGAGCTTGGCATGGCAGGATGATGCATTGGAAGAATCATGGAGCGTTTTTCGTATTTGTTTTAGTACGCTAAAACATCCTTTGCACGGTGCAGAAGCGACAGTTCTTCCATCGATCAGCCGAGGTAGCTCGCCCCGGCATCCGTCACGCGGATGGTGTGCGGGTGGCTTTCGTGGAGGCCGGCGTTGCTGATGCGGACGAAGCGCGCCTTCGCGTGGAACTCCGCGATGTTCTTAGCGCCCACGTAGTAGAACGACGACCGCAAGCTGCCGCCCGCCTGGTAGAGGAAGTCCCCTGCCGCGCCCTTGGATGGCACGAGTCCCTCGACGCCCTCGGCGATCAGCTTCTTGGACTCCGTATCGCGCGACTGGCCGTAGCGTTCGGCGCCACCTTTCTTCATGGCGCCGACCGAGCCCATGCCGCGATAGCGCTTGTAGGCGATGCCCTCGATGGTGATCGTCTCGCCGGCGGCTTCATTGTGGCCCGCGAGCATGGAGCCAAGCATCACCGCGTGCGCGCCCGCGCCCAGGGCCTTGGCCATGTCGCCCATTTGGCGAATGCCGCCATCGGCGACCACGCTCACCTTCTTGCCCTTGGCGGCCTTGGCCGCTTCGAGCACCGCAAAGAGCTGGGGGACGCCCACGCCCGTCACAATGCGCGTCGTGCAGATACTCCCGGGCCCAACACCCACACGCAGGATATCGGCGCCTGCAGCGATGACGGCCTTTGCGCCATCGGCCGTGGCGACGTTGCCCGCCATGACCACTTGGGTTTTGCGCAGCTTCTTAATGAAACGTACGGCATCGAGGATGAGCTTGCTGTGGCCGTGGCCCGAATCCACCACGATGACGTCGACCTCGGCGGCCAGCAATGCCTTCACGCGCTCTTCCAAATCCGCTCCTCCGCCCACCGCGGCGCCGATGAGGTAGCGCCCTTTGCGATCGACCGCGGAGAGCGCGGCATCCGCCACGGCGTGCTTCTTCACGGCCTTCACCATGGCGGCCTGCTCGGCAGGCGAGAGATTGCGATGCAGGATGCCCAAGCCTCCGTTCTGCGCCATCGCAAGCGCCATGGCCTGCTCCGTCACCGTATCCATCGGCGAGGAGATGACCGGCAGCTTGAGCGTGATAGACGGATGGAGCCGCACGGCGAGGTCGACCTGCTGCCTGCGCACCTGGGCCAACCCGGGCAACAGCAGCACGTCATCGAACGTGAATCCGTCGGCGATGATGGGCGAACGCTGCGCGGGCATGGTGCTTAGAGGTAAATATTCTTGCCGATTTCCGTCGGGACGAAGGACGCTTCGCGCGCCCAGACGAGGGTCTGGTCGATCTGCTCCTCGGTGAGGATGCCGTTGTCGCGAGCGAGCGCGATCTCCTTGGACACGTTGGTCTTGAGCATCGACGGGTTATCGGTGTTGAAGCAGAAGCGAACGTCGTTGGCCCAGAGCGTCTTGAGGATCTGGCCCAAGTGGTCGACATCGCGGATGAACTTGAGCACGAGGCTCGACGTGGGGCACAGGCACATGGTGAGCTTCTTCTTGGCCACCTCGGCCATGAGCGCCTTGTCGTCGACGGCGCGGAAGCCGTGGTTCAAGCGGTCGAGCGGCAGCACCTTGAGTACGTGGGCCATTTCCTCCACGGTGCCGTCCTCGCCGGTGTGCACGGTGGTTTTGATGCCCGCTTCGCGCGCCTCGGCATAGAGATCGGCATAATCTTCGTAGCGGAAGCCGTCATCGGCGCCGCGCGGACCCGCGATGTCGATGCCCACGACGCCGCGGGAACGGTACTTGATGGCTTTGCGCACCACGACGGCGTTCTTCTCTTTGGGAAGCCTGCGGTCGAGCAGCAGGATGAGCCCGGCGCGGACGGACGGGAACTCCACCAACGCGCGCTCCATGCCGCGCAGCGCCGCAAGAATGATCTGGTCCAAGTCGCGCTCGCCGCCGCGGTTGCGGAACATGGGGTTGAACGACGGTTCGAGCAGCGTGATGTTGTTGACGCGGTAGGCGCCCGTGATGACTTCGTACACCGTGCGCTCCATCGACACCGGGGAGCTTTGGATGAGCTCCGTCCAATGGAAGAGCTTGTGATAGTCGTCCCAGGTGACGTCTTTTTTATTCAGCGTGATCATGTCGAAGAACTCCCAGTAATCTTTCGTGGGGAGCTTGATGCCCTGTTCGTGGGCGATGGCCCAGAGGATGTGCGGCTCGACCGACTGGCCCAAATGGAAGTGGAGTTCGACGAGCTCCTTTGCTGGGCGAGTGGCAGCTACCATAGGCAATTTGTACCGCATCCGCCGCGCGAACACAACTTTTTCAAACGTTCCCCGGGTGGCAAGCCACCCGGGGGAGTTGTGAACCCGTTCCTCTTTTGTTCGAGTGATCGGTTGATGGAAACGACGGTTGCCTCTTCGTCTGTTCCATCGCCGTAGCACCGGACTGAGGTCTTACTGCTCGAAGAGCGGCAAGATCATCTGGGCGAGGGCGATGAGCCCGATGATGCCCAGGAGAATGATCAGGACCCACTCAACAGGTCCGAGCGGTTCGCGCTCGGGCTTGATGCGGTTGACCATGCAGGTTCCTCCAAGGAACGGGTTCAATACTATTATATAATAAAAATTAATATTTGTCTTCTTCTCAGCAACCAGCGTACTTTCAGCATTATCGCAAATATATTGACACTTTTGTCAAAAACACCTTTCCATATTGACTGGAAATCGCCGGAGCGGATACTGGCTCCGTCGACTCTTGGTCGACCTTGCGTTCCTTGGGAACAACGAGATTGGAATACATCTGACTCCAGCACCATACGTGCCTCAGGAACGTAGCCGGGCAAGCATCGTGCTGGAGTTCGATTGGCGAACTTCAGAAACAACCGAGGCAAGGAGGGCACATTTGTGTCCACCATCCGCACGCACTTCAGCGCGAAGTGCATCAGTGCGCCGGGTTCGAAATACCCGGACCTCTACCGCCTGGCCGCGTCCATGGCCGGGATCGAGGTGGATTTGGTCGTTCACACCGACCACGTCCCGTACAACGCGCTCATGAGCGAAGTGCCGCTCATGCACAAAAACCGCACCGACCAGTTGGTGTTGGGGTTCCCCCACACCGAGCAGACCGAGCCGCACACGAACGTGCTGCAAGTGGCCAGTATCCTGACTGGCTGCAGCAACGTGCTGACCAGGCTCCCCGACGGTAGCATCGAAGGGCAGGACACCCGCATGATGGCCACGCTCCTGCACCTGAAGGACATCGCGCGCGAGCGCGGTGTGAACTGGTTCGGCAAGAAGGCGCTCGTCGTGGGGCGCGGGAGCAGTGCTCTCGCCGCCGCGCACGCGTGCCGCTTGCTGCGCCTCGTCGTCACGGTTGCGAACCGCTATGCCAACGGGTTCGACCAGCACGGCTTCCCGGGGATCATGACCACGACGGACCCCGGCAGCTACGACGTCGTGATCCACACCGGAGAGGTGGATGAGCGGGGTCAGACGACCTTCCCCGCCACCTTCCACCGCCCCGCCATCGCAGTCGAGATGCTCTACCAGCCCCGGATCGCGACGCAGTTCGTGCAGGATGCCATGAAGGCAGGCAGCGTCGTCTACACCGCGGAGCGCCCCACGGCCTACAAGGTCATGGGGGCCGTCTCCGCGCTGTGCGGCGCGAACCTGCCGCTGAAGGATTACGTCGCCGAGGCGAAGAAGTTCTTCGCCTAACCGCCAATCTCGCCTAAGGAACTTCCCGCCCCGACATCACGTCGGGGCGGGGGTTTCTGGTGCCAGAAACACCAGAGGAATTTGCAACAAAATATATTGTATAGTACAATATTCTGATGCCTGCCCTCCCCCTCGACATCATCGAAAAGCTCATCCTCGCTGCCGTCCTCGGCGCCGCGCTCGGCGCGGAGCGTGAGCTTTCCGGCCGGGCGGCGGGCCTGCGCACGAATATGCTGATCGCGCTGAGCTCGTGCCTCTTCACCCTGCTCTCCACGACGGGCTTCCAGGCCGGCGGCGCAGGCTACGACCCATCGCGCATCGCGTCGCAGATCGTCACCGGCGTCGGATTCCTGGGCGCAGGAGCGCTGATCCACAACCACAACCATATCATCGGCCTGACGACGGCGGCCGATATTTGGCTCGTCGCCGCAGTAGGCATGTCGGTGGGCATCGGGTGGTACGGCGTTGCCATTTTTACCGCGCTGCTGGGCATCCTTGCGCTCACCCTGCTCAAGCCCGTCAGCCGCATGATGGACCGCTGCCAGCCCGCGTGTCCGCAGATCCTCCGAGCGGGCCTCGCGCGCCTCACAGCGAAACGCAAACCGCGACGCCGTTAGAACGACTCCGACACCTTGCGCCGCACAGCGAAGCGAATGCGTTGGACGAGGATTTTCGAGACCTCCGCGCGATTGATGCGGTCGTTGGGACGGAAGGCACCCGTGCCGTCGTCGCCGGTGATGATGCCGCGCAACGCCGCGTAGGCGATATCGGATTCCGCCGGGTGGCCGCGCACGTCGACAAAGCCTGCGTAGAGCGTCTGCGGCTGGTCGCCGAACGCATCGTGCAGCAGTGTAATCACTTCCCAGCGCAGGGCGGGTGCATCGAGGTTGTCGAGGTTCACCCGCACGCGCATAGCCTTGGCGCAACGAGCATAGCCGCTGGCCCAATGTTCGGACCCCGTGCCGGTAGCGGCGGCGCATGCGGAGGTATCGATGCGCGCGGCAATGAGCGCCATCTTGAGCATTTCACCCAGCGTGACGGGGCTCCCCGGGCGGAACGCGCCGGTCAGCGCGCCCGAGGCGTCTTTGTAGCCGCTCACGATGCGCCATTCGGCGAGTGTTGCCACGTAGGGGGCAAACCAATCGGTCGTCGCCACATCGCTGAACACGGCCGTATGCACGCCGTTGAGCCGCGCTTCCACGTCGGAAAAATCTGCCGTTCCCGCTTCTTCCCAGGCATCGATATCGGCCTGCATGCCCCCGATATCATCGAGCAAGCCAAACGCAGCCGCAGGCATCGGCAGGGCGGCGAGCGCCACAACGGCCGTCAGACATGCTGGCTTCCAGGGCATAGGCGCACCCATCTTCGTCCAGATCGAACGCCTTGAGAAGGCTGCGTGACGCGGAAGGCGCGCTGGCCCGAAGAAGATATTGTGTGATATACTAGTGAGAAACCCACACCATGCCCCGACGCGCTCGACCAACCGGCGCATTCGTCCTCCCCCTCTCGCTTGCGGCGGGAGCGCTGCTGTTGTGCAACGCGGCCCTGTCCGGGCTCCGGGCCCAAACCAGCGGCTCCGGCACCCTCGCGACGTCTTCGTCGTCGAGCGGCGGCGCATCGTCGGCAGGCGTCAGCTACGCGGTGCAAAGCGCCATGATCCGCACGCCGGTGATGTTCCCCCGCGTTTCGTCTTCGGCCTCGTCATCGCAACGCGCCGCATCGACAGCACCGGCGGCGCTCTCGGCAACCAGCGTGCAATCCGCGCCCCAGACCGCGCTGTCGGACGAAGAGCGTGAGATCCGAGCGTTGCTCCAGCGCGTCATCACTGCCAAGCAGGAACAACAGGTCCTGCAACAGGGCCCCACGCTCACCGTCGGCGCCTCAAGCGCCCCTGCCGCGACCATCGTGGTGCGCGCGAGCGCCCCCGCAGTGGAACCTCCGGGATGCTTCCTGAGCAGCGGCATTTGGACGGTGGATGGCACGAGCTGCGCCCGCAACCAAGGGGAGGCGTTCATACAATTGCGCGAGCGCCCGGGCTTTGAGCAGGAACCCGTCGCCATGGGCATGCCGCTTGCGGTTCTACCGATCGCGATGGTGAGCCTCGCCGTGCCCGTAGAAGAAGCCGAAGAACCGCGCATGGCGGCGGTATTGACCTCGTGGTACCCCCCGCTGCCCGCGGGCACCGTCGACGAGCAAGCGGCCGTCCTCCTGATGCTCCGCCAAAACGCGCTCCGCGCCACGCTGACCATGGCGCTCACGCGGCTCCAGGCATCCGCCAACGACGTGCGCGGCGTGCCGTCGGTGGCGCAGGCCATCACGATGCAGGCGGTCTGGGTGCAGCAGAGCATCGGCTTCCTGGACGCCATGAACGCCAGCGCCGCACAGTTGGACCAAATGGAGTCCGACCTACGCTCGCGCCTGCAAGCCGCGCAGGAAGCCCTCTGGGGACTTCCGTCGCTGCCGCCGAATTTCGTCGCCATGCAGGCGAAGATTGCGCGGATCGTGGACCGGGCGCCATTGGTCTTTGCTCGTTTGGGCACGGCCAATATCGGCGTCCCCAGCGAAGCGGCGGAGCTCTACCTGCAGGCGCGTGATCTGCTCGTCGCCGTCAACGCCTGCGATGGCTTCCTGCCGTGCCCGGAGCTGGCCGAGAGCATTGCAACACTGCAGATGATGGCCGACGTCATCGACACCGCCATCGACGCATCGGGGGAGTTCTGGATGTACGACGAAGTGGATCTGATGTTCTCGGCGGAGTGATATCTTGCCCTACTGCGGCATCGATCGCTCCCGCTCGCGCGCAAGCAACGCCGCCTGCAGACGCGCCGCAAACAGGATCATATCAGCCGCCAGACGCGTTTCGCCTTCGTTGCAAGCGCGCAGGGCCGCCATGTTGAGCACCGACGGCAGCGCAACGATCGTCTCGGGGTCGAGCTCGTCGATCTGTGGAAAGCCCGGTTCGCATGAGGTGTCGCTGCGCAGAGGAGGAGTACTGTAGCAAATCCACGCCATAAGAGAACACCCCTTCGCACTGCGGGAAGGGGTGCGGCGGCTATCGCCTAGCGCTTCTTCTTGGAGCGTGGGTGCGGTTCGAGGGCCATGGCCCCCATGATGGCGAAGGTGAGGGCGATCGTCATGGCGATCAACACACCCCCGACGAACTCGCAGCACCACATCCAGGCCTTCTTCAACATGAGCAGTCCTCCAAGAGCTGGCCGGCGACAGCCGTACGGACCGTACGCATGCCTGGGCGCATGCCAAGGGTTATTGCCGACTTTTTGCACGACCAAACCCCTCGCTGCGAGACGAGGGGTGGGTGGAAACCTGCGAAGATCACGTCAAGGCATCGGGCGATGTCGTGGCGTGGCCCCCGGATGGGAGCAAGAGGCGGTTACTGCGGCATGGTGGCCGCAGGCGTGGCGGGGGAAGCATCGTGCTGCATCGGATGCGGGTGGCTGGTGGCCACCGCGACATACACGACGAACGCGACTGCCCCCGCGACGCCGATGATCAGCAAGCCAAACAAGACGTTGGCCACAAAGCGCATGACCTTGTCATGCAACTCGGCGGCTTCAACAAACGGAGGCTGTGCATCAAACATCGGTGTTCCTTTCTCTTTTCGAAAGAGCAGGTTTCCAAATATAAATTATAGAACTTTATTTATTTTTGTCAATTTCTAGCGGCGGCAATCCCAGCACGGATCGCGCTCGCGCAATCGCCCAAATGGGGTCGGCATCGGGGTCGCCATCCAAGCACGCATGGAGATCATTCCGCACTCCCTGCAACAAGGTAAAACGCGCTTGGGCGTTTGCCTCCTGGGCTAACAGAGTGTCCATCAATACCTCCGCTGTCTTTCCCTTTTCGGGAGTTGGCGGCCATGTCACAGCCTCGCAACCTTGCTCGGCATCCTGATGGCACAATTCGATTAACTCATCAATCTGTCGCTCTTGGTCAGGGTGAAGCGTCATGCATACTTTATAAATTATAATTCATATTTTGTCAATTCCACTCAACCAACAAAAAACGCCCCGTTAGGGGCGCATTTGCGCGATTGCTCTGTCCTGGCACCGGCCTACTCTCACGATCCGCATGGACCACTACCATCGGTGCTGACGGGCTTAACTGCCGAGTTCGGAATGGGATCGGGTGTGACCCCGTCGCTGGAGGCACCAGGACAGAACAATCGCACTATCGACGAGAATCGTTGGTAAAGAACTGAAGAGCTTCCGGCGCGTACGCCATGAGCATCTTCTGTCCGCCGACCTAGGTGACACATGAACAGTACTCTTCTCCGTCAAAAACGAAGAAGAAGTGAAAACGTTCAATTGCCCGTTCGTATCGCTCGGCTAAGCACGTTACCATGCGTACACCTGCGACCGATCTAGCCGGTGTTCTTCCGGCGGGCTTATGGGGAAACGCAATCTTTGGGTGGGCTTCCCGCTTAGATGCCTTCAGCGGTTATCCCTTCCGAACGTAGATACCCTGCAATGCCGCTGACGCGACAACAGGTACACCAGAGGTTCGTCCATTCCGGTCCTCTCGTACTAGGAACAGCTCCCTTCACGTTTCCAGGGGATCACGGAGGATAGAGGCCAAACTGTCTCACGACGTTCTGAACCCAGCTCGCGTACCGCTTTAACCGGCGAACAGCCGGACCCTTGGGACCTTCTCCAGCCCCAGGATGCGATGAGCCGACATCGAGGTGCCAAACCAGATCGTCGCTGTGGGCGCTTGGATCTGATCAGCCTGTTATCCCTAGAGTAACTTTTATCCGTTGAGCGATATCCCACCCACGTGGTGTGAACACACGGTAAAGCGTGTTCATGGATACCGGATCACTATCGCCGACTTTCGTCCCTGCTCGGCTTGTAGGCCTCACAGTCAGGCCGACTTGTGCGATTACACTACCGCGCCGATTTCCATCCGGCGCTAGTCGACCTTTACGCGCCTCCGTTACACTTTAGGAGGCAACCGCCCCAGTTAAACTGCCCGGCAAACACTGTCCCCCGCTGCGTTTCACAGACGGAGTGAGTGGCGTCGTACCGCAAGGGTGGTATCTCAACGGCGACTCCCCCAGAGCCAAAGCCCCAGGATCAAAGTCTCCCACCTATCCTGCGCAAACAGAACAACGACACAATGTCAGCTTACAGTAAAGCTTCATAGGGTCTTTTCGTCCTTCCGTGATGAACACGGCATTTGCACCGTGACTGAAATTTCACCGGGCCTAGCGTTGAGACAGTGCTCAGATCGTTATACCATTCGTGCGGGTCGGAACTTCAGTTTGTGGTTCCCCTGCTGGTAAGGCAGGACTCTCGGCCCGAGGCAAAGAGCGCACGGATACCTGCTCGGATGAGCAACGGGTGTTGTTTAGCGCGCCAACGGTTTCTGGCGCCCCTGCGTCGCCGCAGGGATCGGACTTTCTCATCATCCGGATCAGCCTTGGAGGGCTATCCGGAGCGTGGCGTAAAGTCTCTGAGGATTCCTCGCTTGCGCGAGGTCTTTCCTGCTGATTGTCCCCACCCCGTACCTTGCGGCATAGGGGATGCAGGGATGTTCCAGCATATGGCCACGTTTCTCACTGAACTTGGTATGCCCCAGCTGGGGCTCACAACGAACTAAGCGATACAAATGATTCGTACCTGGAACTTGCAATGGGCAAACAATCGAGGCTCTCTCCCGAAGGAGTATCCGCTGTCTCACAGCGGATGGACTGACACGAAATCCTCAGTGCTACGGATTGCTCCGCATGCGGGCAAGTGTCGTTACCGACCACCCGACAAGGAATTTCGCTACCTTAGGACCGTCATAGTTACGGCCGCCGTTCATCAGGGCTTACGTCGGAGGCGTGAACCCCCTTCGGTGACCTTCTGACACTGGGCAGGCATCAGCCCCTATACATGGCCTTGCGGCTTCGCAGGGACCTGTGCTTTTGGTAAGCAGTCGCCTGAGCTCTTTTGCTGCGACCGTACGTATTGCTACGTACGGTAGTCCTTATCCCGAAGTTACGGACGCTTTATTGCCGAGTTCCTTAACGCTAGATGACCCGTTCGCCTTGGTCTACTCGACCATCCCACCGGTGTTGGTTTACGGTACGGTTTCGCGAAGCTCTCGGTAGCGACGGTTTTCTTGGAAGCCGAAAGAGCCAAACTCGACCCCTTGCGGAGCCATTTGAGATCCGCGCTCGATTCACCCGAGGGATTTACCTCCCGGGATCAATACCTCACGCGTTCTACGTGCAGTCAATGCGCACGTTCTGGTCTTCCCGCTCCGTTACGCCGCTCCTAGAATGTAACGATCCTTCCCCGCTGACATACTCCCTTGCGGGAGCAGAGGCCGGCAGGACTATCACGATGCATCCTCTGACGATCTCCGCGAAGTACAGGAATATTCGCCTGTTATCCATCGGCTACGCCTTTCGGCCTGACCTTAGGACCGACTAACCCCACGCCGATCGCCGTTGCGTGGGAAACCTTGGGAATTCGGCGGGCAGGATTTTCACCTGCCTAGTAGTTACTCATGCCAACAGTCTCACTTCCGTCCGCTCCACGATGCTTCACAACACCGCTTCACTGCTGAACGGAACGCTCTTCTACCAATCATGCGGATCGAAATCCACACAAGTCCACCGCTTCGGTATGCTGTTTTGCCCCGGTAATTTTCGGCGCATAAGTGCAATCGACCAGTGAGCTGTTACGCTATCTTTAAAGGATGGCTGCTTCTAAGCAAACCTCCTGGTTGTTTAAGCACCTACACTTCCTTTGCCACTGAACAGCAGTTTTGGGACCTTAGCGAATGGTCTGGGTTGTTTCCCTCACGACGATGGCAGTTCGCTGTCACCGTCTCACTCCCGTCGCCAAAAGATGGGTATTCGGAGTTTGTCAGGATTTGGTAGGCCTAGAAGACCCCCGCATCCAAACAGTAGCTCTACCCCCCATCGTGCGCGACGAGGCTGCCCCTAAAGGCATATCGAAGAGAACCAGCTATCTCCGGGTTCGGTTAGCTTTTCACTCCTATCCACAACTCATCCAAAGGTCTTGCGACACCCACTGGTTCGGGCCTCCAGTATCCTTTCGGATACTTTCACCCTGGTCATGGATAGCTCACCCGGTTTCGGGTCTCGTCCCAGCGACTTAAGCGCCCTATTCGGACTCGCTTTCGCTCCGGCTCCGGCTGTTACTGCCTTAGCCTTGCCACTGAGATCGAAGTCGTTGGCTCATAATGCAAAAGGAACGCCGTCACCCTTGCGGGCTCCGACTTCTTTGTACGTATCACATTTCAGAGACTATTTCATCCCCCTTTCGGGGTGCTTTTCACCTTTCCCTCACGGTACTATCCGCTATAGATTTCTGCATCTGTTTAGCCTTGGATGGTGGTCCACCCAGCTTCAGGCCGGATTACACGTGTCCGACCCTACTCAGGGTACCCCTACCGTCTCCATGCATTTCGCTTACGGGGCTCTCACCCTCTATGGCCGGCCGTTCCAGGCCGTTCTTCTATGCATGGAAGAATCGGATGTTGGGGCCCTACAACCCCGCGAACAAGTTCGCGGTTTGGGCTCTTCCCGGTTCGCTCGCCACTACTACGGGAATCTCTAATTTGATTTCTTTTCCTCTGTTACTGAGATGTTTCAGTTCACAGAGTGACCTCTCCCTTGCGGGAGTACCAGACCATTCCGTCTGGTGGGTTTCCCCATTCGGAAATCCTCGGTTGATAGCGCCCGCCTAGCGGCTCGCCGAGGCTTATCGCAGCTGGCTACGTCCTTCATCGGAATGCAGAATCGAGGCATCCATGTGATACGCATGAGTAACGTTCTCGTACTGTTCACGTGCCACTGCAGCGGACAGAAATTGCCCACGACAGATGACACCTGAAACTGACAAACCTTGTTTCATTTCATAGTAATCACCTTTCTTAGAATTCTTCAACAACGATATCTCGCCGATGTTGTGAAGAATCAAGGCGTCCGCAAGACATCCGCCGCACCTCCCCGGGTGGGGAGATACAAAAAGCGGGTGGCTCACGTCCACCCGCAGAATGAGAATCACTGCCCTACCGGCGTCTCATCCTACGGGTACGCGTGAGTGCATAAGCGAGAGCATAGTGTACGGAAGGTTTGGGGAGGGTCAAGCGCGTCTGTCGACATTTTTTGCCCTTCCGGAACGACGCTCGTGAGCACCTGACATCGGGAGAGCCTGCACAAACGCACATACCGTATCTATTCGCTCAATACGGCAGTTTTGAGCATTGGCAGGAAGATCGCCAATCCAAGATTTCGACATCCCCCGCGCGTCGGGCTACCGTGCCGCCCGACTTCTTCCCCACCCTCCATGAACGCACGCGAACAAGACGCTCAAGACACCGTGGATCTGCACCTGTGTTTGGAATACTTCGATGATGCCATGCAGGGGCGCCTGCCGAATATGAAGAAGCCGCTCTCGAAAAAATTGCAACAGATGCTCTGGGAACAAACGCTGACACTGCGCACCTTCGGCACCGCTCCGGAGGACCAGCTCACGATGCGCCGGCGCATCGACGGCATTAGCCAGGCTGTTCGGGACGTGCTCCTCCTGGCGACGAATGACACGGAGGATACGCTGCTGCTGGAAGGCGCAGAGGAAGAAACCCCTGCGTAATGTGGTACGACGAACAGCGCCCATCCGCAACGGATGGGCGCTGTGTACAGGACAGCCTGCTTACGCCGCGGCGTCGGCGGGCGCTTCGTCGGAAACGGGCACGTCACCGTGTTCGTCATTGTCGCCTTCGGGGCGCGGCCCGAGCAAAATGACGTTGTCGGCGACGATCTCGGTGCGGAAGTTTTTCGCGCCGGCGTCATTTTCCCAGTTGCGTGTTTTGAGGTAGCCCTCGACGTAGAGCGGCTTGCCCTTGCGCACGTACTGATGGCAGAACTCGGCAAGGGAGCCCCAAGCGACCAGGTTGTGGAATTCGGCGAGGCTTTGCTTCTGGCCTTGGGCATCTTTCCAGATGCGATTGGTGGCAAGCCCGAAGGTGCAAACACTCTGCCCGCCGGCGGTCGCTTTGAGCTCGGGGTCGCGGGTGACGTTGCCGAGCAAGGTAACGGAGTTCACGGACTTCATACGAGAAGGGGGGAAGAAGTGCTGCGCAGCCTACGGTTTCCTGCACTTCGAAGAGCTCCCATTGATGCCACAGGGTGCGCTCTACCGCAAGAAGATGCCCTTCTTCGCCGTTCCCGCCGCGTGCGGAACACCCCTACGCGGGGCGCTCGATTTTGGCCATCGTATATTCCTCGTCGAGCAGCCCCGGGTACTCGTCGCGCAGGGGTGGATGCGTTGCGTCGATGCGGGAATCCGACAGGGCAAACAGCGTCTGGGAGGGGTCGCGCGCAGCGGTGACCGCGACCTGCCAGATCGGCGACCGGCTGGTGCACCCGGCGGCGCGCAAGATCCGTTCCACCGCGGCAACAGTCATGGGTTGGCCCGCTTCGAGCGCGGCGATCTGGCGCTGCAAGACTTTGTAGGAGATGCGGTTCCGCTGCGCGAATGCCTGGAGCGACGACGCCTCCAGCGCAATCACGGTGCGCAAGATGCGCGGCAGCGGCGTGCCGGCCCCGGGCAGCTGCTCCCGATCGATCAGATGCTGCGGATACGCGCGCAGCCAGTCGTTGCGGACGACGGCGATACGCTCCTGGAGCTCCCAGCCGCGCGCGGCCTGCGCGGCCACAAAGAGATGCTCAATGTAGGGCCACGGTGGGACGTCGAGGCCTTCGGCAATATCGAAGAGACGGATGTGCGACAGCATCAGCGTCGCCGCGGACGGCGCAGTAGATGCCCGCAGGATATCGGCGAGCGCCGTCGGGCTGCCCGCCGCATCGATGAGCACGCTCACCGCATGGGCCACGCCGTGAAATGCCGGCAACTCCTCGGAGGCCGCGGTAGCGCTCTCGAGCGCCTTGCGCCGGGCAAGTGCGACATCGATCTTCGCCTGCCCCATGCGCCTGATGGCTTCGCGAATGCGCTGCTGCTCGGCCGGCAGCAGGGCATTCTCTGCCTCCTCCTGCCCAGCAGATGCGGGAGCGATGGCACCGAGCTGGATCTGCTTCAAGCGATCGACTGCGGCCCTGCGCGCGGCGCGGTCGCTATTGCCGATGGCATCTTTAGTCAGCTCGCGCGCGACGTCGTCGAGTGTGAGCCCGGCCAGATCGCACTCGATGCTAATTTCCATGCCAAAGGCATTGCAGCCGCTGCCGTAGACCGCGCTGCCGCTGCGCCGTTCATGCTCCTCGCGCGCGGCGCGGAAGAGCTCCAACAAGCGCGCTTGCCGCGATGTTCCGCCGCTCGCCAGCGCCACCAGCACGATGGCCGGTGCGCGTTGCGAATTGCAGCAGCGCTCCACGGTTGCGCGCACGGTTGCATTGAGCGACTCGTCGGTACGCGGCTCCCCCGCCTGGAGGCACCGCGCCATATCCGGCGCGGCGATACCCTGTTCGTCGCACGCCTGCCAAAACTCGCGCTCGAACGAACGACGTGGCGTGCCTCGCGCTTCCGCGTCGCCCCAGGCGTCTTTGAGCGATCGTTCGCCGTCGAACGTCGCGCAGCCGTCCTTGGAGAGCACGCGCTCACCGAGCACCTCGATTTCCCCGCGCCACAGAGGCAATTCGGCATTCACCATGTGCGCCGCCTGCTCCTGCGTAAGGCCATAGTGGTGCTGCAGCGTGGCGGCGTCGTAGGGATGGCCGTCGCACCGGCAACGCTTTTCCAGCGCGGTCAGAAACCGCGCGAAGAACGGTTCCACGCGGCGCTCCGTGTAGCGCCCGGCGCACTGCGCGGTCCAGATGGCATCGGCTTCGGCTCGCAGCGCACTGCGACGCTCCGCATGCTCCTCGCCGGGGAAGAGATCATCGACGACGCCGAGCGGCTCCAGGTAATCGGGGAACACGCCGCGCTGCTGGCGCGAGGCCAAGTGCTTCACGCTGGTGCGCGTTTGGAACTCTGTATGGCCCACTTCAAATGCGAGACGATCATAGAAGCGCTGGATGCCGTGGGACTGTGCAGTGAGCAATGCCAAGAGCTTCTGGCGATCTCCTTCGGCAACGCCGCGGCTGGCCCATGCCTGGAGAACTTTGGTGTAGGTCGCGTTGTTGGCGCGGCTTTCGGGGTTGATCAGCGCGCCGTACTGCCGATAGCCGGGGAGCCCGAGCAACGTCGCCATCTGCTGACGAGAGGTTCCAGGGCCGAACACGCGCGCGCGGACTTCGTCGATATGCTCGGCAATGCGGCGCAGCTGCACATCAACGGTAAGCGCCTCCGGCAACAGGGGCTCATTGGGTGACGCCGGCTGACCGGATTCTCCTTCGTTCGGAATCATGGGCGTGGATGTCGATGTGCTTTGAGACCATTATCCCATTTCTCCGCGTTTTTGCAATGTTTGCCCTTGCCGAGCACAGCGCAACGCGGCAGCCTGCCGCTCCTATGGATGCGCAAAGCTACAACGGCCTCGTACACCTGGAATATACTGCGGAGACATTCTTCCCTGCGCTCATTGAAGCAATGCAAACCGAGATGTACGCGGCGCAGGAGGCGGAAGGCTTCACCTCCTGCATCCTCGAAGGCTCCGATCAAGATCAGATGCTGCAAGCGCTCCGCAGCCGCATGGAAGCCATCCTTGCGGCACGCAAGAATTGACTACACGCCCAAGAACCCCGCCGAGACGGCGGGGTTGCAATGGGCTTGATGCTTACTTTTCCTCTTCTTCGAGTGCCTCTTTGAGCTCTTCTTTCTGCGTTTCGCCGAACGCGTCGGTGGGGATGCCCTCCTCGACCCCGGCGAGGACTTCCTCGTCGGTTTCGGTGGAGACCTCGTTGAGCTCGGCGATGCGATCGCCGACCGGCACGATTTCCTCACCTTCTTCTTCGGCGGCAACGCGGCTCTGGAGCTCGACGGTTTCAATGGCAGCTTCTTCGGCCATGGCGCGCTGTTCAGGCAAAGCGTCTTCCTTGAACTTGAGCAGTTCGACTTTCAGGCCGAGCGCCTGGAGCTCCTTCACGAGAACGTTGAACGACTCCGGAATGCTCGGGCGCTGGATGGTATCGCCCTTCACAATGGCCTCGTATGCCTTGGAACGACCCACGACGTCATCGGACTTGATGGTGAGCATTTCCTGCAGCGTGTAGGCAGCGCCGTACGCTTCGAGGGCCCACACTTCCATTTCTCCGAAGCGCTGACCACCGTGCTGCGCCTTGCCTCCGAGCGGCTGCTGGGTGACGAGCGAGTACGGCCCGACGGAGCGAGCGTGGATCTTGTCTTCGACCAAGTGGAGCAGCTTGAGCATGTACACCATACCCACGGTGGTTTTGTGGGCGAACGGTTCTCCCGTGCGGCCGTCGAGCAGCTGCACCTTGCCGTCCTGCGGGAGGCCGGCTGCCGTGAGCATGCCCTCGATCTGCTTGGGCGAAATGCCGTCAAGCGGCGGGGTGGCGATGTGGAATCCGAGGATGCTGCACGCCCAACCCAAGTGTGTCTCGAGAATCTGACCGATGTTCATACGCGAGGTGACGCCGAGCGGGTTCAGGATGATGTCGACCGGCGTGCCGTCTTCCATGAACGGCATATCTTCTTTGGGAACGATGCGCGCGATGACGCCTTTGTTACCGTGGCGTCCGGCCATCTTGTCACCCACCTGCACCTTGCGGGTCTGGGCGACGTAAACGGCAATCTGCTTCATGACGCCTGTGGGCAGCTCGTCGCCCTGGGAGCGGTCGAAGATGTTGACGCCGACCACCTTGCCACCGGCACCGCCGGGGAGGCGCAGCGAGCTGTCTTTCACGTCCTTGGCCTTGTCGCCGAAAATGGCTTGCAGAAGGCGTTCTTCCGGGGTCAGCTCGGTCTCGCCCTTGGGCGTGATCTTGCCGACGAGGATGTCGCCTTCGTGGACCGTCGCACCGATGCGGACGACGCCGTCGGTATCGAGGTCTTTGAGCTTGGCTTCACCGACGTTGGGGATGTCGCGCGTGACGGTCTCCGGCCCGAGTTTGGTTTCGCGGACGTCGGTGATGTACGACTCAATGTGAATGGAATCGTACGTGCCGCGCTCAACCAATTTGTCGGAGATGATGATGGCGTCTTCGAAGTTGTAGCCAAGCCAAGGCATGTAGGCCACGAGCAGGTTCTGCCCGAGCGCGAGCTCGCCGTGTTCCACGGCAGCTCCGTCGGCGAGGCAGTCGCCCTTATGCACCTTCTGGCCGCGCTCCACGCAGGGGCGCATGTGGAAGCAGGTACCCTGGTTGCTGCGCAGGAAGGTCGTGAGCATGTGGGTGCGCTTCTTGCCCGATTCGTAGACCACGCTGATTTCCTGGGCGTCGGCGTAGGTGACCTCGCCGTTCTCCTCGGCGATGAGGGCATGGCCCGAGGCGCGCGCGGCCACGGCTTCGATGCCGGTGCCGACGAGCGGCGCATGCGGCTTGATGAGCGGTACGGCCTGGCGTTGCATGTTCGTTCCCATCGACGCGCGGGTGTTGTCGTCGTGTTCCAGGAACGGGATGAGCGAGGTGGAAATCGAGAGCACCTGCTTGGGCGACAAGTCGACGTGGGTCACGTCGCGGACATGCGCGAGCACGGGCTCGCTGCCCTTGCGGGCAGAAACGCGCGTCGTAAGGAATTCGCCGAGTTGGTTCATCTGGCCGGTCTTCTGGGCCTGGGCGATGACCATGCGGCGCTCCTGTTCGGCATCCATGTAGAGCACTTTGCCGGAGGTGTAGGCGCGCACGGGGACCGTGGCGCGCTTCTCCGCTTTGACGGCGGCGACGACCTTGCGGGCCATCTCCTTCGTGTCGACGGTGTCGCCTTCCTTGGCGATCACCTTGCGGCCTTCTTTGACGTCGGCGTCGAGCACGCGGCCGAGGAGCTTCTCGGGGTCGAGCGGCACGTCATGCTTCACTTCGCGGTACGGCGTCTCGAGGAACCCGTACGGGTTCACGCGGGCAAAGCCGGCCAAGTGGACCACGAGACCGATGTTCGGGCCTTCGGGAGTGGCAATCGGACAGATGCGTCCGTAGTGGCTCGGGTGCACGTCGCGGACGTCGAAGCTCGCGCGCTCGCGCGAGAGACCTCCGGGACCCATGGCCGAAAGGCGGCGCTTGTGGGCCAGCTCCGCGAGCGGGTTGGTCTGGTCCATGAACTGCGAAAGCTGGGACGATGCGAAGAACTCGCGCATGGCGGCCGTGATCGGGCGGCAGTTGATGAGCTGGGTGGGAGTGACGGTCTCCAGGTCCATGACCGTCATGCGGTCCTTGACGATGCGCTCGGTGCGCACGAGGCCCACGCGGTACTTGTTCTGCACGAGTTCTCCCACGGAGCGCACGCGGCGGTTGCTCAAGTGATCGATGTCATCGGGGGTGCCGATGCCATTATTGAGACGTACCAATTCGCGGAGGATCTCGATGAAGTCGCTCAGCTGGAACACGCGGTGCTCCTCATCGCTGGGCACTTCGATGTTGAAGCGGCGGTTCAATTTGTAACGGGCGATGGATCCCATGTCGTACTTCTTGAAGTCGAAGAACAAGCTGTCGATGAGCTGCTTGGCGTTCTCCGGCGTGGCGTAGTCGCCCGGGCGGATGCGGCGGTAAATCGACTGGTAGGCGTCTTCGACGGAGCCGGCGGGGTCCTTGCCGAGGGTAGCGAGGATGAAATCATGCTCCTGCTCCGCAACGACGTCGCTGAACAGGTCCAAGATCTGGGCATCGGTGGCGAAGCCGAACACGCGCAGCAGCTGGGTGACGGGGATCTTGCGCTTGCGGTCGATCTTGCAGCTGATGATGCCGCGGCGGTCGGTTTCGACCTCGAGCCACACGCCGCGCTTGGGGATGATCTTTGCGGCGTGGTACTTGGGGTAATCGGGCATTGTGGAGAAGAACACGCCCGGCGAGCGGACGAGCTGGTGCACCACGACGCGCTCGATGCCGCCGATGATGAACGTGCCGGAATCAGTCATGAGCGGGATGGAGCCGAGGAACACGTCCTGCTCCTTAATTTCACCGGTCTCCTTGTTGATGAGCTGCACGTAGCCCTTCATCGCGGCCTCGTAGGTGAGGTTGCGGCGGCGGCAGGTGTCGGGGTCGTACTTTGCGGCGTCGAAGGTGTGGCCGAGGATCCTGAGCTCCATTTTGCGACCCGAGAAATCGGTGATCGGGCTCACTTCCTCGAGGAGTTCCTTGAGACCGTCCGTCAGGAACCAGCGGTAGCTGTCGATCTGCATGTCGATGAGCGACTGCACCTGCGTAATGCCCTGGTCTTCCACCAAGAGCACGCGGCGGTCGTTCATCTGCGCGGGCTGCAAATGCGCAGGGAGATGCTTGGCACCGGCCGGCACGCGGCCGTTCGGAGCGGAGATGTGCGGCACGGCGCGGGCGAGAATCGCCTCTTCGACGTCCACCAAATACTTCGTGCTGCGACTGTCGCGCACGACGGGCTTGGCGGCGGGCTTGGGAGCCGCCTTGGCAGCGGGCTTCGCTGCGGGCTTGGGCGCCGCTTTGGGGGCTGGCTTTGCGGCTTTCACCGGAGCTTTCGCGGCCGGCTTCTTGGCAACAGGCTTCGGCGCGGGCTTTGCGGCCGGCTTTGGCTTCGCCTTCTTGGCGGGAGCGGCTTTCTTTGCGGGGGCTTTCTTCTTCGTGGCCATACGGAGAGGAGGAGGGAAAAGCAGAAATGCGACAGCGACAACCGCCGTGGTCACTCAGGAGGAATCCGGCTGCTGCGGCTTCGCCCGAAAGGCTGCGCCGTGTATGCCGAGATGCTTCCGTGACCACAGCGCTCAATACGCAATCGAAGCCTGCTGTGACCGGCCCATGGTACCGGAGCCCTCCGCGCGGTCAATATGTCATCTTGAGCCGACGAAATGTCATGTTTTCATGACACGCCCTCAGGCGATCGCGGCGGCGAACCGTCGTTCGACCTCCGCCCAATCCACCACCTTCCAGAACGTGGCGATGTAGTCGGCGCGCTTGTTCTGGTGCTTCAGGTAGTACGCATGCTCCCACACGTCGAGGCCGAGAATGGGCGTCTTGCCCTCCATGATCGGCGAATCCTGGTTGGGGTAGCCCTTGAGCTGTAACACGGTCGAGTTCTTGTCGACAAAGAGCCATGCCCAGCCGGAGCCGAACTGGTTGAGAGCCGTGGCGGCAAACTTTTCCTTAAACGCATCGAACGACCCAAAGGTGGTATCGATAGCCGCAGCAAGATCACCTGATGGCGCGCCGCCGCCCGCGGGCGAGAGCACCGTCCAGAAGAGACTATGGCTGAAGTGCCCGCCGCCGTTGTTCCGGATGGCAGTCCTCTTCTCCTCCGGCATTTCGTCGAGGCTACACAGCACATCGACGATATCCGTCTCGGTCCACGGCGTTCCCTGGAGCGCGGCATTCACTTTATCGATGTAGGCCTGGTGATGCTTGGTATGGTGGATCTCCATCGTTTTGGCATCGATATGCGGCTCGAGCGCATCGTAGGCATAGGGGAGAGCGGGCAGTGTGTGGGGCATGGGAAGATCTGGGGGAAGACGGATGCAGTATAGCGTGCCTGCGGCGACGCGCAGGAGGCCGCGATGCCGTATGCTGGGCGGGCATGCATGCCAGGCTCCTGACATCGGCCGACGACCTCGCACGCGCAGATGCGTGGCTCCGTGTGCAGCCCGACGGCAGCCTGTGGCAAACCATGGACTGGAAACGCTACCAAGAAGCGCTGGGGCGCTCTACACGGGTGCTCGCCGTGGAACGGGGCCCTGCGATCGCCGCGGCGTGCATCGCCGTCATCGACCGGACGGCGCTCGGTCTTACGACGTGGGAGGTGCCGCGTGGGCCGCTCTGGGCCGCAGGGTGCGAGGAGGAAGGATCGTTCTTGGCAAACGCGCTCCTCGAAGCGGCGCAAGCAGAGGGAGCGATGAGCATCGACTGCTCGCCGCTCGCCGCCCTGCCCTCGCCGCCACGGGCATTTGCCCCGTCCGGCCGCCATATCCACCCCGACGCCACGCGGATCATCGACCTTACGCCGAGCGAGGACGCCATCCTGGCGCAAATGCACCAGAAAGGCCGCTACAACATCCGCATCGCCGAGCGCGACGGCGTGACGGTACGGACGAGTACCGACCCCACGGCCTTCCACACGCTTCTCCAGGCCACGGCACAACGCGACGGCTTCCTGGCGCCCTCTCTTGCGGCCTGCAAAGCCTTCCTGAGCGTCTTGCCCGGCAGCTTCCTCCTCCTGGCCTTCCACGAGGATTCCTCGCGCACGGAGCCCATTGCCGGGCTCCTGGGCGTCACCTCCGGCACGCAGGGCATCTACTACTACGGCGCATCCGACCACGCCCATCGGGCACTCATGGCCCCGTATGCGCTCCAATGGGCCGCCATGCGCCAGTGCAAAGCGGCCGGCTGCACGTCCTACGACCTGCTCGGCATCGCTCCTCCAGGGGCGCCTGTGTCCCACCCGTGGCAGGGTATTACCGGGTTCAAAGAAAAATTCGGCGGCACGGTGCGCGTGTTTCCGCCGGAGCAACGCGCGGTCCTGCGGCCGCTGTGGTCGCTGCTGCTGCGCTACAAACGATCGCTCCTGGGTTAATCGGAGAGATCGTCACGATAGCCATCTAACAGGGCAAGCAACTGCCGGCGCTGTTCACGCATCTGACGTTGTTCGCGTGTCAGGTGCGCATCGGGCTCTCTACCATAGAGCCTCATTGCAGTACGCCGATCCAGCTCTTGCTGCTCTTCGCTCGTGAGGTCTTGGTGCACGTGTTCTTGTCGCCGCATGCATGCGAGCCTACGTGACGATGCCGCGCTTGTGGAACAGACCATTCCTTGATGTGCGCATACGTCCGGTTTTTCGCAGAAAAAAGCCGTTCAGCCCTCACAGCGAAGCCCACAAACAAAAAAGCCCCCCGATGAAGGGGGGCCTTTTGTTCGCGTAGCGACGCGATACGAGGTTCAAAAGCGATTAGCTCTTGTAGCTCGTGGACTTCACGACCGTGTCCGGATATTCAACCCAGAAGAATTCCGTCTGAGACGTATCCTTGTCCATCCACGTCAGGTGAGTCTGTCCGGCGGAAGCGCCGAAGACAGTGCTCGTGATCGTGGTGAAGTCCTGGATCGAAGCCTGGAGGGTCGAGGTGTTGCCGCTCGTGATGCTGGCATTCGTGATGTCACCTTCGAGGACCAACGTCAGAGAGTCACCGGAGTTCATCTCCGTGTTGACGCTCGTGGACGGCAGTCTCCTACAGTAGACCAAGAATGAGCCCGAGGAGGCGTTTACAAGGGCCGTGCCGGATGTGTTCGTGGCCGTGCAAGACGTCTTCGTGGAAGAGTCAGCCTTGTTGTACACCTTGAAGTTGGCAGTCGTCATCGACACGTTCGTGGCGTTGACGTTGAAGATCACACCGGAGAGAACAGCCTTGTTCAAGCCGTTGAGCGAGTTGGAGTTCGCAGCAGCCGTGAACTTGAACTGACCGAACGGCGAGACGCCCGTCGGGACGTTCGTGTTGTCCGAGTCAGGGTTGGCGTTCGTGATGGAGGTGATCTTCGCCATGACGACGCGGTTCGCGCCGCCGACGATGTCGGAGTTCGTGGTCGGGGTGTTCGTACCGATGAACACCTCACCAGAGGCAACGTTGTTGCCGCTGTTGGCGGTGAGGTTGTTGCTCGATTCGGAACCGCGAGCGCGGACAGCACCGGAACCGGTGTTGTTGTCCGACACTGCCTGCTTCGTCATCCAGAGGAGGACGTACTGGTTCACCGAACCACCTTCCACGTCAGTCTTGACGCGGGGGCGGACGATGACATCCATGTCTTCGCCTTCCGGAACGACGAGTTGGCGGCTTTCCATGTTCGCACAGAAGGTCTGGACGGAACCACCGACCGCCGGGTGCGAAGTGAGGACGTCATCGCTGCCGCAACCACCAATGGTGGCGGAGGCAAACGGCGACGTTGCGCCTTCCTTGTACAGTTCGAGGCGGTCAATCGACGTCGCCGTGGAACCGGACGAGGTGAACTGAAGGTCCGTCACGTCGACAGCCTCGTTCTGCGCGCGGAGTTGCAAGCGAAGAATCGCTTCACCCAGCGTGCCGCCGAGGATCTGGCGGGAGCGCGTCGGAGTCGTGTCCTTGATGACGTAGAGGTCACCCTGGCTCACGAGGTTCCAGTTCTTGGAGTAGGCCGTCGTCACGATGATATCGGCCGAAGTGACCGAAGCGTGGAACGAGCCGTTGAGCTTGATGCCCGAGAGGTTGGAGCCGTCATCGGCCTGTTCAGCCTCAAGGAATGTCACGGACGAACCCGTGGCGAAGCGGAGCTGGAGGTCGCTGTTGTTCAAGGACGCGGCGATGTCGCTGCGAACTTCGAACAAGACAGTCTCTTCAGCAGGAACGACGTAGCCGCCGCCAGCAAAGTCATCGAAGGTGACCGTGCTCGACTGGGAGGCCACACCTGACTCAAGAATCGTGTCGACGGTGGTGTCACCGTCGGTGTCGACCCAGAGGGTGTAGTTCTGACCGTTCAAGAGCGAACCAGACTGAGCCTCGAAGACAGCCTTGGTGACAAGGACGTCCTCGGCTTCACCGGCGCGAGCCTCGAAGCGGAGCAGCTGGATGTTCTTGGCGTTCTTCACAGCCGTATCCGTAGAACCGAGCGACTTCACGGCGACCGTGATTTCGGGGTTCGAGATGCGGTGCAAGTTACCGGTGATCGTGCCACCAGGGCGGACGTCCGTCACGTCATCGCCGGTCGAGAGACCTTCGATGCGCATGTTGTACGCCGTCGTAGCAGCGATCGCACCACCGAAGGTGCAGGAAGCCGTGGTGTTGCTGCTTGCATCACCACAGATGTGGATGCGGAACTGGTCACCAGACTTCGGGTGCGCGGTGGCACCGTTGTCGATGAAGTCCACGCGGAATTCCCACGTTTCCTTGCCGCTCACGGTGAAGTCGTCGAAGCGGTAGATCTGGAAGGTGGAGGTGGAGGCCGTGCCCGTGCCGAAGGCCGAAGAGTCGGTCAAGCGAACACCGGAGATGGTCTGACCCGTCTTCGTGTTGCGCATTTCGACGTCCTCGAGGACTTCGCTGACGTTGTCGTAAGAGGTGTTCACAAGGTTCTGCAATCCGCCGCCTGTGCTTGTCTGGCCCTGGACTGCGATGAAGAGGTCCTTGATGTCGACCGTCTCTCCGCCCGTGGTCATGAGGACCTTGGCGAGAATGGCGTCATCGTCGTCGCGGGAGTACTTCTGCTGGACCGGACCGTCGATTTCGATGGTGAATTCACCAGCGTCGATCGTGACGGTGTCGGGCAACGAAGCGGTCTCCGTCGGGAGGGTGACCTGCGAGCCGTAGAGCTGGCCGTTCACACCGTAACCGTAGAGAGAACCAACTGCGAAGATGTCGGAGCGCTCCTCGAAGTGCATGATCACGTTGTCGCCGGCACCGCCGACGATGTCGCCAACGACTTCGAGCGTGATCTTGTCGCCTTCAAGAATGGTGAACGGAGGATCGAAGACGAGCGTCACGAAGTCGCCAACCATCTGGGAGGCCTTGTTCGTGATGACCGTTCCGTCCGTGCGGCGAATAGCGATGTTCTCGAGGTCTGCATCGCCGATCGTGCCGTTCTGTTCAAGCGTCATCGAGTAGATCGTCTGATCTTCGATCGAGTTGGCGGAAACTTCGAACTTGCCAACCACAGCGCCGGCGTTGCCGACTTCGATCTGATCAGGCGAGATGGAGCGATATTCCACCGTCAGGTTGCCGCTCGTGATGGAGGCAACGCGGAAGGTGTTACCACGCATCGGGAAGTTGCCTTCGACAGCCTGGGCGTTGCCATTGAAGTCGGAGGGCAATTCGACCGTGATGTTGTGCTCACCAGCCGTCTGCGCCGTGGACGCGAAGTCTACGACGATGTCGACCGTGGACGTCTGACACTTCGCAACGCGCAACGGAGTGGCGAAGCGGAGGTCAGCCGTCTGATCCTGGGAATCCAGCGTGCGCTTGCGGGAAGCGCGGCCGCCGTCGATGGAAGCGTAGATACCGTCAATGTCGGACTCGTCACCAAAGCCTTCGTGGAGGACGGTGATGTTGGAAACAACAACATCGTCATCGCAGGAGGCCGTGAGGTCGAGGGACATCATGACGACACCAACAGCGCCCTTCGGAACCGTGTCGCCCATCGGGTTGCTGGCGGCAACGGAAACTTCGAGCGTTCCATCTCCCTTCTCGATCGGGCTGTAGCCGACGAACGAGGCGGAGTCGGAGAAGGTGTCACCATCGACCGTCATCATGTCCTCAACGGACACGGTGTAGTCGTCGTTGGCGTACATCGACGTGCCGAGCGTGAGCTCGACGGTCGTGTCGTCAACCATGGTGGCGGAATCGACGTCGATCTCGCCTGCGTCACCAGTCAGCATGTAGCGGCTGGCGTCTTCGGCGGTGTCTTCGTCAACCGGAACGTTGAACTCGACTTCGACCGTGGAGGCCGACGTCGCAACAGCGTCCGTAACCATGGCCTCAGCGGGCATTTCGCCGTCCGTGCCGCAGTCCTCACCGTACATGAGGCCCTGATCGACGCGGTACAGCATCACGACCATCTCGGCGCGGTTCATGAAGTCGCCGGGGCGGACGCGGCTGGAGCCGGAGTCACCCTGCAAGACGCAGTGATCAGCGGCCGTCTGAATGACGTCCGAGTACCACTGGCCGGAGGGGTTGTCGACGAAGCGGGGAGCCGAGCTCATGGAGTCCAGGCCGAAGGCGCGGACGATGAGAGCGGCAGCCTCGGCGCGGTTGATAAGTGCGCTCGGACGAGCGTAACAGGGATGGCTGCCGTAGCAGTTGCCATCACCCTTCACCCAGCCTTCCTTGCCGGCTTCCTCGAAGTAGTTGTAATACCAAGCACCAGCGCGAGCATCGTCGAAGCTGGCGACGGCCGGAGGCGTGGAGAGCACGCCGCCGTTGAGTTCCACGACGAGTTTCACGAACTCGGCGCGGTTTGCGGAGTCGCCTCCGCGGAAACGAGTCTGGCTGGCATCGAGATAACCAGCGTCGACGAACGCTTCAACAGCGTCCTCGAACCAGACTCCGGACGGAACGTCGCTGTACGCGGCGAGGACCGAGCTGACTTGCGTCAACGAGATCGCTGCGACAGAAACGCCCGCCAACCATTTCTTCATGCGGGACATATCCATAAATGGTGGGAGTAGGGAAGAAGTAATAAGACAAATTGGCGATAGTTGATATGCAGCATCCGCAGTCCACTGGTGGATGCACGCTTCCGCTGCGAAGAGGGAGCGCGGCGCGAGTGGCGCGACGCTCATCTCCTTACACGTAAAGAGGGGAACAGTGGGAAGGTGCGCACGATCGGAGGGAGTGCGGTGTGAGAACACGACCCGGGTTACGGCCCCTATATAAGGAAGGGGGTCTCGCTGCATGCAAGACACGAAAACGCACGTAAGCCCACCACGACGCAAAAGCGGTGGCGGGAAGCGGGTGTGAAAACCGTCTCAAGTGAGAGGCGGCTGCCAAATTGTTAAAGATCCTGTACACGCGACCTGCCTCCTGAGGGGGCAGATCTACCGGAGATCCTAGCGATTGCACTCATGCGACCGCAAGCGCCCCTGGTAGTCCGCGTGCAACACATCAAACGATCCGGCACCCACCGTGTTACACAAAAGCCCGGGATACTTTGTGGGATTTGAGCACATTAAATGAACAGAAATAGCCTTTTAGAAACAGAATTCTTGGTCCATTTTGGAGTTTGAAGCGTTCTGTTGGGTTGAAAAAAATAGTTGAAGAAGAGGGTGGATGTTGGTGGGGTGGTAGATTTGCTGGGGGATGGGTTAAATATTATTTACATTTGGTATGGTTTGCTGTGCATTTTTGTGTATAACAGTTGTGTTCATATTCTGATTTTTTGTTTTCTGGAAGCCATTTTTTGAAGAAAGTACTGATTTTTTTCAAGCAACAGAAAAAAGTGCGGTTTTTGTTCCGACGTAGAGCTATTCCCACTTTTGTAGAAAAACTCCGGCATGAGGAGTGCCGGTTTCTTTGCCAGCCACGCAGAAATATTCATCGTCGTACCAACGCTCTCCAACCTCTCATGTCTCGCTCTAGCGACCGTCAGGGGGCTTGGGAGACTTGGCACGTCTCCCTCAGCCCCCGACACCCCTGTCACCCTCTCGCGGCAGCATGCTTCCCCGGAGAATGATCCGTGTGCAACCCTCATCCCACCTGTAAACGAACGGGTGCAAGCAGAAGACACCTGTCGTCGTTCCCTCGTGTCGCCTGGAAGACGTTCGTTGCGGTGTCCGCGAGCGCAGCGTGAAGCGCAGGCACCTGTTTGACGAAGCCTTCTCAGAAGAAGGCGAGGAGCCTGCCTGCGTAGCGAGCACGCGGAGAACACCGCAGAAGGTCTTCCACAGCGACGATTTTTCCCTCCCACTTTTTCTAAAAAAGTGGGAAACAGTGTGTTTGGGGTTTGGCAAAGAAACCGGCATGTCCCATGCGAGAGGGCATGCAACATTTGTTAAGTTCACTTAACTTTACTCTCCTGCCCTGCCTTCCATTGGGGCTACCATCGATTCCCCTGATGGAGAGTCGCGAACGGTGAAACGCTCTTTTTCAATTTCCATACGCAGACGATCTGCTTCCGCAAAGTTTTTTGAAGCACGAGCTGCTGCACGCGCGTCGACGAGGGCTTGAACTTCCGGCGGAATCACGATGTCCGTTTGCTCTGGCTCGAAGCAGCCGAAGGTACGGCGAATCATCTGAAGAAAATCCAGCACCGCAGACATGGCGCCTGGGCTATGGGGACGCGCACTGCGTTCCCAGGAGATCATGTCAAAAATAACAGAGAGTGCACTTGATGTATTGAGGTCTGCATCCATCGCTTCAGTGAAGCGTGCAGCTATTTTTTTCGCATCATCCGCTTGCGATCCGTCATCGCGCTCTTTGTGGCTGATACCGACAATTTCCTGCATCCACTCCACGATTTTCTTCCGCGCTTTCTTGGCATCATCCATCCCCTTCCAGCTGAACTTGAGGTTGGTGCGGTAGTGCACCGAGAGCAGGTAGTAACGGATGTCCTGCGGGGAGTATCCCTTCTGCACAATGTCAGGAATACTAAGCACATTGCCAAGACTCTTTGACATTTTCTCCCCCTCCAAATCGATGCGCCGTTTGTGCAGCCATAGGCCAACAAACGGTGTTTTTCCGGTGCAGGCCTCACTCTGAGCGATCTCGCACTCATGATGCGGGAAGATGTTGTCCTCGCCGCCCGTGTGCAGGTCGATCTGGTCGCCGAGCAGCGCGCGGCTCATGGCCGAGCATTCGATGTGCCAACCCGGAAAGCCTTCGACCGCGGGCACGCCCTCGCCTTTGGGCGACGGCCACCGGAGCGCGTGATGCTCGTTGATGCCGACGCAGAATTTCCAAAGCGCGAAATCGGCGGGGTACCGCTTGCCCTCGTGGATCGCAATGCGCGCGCCGGACTGGAGCCCGTCGAGCGTGTTGCCGGAGAGCGTGCCGTAGGGTGTCTGCGCTGCGGAGGTGACATCGAAGTAGATGCCGTCGCTGAGGACGTACGCGTGGCCGGAAGCCAGGAGCGCCTCAACCATCGCCGCCATGTCGCGGATAAAGGCGGTGGCGCGCGGGCGGTAGGCGGGCGGCAGGAAGCCGAGCGTTGCTTCGTCGTCGAGATACTGCAGCTCGTATTTGCGCGCGATGCCGATGACGCTTTCAAACGTCACCTGGCCGTACTCCTCCCGCGCCTGCTTCTCGATTTTGTCTTCGCCGCTGTCGGCATCCTTCACGAGGTGGCCGACGTCTGTGATGTTCTTGGCATGGACGACGTGGTAGCCGTGCCCGGCCTCCAGCCAGCGGCGCAGCAGATCAGCCATGAGAAAACTGGCGTAGTTGCCGATGTGCGGGCGGCCGTAGACGGTGGGGCCGCAGGTGTAGAGCGTGATGATGTTTGCAGAGTCGACATCGGCGGGGATCGCCTTGTCGTCCTTCCAGCGTGCGAGCTGCTCGGCGCTTTTGGGGAGCGGAGCAACGTCTTCTTCGCGCTTGGTGAGGGAATTATAGAGACGGAGCGGCATTGCATGGGGAGCATAGCAGGAATGGGGTTGTTTCATGGAGACAAATGCGATGCATGGGACACCAAAACTCTGTGGCCTCTCGTGTCTCGCTTGAGCAACCGTCAGGGGGCTTATTTCCACCCTTGTCCAAGCGACAAGGGTGGAGCCCAAGCGCGTGCCGTCAAAGCCCCCACTCCGCTTGCGGCACCACCCCCGGCGTTGACGGCGAGCCACCCCAGAAGAGCATCGCTGCCTACTGCTCTCCTAGGTATACACATCGGGAGGAAGGAAAACGGGAGGGCCGCCGGGCTGCTCCATCGCAAAGAACCACTCGAACGTTCAAAGCGGGAGGAGGTATTCCTACAACGCGGGCTGCCTTCTCATATCCTCGCTCTCTCGTGTCGCGTAGGAAATGCGGGCGTCTTGGCGCACCGCGAAGCGAGCGCAAACGCCAACGTCGTGTCTGACGAGTCCCCAGAGGGACGAGGAGTTAGACTTGGCGTCGTGAGCAAGCGGCGTTGCGCCACAGACCGCGTTCTCCGTGCGACGTTTTTGCTCCCACTTTTTCTAAAAAAGTGGGAAACGTTACTTCTCTGGCTGAAAAAGAAACCGGCATGTTTCGTCACTTGGACAAAGGTAGAATCTCTCTGCACTACCACAGTAATACACTGCATTACGGCCCATTGAAGCCAAAATTTTCACTTCTTTTGCAAAATGCTTGACACTGCTCTTGGCGATCTTTAGATTGCGCCAGCAATGATGCAATCTTGGTACGCCATTCGTCACCTTACCTGCCTCTTCCCCGGGAGGGCCTCGTGACGCGTGCGTAAGATTCGCAACTTCACAAGCCCCCTCCCGCAAGACGAGGGGGCTTTTGACAGGCACGCGAAGCCAAGAAGTATCCGACCCTTCACACCACCGCATTGCAGAGAGCGACCCGTCTTCCTCGCCGCGTCGGATACGCAGCACTACGGAAGAACGGGGAAACTCTGACAGGAGATCCGCATGACCGCAGTCATCGCAAAGACCACGTACAACGGCAACCGTTCGGTGAAAAAGCCAGAGACCACGTCTCTGACCAAAGCGGAACTGCGCGCCCTCAAGCGCCAGAACCGTAAACACCGTACCCGCCGCTAAGCGTGGCCCCTGTCATATTCCCCAGACCGCCGAGCAGTTCCCACGCTCGCGGTCTGGGGGTCCCTTTCGCTCCATCCGAAGCCGGATCGCTCTCTGCACGAACCCGAAGAACCGATCTGCTCTCCGAACCGTCGCATCGACAACTACGGATAACCCCGCGACGGCGGGTGGGAGCAGTGTCATCGGGTGCCTCGGGCACCCAAGGAGTATGTCATGGCGGAGTTGACCGTTTGCTCGAAGTGCGGGATCAAGGTGAAGACCAAGAAGCTGGAGCACCACCGCAAGGTGTGCGTGTCCGGCCGCTGGTCGCACAAGACCCATCTGCAGAAGAAGAAGGAGCTGCAGAAACAGGCCTCGTGACCACCCTCACCCCCACCCGAGCAACAATCGCCCCCACGTCGTCTCGTACGGCGTGGGGGCACCATCCTTTGCTGCGACGAGCGCAGGTCGGTTCTTCGCTTCTTCACGTTCCACAGCTGCCTGCCGCTTGCAACGCCCTGTTGCTTGCAGCAGGAATCGGAAGCATTTCTGCAACCGGGGCTCTCCGCCCCGTCTTCCCCTTCCATGGAAGGGGCATGTCCGATTCATTTTTCCATCGCCCCGAGTGATGCCGCTCGGCATCATTCGGGGTCACGCCTTTGAAGGCGGCAGACTGCTGCGGAACATATTTCTTGACGCCCAGAATGATTGCACCGACCTGCGCTCCCCTGAAGAGCGCGGGACAACGGAAGAGAGAACGAGTGGACCAAACGACGCGGCGGGCGCAGGCTCGCCGCGTCACCCTCGTTGCTCTCCGACGGAACGCAGATCGGTGTTCTCTTCCCCCCTTCTCCCATGTCGCGCGCCTTGCTCCTCTCGTCCATGCATGAACCGGTCATGGAGACCAATGAAAGCGCCCCGCAGGACAGCGCCTTGCTGCGTTCGCTGCGCGCAACCCGCGCACGCTTCGGCACAGCGCTCAAGCCCCGGGCAGAGAACGGCGTCGACCGCGTGATGGAGTATGTCCGCAGCCGCCGCATGCGCCGCCCGCACCAGTCCGGCCGCTGACGCGGCACCCACCCTCGCTCTTTTCCCTTCCGGGCACGCCGATCTGTGCTCCTTGGGGTACAGAACTTGCTAGCACAAGCCCAGTGCCACCTGGCATTGGTTTTCATAGCCCTGCTTCTCTCTTCGGAGGGAAGCAGGGCACCTCTTCGAACGCAGATCGGCTTCCCCCACCCTATGACCCTCCACTACAGCGCCCCCATGTCGCCCGACATGCTGGCGCAGCGCATCGACGACGAGCAGCACGCGTGCCTGGAGGAATTCCCCCAGTTCACGCGCTCGATCCGCACGGCGATCGCCGAACTCCGCGCAAAGCTCGTGGCGCTCTCCGGAGGCCCCGTGCCCGACATCGTGGCTCTCCCCCTCCAGAAACTGGCGCATGAGCTGCAGACGACGCCCGAGGAGCTCTGGGGCGTCGAAGCGCCGACGCTCATCCCCGAGGAAACCGTCTGGAAGGAGTTCCTCTACCCGCTCTGGCTGGTGCGCATGCGCTGTGAACGACGCAAGTTCCCGGTGGAGATGCGCGGCGGCATCCCCTGGTATGTCCGGGCAATGCTGCGCAACAACTTCAAGCCGCAATAACGCCCCTTCCTGCCGCCTATGTCGACCGACTACACCAACGAGCTCTATACGACAGCGATGCTCTACGACGTGCTCGAGGCGGCGGAGCACAGGCTCGTCGCTGAGGCTCCCGCGCAAGCACGCCGCATCCAGGAAATGATTGATGCTACCTACGATGCAACCGAGCACAGGATCGACGCCCTTCCTGAACGCCAACGGACGGAGCACAGCATCCTGCCTACAGCCATTGTCTGCGAGATCGTGATGAAGATTGGCGCAGTGCTTCAGAACGTCCGCGCATTTGCCGCGGAACAACGCTCGGCGCGCAACCCATCGATGAACTGAGCCGGTGCGCTCAGGCAACGGAAACCTCGTTGCAGAGATACACATCCTGGATCGCCTGCAAAATCTCGACACCCTGGTCAAACGGCTTTTGGAAGGCCTTGCGGCCGGAGATGAGACCCGCGCCACCCGCACGCTTGTTGATGACGGCCGTGAGCACCGCCTGCTGGAGATCGTTCTCGCCGGACGCGCCGCCGGAATTGATGAGCCCGATGCGGCCCATGTAACAGTTGGCGACCTGGTAGCGCGCGAGATCGATGGGATGATCGGAAGAGAGCTGCTCGTACATGCGCTTGTCGAGCTTGCCGTAGGAGCTGTCGCCGGTGTTGAGCGCAAGAAAGCCACCATTACATTCCGGCAGCTTCTGCTTGATGATGTCGGCGCCGAGCGTGACGCCCAGGTGGTTGGCCTGGCCGGTGAGGTCGGCGGCAACGTGGTAGTCCTTGTCCTTCTTGAACGCGGGGTTGCGGATGTAGCACCAGAGCACCGTAAAGAGGCCGAGCCTGTGCGCTTCGGCGAACGCTTCGCCCACTTCGACAATCTGGCGCGAAGACTCCGGGGACCCGAAGTAAATCGTGGCGCCGACGCCCAGCGCGCCCATATCCTTGGCCTGCTGCACGGTGGCGAACATCACCTGGTCGAACTTGTTGGGGTAGGTGAGCAGCTCGTTATGGTTGATCTTCACGATGAAGGGGATTTTGTCGGCATAGGCCTTGGCGACGATGCCGAGCCCACCGAGCGTGGAGGCGATGGCGTTGCAGCCTCCTTCCATGGCGAGCTTCACCAAATTCTCCGGGTCGAAGTAATCGGGGTTCTTCGCAAACGAGGCGCCTGCAGAATGCTCAATGCCTTGGTCGACGGGGAGAATCGAGAGGTAGCCCGTACCCGCCAGGCGGCCGTGGCCGTAGAGCGTTTCGAGGGCCTTCTGCACCTCCTTGGGGCGGTCGGAAGCCTGGAACACTGACCTCCACGTCTTGGGGCCGGGGACATGCAGCTTCTCCTTGGCGATGGTGGTACAGGTGTGCTCCAAGAATTTCTTGGCGTCGGCGCCGAGGAGCTGTTGGATTGCGGCGTAGTTCAAGGCCATGGCTCAAGAGGGGAAGGGTCGCCGGAAGCGTAGCACCGCGGTGGCGACCGCGTGCTTGACTCCCAAAAAATTTGGCGCACAATCGTCCGCTCGCACAGTGCCAAACGGAGGGGAGAATCGGGCGACGCCCCCAAAGGGAGGCAACTGTGCGAACCTTCCAACCCCCTTGCCGGGGCCACCTCGAGAAGAGGCAAATCGGGGCCGGAAACGGCCTAGGCAAGGATGGCCCTCACTCCCGCGCATTGCGGGGGTGAGGGATCTTTCGAATGCGGACTACCCTACTTTTCGATTCACCACGACCTGCTGGCCGATGGCGAAGACTGTGGACACGAGCCAGTAGAGCGACACTGCGGACGGGAACTTGAGTGCGAAGAAGCCGATCATCGCCGGCAGCACGTAGAGCATGATCTTCTGCTGCATGTCCATCGCGCTCTGCGTTTCGGACGCGGGCTTCGCCTGCTGCTTGCGCTTGGCAAACGTCATCGTCAGCTTCATCTGGATGAACTGCATCACCACGAGGAGCGGCACGAAGATGAACGCGTGCGGCGTCATGAGGTCGAGCCCCAGGAACGCGTGCCCAAACGACCAGTCGAGGTTCTGATGGATCGGATAGAGGAACTCACGCGACGTTTCGATGACGGAGCTGTCGCGGATGACGAAGAAGAGCCCGATGAGCACCGGGAATTGCACGAGCATCGGCAGACACGACTGGAAGGGGTTCACCTTGTTCTCCTTCCAGAGGTTCATCGTTTCCTCGTGCATGCGCTTGGGGTCTTTGGCGAATTTCTTCTTGAGCTCTTCGAGCTTGGGCTGGAGCGCCTGCATCTTGCGCTGGCCCTCGAGCGCGTGCTGCGTCGGGAAGAAGAGCACAATTTTGACCAGCAACGTCAGGATGATGATGGCCCATCCGAGCGAGTGGCCGGGAAGGGCGCTCGCGATGGAAATGAGCGTAAAGAGCAGCGGCTTTGTGACCGTGCCGCGGAAGAGGCGTACGAACGCGCCGGGCTCATGCTGGGTGAACTCGGTCGTGAGCACCGATCCGCTGGCCACCTCGGGCGGCAGCGGGAGCGGGAGGCGCAGCTCGAAGCGGCCTGGCTGGTTGAAGAGCGAGTATTTCCACGGCGCGAGTGAGAAGACGACCTTCTGGCCCGCGGGGATCGGCTGCAGCGGCGTGCAGACGCCGGCAACCTCGTCGGTGAGGAGCGGGCGCAACGCGCCGGTTGCGCTGTCCGGGAAGCGGAACACGTTCACCGGCGGCATGGGGCACGTATCCGGCGGCACGAGGAGGTCTTTCGTGTTGTTGGTGATGACGAGCATGGCGGGGTTGCCCATGCGCACGGAGGACTTCTCCATGCCGATTGTGACACCCGCGGGAACGTCGACCTTCTTCGGGAAGAGGAAGGATGTGGCGACTTCCGACAGCAGATAGGCCGCGACGAGGATCAGCGCGAACTCGGCGATGCGGGAGAACTTGGAGGCGGGTTTAGCGGACATGCGCGGGAGAGTGCGAGAAGGAGTTGGCCCATCTCTTGCAGGAGATCGCCAAACGGAGCACTTAGGCTAGCGGAACGAGGCCGCAGCAACAACTGTGCAACGGGCAAATCGGGGCCGTTCCACGCGGCAAGGGTCAGCCGCAGGGCTTCGCGGCAGCGGCGACGCATGGTATTGCGCCGGACGGCCGACGCATCGACGGATGCGGGCACGACCGTGCCGCAATAGATGCCCGCGACGCTCGTTGCGCTGGTTTTCGGCTCGCCGCACACCCACACGGCCGCCAGCGCTTTGCCGCTCCAGCGCTTGCCCTGGCGCAGCACGCGGTCGCAATTCTTCCGGCCTCGCAAATGCAGCAGATGCATGGCACCAGCCTAGCGAAGGACGTTTTGCGCGCCAGCCGTTTGCCTTCGGGCCGGCTTTCTCCCACACTGGCGACCAATGACCGCCCTTACGGCCGACCAAGTCCGGCATATCGCCAAGCTCGCCCGCCTCCAGCTGACGGAAGGCGAAGTGGAGCGCTTTGCCAAGGACATGACGAGCATCCTGCAGTACGTCGACATGCTCCGCGAAGTCGACACGGCCGATGTGCCCGCGACGAGCCAGGTGACGGGCCTGAGCAACGCGTTCCGCGAGGACGTCGTGGCGCCGCCCATTGCGGGGGGCGACGCGCTCCTCGGCTGCACGCCGCTCCCGGTGATCGACCATCAGATTCAAACCCGCTCCGCCCACTAAGCCGTGACTCCCGCTTCCTCCCTCGCCGGCCTGACGATCGCCGCCGCCAAGAAGGCGCTCGCGGCCAAGCAGTGCTCGCCGACGGAACTGGCGCAGGCGTGCATCGACCGCATCGAAGCGCTGAACCCCACCCTCAACGCGGTGGTCCACAAGAATTTCGAAAGAGCCCTGGAGGAAGCCAACCATGCCGACATCAGCAAGCCGCTTGGCGGCATCCCCTACCTTGCCAAAGACGTGTACTGCGAGGCGGGCGTGCCGACCACCGCTTGCTCGAACGTGCTGCGTGAGAAAACCTACATACCTCCGTTCGACTCCACGACCACCTCCCGCCTGAAAGCAGCCGGCGCCGTGAGCCTGGGCAAAGCGAACACCGATGAATTCACCATGGGCGCCTCCACGGAAACGTCGTGCTTCGGCGTGACGCGCAACCCCTGGGATACAAGCCGCGTGGCGGGGGGTTCCTCCGGCGGCTCGGCCGCGGGCGTCAGCGCGGACTTCTGCATGTTTGCGCTAGGCACCGATACCGGCGGTTCCATCCGCCAGCCGGCGGGCTACTGCAACTGCACGGGGCTGCGCCCCACCTACGGACGCACCAGCCGCTTCGGCGTGCTCAGCATGGCCAGCTCGCTCGATACCATCGGACCGATCTGCAAAACCATCGAAGATCTGGCGCTCGTGATGAACGCGATCGCGGGGAAAGACCCGCGCGACGGCACCACCGTCGACCGCCCCGTCCCCGACTACGCCAAAGCGCTCACGGGCAACGTGAAAGGGCTTCGGGTAGGGCTCCCTAAAGAATACTTCATCGACGGCATGAACGCGGAAGTGGAGCACGCCGTGCGCGAAGCGGCCAAGACACTCCAAAGTCTCGGGGCCACGGTGCACGACATCTCGCTGCCCCACAGCAAGTACGCCACAGCGACCTACTACGTGCTCTGCCCGTGTGAGGTCAGCTCCAACATGGCCCGCTACGACGGCATTCGCTTCGGCCACACAGTGAAGGACGCGGCCGACCTGGCCGAGTACTACAGCGCGGTGCGCAGCTCGGGCTTCGGCCCGGAGGTGAAGCGCCGCATCATGATCGGCACATACGCCCTCTCAGCGGGCTACTACGACGCCTACTACCGCCAAGCGCAGAAAGTGCGCACGCTGATCCTCCGCGACTTTGAAGAGGCCTACAAGACCGTCGATGTGATCCTCTCGCCGGTGTCGCCCACGCCCGCGTTCACGGTGGGCGCCCACCAAGACGACCCCGTGGCGATGTACCTGGAAGACATCTTCTTGGACGGCCAGGTGATGGCGGGCATCCCGGCACTCTCGGTTCCGTGCGGCTTCTCGAAGGACAATTTGCCCATCGGCCTGCAGGTCATGGGGCCACAGTGGGGCGAGGAAACCGTCCTGCGCTGCGCGCACGCCTACGAGCAGGCCACGAAGTTCTTCGAACGGAAGCCTTCGCTCTGAACAAAAAAATTCTGTTGTGCACGTCCGGATGCATCCGTAGCATTCGTCCATGGACACCACCCTCCTGCGCCGCGTTTATTGTTTCTCGGATACCTACGGACGAAGCAAGAATCCGTTCACGCAAGATGACGCTGATGCGATCATCTCGACGGATTTCCGCTCGTTCCCGCTCGAATTCACCAAGCGCGAGTTCGACATTTACGGCCGCGAGAACATTACGGGGCACGTTGTGCGCATCATTGTGGAGCTGCACAAGCAGATGAAGAAAGCATCCTGGCTCGACGAAGCCACACGCGCCGAATTCGCCAAGACGATCACGGGCATCTTCATCAATGCTGCGCCGCGCACCAGCAAGGAGGGCAACGGCAGCCTCTTCCACGTCGCCGTCATCGGCAATATCCGCATCGTCACGACCGACCCCGCAGGCCTCTCGACCATCAAGGATCAAGTGGAATCGCTCCACCACCTGCCGAACCTCAACAACAACCTCTACGGCCCCAACGAACAGTTCCGCTCAAGCTACGCGGCCGTTCTTCTCCATCCGGATCACGGTCTTACGCTGGAGCAGGACGACATCAACGCCAAAATCCCCGAGTACCCCGAGGATCGCTGGGAGCTGTGCTACGTCGACCGCTTCGGCAACATGCTCACACACTGCAAGCATCCCGAGAAGAAGTGGGCCGAGGTACAGGAAGCAGCGAAGGAATACGGCGGCTTCGTGAAGCTGATCATCGGCAACGTGAGCCAGCGCGTGCAGATCGGTTCGTCGCTGCGCGAATCGGAGCCGGGCGGCCTCGTGATGTACCCCAACGGCGACATCGAAATCCTGCGCAAATGGATGGAAGGCGAGGACAGCTACACGCGCCTCTATAAGTCGGCCTTCTTCCAGTTCGCCAAGCCGGAGCTGGGCGCCAAGGTCCGCGTGCATCGCCCCGGGCAGGAAGAATAAGGGTTTCCGAACCCTTGCGAGTCGCCATTGCCATCGCCCGAGGTGGCTGGTACCGTTTGCGGGCCGTGACGCGCTTTTGTGCGTTTGGGGCGCAGTTCCTTTCTATCCTTACGCGGACTCGTAGCTCAGCTGGTTAGAGCGCCACACTGTCACTGTGGAGGTCGCGGGTTCGAATCCCGTCGAGTCCGCCAGAACAATCATCACCGGATGGTCGGGTACCTGTCCCCACTACGCCTGCCGGCTCCGGGGGATCAAGGAGTTTCGGCTTTTCCATGATGCTGCACATATCCGGCGAAGGACAACCTCACCATCTCACCAAGCCTTATCCTGTCGCTGCTCCCCACGCACTCTCGAAGAGCGTACGCATCGTTGCGGCCATCACCGCACTCTCCGTGAGTACGGCGATGTATTCGCCGTTATTGGCCGAGAAGTAGAGGACATACGCGTCGTAGATGAAGAAATTGCCCGGCAGCTTCTGCCCGTCGGCGATGAAGCGGTGCGCCCGCAGCTCCGCCGTGCTGCGCTCGTGCCAGTACGCCGTCGCAGCATTGCGCTCAGAGAGCACGCGCATGTGGATGCCGCGCCGGATGCGGTCGGGGAGGTACTCTTCGACGTCGTACGCGCGGATACGCTCGGTCTGGAAGAAGTCGTAGGAGGTGATGAAGAGGATCTCGCCCGTGGCATGGACCAGGCTGTGGTTGAACGCTTCGATGACGCCGTCTTCGCCCTCAAAGTACCGCACACGCGGCAACGTGCTTTCGGCATGGCGCATGCTCTCCAGCATGGGCACCAGCTCACGCAGCACATCGGCATGACGCTTCTTCTCCGCGGCCTCACGCTCCACCGCGCGTACCAGCGCATCGGCGGGCAGGCAGGAGTAGTACTGGGTGTTGCCCCGGTAGAGCTTGTCGACCACCCCTTTGGCGCAGAGAGCATCGAGAATGCTGCGGATGGTGCTGCGCGGCGTACTGCTTGCCAGCGCGAGCTTCGACGCCGGCAGGTGCCCCTGCGCCAGGAGTGCCAGGTACACCTGGGCCTCGTGATGATTGAGCCCGATGCGCTCTAACGCCCCCTGGAGTGCGGTGCGATCCATAGACTGGCGAATAGTGTTCGCCATATTGATTGCTATGGCAAGTATTTGTTTACTCCGTAACGAAAGTTTTCCGTTGGCGCCGACGAGAATCTTTCGCCTTTTACCCTCTACTACCCCCTCTCATGTGCAATGGACTTCCTCTTTCCGGCGAACGGCCGTTGTTCTTTGAAGCCGCCGATGCGGATGCAGCCGAGCAGATCGCGCGCAGCGCTGTAGAAGCGACGCCGTGGCAGGCCAAGCTCTGCCCGATGATCCGCGAGTGCCACAAGAACTGCCTGCTCATCATGCAGCGGCAGGACGCCCCGCAAGGGCAGTACGAGGTTGATGTGCTCTGCGAAAACGATAGCGACTGCTTCGCGGCCGAACGCCTCCAGCTCGACCCGGCACTCCTCACACCCAACGCCTGATCGCCGATGGCACGAGGGCCGGGACGCCGGCCCTTTTGTGATCGGGACACTACCGAATATGCTCCGCTGTCTTCTGGGCAGCATGCAAGTACCACGCTTGACCATAGGACAGCTCGCCCATGGCAGGCGCGGCGGCGCCGAGCAACTGCGCCCTGTAGGCGTTCGGAAGATGTGCCGTGTACTCCAAGTGCGTCACCACCACGATCGCCGGCGCTTCGTGGGCATCGATACGCTCCGTGCACACGCGCAGATCGCCTCGGTGAGAGCTGTCGTTCCACAGCTCTTCAAGCTCCTCAGGCGTCACGCCCAAGATCTCCGCGATGATTGCCGCGGTCTGCCTGGCTCGCAAGCTAATGGACGTGATGACGGCACGTTGCCGGCCTTCCAAGCGCGTCCCAAGAGCGTTGCCCAGTTTCTCCGCCTGCTTCCTCCCCGCATCGTTGAGCGCGGGTTCGCCAATCACATCCTTGTACGCGCCGTGCCTGCAGACAGCGAGATGCTCGAGGGGCATTGCGTCGCTCATGCTATCGACTGCATGGCAATCTGCAACCTACGCTACGCCCCTACCGCCACGAGAATAAGCTCCGTCCCGAAGCCGAGGAACAGGCCCGTGGCGATGCCCCAACCGCTCCAGGCATGCGCCTCCAGCTTGCGACCCACTGCCAGCAGCTCGCAAATGACGTACACGATGGCTCCTGCCGCGAGCGCGAGAAACAGGATGGAGAGCACCTCGGATACATAGATATAGCCCACGAGCGTGCCAAGAAGATTCGGCATACCGCCGATGAGCCCCAGCAGCGCAAGGAAGCCCCACGATGTCCTGCGGCCCGCCAGAGGCGCGGCGATGCCGAATGCTTCGGTGATGTTATGGAGGCCGAACCCAATGATCAGCAGCCACGCCAGGCGATGGGCGCCGCCCACCGCAGCGCTGCCGATAGCCAGACCCTCGGAAAAATTGTGCAAACCGATACCAATGGCGATCAGCACGGCCAGACGCTCCGGCGAAGCACCGGATGCGCCGCGCAGATGGTGACGCCCGTAGTACACGAGGCTCATGAGCCCGACGATGAAGCCGCCCGCCAACACGCAGAAGAGCGCGACGCCATGCGCCGCTCCCAGCTCCACGGCTTCCTCCACCGGCTCCATGGCATGCTCCATCACATCGATCAGCAGAAAGAACAGGATACCGACGGCAAGCGCGTTCATGTAGGAATGGCAGCCCTTGGACACAGCACGCACGCGGGCAATCGGCATGCCGAGCAAGATCGACAAGCCGGAGATGGCACCGAGCAAGACAGTCTGAGAAAATGTCATGGCGGATGAGGGAATCGCCGAGTTTATCGAAGAGCTCGGCGGACGCGAGAATGGTACATGCACGGGACCCTGCAGCCAAAGGGCTTTACCGTTCGCGCTTTGTCAGCGCATAGCCTTGCGAACCGTACGTGTGCACGAGGTAGCACGTCCCCGCGAAGAAGGTGGCGTTGAACCGATGGATCATCGCCGGAACGTCGCCCGGCGCCACTCCGGCAAGCTGCGCGAGCGACCCCGCGCCGACAAGCATGCCTTGGTGCAAAAACAATTCCGCGAGCACTCGAATATCAACATCGCCGCACGGCCCTTCGTAGGGGCTTTGCTGCCATGCCTCCGCGAAACGCTCCTGCACGAAGGCCGGCAGTTCTCCGGGGAGGACCGGCACGACGCGCGCTGCACGCTTCTCGTCGGCGCGAGCGGCACCGCCGGGCGCTCCGTGGAGAAGATCACGCGTCGATTGCATTCTTGGCGATGTTTCTGTACAATAAGCGGATCCCTTTCCACAAACACCCATGATGCGCCGTGACCTCCTGACCACCCTTGGCGTCGGCATCGCCCTGACGCTCGCCGTGCAGACGGCTGCACCGCTCCTTGGATCGGTCTTTGCCGACGTGAGCGACGACCACCCCGCCGCCGCGGCTATCGAGCGCCTGCGCGACGCCGGCATCCTGACGGGTGACGAGGACGGCAACTTCCGGCCCAACGACGCCGTGACGCGCGGCGAGCTGGCCATCGCCCTCGACCGCATCGTCAACGGAACGGCGCCGGACACCAATGACGATGAAAACCGCGAGGACCGCTCCTGCGACGCGGAGCCTGAGTGCGCGCCGCCGGATGAATTCTGCTTCTTCGGCAACAAGGAAATCGACGACAACGGCTGTGTGATCGATTGCGGCCCGCTCGCCTGCGAGGGCGGCAACGCCGCACCTCCGGAGTGCGCCGAGGCCCCGGTCTGCGTTGCGGAAGAAGGCTGCCGCTATGAGGAGCCCGAGCGCGATGAGAACGGCTGCGAGGTCGGCTGCGGCTCGCTCGTCTGCGATGAAGGATCCGGTGATGACACGAGCAGCGATGACACAGGATCCGGTGATGACACGAGCAGCGATGACACAGGATCCGGTGATGACACGAGCAGCGATGACACAGGATCCGGTGATGATTGGTTTGAGCCCGCGCCCGACCAGAACGATGACGATGTCGCGTTGTGCGACGACGAGCCCACGTGTGGCGAGCCCGAAGACGGCTGCCGCTACGAAGGCGATGCCGTGATCCGCGACGAACGCAACTGCGCCGTGGGCTGCGGAGAGATCGTCTGCGACGCGGAATAAGCCGACCGTCGTCTCAGCCCGGCGATGCCCGGTGCTGCTGCCCCGCTACAGGTACGTCGCCGCAAACGCGTTGGCGAGCGCCACGCACATGCCGGCGACCATGGCCCAGCACAGTGCCGCGACCTTGATCTCGTGAGCGGTGGCCTGATCCATGTGCTGCGGGCGTTGCTTCATGGGCGACGGGAGGGGATGTGTGTTCCTGGATGTACTTGAATATTATACCAATATTGTACATTTTAAGCAAATATTGTTCTTATACGAAAACGCGGTTTCCAGGTGCAAGACCCGAAAACCGCGTCGGTGAGGAGGCATGGCATCAGCGTGTCGCTGCGGCCGGCGTGTCTATGGGGGCGCGGTAGTTCACCGTCACCCCGATCGGGATTTCGCGGCCCTCAACGGGCACGCGCGCTTCGATGGTGACACCCACCGTCGCTCCCGACCGACAGCCGACCAACATCAACAACACTAACGCCGCCAACAACGTCCGTGCCATCTGGCACCTCCTTGGGAAAAGATCACCAGCCTTTCCTGAGCTGGTAAAGTGTATTATACTACATAATTTTTATGTTGCAACACTCACCGGGCACGCGGCTTTGGCAAACCGGTGCCGTTCTGGAGCCCTCGGCCACGATCCAGGGCGTAGGTGCGGATCACGCGGAACGCCTTGGCGAAGGACGGGCCATCGGTGTGAACATTGAACGGGAGCCCCGTCACCGCATGGAAGCGATGGGCGACGCGCGTGCGCAGCGCGGCAGGATCGACGCTGCCGTTGGCAAAGAGCTCGCGGGAGATTTCTTCCTTGGCGAGCGCATCGACGACGCGGGCGCGCTCTTCCCCGGCGGCATCCCCGTGCGCCGCCATCAACGCGCGCGATGTTGTCTGTACGCGGTCGGCGTACTCGGCGATCTTCGCCATGCGCATGTTGCCCTCAGCATCGACGCCTCCTCGTTCAAACTGCGCGCGCAGATAGGCTTGCGTGTCGTTGTCGGAGGGAAGCGAAAAGGGCGTGAGTGTTTCTCTGTGCGTCGGGGTCATAGACGGATGTCGAGGACGACGGGGAGGTGATCGGAAAGCTTCACGTCCTGCAGCACGCGGACCTGCTCGATATCGACGTCGGGCGAGCACAGGAACATGTCGAGCGTGATGCGCGGATGGATGCTCGGGAACGTCCCCTTCAGCGGAGGATTCACCAGGTGCAACCCGCATGCTTCCAGCTCGCTGATCTCCTTGCGGCCGCGGAACGCGTTGAAATCGCCGCAGAGGATCACGTTCTTCTTGTCGCGCACGAGGTCGGCCAGCTCGGCGATCTGGCGACTGCGTGCGCCGTGCGTCAGCGACAAATGGCTCACAAACAGCGAAGCGCCGTTCTCCAGGGTGACTTCATACACGAGCTTCTTGCGCCCCGCATTCAGGAAGTGCTTCTGCATCTGCAGGGGCTTGCGGCTGAAGACGCCGTTGCAGTTCTTGCGGAAGAGCGGGAGGTGGCGCAGCAGCGCGTGGAGGCCGTACTTGTTCTCGATATCGAAATACGGATACGCATGCATGTTCTGCAGCAAGCCGGACGTCTTGTGGATCTCGAGAAAGCAGCAAATGTCCGGGCTTTCCTGCTCGATCATCAGGTGGAGGTCGCGCAGCACGTTCTCCATCGTCCGGCGCGACGTGTAGAGGTAGCGATACCAGTTGAGCAGGTACTCAGTGGTTCCCCCCTCCAAGCCCGTGCAATAGCCCACGTTCAAAAAGAGAATGCGTGCCGCAGTGGGATTCGGGAGGGATGTCATAGAGAATCGTTTGGGATTATTATACAATAAAATTCATTTTTTTGCAATCTACTGCAGGTAGAGCAGCGGGTTCTTCTTGACGCCTTTGACGCGTACTTCGAAGTGCAAGTGGATGCCCGTGGCGCCGTACACGCGGCCGGTGTTCCCCATCCAGGAAATCATCTGCCCGCGCTTCACTGTGTCGCCCTTCTTCACGTAGAGCTCCTTGTTGTGCGCGTAGAGCGTCACCACCTCGTTGCCGTGGTCGATCTCAATCACGTTGCCGTAGCCGCCGCTCCAGCCGTAATCGGCGCGGATCACTTCGCCGTCTTCGGCCGCAAAGATGGGGCCGCCGCCCTTGGTCTGAATGTCGACGGCGTAATGGCCGGGGTTGTAGTACTGCGTGAAGAGGCAGCTGTTGCACGGCATTTGGAAGATGCCGCTGGTGAGCACGGGAGGCACGGTGGCTGGCGCCTTGCCGCCCGCAGGCTGCACGGACGGGGGCTTCGGTGGGTGCACCGCGACGTTCTGCGTGGTCGCGATGATCGGCTTGGCTCCGGGGATGATGAGCTCCTGGCCCACGAGAATGAAATCACTCTCGATCTTGTTCTGTACACGGATCTCGTCGGCGCTGATGCTGTACAGCTCACTGATGCGCGACAGGCTCTGGCCGCGCGAGACGGTATGCAGCACGCCGTCGACCGGCAGAATAACGAGCTCCTGCCCGGGGCGGATGCCTGCACCCGGCTCCATGCGGTTCGCCCAGAGAATCGTGTCGCGCTTGATGCCGTACTTCCGCGAGATCTTTTCGAGGTTCTCGCCCTCCTGCACGACATGGATGATACCCTCGGCGTAGGCACGCCGAGCGCCTTGCTGCGTGAGCGACGACGACTTCATGAGGAAGCCGTCCTCCACCAGGAGCACCTGCGGAATTTCGACCGCCACGTCCTCGGGGAGCGCGGCCACGCCCTCCTGCTGAAACGGCGGCAGGAGACCCCCCAGGAGCACCACGGCGATGCACACGAGGCGGACACGAAGGGCCAGACGACGAAGCAGCGGTGTACGCACAGAGAAGCGAACTTACGCCCGAAGGGCATTCAGAAGCACCCGCATATCGCGGTACCGATCCCCTGATTGCAGGAGAACGATGATGTAACGGCGGCCCGCCTCCTCGACGAGCGACACGAGGCATTGGCCCGCATCATCTGTCGTCCCCGTTTTGCCCGCGAGAATATCGGGCGACGTGTGCATCAGGGCGTAGGTGTGGCTGAGTGCAATCAGATCGCCGGATTTCCCGCGGATTTCGGCGCTGCGCATCGACATGCGGTCGCGGATCTGCGGCGTGCGCATGACGAAGAGGGCGAGCCAGCCAAGGTCCTGGGGCGTAGAGCGTTGACCAACAGCATCCAGGCCGACGGGGTTGCGGAAGACGGTATCGCGCAGGCCCAGCTCCGCTGCGCGGCGATTCATTTCTTCGACGAACGCGGGCACCGAACCGCTGTCGAACTGCGCGAGGGTCACTGCGGCATCATTGGCCGACGCCACGAGCATCGCCGTGAGCAAGTCGCCGACGGTGTATTCGTCGCCCGGCCGCAGATTGACGACATTGCCTTCCACCGACGCGATGTCGGCAGGAACGCGGACCAAGCGGTCGAGCTCGTGACCGTGCTTTTCCATGATGAGGAGCGCCGTCATCTGCTTGGTGAGGCTCGCCATCGGACGCTGCACGTCGATGTCTCTGCCGAAGATTTTCTGGCCGCTGTCGGCATCCAATACCAAGACGCCGGACGCAGACAGGGAACCGCCTTGGATCTGCGGTTCGCCCGCGAGAACGGATGCGGCGAGCGATGATGGCGTGCGTGCGGGGCTCGACACGGTGAGCTGCGGCGCCGCGACCTGCGGCGCATGCACTCCCCAGAGCGGTACCAACCCCAAAAACAACGCGGAGATGACAGGCCCGTACATTGCGGAAACTCTACCAGAACATCGGTCACCGGTATACAACCTTATCCTTAATCCGCAGGTCGACATACCGGCTCGCCGCATCGTGTCCGGCGACCTCCAGGAAGATGCGCAAACGGTCGAACTGCTCGCTCAGCGGACTGCGAATGTCCATCCACACCGTGAAGCGATCCAGCTGGAAATGGAACTCGCGCGCGCGCAGGTAGATTGAGCGGGATTTCACCACCGCGCCGAACTGATCGGCAAGCGCCACTTCGGCGCGGCGAAATGCCGTCAGCAAGGTTTCATCGATCAGTAGCGACCACGGTCCGGGCCGCACGCCCCAATCGACCACGTCGTACACCGGGAGCGTCGACCCGCTGCCGATTTGGGACGGCTTATAGAGCACGTACATGCCGCGCACGGTGAGGTAGTCCGTGATCATGTCGGCTCCAGTGCCCGTTTCGAGCGTTTCGCCATCAGGATCGACGATGCGCAGCTGCGCGATGACCGGATCGAGCGACAGGCGCAATGCGATGCCCTTTGGATACTGCTTGTGCACTTCCACAGCGCTCAAATCGGGGATCGCCTGCTGCAGGATCATCCGCACCTCGGTGGCAGTCAGCAACGGCAAGCGCCTGCCGTAGAGCGGGCTCAAGGCATTCTGCACCTGTTCGAAATCGATGCGCGGGTCAGAGCGCTGCACGCGGATTTCCTGCACGGTGACCAGCGGCGAGAAGATTACGACGGCGATGACGGCGATGATCGCGGCAACTCCGAGCAGGATGCCCGCGATGGCGATGCTGCGCGGCGTAATGGAGATGCGGCGCTGGAGGCGCTGCACCGCGCGCGCCATGCGTTCACGGGCGTATTGCCTGCGCATGGCGCGTCGCCGTTTGACGACGGCCGCGGTCGGCGCGCCGACGCGCCGGTTGAAACGGCGCGGTATGGGTCGGGGGTTCCGAAGCACGGCCCCATCATAGGGGCCATACGTCGGCAGATGCACTGGACTTGGGGATGGAGCCCGTCCCCACTAGTCTACTGCCATGCGCATCGCCATCGTCGCGGACTGGCTGACCACCATCGGAGGGGCGGAGCGGGTGATCGCCGAACTGCTCTCGCTCTACCCGCAGGCCACGCTCTTCGCGACGGTGGCGAAGCCTGGTTTGCCCCCGCCCATCGGCGCGCGCGCCATCCGCACCTCGCGCCTGCAACGATGGTACCGCCTCATCGGACGCCACGAGCCGCTGCTCCCCTGGATGCCCCGCGCCGTGGAAGAGCTCGACTTGCGGGGCTTCGACGTCGTGCTGAGCTCCTCCCATGCGGTCGCTAAAGGCGTCGTGCCGCCGCCGACGGCCCGGCACATTTGCTACTGCCACACGCCCGCGCGCTACGCCTGGGAAATGGAACGGCAGTACCTGAAGGACTTTCGCATTCCCTCCATGCTCCAGCCGCGCATCCGCACGATGCTGCGGGGCGTGCGGCGATGGGACCTCACGTCGGCCAAACGCGTCGACCGCTTCCTGGCGAATTCAACCACTACGCAAGAGCGCATCAAGCGCATCTACGGCCGCGAGAGCACGGTGGTGCCGCCGCCCGTCGAAGACCGCTTCTTTTCCGCCCCGCTTTCGGCGGCGACGGACGACGCCCCGTACCTGGCCCTCGGGCGGCTCGTGCCCTACAAGCGCTTTGACGTGCTCATCGCCGTTGCCAACGCCCGCGGCGTGCCGTTGCACATCGCGGGGGACGGCGTCGATGCGGCCCGCCTGCGGCGTCTCGCAGGACCCACGGTGCGCTTCCTCGGGCGTGTCGCGGACGCCGATCTGCCAGCCATCTACGCCACGGCGCGTGCGGTGCTGCTGCCCCAGCTCGAAGACGCCGGCATCGTGCCGCGCGAGGCGCTGGCCAGCGGCACGCCGTGCATCGCCTTCGGTGAAGGAGGCGTGCTGGATGCCGTCCACGACGGACAAAACGGCATTTTGTTCGATGCGCAAACCGTCGACGCGATTGATGCGGCGCTGCGGCGCTTTGAGGAATGCGCATGGGACCGTGAGGCGATCCGTGCGTCGGCCGAACCGTTCATGCGCTCGCATTTCCACTCCGCGGTGCGCGCCGCCGTTGGCGCCGCGCAGCACGCCGGCTAGAGCGCACACCAGCATCGGCATCCGCTTCGTCTTCGATTTCACCGACCAGTTCTTCCAGCACGTCTTCGAGCGTCACCAGCCCGAGCGTTTTGACGCCGTCCTGGACGAGCCCGAGATGCATGCTCCGGTCGCGGAAGAGCACGAGCAGCTCATCGCAGGGAAGCGACGCATCGACGATGAGCGGCGCACGCATGATGCTGCTGACTTTGTCGTTGTCGCGCCCGTCGGTGAGCGCCTCGAGAATGTCGTGGCTACGGACGATACCTTGGATGTCGTGAGGGCTCGCGCCGAACACGGGGTAGCGCGAATAGGTATGGCGGAACACCATATCCGCGGCCTCGCGCACGGTGCGATTGGCCTGCACGCTCACGATATCCGCCAGCGGCGTCATGACGTCCGTCGCGGTGCGGTCGTTCAAGATGAACACACGCCGGATCAAACTGTCTTCATCACCCTCGATGAACCCGGCGCGATGGCCGATGCTCACGAGCGAGAGGATCTGTTCCTCGGTGCCGATGTGGCGCTCGCCGCGCTTGAACGCCTTGGTGATCCAATCGAGCACGTAGAGCAAGGGCTGAAGCACCCACACGATGGGCAGCAGCAGCATCGCCGCGCCGGGCGCGATGCGCGGGGCGTAATGGATGCCGATCGATTTCGGAATGATTTCCGAGACCAGGATGAACACGATCGTGAACACCGTCGTGACAACCGCGAGCACGGTATCGCCGTACTGCTCGGCCACCGCACGGCCCACCAGAATCGAGCCGCCGATGTTGGCGATGTCGTTGCCGATGACGATGGCGATGACGGTCTTCTGCAAATGCGCGCGCAGCTTCGCCAGCGCTTTCGACCCGGGCACCTCGTTGCGGATCAGAGCTTCTTCCTCCGCATGCGTGATGCTCACGAGCGCTGCTTCCGCCCCGGCGAAAAACGCCGACGCTATCAAGACTGCCGCGATCAGCATCACGATGGAGATCATCGGTGTGTATGTTGGGAGGACCGCCGTCGTTGGTGAGGGTCGTCTGGCACGAGTAAACAGTATACCACGGCCCAGGGATGCGCGCGACCGCCACCGGGCGTACACTCCAGCGGTGCAGCGCGACGCAGCCTCCCATAAAGGCCAGAATGGCACCGTTGCCGTCATCGGCGGCTCTCGCCTGCAGCATGGAGCTCCGCTGTTTGCCGCCCTCGCAGCAGAGGCCGCGGGCGTGGATGTGCTCCATGTGTGCGTGCCGCGCTGCCACGGAGAAGTCGCCAAGAGCACATCGCTGAATTTCCAGGTGCATGCATTCGCCGGAGACGACCTCGCTGCCGGAGACATCGCGGGCCTCCTGGAGCTGCTTGCCACGATGGATTGCGCCGTCGTGGGGCCAGGCATCGCGCGCGATGCCCCCGCGCTCGCCGCCTTGCGCACGCTCGTCGCCGAAGCCCCGTGCCCGCTGGTGCTCGATGCCTCAGCGCTGCAACCGTGGACGCTCGAAGCCGCCGCGGGGAAGCACTGCCTGGTGACGCCGCATGCCGGCGAAATGGAGCGCATGCGACTTGCACTCGAGAACGCCCCCGCCCTCGCGTCGGCTCACGGCGTGACGATGCTGCTGAAGGGCGTCTGCGACACCGTCGTGGAGCGCGACGGCACGGTGCGCACGATCGCCGGAGGCAACGCCGGACTCACGGTGGGCGGCACGGGCGATGCGCTGGCAGGATGTTGCTGCGGATTACATGCGCAGGGAATGCCGATGGCATCGGCAGCGGCGACCGCGAGCAAGACAATCAAGGCCGCTGGCGACCGACTCGTCGCTTCGCACGGCTTTGCGTACACCACGCGGGATGTCATCGGCTGCATCCCCGCACTTCTTGCCGCGGCATGACGCGGTCGTTCTTCCCCGCATTCGACCGATGGAGCGGGAGCCTCCGCATCGACATGTTCACGAAAGTGGACGCATTGCACGATGACGACGCCGTGCGGCACGCGCTCAGCGGAACGCCCGTCGCCTCGCTCCACCAAGAACATGGCGGCGCCTGCGTCGTCATTGATGCGCCCACGGCACGCACCATCCGCGCCGATGCCATGGCAACCGATGTCCCCGGCCTAGCCCTCACGATCCGCAGCGCGGACTGCCAAACATTCGTCCTGTATGCGCCGAGCGCACACGCGGCGGCGGTCGTGCATGCCGGCTGGAAGGGGCTCCTGGCGAACGTCTTGCCGCACACCGTGACCGTGCTGCGCGCGACGTGGAACATCGACCCGGCGGAGATCACGGTGGCCGCGGCGCCGTCGCTCTGCCTGCGCTGCGCCGAATTCACGGACCCCGCCCGCGAGCTTCCGGGCATCGATCCGCAGTTCTTCCACGGGCGCTGCGCGGACCTGCGCGGCATCGCCGACCGGCAGCTCGTCGGCGCCGGCATCAAGGCGGAACGCATCGACCGTCACGACGACTGCACGCGCTGCAATCCGCAGACCTATTGGACCTACCGCGGCGGCGACCGCGAAGCGGTGCTCGGCGGCGCCACGAACGTGCTCTGCTGCACGCTGCTCGCTCCCGAAAAAATCCAGCGGAGTTCATAGACCCGCGCGCGGGCCGGGCGTAGGATGAGCGATGCCTAAGGGGTTCGTTAGGTCCGTTAACGTTTCTTCTCTAATAGCTTGTATCGGGAGGCTTAGATCTCTCCGGATTGCGGTCCGGGGATGCGGCCACCCACCTGGGATACCAGGGACAGGCGTTACGGAAACCGACGGCCGCTTTGGGCTATACTGCGGGTATGTTCTCCCGCGAACACCGCCAGCAGGCCTCCCAAGCGATGTTGGCGCGCTATGCCGTGCCTATCAGCGGAGGCGGAGGACGCGTGCATCCCGAAGCGGAGGACGCGTCGCGGTTTCCGTTCCAGCGCGACCGAGACCGCATCATCCACTGCCAGGCGTTCCGCCGTCTCCAAGGTAAGACGCAGGTCTTCGTGGCGGGTGCGGAGAGCGATCACGTGCGCACGCGCCTGACGCACACCATGGAGGTGGCGCAGCTGAGCCGCGACATGGCCCGCACGCTCGGCCTCAACGAAGACCTCGCCGAGTGCCTCGCCCTGGCGCATGACCTCGGCCATCCGCCCTTCGGGCACGCGGGCGAAGATGCGCTCGACCGCTGGATGCGCAAGCGCGGCAAACGCTTCGAACACAATGAACAATCCCACCGCGTCGTGACGGTGTTGGAGCAGCATTCGCATCTGTGGCCCGGCCTCAACCTCCGCCGAGAAGTGCTCAATGGGCTCAAGAAGCACGCTCGCGGCTCCGCTCGCGCGCCGCTGGGCATCGCCAGCTCCTTCGAGGCGCAGCTGGTCAACATGGCCGACGAACTCGCCTACTGCGGCCACGACGTGGAGGACGGCCTGCGCGCCGGGCTGTTCACGCTCGCGGAAACGCAGGACGTACCCCTGCTGCGCGAAGCGTTCGCTCATGCGAAACGCCGAGGCACGCCGCTGCGCGGAGCCATCGTCGACCTACTGGTTACCGACCTCTATACCGCCACTGCTCCGCGACTTACTCGGGCCGCGTCCCCGCGGGACGCCGTGCACACACTCATCGACATCCCGCGAGCGCGCCGCAACGATTTGGCCGTACTGCGGCGCTTCCTGGTGGCGCGCATGTATCGCCATCCGCGTGTCCTGGCGGCGACGAAAGCGGGGCAGCGACTGATTCTTTCCCTCTGCGACGCGCTGCTGCAGGAGCCGACGGAGAAAATCATGGAGCTGAAAGCGCTCACCGGTGGTAGCCTGGCGGTTGCGGTGAAGGACTACGTCGCCGGCATGACCGACACGTACGTGCGCCAGCAGGCTGCCCTTCTCCATCTCGCGTCCGCCTAATGCCCACACCCATCCTCCTCAGCGGCGAGCATAAATCTTCCATTACTCGCCAGCAGCTTTGGCGCGTCATGCATGACGGCCACGGCAAGAGCGGGCACGCGTTCAACGTCTTGCTCGTCATTCTTATTCTCCTCTCCGTGGCGCTGCTGCCGCTCGAAATCTTCCCCGCGTTCAACGTGTACCGCAAAGCGCTCGTGACGATCGAAATCATGCTCACGTCGCTCTTTACGGTGGAATACCTGCTGCGCGTATACGCCGCGCCGGGCCGGCTCCGCTATATCTTCTCGTTCTACGGCATCGTTGACCTGCTCGCCGTCACGCCGTTTTACATCGGCTCGATCTCCACCCCGTGGCTACGCGCACTGCGCATGCTGCGACTGCTGAAAATCGGTGAGATCGAAGCAGCCGGCACCGAAGAGGAAACCGATGATTTGGCCCGCGGCATCGGCCTCACCCCCGACGAGCGCGTGGAATACATCGTCTCGCGCCATCCCATCTTCCTGTTCGTCGGCATCATCCCCACGCTGGTGGCGATCAGCGCCGCCATGGCCGTACTGTTCATGTTCCAGCAGAACCCTATCAGCATCGCCATCGCGGTATCGCTGCTGCTGTTTGCCTTCATTTTCTTCTGGAAGACGTGGCTCGACTATAGCTATGACCTGATTTACATCACCTCGCGGCGCCTGATTTTCCAGAATCAGCACCTGCTCGGCCGTAGCATCAACCAGGTGAACTACCACGCAATCACCAACGTGAAGCCGAGCTATTCCAGCATGTTCAGCTATATCATCGGCTTCGGCTCCATCGTGATCGATACGCCATCGGCGCAACTCGGCAAAGTGGAGCTGCACATCGTCCGTGGCCATGAGAAAGCAGCGCATCTCATCATGGCGAAATGCACGGCGCGCGAAGATCTGCGGGCAAGCGCGGAGAACGCGTCGGAGGCACAAGCAGCTTAACTGCGCGCTTCGCCCATGCGCCAAAACCGCCGCTCGCTCGGGTCGATATCCGGCAACGGGGGCAAATACAGCAACGGGTCTTGGTGCTTGCCGTCGATGACGACTTCCATGTGGACGTGCGCGCCGGTCGTCAGCATGCCCGCGCCGCGCGTGCCGGGGAGGCCGCCGGATTTCGCCACCACGTCGCCCATGCGCACGCGCTGGCCTTCTTCGACGAGGATGGCGCTGACGTGGCCGTACATGTACGCGATACCGTCGTCGCTGCGCAGCGTCACAGAGCTGAAGCCGTAACCATTATCGGAGGCCTCGACAACGATGCCGTTGGCCGCGGCGACAATGGGCGTGCCCTGGGGCGTGGGGATATCGACGCCTTCGTGCTGCAAGCCGAAGCGGGTTTCGTATGACGGATCCAGGTACTTCGCCGAGATGCCTTTCTTCGGTTCCACCGGCCACATCGGCAACAACGCATTGCTGCGGGCGCGCGCCCGTTGCGATGCCTTGAGCGCAGCGCCTTGGGCATGCCAGAGCTGCTCCAGGCTGCCGAGCAACTGCTCTTCCACGGCGCGCTTGTCGGCCAGGAGCGCGCGCAAACGCGCGGTGGCATCCGCAAGCGCAGCGAGGAGCTGCGGGTCATCGCCGCTGTCTTGCGCGGCCTGCTGCAAGCCAGTTAATTGGGCGCGCAAAATATCTTCCTGGCGGGCGAGCAGCGCCTGTTGCTCGCGCAGCTGCCGCAAATCAAGCTCGGCCTTGGCCACCGCTTGCACGCGATCGGGGATTGGGCTGCCCACGGCATCCGCTGCCATATCGCCGCCGGAGGGGCCGCGCATGCCGAACCACGCCACCGCGGCAAGCGCGAGCAGGAGAAGGCGCGGATGGGAGATGTCGATCTGCAGTCGGGGCATCAGGACAGTATAGCGTATTACGCTATTGGTTGCGAGTTCTCTGCGGTTTGCGCGTCCAGCAACGCCCGATGCTGTTTGCCGACCCCTTCGCGCGATCGCACCGGGCGGTCTTCATGCAGCTCATGATTCAAGCGCGCGGCAATCGCCGCGAAATCGGGTTCTCCCGCATGATTCCCGCTCTCGTGCAGAACGGTCAGGGCCAGCTGCAGTAACAGCGCGCGTTCGGCGTCGTCCCACGGATATTTGTTCGACGCGAGCAGCGCTTTGCGAATGGACGCGCCGCCCGCAGCAAAACCCCCGGCCTCGCTCCCGCGCGCGGCCCCGGCAGCCCAGTAGCGGTTGGCGACCACCGCTTGCTCCGCGGCGCCCAGCAGCTCTGTGACCGCAAGCGAAATGATGCGCGCGGCCACGCGAATATTCTTCGCGGCGTCTTCGGGGATCACCTCCAGCGCGATGGATCCGAAGGACGTATGCCCCGCGATGAGGTCGCGGATGCGCCCCGCCATACGCTCAACGGCAACGGGCACTCGCTTCGCAATCGTATGCGCAACGATCTGCTCGGTCGTAAGTTGTTGCTCCTTGGCAATGTCGAGAGACATGCCAGACATTCTGGCAGACCTCCAGATGCGTGCAACACGCTTTGCTTAGGCCTTCTTGAGCAGTGCTTCGCGCAGCATACCGATGGTCTCCCAGATTTTGTCGGGGATGTCGGCCTGGCGCAGCAGCTGGTAGTTGTTGCTCGGTTCGATGCCCAACGCCGTTTCGACCTTGGCGAGGTAGACGTCGTGGACGTGGTTGTCGATCACTGCCGTCACGACATCGAGCGAAGTGGCGCGTCCGCCGGGGCCTTTGACACCCGCCGCATCGATGCGTTCGCGCAGCGCCTGCATCGACTCCGGCGTCATGACGAACGTGTCATGGGCGGGGTCTTGCATGGCGACACGCACGCCGGCGAGAACGGCCTTCTCCTGCTCGGTAAGATTGATCGTGCTCGGAACGCCAGGAATATCCTTCGCAAAATCCGTCCAGTCTTTTGTGCGCAAGTCATCGTTGCTCGCCTGCTCCATCCTGCTGGCGATCAGCAGTCCGGGATTGCGGTATTGCAAGAGGGCGATGTCGTCGGCGCCGAGGCCCATGACGCCACTCACGAAGAGGTGATTGTCCATCACGGCATGGTTGACCATCATATACACCGCACGCATGTCGACCGTCGGTCGTTCGGCAAGGATTTCATCGGCGATTTCGCGCGGCACCAAGCGCAGATCCACATATTCGCCATGCTCGTCTTCACCGTGTTCCGCGTCGCGCGCTGCGGGCTCTGCCGCAGGGAGCGGCACCTGCTTGGCATCCGCCGGGGCGCGCTTGGCGTCTTCGCGCACAGTGTCGCTTGCGCCTCCTTCTTGCACGGGTGCGTTATCGACGCTTTGCGGCACGGCAACGGCGCTTCCGTCCTGCTGCAAGACCGGCTGCGGAGTGGCGGGAGGGAGTTCCGCCGGGACGGTATCAACACCCTGCTGCGTCGCGGCCGCGCCGACGGTACGATCGACGGTGGAGGCCACGGCGGTGCGCTCATCGGTAACGAGCGCGCTCCTGGCTTCATCCTTCTCGCGTGCGGCGACCGTCGTGGGATCGACAGATTTCTGCGCCGGCTCAAGTTCGCCATGCGCTTTGGTCAGTGCGCCGAGCACGCGCTCCGCCTCTTCGGGCGAGGCGGGCGGGGTTGCTTTGAGTGCGGCCTCGGACGTCGCCAAATCGGTATCAAGCTCGGTGAGCAGCTGCACCAAAACCTGCAGCTGCTGCATCTGCGGGGACATTGCAGCGGGTACGCCGTCGGTGCCCTTGAGCAGCTCTCCGCCCAGGAAGCCGTCGATGCGTTCGCGCGTCTGCTCGGTGACGGTGTACGTCGCGCTCTTGATATCGCCGATGATATCCACCGCCTCCAATTCTTTGATTTTCCGCAGCGCCTCAGCCTTGGATTCGGCATAGATCTTGCGCGCTTTGAGGATGAAGAGCAGCGGCTTTGCCAGCGGCCCGAGAGTCGCCTCGGCAATGACTTCGCCGACAGCGGAAATAATCTCGCTACGCGTGCGCGCTACAATCTCGCTCGTCATGCCATCGGGAAACTGCGCGGCAAGACGTTCGGACAACGGCAATGGTTTACTTGGAGTGGGTGTGGGTTGCATAGGTTAAGTGTATTATACATCACTTTTTACGTTATGCAAGAATTCGGCAGAGATTTCTACGTCCTTTCAGGATCGAACCGAGGACCTCCGGTCACTGTGTTGAGGATGGCAGGCGCTGTAGGGATCGAACCTACGACCTTCGCCCGTCTTCGCTGCGCTACGCCGTGGCTACGGTTTGGACATCGCGGCGTAGTCTGAGTGAAACGAAGACGAAGACGGATGGCAGGCGCTGTAGGGATCGAACCTACGACCTTCGGTTTTGGAGACCGACGCTCTACCAACTGAGCTAAGCGCCTAGGGAAACCAGGGAGAGTGTATCGCAAGCGCGGCCCGCGCCAAGGCTTTCAACGGCGGTGTTCCACCCGGGCTAACGCGCCATCGGGCCGCGTAGCGTCTACTTCGTACCCATCGGCGAGCGACGCGCCCACGACATGATTCCGATAGATCCGCGGCACAACGCCCGCGGCGACGGTACGCCTACTCTTTCTTTTTGCCGCGCCAGGGGCGTCTGCCGGGCGGGGCGGCGCGCTTCTTCGCCAGGAGCTCTGCTGCTTCTTCGGGTGTGATCGTTTGCGGGTCGAACTTCTTCGGGAGGGAGGCATTCGTTTTGCCATCAGTGACATAGGGGCCATACCGCCCGTCCTTGATGATCATCTCCGCATCGGTCGCGGGGTCTTTGCCCAGGACGCGCAGCGGTTCGGCCGCCTTCTTTTTGCGCTCCTGCGCCTCGGCCATCATCGTGATCGCCGTCGGGAGCGTGACGGAGGCGGGTTCGACCTCCTTGGGGATCGTCGTGGTTTGCTTGCCGCACTTGATGTACGGGCCGAAGCGGCCGAGCAGCACCACCACGTCTTCGCCGCCATGGCTCCCCAATGTCTTCGGGAATTGCAGCAGCGACAACGCCTGCTCCAGCGTGACCTTCTCGATGAACGCGTTCTTCGGGAGGGACGCCGTGTGCGGCTTGGGTCCGGCGGGCACCGCTTTTTTGCCTTTTACCTTCTTTCCCTTGGGCTTCTCCGCAGCCTTCTCGGGCTCACCGACCTGCACGTAGGGGCCGAAGCGGCCGGTGCGCGCGTAGATCGGCTTGCCGGTGGCGGGGTCAAGGCCGAGCAGGACATCCTTGAATACGTCTTCTTTCTTAATGACCTCGGTCTTGCTGTCGATGAGCTTCTTAAACGGCTTGTAGAACGCGCCGAGGAATTCCTCGCTGTTGTGCTCGCCCTCGGCGATCTCGTCGAGCTTGCCTTCCATGTGCGCGGTGAACTTGAGGTCGACGATGGTCGGGAAGTGCTCCGCGAGAAGATCGGTCACCGTGAACGCGACCGATGAAGGCGTGAGGCGGCCGCCGTCTTTGGTGACATAGCCGCGCTGCTGCACCGTAGAAATGGTCGGCGCGTAGGTGCTCGGACGGCCGATGCCTTCCTCTTCGAGCTTCTTCACGAGGCTTGCCTCGGTGTAGCGCGGCGGGGGTTTGGTGAAGTGCTGCTCGGGGGTGAGGGTATCGAGCGCAAGCGTCTCGCCGAGCGTCAGGGGTGGCAGGCGCTTCTCATTGTCATCCTCCTGCTGCTCCTCGCCGGGCTTCTTCTCTTCGGGTTCGTCGCGCCCTTCGGAATACACGCGCAGGAAACCATCGAAGAGCACGGTCTGGCCCGTGGCGCGGAAGCCGTAGCTGCCGGCGGCGATGTCGGCGCCGACGCGCTTGAACTCCGCAGCGGGCATCTGCGTGGCGATGGTGCGGTTCCAAATGAGCGTGTAGAGCTTGAGCTGCTGGTGGTCGAGGATGTCGGCGAGGGACTCGGGGCGGCGCGACACTTCCGTGGGACGAATCGCCTCGTGCGCTTCCTGCGCGCCCTTGGCTTTCGTCTTGTATTTGCGCGCTTCGCTGAGCACGTACTCGCGGCCGTAGGTTTTGCCGATCACTTCGGCGCAATCGGTCAGCGCCTTCTCACTTAAGTTCACCGAGTCGGTACGCATGTAGGTAATGAGACCGGTGAGACCTTCCGTGCCGCCCAGGTGCACACCTTCGTAGAGCTGCTGCGCCACGACCATCGTCTGCTTCACCGAAAAGCCGAGTTTGCGCGCGGCCTCTTGCTGGAGGGTGGATGTGGTAAACGGCGCGGGTGGATTCTTGCGTACTTCCTTCTCTTCGAGGTCGGCCACTGTAAAGGTGGCGCCGTCGCATGCCTTGAGCACGGCGTCGGCCTCTTCCTTGGAATGCACGCCGAGCTTCTCGCCGTTTTTTTTCTGCAGCGCCGCGGTGAACGCCTCGCCCTTGGGTGTCTGCAGCGCCGCCGTGATCGACCAGTATTCCTCGGCGACGAAAGCTTGGATCTCGCGCTCGCGATCGACCAAGATGCGCACCGCCACCGATTGCACGCGCCCTGCGGAAAGACCGCTCATCACTTTTTTCCAGAGGAACGGCGAGAGGGTATACCCCACGAGGCGGTCGAGAATGCGGCGCGCCTGCTGCGCATCGACCAGGCGCATGTCGAGTGAGCGCGGGTGGTCGGCCGCGGCCTTGATGGCGGCCTCCGTGATTTCGTGGAACACGATGCGCTTCACCTGCGCCACGTCTTTCTCCTTGATGCCGAGCACCTGCGTGAGATGCCACCCGATGGCCTCCCCTTCGCGGTCTTCATCTGTTGCGATCCAGAGTTCGTCGGCTTCTTTGTACGCGGCGCGCAGGTGTTTCACCGTCGCGGCCTTCGCCTCGGGCACGTCGTACTCGGGCACGTATCCGTGCTCCACATCAACGCCCAGCGAGCTCTCGGGCAGGTCGCGCACATGGCCCATGCTGGCCTCCACGATGAAATCCTTCCCCAGGAAGCGTTTGATGGTCTTGGCCTTCGTCGGGCTTTCGACGATAACGAGACGTGTAGGCAACGGAGCAATGCGGGAATGAGATGCGAGCCTACGATGTCTGCAAAGCGCTGTCAAAGGCCGTTTATCGCACGTCAAGTGGACAGATTGGCTTCCTGATGCGCACAGCTTGTGTTCAAAGATTTTGGCTTGCTTCCGAGAAAAGACGGCGTCCCGTGGGTATTGGCGAGTACCCATGTGCCGTTCGTGGCTTGCACAAGCGGAATGCGGGCGTAGACTCATTTCCAGTTACCTCCTTTCCCCCTTCTTCTATGTCGCTGTCCAAGCAGGATCTCATCACGACGCTGGCCAACGCCGCCGGCATTACCAAGCGCGCCTCGGCCCAGGCCCTCGAAGCGCTGACCCTCACGATCACGAAGGAACTGAAGAAGGGCAACCCCGTCACCATCACGGGCTTCGGCACGTTCCGCGTCAGCAAGCGCGCGGCTCGCCAGGGTGTGAACCCCCGCAATCCTTCGCAGCGCATCTCCATCCCCGCCATGAAGGTCCCGTCCTTCAAGGCCGGCAAGACGCTCAAGGACGCCGTCCGCTAAGCGCAGTTTTCGCATTCCGAAAAAGCCTCCGTGATGAACGGGGGCTTTTTCTTTGCATCGCGCCACAATTGTGCTGCTGACTTTTTCAGAGGTTCCTGTAGGCTCGGTGCACCATGGATCACGCTCTTCTTGAACGAAACCTGTCGACGCTGCTCGGCCACCTGGGCCTCCCGTACGACGGCTGCACCTGCACGCCGGAACAGGACGTCCTGCGCGTCGAAATCAAAACGGCCGAGCCGAGCCGCATCATCGGTTGGCACGGCGAAACACTCTCCTCGCTCCAGCATTTGCTCAAGGCCATGATGCGCGCGCGCGAAACCGGCGACACCACATTCCTCGTGCTCGACGTGGACGGCTACCGCAAAACGCAGGAGGAAAAAGTGCGCAAGATCGCCGAACAGAAGGCCGACTTCGTGCGCCGCACGGGCAGCCGCATCGCGCTGCAGCCGATGAGCCCCTACTTCCGCCGCATCGTGCACTTGCACATCGCCAACACGCCGTCGTTCGGCGACCTCACCACCGAAAGCGTGGGGCAGGGCGACTTCCGCCAGATTGTGCTGAAGCTCAAGAACGAAGTCGCGAAACCTCAGGCCAGCGAAGAGCTGACGCCCGTGATGGCTGCCGATGACGACCTGGGCAACCTGGACGTCTGACGCGCGTTCACCGGAGCGTCCGCCACTCTTCCAGTAGTTTGCGCTCGGCGCGCGAGAGCTTCTTCGGCATGACAACACGCACTTCCACGTAGTGATCGCCCGTGCGCGATGATGAAATGACCGGCATGCCCTTGCCCTTGATGCGCAGAACCTGGCCGGGCTGCGTGCCTTCGGCGACGTGGACGGTGCTCGGACCGTGCAACGTATCGACGACGACGTCGATGCCGAGGAGCAGGTCGCCGACATGCACGTCGACAGACGAGCGCACGTCATCGCCGTCGCGCTGAAATTCGGGATCATCGAGGACCGTGATGTCGACGTACAGATCGCCGGGCTCCGCGCCGCGCGGACCCGCCGCGCCGTGGCCCGTCACTTTGAGGCGCTGGCCCGTTGCAATGCCCGCAGGCACGCGTACCGCGACCTCGCTGCGGCCGTCGACGCGCCCCTGGCCGCGGCAGGTTTTGCAGGGTTTGTCGGGCTTCTTGCCCGCCCCGCCACACTCGTCACAGACCGCGCTCTGCCGGATCATGCCGAAGAACGACTGCGTGACCCGCTCCACCTGGCCCGTGCCGCTGCATGTCTCGCAAGTGACGATCGTGCCGCCTTCGGCGGCGCCAGCGCCTTTGCAGGTATCGCACGCAACGGGCTTGCGGATCGTGAACGTGCGCTCGGCTCCGGAAAACGCCTCGCGCAGCGACACCTCCACGCCGATTTCCATGTCTTCCCCGCGCTCCTTGCCACGCCTGCGTCCTCCGCGCCGCCCGCCGCCTCCGCCGAAGAACGAGCTGAAGAGATCTTCCACGTCGTTCATGCCGCCCATGTTCTGGAAGCCGCTGAAATCAAATCCCCCCGCGCCGCCGCCGAAACCTCCGGGGCCGTCGGCCGAACCGAAGCGGTCATACTTCGTGCGTTTGTCGGCGTTGCCGAGCACTTCGTACGCAGCGTTGATCTCCTTGAATTTCTGCTCTGCGGTGGCGTCGCCCTTGTGCTTGTCCGGATGCCATTCCTTACTCAAATTGCGATACGCGCGCTTGATGTCCTCCGCGGAGGCATCACGGGAAACGCCGAGAACGGCATAGAAATCGGTCGCCATGGACCGCACCAGCGTAGCGGATGGCAACCGCGACGGAAACGTGGTACAATATGGAGATGGCTTCACGCCTCCATCGCACCCACAGGCTCCTCGCACGCGCGACGATGGTGCTCGCGGCGATGACCGCAGCATTCGTCGTGCTGCCCTCGATCCTGGGCGGCGGACTGCAAGGCAAGATCCTGACGCAAGCGCGCACGCCGGTGCCGTGGGTCTTCCTCGACGAGACGCAAATCGCCGGCGGCACGACACTGCCCGCCGACTCCCACGTGGTGTTCCACCTGCCCGAAGCCTTCGACCGCATCACGCTCGATGTGCTCTTTGGCCAGCGCAGCAAGGACGTGCGCTTCTGGGGCTACTGCCTCCCGGCGAACTACGACATCGAGACACAGGAGACACGCTCCAATCTGCCGGGCCAGCTGTTCCTCTCGCGCCGTGAGCGCGAGGTTCGCGAAGCCGCGATGCAGAAGCCTCAGCCGAGCGTATCGCTCTTCAAGCTGCCCAGCATCAGCGAGCTGCGCGAGGGCAATACGGCCAAGGGGCAGATCCGCCATGAGATGGATGTCTTCTTGCCCAACATGCTCTGCTACGTGATGACCGAAACGCCGCTGCCCATCGGCATCGACCCCGACGACGACACCCTCAACACCAGCCTCGAACGCGACATCGGCACGATCCCCAACAACCCCGACAGCGACGCCGACGGCGTGCAGGACGGCGTGGAATTCCGCACGGCGACCGACCCGTCCCAGCGCGATACCGACGTCGACGGGCTGCTCGACGGCATCGAAGACGCGAACTGGAACGGCCGCATCGACAAGGGCGAGACCGACCCGCGCACCAAGGACAGCGACCGCGACGGACTCTGCGACGGACTCTGCATGCTGAAAGTAAACCAAGTGCGCATGTACGCGGGTGAGGATAAGAACCTCAACGGCAAAATCGACGACAAAGAAACGAGCCCGCTGCTCTGGGACAGCGACGGCGACGGCTCCAACGATTTCGTCCGATTCCTCAACTGCGAGATCAACCGCACCGAAACGTGCTGACCGACTTGCTTCAAATACAGAATTACCGTATAATGACCTGATGCGTATCTGGCACATCGCCCTCCTCGCCTCGCTCCTCGCGCCGTTCTCGGCCCAGGCTTACCTGGGACCCGATCAGGTAATTTTCTCCGATGAGTTTGCGTTCCCGCCGCGCCCGAGCGCAGCGCGCGAGCGCGTCTTGCAGCAGAACCAGGCATCGGTTGATCGCCGCACGACGGTGTACCAGGAGCTCGCCGCCGAACGCGACGCCGCGAAGGCAGCGGCCCAGCCGGAGGAACCCACCGAGGTCTCGTCGTCGTTCGATACCAATACCGTCGCCAATCAGATCGCCGCGCTGCTTGCCACTCTCCAAAACGGCGGCCACGCCGCAGCTCCGAGCTACGACCAGATTCAGTGGACCCCAGTAGATGACCCCTCCGACCCGCTCGCTGGCGTGGAGTGGGAAGAAGTCGGCGACACGAGCGACGGACAATCGATGGACGACCTGCTTGCCAACGGCAACCTGGACCCCGCGACCGAACGCCTCTTGAAGCGCCTCCAGACCAAGAAGGAAGAAGAACAGTTCGCCGGACGCTACGCCGGCATGGTGGAGCAGTATCACAGCGGCGCGCCGCTGGCCGATACGGGCGCCGGCACGACGATTTCGGTGCTCCTGCTGCTCGCCGCAGGCGCCTGGACCATCCTCCGCGCATGCCGCAAAGGCATGGTGGAAGTGCGCTGGAACTGACCGTACGGGCTGCGAGATGGATCTTCGTGCACCGTCCTTGCTTCCGCGTGCCGCTCGGGTAAAGGTGGTGCCATGCACCGTCTGTCGTTCACTGGCAGGGAGTGGCGTCATCGCGACGGCTCGCCGATGGATGATGCGACGGCTGCGCTGCACGCGCGCGACGCGATCACCCTGCTCCTGCGGGAACGCGCCATCGACGATGCGCTGCAAGCGCCAATGGTGTCGCCCGGCCTCCTGCCCGACGGCGAACGCGCCGCCGACCGCCTGCGCCGCGCGACAGAAAACAACGAACACATCGGCATCTTCGGCGACTACGATTGCGACGGTGTCACGTCCGCGGCACAACTCCTGCGCTGGGCGCGCCGCCATGGCAACGAGCCGATCGTTCGCCTGCCCCACCGCGTGCACGACGGCTACGGCATCAAGCCCCGCCATGTCGACACCTTCGCCGACGCCGGCGTGACGCTGCTGGTGACCGCGGACACCGGCATCACCGCCGTCGACGCGGCAAGCAGGGCGAAGGAGCGCGGCATCGATCTCATCGTCATCGACCACCACAGCCCGGGCGACGAACTCCCCGACGCGTTCGCCCTCGTGCATCCGTCGCTCGCGCGCGGGTTTCCGCTGCCACACCCCAGCGCCGCAGGCGTGGTGTTCGCGTTCCTCCATCTTCTCGAACTCGGAGCCTGGCAAGGCTACGACGAAGACCTGGCGTTGGCGGCCATCGGCACCGTCGCCGACCTCGTGCCGCTTGCGGGCCCCAACCGCTCGCTTGTGCGGGCGGGCCTGGCGGCGCTCAACGCGCTGCGCGACGGGCCATTGGCGCAGCTCGTGGCGGCGCAGCGTTCAGGGAACGCGCTGACGGCGACCGACATCGCGTTCCGCATCGCCCCGCGCATCAATGCCGCGGGCCGCATGGACGACCCGATGCTGGCGCTCCACGCCCTGCTGGAAGAAGGCACGGCTCTCGCCGCCCTGGAAGCGCAGAACATCGAACGCCAAGAACTCACCGCGGAGCGCACGACACACGCATGGCAGCAGGCGATCGGTCAAAACGATCTCTCCTGCCTCTGTGTCACCGACGCGACGTATCCCCACGGCATCATCGGCCTGCTTGCGGGCAAGCTCACCGAGCGCAGCGGCAAACCAGCGCTTGCCGGATGCATCGACGGCGACCTGTGCACGCTCTCCGCACGAAGCCCCGCCGTGTACAACATCATCGAGGGGCTGCGCCGCTGCGCTCCGGCGCTCGCGGAACGGGGCACGCCGTTCGTGTCGCTCGGCGGGCACGCCCAGGCGGCGGGTTGCACGCTCCCCGCAGCGGCGGTCGCGGCGCTCCACGCGCTGCTCTGCGGCGACGTTGCGGCGCATGTCGACCCGTCATCGCTGCGCCCGTTCACCGCCATCGATGCCGTGCTCGACGCGACGACGATCGACCTGTCGTTCTGTGCCGCGCTCGATGCGCTCGCGCCCTATGGCCAGGGCAACCCCGAACCGCGCTTCCTCCTGCGCGACGTCACGCTTGCGGGTGGGCGGGCGGTGGGAGCCGACGGCAAACACCTGCAGGTGCACGCCGCGGGCATCAAGGCCATCGGCTTCGGACTTGGCTCCTTCTGTGCCGCGCTCCCGGCAAGAGCGGATGTACTCTGCCGCGTCGGTATCGACACATGGCAAAACCGCCGCGCTCCGCAGCTGTTTCTCGAAGACTTCCGGACGGTCGCCGTGGCGGCCGTGCGCTGAGGTGGCTCAGACGGGAGCCAGCTTTCCTTCCATGACGAAGACATCCGTCACCGGTACGCCGAAGGCGGCGGCGATTTTCAGCGCGAGCAGCACGGACGGGTTCGTTTCGCCGCGCTCGATGCTCATGATGGTCTGGCGGCTGACGCCGGTGCGCAGTGCGAGCTCTTCCTGGGTCATACCCTGCTCAAAGCGCAGGCGGCGGATAGAGTTGCGAAGGAGAACGGTTGATGACATAAGAAACGATTGTACAGAAAGAAATACATACCAATAGTTCGCGCATTGTACTGACGCCACCTTCCAACGCAAGGCACGATGCTGCCTTTCTTATTTTGAAGGACGAACGACGGCGCGCGCACCCGCCAAACCCGCGACGCAGACGATGATGATCGAGATCAGGAGACCGCCGATGCTGACGACCGCGGCGAGCCACCGCACACTCCCCTGGAGCACGAACCCCACGAGCAGATAGAACACTGACCACACGAGCCCGCTGACGAACAGGCATGGAAAATACAGGCGGCGGCGCATACGCGCGGTGCCCGCGACAAAGCCGATCGCGGGGCGCACCATGCCGACAAACTGCCCCACGATGACGCTTGCCGCGCCGAATTTGGCGAAGTAGCGGTCGGCGGCGTCGAGATGTTTCTCGCGCAGATGGAAACGATGGGCGATGGACCTGCCGTACCCGACGCCGAGGAGGTAGAAGACCGTGCCAGGAAGCCATACGCCGATGGCCGCTGCGAGCATGAAAATGAGCAACATGAAGGGCGTGGGAGCCAGCGACCCGGCGATGAGCAGCACTACGATGCCCGGCGCGAAGAAACTGAACGGCGGCGTGGATTCCAGGAGCGCAAAGAGGAAGACGACGATCGCTCCGTAGCGGCGCACCAGCAGCAGAAGATGCTCGTGCTCGAAGATGTGCGGCCCGCCCATACTGGTGTAGAGCAGCGCGCACGCAACGGGTAGGAGGTACAGCGCGAACCACGCCAGGCTGATGCGCGCCACGATCGCGCGCAGCGCCAAGTACGCGGCGATGCTGACGACAAACGACGTGAGGAACCCCGCGGCGGCGACCGGACCCAGCGGCAGCTGCACCGCGCCGAGCGCCAGATCGAGCGCACCCTTCGCCACGGCGGCGCCGATGATCGGCACGGCCATCAGAAACGAGAATTCAAAAGCCTGCTGACGCGAAAGGCCGCTGCCGATACCCGTTGAAATCGTCAGCCCCGAACGCGAGACGCCCGGCAGAATCGCGAAGGCCTGGGCGCAGCCGACGAGGAGGGCCCGCCACCAGCCGACATGCGACACGTCGAGCCCGGCACGGCTACTCTGCCGCCCCAGCAGGTCCCCGATCACCAGCGCCAACGCGGTGACCACAAACCCGCCGGCTGCCGCGGGTACGGTGCGCTGCGTGGTGACGACGTCTTCCAGCAAAAGCCCGGCGATGCCGCCGGGGATTGTCGCGAGCACGATCCAGAGGAGAATTTTGCGCGTGCGCACGTCGCCGCGCGCCGCATCAAGCAGCATGCGGAACCACCGTTTCCCCGTGCACACGAGCAGCGCCAGCAGGCTGCCGCCATGGAGCAGCAAATCGAACCCCAGAGCGTCGCGCGGGGAAAGCGTGACGCCCAGCCACACATCGAGAAGCACGAGATGACCGTCGCTGGAAATCGGCAGGAATTCGGTGATGCCCTGAACGAGCCCGAGAAGGGCGCCATCGGCGATCGTCATACCGCGCTACGGTACAGGCGGATCGCGGCCGCGTCATCGCGGTCTGTCGCACGGGGTGCTCCTTGCGTACACTCGCGGCATGCTTGATCACCTGACGCAGTCCGTCACACATCTATTGAGCGCCTATGGCATCGCCGGGGTGTTCCTCGCCAGCATCATCGAAGAAGTCATCGCGCCGATCCCGTCGGCGGGCGTCGTGCTGCTCGCGGGCGTCCTGCTCGTGCCCGCGGATATCCCGCTGCTGGAGGCGATGCGCCACGTGGTGGTGGCGGTGATGCTGCCGGCTTCGGTGGGCATCACGATCGGCTCGCTCTTTCCGTATTACGTCGCGCGCATCGGCGAAGAAGTGGCGGTGAACAAGTGCGGCAAGCTGCTGGGCGTCGACTGGTCGCTGGTGAAAAAAGCGGAGCAGTATTTCCAGAAGCATCATTCGCCCGAAGTGTTGCTCTTCGTTGTGCGCTGCATCCCCATCATTCCGTCGGTCATCATCGGCGTGTTCTGCGGGCTCGTGCACATGCCCGTGTCGCGCTTCGTGATCTTCACGTTCCTGGGCACGCTCATCCGCACGTTCCTCCTGGGCTTGCTCGGCTGGTCCGTACGCGCGGCGTACGTCACCTACGCCGAAAAGATCAAGACGGCCGAGGACGCCGTGCTGGTGGTGGTCGGCATCGCCATGGTCGCGGGCTTCCTCTGGTGGAGGCACGTCAGCGCGCGCAATGGCAAACACGAGTAGCTCACAAGTTGGCTCTTCGCGCCACAACTCCTTTTTGCGATAGCGGAGCCATAAACGATAGGATAGAAACCGATGACGCGTCCAGCGTTCCCGTTCCACGGGATCTTCTCATCACTCGGGCAGAACGACGACACGCCCGATGCGGCAGTGGTGCGTGACGACATGCCGCAAACGTCGCAGCGCGCCGCGACAGGCAAGACGGGGCGGGCGAAGGGGCAGGTGGCCGTCGACGTCTACGAGCAGGACAACTACTACATCATCAAGGCCCCCATCGCGGGCGTGCGCCTGAGCGACCTCGATATCGAAGTTGCCGACAACGTCGTGACAATTCGCGGCACCCGCCAGGCAGGCGACGATGTGCCGGCCGACGGGTACTTCGTGCAGGAGTGTTACTGGGGCGAGTTCAGCCGCTCGGTGACGTTGCCGTGCGCGGTGGACCCCAAACGCGTTCGTGCGACGTTCAACAAGGAATCCGTCCTGAAGGTGATCATCCCGAAGGAAGAGAAGGTAAAAATCGTGCGGATCAACGAAGTCTAAGACTGCTGTTCTCGACGGCGGCGCCTTGTCGTACACTCCCGGGCATGCGCATCACGCAGGCCATTCTGCCCGTGGCCGGTCTCGGCACCCGCTTCCTTCCGTGGACGAAAGTCGTCCCGAAGGAACTCTTGCCCATCGGCAACCAGCCGATCATCGCCCACCTCGTGGACGAATGTTTGAGCGTGGGCATCGAAGACATCTGCTTCGTCATCAGCAAGGGCAAGGAAATGATCCCACAGTATTTCTATGCCGACCCCGCGCTGGAACACGAGCTCAAACGCCGCGGCAAACATACGGCGCTCGAGGAGCTCCGGCGCTATGAAACCGTGCGCCTGCACGTCGTGTACCAAGACGAGCAGCACGGCGACGGCCACGCCATCCTGCAGGCGGCGCCGTGGGTGCAGAGCGACTCCATTGCCGTGCTCTTCGGCGACGACCTCGTGATCGGCGAACGCAACGGCCTGCGCCAGTTGCTGGATGCGGGTGCGATGCTCTCCGCCGCGGAAAAGAAGAACGCCGCGATGCTCCTGCTCGAAAACGTGCCGCGCGAGCGCGTCCATCACTACGGCATCGCCGATGTGGCAGCGGCGGTCGGCGACGGGCGGCTGACGCCCGTGCGGGGCCTCGTGGAAAAACCGACTCCGGACAAAGCGCCGTCGACCCTGGGCGTCGTGGGCAAGTACATCGTGCCGCGGCGCGTGTTTGATTTGCTGCCGCAGGTGGAGGGTTCCCACGGCGGCGAAATCCGCCTGGTAGACGCGCTGATCAAGCACCTGGAAGACGCCCCCATCTACGGCTACGAGCTTGTGGGCACGCGGTACGACACCGGCACACCCGAGGGCTATAAACACGCCGTGCGGGAATTGGGATAGGGCAGTTGCCGGGGGGCCTCGCGAGGGGCAGGATGATGCCTCATGCATCGCGAACCCGTTGACCTGTTGGCCGCGACGCTGTTGGAAAAGCGTTTCCCTGTGGAGCGGCTGCGCACCGCGGCCGACGGCATGCTGGAGATGATCCGCGAGCGCATCGGCCGGCTTTCGTTGGTGGAAACGCGCGACGTGCTCCCCATGCTTTCGCAGCCGCATCTGCGACAACTCAAGCGCCTCGACGCCAGGACCGAGGCCGACGAATTGCACTTCTACGAAGACATGTTCGCGTCGCGCAAGCGCCTTGCGCGGGTCTTCGCCAAACGCCACGGACCCATGCTCACATTGCGCATGCTGAAGCTTCCTGAGGCCATCGAACGCGCAGACGGCGACGCGGCGGCGGACAAGGCGTGGGAAGACGCGCGATGGATCATCCATGAAGGCGTGGTGAAGCCCTATGTGGATGACGCGCTTTCCACAGCGGTGCACCGCAACCTGCTGCTGCAGCTGCTCACGCGCGAGATCGAAGAAGAGTTGGGGCAGGACCCCGCCGAGCTGCTCAGCAACCAACTCACGACGGCCGTCAGCGACCGCCTGTTCGCCGTGGCAGAAGACGATGCGAAACTACTGCGAGGAGAGCGGGAGGTCGAACAGGGGTTGTTGTAGTAGGATCTGGCGTATGGAACAGCGACCCATCGGGCGGCTGCATGCACTCGCGACCTTCGCGCTTCTCGCCATGATCGCCGGAGCGGTCTATGGAACGACGCTGCGGCACGACTTCGTCGCGCTGGACGACGATCTGCTCGTGTTCGCAAACCCCGTCGTGCACACGCTCTCGGCGTCGACACTGCGCGCTGCCTTCACGCGCTACGATCCCGAGCTCTACATCCCGCTCACGTTCGTCAGCTTCCAGATCGACTGGCTTGTCGGAGGCGGCGCGCCGTGGATCTTCCACGGCACCAACGTCCTGCTGCACCTCTGCAACGCGCTGCTCGTGGCGTGGCTCGGGTGGCTCCTGACGCAGCGCCGTGCAGTGGGCTTGTTCGCGGCGGTGCTCTTCCTCGTGCACCCCATCAACACCGAAGCAGTGGCCTGGGTGAGCGCGCGCAAAGACCTCCTGTCGGCGTGCTTCGCGCTCGGTACGATCGTCGCATGGTTGCGGTGGCGGCGCGGATGGCAACCCGGCAGACGCATCGGTATTGAGCTCTTCGGCTTGGGGCTGCTCAGCAAAATCAGCGCCGTCGTCGCGCTGCCGTACGTGGTGCTCATTGAATGGTGCGAGCGTCGGCCGCTCAACGCCGCGCTGCTGCGCATCCTCGCTCCGGCGATCGCTCTTGCGGGACTCTTTGCGGTAATCGCCCTCGGTGGAAAATCGCACCAAGTCGGGTTGCTCAACCCCGTGCAGCTGCTTCTCTTGGCGAGTGAGAACATCGCGCTGACGTTGCGGCATGTGCTCGTGCCGTTCGCGCTCTCGCCCTTCTACAGGCACATCTCACCCGTCACGCTCGCGGAGGCACTGCCGTCGCTCGGCGTCGTTGCTGCACTCCTACTCATCGCGGTGCTGCTGCGCAAACGCCTGCCGGTGGTGCCGTTCGCGATTGTCTGGTTTATCGTCGGCGTTGTCCCCGGCACGCTCAACGCCGCAAAAGCGGGGGAAATCTTCATCACGTCGGACCGCTACGCGTACCTCGCGTGCATCGCGCCGCTCATCGTTTTCGCCTTCGCCGTGGTGCGCCTGGGCGACGTCCTGAAGCCGTTCCGCGGCGCCGTGCGCACCGCGGGGCTGATCCTCCTGACGTTCCTCGGCGGCCTGGCACAGGGCCAGGCGGCCCTCTGGAAGGACACGCGGACGCTCTATAACTACGTGCTGCGGCTGGACCCCGGCATCGCGCTGGCCCACAACAATCTCGGCAATGCCGATCTCGCCGAGGCGCGCTTCGCCGAGGCGGAAGCGGCCTACCGCCGGGGACTCGCGTTGCAACCGGCGCATGCAACGCTGCAGATGAATCTTGCGACGGCGCTGGAACGACAGGGTCGCTACGACGAGGCCGAGACGCTGCTCCGCGCCGTGATCGAGCATGCCCCGACAGACCGCGCCGAAGCGTGGTTCCGGTTGGGCAATCTCTTCGCCGTACAACGCCGGGAAACCGAAGCCAAAGATGCCTTTGCGGCATCATTGGCCCTAGATCCGTCCTTCGTGCTCGCACAGGCGGCAATGGACACGCCGGGCGAATAGCAGTACGTTCTGCGCATGGAAACCGCTCACGCCCCCACACTGGAATCGCTCGCCGAAGAGCTGGACGCGCAGCTCTTGAGCGGCGGCATCACCGAGCCCGACGCGCAGCAATTCCTCGATGCGCTCTACAACGTCGCCGAGCAAACAGGCCTCGACGGCACGGCGCCGCTCCCTGCGGACATCGCCGCTTCACTGCGCAGCCGCCTGGGGCAACTCTGCTCCCAACTCTGACGCATGCGACGCGCCGTCACGGCTTCCCTCATCGCAGCGCTCTTCCTGTCGCCTCTCTCGGTCGGCGCCGCTGCCGTGCCGCAATTGCGCTTGTCGCTCTCGGCTCATCAGCAGCGCAGCGCCAGCGCAACATCTTGGCGCATCCCCGTGCTGCAGTTCGACGTTTCCACGCGCAAGCCCGCCGATGTGCGTTCGCTGTTCTTCGCGGTCGAAGGCAGGAGCCGCAGAGGAAAGGCTCTCGAAGGGGCATTCACCTCCGTGCTCGATCAGGCCGAGCTGTATCAAGCGTCAACAGGCCGCAAGGTGCAGGCCATCATCGCCGATGAGCGCGTGCGCGACGCCTCGCGCTTCGTTGCCCTGCGCTTCGACGACGTGATCATGGAAGACAATCAGCAGTGGCAGCTGCGGCTGCGCCTCAAGGGCAGCAAACGCATCGATTGGCTGCGCGCGACAATCTGCGGGAGCATGGCCGAAGGGACCGCCCCGTGTGTGAGCGCCGACGGCGGATCGCAATTCCAGCCGTGGGTGCAGGATCTGCAAAGCGGCGACGATATCGCCGTTTCACCGACAATGCTGGAGGGGCGCCCCGTGGTGGTGCGAGGCGTGAAGTAGCAGCATTGCTGCGGGTGTTTGATGAGAGGAAACATTGATCGTCGTGCCAAAGCTCTCTGACCACTCGTGTCTCGCTTCATGATTCGTCAGGGGGCTTGGGAGACTTGGCACGTCTCCCTCAGCCCCCCGAGACCCCCGTCACCCTCTCGCGGCAGCATGCTTCCCCGGAGAACAATCCGTGTGCAACCCTCTTCCCACCTGTAAACGAACGGGTGCAAGCCAGAGACACTCTTCATCGCGCTCTCGAACATCCGAAGTGGTAGAACGCATTGCTGCAACACGGCCTGGTTCCTCAGAGCACCGTGGCGCGGCCCCGCCGCCACGGGGGGTGTAGGGGGAGCCCCGCCGTGGCGTGGCGCAGCGAGTCGAGCTGCGCCAACGAGACGAGGAGTCGGACGGGAAACCCTGGACCGTCCGACGACGAGGCCCGGGGCGGTGCGGAGTGTGCACTTGGCGGCGGAGACTTTTCTTTCGCCGGTTTCTTTGTGTGGCTGACAAAGAAACCGGCACGCTTCATCGCTTGGACAAGGGTGGAATATTCGCGTGATTGGCTAAAGAGCCACCTCTCTCACTTCATCATCTCCCGCTTGAGCAACTCCAACTCATCGCGCAAGTCCGCAGCCAATTCGAATTGCAAATTCTCGGCGGCGACGGCCATTTGGTTTTCCAGCTCTTCGAGCAGGCGCTTCTGCTCGTCCTTGGGGATCTTCGTGTGGTCGCGCTTGGGGCGCCTGAGCTCCAGCTTGCGGTGGTCCTCGGCGATGTCGCGCACGGCCTTGATGATGGTTTTCGGCGTAATGCCGTGCTTCACGTTATGCGCCTCCTGCACGGCGCGGCGGCGGTTCGTCTCGGCGATTGCGGCGGTCATGGCGTCGGTCATGCGGTCGGCGTAGAGCGTGACGTGGCCGTTGATGTTGCGCGCAGCGCGGCCGATGGTCTGGATGAGCGCGTCGCGCGAGCGCAGGAAACCCTGCTTGTCGGCGTCGAGAATGGCGATGTAGCTCACCTCCGGAAGATCCAACCCCTCGCGCAGCAGGTTGATGCCCACGATCATGTCGATGTCGCCTGCACGCAACTTGCGCAGAATCTCGATGCGGTCGAGGGTTTCGACGTCGCTGTGCAGGTACTGCACCTTCTGGCCGTGTTCGGTGAGGAACTTCGTGAGGTCCTCCGCCATGCGCTTGGTGAGTGTGGTGATGAGCGCGCGTTCGCCGCGGGCCACCGTGGCCTGCACTTCCGCAAACAAGTCATCCATTTGCCCCTTGGTGGGCTTCACCGTGACGACCGGGTCGAGCAGGCCCGTGGGGCGGATGATCTGCTCCACGAGGCTATCCTTGGGTGTGTTGGCGTACTCGTACTTGCCGGGCGTTGCCGAAACGTACACGCGCTGCGGGCACCGTTCCTCGAACTCCGCGAAGCGCAGCGGCCGGTTGTCGAACGACGACTCCATGCGGAACCCGAACTCGAAGAGCGTCTGCTTGCGGCTGCGGTTGCCCTCGTACATGCCGCCGATCTGCGGGATGGAGATGTGGGACTCGTCGACGATGAGGAGAAAGTCATCGGGGAAGTAATCGATCAGCGTCGACGGCGGGCGCCCCGGCTCGTTGTTGTTATTGAGGTAGCGGACGTAGTTCTCGATGCCCGTGCAGTAGCCGGTTTCTTTGAGCATCTCCACGTCGTATTCGGTGCGCTGGCGGATGCGCTCCGCCTTGGCCAGCTCACCTGCTTTGAGCAGCTGCGCCTCGCGCACCTTCAGCTCCGCGAGGATGCCCTCACACGCCTTCTCGATCTTCTCCTTGCTCGTGACGTTGTGCGTCGCCGGGAAGATCGTGGTTTCGTTGAGCTCTTGGATGATCTCGCCGGTGAAGCTGTCGACCTCCTGGATGACCTCGATCTCATCGAACGGCATTTCGATGCGGATCACCGTGTCGGCGCTCGGCGGGAAAACCTCGATCGTGTCGCCGAGGACGTGCACCATGCCCTGCTTGAATTCGAGGTGGCTGCGGCGGTACTGGATATCGGTGAGGCGGCGCAGCAACGCGTCGCGCTTCCAGGGTTCACCGCGCTTGAGCGTGATGGCGAGCGCCTCATAGTCTTCCACGTTACCGAGGCCGTAGATGCAGCTGACCGACGCAACGATGAGCACGTCGCGGCGCGTGAGCAGGTTCATGGTGGCGGCGTGGCGGAATTTCTCGATCTCCTCGTTGATCGACGCGTCTTTCTCGATGTAGGTATCGGTCGTGGGCATGTACGCCTCCGGCTGGTAGTAGTCGTAGTACGACACGAAGTAGCTGACCGCGTTGTCAGGGAAGAACGATTGGAACTCGCTGCAGAGTTGCGCGGCGAGCGTCTTATTGTGCGCGAGAACGAGCGTGGGGCGCTGCACCTGCTGGATGATGTTAGCCATCGTGAACGTCTTGCCGGTGCCCGTGGCGCCCAGCAGCGTCTGGTGCTTCTCCTTAGCCTTTAGGCCTTTCACGAGCTTCTCGATCGCCGCGGGCTGGTCGCCCATGGGGGCGAAGTCCGACACGAGGCGAAACGGCCGCTGCTCTGTGACGCGCTTCTTCATGAGCAAGGGAGTATAGCGCAACAAGCGCAAAGCGGAAGCTGCCGGTGGCTCACGCACTATTCACCCAAGAGGAGAATTGCTCCTGTTGCTTATTATTGACACATTGACATAATTGTTCTTAAAAGATATATTTCGAACGCAGTTTTGACTGCATGATTCTTCGCAGCAACGGGTTACTCACAACGCTTTCCGCACCCTGCACTTCCGCAGTGGAGCATAGGGTGCGGAAAGCTTTGAGGTCCTTCTCGGGACCAAGCAGTCCGTAAGACTCACGAGATCGTGTCCGATGGCGAACAAGAAGGTCCGCTGCCACTACTGCGTCATGGCCGGCGACCCCTGTGGGGATTGCCAGAACCGCCAGAGGCAGTTGGACCAGCAGGAGCAGATCGAAGCGGCCAAGCCGAAGCCCAAGCCGCCCGCGGCCGGGCTGCCCGACGGCAAGTACCACTGCGGCGTGTGCGGCGAGAGCTACGGCCCCGACGAGAACTGTGCCTGCAAGACGCGCAGCGACGAGTAACCCCCCTGCCTAGACCCCCCACCCCGCGCCAAGCGCGGGGTGGGGGAACCCGCCGTGCCTGAAGATCGGCGATATTCTTGACTCCGCGCGAAAAATGAGTGAAATACGCGCAATGCCAGAAATCCTCACACCAGATTGGGTTCACGAACAACCGCTGCCCGATGATCAGGCCGTCGATGAAGCCATGGCTGCGCTCTTTCCTGTGGCACAACGCAATCTGCAGCAAAGCAAGAAGCTCAACGGCAGCAGGCAGTGGGTCGATGTCGCGGATGTGGACGACTTGATGCTCGAAGTGGTGACGCTTGAGCGCCCGCGGACCATGGCACATTTTCACCGGCTCTTCGGACTCAGCATGTATCTGGAGATCGTCACGCGCGAACCGCGCGTGGTGGTGGAGCATGAACAAGCGCGCGTCATCCCCGGAGACGCCGTGACGATCCACGCTCCCAAGAGCGTCGTGTTCCGCACGATCGACACCCTGGCCGAGGAGCATCGCCAAGCCATCGCGCGCCGCCTCATCGTGGGTCATTGGAGGATGTTACAAGATCATCTGCGCGACGAAGAAGACGACGACGCGCTGCAGGATTTCGTCGATATGGCCGAGGCCAATCTCCACGAACTGCTTTTGGAAATATCGCGAGGCGAAATGCTCGAAAGCGCTAGGGCCCGGCGCGCCTCCGACGACCTCTAGCATCATGCCCGTCCCTCCGGACCACACACTCTATGGGCCCGTCGCAGAGCAATCGTATACCGCAGCGAAAGAACAGCTCATTGAGCGCGTTCGCGCCGTCTACACGCCGACATCAATCGCCAATGACCCGCGTCTGCTTGGCGCCTATCGTCAGCTCAAGCGCCGCTTTGCGAAACTCTTTTTGGCAACCGAACTCGTGCTCGACGAAGAGCCTGCCGTTTTTCATCTCGATTTCAAAGGCAACGCCTACATCGGCCCGGACGACACACAGATCATCGCCGTTGAAGTGCCGGCTACCATCGTGACAAACGAACTCCTGACGATGGACTCCCTCGATCGGCGCGCCATCGGCAACAAACTCGTGGGGCGCGAACATCTGCACTGCCGGATCGCGCTGGCGAGCGAGGGAGACATGGCCCTGCCCGACGACGTGCGAGAGACCGTCGAGCGGCAAGCCGAGCTCTTGGCCGAGCTCTACGAGCATGTCCTCGCAGGCACGACCTGGCGTTCCTGAGCCCTGTAAAAACGCATCACCCCATGCTGCATCCTCTGCCCGATGACTGGCGCGATTGTCTCGAAGAGCCCGACGTGCGCGACGCGCAGGAGGACGTGCTCGGCACGCTGCACTGGGATTTCGCCAGAGACATCGAAGCGGAGGGGCCGTCGCGGCTTGGCGTCATCGTGCGCGGGGCATCGCCTTCCTGCGTGCTGCCCGTCCTGCATTTGCGGGAGCGCAAGGAAGCCGCGGGCAAGATGCGCATCGCGCTCAATGCCTACCTGCGCAGCCCCACCTTCCCGGTGGAACACTGGACGGTGCTCTTCGGCCCGGAAGTCTCGAAGCATGTGCTGGGGCGGATCTCGACCCGTTCGCGGGCGGCGCTCCTGCGCCTCGCGTTCGCCCACCGCAAGGACATGCTCGAACGCGAATTCACCGTGTGCATTGCTGGGCGCTCGCCGCTCAGCCTCATCGAATGCCAGCGGCGGCTCGACGGCATCGATGAGCACTACCGCAACGTCGTGCTGGCTATCCTCGCGGAGGCGACCGACTAATCCTTACCACGCCCACCCCTTTGCATGCTCGACAGCTCTTCCAACCCGTTCCGCGAGTACCGGCGGCGTGACTCCATGGACCGTTTCGACGACGCGCGGGGGATTCTCCTGCGCCAGCTCCAGGAACACCCCCTGACGGGGCTCGACCCGGCGATCGTTGCGCGCGTCAAAAAGGCGCGGCTGCGGCACACGTACCTGGAGATCGATGCGGTGGAAGACGACGAACATCCGCTGTGGTACGCAGTGCAATTTGGCGTGAGCCTACCCGCGAAACTCACGACGTTCGACGACATCGACCTCGAAACCCACAACGTCGTGTCGTTCGACGAAGAGCAGGCGTGGCAGAGGCTCGCGGCGTTGGGCCTGCCGTATCGCCGGGGCGCGGCGGCGATTTTGACCAACCGCGGCTTCCGTTCGATCTGCAACATCAGCGACAATGTCGAGCGCAAAGAGGGGGTGACGGCGGCCATGGCCTACCTTGAGGAACACGTTGAAGCGCTCCATGAGCTGTACCGGCGCATTGTGCGCGGGACGACTCGTGAGGAGTAGCCCGACGCGCTACACTTCCCGCACATGATCGACCCGGCTCCGCTCCTCGCAAGCTACGCCGAGGTCTCCCCACTACCGCACCATGATTGATCTTCACGATCTCCGCCAGCGGCCCGACGTCTACAAGCAAGCGGCGAGCGACAAACGCATCGACGTCGACATCGACGCGCTCATCCGCCTGGACGATGAACGACGCGCACTGCTCACCGCGGTGGAAGACATGCGGCGACAGCAGAACGACGCGAGCAAAAAGATCCCCACCATGAAGGGTGAGGAGAAGACGGCGCTGCTCGCGGCAATGAAGACGCTGTCGACGGATCTGAAGCAGCAGGAGGCCCGCCTGACGATTGTGGAAGAAGAGCGTACGGCGCTGCTGCTGCGCGTCCCCAACGTGCCGCTGCCGTGCGTCCCCGTAGGGCACAGCGAAGAGGAGAATGAAGTCATCCGCATCGTGGGCGAACCGCGAGTGTTCGACTTCCCGGTGAAGGACCACATGGCGCTGGGCAAGGCGCTCGACATCATCGATACCGAGCAAGCGGCGATCGTGAGCGGCAGCCGCTTCGGCTACCTCAAAGGAGACGCCGTACGCCTGCAGATGGCATTGATCCAACTGACGTTCTACGTCCTCGGCTGCGAGAAAATCTTGGGCGATGTCGCGAAGGTGAACTGCCTCAAGGTCTCGACGAAGCCCTTCGTTCCCATCCTGCCGCCGGTGATCATGCGCCGCGACGTGATGGACCGCATGGATCGGCTCCAGCCCGAAGACCAGCGCTACCTGCTTCCCGAGGACGGCCAGGTGCTCGTCGGCTCGGCCGAGCACACACTCGGGCCGTACTACATGGAGAAGACGCTGGACGAAAAGGACCTGCCGATCCGCTTCATCGGCTACTCCACGGCGTTCCGCCGCGAGGCGGGCACCTATGGCAAGGACATGCAGGGCATTCTGCGCGTGCACCAGTTCGACAAGCTTGAGATGGAGTCGTTCACCACGGCCGAAACGGGCGAGCAGGAGCAGGAATTCATCGTCGCATTGCAGGAATATCTCCTCCAACAACTGCATGTGCCGTACCGCGTCCTGCAGAAGTGCACGTTCGACATCGGCAAACCCAATGCCAACGGCATCGACATCGAGTGCTGGATCCCCTCGCAGAACACCTACCGCGAGACACACACCAGCGACTACATGACGGACTATCAAGCGCGCCGCCTCGGCACCACATACAAGACCGCCGACGGCGCCAAGAAGTTGGTCCACATGAACGATGCCACGGCGTTCGCCATCGGCCGTACGCTCATCGCCATCCTGGAAAACCACCAGAACGCCGACGGCTCGGTGACGATCCCCACAGCGCTGCGTCCGTACATGGGCGGCCAGGAACGCATCGGCTGAGCTTCCCCCTGCCTTTTGCGGGGCGGCCGCGGTAGTCTACGGCCATGATCATCCTCCTGTGCGGCGCATCGGATATGGCGCGCAAGCTCCTTGCGGAGCGCTTTGCACGTCATGAGAAGCCCTGGAAACACTTGCCGCTCGAACGCGTGCACAAGCTCATGCAGATGCAGAAGCTGCCCGTGGAGGACGCCGACGAGGACCCGCTCTTCATCCGCGTGGCCTGCCACTGCGCGCAAGAAATGACGGCGCAAGGCCACCGCGTGGTCTTAAGCCATCCCATCGGCACCGACATCATCGACACGCTGCGCGAGGAGCTGGAGCCCGATTTTCTGGCGTTCCATTTGGGCCCTGTGGACGGCGACGACACCGACGAGCGTGTGGCGGACGTGTTCGATTACCTGATCGATTCCCGCCACCATTCGGTGAGCGATGCCTTCGACCTGATGCTACAGGCCATCGACAGCCACTGAGCCATGCGCATCCTCTTCACCCGTTTTCCGCTCGAAAGCGCCCACGGCGGAGCCGAGGTGCAAACGTTGAGCCTCATGGAAGGCCTGCGCGCCCGCGGGCACGACGTGGCGTTCCTCGGCAGCTGCCCGGTGCTGCTCGAAGAAGCGGGCAAGCGCGGCTTCGAGACGCATGCGCTCGACATCGGGCCGCCGCCGGTGAGCGCGACGCTTGCGCTCACATTCGCATGGCGCAGAGGCGCCATGCGGCGCGCGCTGGTCGATGCCTGCGCCACGCTCAAGCCCGACGCCGTCTGCATGCTCTCGCTCACTGAGAAGCTGTTGCTCACGGCGCGCGCGGCGGCGGACGGCGCGCGCGTCCTGTGGATCGAGCATGACCGCGTGGGGCGATGGCTCTCGCTCAACCCCTGGCTGCCCGCGCTGCGGCGCGCTGCGACATGCGCGACCACGGTGGCCGTCTCGGAGTTTAGCGCAGCCCTGTACCGAGGCATGGGCTGGCCGAAGGATCGCCTCGTTGCCATCCCCGACGGCATCGACACGACCCGCATTGGAACGCCGCGAACATCCTGGCAAACCGACGGCCGTCTGCGCATCGGCTGCATCGCCCGCCTCACGCACGACAAGGGCGTCGACGTGCTCATCGACGCCGTCGGCATGCTGCCGGAGGCCATGCTGACGATCGTCGGCGCGGGTCGCGACCGCAACGCCGTCGAACAGGCGGTCGTCCGCAGCGGTGCGGCGGACCGCATCGACATCTGGGAAAGCGTTCCCTCCATCGGCGATTTTCAGCGCCGCATTGATCTACTGGTACTGCCGTCGCGCCAGCATGATCCCTTCGGCATGGTGGCGGCCGAAGCCATGCTTGTCGCAACGCCGGTCATCGTCACCGACGCCTGCGGCATCAGCGACTATGTACACGACGGCGTCGATGCGCTGATTGTGCCGGCGGGCGACTCCGGAGCCCTGACGGAAGCCATCCAAAAGCTCTTCAACGAAGAGCGCCGCAGCACCTTGGGGCAGGCAGGCCTGCAAACGGCGAAGCGGCTCTTTGCGCTCGACGCGATGGTCGACCGGTATGAAGAACTCTTCACCTCTGCAAACGTGCGTGGCTGAGCGCGTGTATGATGCACCCGTGCGACGCGCCACACTGCTTTCCCTGTCGATTCCGCTTGCCGCCCTCACAGCGGCCGTCATCATTGCGCTGTTGCCCGCGCAGCACGCGCCGACCGTACCCACGGCCGACGGTGAACAGCGCACGCCGACGGGTGTGACCTTCTCGTTTGCTGATGGCGTCGACGCCGTCAGCTTCGCCATGCCCCAAGACCTCCGCGGTGCGGCGGTGCGCGCGTGGATCGGCGACCGCTGGTCGCCCTGGGAGGAGCTTGCTGTGGAAACAGAATTCGACCCCCTGCTCACCGAATCCAACCTGGTGCTCTTCCCCGCTGCGGCGCACGTCATCGAGCTTCGGTCCTCCGAGCGCTTAGAGCCCCACCCCATCCGCGTTTCCCAGGAACCCGCCGCGTATACGGTCGCCGCGCGCACGCCCATGCAGCGCCCGCGCATTCTGACGCGCAACGAATGGGGCGCCGACGAGAGCTATCTGGTTCGCGGGCCCGAACCCACGCGCTCCGATGCCATCGACCCCGATACCCAGGTGACCGAATCGCGCGAAGTGAACACCGTAGGCGACCAGCCGGCGGCGCGCGTCACCGATTGCCTCCAGATGCAGCGCGATTACCCCGAGGAATTCCGCGTCGCCAAAACCGTCCGGGAGACTCCCGACGGCAAGACGTTGCGCTGGGCGCAGCAGTATTCCAAGCAGGTGCGCATCATCGCCGTGCACCACACGGCCATCACCGTCGCAGGCGACGCGCGCTCGGGCGTGGAGCGCATCCGCGCGCTGTACGCCTACCATGCCAACAACCGCGGCTGGGGCGACGTGGGCTACCACTACCTCATCGATAACGACGGTCAGATCTACGAGGGCCGAGCGGGCGGACCGGGCGTCGTGGGCGGCCATGCCTACTGCAACAACGTTGGTTCTATGGGCGTGGCGCTGCTCGGCAATTTTGAGCTCGAACAACCCTCCCAATCCCAGATGGCCGCTTTGCAATGGCTGCTTCATGATCTCGCGGCGACCTACGCTATCGACCTGCAAAACCCGGTTCTCTTCCACGGAAAAATGCTCACGCCCATCGTTGGGCACGGCAACCTCGTCTCCACCACCTGCCCCGGTTACTACCTGCGCGAAACGCTCGACCAAGTGCGGCGCAACGTGCGCACCAACAATCTCACTGCGCGCATCGCCTTCCCGAGCCTGCCGAAAGCGTTCAACTCCAAGACGAAGCAGCGCGCGTCGTCGCGTACGGCCAAGGCGCGATCCTTCGCGTCGGTCGCGCCCGAGAGCGAGGGTGTTGCGGCCATGGGCGGCGATTCCACCATCAGCGGCCGCCCCAACGCCCAAGTCCTCATCAGCCTGCGCTACCAGGCCGGGGGCAAAGCTCACCGCGCGGGCGAGCAAGTGGCGCGCGTTGAGCGGTCCGACGAGGGTATCCGCCTGTGGCAGGAGGATGACGGCGCATTCGTTCCGGTGCTGCGCTTCCTCAAGCTCCCCAACCCCGTTTCCTCGCGCAACGCCGTGCAGCTGCGCCTCAAGCTCCAGCTCCCCGAGCGCCCCGGCCGCTACACGCTGCAATTCGACGCCGTGACGTACGTGATCGACGTGCAAGGCCGGGCCCTCCGAGCGAGCGCGTCGGCGACGAGCGATCCACGCCAGCGTCCGCTGCGGCCCCCGTCGTCGTCTTCATCGAGTTCCGTACGCAGCGTCGGCCGCAGCGCTCCCGCATCGCGCATGCCCAAAGCCGCTGACGGTCCGTCCATCCGCATTCTTCTGAGCTACAGCAGCCCCACGGCCACGCTCGACGTGCCCACGGGCACCACCGTCAACGGCGCAGCCGTGCGCCAGGGAGGCGTGGAGCTGCAGCAGGTCGGCAACTTCTGCGTGGCCCGCCAGCAAGGCAAGGAGCTCGCGCGCGGCACGCTGCGCTTCGACGCACACGCCACCAAGGAAGACGGCATCATCACGATCGGCTCGTGGCAGAAGGACCTGAACCGCTTCCGCGGCATCATCGAGTGCCAGGTGATCGACGGCGCCATGGTCTTCATCAATGAGCTGCCCATGGAGCAGTATCTGCGCGGGCTCAGCGAAGAGCCCGACAGCGAGCCGCTTGAGAAGCAGCGTGCGTTCGCCATCGCCGCACGGACCTACGCCGCGTTCTATGCCGATCCGGCACACCGCAAATTCCCGGGCAAGCCCTATGACGGCTCCGACGACCCCCGCGTGTTCCAGGCCTACGGCGGCGCGGGCTTCGAGGGGCGCAACGAGGCATGGGTGCGCGCCGTCGACTCCACCCACCTGCTCGTGCTCACCAAAGACGGCGACATCCTGAAGACGCCGTACTTCTCGGTGAGCGACGGCCGCACGCTCTCGCCCTCGGAAGCCGGGTGGAACACCTATCCGCATGCCGAAGTCTTCCAGAGCAAGCCTGACCCCTGGTGCACCGGCATGACGCGGCGCGGGCACGGCGTGGGGATGAGTGGCTGCGGAGCCCTGGCCCAAGCCAAAGAAGGAAAATCTGCGGAGGAGATCCTGAGCTACTACTACAAGGGGGCGGTACTGACGCCGCTGCGGTAATCCCCGCATAACAAAAAAGACCAGTATGGCTGGCCTTTTGTGTTTGTGTTCTTCCTCGGAGCGACGATCCGCACGCACGAAGCACGCGGCGCCACGGAGAAGAGGAAGAGGGTGGGGGGGGTCCCGAATCTACTGCCACGATACGGCGTCTTGTTTCTCCTCGTCGCCTCTACGAGGTCCCCGGACCGGTTCGCCGCAACCGCGCAGGGCGGAAGGGGAACACTGGGGAGTGAAGGGTGCGCCCGTCGGAATCACGCTCGAAACCAACGGGCGACATACGGAGCAGAGAGAGGGGTGCACAGTGCGGCGCGATCACGTGCCTATACCCAGAATTGTGCAAGAAGCAATGATTGGCCGGGAGGAACGAGCGCGAGGACACGCGCTGCACACCACCCTCTCTGCGATACGAGTGCCTTCCTTGTCCCCAGAGGGGGGAAGGCGATCTCGGTCGGTGGTGTGAAGGGGCGAATGTGTGTGAGGGGCTCCGGAGCCGTGTTGGTGTGTGTGACGCGGAAGTGTTTGTCTGCGTCGTGTGTGTTGTAGAAGGTTCCGTGATCTGCTCGGTCGTTGTGCTGAGCAAATCGCATCATCGTACTCACCAGAAAAATTCACGCAACACGAAGCACTTGCCCGATGCGTCTGTACTACTTGTAGTAATTTTTTGTTCTCGTTTTTTGGCTTACTGTTGCCAATGAATATTCCACAATGAAAATTCCTATAGGTCGAGTGAAGCTCGGCTCAATCGTCGAGCAGATTGTCCAAACCCACCTTCTCCAGGGCGCGCCGGAGTTCCTGCTGGATCTCAAAATCGCCGTCCAGGCTCATGATCGTGGCGAGCGCCGCGCCGTCCTGGCCAGCCCCGGCGATGCCTGCGGCGATACCGGCGAAGCCTTCCTCACGCGCCATCCCGATCTGCAAACCCGCCACCTGGATGAACCGCTGAATGGCGTCGATGTCGGGCCTGTTCTGATCCACGAGGTGATGCAGGAAGACGCTGAGCACCTTGCGCATGTGCGCGTCGCTCATGTGCTGCACGAGCAATGCGGCACGACGAAGCTCGTGTTGATCGTTGTATCCGTGGTCGTCCGCAAGGCGATGAAGGCAGCGTGCAATCGACATGGCCTGAGCCTGCCTGGAATCCGTCCGGACTTCAACGACCCTGTTCCACCGGCGTCATGTACTGCACATCTCCGGCTTCGACCGTCTTCACGTCCTGCAGGTACACGCGTGCCGTGAGGCTCACCCCCGCGACGATCGCGAGCGAGAGGAGGAAGGCGAGGCCGACGGCGCGGTTCTCAGGATTGTTCATGGTCGTGCACAGGTGAAGACGGAAAATTGACGAAACTGTTACAGTATTGTATAAAAAATGTACCCAATGTCAAGCTGCCTTCCCATGGGGAGCCCTGAACAAAGCCCTCAACCCCCATCCGCCGTTTTGTTAGGCCCGCCGCGGCACCGCGAGCACGAGGGGCGTATGCCCCGTTGCTGCAAAGAAGCGCTCCACATCGGCATGCCCGATCACGACGCTCGCCGCATTGGTCAGAGGGTGGCAGCGGAGCGACGGGGCTTGCCAGAGCGGTTCATCAATCACCACCTCCACGCGGCGCTCCGTGTCACACGCGAGGCCCAAGAGCGTCACCGACCCGGGCGTAACGCCAAGCATCGCCAGCAAATCCTCGGCGCTGCCGAATTGCAGCTGCTTCACCCCCAGTACCGCGCGCAGCGCCTTGAGATCGGCGCGTGTGTCGTGCCCCACCGCCACGAGGAAGCGCCGTGGGCCTTTCTCCTCGGCCAGGAACAGGTTCTTCGTGTCCGCTCCGGGCATCGGCGGGAGCTTGGCCGACTCCTCGCAGGTGAACACCGGCTCGTGGTCGAACCACTCCACCGCAATGTGGAGCGAGGAAAGAAACGCCTTGATGCCTTCGGGACCCATGCGCTCATGGTACATGAGGCGTTGCTGCGGTAGGCTCGGGGCATGCTTGCCGGACAGGACCCCACCAATGAATTGAAGGTCGACGCGCCGTTCTCGCTCGTCATCTTCGGCGCCTCGGGCCATCTGGCAAAACTGAAACTGTACCCAGCGCTCTACGTGCTCGCGCTCAAAAAGCGCCTGCCGAGGAACTATGCCGTGGTCGGCTACGCGCGCACCGCGATGGATGACGCGTCCTTCCGCGCGCTGGTGGAAGCGTCGATCCGCGAGCGCATGCCCGCCGTCACCGAGAAGGCACTGCAGGAATTCCTGACGCATGTGCATTATGTCCAAGGCGCCTACGACACCGATGACGGATTCGTGCGGCTCGGTGCGAAGCTCGACGCCCTGGAGCAGGGCCTCAGCGAAGACGCCGTGCGTGTGGCGTACCTGTCGATCCCGCCCACGGTTTTTTCGGACGTGGTGGAACGCCTCTGCAAAGGCGGCGTTCACAAGAAAGGGAAGCCGTTCCGTTGCATCGTAGAAAAACCCGTCGGCAAGGATCTCGTCAGCGCGGAGGGCGTGTGGAAGACGCTGACGCACTGCTTCGCGGAAGAAGAGATTTTCCTGCTCGACCATTACATCGGCAAGGAAGCCGTGCGCAACATCTACTACCTGCGCCTGGCGAATCCGGTGCTGGAGCGCGTGCTGAAGAACACGCTGATTCAGAACGTGGAGATCGTCGCCGATGAAATCGCCGGGCTCGACGGACGCGCGGGATATTTTGAAGGCATCGGGATGCTGCGCGACTGGGTGCAAAGCCACCTGTTGCAGATTGCCTCGCTCCTCACCATGCGCCTCAAGGGCGAAGACGAGCTGCGCCCGTCGCGGTTCAACGCGCTCTCGCAGTTCTATCTGCCGCCCGCGGCGACGCTCGACGACATCGTACTCCAGGGCCAGTACACGGCCACGGGCGACGTGCCCGGCTACCGCAACGAAGACGGCGTGGCGGGCGACTCGCGCACCAACACGTACGTGGCGCTCAAGCTCATGACGCGCATCTCGCGGTTCGAAGGCGTGCCGTTCTTCTTCCACTGCGGCAAGCGCCTCGACAAGAAAGAAACGCGCATCTCGATACGCTTCCAAGAGCCTCATGCCGTTGGCGAGGGCTCCAGCGCCAACCGCCTCGACATCATCCTGCTGGGCGAAGCGGGCATGCGACTGCACCTGCAAACGAAAGTCGGCGGCACGGAGCCGCGCTTCCGCCCGCTCATCATGGAAGACCCGCTCGTCTGCGTGGGCGACTGCCTGCCCGAACACGGCCTGCTCATCCTCGAAGCGATCCGCGGCAAGCAACAGTGGTTCCTCACCATGGACGAAGTGCGCGCCGCGTGGCGCTTGATCGACCCGCTGGAAGCGCATCTCGAACGCCCGGAGTCGCCCCTCGCGCTCTACCCGGCCGGCGCCGACCGACCGAAGGAAGCGGATGCATGGATCGCCAAACAAGGCCATTCTTGGTACGCATAACCATGCTGCCAGAGCCGATCATCTTCGGCGACGACGGCACGTTTTCCCGCGCAGCCGCCGATGCGATGGCGCAGGTGATCCGCGCTGCGCTCGCGACGAAACAGCGCTGCATCGTGGGCCTCTCCGGGGGCACCACGCCACGCGCGGCCTACGCGCTGCTCGGCGCGGCGGAGGGCATCGATTGGTTTCGCGTGTGGCTCTTCCTCGCCGATGAACGCATGGCGCCCCCCGGCGACCCGAAGACCAATGCCCAGCTCGTGCAGGGCACGCTGCTCGCCCACGCCACCGTGCCATCATCGCAATGCATCTTCCCTGATACAGGCCTAGCGCCCGCGGCCTGCGCGGACGAGTACGACCGCGTGCTACGCGATCTGCTGCGCGAGGGCTGCGACGTGCTGACGCTTGGCATGGGCGATGACGGCCATACGGCGTCGCTCTTTCCACCCGTCCCCCCGGAGGCGAGCGGCGCGAGATTCGCCATCGCGACGACCGTGCCCGCGGCTTCGGGAGCGCCGGTCCGCGAGCGCATTAGCATCACGTTCGCCGCCATGGAACAAGCCGCGCACCTCCTCGTGCTTGTGAGCGGGGGAACCAAGCGCGACGCCTGGACGGCGATGACGCAGGATGCAGGCAATGTCGGCCGATGGCCGCTGCTCGCGGCGCTCGGCACAGGCCGCGCTACGGTTCTTGCGCAGTGGTAGGAGCGTCCGCGGTGATGTCCTCCCAGTACTCGCTGACGCGCCCGGCAACCACGCAGACAACATCGAACCGATACCCGCGCTCGTCGCCGTGGTCGTCCATCCAGCGGCGCGCGGCGCGCACCATGAGGGCACGCTTGCGGCGGTTGCAGGCGATGCCCGGGGCATAACCGTCATCGACGGAACGCGTCTTCACTTCGACGAACACCACGACGTCGTCGCGCGGATCGAGGGCGATGATGTCGATTTCGTCCTTCGGCCCGCTGCGCACATTGCTCTCCAGGATGCTGCACCCACGCCGCCGGAGTTCGCGTGCGGCGAGGGCTTCACCGCGCCGTCCGACGCGCAGGTGCCAGGGGAGCTTCAAGAGTTTCCAGGCCATGGAAGCAATCTAGTGTCCAGCTTCCCGCCTGGACAGGGAGGTGTACGAAAGTACACTACTCTCGACGGCTATCGCCGCAAACGCTTCTCTCTCCTCCTATGCTCACACAGCTCACCTCCTTCGCCACCGTCGGGCTCACGAGCGAGCGCGTGACGGTGGAAGTGGCGTCGTCGCCTGGCGAAAGCCGCGTGCTGATCGTGGGGCTTGGCGACACGGCGGTGCAAGAAAGTAAACAGCGTGTGCATCACGCGCTGCGCGCAGGAGGCTTCCGGATGCCTACCGGGCGCTCTGTCACGGTCAACCTGGCACCAGCCGACCTGCGAAAGGTCGGGCCGCGCTACGACCTTCCCATCGCGCTGGGCCTACTCGTCGCCCACGAACTCATCGATGTGACCTCGGACGCTCTCAAAGGCATGGCCTTTGTGGGCGAGCTCGCGCTCGATGGTGGGCTACGCCACGTTTCGGGCGTGCTCTCGGCTGCTCTCGCCTGCCGCGAGGCGGGCATCGGCACGCTGGTGGTGCCCGCGGTGAACGGCCCCGAAGCGGCGCTGGTCCCCGGGATGAACGTGATCGCCGTGGAAAGCCTCGGCGTTCTGCTGGAGATCCTTGCCGGCCGCCGCACCGCCGACCCCGTGGAACCGCCGGCAGCCAGCCCTGTGCACAACGTCGGCATCGATTTCGCGGATATCCGCGGGCAGGAGCAGGCCAAGCGCGCGCTCACAATCGCGGCGGCGGGCGGCCACAACGTGCTCCTCTCCGGCGCACCCGGCTCAGGCAAGACGCTGCTGGCGCGCGCGCTCAAAGGCATTCTGCCGCCGCTCAACCATGAGGAATCGATCGAAGTGACACAGATTTATTCCGTAGCGAACCTGCTACCCGCGCAAACGCCCCTGCTCACCGAGCGCCCCTTCCGCGTCGTGCACCACACGTCCAGCGGGGTGGCCATTGTGGGCGGCGGGCAAATCCCCGGGCCCGGCGAAATCAGCCTGGCGCACCGCGGTGTGCTCTTCCTCGATGAATTCGCGGAGTTCCCCGGCCAGGTGCTCGAGGTGCTGCGCCAGCCGCTCGAAGACCGCACGATTACGATCACCCGCGCGCACGGCTCGGTGACGTTCCCCGCCGACGTGCTGCTCGTTGCGGCGATGAACCCGCCCCAGTACGCCTCCGCAAACCCCATGACGATCCGGCGCAGGCTCAGCGCGCCACTCCTCGACCGCATCGATCTGACCATCGACGTGCGCGCCGTGCCGCTCGATGACCTACGCCAAGCCCCTCCGACCTCCGCAGCAACGTCGGCCATGCTGCGTGAACGCGTCATCGCCGCGCGCAGGCGCCAAACCGAACGCTTCGCCGGCACGACGCTCCAGACCAATTGCACCATGGGCGTGCGCGAGCTGCGCGACTTCTGCCCACTGACGCCGCAGGGGGAGCAGCTCCTCCGCCAAGCCGCGGAAAAAATGAACCTCTCCGCACGCGGCTATCACCGCACCATCAAGGTGGCGCGCACGATTGCCGACCTCGAAGCGAGCGCGGCCATCGGCCCGCAACATCTCGCGGAAGCCCTCCAGTATCGACAGAGTGTGTTCGGTGCGGATTGACGCGGCATAGTGGCGAACCGTAGCCTGACGTCGTTCCCCCCTGCCCATGCGTCGCCTCTCCGCGCTGTGCCTCACAGCCTCCCTCCTCGCGCCGGCCATTGCCAGCGCGGCGTTTACCGCACCCAGCGACGTGCTGCGCGCGGCGCAACGCGATGCCTCAGCCCATGGCTTCGCCGTGGAAGTGCACGGCTCTGCCGAAGGCGCCTACATGGCCATGTGGGCCAAAGGCCAATACCAAGGCTCCACGCTCCGCGACGCCAAGAGCACGGGCACCATCACCGTTGATTTCGCCCAGCCTGCGGCGGGCATCACCGCCCGCGTGCGCCTGCAGTACGCCGTCGCCGACGGCACACTCTACGTGCTCATCAACAATGTCGACATCAGGGGCGAGAGCAACGCCGCCACGCTTGCGGGGTCCCTGACGGGCAAACGCTGGCTGCGCATCGATGACCTTGCGGCAGTGGAGCAGGAAACTGCTTCCATGGGCGACATGATGGGCGGCGGCGACATGAACGCCTTTATCGGCGGCATCGCTGACGCACTCTTCAGCCAGACGCAGCGCAGCCTCGGCGCCGACACCGAATACCACCTCACACTCAAGCCCGACGCGTTCGACGCGATGCTGCGCACCATGATGGCGGGCAGCATGGGCATCGACACCACCGACCGCGCCGCCATGCGCGACATGATGCGCGAGCTCCGTGCCGACGCGACGATGGGCACGCTCCGCGCGATCTTCGCCAACCTGTCGATGGACTACACCCTGCGCATGAGTGCCGCAGGCCGCCTGCTGCGTTCGACGCTCAACGGCGCCCTGCATATCGAAGGCATCGACGTCACGTTCTCCGCGCAAAGCTCCGCGCTCGGCAGCCCCGTGCAAGTGACGCCGCCGGCGCTCACCATGACCCTCGACGAGCTCGAACGCATGATCGACGCCATGGGCGGCGTGGATTCCTTCCTTGGCATGCCGTTGCCAGACTTCGGCGGTACGGAGTCCTGGGAACAGCGCGAATGGGACGATCCGTCCGAGGACGCCGCGAACAGCGACGAGTGGTCGTGGGAGGATGATGCAACGTCGCAGGATGCCTGCGCCCCGACCGACGCCTCCGCCGTCGCAGCCCTGCGCAAAGGTGCGCTCTGCGGCGCCACGAACCGCCCTCACACACGCAACTGATGCCCACGTTCCACGCCGCCGACCGCCTCGCCGAACGCATCGCGCGCACCACGCCGGTATGCGTGGGCCTCGACCCCGACATCGCCAAGCTCCCCGAAGGCGTGCCGGCAACGCTTGGCGGGCTGCGGACGTTCTGCGAAGGCATCATCGATGCCACGGGCGACATCGCCGCCTGTATCAAGCCGCAAATGGCGTCCTTTGAGCGCTTCCGCGCCGAGGGGATGCAGCTGTTCTGGGATGTGTGCGCCATGGCTTCGCAGCGCGGGCTCATCGTGATCGCCGACGGCAAGCGCGGCGACATCGGCCCCACGGCCAAGGCCTATGCCGAGGCCTACCTGAGCGCCGATTGCCCCATCGACTTCCTCACCGTGACGCCGTTTTGCGGCAGCGACGGCGTGCTGCCGTTCATCGACGTGTGCAAGGACACGGGCAAAGGCATCTTCGTGTGGGTGAAGGCCAGCAACCCGTCGTCCGGCGAATTGCTCGACCTGCCCGTCGGCGACGAAGTCGTCCATGAGCATTTGGCGCAGCTCACCGAAGCGTGGGCCATGCACCACCACGCTCCCATCTCGAACTTCTCTTTCGTCGGCGCCGTCGTCGGCGCGACATACCCCGAAGAGCTCTCCTACCTGCGCACGCTGATGCCCCACTGCCCCTTCCTGCTGCCAGGCTACGGCGCGCAGGGGGCAACCGCCGAGGATTGCGTACGAGGCTTCCTCCCCGACGGCACGGGCGCCGTCGTGGCCGCCACGCGCAGCATCATCTATGCCGACGGATCGACGCAGTGGCGCGAGGGCGCGAGGACTGCGGCCCAGGAGATGGGCGATGCGCTGCATCGGGCGATCGGCGCGCGCACCACGGAACGCTAGGGCTGCACGGTCCACTGCGGACCAGATGGCAACGGGGAGACGATGTCGACCCAGGTGTATTCGCTCGTGCCGTCGCCCCAGCGCACGCCGCCCTGCACGCCCGGCCGACCCGCTTCGCCGAGGCCTATGCGCAGCGTGCCCGCGGCGACGCCGGATGCCAGCGACACATCGGCGTAGACCGACAGCGTCCGCTCGAAACGCAGCGGAATATTGCGCAGTGCCTCCGGGATCACATCGCACGCCACGATCAGCGTCTCCGCGTCGGGAGCGGAGCAATCGGCCATGTTGAACGGCGTGCCGTCGCCCACGCGGATGCGCTCGAGCTTGATGCCGGCCGCTGTGGCAGCGAGGCTTAGTCCTCGCAGCTGATTGCCGACATCGGGCAGAGCGGTGGCGCCCGAAAAGGCGAACGAGGCGATCATGCGATTGGTGCCCGGCTGCAGCGTGCTCGCGGCAGGCAGGAGCGAACGGATGGCCGTGATCCTGCCGAGCGTCACCTGGTGCATCGGCGTGACGAGATTCTGGGGAAGGATCTCATGCGAAGTCTGGGAGTCCTTGCCCTGCACGGTGATCGAGAAGTACTTCGTTTCAAACGATTCGTTAGGCGAGCCGTCGCCGTAGGGGCGCACCTGGGCGACGATGCTGAAGCTGCGCGTCGCTCCAGCGGGAATCACGATGGGCGTGGCATCGGTCACCTCGGCACGCCAGAAGCGCTTGCCGGTGTTGTTGGCCGTCGCAAGCACCATTTCCGCCAGCGCGACGGCATGCTCGTCGGCGAGGTACAAATGTTCGACGGAACGCACTTCGCGGCGCAGCTCCAGCTCGGGCACGCGCACCACGACGTCCTCCGCCGTCGTATTCGTAAAGGAACCACTCACCAACGCCTGGGTACGGGTGCCGAGCATCAGAAACCTGCTCACCGCCGGGAAGGCCGGTTGCGCCTGCTGCGCGACGGAAGCGGAAGACGACGCGACCGACGAGGACGATGCACTCATGCTGGAGGCCGAAGAGGTGCTTGCAGAGCTCTCCGGGTTGGGAGCCATCCAGTTGCCCTGTTCGGCATCACGATAGTCGGCGAGTTCATCATCGTTCTTGGCGCGGAACGCTGCCGCAAGGCGCGCCATGGCGCCGCGCGTGAGCAGCATCGCCGGCGACATACCGTCTTCCAGGCCCGTCCCCGCCGTGTTGGTGGCAACAACATACTGCTCATACCACTCCGTCGCCGCGAAGAACTGCGGCAGCGGATACTCGTAGAGCAGTGTGAGAATCTTCAATGCTTCGGCGTAATTCACCGGCTGCTCCGGGCGGAACCACCCGTCGGGGTACCCGCCGAGGATGCCGCGCTCTTTCGCGATGCACACGTACGGCGAGAACCAATCGGCGGCACGCACGTCGGGGAAGCACCCGCGTTCGGTGCGGCGCTGCGCCACCCAATCGGCTCCACGCGGATGGCTCAGAAGGACGATTTTGACGAATTCGGCGCGGTTCAAGGTGCGATTGGGGCGGAACGTGCCGTCGGGGTTGCCCTCCACGGCGCCCAAGTGCGTGAGCACACTGATGCCCGCGGCCTCATCGGTGCTAAACGGCGCGTCGGCGTAGTCGACCGTGGCGTCGCTCATATCGAGCGCGAACGCTGGAACTGCGGATGAGAGAGCGGCGATGACTGCGAAGGCGGCAAGGGGGCGGATGTGCATGCGCGCATTCTACTCCAAGCGGACGCGCAGCTATACTGCCGCCATGTCTGCCGATGCCATCGCCTCCGCGCTCGCAGCGTACAAGGTGTATTTCCTTACGGCCCACATTCTGGGAACGGCGCTGGGGCTTGGCGGCGCGACCATCGCCGACCTGCTCTTCCTCCGCTTCCTCAAGGATTACCGCCTTTCGGCCAAGGAATGCGACATTCTCAATGCCATGAAGACGATCATCCTCGGCGCGTTGGGGCTCATTATCGCGTCGGGTATCGGCCTCTACCTCACCGACATGGCGCGCTACAGCGCGTCTGGCCCCTTCCTTACCAAGATGCTCATTGTCGGCGTCATTACGATCAACGGCATCGGCCTGCACTTGATCGTGGCGCCGCACCTGCTGCGCCTGGACCTCAAGCGTCATCAGGCACGCTACCGTGGCTGGCGACGCATAGCCTTTGCGCTCGGCGGCATTTCGGTGTGCTCGTGGTACAGCGCGTTCTTCATCGCCATGCTCAAGACGGTCCTGCCGCAGAGCTTCACCCTGCTCTTCGGGGGCTACTTTGCCGTGCTGATCGCCACCCTCATCACATCACAACTCATGGAACGCCGCCTGGCGGCAATGGCGCGGGGGTAGCCCATTGCCTTCGTGGGTCACAGCTCATTCGCGGGCAATACCTGCTGCAAAGCAACAAGGCGCTTCTTGAGTTGCGCTGGCGGATCCGTACGCAGCACTTCATCGATCGCTGTAGCGATGTGCTCCTGTGTCACCTCCTGCTGGATGACGGTCCCATCCCGCAGCTGCTTTCCGGTTAGGCAAATGTGGTCATCAGTAGATACCGTGGGCCTCTCGAGAATGTCCCGAAAACACTGCTCAATGCCAGCGCGCCGAAAGGCAACCGGATCTTGCGCAAGCTTCTTCATGCGATTGAGGGCTGCGTACACATCGGCCGATCCTTGCGGACAATCGTTGCCATTGTGAACAAAGCCTATGTGAAACATGAAATCTGCATCGTCCGCTGCAAACAGTTTTTGAGCGCTCATGGCCAGCTCTCCTGCGGCGCTTGCGGCTTGCTGCTGCACCACAGCTTGCGTGGACCACCCGAATGAGCGGCAGCCTAGTACCAATGCTTTTTGCATGATTCCTCCCACGAACGACAGGCCTCCGGGCGAGCGGATGAGAACGCTCGCTAGCGCATTGCGAGCTACTCCGATCATGGAGCGAAACGCTTCTTCCTCTTTAACATCTAAGAATCCATTCTGCTGCGGCCAGCGTAATTTTCTCCATTTTTCCCTGTGGAAAACCTGCATCGGTACGTTTGCCAATGCTTCCGATGTTGGTTCGCTGAAGAAGGATCGTCCTGACGACTCAATTTGGCGGTCACACAACAGGATAACGGATGGTTGCTCACGATCGGGATGGAGCAGAGAGAATGGCTGCGGCATATTGCGTATTTAATACTATTTATTAATTTTGTCAATATTCTCACAATGCGGCAGAACACAGCGGCACTGGCGCGGGGGTAGCCCATTGCCTTCGTGGTCACAGCTCATTCGCGGGCAATACCTGCTGCAAAGCAACAAGGCGCTTCTTGCGTTGCGCTGGCGGATCCGTACGCAGCACTTCATCGATCGCTGTAGCGATGTGCTCCTGGGCCTCGGAGGTACAGTGCGCTCGCCGACGCACTCAGCTGCTTGTGACCGCTGCTTGTGACTCTTGCAGCAGGGCTTGCTCATGCTGGCGGCCTTTCTCGAAGAACACGTTGATCAGCGTTTCGAGGGCTGCGCGGATTTCGCCGTTACCCGCCAGCGCATCCATAGCCATCAGCGTCCGATATAATTCCAGCGCGGTGTCATCCAGCACTTCCTCAATGCGCGCGACACTCAGGTCCACCTCGCCGTACATCGCTTCGCCAAGCCGAACGTACCCTCCGGAAGACCTGTCATCAAAGTCCACGATACGGACGGCATCTCGTTCCGAAGACACGACGGGGTTTTCTGCTGGAGTCATGCACGGAAATCTACGCAAGAAGGTGCAGGCATGCAAACGCCGAGGGAATGGCGGCCTCGGAGTACGGTGCTCACGTCGGAGCAGTGTATTGGAGTTTGTTCTTCTGGTGGCCCCGGCGGGAATCGAACCTGCATCTACCCCTTAGGAGAGGGTCGTTCTATCCATTGAACTACAGGGCCACGCCCGTAGGGTAGCGCATTTCGCGGTACGCGTTAGGCGAACACCACCACTTCGCGCCCTTCCTGCGGCAAGCTCTTGAGCTTGTATTCGGCCACATGTTCTTTTTCCAGCGCGCCGCTGGCCTTGAGCACGTCGGCGGAAACGCCATCCTTGCCTGGCAAGAGGATGAGCACGCGCGGGTCGATGTCATCGACGAGGGTTTGGATCATCTTGGGATCGTCGGCGACGACGGCCAGCACGTCCACGTCTCCAAGCTGTTCGAGCTCCTCGGGCGTCCACGCCAGGAGGGGCGACGACGGGAAGGCGCAGCGGATACCGTCGTGGATCATCAGGAACGACACCTGGCGGCCTTCGTCATGGCCGATGCCGCGGAAGGTGATGCCCGCAAGGTCGTACTCACCCGGCCAGGACAACACGTTGGGCGAGGCCACTTCTTCCGGCGTCGACTGCACGAGAATGTCGCCCGCCTCCAAGGGCTTCGGGGCATACAGCGTGACGGCACGCTTGCCGTCGGTGACGCGGATGGCCTTTGGAAAGGTGAAGGTCAACATCGTGGGTATGGTAGCGAGAAAACCGCCGCAGGACTAGCGCGCTGCGGCCATGGAGACGGCCTTGGAAATTTCGAGGCGCTCGATGGTGGCGCCGAGCGCGCGCAATTTCTCTTCGAGCTTGCTGTAGCCGCGCTCGATGTAATGCACATCAGTGATGATCGTTTCGCCTTCGGCGCAGAGCGCCGCGAGCACCATGGCCACGCCCGCGCGGATGTCGTTGCTGGCCACCGTCCTGCCCTTGAGTGCGCGCTGGCCGATAATGAGGGCCTGGTGGGCGTTGAGGATTTCCACGTGGGCGCCCATTTTTTCCAATTCGTAGAGATAGGCCATGCGGCCTTCGTAGAGGCGTTCGAAGATGCGGCTGACGCCGGAAGACTGCGTCATGGCCACGCCCATAGGCGCGAGCAAGTCCGTCGGGAAGCCCGGGAAGATGTTGGTTCGAACAGACATGGCCTGCATCTCAGACGCGCCGCCGTCGACCACGAGCGTGTGCGCCGCGGCGTCGTACTGCCACACCGCACCGGCGCGGCGGAGTACATCGAGGAACGAGACCAGGTGTTCATCGTCGACATCATGGAGGGTCAGGCGGCCGCGCGTGACGAGCGCCGCAATGACCATGGCGCCGGTTTCGAGGTAGTCGGACACGACGCGGTGCGAAACGCCCTGTAGGCGCTGCTTGCCACGGACGATGGCCGTGTGGGCGCCGATCCATTCGATGTCGGCCCCGGCCGACCGCAAGAAACGCACAAGATCGAGCACATGAGGCTCCACGGCGGCGAGGTCGACGCGCGTCTCACCCGTGGTGAGCGCGGCGGCCATGATGACGTTCTCGGTGGCGGTGACGGAGAATTCGGGCAGGATCACGCGGCCCGGGCGCAGGCTGCCTTGCAGATGCAACACATCATCGGTGCTCATGTTGGCGGCGCCGAGCTGGGTGAGGCCGTCGATGTGCGCGTGCACGGGGCGCTTGCCGAGGACACATCCTCCCGGATATGCCATCTCCACCACGCCGAACCGCGCGAGCAGCGGGCCGAGCAGTACGATGGACCCGCGCAGCTTCGAGACCATTTCGCGGGGGATGGGCTTGCTGCGCAGCCCCGCCGTCTTCACGCGCACGGTCGACCCTTCGAACGACACGTCGGCGCCGAGGTAGCGGAGGATGTCGACCATGATCTCCGTGTCGCGCAAGCGCGGCACGTTTTCGAGGACGGTTTCACCGTCGCACAGCAGGGTCGCGGCGAGCAGCGGAAGGCTCGCGTTTTTTGAGCCGCTGATTTGCACGTCTCCGTTGAGCGGGGCACCTCCTTGAATGCGATAACGAACGTCCATAGGTGGTCGAGTGTAGCACAGGGAACCGAGCCACCCTACGCCCCCCCTTTGCTCAGCGCAAACCGCTGCAGCAAGAGGTCCCTTTGGGCATTTGTAGCTAGTCCTCTGGCCAAATCGTCAAATGCGACGGCCCAGTGGGGCGGGCGCCCGCGCACCTCCCGTAACGTCATGGCGATATGCAGCAAAAACCGGTCTGCGTCGGGCCCGCGTTCGCGCAGGGGAGCAAGGAGCTTCAATGTCTCCGCCGGACGCGCCTGCCACAGGGCGGCGGCCTGGGCGTGGGCCTGGCGTTCGCGCAGGAGCGCATCGGGGTCGCCGCGGAGGGTCTGCAAGCGCCCCGGAGCCCCCTCGGCGAGGTGCAGGAGGAATTGCGCGTCATCGTCGGGCAACCCCGCAACAAGCGGCGTCATGGCCTTGGCGGGCAGCCTGCGGAAGCGCAGCACGCGGGCGCGCGACACAACGGGCGGCGGCAGGGACCCGATGGATTGGGTGGTGAGCAAAAACACGCGGCCAGGCGGCGGCTCTTCGAGGATCTTCAAGAGAGCGTTGGCCGCAGGCTCCTGCATGCGCTCGACGGACCGGATGGTGCAGCAGCGGTGTTTACCCGTGCCAGTCTCATGGAGGCGGTCCTGGATGCAGCGCACGTCGTCGATGCTGATGGTGTCCGACCGCATGCCCGCCTTCTGGCGATGCTCCTGGGGCACGTTGGACGACCGCGCGATGACGCCCCAGTCATCGCAGCGCTCTTCGATCCATAGCTGGTCGAGCACCAGATCGTCGGGGTGCAGGAGACGAGCCATGGCGCCGTGCACGGCCTCCGCGCGCTCCGGCAGGAGCCCTCGCGCAAGCAGCAGGCGGGCAAACCAGCGCGCGACGGTGAACTTGCCGACATGTGCCGGCCCTTCGAACAAGTACGCGTGCGCGATGTTGCCGCTGGCCAGATCGGCCTCCAAATCGGCCCGCTGGCGCTCGTGCCCGATAATGGCCGTGTCCTTGTGCATGGGTAGCGATTGTAGCGCTTGCCGAGCAGGGGGCACGAGCGGATACTGCGCGACCTTATGCAACAGCCTTCCACCATCACCCTGGAGCAATACTATGCCTGGTCAGCGGAGCACATCGATGCGATGCGCACAGAAATCCTCTCGCTCATCGCCACGTTCCGCAGGGAATGCGGGCATATCCTCCCCGTGGAGGACGATGGCATTGAACCTGCCATGCTCGATGATATGGCGGGCCTGCTCGGCTTTTTGGGCAGTGTGCCCGACGGCCCGGTGACGTACGCCAATGACGTTGCGATACTGGCGATCCGTCACGATTGCAGCAATGCTTTGGTGAGGGTTTTCGCTCGCGCGCAGTTCCTGCCGAAAGAACACCCCGTCCGCGAGAGATTCGGCATATTGTTTACAAGGCTGCAACAGCTCCGCTCCGTGCGTCATGCCATCGTGGAGCATCCGCAGAAGCCCTGAGGCTCAGACAGCGTTGTGCGGCTCGCGCCAGGGCGCATCTACACTCGCACGCTCCTGGAGCACGGCATGGGGACCGAAAAGACTGATGCGGCGCAATCCGTCGCGAAGCACGACGGAGACTGCTGGCACGCATATTGCCTCGACATGCGCGGGGCGCTTGAGCGTGAGCTTTGCAGCATGCTCACGTACGATTTTACACACCCAATCCCAATCTGCATGCTCTCCAGCACTCTGCAAGTACCGCGATAGCGCATCGGTGTACTCCCGTGCGGCATGGGTGTTTTCGCTGCCGTCCGGGGTATACGGCTGCATTGGCATCAGTTCGAAGCCTTTGGCATAGAACCAAACCATCCACCCGCTGCTATTCATACCATTACCTCGCGTGGAACTGCGCGCGGTTTTCCCTTCGAGCGACGCAGTTTCCGGAGTAAATCCCAAACGCCTATTGGCCGCGCTGATGATGGCATAGACCTCCCCGGCGCCCAATGAGGGATTGCTCCGCAGCAGTGCTCGTATGCCATCGACACAACACTCAGCTTCTGGGTGCCGCAATGCCACAACAAGCTGCGCTCTCAGCTTCTCGGGCAGCTCTGGCAGCACCGCCTCATCTGGGCGTTCCGTCAGCGCAATACCATGAGGTGTGACGGTCGCCACCCATGATGGTGCGCTCACCATCGCGTGCAGCTGCCGCTTGCCATCGAACAACTCCTGGAATCCTTGCTCCTCCAGCAGGTGCTGGACGCGACGGCGTGTTTTTTCCAGATCGTATTTGCCCGCCCAACGCTCTAGCTGCCCCACCACATGGCGCAGGAAGCCTTGATCCACCTCCGCCGCAGGAAGCATGTTTTCGTCTTGATGATCCATGGATGTATCTTATGTCACTAATGCTTTTTTTGTCAATTTTACGCCGCTATTCCGCCTGGCCGTGGCATTTCTTGTATTTCTTGCCGCTGCCGCAGGGGCACGGATCGTTGCGACCGATCTTGGGCGCTTCTGCGGCGGGCGCCTTGGGTACAGGGCGCTTGGCCATACCCGCAGCCTGCAAGAGCGCGCCTTCGGTATCGACATTCTTGAGCGCGCGCTGGACGCCCGTGGTTTCGAGCTCGCCTTCGATCTGCGCCTCGTTGGTCACAAGACCCTCCAGCTCCTCCTCGGCTTCCTCCAGTACCTGGCGCGGCGCGAACTGACGGAAGTCGAGCTGCAGGAGCGCGCGGACGATGGCGCCGTCGATGCGGGCGATGAGCGCACGGAAACGCTGGAAGCCCTGATCCTGGTATTCGATGAGCGGGTCGCGCTGCGCAAAACCGGAGAAAGCCACCTGCTCGCGCAGGTGCGACATGTCGTCGATGTGATCCATCCAATGGGTGTCGATGGAGCGCAGCGTGATGACGCGCTCGGCCTGCAGCACCGTGAGCGGCTCGTTGGCGGCGCACTTCGCCTCGTAGGCCTGGAGCAACGTCGCGCGGAGGCGTTCTTCGAGGGCATCGCGGTCGCGCAGCGCGCGCACCTGCGCCGCAGGCTCCCCCTGGAGCACGCCCGGCGACAGGCCGTTGAGCTCGCGCACAAGGCGGTCCAGCTCCCAGCCATCGGGGTCGTCGCCCGCGCAGGCACCCGCCACCAAGGCATTCACTTCGGACTCGATGGAGCGCAGAACATCCTGGTGGAGCGCCCAGGCATCGGCGCCGGTGGAAGCGTCGCTCTCGGCCTGCGCAAGCTTCTCCAAAATTTTCTGGCGGCGCTTGTAGACGATGTCGCGATGCTTATTCATCACGTCGTCGTACTGGAGCACGTGGCGGCGGATGTCGAAGTTGTGGCCTTCGACGCGCTTCTGCGCGCCCTCGATGGAGCGGCTCACCATGCCGTTTTGCAGCGGCACGTCGTCGGGCACGTTCAAGCGTTCCATGAGAGCCTTCAGGCGTTCGCCGCCGAAGAGACGCATGAGGTCATCCTCCATGGACACGAAGAACTGGCTCGCTCCCGGGTCGCCCTGGCGTCCGCTGCGTCCACGGAGCTGGTTGTCGATGCGGCGCGCTTCGTGGCGTTCCGTGCCGATGATTACCAAGCCTCCCAGGTCGCTCACGCCCGTGCCCAGCTTGATGTCGGTGCCGCGCCCGGCCATGTTGGTGGCGATGGTGATGGCGCCGCGCTGGCCCGCCTGCGCGACGATCTCGGCTTCCTTCTCGTGGTGCTTGGCGTTGAGCACCTGGTGGGGCACGGCCATGTCGGTGAGCAACGCGCTCATCGCCTCCGATTTTTCGATGGATGTGGTGCCGATGAGCACCGGCTGGCCGCGCTCATACTTCTCCTTGGCGAGCTTCGCCGCAGCGATGAACTTGGCCTTTACGGTACGGTAGACGGCATCGGGTTGGTCGTCGCGCACCATGGGGCGGTGCGTCGGGATGACGATGACTTTGAGCTTGTAGATGGATTCGAATTCTTCTTCTTCGGTCTTCGCCGTGCCCGTCATGCCGGCGAGCTTCGAGAACAGACGGAAGTAATTCTGGAACGTGATCGTGGCGAGCGTGCGGCTTTCGCGCTGTACGTCCACACCCTCCTTCGCCTCGATGGCCTGGTGCAAGCCGTTGCTGTAGCGGCGGCCCGGCATGAGGCGGCCCGTGAATTCGTCGACGATCACGACCTCGCCGTCCTTCACCACGTAATCGACGTCGCGCTTGTAGATGGCGTGTGCGCGCAGCGCCTGCTCGATGTGATGGACTTCTTCAAACCCCTTCTCCGTGTAGATGTTATCGACGCCCATCGATTTCTCGAGTGCGGCAATGCCTTCTTCGGTGAGCATGGCAGCGCGCTGTTTTTCATCGCGCGTGAAGTGCGTCTTCTCCTGCAAGCCCACGACGATCCTGGCGTACTGCGCGTACTTGGCGGTGGACTCGGCGGCAGGCTGGCTGATGATGAGCGGCGTGCGCGCTTCGTCCACGAGGATGGAGTCGACTTCGTCCACGATGGCGTAGTGGAGGCCGCGCTGCACCTGCTGCGTAATGGACACGGCCATGTTGTCGCGCAGGTAGTCGAACCCGAATTCGTTGTTGGTGCCGTAGGTGATGTCGGCGGCGTACGCGGTGCGACGCTCGTCGTTGTTGAGGCCGTGCACGATGATGCCGACCTTGAGCCCGAGCGCCTGGTAGAGCAGACCCATCCACGTGGCGTCGCGCTTGGCGAGGTAATCGTTGACCGTCACGACATGGACGCCTTTGCCCGCGAGCGCGTTCAAGTACGCGGGCAACGTACAGACGAGCGTCTTTCCTTCGCCGGTGCGCATCTCTGCGATGCAGCCGCGATGCAGCACCATGCCGCCCACGAGCTGCACGTCGAACGGCACCATGTCCCAGGTGAACGTCTGGCGGCCGATCTGCATCGTCTTGCCCTGGAGCAGTTCGCAGGCGCGGCACACGAGCGCAAACGCCTCGGGGAGAATCTGGTCGATCGTTTCGCCTGCGACAACGCGATCCCTGAGGAGCTGCGTGCGGCCGGGCAAATCGTCGAGGGTGAGCGCCTGGTAGGGAGCGGACTTCTGGAACTCGCGGATGCGCGGCACGACGGGCCAGAGCTTTTTGAGCTCGCGCTGGCTCGGATCACCGAGAAGCCGATTGAGAATATCGACAATACCCATGGAACCGGAGCCAGCATCATACCGAAGAACACCGCTGTCGACAGGGGCAGTCACCCCGCTTCACCACCCCCTGCCGTACCACGGCTCCAGTGGTGTTGATGTGTACAGTAAACTTTTCATCATGTTCGGTAAAATTGACTCTTCTGGCATACGGTCCGCTTGGCGGAGGTGCCTCGATTGGAGCGCTTCCTGGTGCATCGGCAGCAATTCGCCGCACCAGGACGCCTGTTCGGGGCAGTGCGCGGCACACTCCTCCACGGTGAGCAGGCTTGGCACGGGCCAGAGATCGGCGAAGGACCCAAACCCCCGGGCAAAGAGCGCGCCTTTCTTCGTGGAGTGGAACCAGAGCAGGTCACGCTCCGCGGAGCGGGCCCTCCACAGGTCGCTCGCGTGCACTCCGGCCAACGGCACGCCAAGCTCGGCGGCGAGCGTATTGGCGAGCGTGACGGCCACACGCAGGCTCGTGAAGCCGCCCGGGCCAGTGACGCAGGCGATGCGCTCAATCTGTCGCAGGTCCCACGACGCGCCCGCCAGCGTGCGTTCGAGCAGCGGCAGCAGCTCATGGTCGCCAATGCGGTGATCCACCTCCGCCAATGCGGCAACGCCATCGTCGCAACACGCAATGAAGCCCTGGTGACTGGCAAGATCGATGGCAAGCGCCTTCGGCATAGGCGCAGTATGCGGCAACTGGCGTTCCTGCCCAAACCGGGAATATACTGTCGGCTCCGTACTTCTTCCTCACCATCAGTATGCGTCATCGTTTCGCCATTAGTGCCAGTGCGGCAATCGTCGCTCTCAGCCTTGCCTCCGGCGTCTTCGCCCAGGACGGCACGGGCACGGGAGCCAGCACATCCTCCTCCACGAGCGAGGAATCGTCCACGTCCAGCACGCCGTCGACCGGTAACAGCAGCGCCATGAGCGAGCGCTCTTCCATGAAGGCCAGCATCCAGAGCGCCCGCAGCGAAAAGAAGGAGTCCATCAAGAGCATGCGCTCCGAGAAGAAAGCGAGCGTGAAGAGCATGCGTTCGGAAAAGAAGGAAAGCATGAAGAGCATGCGCTCCGAGAAGAAGGAGAGCATCAAGAGCGCCCGCAGCGAAAAGAAGGAAAGCATGAAGAGCATGCGTTCGGAAAAGAAAGAATCGCTGAAGAGCCAGCGCTCCGAGAAGAAGGAGAGCATCAAGAGCGCCCGCAGCGAAAAGAAGGAAAGCATGAAGAGCATGCGCTCCGAGAAGCGTGAGTCCAACCGCAGCCAGCGCTCGGCAAGCAGCGAACCGACCGGCGCGTAATCTCCCCACGACACATATCTCCACACCCGGATGGCTCCGCCATCCGGGTGTTTTGGGGGTGCCGAAGCCTATCCATGGCCTCGGCGAATCGTTACTGCGCGAGCGCGATGCGGCCGCTGATCAGGGTCACCAGACCCTCGATCACGCTGTCGGGAGCTTCGACCTGGACGTGCCAGGTCTTGTCCTGGAAAGCGGCACCCAGACCGGGAATCGGCTTGATGATCACCTGCGGCGTGCCGCAGGTACCACCGAGACCGGTCACGATGTCGGCGACCAAGGGCAGGTCGCGCAGGGTTTCGAACACCAGCACCAGCGTTGTCATACGAACCTCGAACATGAAAGTGAACGATTCGGCCCGTCGGGCTGTGGCAACGCTTCAGAAACACCACAGCGCCGGAGCCGCGCGGAGTATCGACAAATGCGGCGCCAGGTCAAGCAAACACGCTACAATCTGGCCGTGACCGCACTCGCGCTCTCTATTGTGATCCCCACCCACGGCCGCCCGGCAACGGTGGCGGAATGCCTGCGGCGCATCGAAACGCAGACCGTACGCGACCGGCTCGAAGTGATCGTGGTGAGCGATGGCCCCGACGCCGCAACCGCCCATGCCATACAAGGGCACGCCTGGGCCATGCCGGTGCAGTACTTGGAAATCCCCAAAACCCAGCAAGGCGCGGCGCGCAACCGCGGCGTTGCGGCGGCGCTCGGCACGCATGTGCTCTTCATCGGCGATGACATCTTCCTCGTGCCCGATGCCTGCGAACGCCACATCGCCATGCAGAAGCGCTTCCCCACAGCGGCGATCCTGGGCTTCACCACCTGGGACCCGTCGGTGGGCATCACGCCAGTCATGCGGTGGCTCGAACGGACGGGCTGGCAGTTCGGCTACCCGCAGATCGCGCGCTTTGCGGGCGCGGCGCTGCCGCGTGCCATGCAGCACCGCTTCACCTACACCAGCCATATCAGCGTGCCGCGCGCGGTGGCGTCGGCGCATCCGTTTCGCAATGACCTTACGGCCTACGGCTGGGAAGACATCGCGTGGGGCATGGCGCTGGCTGCGGCCGACGTGCCGCTCGTGTACGAACCGCGCGCGACGGCGCTCCACCACCACCGCCTGACACTTGCGGATTCCCTGGACCGCATGCGCGTGATCGGTGCCTCCGCCAAAACTATGGCCGCGCTCGACGCGCGCTTCGATCGGGTGCCGCGCGGCTGGAAGCGAACGGCCTACCGCCTCAGCGCTCTCCTACCGACGCTGCGCGGCAAGCACGCACGCGCCTTCCTCGCGGGGCTCACGAGCGCCTAGCCTGCGCCGCGGGCACATTGTACGATGCGCGCATGCAGTTTCTCTCGCGCTTCTTCACGACCATCCAACGCAGTTTGACCGACGTCGCGTTCTACCATGACCTGCTCAAGGGGCGCCTGCGCGACGGCGTGTGGTACCTCACGAAGCTGCTGTTCGTCCTGGGCACCATGGAGATCCTGTTCGTAGCGGCCCTCGCGACGCCGTACATCCCCAGCGCCGAGACGTTCCTGCGCGACAACCTGGCAACCGCCGAACAGGTCTTCCCCGAAGGCTTGGAAGTGACCATCGACAACGGCAAGCTCTCGACCAACAGCGCTGAGCCCGTGCTCCTGCCAATCCCCGACGCGTGGGCCGATGTCTTCGCCTCGGACGACGCAGCCATGACCTTCACCTCGCTCGTGGCCATCGACCCGGCGGCTTCCGCCGAAGACTACAGCGCAAAGGGCGCCGTCGTTCTCTTCACGCAGACATCCGCAGTCTTCCCCGACAGCGACGGCGGGCTGCGCGTCTTCCCGCTCGCCGACCTCGACCTGCCGCCCGCGTTCGTGATCGACAACGCGATGGTCGACGGGCTGGCCGCAAGCGTGCGCTCAATGCTCTCGTCCGTGCAGCCCATCTTGTGGAGCGTCTTGGCGTTCTGCGTGTTCATTCTGCCGTTCCTACTCACGGCGTTCTCATTGCTGAGCAAGATGCTCTGGCTGCTCCTGCCCGTCCTGCTGCTCTTCGCCTTTGCGAAGGCGCGCGGCCTCGGCAGGACCTACGCGGAGATCTACCGCCTGTCGCTCTACGGCCTCACGCCGGTGATTCTCGTCTCGACGGCGTCGTCGCTGGTGAATTTCCCACTGGGCTTCTGGCTGTCGCTCGTCGTCTTCCTGGCATTCATGGGCTACGTCCTCACGCAGCTGCCCTCGGCCAAGAAGCGCAAAACCGCGTAAAGCGCGCTTGCCTTGCCCCCGGGAGCTTCGTATACTGTGCATAGCAACGTTCCTTCCTCAACTGTTCCGTATCCTCGGAACGGTGCGTTTTGCGGCTCCGGCCGCTTTTTTCCTCCCCCGATCATGCGCGCATCCTTCCTCGCCGCCATCAACCAAATCTGCTCCGAGAAAAATGTGAGTGCCGAACAGGTGCTCGAAGCTGTGAAGCAGGCCATCGCCACCGCATACCGCAAGGACTACGGCAACAAGGAACAGGAGATTCGCGTCGACCTGGAGGCGGGCAATGAAATGCCGACCATCCTCTTGGTGAAGGAAGTCGTGGAGGACGTGGAGAACGACAACTTCGAAATCGGCCTCAAAGAGGCGCGCAAGATCAAGCCGGGCATCGACCTGGGCGACGAGCTGGAAATCGACGTGACGCCGGCCGAGTACGGCCGCATCGCTGCGCAGGCCGCCAAGCAGGTCATCTTGCAGAAGCTCCAGGAAGCCGAGCGGCAGAGCTTGTACGAGAAATTCAAGGACCGCGAGAACGAGCTGCTCACCGCGACGGTGACGAAGGTCGACCCGAACTGGGTGACGCTCGAAATCGAAGGCATGACGGTGAGCCTCCCCTGGCGCGAGCAGATCCCCGGCGAGCACTACTACACCGGCAAGCGCATCCGCGTCTTCCTCGAAAAAGTGGAACTCACGGGCAAAGGTCCTCAGCTGCGCATCTCACGCACGCACCCGGGCCTCGTGCGCAAGCTCCTAGAACTCGAAATCCCCGAGGTTCGCAACGGCGACGTGGAAGTGCGCGGCATCGCCCGCGACGCCGGCTTCCGCAGCAAGGTGGCGGTCCTGAGCAAGGACCCGCGCATCGACCCGATCGGCGCCTGCGTCGGCCAGAAGGGCGTGCGCATCCAAGCCGTCATGGAGGAAATCAACGGCGAGCGTGTCGACATGCTCGAATGGAGCGAGGACGCCATCCGCTTGATCTCCACCGCGCTCCAGCCCGCCGCGATCTCCGCCGTGATCATCGTCAACGGGCAGGAGCACGTCGATGAGCAGGGACGCCGCATCAAGAAGCGCGCCGCCGTGTTCGTGGAAGAAGCGCAGCGTCCGATGGCCATCGGTAAGAAAGGCCAGAACATCCGCCTCGCCACCGAGCTCACCGGCTTCGAGTTGGACATGTACAACTACGAAGAACTCCCCGCGTTCAAAGCGAAGATCGCTGAGCTCAAGGGCGAAGCCGTGGCGGATGCCGCGGATGCCGCTATTGAGGCCGCGGAAGCGGCTGTGACGGAAGCCGCTACCGACAGCGTCACCGAAGCGCCCGCCGCGGAAGCGCCGCCGCAGGAAGAGCCTGCCGCCTAACGTCGCGGAGAACGAGCGGGACCGCTACCATCGTCGCATGCATCTTCCCGATCTTCCCCTCGTCGTGCTCGACACCGAGACGACCGGAGTCATCGCCGGAGTCCACCGCATCGTGGAAATCGCGATGGTGCGGGCCGACGGCGGAGCCATTGCGGAGGAGTGGGAGCACCTCGTGGCGCCCGATGACGAGCTGCCGCCGACAGTGCAGATGCTGACGCGCATCCGCCCGCAGGACCTCGCTGGCAAACCGAAATTCTCGGAGCTCCACGACGTAATCCGCGCGTTCGTGCCGGACAACGCGCTGCTCGTAGGGCAGAACCTCGGCTTCGACCTGCAATTCCTGAAGCGCGAGGGCATCGATTGGACCGAACGACCGTGGATCGACACCTCCATGCTGGCGTCGGTGGTGTTCCCCGATTGCCCCAGCTTTTCCCTGGGCTACCTCTCGACGGAGCTGGCCCTGCCGCACGAGCCGAAGCACCGCGCGCTCGGCGACGTGCACGCCACCCTCGCGCTGCTGGGAAAGATCTGGGAACGCTTCCTGGAACTCCCCGAAGACCGCGCCGCAGAGGCCCGGGCGCTCTTCGGCCGATCGACGGAGGGCATGCGGCGCTTCATCGAGGCGCTGCCGAAATCCACGGCCAAAACGCTCCCGACCTGGCTCAAAGAACGCTCGCGCGTGCCGGCGCATGTGTCGCAGGGAACGTCCCCGCTCGCCGTACCCAAGAGCGGCTCCATTGCGCTCGCGGACGATGGCCTCAACCCCGACACGCTCGGCGCGGTGCTACGCGGCTGCCTCGCCGACAGCGCGCACCAGCATTGGATCGGCGTCAAAAACCTCCACAGCATCCTGGTGCGCAGCGCGCTGCCCGAGGGCGTCACTGTGCTCTACCCCGCGCCGTTTTTGCCCGACCCGACGGCCGTTGACCTGCTACTCAAGCAACCCGCGCTGGCCGCCGAAGAGGCGACCCTCGCCGTGAAACTCGCCTGGTACAAGCCCGCGACTCGCGACGGCCTGCCGCTCCATGGCGGCGAGCGCGACGTGTGGAGCGGCAAGATCGGCTGTTCGGAAACGTCCGCCGCGTACACACGGCAATTTGCGACCGACGCGACGGTGCGCCTCATCGACCATCGCCAGCTGCTTACGCTCCTCGCCGATGCGTCGCCCGAAGGCCGCGAACGCTTCGCCGCAAACACGCACGTCGTGATCGACGATGCATCGATGCTCGAAGACACGGCCACCAAAGCCTACGGCATCTACCTATCGCTCGACGACCTGCGCGCTGCGGCGCGCGGCGACGACGCGCTCACGAAGCTCGCCGACCTGGCGGAGCTGTGGGTCGCCAAAGTCCGCAAGACGGAAGACCAGCACATGCTGGTCACCGCCGATCTCTCGCACCCCGAAACGAAAGCCATCCGCGAGCAGGCGACGCAGCTCCTCACGACGATCGCCACGCCGCGCACCCGGGAGCTGCTCACGGATCTTGCCGCCGCGCTCGACGTGGCGGCGCTCCCCGGCACGATCGCCTGGATCGAGCTGAAGCCCGGCGGCGGCCAGGCGCTGCAGCGGTTCCCCGAGGACATCGCGCTACTGCTGGAAAAGCATCTCTACAGCCGCTTCCCCACCACACTGCTGCGCCCGCCGAAGGTGCCGCTCGTCGCCGTGCTGCCGCCGAGCGAACGCATCGTCGAACCCGCGTTTGCCCCGCCGCCGCACAGCACCATCCCGCTCACCATCGATACCGACCGGCCGTCCTCGGCGCTCATCGCCGACCCGCCCGACGGCAAAACGATCGTGCTCGCCGGGAGCAAGCGCGTCATCGAGCAGATCTACGTGCAGTACACCGAGCCGCTGGAAGCGCGGGGCATCACGCTCATCTGCCAGGGGTTCGGTGGCGGCCAGGGGCGCATGGAAGCCGAGTTCCTCGCTGCTGCCGCACCGGCGCTGCTGGTCGTGACGCCGTGGATGTACGAAACGTTCGATCTCGTGCCCGGCTCCGTCGATACGCTGGTGCTCGACACGCTGCCCTTCGACCACCCTTCCCAGCCCGTCGTGCGCCGCAGGTCGGAGCGCTGCCGCAACGGCTTTGGCGAGTATTCGCTGCCGCGGCTGCTGCACCGCATCTTCCGGCTCCTGCGCAATTTCTCCCGGCAACGCACGGCGCAGGGCTGCATGATGGTGCTCGACCAGCGCCTGGCCACCAAGGGGTACGGCAAAGACGTGCAGGCTTACCTGGAATTGCTGTGCGCGGGCGCCGAACAAACGCCCGCTCCGAAGAAGAACGACGGCCCAGCGCAGCTCTCACTGCTCTGACTTACGGCACGGGGGTGACGAGCGGCGGGATGCACGTGATGCCGTCGTCTTCGCCTTGGTCGAAGCAATTGGGATACGCGCCGCACTGGGTTCCGCGTCCGTTGAGGTAGAGCAGGTAGAACTCTTGGCCCTGTTCGCAGCGCTGCTTGCACGACCACGGCTTGAGCGAGCCGCCGTAGAAGTTGTCGTTCACGTTGATGGGTTCACCGCGGCAAGCCACGGGGTCGGGCTTGGGGCGGTTTGCCAAGGCATCCAGGCGCATGCCGCGCAGCACCGACTGCGCCCCCGTCACGACGAGGACGAAACCGATCAGGCCGATGGCGGCGGTGCGTTGCCACTGGGGCATCGGAACGGGAGCATAGCAAAGCCGCCCGGCTTGCGCGAGGCACGAGCAACCCCCGTGCGTCGCAAGCGACGCACGGGGGGAGCTGCACTACTCACTGAGTTACTTCTTGCCGATCTCCTTTGCCGTGGTGGTGAAGCTGTTTTGCAGCCACTTGCCCGCATCGCAAGCGATGCATGCCACAGCGATCCCGATCAACAGAACGAACAGCCAGTGAGCCAACCGCCGGTAAGTCAACATGTGACCTATCCCCCCTGCAGCCACCTGACGGCTGTTACTCCTCATACGACACTTCGTGAAGGAGCAACTGTCAGGCTAATGTATATTTTACCATACATTCCATTTTTATCAATAACTTTCCGGCTGTTCTCAGTCCGCCCCGCGGCGCCCCACGACCACCATCACCGTACGCCAGAGGATCCACAAATCGAGCGTCGGCGACCATTCTTCGATGTATTGCAGATCGAGGTGCACTTCGTCGTCGAAGTGCAGGTCGGACCTGCCGGAGATCTGCGCGAGACCCGTCATGCCCGGCCGCACGGCAAACACGCGACGCTGGTAGGAGGAGTAGCGCTGCACTTCGTCGGGCAGGTGCGGGCGCGGCCCCACGAGCGCCATGTGGCCGCGAAGCACGTTGAAGAGCTGCGGGAGTTCATCGAGCGACCAGCGGCGCAGCACGGCCCCCACGCGCGTGACACGCGGATCGCTGCGGACCTTGAAGAGCGGGCCGTCGGTACGGTGGTTCTGCGCGAGCAACTCCTGTTTGCGGGCATCGGCGTCGCGCACCATCGAGCGAAATTTGAGCACGGGAATCTGGCAGCGACCGCGATCGCCAACGCGCCGCGACACATAGAAAATCGGGAACCCGTCCTCGATGAGGATGCAAAGCGCGATCACGACGAACAGCGGCGACAGCACGACGATGGCGGCGGCGCTTGTGAGCGCATCGAAAAGCGCCTTCCAGACGCGCCCCCAGCCGTCGAGCGGCGTGGGAGAGAATTGCAGCAGGGGCAGCAGGCCCAGGCGTTCCACTGCGAGCAAATGCGGCACGTCGGCAAAGAGCGGCGGCAAGTATGCATAGCCGATTTGGTGGCTGCGGCAGAAATCGATCAGCGCCGTCGTTTCGTCGCTCTCGGGCTCGGCGTCGGTTTGGATGAGCAAGTCGATGTCGTCGGCCTCGCAGCGGCGCATGGCCTCCTCGGGCGAACGGACGTGGCCCAAGTAGCGGTAGCGGCGGTCGCGATCGAGCGTCGCACGCGCGGCGGGGGCGGGGTCGTGGCGGCCGACGGTAAGCACCAGGCGCGCGCCGACGCCGCGCGCGAGGAGGGAGCGTTCGACGAGTGTGAGGATACCGCGCAGCAGCAGCGTGAACGCAGCGAGCAGCGTCGTGGCGTGCAGGAGCAGAATGCGCGAATAGAACAGCTGCTTGCGCACGAGGAAGTACCAGGCGATCACGAACGCGATCCACAGCAGCGCCCCGATGAGCACGCGCCCCACCTCGCTCCACGCGCTGCGAGTGGATTTGAGACTGTAGAGCTTGAGCGCCGCGGCGATGAGCAGGAAGAGCACGACGCCCGGCACGAGAAAGAGTGAGAGGTATTCCTCGCCCGACGGCAGTGTGGTGGGTGCCTCGAGCAACTGGACCCCTGGAATCAGGTCGATGCTGCCGATGCGCAGCACGTACGCGAGCCACAGCGCCGTTGCGGCAGCCAGCGCATCCAGCGGGACGCGCAGGACGCCGAAGAGGATTTCGACTTTCTTCACGGGGGGAGTCTACACGCCCGGCAAAGCCCCGTCCTTGTGCTTGTTTGGACGCTGGAAATGAAGGATAATAGGTATTCCTGCTCTTTGGGTGATCGCCCCCGACCTTCGCGGACGGGGGAGGAACGTCCGGGCTCCATCGGAACGCCATGCGGGTAACGCCCGCCGCCGCGCCGCATATCCAGCAAGGGCGCGGTAGGACCAGTGCCACAGAGACGAGCCCCGCTCACGCGGGGAGTGAAACGCCCCGGAGCACCGGGGATGTGCGACTGTGCGGGTGCACTGCGTAGTCGTACAGCGGCAAACTCATGGTGGAGCAAGGAGGGTTTGGGTGACCGGGTCACGCGATGGTTCCGTCGCGCCGGCCACTCCTCCGCTTGAGCCGTCCCGCAAGGGCCGGCCTAGAGAGATGATCACCACCCCAACGCGCTTGCCGCGGGGTACAGAACCCGGCGTACACGGGAGTAGGACGCCAGGGGCGGGGGCAGCAATGCCCTCGCTTCCGCGTGCTTGTGTTGCCTATACTCTGGCCATCCGCCGCCTTCGCTCAGTGGCCGCCGAGCCCTTGGGCGAGGTGCAAAATGAGAACGGTGCGGTTCGGTCCTTCCCTATCTCCGTGGCATACTACGGGTCTTCGCCGCCTTAGCTCAGTGGTAGAGCAACTCACTTGTAATGAGTAGGTCCGGGGTTCGAGTCCCCGAGGCGGCTCCAGACGAAAGCTCTTGAGCACAAGCTCAAAGAGCGCCGTGCAAAAGGCTTGAGTCGCAGCCCCTTTCGGGGCTCCATCCATCTGCTCACGCCGAACGCTTGCCGCGGTGAACAATTTTCGTACCATGCGCCACCATGCAGCGCTTGGTTTCCGCAGGTCGCCATCATGACCTCCGCATGGCGGAGGACGGACAGGCCGTGGACATCGTTGATCATACTGCGGAGCTGGTGATCGACAGGCTCATCGACGCATGGGCGCTGCGCATGCACTCGTTGTTTGAGCGTCGGGCGCGCGGCGAGCTCGATGATACGCGGTATAACTGCTACGCCGCCGTGCGCTACGTGCTCGGCCATACGGAGCAGCTCGTCAACGAAGGCGATATGGCGGCGCAGGGGGAACGACTCGACCGCAAGGGCGGCCTGGACGCGTTGCCCGTACCCGGCGTGTTCCAGATCCACGCCTCCATCGTGGAATACGATGAAGACATGGGCATGTATCCGATAGGCTCCCGCGACATTGTGACCCATACGGGCCTCGTGATCGGCCGCGACCGTCGCGGCCCCGTCGCCTTCCACAAATTCTGCCAGAAGCAGCTGGAAGTCACCCCGCTCCGCGAGATTCTCGACTTCTACTTTGAACAAGGTCTCGATACCGGAGCGTTCGACGTCACGATCCTGCCTGCGGCGGCATTGGCACGCGGCGCGTGATCACGCCTTTTTCCTCGGCAACTCGATCGTGAACGACGTCCCCTTGCCCTCCGTACTGGAGAACGCGATGTGTCCGCCGAGGCCGTCGATGATCATTTTGCACATATAGAGACCGAGGCCGTTGCCGTCGGTGTCGATGTGCTTGATGTTCTGCGCGCGGAAGAATTTCTGGAAAATCTTGGCATGTTCGCTGCGGGGGATGCCGTAGCCGTCGTCTTCCACGACGATGCACGCCTTCTGCGCCGTCATGGAAAGCTTCACCCGCACCTTGCCGCCGTCGCGGCCGTATTTGATGGCGTTGCCGATCAAGTTCTGGAGCACCACCTTGAGCAGCGTCCCGTCGGTCCAGAGGCGCGCTGCGCCGCGAGGAAGCGACGAACGGATGGCGATCCTGCGCTGCTTCGCGAAGGCGGCGTTCTCGTCCACAATTTCGCGGACCGCCGCGCGTAGGTCCACGTCCGCGCTGTCGACAGCGGCATTGCCACCCTCAAGCCGCGCCACCTGCAACAATGCGTTCAGCAGCCGCACCATGCGGTCCACGGCGATGCCCATCTCCGTGATATAGCCGTGCTGCTGCTCGTCGAGCTCCTGACTCTCTCCCAGCAAATCCACGTACCACCGCACGATCGACATGGGCGTGCGCAGCTGGTGCGACGCCAGCGTGATGAATTCGGATTTCATTTCATCGATGCGCCGCTCCTCGCTCACGTCCTGGAAGACGGCAACAGCCCCAAGCTTCTTTGTGCCCTCACTCAGCGGGCTCACCAGCAAGACGATGGGGAGGTTTTCGCTGTTGGCGCGGGCGATGCTGAGATGATCGCCAGCGCCCGAGCGGAACGCTCTGCCGGAGCGGAGGCAACGCTCCACGGGGTGGTGCTCCAGTGCCAGGCAACTGCGGCCTTCGCACAGCGTGAATGCCGACGCCACGGGCTGCCCGATGATGTCTGATCTGCGGTGGCCGATGAGGCGCAGCGCGGCGGGGTTGAGCATCTGGATGACGCCCTGCGCGTCCACCATCAACACGCCGTAATCGACGTTCTGGAGAATGGCGCGGTCGAGCGCGTACTGCCGCTGCAATTCCTGCGTGCGTTCCTTCACGAGGCCTTCGAGGGCGCCGTAGCTGTGGCGCAGGCGCACCGCCATGTCGGAGATGCGCGTTTCCAATTCCTCGATTTCATCACCGGTACCCACGCTGCTGTGGAACGCCCACCGCGACGGCCGCATGCCGCGCACGGCGTCGGCCAGGACCACGACGGGGTGCGTCAATCCACGCGCGAGCAACACCGCCAGCAAGAGCGCACAGAGCAACATGAGCGCATCGATCGTGACGATGAACCACAGCAGCATGCCGTTGTCCGAAATGCCCTGGGCCGCAAGCACGCGCTCGACGGCTTCCCAGCTGAACGCCGGCACCGCGTTGTGCAGCGCGATGATCACCTGCGACAGCACGGCCCGCGTCATCAGGAAAAACGCGAGGCTGAGGAACATCACGAGGAACGCGCCGAGCAGGAGCGATTGCAGCACCGCCCGACGGAGAATGGACGTCCGTCGCTTGAAGGCCGCCGGGAGAGGGTGTGGGACGACGCGCAAAATCTCATTATTGTAGCAGAAAATGGCCAAAAAAGCGAGTTCCGAAACGGGGCGGCGATTGCTCGCCGCCCCGTAGGACAGAATCCGATTCTTAGCGCGTTACCGTGATCGAAGCGTCCAATTCGGCTCCGGACGCGGTGACCGTCACCCGGCCGCCGGACGTCTGGTAGATGAAGTAGTAGCTCCCCGACTGCGCATGGGCGCTTGCAGAGGAATCCGGCGTCTTGGGATCCTGCGGCACCTGCGTGACATAGGACCCGGTGAGCGTGTCGAGATTGACGCGCCCCCACGGCAGGCCGGACACCGTCGCGGTCGTGACACACTTCTTGCCCGCGAGCGTCTTGCAAATCTCGTACGGGCTGGCGGACCCCGTCGGAATGCCGGCGGGGATATTGCCGTTGTGGTCAATCGCATACTGGTACACGGCGTTGAGCACCGTGTTCACGTCGCTGCGGCGCTGCGCGTTGCGGGCGTCAGCGAGCTGCTTGGTCGGATTGATCGCCACGATCACCACCGCCGCGAGGATCGCGATGATGCCGATGACGAGCAGGAGCTCAATGAGCGTGAAGCCCTGGCGTGCCGACGGGGGAAGCATGGTGCGCATGAATCACAGTGTGCTTAGCGGGTCACCTGGATGGTGGCGCTCTGCTCGGCGCTGGGGGCGTTGACCGTGACGCGTCCGCCGCTGGTCTTCACGATCGTGTAGTCCGTGCCGGTCTCGGTCGTGATGAGCGGGTCGGTGGGCAGGCTCACGAGGTAAGCGCCGGTGAGCATGTCGAGCTGAACGCCGTCGGTGTCGCAATCAGCCTTGGAGCGGCAGATTTCGAGGGTAGCGGTCGTGATCGTCGACGGCAGGTTGCCGTTGTGGTCAATCGCGTACTGGTACACGGCGTTGAGCACCGTGTTCACGTCGCTGCGGCGCTGCGCGTTGCGGGCGTCAGCGAGCTGCTTGGTCGGATTGATCGCCACGATCACCACCGCCGCGAGGATCGCGATGATGCCGATGACGAGCAGAAGCTCGATGAGCGTGAAGCCCGAGCGCATGCTGCTCTTGAGGAGGGAGCGGTTCAGCATAGGAAAAGGTGGGAGGGAGAGAAGGAGCGCGGGCAAAATACCCGGCTGTGAAGCCCATTATACGTTTCGCCCTGCGGGATGCTTTCGGATGCGCTTGACACTCCGGCCCGGTGAGAACGCGATGCACCGATTAGAGTGGACACGTCAGCGACCCGGATGCCGCGTCGCAATTGCCGTCGTCGCACACGTCCCAGGCGATGTGCCCGTGTCCGTCGCATCGCGGCGAGGCGCAGACTACGCCGCCGCAAGTGTCGCTCTGCGTGTCGTCGTCCGGCAACAACGTGAAGGCGAGATCCACCGTCTGTGCCTTGGTGGGGAGCGTCGGCAGCGGAGACGTTTCTTCCAGCCGCAGCAAGATGCGCAGGCTGGGGCGATCATCGCTCGGCGACGTGTTCCAGACGCGCATGTCGCTGACGACCACCTGGGCGTTGTTGAGCACGCTTTCATCCGTCTTGTGTGTGAGGAACAGCGAGCCGGATGCGACGCCGATGACCATGGGCGACGCGTCGGCGTCGGCGGTCTGCAGGACGAGCACCGCGCCCGACGCGCCGCGGGCGGGCGAGAGAATGCGCTCCGCATGGCGGATGTCGTAGCCGAGGAGCTGCGTGATCTGCAGGCGGTCCTGCTCCAGGCTGGCCACCGTTTGCTGCCGCACCTGGCCGTCGATGCCGAGGAACAGCAGCTCGATCACCGCGATGCCGACGAACGCCAGGAGTGCCACGTAGAGCAGCAACTCCACCAGCGTGACGCCGGGACGCATCGTGTACAGCCTGTGGCGAGCGTGCCGCGTCATTCGTCGCAGAGCGAAAACGCCGGAACCTCCCCCCACGAACGCACCTGCGCGGCAGGGAAGAGCATCGCGATATCGGCCTCCATGCGGCGCACCGCCTCTCCGCTGCGGCCTTCGGCGCAGACCGTCCTATCGATGGCACCCACGCCGCCAAGGGCAAGAATGCGGCAGGAACCATCATCGAACGTCACCGTCTGCTCTCCGGCGTAGGACTGGTCGGCGCGCACCGCGAGCAGCGCCCGCTCCATGCACGCATGCACGTACCCAAGCGCCCGTGACGACTGCTCCAGCGTGATCGCCGAGCGGGCGAGTGTGGTGGAGATCAGCAGCAACACCGACACGATGAGCGTGACCATGGCGCCCACGGAGAGAACGCTGACAAGGAAGACGTAGCCGTCGCGGGAACGAAGTGGTCTCATGATCAGGGTTCGTAGATGCGGAGCTCGGTATCGGTGACGACGTAGAGGCGATCGGCAGAAGGAAGGTAGAACACGCTCCTGCCAAAGCCCGTAAGCGTATCCGAGAACACCTGCGCCGAGAGGCCGTTGCGCAGCTTCGCCAGGTCGATGATCTGCACGTCGCGGTCGCCCTGCACCGCAAGGAAGGCGTAGCGTTGGGTCGGATCGACGTCGACGCTGCCAACGGTTGCCGACGGCGTTCCCCCGCTGCCCGCTTCGTAGGCCCACGGCCCCGGCGGCGATGCAGGCGTAGCGCCCGTCGCGCTGAGCAGCACAACTTCGGAGAACAGGCTCCCGCCCTGCGTGCCGACGAGTACGCCGGTCGACGTTACGGCGATGGCGATGGCGTCTTCGCTGCGGTCGCTGATGTTGTACCCGGAGGACGTTTGCGCGGTGAGCGCCTCGGGGTTGTTGACGCCTGCGACACGCACTTCGGCGGTATCCTGCGACGTCGCGAGCTGCGCGAAGTTGCCGCGCACGGCGATGCCGTTGATCGTGACGGCGCCGCCACCGCTATCACTTAGTTGCAGAGAGCCCGATAGGGAAAACACGTCGAGCGAGGGGATGCTGTAGGCGTAGAGCTCCGCTTCGGCCGCGTCTTCCAGCGCGCCGACGAGCAACACGTCACTCCGCACCGCGAGGCTGCGCCCCCGGCCGGACCCCGGCAAATTGACCCCGTAGGCGACCGACGGCGATGCCCTGTCGGTGATGTCATACACGCGGACTTCCGACGATGATGCGCCGGTGAGGACATAGAGCGCGTCGCCGCGCGTCGCGAGGGCGATGCCGGGCCCCGTAAACGTTTCCGACCAGAGTTCGGTGGGCGGCATGGCCGTGGCGTCGTACGCGACGAGCACCCCGTCACCCGCAACATCGTCCTGCCCCGTGGCGTAGACGAACACGTTGGCGCCCGACTGCAGAGCGAGCACGTCGGCGAAGACCACGGCATCCGGCCGCGTCGCCTGGCCGCCCGTCACCAACGATGCCCCCGCCCAATTGCCCGGCGTCCAGACCGTACGCCAGTCGGTGAGCTCGCTGTGGAGCAGCACGCTCCCTGAGCGGCTGAGCCCGAAATTCCAGGACGTGCGAATGTCGACGGTCTTGCGATCGCTCACGGGCGTGGCGATGGTCACGCTCGTGGTAAAGCCGCTCGCGGTGAGCGCGGAGCCCGAGAACGCCCATTGCCCCCCGCGCACCTCGATGCCATGGGCGCCGTCCGTAAGCGCGGCAAAATCGTCATCGCGCATGCTGCGGACGACGTCGAGCGCGCGTTCGGCGAGATGGATGCCCTGCGAACGGTCGGAGGCGGCGAGCACGCCGCGATGGCTCGCCAAGAGCGCAAGACCGACCGCCGTGAGGAACATGGAAAAGAGCGCGAAGCCGATCAGCGCCTCCAACAAAAGGAATCCATCCCGCGATCGCCTGTAGCATCTGTTCCAACACGGCACGGCCCCCATCCTACCGCCAGGGCGGACGGGGGCACAGGCCGGCTCCTTGCATTAGCGATTACTCTTTTGACGGACGTTTTCGACCAAGCTGTCGGTGCAACCGAATTTCCGTGCCGTGTCGACGTAGTAGGAGGGCAAGCTGCGCAGGCTCAAGTAGAGCTCCGGCGTCTTGTAGGCCACCGCTCCAGGCTTCCCTTCGGCGATGTTGAGAATGTCCTGACAGTCGCAGCCGTCGGTGTCCTCTAGCGTGTATTCGCTGGTGACGCGCGTGGGGCCGCTCTGGAAAATCTGCGTCGACTCGTTGCCGTGGACGTTGCGGAACCACAGGAGGTACCTGGTCGGGCTTTCCTTGCGACCCGTATTGGGGCACACGTCCTGCCAGTTCTTGATGCGATCGCCGTCGTCATCGTCAGTGCATGCGCCGAGGCGGTCGCCCACTTCCTTGTAGGCGCTCCACTGCGCGTCGAAGATGGCGAGGTTCTTGTACGGGCTGCTGGGATTGCCTGTGAAGTGACAGATCATGATTTCTTTCTGGTCGCTGCAGGCACCGCGCACATCGCCATGGTCTTCATGGGCGGCCCAAGCGTTCTGGCTCACTTTGAGCGTTTCAAACGCGATGTTGCTCGTGCCCTTGCCGGACGTGACGTGGCAGATCGTGATCTTCTTCTGCTCTTCGGCAGTCGTGTCGGCGGGCTTTGCGCCTGCCTTCCACTGCACCAGCATAGCATCGTCGGAGACGGTGACGCGGGTCTGGAACAACACCGAAGCGCGATCCGTCGCCAGCGTGATCTCGTCGCCGTCGGGCGTGTCGCTGACGGCTTTGTCGAAGGGATTTTCCGTGGCGTTGCCGCTCGTGTCGTTCTCGACGCCCACAATCCACGCGCCGTCGAACACCACCGTGGCGTCCACCACTTCGCGGCTGGTGCCGGTGTGGGAGCCGTGGGAAAGCACGCGGACGATGCCGTTGCGGCGTTCAACCGCCAAACCCTTCACATCTTCCGTCAGAGCGCCATCTTGGATCACCTGGCCGTTGGAGGCCGTGAGGGGGATCCATGCGCCGTCGGCGTACTGCTTTGCATCGGGACCAACGAAGACGGCCTTGGCGGCGTTGCCGCTGGTGAAGTTCTGCACACGGTCGAAGACAATCTTGAAGCGCGGGCCGCTCGCGGTGCCCGTCGATGCGCTGGAGGAACCAACATTTGCGGAAGACGTACCCGAACACACGTCGCTGTCGACCGGCGTCACGCGGATAAGCAGCACGGCGTCCTGCAAGTCAAAGGCGGACGAGTTCTTGGAATCGGTGCCGAGCTCAGCCAAGACAATCGCATCGAATTCGCCGATGGCAACCTTGCCGTTTTGCACGTAGGTGCGCAGGAACGACGCAATGGCGTTTTGATTGCCGAATGCCGTGATGCTCGGCACGCTGTCGCCGTTGCGCAGCACGCGGACGAAGCCCGTATTATCGTTGCTCGTGCGGGTCTTGCTGAAGAATGACTGATACTTGGCGCTGAGCTTCAGGACGACCTTCGATGCTTTGGCGACGTTGTAGAGCGACGCCGTTTCTCCGCCATCGATGTCCTTGTCGTTGAAGAGTGCCGTCCAGGTCTTGCCGTTGTCGGTGCTCGCAGACACGCGCACGTCGACCTCGGGGCCGCCCGCGCCATACGTGATCTCCGCGCCAAGCGCGCGCACTTCGACGTTCATGAGGCCCGTCGTGAAGAGCGTGTCATCGCCGGACACCACGAAGCGCTCGTCGCATTCGGCCGGGTTGTCGCAGGGTCCGCTCGTGCAGAGCGGATCATCGCACGCCACCGGCACTGAGCCACTCATACACTGCAAGCCCGACGTGTTGCCGCCGGTATCATCGGTATCGTCATTCTCGTCGGCGTCCTCATCATCGTCGCCGTCTTGATCGTCAGCATCTTCGTCATCGGCATCCTGGCTGCCGGCGGAACCCGCGCTCCCAACGGAGCTGGTGGCGCCCGTCGATTGCGTCGCACTCGTCGTCGCAGCCGTGCTCTCATTCGAGCTGGTGGTTGCCGTGCTCGTCACGGACGAAGCGCTGCTGTTGCCTGCCGATGCATCATTGGAACTGACGCTGCCGCCCATGGCTCCAATGCCGCCGATGCCGCCTCCGTCCGCACCTTCAGCGGTGCCGGTAAGGGCGATCGCACCTTGCGCGGTAATCGTCAGAATCACCTGGTCGTTCGTGAGGGACGTGAAAATCATTTCACCCTGCACGGTGGGCGCGCCGCTCACCGGAAGGAACGCGATGTCGGTTTGGCCCGTCACGGCGATCGTGGGAGGAAAGCCGAACTGGTCTTCCCAGGTGCCGTCATACGACAGGCCTGCGTACGTCACGGCTCCGCCGACGGCGGGGTCCACATAGACGCCCCACCCCGACCCGTTGATGCCTTCGCGTGCGGACGACTGCGCCACGGTGAGCGCGAGCTTCACCTGCTGCGTCGCAAGCTCAAGATCCTTGCGGATCTGCGCACCGCGCCACACCGGCACGGCCAGGCCGGCGGTGACGGCAACAATGCCCAGTGTCATCAAGACTTCAACTGCGGTAAACGCTCTGCGCTGCATAGACGGGGAGGGAAGTGGAGTTGGTGTTCTCGTATATTATGACATAATTCTATAATATTTGCAATCTCTCACCGGCCGACGCTCCCCACGACGCTGTAGATCGGGGTGATGATGGCGTAGGCGATGGTACCGACCAGCGCGCCCATGAAGAGCAGCAGCATCGGCTCCAGGATCACCGGCAGCTTCTGTGCGGTTTCGGTCGCTTTGCGGTCGTAAATCTGGGAAATCTTCATGAGCACCGCCGCAAGCGAACCCGACTGCTCGCCCACGGTCACCAGCTGCTGCACGGAAATCGGGAGCAGCGTGCGGCTGGCGCGGATTTCCTTGAAGGAATGCTGGAACGTCTGGCCCAGGCTGATGGAGTCGCGCAGGCGCGCGTAGAAGGTTTTGTAGGCGTCGATATTCGTCACTTCCGTGAGCGAGTTGAGCGCCTCAACCAGCGGCACGCCCGCCTGCAGCAGGCCTCCCAAAATCACGCCGAAGCGTGCGATGGTAGCCTCGCGAGCCAGGCGGCCAATGCCCGGAATGCGAAAGACGATCCACTGCGTGACAACGCGAAAACGCGTGAAGCAGTGCAGCAGGATGAGCACCAGTACGCCGCCGAAGAAGAGCGGAAACGCGACCGCGCCCTGCTTGGTGAAAAAATCGCTGACGGCGATGACCATGCGCGTGGCGAACGGCAGTTCGCCGCCGAGCGAGTAGAGCACGGGGACGAGACTCGGGAGCACGAAGCCGCCAAGGCCCACCACCACGACCATCACGAGCACCAAGACGATCGCTGGGTAGATCATCGCGGTCTTCACTTTGGATTTCAGTTCGATGTCTTTTTCCTGCTGTTCAGCGAGGTATTCCATGTTGCGGGCGAGGTTGCCCGCCTCCTCGCCGATGCGCACGAGCGCGATGACGTAGGGCGTGAAGAACGCCTGCTCATCCATGGTTTTCCACAACGGCGTGCCGCTTTCGACGCCCGCGGAGATGCGACCGATGAGCTGCTTCATGGGCTTCGTGCGCGTTTCGAGCTGAAGGGTTTTGAGCGAATCGATCAGCGTCAAACCGGCGTTGAGCAGCATCGCCAGGTTCTGCACGAACGCGATGCGCTCCTTGCCGAGGCCGATGTAGTTGAGGCGCGCGACGAAGCTTGCGCGCGGCCGCACGAACGCCGGGAGCTTCTTCGGAGCGGCGGAGCGGCGGAGACCTATTTTGCCAAGGACGCCCTGCTTGGGCTGCTGCACCGCGGCGGGCGCGGGCGGCGGAACGTCCGTCAATGCGGGGGCCGTCGCGGCGGGGGCCTGCTTAGCGAGCTTTTTTGCCACGGCGCTGCTTTGGGGAAGGCGCCTTCGGCGGCGCGGACAACGCATCCGACGGAGCGGCGACGCGCAGGAGTTCGTCGAGGCTGGTGATGCCTTTGAGGACTTTTTCGAGACCGTCTTCGAAGAGCGTCATCATGCCCTGCTTCCTCGCGAGGCAGCCGATATCGGTGCTCGACGCCCTGCGCACGATCAATTCTTCCACCTGGGGCGTGACTTCCAATACTTCATGGATGCCGATGCGGCCGCGGTAGCCCGTGCCGCCGCAGGCGTCGCAGCCCTTGCCGCGGTAGAGCAGCAAGCCGCCCGTAGCGGGGAAGACGCCGGCCGCGATGGGATGTGTGCGCTGCACTTCGGCACGCGTGACGATCTCGCTGTAGCGGCAATGCGGGCACAGGCGGCGCACGAGGCGCTGGGACACGATCACTTCGAGCGTCGACGCGAGAAGGAATGGCTCCACGCCCATATCGAGCAGACGCGGAATCGCCGTTGCGGCATCGTTGCTGTGGAGTGTGGAAAACAAGAGGTGGCCCGTCATGGCGGCGTTCACGGCGATGTCTGCCGTCTCGCCGTCGCGGATTTCGCCCACGAGCACGATGTCCGGGTCCTGGCGCACAAGTGCGCGCAACCCCGTCGCGAACGTCAGGTTGGTTTTAGGATTCACTTGAATGTGGTTGATGCCGGCAAGCTTGTACTCCACCGGATCTTCGATGGTGGAGATGTTCACATCGGGGTGGTTTCTGAGCTTCAGGAGCGCATAGAGCGTTGTTGATTTGCCCGCGCCCGTCGGACCCGCCGTCAGCACCATGCCGAACGGCTTGAATGCCGCCTGCTCCAGCACGCGCTGATTGCGCTCGGAGAATCCGAGATCGGAGAGCGTGATGGAACGCACGTACGACGAGAGCAAACGCATACAGATCTTCTCTCCGTCGACGAGCGGCACGATCGACACGCGGATATCCATGGCCTGGCCCGCGGGCGTGCGGTGGCGGATGGCGCCGTCCTGTGCGGCGTAGTGCTCGTCGGTGCGCATGTTGCCTTCGATTTTGATGCGGTTCACCACGCCCTCGAAATACTCCTTGGGAATGCGCCCCGCTTCGTGCAGCACGCCGTCCACGCGGAACCGCACGACGACAATATGCTCCTGCGGCTCGAAGTGGATATCGGAAGCGTGGAGCTGGATCGCGTCATTGATGATCTCCTCAAGAATTTCCGGCGCCACCGTGCGGCGCTGCTGGATGAGCGACTGGAAGCGTGTAGCAAGCGGCTTGCGGTAATGCGCGAGGAGCGCGTCGATGCTCGACTGCGGCGTGTAGTAGAACAGCAGCTTGCCCTGGTATGCCGTGCGTTCACCGGAAGGCTTGTGCGTGAGACCGATGGAAATCGAAAGACCCGCCTTGGCCGCCTTGGGCTTCTTGGCCGCACCATCTTGTTCGGGGAAGCGCGCCGTCTGCTGGCCGATGTTCATGCGAATCAATTCCTCCAGGCCCGGGTAGCCCGGGTCGGAGGTCGCCAACACCGACTGTTCCGCACCGTACTCGACGACGATCGTGCTGCTGGCGCGCGCCACTTCTTCGGGCAACGTCGTTACGACATCGGCGGAAAGCTGCACCTTGCGAACATCGTAATACGGCAAGTGATAAAATTCTCCGATGGCGCTCTCGAGCAGATCCTGCGTGAGGAGACCCTGCTCAAACAGCACGGATTTCAACGTGCCGCCGTGCTCGCGCATCATGCCGCCCGCATGTTCAAGGTCGTCGCGCGAGAGATAATTCTGCGCGAGGAGGATTTGCGCGATCTGGGTGTCGGTCAGCGGCATGGGTTCAAACGAGGGATTTCACGAGTGCCACGATTTCCGAAAGCGGCGCATTGGATTTCACCAAATAATCTTTCGCTCCCAACTCCTTGGCCTTGCGACGATCTTCGTCCTGGCCGAGGTTCGACAGCACCACGACGGGCGTTTTGGATTTCTTGGCTTTGAGCGCTTGCAGCACGGCGAAGCCATCCATCTCCGGCAAAATCAAATCCAGCAGAATGAGCGAGAAGGGGCCATCATCCAATGCGGCTTTGAGGCCTGCCGCTCCCGTCGCAGCCGTGGCGACATCATAGCCTTCATGCGTGAGCTTCAGCTCGAGCGCGTGCGAGAGCGGACGCTCGTCTTCGACGATCAGGATGCGCTTGGCAGAAGATTTGGCAGGCATGGTTCTGGATGTGGGGATATCGAAAAAGTATACCACAAAGCGGCATTTTGTTCAAACCAAGCCAAAAACTTTGGCTATAATCGCTTCTCCCATTCTATGCTCTTATAGAGCATGTATGCGCCTGCAATATTGAATATTGACCATAGCATTCTAAATAAATGTGCAGGAATGAAAGGATTGAAAAGTAGAGCAAATCCTCCAGTGAGCCAAACCCAGACGGGCAAGTCACAATTTGACCTTTTGCACTGTCTTTGAAAAACGAAGAAGTAGTAGCCAAAAACAAAAAAAGTAATTATCCGCAAAAATAGGTAGTAACCGTAAGGCCACGGAAAAATTGCAAAAAGGAGCAGTACAATAGTGCCATACCGAATCCAATATCTGCCTTTTTTAATTACAGTGCTACGGTAAAACCGACCTCCACAGTGCTTGCAAAAAGAAACATTTGCGCCTCTGGGCTTCCCACAATGCTCACAGAATTTGTGCATTTTATTCTGAAATTTTTTGTTTATGAGCAAAAGTCGCACGCACTCCATTTGCAAAAATCAGTATAAAAAATGCACTAAGCAACCAACCTATCAACCCCCTCTCGGGGTTATTATTAATTGAATAAACGATTTCCAAGAGATAAAGACCAAGCCCTGCAACCGCAGCCACACGTGACATCCTCCAAAGGAAGAAGGCAATTATTGCAAACAACACCGCATCTATAAGAGCCGCCTGATCGAGGCCTCCAATAATCACAACAATTGCAGTAATTATTGCAATAATTACTGCAATAACTGATGCAAGCCTCGCGCTTTTGATCTGATTTTTTTCAATACTCATATCTGGCCACCATTTGTTGAGCATTGGTTTTTTTGTCTGAATTGATGAGTTTGATTTGTGCTTAGCAACAGCCCCCATACTTTCACCACAAAACTTGCAATAGTTTGTCTTAGTTTTGCCGATGTCTTTTCCGCATTGTCTGCAAAACATAGAAGTTAACGGTATTCTTCGCCCTCAATTTCGGCCATCCAAAAGCTCCACAGCATGGCATTAACAACAGTAGTTTCTATTGATTCATATGCCCTATGTGGCAGCTCAGTAACTGCCGGATGATCTTCTACAAACTTCGACAGTAGATGGGTCTTCAGAAGGGCAATTACGCGATCAACTGGATCAGGAAATCTATTAATCTCTTGAACATAATTTTCAAGCCTCTTTTTCCATCGATTTCTTATCAACTCGATATCAGATTTAGATGTTAATGCCCCTAAATGGCCGTCCCTGTATTGTTTCCAAAGTACATAGAGATCAAGGCCGTAAGAACTGGCGATATATATCAATCCTTTAAGAGTCTCGACACTTTTGTGCGGCAAATTTTTAATCTCTGGATGTTCCTCCATCAAATTATTTAGCTGATTGTTTGCAATGTTATTCATGAGTTGCTGCATTGCCTCACTAACATGCTCTTCTTGAAATTTTTTTTCTTTTGCATCGTCTTTTTTTACATGCTTTCTAAGCAACTCAAATAGCTCATCTGTCTCTTTTTCAACGGTGTTATCACTAACAGCAACTAGCCCCCCGCAGTGTCCGCAGAACTTGCTATCATCATCAATCGCCTTATTGCACTGTGAGCATTTCATAGTCATTGGGAAGTATCATACTTGGTGCCTACTCCTCCCGGAAAGTCCTCTTTAGCGCCGCCCAGAGAGCGCCTCCTGTAGCGTCAGCTGATCGGCAAACTCGATATCGGCTCCCACCGGCAATCCGTGCGCCAAACGGGTAATCAGGCCCACATGAGGCGCAAGCTGCGTGCGCAGATACGACGCGGTCGCTTCGCCTTCCACATCCGGGTCGGTCGCGAGAATCACTTCGCGCACGCCGCCGCGCTTCACGCGATCGACGAGTTCGCGGATTTTGAGCTGCTCGGGGCCCATGCCATCGATGGGAGAAAGCACGCCATGCAACACGTGGTACACGCCGCGGTGCCGCGCGCGCTCGAACGCCACGACTTCGAGCGGCTCTTCGACCACCAGGATCGTGTCGTGTTCGCGGGTGGGATCGGCGCAGAGCGGACAGGGGTCGTCCACCGTCACCATCTGGCAGGTGGCGCAGTACACCAGCCCTTCTTTCAGGCCGACCAGCGCCTGCCCCAGCGAGGCGGGATTGGCACGCGTCGAACGCAGCAAATGGAACGTCAGGCGCTCGGCGCTCTTGGGGCCGATACCCGGCAATTTGCTGAATTCCTCGATGAGCCGGGTAATGGGCGGAGGCAGGAGCGACACGGGGGCAGAGCATACCATGCGCGGTTTCCCCGCCCAGCACGTTGCACGCGGAAGGCCGCCACAGTAGGCTGCCCCTCCTCTATGCCTGAAACTCCCGACCTCAACGAGCTATCGCATGCGGAATTCGATGCGCGCTTGGTGCAAACATGGCAGCCGCGCTACCCGTGGACGCGTTCACTCCTCCCCGAAGATCCGAGCATGGGCGTGGCTCCCGACGCGTTCCGCCAGCATGCGCAGCGCGCACTGCTCGCCTACATCCGCACGCAGAGGGGCCAAGCAGGCTACCAGGACGGGCGCGCCGCGCTGGAGTACGCCGCTTTCGAGCTGGTCGACGCCTCGGCCAAGGTCCTCCACCTGCGCCAGCGGCCGCTCAAGGAGCTGGCCGAGCGCTTCCGGCGCGACATGCTGCTGTGCCTGCGCTCGAACGAGCTCTCGACGTACCACGCCTGGAGCCCTCGCTGGAAAAAAGGCATGCAACGTCCGCACGGCGGCAGCGTCGTGTCGTGGGACGAACCGCTCACAAGCAAGTGGGACAAGCAGGCATTGGAGTCACTCGCAGGGGGGCATACGGATCGGGAAGCGGATCATGGGCCGGCGCTCGACCGCGTGGGCGAGATGCTGCAACAGGTCACGCCGAACCTCGCTACCATCGACACCGGCTCGCTGGAGATCCGCCAGCAGGAGTGGCGCGCGCGGATGTGGGATGTGCTCGACCAAGGCATGCACATGGATCACGGAACGATCCTGCGACCCGAGGCACGTGAAGCGATGCTCGACCAAAGCCTCGACGGTCTTCTGGAGGAACTGCCCCCGACGATCGAGGGCGACATTGCCGAGGACGTGCAGCGCGAACTGTTCCGCAAGCAGCGGCACGCCGAGCTCCTGCAGCTGAACCCCGGGCAGATCGACGCTCTCCTCCTGCGCCGCACCCAGCTACAGCTCTTCGATGCTTCACGCGACAAGAAAATCTTGATGATCCTCAACAGCGAGATGCGGAACTCCGCGATCGCCAAGCCGGAGGTGCGCCTCATCGACCCGCCCGCCGGCAGCACGCTTTCGGGCGCCGATTTTGTCCGGCAGGTGGGCAGCCAATTACTCGAGACCCCCATGGAAGGCGAGATGAACGCAGAAAAACGCGCCACAATCGCCAAACGCATGCGTATCCTCGCCTACCACGCCTCCGTCGCGACACACGAACTGCAACGTGCGAACGCTGGTGAGGAAGGCGCCGATGCCGACGACGCTATCGCCCGCCTCAACGTGCTGCAACAGCTGTTCCAAACAACGATCACCGCCGCCAAGATCGACTGGCAGGACATGCCGTTTTTTGCGCATCTCAAATTCATTCTCGGCAGCCAGATGGAATCGGTGAACCCCCGCGAGCTGCGATCGTTCCTCTAGTCTAGACTTCCGTGCCGCGTCGCAGCGCGCGCGTCACTTCCTTGTCGCGGATCGCGCGGCGCTTGTCGCGCTTTTTGCGGCCGCGGGCGACGGCGAGCGCCACTTTGATGTACTTGCCCGCGCGTACTTCGATCGGCAGCACCGTGATGCCGTCCTGCTCGCTCATGGCTTTGAGCTGCTCCACCTGCTTCTTGGAGAGGAGCAACGGACGATCGGCGCCCGGCTGGTAATCGTCGAGGCCCGACGCGCGCTTGTACGGCTGGATCGTCGCCTGGCGCAGGACGGCGACGCCGCTACGGAACGACACATACGCACCGGAAAGGTCCACCTGGCCCGCGCGGCACGCCTTCACTTCCTGGCCACTGAGCACGAGCCCCGCCTCGATGGTTTCGAGGATGTCGTAGTCAAATGTTGCCCGCCGGTTGCTGGCGACGATTTTCGTCAAAACAGCGCTATACTACGCAGAATCCGGTGATCGCGCGCAGGCGTACACTTGACATTACACTATACTAATGTACGATACATACGTCAGTGCTGTTTGTTCTTCTGGTGAGGCCAGGCCACCCCCACGAGGTTGCGCGGTCTCACCAGAGCGAACGCCCCCAAGTGGGGCTTACGGCTCTGCCGGAAAAACAAGGATCCTGCCATAAACAGGGTCCTTCTTTCTTTGTGTACCACGCTTACAGCATCAACGCCGCGCGCAGCTGCGGGGCCCAGAGGAGCAGGATCATCGTGGCGGCAGCGAGGAACGGGCCGAACGGCACCGCCCGCCCGACGCGCACGCGCAGCACCAGCGCCACCGACACGACCGCCGCGCCGATGATGTAGGCAAGCCCGAGGGCGAGGAGCGTGTCGATCCATGACCCTAGCGCGATGCCGATGGCGCCGCCAAGCAGCACGTCGCCCGAGCCCACCCATCTGCCGCGGCTCACGCGCCATTGCAACGCGAACACCGCCGTGCCGAGGATCGGCCCCGTGATGGACGCCCGATGCAGCGCTAACGCAAGCAACAGACCGCTCACAGCAAACGCGATCGTGAGCACGTCGGGGATCATCGTCGTGCGCAGGTCGATGACGGCAATCAAGAGCAGGATCCACAGCGTCAGAGCGAGCAACGCAGCAACCGCCGGTGCGCCGGGCACGGAGAGCGCGGCGAGGGCGAAGAGCAAGGCCGACGCCACTTCGAGGAACGCGTAGAGCACCGGGATACGCGCGCCGCAGGCGCCACAACTGCCTCTCAGCCACAGGCGGCTCAACACCGGCACCAGTTCCCACGCACGCAGCGTGCGCCCACAGTGCGGGCAGCGCGAACGGCCACCGAGCGTGTCGCCCGCGGGCAAGCGCGTCACCACGACCGTGGCAAAGCTGCCGAACGCGAGGCCGAACATCGCCCACAACGCGACAATGATTCCCGGCAGTGCGGACTCGGTCATGCTGCCAGTGTACCCCGACGTAGGCGCAACGCGGCAAGGCCGACGATGCCGCCAATGCCTGCCACGATGGCGAGCGTCATGGCCGCACCGGAGCTCGGCAGCGCTTCAGGATTCGCGTATTTGGCGGTCGTGGACCGTGCGGAAACCGCCGCCACCCAGGCTGCTGAAGACGTCTGCCACGCGCCCTGCGAAGACCACACCGGGTCTTCGGAGGACCACACGGGCTCCACCCATGCGCCGGCGGGCGCAGGAGGCAGCTGATGGCGCTCCGATGTCTGCATCGAGGATGCTTCGGAGGAAGCGTGCATGGACGACGACGCGTGCGTTACCTTCATCGGCGCGACGGCGGCCACCATACCCTGGCCCTCGCGGTAACGCTGCAAACGTTCGGCCACTCCCGCGGCGCGCGCATTGAGGCGCTTCTCGCGCTCCAGCAATTCCTTGGTGGCAAGACGCACGCCCGTACCGGTACCGACGGACGAGGCCGCCTTCTGGTAGCCCGGCGGGAGCAAGTACGCGCGCAGCGGCTCCGTGGATTGGTAGCCCATGTAGAGCGCTACGGCGACTGCCGACCCGACGCCTGCGCCGAGGAGCTGCTTCCAGAGGGGTGTGCTGTTGGCCATAGGAATATGTGAGGAAATCCTCACAGGATAGCACAGATGCCACCATTTGGGAAGCGCGTGACAGGCTTATACCCCTTCCGGACGCAGCACGCTGCTCTTAAAACGCTCGGGGTGGAACGCGGCAAGCCGCTCCACCGGGCAGGGGAAATCCTCAATCGCAACGCCCGGCGGCAGGCGCTGGTCGTAGCCCAGCACGATCAGGTCGGGCTGCACGGCGCGCACGGGCGCCAGGAAATCGTGCGGGTCGCCGAGCACCACCGTGATCTCGGGGTACGCCTCGCGCAGCACGCGCATGCGCTCCGCTTCTCCGGCGACCGACGGGCGGCCCTTGAGCCTTGCCACCGTCGCATCGCGGCCCACGACCGCCGTCACGTCGCCGCGCTTGCGCGCCTCATCCAAAACGAACCGATGCCCCGGATGGAGACCGTCAAACGTGCCGAACAGCAGCACGCGCAGCCCGCTCAACGCTGCGTTAAGTCGATGACGTAGAGGCGCTTGTCGTCGATGACGTAGAGGCGCGTATCGTCGCCTTCCACCACGAGGTCTTTGAGTTCGCCCACCTGCTCTCCCTCCAGGACGTACTGGCGCAGATACACCGACTCGCCCGTGGCGCCGCCGTCGCTCGTCACGATCACGCGATGATTGACCGGGTCGAGGAAGTAGAAGTTGCTGTTGGGCGACTTGGCGATCTTCTTAACGCCGGCGAAGACGCCGTCCGGTGCGCGGCGCACCACGAAGGGCTGCACCTCGCCACGGTAGAGCTTCACGATGGAGCCGCCTTCCTTCAGGACGTACACGCTGCTGTCGATCGTCATGTCGATGGCGCCGGTCAGATCGCCGTTCACGTTGTAGGACACGGGCGGGCCGTAGCGGTTGGTGAGGCGCTCGTACTTGAAGATCTGCTTCTGCTCGGGGGCGAGCACGTAGAGGTAACGCAGGTAGGCCTGCAGCGCGATGCCCCGGACCCAGCCCGCGGTGTCATCGGTCTTCATGGGGGCGACGCGGCCGTCCGTGAGCTCGGCGACGCCGCCGGTGCTCAGGAGGAATGCCGCGGTCTGGAAGCGCTCCAGTGCCGCCGCATCGGCGATCACCTCGCCGTCTGCTCCGGCGACCTGCACGGGTGTTTCGACGGAATTCTGCAGGACGCGGTACGCGCTCTGCGCGTCGAAGGCATACAGCTCACCCTGGCCCATGCTAATGAGCCCGCGCGCGGCGACCTCCGGATTGCGCGACGCAAGGTTTGCCAGGAGCGTGGGCGGCACGACGCGGATGATGTTGTTCACTTCGGCGTATTTGGCGTGGATGGCATCGAGCAGGTCGAGGCCGTTCTGGCGGAAGGTGGAGCTCTCGGTGTCCATCACCTTTTTAGCTTCTTCTTCGGCTTGCGTCAGGATTTCATTGGCTGCCGCCACGTCGCCGATGAGCCTGCGGCTGTCGGCCGCCTGGATCTGGCTGGAGATCTGGCCCACGAGCTTTTCGAGCTCGCTGTTGGTCTTGCTGCGCTCGCTGAGCGTGAAGGCATGCACCGCCACCCAGACGATGAGCAGCGCAGACATGCTGCCCGCGAGCAGGAGCAAGTGCGCCTTGCGGCGATGCTGGGGGTTGGTGAGGTCGCCGAGGAAACCGGCCGCCGCTTCTTTCACCGCCTGCACCTGGCGGATATTCGGCAAACGCAGGGTCAACGCGGCCTTGCCCCATTTCTGGAGGATGCCGCCGGCTGCGGCGACGGGTGCGAGGGTGGTCCAATGGTCATCGACGGGGCCGGCGCGGCGCGAGGAGCGGGCGGAACGCGGCGAAGCGGCTGCAGCGACAGGCGCGGCGGCCTCGCGGGCGACCCCCTGCGCGTGCAGGAACGCGATGGCGCCGTGCTCATGTTCGGCCTCCAATGCGCGGATGATGCTATCAACGGCGCGCTCTTCGTGTTGGACGCTCTGGGCAAGCTGGGCGGGCGTCAACGCGCGCAGCAAACGCTGCGTGCAGAACACCACGCCGTCGCGGGGCTCCACCGTGCCGCTGCTGATATGGACGAACGCGGGTGTGGGTTTGCCCGACGTGTATTCGGTGATCTGGCTGGCCGTACCGCGGCGGATCAAATACGCCTCGGCGCGCCCCGCGCTGGAAACGTGCAGCTGGCCGTCGGGCGCCAAAATCGCCACGAGCATGTGCGCGTCGTCGATAGCTTTGGAAACGAGGAACGCCTTCAAGAGGCCGTTGAGTTCCTTGAGTGTGCTGTCGAGGCGCTCAGCCGGATCGCCATCGGAATCGACCAGAGCCTGCTGGACGGCGGCCACGCACTCCTTTTCGACCATGCTGGAATCTTTGCCCCTCCCGATCGTCTCCACGACGAGGCACACATGCTCCCCGGCTGCGGACGTGAACTCATGTGCCCCGAGCGCCGTGTCACGGGGGGATTTTGTGGAGCCGGCGCGAACAGACGCCTCCATTGGTTGTGAATCTTACCGTGCAATGCACTTCACAATCAAGGACGCGCATGCGTACCCGCGCGCGCGAAAAACGCCCGCGGCAATGACCTCAAACACAAAACTTGCAAACCAAAAATTTGTTGAATGGAAGCCAAAAACACAATTGCTCGACAATGGATACTTGCCAAGGACCCCTCGCGGGAGTACGATGAGTGCGACTTCCGAGATTCCTCGGACCATCTTCATCCCAAACAGCATGACCACCGATCCGCTTGCCGATCTTCCGGCGCCCGAGGCGCTGCCTCTTCTCGATACGCCTCCGAGCCTTCCGCCGCAGCAACCGCCTGCCACCCCGCCCACACAGCGCCCGCCCCAACAGCAGCGCCAGCAAGGGCAAGGGCAGCAACAGCAGCGCGGCAATAACCAGCGTCACCAGCACAACCGCAATCAGCAGCCTCGCCAGCAGCAAGGGCAGCAACAGCAGCGCGGCAACAACCAACCCCGCCCGCAGCCCGACGGCGCGGCGCAGGAACCCCGCAACGGCCTGAAGCTCTACCCCTTCGGCGGTTTCGAGCAGGTGGGTCGCAACTGTTTCTGCGTCGAAGTCGACGGCGACATGCACTTGATCGACCTGGGCCTCCAGTTCCCCGACGAGGACATGCTCGGCATCGACTACCTCGTGCCGGACTTCTCCAGCATCAAGGGCCGCGAGAACCGCATCAAAGCGGTGCTCTTCACCCACGGACACTTGGACCACATCGGCGCCGTGCAACACGTGCTGCCGCAGCTCCACTTTCCGCCGTGCTTCGGCACCAAGCTCACCATGGCCTTCGTGCGCAAGCGCTTGGATGAGGAGCATCTCACGTCGAAATCGCAACTCAACACCGTGGAATACGGCAAGCGCATCCGCATCGGCAAGATTGAAGTGGAGTGGCTGCACGTCACGCACTCGATCCCCGATTCGTCGGCGCTCGCCATCTACACGCCCTACGGCACCATCGTGCACACCGGCGACTTCAAGTTCGACTTAACCCCGATGAACGAGGAACCCGCCGACTTCCAGCGCCTCGCCGAACTCGGCAAGCAAGGCGTGCTCGCGATCATCGCGGACTCCACCAACGCCTCGAAGCCCGGCAATTCCAAGAGTGAAAAGGAAATCTCGGAGACGCTCGACGGCTTGATCCGCGACGCCAAGGGCCGCGTGATCATCTCGACCTTCAGCTCGCTCTTGAACCGCCTCCAGCAGGCGATCGAGCACGCGAAGAAGTACAACCGCAAGGTGTTCATCTCCGGGCGCAGCATGGATACGAACATCGAAATCGCCCAGCAGCTCGGCTACCTCCAGGCGCCGCGCGGCCTCATCCGCAAGATGACGCCCGCCGTCGAGAAGCTGCCCGACCGCGAAGTGCTCATCCTCACCACCGGCAGCCAAGGCGAAGAGCAAGCCGGCCTGGCCCGCATGGGTCTCGGCACGCACCGCCACATCAGCGTCAAGCGCGGCGACACAGTGATCCTGAGCTCCAACCCGATCCTCGGCAACGAGCGCGCGGTGGCCAAGGTCATCAACAACCTGCACCTCAAAGGAGCGATCGTGAAGACCAACCAAGAACTCGCGTTGCACGTCACCGGCCACGGCCACCAGAACGACATCCTCCTGATGCACCGCCTGGTGCGCGCCAAGCACGTCATCCCCGAGCACGGTGAACCGCATATGCTCGCGGCGCACGGCAACCTCGTGCGTTCCATCGGGTACCAAGACAACCAGATCCACCTGCTCACCAACGGCGAAATCCTAGAATTCGACAACCAAGGCAACGCCCGCAGGAGCAAGCACAAGATCTCCATCCGCGACGTCATCATCGACGGTCGCGGCGCGGCAGGCGAAGGCCAGCGCGTCCTCACCGACCGCAAGGTGATGAGCACGGCAGGCATGATCATGGTGCTCTTCCGCTGCTACAGCGAAAGCAGGCGCCTCGTCGGCGACCCCGAAGTGATCAGCCGCGGCCTCCTCTACGGCTCCGAACAACAGGAAATCACCACAGAAATCGCTGCTGCTGCCCGCAAAGCCTACGAAGAAGAACTGGCACGCGGCGAAACCGACCGCAGCATGTTCAAACGCGCGATCACCGGCGCGCTCTACCGTTACTTTGACCGCAAGCTCGACCGCGAGCCGATGGTCGTCCCCATTATCGTCGAGGTCTAAGCCTCACGCACGCAACCCATATCCTTCATCACGCTGCCGAACCATTCGTGTTCGGCGTACCCCTCGATTCATGTCTCCCACGACAACACACAACTTCCGCGCGATGCGCCACAGGCATCGCCCTCCGGCCCTCGCCGACGATGCGACCTACGCCTTCATCGACGGCCAGAACATCCACCGCTCCGTCCGCGAGCAAGGCTGGAACCTCGATTGGTCCATGCTGCGTAGCGCCCTGCGCGAGCGGTTTGGCGTCAGCAAAGCGCTGCTTTTCATCGGCTTCATCGCCGAGAACGAACCGCTCTACGCCATGCTGCGCGCCGCCGGTTTCGAGCTCGTCTTCACGCAAGCAGTGACCTCGCGCCGCGACGGCAAGCTCGTCACCAAAGGCAACGTGGATACCGACCTGGTGCTGCGCGCCATGATCGACCGCGACCGCTACGCGCACGCGGTGATCGTCTCCGGCGACGGCGATTTTCATCCGCTCGCCACACACCTCGCCAGCGTCGGCAAACTCTCGACGATCCTCGTTCCCCAGGAACGCAAAGCGTCGCGCCTGCTACGCACCTTCGGCAACCGCATGGTAGCGATGGACGGCATGCGCCAGAGCCTCGAACGCCCCGTAGCCGCTACGCCCCGTACTTCCTCAACATCTCCTCGGCCCTCGCACGTGCGGCGGCGTCGGTCATCGTCCCGAGGGCGCGCCGCAACTCCTTCAGGTAAAACTCCCGGATGTTGAGCGTCGTTCCGGCAACATCCACTTCGCAGGGTTTGTCGATGTGCTCTTCGAGTCTGTCGACGAACTCCTGGTCGGAGATCGGCTGTTGCTGATCGCTCATATTAGTACTGTACGACTTTTCCTACGATTTGCCAATTCTCGTACGGCGTCCATCCGCAGGCGCCGCACAGCTCCGCGCCGCGGAGTACCCAGCGAGCCTCGGCGTCGATCATGATGCGGTCGGCGGCAGGGTCTTTGCCAAGCCCGAAGATCGCGTTGGGCGCGGCGAAGCACAGACGATCAATGTCGTCGTACGCGAGGCGCGCCGTAGCGGGGCGGCTGCCCGACGGATGGGGCCAGGCGTTCGCCGCGACGCTCAGCAGTAGTGGCAACATGGTCTCCACCCCCGGCACGCCGCTGGGGGCCTTGAGCGGTTCGCCGGCGCGCTTTTCGGCGAGCGTGTGGGGAGCGTGATCGGTGGCGATGCAATCGACGGTGCCGTCGGCAATGCCCGCCCACAGGGCTTCCTGGTGGTCGCGGGTGCGTAGCGGCGGGTTCATCTTGGCGAGCGTTCCGAGCACGCTGAAATCATCGACGGTGAGGAAGAGATGATGCGGGGCGACTTCGCAGGTGACGGCAAGGCCCTCACGCTTCGCTTCACGGACGCGCTCCAGCGCTTCCTTGGTGGAGAGATGTGCGATGTGAAGCTTGGTGCCGTGCGTGCGAGCAAGGTCGATGGCGCGGGCGGCGGCGATGTCTTCGGAAGCGGGAGGGCGGGCAAGCGCGTGCACGGCGATGTCGGCGCCGGGCCGTAGCTCCTGCGCGGCCGCCGTCGCGTTGGTTGCCGGGTCTTCGCAGTGGCACACCGCGACGATGCCGAGCTCCGCCGCCAGGGCGAAGGCGTCACCCAGCAGCGACGCGTCGATGCCTTGGTCGCCGGTGGAATGATCGAGGTAGAGCTTCACGCCGCAGCACCGGGCGCGCAGCCGCACGAGATCTGCCGCGGAGCCCGTGAAGAGCTCTTTGAGCGTGATCAGATGCGCGGCCTGCGTGGCGCCGAAGAAGAACCGCATATCGAGCCCCTCGACGTCCTCGGCGCGGCGCACTTTGTCGGCAAGCGCGGCGATGGTCACCGTGGGGGGAACGGTATTCGGCATTTCGCACACCGTATGGACGCCGCCCGCGAGGGCCGCCCGCGCCTCGCTCGCCATGGTGGCCTTGTGCGTGAGCCCGGGCTCGCGGAAATGCACGTGCGCATCGATGAGCGCCGGCAGCGTGAGACGTCGTCCTCCGCTCATACGACGCCGAGGAGATGGGCGATGATCGCCATGCGCATCGGCACGCCGTTGCGCACCTGGCGGAAGTACGCGGCGTTGGGTAGAGCGTCGACGGCGGGGTCGATTTCGCCCACGCGCGGCAGGGGATGCATCACCGTGATGTCGCGCCCTTGGAGATGCTCGGGCTTGAGGATGAAGGCGTTTTTCAGGCGCTCGTACTCAGCGTTGTCGGCGAAGCGCTCTTTCTGCACGCGCGTCATGTACAGCACGTCGGCGCCGAGGCCGTCTTCGAGGCGCTCCGCGTCCTTCCATGCCACGCCGCGCTCGCGCAGGACGGCTGTGATCTCCTCCGGCATCCGCAGGTTCGGCGGCGCAACGAACGTGAAGCGCGCGCCCGGGTACAGCGACAGCAGCACCGCGAGCGAATGCACCGTGCGCCCGTACTTGAGGTCGCCAACCATGGCGATGTGCAACTCGTCGAGCAGGCTGCGCTCGCGCTTGATGGTGAAGAGATCGAGCAGCGCCTGCGTGGGGTGTTCGCCGGGGCCGTCGCCCGCGTTGATGAACGGCACAGGGCTCACGGCAGCAGCGCGATCGGCGGACCCGCGATCGGGGTGGCGCATGGCGATGATATCGGCGTATTGGCCCGCGACAATGATCGTGTCTTCGATGGTCTCGCCCTTGGAAATCGAGCTGAACTGCACGCCGTCCGCTGTGATCACCTGCCCGCCCAGCCGCAGCATGGCCGTCTCGAACGACAGACGCGTGCGCGTGGACGGCTCGTAGAAGAGCGCCGCGAGGATTTTGCCTTTGCACAAATCGCACCCGCCGCGCTCGGCGAGGGCCGACATGGTTTCGGCGGTCAGCAGCAACGTATCGACGTCTGCGCGCTGCAGCTGGCTCGTCGACGTGAGGTGTCGGAAGGAAACCGGCATCGCCCTGCAGCGTGCACCGGATGACGCCCGGACGCAACTATCTCGCACGCGAACGCAAACCGCTAGACTGCCCGCATGTCCCGCCGCGATATTGCGCTCTCCACCATCTGGCAGCTCCTCAGCCAAATCCTCACGGCGGCGCTGAGCATGGTGACGGTCAAACTCGTGGCGATCGGCCTGGCGAAGCCGCTCGCCGGCCTCTACAACTCCGCGTACGGCTCACTGCAACTCTTCGGCATCCTGGCCGACTTCGGCCTCTACGCCGTGGCCGTGCGTGAGGTGAGCAAAGCCGCCAACCGCGACCGGGCGCTCGGCGCGCTGATCCTGCTGCGGGGAACGATCCTGGTTCTTTCGCTCACGGCCGCGCTGGTGCTCGCCTGGACGATCCCCGCGTGGCGCGGCACAGCGCTGCCCACCGCCATCACCATCGCGGCGCTCGTGCCGTTCTTCACGCTCCTTGCGGGCATGTTGCGGGCCACGTTCCAGGTGCACTTCCGCATGGAACTCGTGTTCGTGGCCGAAGTGGCGCAGCGCATTCTCACCACGGCGCTCATCGCGCTCATTGTGTGGAACGGCGCGCGCGGGAGCACCGACGAGCGCGATCTCTACGCCTTCCTCTTCGTCGGCGGCATCGGCGCCTTCCTCCTCCTGCTGCTGTCGTGCGGCTTCGCGCGGCGCACGCTCAAAGCCGCCCCGATGTTCGACGGTGCGCTGGCGCTGCAATTCCTGAAAGCCGCAGCGCCCTACGGCTTCGCCTACCTGGCGATCGCCTGCTACCGCCAGCTCGACATCGCGCTGATTGCCCTCCTGCGGTCGGACTTCGAGGTACAAAACGCCTCCTACGGCTTCGTGGTCCGCATCACCGACATGGCGTTCGTCATCCCCACGTTCCTGCTCAATTCCGTCCTACCGATTCTCAACGACCCCGCCACAAGCCGCGACCGCCAGGCGTCGCTCGCCGGGTCGACGCTGCTCGCACTCATCGGCATCTGCGGCACGGGTGGCATCGTGTCGTTCTTGTGGGCGCGCCCGCTCCTCGCCCTGCTCACCACCCCGGCCTACCTCTCCTCGGCGGGCCACCCGGGCGCCGACACGGCGCTCACGCTCCTCGCCCTGCCCATCGTCCTCAACAGCGTCATCCTCTATGCCTTCTATGCGCTGCTCACCCGCCACGCCTGGCGCCCGCTGGTCGCCGTCCTCGGCGGCGGGGCGCTACTCTCCGTGGGGCTCAACCTCTGGCTGATCCCGTCGATGGGTTTCCTCGGCGCCGCCACGACATCCGTCCTCGTGCACATCCTGCTGGCACTGGCGCTCCTGCCGCTCAGCCTGCGCTACCTGCCGCTGCGGCTGGACGGCCGCCAGGTCCGCGCTTGGGCGGGTATGCTCTGCAGCGCCGCACTGCTGGCCGCGGCGCTTCGACCCATGCTTATCGACGACTTCCGCACACTCGCGGCGGGGGCACTGCTCGTAGGGGGTTTGGCGCTGAGCGCGCGGATCTTGGGTCTGCTCAAAGGACGGTCCTTGTGAGGAACGCTGTTTTCGGGTACAATAACGCGATACCCAAACACCATGCTGCGTTCCCTCCTCCTGAGTACCGCTTTGCTTCTGCCGGTGGCCGCTGCCGCTGAGGCACCGCCGCCGGTCACGGAAATCCATGCCGAGCGTACCGCCGACGGCGTGCGCGTGACGTGGGCTCCGGTGCCCGGACCCATCGCGCGCTACCAGGTGTATTACAACTCCGAATCGATTTTGAAGAGCGGCGGATCCTACGAAGATTTCGACCTCACGGAGGACGCCACCACGTCGCACATCGTTTCTGGCCCCATCACGGCCGGCCCCGTGTACGTGAGCGTCATCGCTGAGAGCCTCTCGGGCGAAGACAGCGGCTTCTTCGTGGAAGAAGCGACCGTGCCGGCCCCGGGGAACGGCACGCCGCAGCTGCTCGACGAACCGGAAGCCACCGCCTCTTCGCAGGCAAACATGGTCCTGGAAGAACCGACCGGAGAGGACATCCCCGTCGTGACGCAGGAGCCGGCCGAGGAACTGCCCGTCGAGGACGCATCCTCCTCGGAGGAAGCTGCTGTCGCAACATCCTCGGAACTCACCGAAGACGCACCGACCTCCGACGTGGAGAACACCGTGGAAGAAGAAGTGATGCCGACGGAGGAACCCGCAGAAGAAGTGCTCCCGACGGAGGAACCCGTGGACATGCCCATCGAAGAACCCGCCGAGGACCCCGCTCTGCTTGCACTGCGTGAGGCAATGCGCTCGCCATTCCGGATGTACGCGGTCTACGCCCCGTCGCCCACGCTGGTCCGCATGTTCTTCTCCCATGACGTCGCATTGAACGCCGAGGAGGGCGGCGGCGCGCTGCTCCTCGAAGATGATGCCGGACGCAGCATCCCGCTCAAGCGCTTCGTCATCGAAGGCTCGATGATGACCGCCGAAACGGCAAGCCCCCTCAAGGCCGGCATGCGCTACTCACTCCTCGTGGGTCCGGCCGTCCGCGGCATCGATCCGGATGATAGGGGCATGCTCCACGACATCCACCCGCTCGTCCGCGCCGCGTATTTCCTGGGTGCATCGGTGCCCAAGGCCGGCTCGAACGAAGTGCCCCGCATCGCCCTCAACGCCATGCCCGACGGCGATGATACCTACGTCATCCAGGCTGCATGGGAATTCCCCGTGAAGCGCGACGATATCTCCGGGTTCGTGATCGCGCAGAGCACCGACGACGGCAAAACCGAAACCGGCGAACACACCGTACCGTTCGGTGTGAATGCCATCTCGTACAACGCCATTCCCGATGGCGGATTGACGCTGCGCGTGCGCACGCTTTCGATGAAAGGCACGCCGTCCGGCGGACTGACATCGAGCATCACGCTGCTGCCGCTCCACTCCGAAGAACCCACAATCCCCGAGCGCCCCAACACCCCAGCAGCTCCGCTCGCGGGATCCATCACGGCGCCCGCTACCCCGGCGGTGCCGTCATCGAGCGGCTTGAGCCATAGCGGTGCCGCGCTCGGGCTGGCCCTGGCGTGCTCCGGTGCCGTCGCAGGGATCGTGCGCATGCGCCGCCGCAGAGCGCTTGCCGTTGTCGCGGCCTAAGGCTGCGCCGCTTGCTGCTTGCGGAAGACGGCCCAGTTCCATGACCCCAATCCGCGCGCAGGAGAAAACCACTCTCGCTTGTAGGAGTTGCCGATATTGTCATGCATGAACGCTCCTGGCGGCGGAGCGCCCTCCATACGCTCGATAAGCAGCCAGTCGATCGCGCGCTCGGCGGTTTTCTGCGGCGGCGCGTACGTCAGCGTGTGCCCCGACGACGAAAGATACGGCGCGTAGAACCGGACGTATTTTTCAATACGCAGCGGCAAGTTGCCAGCCACCTGCACGACGGCACCGGCGTCGTGGTCCAGCATCCATCGAGCCGCTCCGACGAAATCCCCGCGCCCCACGCGGATGAAGCGGGCAACGTGGTACGCATCACCCAGCAGGATCGCCACGACGATCAGCGCCAGTGCGGGCCGCTTCCAGCGTTCGCCCGCAGCACGAGCCGCGTACTCGATGCCGAGCGCCATGGGAACAGCGCCGAGCGCCCACGCCGCGAACAGGTAGCGCTCGAAGAGGAACGGCGGCCGCTGGATCAGCACCACGAAGAGCGGCATGCACACCGCCGCGCCGATGAAGAGCCATACGGCAGGGTCGCCGCGACGATGCAACGTCGCGAGCCCGAGCGCGAGCCCAAGGAGCGATGCGGCGATCCACGGAGCTCCGGCAAGCGGCGATGGCGGCCCGCCGATGCCGACGGCAAGCAGGCGCGCAACGACGCTCGCAAGCGGCGTGGCCGGAGCCCCGCCGATCATGCGATCGGAGAAGACGACGATCCCCAGTACAACGAATGCGGCCAGCACCGGCCCCTGACTCCAGGCGAGCGACCGCGCGCGGTGCGCCATCGTCGATTCGCGCAGCGCCGCCGCCCATGCCCACAGGCCGAAGCCGAACGACGCATGCAAGAACGTGGGGTGCGCCAGGACGCCCATGACCGAGGCAATCCAGAACACTGGCGCGGCACGCGTCGACCCCGAGAGTGTCCGATGCAGCGCGTCCGCCGCCACGAAGACACACAGCACCATCAGTGCATAGCCACGCGCTTCCGCCGATGACCAGACAAGCCAGGGGCACGCCGCGATGAGCAGGGCGGTCAGCAAGCCCGTCGCGGCGCCGAAGCGGCCGCCGAAACGCCATGCCGCTACGATGGCCAAGGTGCCCGCAATGATCGAATGCGCCCGGTAGAGCGGCCATGGCAAGCCCGCGGGCCAGAGCCACAGCATCAGCGTGTTGAGGATGTGGTTATTGTCGTGCTTGAGAACGAAGAAGATGTCCCACGGCGTTTTGGCCAGTCGCGAAAATTCCCACGACCAGATTTCATCGAGCCAGAACTCCGCGCGCGCCGACAGGACACGGACTGCACATCCACAGAGCACAATGACGGCGAGAAGGCATGCTTCTCGCGAGGGGCGACGCAACGCTGCCATGCCCGCAGTGTAGAAGAGAACCGCCCCCGGAGCACGGACGCGAGCGCGTTCCTGGTTGCAACGGAACGACCTTTGCCGCACCGGCCGGAGCATGCGCGGAAGGGCAGGTGAACGGGCCGAGAAGAACGCTGTGCGCCGCGTAGCATGGACGCATGCGGCACGCTTCGCGCCTTGTTGTCATCGCCGGGTTTGCCGCGTTCCTGCTCTGGAGGGAGTGCCCGCTGCTCTGGCCGGGCGTAGCGCGGGTCCACATCTTCGATGTTGGGCAGGGGAGCGCCGCGCTCATCGTCAGCGCCGGAGGCAAGCGAGCGCTCATCGACGGCGGCCCCGACGCGCGCGTGCTCGAGGGGCTGCATCGCGCGATGCCGTTCCTGAGCCGGCGCATCGACCTCGTCGTCCTCTCACACCCCGACAGCGACCACCTCACGGGCCTGCTGCCCGTGCTGGAGCGCTACGACGTGGGCGCGATCCTGCTGAGCGGGGTCGCAAAAACTTCCGCGCGCTACGACACCTTCCTCGCACTTGCCGCGCGCGACGGCATCCCGATACTCATCGCGGACCCGCTCCGCGACATCATCCTCGATACGGACGTCCTGCTCGACATCGTGTGGCCGCCTCCGCCCGGTCGGCCGCGCCCGAGCGCCGCCAACGATCTTTCGGTGACGGTGCGCGTGATCAGCGGCAGCGCCTCCGTGCTCCTGCCCGGCGATATCTCCGAGCGCGCCGAAAAGCTCCTGCTCACCACCGGCCAAACGGTCGACAGCGACGTGCTGGTGCTCGGGCACCATGGCAGCAGAACATCGACGGCGACCGGCTTTCTCCTGGCCGTGTCGCCGCATGCCGCTGTCGTGTCAGTGGGGGCGGAGAACCGGTATGGGCATCCGCATCCTTCCATCCTGGCACGGCTCGCCCACTTCGGCATCGCGCTGCGCTCGACGGCGCTGGAGGGGGATATCGTGCTGCAAATGAGTGATATACAATAATTTCATTCCATTGTATAGTGCGCATGTCCGGGAACATCCGCGGGTATACTGCCTCCGCCGTGAAGACCCTTCTCCTCCTCGCCGGCCGCTCAAAACGCTTCTGGCCGCTCGCGGAGAAGTCGCTCTTCGGCATCTGCGGAAAGACCGTCCTGGAGCACCAGATCGGCCGCCTACGCACCGCGGGCTTCACCGACATCACACTGGTCGTCGGCGCCCACAACAAGGCCGCGGCGGCGGCGCTCTTCCCCGAACTTCCGCAAATCGAGCAACGCGAGCTGGACTGGGGCATGCGCGGCGCGCTGCTCGATGCCCTGCCGTCGCTCGGCGACGGCCCCGTGTTCATCGTGAGCGGCAATGACGTCATCGAGAGCAGCGGGTATGCCGCTGTGCGCAACGCCCTTGCCGGCGGCTCCAATGGCGCGCTGCTCGCCCGCACCGTCGATCGGTACTTCCCCGGCGGTTACCTGCGCGTCGATGGCGGCCGCATCACCGATATCGTCGAGAAGCCCGGAGCAGGGAACGAGCCGAGCAACCTCGTGAACATCGTGGCGCACGCCCATGGCAGCGCTTCGGCGCTCCTTGCGGCGCTCAAGGCCGCCGCGAGCGACCGTGACGACGGCTACGAGGTGGCCCTGCAATCACTCCTGGGCACGAAGCGCTACGTCGCCGTGCCGTATGACGGCGTGTGGCAACCGATCAAATACCCCTGGCACCTCCTGCCGCTCTTGGACGTGCTGCTTGGCGATGTCCGTGCCAACGTCGCGCCCTCCGCTTCCGTGCATCCGTCCGCAGTGATCGAGGGTAACGTCGCGCTTGGCGACGGTGTGCGCGTCTTTCCGGGAGCCTGCATTGTTGGCCCCTGCGTCATCGGCGCCCGAACGGTGATCGGCAACGGCGCGCTCGTGCGCGGCTCCAGCATCGGTGCGGACTGCGTGATCGGGTTTCAATCCGAAGTGAAATGCTCGGTGCTCGCCGATCATGTGTGGATGCACAGCACCTACGTCGGCGACAGCGTCATCGGGCGCAACGTGTCCTTCGGTGCGGGGTCGGTGACCGGCAACCTGCGCCTCGACGAAGGGGAGATCCATTCGCTCGTGGGCGAGGAACGCTTACCGACGGGGCTGACGAAGTTCGGTACGGTCATCGGCGCCGACTGTCGTATCGGCATCCATGCCGGCCTAAACCCGGGCATCAAAATCGGTGCGGGGTCATTCGTCGCCAGCGGGGTGCACCTCGCGCAGGACGTTCCGGATGCCACCTTCGTTTCCCTGAAACAGGGGGAAGTCATCCTGCGCCCCAACACCGCAAAAGCCCCCTCCCCAGAAGAGCGCAACCAGTACCGAAAACGCTTCGCGGCGGACGGTGGAAAGTGACCCGGGAGCCAGGGGAACGTGTGGATATCCCACAATGCCCTACCCCACACGGAAGCCGGGGTTTTCTACAGGGTTCTTGCTCCTTGGCTTCAGGCAGCCCGTTCCGCGCCGTTGGCTTCCTACAGCCTTCCGAGAAAAGGTTTCCACGAGTTTTCCACACTGCCGGCACACCCAAAAGTTGTTCGTTTCGGAAATCCTGCCGAAAAAACGACTCTCCCTACGGTCTTTACAAGAAGCTTCCACAGATTAGACTGGTATTGTCGTTGGGGGGGAAGGGCTATTATGATGACGAATCCTATAAAAGTTCTATTTCTTTTCTTTCTTTAGAGGATGAAGTTCTCGTGCACAACCACGGATCTCTTACATGGATTGCAACTCGTGAGCCGCGCAATTAGTGGTCAGCAAGCGCTGCCGATTTTGCAAAATATTTTGATCCATGTGGAAGGAAAAATGTGCACGCTCAGCGCAACGGATTTGGAGTTGAGTGTGGTGACGCAATTCCCCGCCAGCATCGAGAACGAAGGTGTGGTGACCGTGCCGTCGAAGGCGTTGCTGAACTTCGCTCAATACACGACCGACAGTGAGGTACTTCTGGAGACTGTTGATGGGACGCAGCTGCGCTGCACCTCCAAGCAATCGAAAACACTCCTTTCTGGGGAGGCGTCGTCTGAATTCCCAACCATTGCCCCCGTTGAGAAGAAGACCGCGTTCACTCTTGATGCAACGACCCTGCTTACAGCACTCAACCTCGTGACGTTCGCATCGGCCCGCAGCAGCCTGCGCCCAGTGCTCTCCGGCGTGTATTTGCGTACCGAAAAAAACAAGCTCATCTTCGTCGCCACCGATAGCTACCGCCTGTCGGAATACACCGTGGATGCTGACGGTGTTGGTGCAGATATTTCCTGCATTATCCCCGTGAAGGTGCTCGATGAGCTCAAGATGATCCTGGGTTCGCGCCGCCCCCAGAAGCGCGAGGAGGGCGATCACAGCGAGCAAGAAACCGTGCGGGTGCAGATCATTCTCAACCCCCAGCAGATCGAATTCCAAATTGGACACACTCGCCTCATCTCGCGCCTCATCGAAGGAAAGTTCCCTGATTACCAGCAGATCATTCCTAAAGATCCCAAGCTCGGCGCACTCTTCGGCGCACGCGAACTCTCGACGGTGGTGAAGCGCATGCACTACTTCGCCAAGGAGTCCAACAACACGCTGACGTTCCATCTGTCACCCGGGGCCGTGCGTATCACTACTCCTCAGACGCAGCTGGGCGAAGACGAAGCGAACCTCTCCGTGGATGTGGAAGGCGGAGACGGAAAAATTGCGCTAAGCTCCACCTATCTGCTGGATTTCTTCGGGCATGTTGCTGGAGAGATCGTGCAGATGCGCATGACAGACGCGATGCATCCGGCGATTTTCCAACTCCCCGAAGATCCCCGGCTCGTTCACCTCATCATGCCGTTGCGCATGCAGGAGCGCTAAAACCTGCGGATAACTTCCATGAAGTCCACTCTTCTCATTGGGTCTGAGACGCATCGCGATCTCGCCTATCTCCTGCAGAAGGAGGGGTGTCTTGTGATCTCAGGAGCCGCAAATGCGACCGCAAAAGCCCTACTAACGTCGCATATTTTCCGTCATGCGGAGCTCTCCACGGGCGTGATCGTTTCGCGTGGCGACGAAGAGGTGGAGGGGTGGGAGCACTGGCTCCGGTTTTTCGAGTTTCCGCTGCGGCCATCGCCGATGTTGCTGCCGCCTGACGGCGATATCCGCAGCGACAAATTCCTCCTCCAGCAAACCCTCTTCCTCCTCCAGGGGCTGCCGGGGATGTACGTGGTGTCGCGGGCGTTTTGGGACGGCGACCTGCCCGATCTGGAGAACTTGCAGCGGCGTTCCCTGCGGGTGTGCTCCGGAGACGACGTGCAATTTACGGAGTTCGTGGAGCAGCTGCTCGACCGCGGCTACGAGCATGCGGCCGACCGCGCGCTGGAGCCCGGCGAATACCGCCGCGCGGGCGACGTGCTGGAGATTTTTCCCATCCAGTCGCAGCACCCGTACCGTATTTCCTTCGCGTTCAACACCGTCGAGCGCATCACGCCGCTCGCCGAAGGGCAGCATGACCCCGTCGATGCGATCGTTGTCTTTCCGCTGACCATTGAGACCGTCCGGCCGCTGCACGAACAATTCCCCGCCGCGCTGCCGCTGCTCGTCGACGACGAAGACGACATCGTGGTGCCTGAGGGGCACGCGCCGCTCATGCGCTTCACCGCGTTCCCCGAGACGCCCGATCATCATGCGCACGTCCGCTACCTCTCGGTGCTCAAGTTTTACACGCTTACCGACTTCTTGAACGACCTGCGCGACAAGGTGCAGCAGGGCTGGAACCTCATTATCATCACGCGCCGCAGCGACGAGTTGGCTGGCATTTTCAAGGAGGAACATATTCCCTACACCGTCGGCGAAGCGCGTTCCGGGGCCGACCGCGTCGTCACGATCCTGCCCGCCGAGGAGGAGCTCCTGCCCCACTCGATCCAGAACCCCGACCTACTCTGCGCGTTGCTCACCGACCGTGAGATTTTCTCGCTGCGTAAATCCGGCAAGCAGCGCAGTGTGCAGAAGCTCGCGCTCGACTTCCTCACGTCGCTCTCGCCGGGCGACTACGTCGTGCACATGGAGCACGGCATCGGCCGCTTCATCGGCACCACCCAGAAGCTCGTCGATGGGACGCTCCGTGAATACCTGGAGCTGCACTACGCCGAAGGCGACAAGCTCTTCGTGCCCGTCGACCAGGCCGACAAACTCAGCAAGTTCGTCCATGAAGAGGGCCAGGAACCGGTGCTGACGCGCCTGGGGAGCGCCGAATGGAAGCGCGTCAGCGAGCGCATCCGCAAGGAGACCGAAGAGGTGGCCAAGGAATTGCTGCAGCTCTACGCCAAGCGCGCCAGCGCCAAGGGTCACGCGTACCCGACCGATGAAGACACGATGAAGAAGTTCGAAGAGGCGTTCGCCTACCAGACGACTCCCGGCCAGGAGAAAGCCATCGAAGACATCAAGGCCGACATGGAAGACGACCATCCGATGGACCGCTTGATCTGTGGCGACGTGGGATTCGGCAAGACGGAGGTGGCCATGCGTGCGGCGTTCAAGGCCGTGCAAGGGCATAAGCAGGTCGCCGTCGTGGCACCGATTACGATTTTGGCCGATCAGCATTTCCGCAACTTCCGCGACCGCATGAAGGTGTTCGGTGTGCGCATCGAGATGATGAGCCGTTTCCGCACGGCCAAGGAACAGAAGGTCATCCTCGAAGACCTGCGCAAGGGCGATCTCGACATCGTCATTGGCACGCACCGCCTCCTGCAACCCGACGTGAAATTCCACAACCTGGGCCTCGTGGTGGTGGATGAAGAGCAGCGCTTCGGCGTGAAGCAAAAGGAACGCTTCAAGGAAATGCGCGCGTCCGTCGACATCCTCACGCTCACGGCAACGCCGATCCCGCGCACGCTCAATCTCGGTCTGCATAAGCTCCGCGACATCACCACCATCACCACGCCTCCGCCGGGGAGGCTCCCGATCATTACGGAAGTGCGCAAGTATTCCGACGAGCTCGTCCGGCAGGCGATTCTCCTGGAGCTCAAGCGCGGAGGACAATGTTTCGTGCTGCATAACCGCGTCGAAACCATCGACGCGTTCGCCGACAAATTGCGCAAGCTCATCCCCGAGGCGACGTTCGTCGTTGCCCACGGGCAGCTCTCGCCCGACGACCTGGAAGAACGCATCATGCATTTCAAAGACGGCAAGTACACGGCGCTCGTGAGCTCGACCATCATCGAGAACGGCATCGACCTTCCGCGCGCCAACACGCTCATCGTCAACGAAGCGGAGCGTTTCGGCCTCTCGCAGCTCTACCAGCTCCGTGGACGCGTGGGACGCGGCAAGGTGCAGGCGTATGCGTATTTGCTCTACCACAGCCAGCGGCTCCCCGAAGACGCCAAGAAGCGCCTCCGGGCGATCGTGGAGGCATGCGAGCTCGGCTCGGGCTTCCAGGTGGCCATGCGCGACTTAGAGATCCGCGGCGCGGGCGAAATTCTCGGCGTCAGCCAGTCGGGCACGATGCAGACCGTCGGCGTCAGCCACTACCTGCGCATGCTCAAGAGTGCCGTGGAGGAGATGAAAGCCGGGCGCACCGATGACGTGGAGATCGAGGAGAACGTCGAAATCCTGCTCAACGTGGAAGCACTCATTCCGTCGTTCTATGTGCCGGACGCCGAAGAGCGCATCGCCGTGTACCAGAAGCTCGCCGGCAGCGAGGACGAGGCAATCCTGGCGGAGTTCGAGGCGGATCTGCGCGAGGAATACGGCGAATCGCCGCGCCAGGTGAAGAACCTCTTCCAGGTGCTCTTGCTCAAGCTCGCGTGCCGCCGCAGCGGCGTGCAGCGCGTGAAGTCCGAGGAGGTCGGCGGCAAGCGTGAAATTGTTCTGACGCTCAGCCCCCGCGTCACGGCGGAGCATTTGATGCCGCTCCTGCGTGATACCCCCCAATGGCGCATCTCCAGCAACACGTTGCGGCTTGCAGAAGCCGAAATGGAGCGCGGCGCCAAGGGCGGTGACTGGATGCCGGAGCTGCGACGACAGGTGGCGCTCATCGCCCGTGCCGCGGCGAAGAAGAAGGAGGCGTAAGCGGGGATTGCAGAAAACACGTCAGGTGTGCTATACTAGGAAGATTTCCCATACACACATCCATGCCCGATGACACGACACTGCTGCAGGCCCAGGGGTACTTCAGTCACTTGCCCCCGCCCCCGAACCTCCCCTCACCCGAGGAGATCTACGACACGATCATGAGCAAGATCGAGCCCGAGCTCACGACCGCGCAGATGCCACTCCTCGACACGAAGTACGCCGGTGAAGCCGAGGAGCAGACGAAGCAGCGTTACGAGCGGTACTCGCAGGCATTCATGACCTACGATGAAAAATTCCGTGAATACCGACGCGAGCTGGAGCAGGGCGCACACAACTACCAACGATCCATCATGAGCGCTACCGAGAAGCGCATGCGCGGAGAGGAGAATGTGGAGATCGCCGATATTGAGTCCCAATTCAGCTCCTAACCCCCCGTCCCATGGACGCCCGTTTCACTGCCGGCCGCCTCACCCACCGCGAGGCGCGCTTGTGCCATCAGGTCATGCCACCCGGCGGACCCGATACTCCTTCCGTCACCCCCCCGCTTCCCCGCGGGCCTGACGTCATGCGTCCTCCCATGGGCCCTCCCGGCCCGATGATGAGCGCACGCGTCGGCGGAGCCGCCGATGCGCAGCAGCAATTGCTCGCGTCGAACTTCCTGCGTGAATCGCAGGATTTCATGGCACGTTTCAACGATATTCAACGCCGGTTCGCGGGACGGCCGGACTTGATGCAGGTGGAAATGCAGCAGGCGATTCAGGGGGCGAATCGCGAGCTGCTCATGCGTCATCAGCAAAGCGGTGGGAACTACCCGATGTTCGTCATTCAGCCGACGGCCCAGGGGCTCGTTGCGTTCATGCAGACTCCCCGCGGCCCAATGCCGATTCCGCTCGGCGGGCCTCCGATGCCTCCGGGTATGTCCGTTGGCGGAGCCGTTCCGGGTATGCCCGGCGTCCCTGGCTCCATGCCAGGCATGCCTCCCGGCATGATGATGACGCCTGGCGGCATGATGCGTCCGTCGATGATTCCGGGTCGCCCGGGCATGATGGAATATCCGCCGCAGCCCGTCGGTCCCGATACGATCGCCTTCGTCCGCGGCCTCTACTTGAGCCGCAACCCCGAGCGCATGACGCCGCAGATGCGCACGCTCTGGCAGCAGACGATTATTGGTGGCTTGGAACTCCTCGGCTTCGTTTCGCCGTCGAGCCTGGAAGCCGTCATCGGCGTTCCGCCGCGCGAACCGCTCACCATTTCCGGCAGCCGCATGCAGCCGCTCTTCCGCGTCATTGGCGCCGTCCGCTTGATCGGCGTTGCCATCGCGTTTGATCGCCTCCGCAGCGGCCGCACCGGCCCCGGGGACATTCCCCCGGTGGACGTGGGCGCCGCAATCGACGCCGTGAACCGCGACCCCAACCGCCTCGTGAACGTGGGCATCGCCCGCGGCCCCGACAACCGCATCACCTCCGTCAACATCACCCCGCGCCCGCAGACCGAGCTGCCCACCGGCCGCACGGCCCTCACGACCGCACAGGTCGCCGATCGCCTCCGCGCCCAGGGTATGAGTGATGCAGGCCCAAATGCCCAATTCCGCATTGAAGGCGGCAGCATCGTGCTCACGAACCCGACGCCGGAAGGCATGCAGGCGCTGATGCGCGCCCTGCAGACGATGGCCACGGTTGACGTGGTGCCCGTCGCAGCCTCCGAGAAGCGCCTCGCCGAATATCAGGCGAATACCCGTAGGAAAGTGAACGTGGCTCGCCAGCCCGCCCCTCCGGCCGCACTCAATCGCTATGAGCTGAATCCGCGCACAGACATCCCCGGCGGAGATCGCGTGACCTTTGAAGCTTTGCAGCAGGCAATGCTCGATGCGGGCGTCCCCGCAGCCGGCATGAGCCGGGACGGAAGCTTGCTGACCATCAGTCGCGACGGCATCAATGCGACGAACCTCATGCTCGTGGCCAATGTCCTTGAGCGCTTGATGCTTCCGGCTACACCGGATTCGCGCATGGATGACTATGGCCGCAACGCCAACCGCAAGGTGAACGTTGCCCGTTTGCCGGCAACCGGCGCCACCACAAGCTTCGAGCTGACGCCGCGCACGGATGGCATCCCCGAAATCGAACGTCTCGGCACCGAAGCCATCAGCAAAGCACTTCGCGATGCGGGTGTGCCCGCTGCCGGCATGACTGTCGATGCCACCAAAGTCACGGTGAGCGGCGTTGCCATTACCCCGGAGAATCTTGCAAAGGTCGCTACGGCGTTGGAAACGCTCGTGCGAGGGCCTGTTGCGCCTCCTTCCGCTCCGGAGCGCGGCGCAGTAGAGCGCTTGCGCGTGAATGCCAATAACGGCGTGATGTACCTGGTTGCCTCGCACAACGCCGTCGTCAACGTCGACACAGGTGCGCCGCCCGCAGGTGCTGGTGTCGTGAACGTTGGTCCAATCGTCCGCAACCCGGCGCTGTTCGATACGGTGACTACCGGCTTGCCCCCGGCCGCCGTAACTGCATTGCGTACCAAGCTCAACGATCCCTCCTCGTGGGATGTGAAGGTGACCGAATCGGGGCAGACCCTCGACTTCCGTTACAAGCAGGGCAAATGGGAATTCAAAGCAACAGGTGCTGTTTGGAAGAATGTCACGGAGACCGTCGCCGCTCCCGATGTTGGTGCCAGCGCGCCGATCGCCCTGCACTTCAACAACAATGTCTTGCCCACGCTCCGCGATCTCGGCACCACCGCGCCGGATGCTATGCGCCAGCGCATTGAAAATGTGAACCGCTCGCTCAACGGCGGTATGAATTATCTTATGACGGGGCACGGCGCCCTCGTTGAGGTGGATTTTGCTGCCCCTGTTGGTCGCAAAGATGTCACCAATGTTCTCAAAAATCCTTCGGCAGCAAACGTTGCTCTCTTTGTTGCCGGTCCGCCGCCTGTGCCACCCGCCTCCCTTTCGGCGGTGATGCAGAAACTGTTCGACCCGAACGCACACGAGATCAAGGTGACCGAAAGCGGCCAAACGATCGAAATGCGTTTCCGCACGGGCAAATGGGAATTCAAAGCAACAGGTGCTGTTTGGAAGAATGTCACGGAGGCTGTTTTGCCCGCAGACGTGGGCGCCAGCGCTCCCGTCGCCCTGCACTTCAACACCAACATGATGCCCACGCTCCGCGAGCTCGATGGCGCAAGCCCGGCAGCCGCACAGGCAAGGCTTGAAAACCTCCAGAAGTCCCAAGAGAGCGGTGTACAATATGTGAAGGATATCCATGGCGCTGCGGACGTCGCCCCCGCAACCACGCCCCCGAGCTACCGCATCACCGAATCCGGCAAGACTCTCGACTTCCGCTCCAACCGCGGCAAGTGGGAATTCAAAGCCGCGGGTGGTACATGGAAGAACGTCACGGAAGCGGTGGTCGACGCCGATGTGGGCGCCAGCGCTCCCGTTGCCCTGCATTTCAACACCAACGTGCTCCCCACACTCCGCGAGCTCGATGGCGCAAGCCCGGCCGTGGCGCAGGGGAGAATCGAAAACCTCCAGAAGTCTCAGCAGCGTGGCCTGCAGTACATGCGTGGCATTCATGGCGCCGAAGAAGTCGCCCCCGCAACCACGCCCCCGAGCTACCGCATCACCGAATCCGGCAAGACTCTCGACTTCCGCTCCAACCGCGGCAAGTGGGAATTCAAAGCCGCGGGTGGTACATGGAAGAACGTCACGGAAGCGGTGGTCGACGCCGATGTGGGCGCCAGCGCTCCCGTTGCCCTGCATTTCAACACCAACGTGCTCCCCACACTCCGCGAGCTCGATGGCGCAAGCCCGGCAGCCGCACAGACCCGTATCGAGACGCTCGACAAGAACCGCCAGGACGGCGTGGACTACATTCGCTTGCGCCACGAGGGTACGGAAGTGGCTCCTGCCACGGTGCCCCCGAGCTACCGCATCACCGAATCCGGCCAGGCACTCGACTTCCGCTACAACCGCGGTAAGTGGGAATTCAAAGCCGCGGGTGGTACATGGAAGAACGTCACGGAAGCGGTGGTCGACGCCGATGTGGGCGCCAGCGGCCCGATCGCCACGCACTTCAACACGAACGTCCTCGTTACGCTGCGCGCCTTCAATACGCCTTCGTAAACGCATTGCCTACAGCCGCCCCCTTCCCGGGGGCGGCTTTTTTTGGTATACTGATGAGAAACATCCATGCCAAACGACACTTCCTCGCAGGCCGGTACGGTCGCCACGGGCGGCGGTGCTTTGCAGCCCGTCGACAGCGCGTTGCAGGAAGCGATCAAGGGGTTTGCCAACCGCATCACGCCGCCGAGCACCGAGGAACTCTACGACGGCCTCATGGTGCACATCGAGCCGGATCTCGTCAGCAAGAACCGCGCGGAGTCGCAGAAGCCGCGTGACGGCGAAACGCCCGAGCAGACGCATGCGCGCAAAGCAGGCTACAAGCAGGCACTCGCGCAGTACGCCAAGGCGCTCGACACCTACACCGCGCTGGTGCAGGGCTTTGCGCGTTCCATTCAGCGCGATGCGATGACGTCGATCGAGGAGGCGCAGCGCGCAGAGGAAGGCGGTGGCCTCGCAGCTCTCGAACAATCCCTCGCCAACGCCTGATATGGAGCATCTGCTCTTCCTCCGCTGGCTCACCGATGCGTCGCTCCGCGAGCGCCGTTTGGTCTTGTTCTCGCCGGGGCCGGATGTTCCCGAGCCGGAAGAGGGCGACGGTGATGCGGAAGAGAGTGACGAAGACGATGAGAGCGATGAGGATGAAGACGACGACGATGAATCGACCGAGAGTGATATCGACCGCGCCCTGAAGACGACCAACGAGCGACGCGAAAAGGCCGCGAAGGACGTGCAGGAGCGCCTGCAGAAAACCGAGCAGGAAATCATCACGACGTTCCCGTCGGAAGCGGGCAATGCCCAGAATGTCGCCTTGTATCGCCTCAATGCCGTGGTGTTCGCGCGCACCGGCACCAATTACCACTACGAGATGCGCGCCAATGCGCTGACGCGCGTCGACGGGCGTTTGCCTGCCGAGCCGACGCCGCCTGCCGGCGTAGAGCGCTACAACCCCACCGCCCCGAGCGCGCCCGCCACCGGCCCCGACGCGTCGCGTCCGCTGGAGGCTGGCGGCCAGGCGCTGACGAAGGAGATCAACGAGCGTCTCGGCCCCAACCCCACGCGCGAGCAGATCGACAGCGCGCAGACGGAGCTGATGCTCGCGGGCATGTCGTTTCGCATGGGTGCCGACGGCAATCCGCAGCGCGGACCCGACGGTCAATTCATCATCGATGCGCCGCAGAACGCCCTGAACCGAGGGCTCGTATCCCTCGGCGGACTGCTCCGCGCCATCGGCGAGATCAGCGCGGGCAAGCGGCTTGGAGCCTGGCGCGAACGCACCAATGCCCCGCCTGGTCCCGCCCGCAACCCGGTGGAGGAGCACAACGCGAACCCCAACCGCCTCGCCGACATCCAGTCGACGACGCGCACGATCACGCCGCCCGGCCCGACGCGCCCCGGCGAAACGCTGCCGTCGCACACAGTCAACGACATTACGATCACGCCGCGCAACATGACCGATACGCTGCCGCCCCAGGCCGCCGCGCAGGTGGGCGAAGGATTGGCGTCACTGCTGCGTTCGGGCGATCTGGGTACTGCGACGATGGCGCACGACCGCGCGACGGGCAGGATCACGATCACCGGCGCCACCCCCGACGTGTTGCAGCGCATCGCGACGGTCTTGCAGCAGACAGCATTGCCGAATTCGGCGCAGCGCACGGAAGTCATGCGCGCCGGTACTGAGAAGAAAGCGCAGGATATTCTCGAAGCGGCCTCGCCGCTTCCGGAGGCGCAGCGCCTTCTCGTTCGCTCCGCGATTTTGGTCAAAGTCGCGCCGGAGGGAAAATTCATCGTGGAAGCGAATGTGCGCAGCCTTGCCGGCGACGGCACGCCGCTGAATCCCGCACGCGTCTCCCCCGTGGCGCTTGGCGTATTGCGTGACCCCACAAGGCTACCGATCAATAACGAAGCATCCGGCGTGCGATCGACCAACCCGCTGACGCTCGTGCAGCTTGACCAGTTTATCAGCCAGCTCCAAGCGCAAATCCCTCCGCTACCGCGGTAAGGTAGAGTAGGCCTGTGCCGGGGTGGCGAAATGGCAGACGCGCCAGCCTTAGGAGCTGGTGGGGGCAACCCCGTGGAGGTTCAAGTCCTCTCCCCGGCACCATCGTAAGCACGGTTCAATCTTTCTGCTTCTCCTCGGGGATGAAGCCGAGCCATTCCTCGGTTTCTTGGCGGCGCTTCACCGATGCGGCGCGCTTCTTGGCGGCCGTCGACTCCAGTGACTGCGTGCGGCGCTGCGCGTCGGTGGTCACTTCCTGCACCATGCGGTCGATCTCCGCGTTGATTTTCCTGCATGTTTCGTCGCACTGCGCGGTGAGCTGGTCGATGGTTTTTTGGTGCACGCGCGTGATGCGTTGCAGCGATTCGCGCTCGACGCCCTGTGATTCGCTCGCCGTACGAGGATCATCCTTCGCTTCGCGTTCGGCGGCGATGCGGTCGTGCTTCGCCTGCTGCCGCTGTCGCTGCATCTCCTCCTCGTTGCGCTTGAGCAGGGCATCGCGTTGGGCGACGGCCTGGGCGATGCGTCGCTTCCGTTCGCTTTCCAAGTGCGCCTCCTTGCTGCCGGACGTCGACCGTAGCTCGCCCACCTGCCGCTGCGCGCTGTCGTTGATCGCCTTTTGCTCCAGCTCTTCCTGGCGCAGCGCATAGTCGCGGCGCTCACGATTTTTCTTTTCTACCGAGCGGCGGTGCAGCTCGTCGAGATATTCTTTCTGCTGACGCTCGAACGCCTGTTTTTTGCGTTCTTCTTCGGCGATCCGTTGTGCTTCGATCAGCGCTTTTTTGCGTGTGGCTTCGTCCTGGCGTCGCTGCTCATGCTTGCCCTGCCGCCATTCTTCCTTCGCCTCGGCGCGCTGCTGGGTAGCGGCCGCTTCGGCCAGCACGTCCTTGGATTGCTGTGCTGAACGGCTCTCTTCGGCTTCCTTGCGTGCGAGCTGGCGAGTGCGGTCGACTTCAAACAACTGCTGGCGCAACGCCGTTGCCCGCTCAAGGTCGGCAATGCGCCTGGCGTCGGCGTCGTCCTGGGGAGTGGGCATCACTTCATGATAGCAGAAATGCGGTTTTTGTGCTAGAATACGAAGATTGCGTTCGGTCTATGCACGACGATATCCACCCCCTCGTTTGTCGGCCGCATGGCATGCTTCTCGCGGAGCATCGCATGGCACGGTTTGAAGCGGGCGGCGGGCCCCCCGAGAACGTCCCGCAGACGCCGAACACTCCTGCGGAGCCCGGCGACGTGGATGCCGCGATCAAAACGACCAACGCTCGACTGGAGCATGCGACGAAAGAGCGTGACGCCGCACTACGTTCCACAGAGGAGCATCTCGTGAAAGCCATTCCGGGGTTGGAACCGGGGGCGAGGCCCAAGGCCGTCACGGAGCTCAACCGCGTGGCCGCCGCGCGCGGCGCAACGTACCGGTATGAATTGCGCGGTGACGCCGCCGTGAAGGTCGAAACCGTTGCCGGCACCAATGGCCCCGAAGCCGCGCGCGACCAGGCATTGGCCAAGGAAGTGACCGCGTCGCTCGGCGGTGCACCCACGCGCGACCAGGTCGACCGCGCGCAAACCAAGCTGCTCCTTGCGGGCATGACGCTGCGCATCGGCACCGACGGCAACCCGCAACGTGGGCCCGACGGGGGCGTCATCATCGATGTGCCCGAGAACCCCAGCACGCGAGGTATGCTCGTTTTGGCCGGGCTCTTCCGGACCTTGGCCGATCTCTGGCGCGGCAACAACCGTGCGCCGGGCGGCGCGGGTGCGCCGCTGACGACCCTGCCCGGATCGTCGACGGAAACTCCCGTGCTTTCCTCGTCGCCTCCGCCCGGCGTCACGCCGACCCCGACGCCGACCCCCACCCCTGATCCGACGCCTACGCCCACGCCGACCAAGAACCCGACGCCAACGCCCACCGAAAACGCCGACAAGAACGCCGCCGACCCTTTCTTGGCGTACAACGAAAATCCGCTGCGTATCGTCAACGTTCGCCTGACGAGAGGGCAGACGCATGACAATGTGCCGTACGTCGATATTTCCCTCGATGCCGTCAGTCAAAACTGGAGCGAGCGCGAAGCCGTCGATCAGCGGATGTTGCAGATTCTCAGGAGCGCAGAAATTTCGTCGTATCTGCATGCGGGCAACGGGATCATTCTCATCCAGAACATCACGCCCGATGATCTGCGCCGACTTGCTGAGCTCATCGAGAGTGCCGTGCGCCAAGAAGCAAACGATGAGGACGATGAAGATGGAGAGAGTGACGAGAGTGACGAGGATGAGGCAGATGACGATGACGGTGAAGAGGGGGAAGATCCTGCGGAAAGCGCAGAGGTCAAAGTAGCTATGGATGCGGCAAAAAGCCGTTACAGCGCCGCACTCCGCCGTGTTCCCGGGGTCAATCACGCGGATATCGAAGGGGCGTTGCAGGTCCGAAGCTCCAAAGACTCTGACGGCGCACTGCGTCTTTCGGTGGAACTGCAGCCAAGCGCATGCGGCATTTCGGAGGATATGGCCGCTAGGCTCTCTGATGGTTTTCAGGGGTCTATGGGCGGCGATGCGCAGCTTTTTTCCGATGCGGATTCCATCGCCGATCTTGCGCAGTACACCAACAGGTTCGTTTCGCTCGTGGATCGCTACTGGCCCCCCGCCGATAGCGAGAGCACGCCCGAACTGCGAAGAGCTGCCAATCAGGCGTTAAGCAGTCTTACAAGTATCTTACGAACGGTCGCTGTCGACGATCGCAAGCTCGATGTAGAAAGCGCTATCACAGTGACTCCCCGCGACGGCAAGCAGGTGGTCGGATTGCACATAGGAGCCCTATCGAGTGTTGTGCCGCCCCAGGTGATCAGTGCGGTGACCTCAAGCTGCTTCTCCGATGTTCGCATTGGTCGCTTCATCGCAACCGCCCCGTTGACGACTCCGGAGCCCGGGCGCGAATCCCAGAGCGAACTTTCACGTTTCGTGGAAAGCGTACGTGCGGCCGTGAACGGTGCGAAGAACCATCCTGACAATGCCAAATGGACTGCTGATGCCAGAGCGGCGCTCACCGAGGAAGACAACGCGGCGCGCGATATGACGCGCGATGCCGTGGCCCAGCTTGCTGGCATTCGCGGAGTGACCTCGGCGGACGGTGCCATTGCGGTGTTCCGCCAGCCGGTGGCATCGCGGCCTGGTGGGCATTTCCTCGTGCAGTTTTTGCCGGGCACGGCAACGGGCCTTTCCGACGCCGATACCACCGCCATCGGTACGCTCTTTGCGCAGCGCGAGATGGGTGTGACGGAAGGCGGCGAACCGATGGTCAGCGCCTATGAATCGCGCTTCACGAGCGCCGACGATACGCGTGCCTTCATGAAGACATTTGCTCAGAAGGCAGCCACGCTGCGATCGTAGGATCAGGCCTGAGGCTCCATAACCTTGATGCCCAGCTCGGTGATTTGCGTTGCGGGCATGTCGGACGGCGCGCCGAGCAGCAGGTCTTTTGCGCGCTGATCCTTGGGGAAGGCGATGACTTCGCGGATGTTGGGCTCGTCGGCGAGCAGCATGACGAAGCGGTCAATGCCCATGGCGATGCCGCCGTGCGGCGGGGCCCCGTATTCAAACGCGCGCAGCATGTGGCCGAAGCGGCGCTCGGCGTCGATGTCGCTGATGCCGAGGATGTCGAAGATGCGCTTCTGGAGATTGCGTTCATGGATGCGGATCGAGCCGCCGCCGATTTCCACGCCGTTGAGCACGAGGTCGTAGGCTTGCGCGCGCGCCTTGGTGGGCGCGGACTCGATGAGCGACAGATCGTCGTTGTGGGGGCGGGTGAAGGGGTGGTGCACCGCAGCCACGTCGCCGGTCGCCGCATCCTGCTCGAACATGGGGAAGTCCGTGACCCAGAGGTAGCTCCACACGGAGGTGTCGACGAGGTTGAGCTTCTGCGCGCAGGCCTTGCGGACCTGGCCGAGCGGTTCAAGCGCCGACGGGTACGCGCCCGCGGCGAAGAAGACGGCGTCGCCGACGTTGGCACCGACGTGATCGAGGAGCTTCTTCGTGAGGTCGTCGCCGAGGAACTTCACAATCGGGGACTGGGGTCCCTCGGGCTTCACCAGGATATACGCGAGGCCGGCGGCCCCGTGGATCTTGGCCAGCTCCGTGAGCTCGTCGATGTCGCTGCGCGCCATACCGCCGCCGCCCGGGGCCACTAGGGCCGACACCAAGCCGGTCTCTGCGGCGCCCGCGAATACCTTGAAGCCGCATCCGCGCACGAGCTCCGTCACATCCTTGAATGGCAGGTCGAAGCGCAGGTCGGGCTTGTCGGAGCCGTAGGTCTGCATCGCGTGTTCGTAGGTGATGCGGGGGAACGGCTCGTGTTGCAGTTTGCGGTCGGGGCGCACGGCTTTGGTAATGGCCGCGAAGCAGGGTTCGAGCAGGCCCATGATGTCCTCGGGCTGCACGAAGCTCATTTCGATGTCGAGCTGGGTGAATTCGGGCTGGCGGTCGCCGCGCTGGTCCTCGTCGCGGAAGCAGCGGGCGATCTGGAAGTAGCGGTCGAAGCCCGACACCATGAGCAGCTGCTTCAGCTGTTGGGGGCTCTGGGGCAGCACGTAAAACTTGCCGTGGTAGAGGCGCGACGGCACGAGGTACTCGCGCGAACCTTCGGGCGTGCCTTTCACGAGGATCGGGGTTTCGATTTCCAGGAAGCCGTGGGCGCTGAAATGCTCGCGGATCATGCGCACGACGTTGTGGCGCAGGATGATGTTGCGCTGCAGGCGTTCGCGGCGCAGGTCGAGGAAGCGATACTGCAGACGAGCCTCCTCGTGCACCTCCGTTTCTTGGTCGATTTCAAACGGCGGCGTTTTGGCCTCGTTGAGCACGGTGAGTTTCTCCACCGCCAATTCCATCATGCCGGTGGGGTTGTCTTTGCGCTCGGCTCCGGCGACGCGTTTACGCACTGTTCCTTCGACCTTGATCACCCATTCGCCTCGGACGCGCTCCGCTGCGGCGAACAGGTCCTTGCTCTCCGGGTGGATCACCGCCTGGGTGTACCCGTAGCGGTCGCGCAGATCGAGGAAGATGAGCCCGCCGTGGTCGCGGCGGCGATGCACCCATCCGCAGAGTGTGACAGCTTTTCCTTCATGCGTTTCGCGGATTTCACCGCAGGTGTGGGTGCGCAGCATGCGCGGAGTATAGGGGCGTTACGGCCTGGTTCACCAGTCGGACTCGCAGGGAAAAGACAACTAAACCATGCATTGTGTAGAGCAAAGCTCACCCGCTCCCCGCGCGGCATTTACGAGAACAGTTTGCCCAACTCCTCCTTGAATTCCTCGACGTCCTTGAATTCCCGATGCACGGAAGCGAAGCGGATGTAGGCGACCTTGTCGATTTTTTTGAGCTCGCGCATGACGTCGTTGCCGAGCGTGGAGCTCATAACTTCGTTTTTGTTGGCTGCCCACTTCTCCTCGAGGCGCGAGAGCATGGTGTCGACTTGTTCCTGCGTGACGGGGCGCTTGGTGCAGGCCAGCCAGATGCCGCGCGAGAGCTTGTCGCGGGCGTAGGGTTCGCGCGTGCCGTCGCGTTTGACCACGATGAGCGTCGACATCTCCTGGCGCTCGAACGTGGTGAAGCGATGGGAGCATTCCGGGCACTCGCGCCGCCGCCGCACCGAGCGGCCTTCCTCCGAGAGGCGCGAATCGATGACCGCGGTGTCCTGTGATTTACAGCGGGGGCAATGCATGGGGGTCGATGCCCACTGTACCACTCCGCAGCACCGCGCCGCCTACAAGGTCGACGACCGTCGAGGGCGGGGCTCCCGGCAGCACGCCTCCGTCGAGCACGAGCACGTCCCGTAAGAGTTCTTCGCCGAACTGCTCCAGGATGTCGGCGGGGCTGTACGGGTTGGGCGCGCCGTGGAGGTTGGCGGACGTGGTGCTGATGGGGAAGCCCACAGCCGAGGCGAGCGCGAGCGCCGTTGGATGGGAAGACACGCGGACGCCCAGTGTCGAGCCGCCCGCAGGCGTCGGGAACAGGCCCGCATCCGCAAGCAGCGGCAGCACGATGGTGAGCGGCCCGGGCAGATGCTCGCGCGCCAGGCGGTCGGCTTCGGGGTTCCAGAGCACCCATCGCCGTGCCTCTTCCGCCGACGCAAACAGGCCGCTGATCGGCTTGTCTACCGGGCGGCGCTTGAGGGCGAAGAGCCGGGCGACCGCGTCGGCGCTGCGTAGGTCGCAAGCGATGCCGTAACAGGTCTCGGTAGGGTGCAGCACGATCCCCCCCGCACCCAGGTGCTCGGCGGCGCTCGCGATGCCCTGCGCGTCGGCGGGCAGGAGCATCATGGGCGATTGTGGGAAACGTGGTCCGTTTCGCGCACGCGTTCGCGGAGCGTCATGAGTTGGTTGTAGGTGCGCACGATGCGCGGCACGAAATGCAGCTTGAGCTTGGTGTTCTGGGCCTCAAGGATCAGGCTGCCGAACCCGAAGATGTTCTGCATGGGGCCATGCTGCGATTTGCGGATGTCCTGTAGCGCCTGCAGATCGATGGTCTCGTGGTCGTCGACGGTGAGGAGGGTCTTCTTGATGCGGTGGATTTTGCGATTGGTAATGACGGCAACGTAGAGGAAATGCCGGTAGAACCGCGCCAGGAACGCGAGCTGCGTGCCCCAGAGCAGGGCACACAGCAACAGGACGATGGCGTGCAGCAGCGTGGGATCCTCCGGGCGCATGGGCCCGAGCGAAAGATACAGGGCCGTCGCGATGCCCAAGGCTTCGAGCAGCATGCGGACCAGCGGGGTCATCAAGCGGATCCAATGCTGGCGGAAAAAGAAGATGAACCGTTCTTCAGGATCTTTGCCCTGGAAGGTGATATCGGCGCCGGCGATGCGGTGGATCACCATACCGCGAGGAGGAGAAGGGCGTAGGCAACGCCGAGGAACAGCGTATGTGTGACCGCCAGCAGGCGCAGGCGGCTCACCGAAAACACCCGGAACACCGATGCATCCAGCTCATGCGGAAAGCGCAGCCCCTGAATCTTCCTGCGCAGCAGGCGCCAGAGGATCCATTCGCTGCCGCCGAGCAGCAAGAGGCCGATAAGCAACGGAAGGGCGACGGGCATGTGGAATCTTGCAGTCAACGCTTGTCCATCCCCGGAGTCAATGTGCGGCGGCGAACCGCTGCAACACGTCGTCGATATTTTTCTGCAGGATCGTCGACATGCTGATGGTGATGGGCAGGGCGATCCGCTGCGTGCCGATTTGCAGCTGCACGCGTTCGGGTCCGGGGAAGGTTTGCAGGACGGTTTTGAGTTCCAGCAGCAGCTGCTTCGGGGCGCGCTCGGGCAGGACGATGGTGTGGATCGCGATAGCCGGGACGGAAGCGTGCGCCACAGTCTCCGTAGCGAGCCCCAGCGTCTTCAGGAGACCCTCCGTCGGCATCCCCTTGGCGATCCACGCGCTGATCGGCCCCAGGCCTTCGGCGAGGGGCGCCGGAGCTTCTTCGGCGTGTTGCGTTTCGACGCGCACGCTCGCGCCCGCGATCACGTTGCCTTCTTCATCCACGGCTTCCACTTCTTCTACCAGCGGAATGATCTTGGGCATGATGCCGCGCTTCGCCTCCTCTTCGTCGAAGAACCCCTCGCTCTTGGCCCGTTCGATCATGGCCGTAAGACCCGCGCGCTTCATGGCATCGGCGCGCACTTGCAGCTGGCCGCCGCGCACGTCGAGCGTGCCGCCGATGATCAGCACGGTGTCCGGCTGCTCGATGATGCTCGCCGCTTCGGCATAGGTTCGCGGGAAGAGCGTCACTTCGATTTTGCCCGTCGGGTCCTCGATGGTGAGGATTGCCATGGTCTCACCTTTCTTCGTTTGGATGCGTTTGATGCCTTCCTGCACGCCGGCGACGGTCACCTTCTTGTTTGCGTCTTTGAGGCTCAAGCTCGCGATAAGCTGGGCCTTCTTGCCGATGTACTTCTTGAGGCCGGCAAGCGGGTGGCTGCTCACGTAGAGGCCGAGGGTTTCCTTCTCCCATTGCAGCTTCTGCTGCGGCGTCGCGGGCTGCGTTTCGGGGAAGTCGATCTTGGCGGTGTCGATGCCGCCGCCGATGGCGCCGAAGAGGTCGCTCTGCCCGCCGCCTCCGCCCCAGGATTTGCGGTAATCGACGATGATTTCGTAGTGGTCGATGATGGCGCGGCGATCGCCAACGGAATCCAGCGCACCGGACTTGGCGAGGGATTCGAGGAGCTTTTTATTGAGGAGCTTCACCGGCACGCGCCGCGCCAAATCTTCCAGAGACGCGAAGCGGCCATGGGCGAGGCGTTCGCTGATGATCTGCTCGACCGAGCTTTCGCCGATACCCTTCACTGCCGAGAGCCCGAAGCGGATCGACCACGGGCCGCCCTGCTCCGCGGGCGAGATGACGGTGAACTGGCTCAGCGATTCGTTGATGTCCGGCGGCAGCACTGCGATGCCCATGGCCCGGCATTCTTCAATCTCGATCATAACGCGCTCGGCGTCGGAGGCGTCGCTGCTCAAGAGCGCCGCCATGAACTCGGCCGGATAGTTCGCCTTCAAGTACGCCGTTTCGTAGGCGATGCGCGCGTAGCCCACGGCGTGTGATTTGTTGAAGCCGTAGCCGGCGAACGGCGTCACGACGTCGTCGAAGATCTTCTCGGCCAGTTTCTTGGCGTAGCTTTTCTCCATGGCGCCCGCGATGAATTTCTCACGCTGAGCGTCGAGCTCCTTTTTGATCTTCTTCCCGATGGCCCGACGCAGAAGGTCGGCTTCACCCAGCGAGAATCCGGCGAAGACCCGGGCGATCTGGAGAATTTGCTCCTGGTAGATGCCGATGCCGTACGTGGGTTCGAGGATCGGCTTGAGGTCGTCGTGGATATAGGCCACGTCCTGCTTGCCGTGTTTGCGCTTGATGAAGCTGTCGATCCATTCCATCGGCCCCGGGCGATACAGCGCCACCATGGCGGTGATGTCGCCGAACTCCGTGGGTTTGAGCTGGCGCAGGTAGCGACGCATGCCCGCGGATTCCAACTGGAACACGCCGGTGGTGTCGCCGCGTTGCAGCAGTGCGAAGGCGAGCGCGTCGTTCGTCGGTATCGACCCGATGTCGATCTCCTTCTCGCGCGTACGCTTCACGATCTCCAGCGTGGTTTGGATCACCGTGAGGTTCATCAGGCCGAGGAAGTCCATTTTGAGAAGCCCGAGCGATTCCAGCGGCTTGGCGGAGTACTGCGTGATGATGATGTTCTCGTCCTTGGGCGCACGCTGAAGCGCCGTGTATTCCACGGCGGGCTTGGGCGAGATCACGACGCCGCAGGCGTGCACCGAGACGTGGCGGGTGATGCCTTCGAGGTGGCGCGCCGCGTCGATGACTTTGTGGTACAGGTCGTTGCTTTCGTAGGCTTGCTTGAGCTCGGGCGTTTCGAGGGCTTCGTCGAGCGTGGTGCCCGGGCGCTCGGGGATGAGCTTGGCGAGCGTGTTCATCTCCATGAAGGGGATGCCGTACGCGCGGCCCACGTCCTTCACGGCGGCGCGCGCGGCGAGCGTTCCGAACGTGCAGATCTGCACGACGCGGTCCTGGCCATATTTCTCGCGGACGTATTCGAGGATTTCATCGCGGCGGGTATCGGCGAAGTCGAGATCGATATCCGGCATGGAGATGCGTTCGGGGTTGAGGAAGCGCTCGAAGAGCAGGCCGTGCTCCATGGGGTCCACGCCCGTGATGCCGAGGCAGTAACTGACCATCGAACCTGCAGCCGAGCCGCGACCGGGCCCCACGGTGATGGCGCGACGGCGGGCCTCGGTGACGAAGTCGGCGACGATCAGGAAGTACCCGGCGAAGCCGACCTGGCGGATCACGGACAGCTCATACTCCAGGCGTTCGCGGTAGTCGGGGGGCGCCTGGGGGTAGCGACGCCGGAAGCCCTCTTCGCACAGGCGTGTGAGTTCTTCCTCTTCCGTGCCGCCCTCGGCGACGGGAAACCGGGGAATGTGGTGGTGGGACAGCTCGAAGGTGACGGAGCATTGGTCCGCAATCACGCGGGTGTTTTCGAGGGCTTCGGGCACATGGGCGAACGCCTGTTCCATCTCCGCAAACGGCCGCATGGAGAAGTCCGAATCACGCAGCGAGAAGCGCGAATCGTCGCTGATGTTGGCGTTCTTTTGGATGCAGAGCAGCACGTCATGCGGTTCGGCGTCTTCCGCGCGGCAGTAGAAGCTGTTGCAGGTCGCCACCACGGGGACGCTCAGCTCCTTGCCCCAGCGAATGAGTTGCTGGTTGATTTCGGGCTGACCGCGGACATTGGGCAAGTCCATCAGCTCGAAGTAGAGGTTCTCCTGGCCGAAGCATTCGCGGTAGAGCCGCACCAATTCCGTGAGGCGGTCGCCGTCTTCGCTCAGCGCAGCCTGAGGGATCGCCCCGCTCATCGGGCCGGACAGGGCGATCAGCCCCTTGCCGTACTGCCGCAGCAGCTCGGCATCCACGCGCGGGCGGTAGTACATGCCTTCCAGGGCTGCCTGGGTCGCGAGCTTGAGCAGGTTTTGGTAGCCGTCGTTATCGCGGGCGAGGAGGGTGAGCGGGTAGCTTTTTGAGTCGATACCGCTTTCCTTGTCGTGGCGGGTGCGCGCGGCGACGTAGGCTTCGATGCCCAGAATGGGTTTGATGCCTTTCTTCTGCGCGGCCAGTGCGAATTCCATCAGGCCGTAGGCATGCCCCTTATCGGCAAGCCCCACGGCGTTTTGCTCCAATTCCATGGCGCGTTCCACGATTTCTTCCGGGCTGGGCAACGCGTCCAGCAGGGAATACATCGAGTGGCAATGCAGGTGGACGAAATCTTCGGGGCGCACGCCCATACTATAGCGTGCTTTTGTCTCAGGGGCTTTCGCAGGTCGGTTCCGGGAACGGCGGGTCGAATTCCTCAAAGCCCTCGTCCGGCGTATATTGCGATTCCACGTCCGCAATGGCGTCATGGCAGATTTGCCAGCTCGGATTGTCGCAGGAGCTTTGAGCGAACAGGCCCGTGGTATAGGGGAAGCACTCGTCGGTCAGCGCGATTTTGACGATACGTTCCAGGCGCAGCGAGCAGGGGCGATCCATGCAGGTGCGCAGCAGGAAGTAGGAGAAGCGCACGACCATGGCGCGCAGGCCCTGGCGCGACGCGGCGAACTGCGCCAGCTTGGCGATGGCTTTCTGCAGGTCCTTCAGCTTGTCGAGCACGAGCAGCTGCGGCTCGGCCCCGAGGACGAAGCCCCGCGCTTCCCAGTTGCCTTGGTTGGCGCTGACTTCGCGGTAGTACGATCGGCGCTGCTGCGACTCGGGCAGCTCGCCCGACGACGGGAGCGTGCCGGGGATATACGCGTCCTGCTGCAGGTCGGAGCGGTGCACACGCGCCAAACCCTGTTCGCGCCGCAGGCGTGAGAAGGCCGAAATCACTCGCCAGTGGTCGCGCTCCAGGGAGAAGGTGTGGCGTTCGGGGTTGATGGAAATGCCCTTGAGATCGGTGATGATGCATGTGCCGGCGCCGAATGCTCGGCAGGTCGCGGTTTCCGAGCAGGGAATGGAAGCATCGCCTTCGCAGAAGCCCCGCGTGTCCTGGCAGCCCACCGCTGTTTGGTGGGTGCGCACGGTGAAGCCGCCGGTCGGGTCGATCTCCGCCGTCGGGTCGATGGAGAGCTGCAGCTGCGCCAGTGCCGCCGCCCGCTCCTGCTGTTCGCGTAGCATGTCTTCGATGAATTGCTCTTGCACGAGCTCGATGCGCAGCGGCTCGAACATGGCCCGGCCACCTTGGCCCATCACCTCCGCATCGCATCCAAAGCCTGAGGCGCTGGGCTCCGTGTAATCCGAGGAGAAGATGCACATTTCCGAGGTGCAGACCGCGCTGCAGCCGTCGCCTCCGCCCGTGTTGCCGTCGTCGCATTCTTCGGGTGCCACCAGGTAGCCGTCGCCGCAGATGGCGTCATAGGTCTCGCCCTCCTCCGGGGGAATGCCATAGATGGTCCCTGCGGGATCGAAGCCGTGATTGACATGCCACGTTCTGTCGCGGAAGAACGGATCCGTGCCTCCTTTCATCAGCTGCAGTTCGCGTTGATGCGTAAAGGAGAGCAATTCCACGAGGCGGAGGATGGCCCCCCAGGAGTTGTTCTGGAACGCCGTATGCAACTCGGTGACGACGCGGTCGGTGGCGCAGAGCAGGAGCACCCTGTCGAGGTGATGGCAGGCGGTGACTTCCTGGAGGTCGCGTTGCTGCTGCGCCACGCGCAATTCCGAGTCGAGCAGGCTGCGCGCCGCGTTGTCGATTTGGCGGATCCAATCGGGGGCGTACTGCGCAAAATCGGAGGCGCTGGGGGACTGCCGCGAGACTTCAATGCCGGTTTGGATGCGGTCGAGGACCGGGCTGATATAGGTGGGATTCACGGGCATCACCGCGGGCGCGTTGACGTTGCCGGGCAACAGCATCCCGCACACTTGGCTGGCGGCGAACGTCGCTTGGGGCAGGAGCAGGCCGATGAGCAGCAGCAGGCGGCGCATGGTTTACGTGGAGGGGCCCAGCGGACACATCTCGGAGGGCAGGGTGAATGTTGTCATCTGCGTCAGCAGCGTGACCAGCGCTTCCAGCAGCTTGGTGAGCGGGCGCGACAGGTCTTCCAAGTAATCGGCGTACAGCTGCGCTCCGATACGCACGCCCGTCGGCAGGGCTAGGCTTTCGGGGCCGGCGAGGGTGATCTGATTGGGCTGGGCGATAAACGCGCGCGCGCCGTCGAGGCGCACCTGCGAGCCGACGACGAACGCTCGCCGCGTGTCGAACAGGCACCGTGACGGCGGCAGCAACGGCGGCAGTCCGTTGGATTGGCACAGGTCGGACTCGATGAGCAGCGCGAGGCGCTCGGGCGTGTAGGGCGGCAGTGGGAATTTCGACAGCGGCGCGGGCGGCGCCGGGATCATGGTGAGCGAACCGGCGGATTGCTGCTGCGGCACCGGGAAGAAATACGATTTGTCGCCCGTCGTAAACGGCGTGCGCAGCCAGGAAATGGTGTGCCACTCGAAAGACTCCTCCACGCATGCGGCCGCGTAGCAGAGGTTGTTGCCGATCGAATTGCCGTACGCACGCTGCTGGCCCACGGTGCACAGGCGTTCGGGGCGCTCCAGGAACGGTCGCTCGGAATAGTCAGCGCCGAGGACCGTGTCGCCCTCTTCATCGTTCGGGTCTTCGCCGTTTTCATCGAGCCCGCCGATCTTGAACCAGAGCTGGCTGTAGCGCTCCTCGTCTTCCTCGAAGCCATCCCGGGCGTCGCCGGGCCATTCATCGCCGTTGTCGCCCGCCTGGATTTCTGTGCTCCATTCGTCGAGGTCGGCGCAGGGATCGGCACCCGTTTCCGTCACCCCGTCGCGGCTGTCGACCGTGCACTGCGCCAGGACGATGGAATCCGATGTCGGCTGTATCTGCTCCAGACAGTCGTTGTCATCCTCGCCTTCGAGGACTTTGCAGAGGTAGCCGCGCCGGGCGAACGGCTGCGAGCAGAGGCCTCTTCCGTCGCCGAGTGCGGCGGCCGCCTCTTCATCGTCGCTATTGCCGCTCGGCTCGGGCGGATAGGTGCCTGCGAGGAGCATGCCGTTGGTCGATGCGGCGCACGACATGCTGCAGGCGTCGCCCGCGCCGCAGCCGCGGATGCATTCCAGATAGGCATCGGCCAGGAGCGATGGCATAACAGGCTCGGTGGGGAGCACCCAGCCCAGGCCGGCATCGCCTTCGGGATGCAACGAGTCTTGGTCCATGCGTACCCACACCGAGATCGACGGGAAGAGCGGCAGAGCGTTCTCCGGCATGGTGTAGCTGATGATTTCGTTGGCTTGCAACGGCGGGTTCACGCTTGTGGCATCCGTCGGAAAGAGCGACCACAAGTTCATCAGCGCGGTTTCCAGCGGCTCCCACCGCCAGAAGACGTATTGCCGCTCGGCGCTCAACTCCGGCTGGACGGGGTCGGGCGGCAGGTAGGTGGGGTAGCGGAAGCCGGCCACGAGGCGCGCACCGAACTGGTAGCGCCACACCATGTCGGTCAACTGCTCGTCGACCGTCAGCGTCGGAGGGTCCTCATCCCAGCCGCCCGTCAGGTCGTCGCTGTCTTCGTATGCTGCCACCAGTTCGGCCGCATCCTGGGCCCGCGAATCGACGGGGATAGTGATGGGCAGCGCGGCCAGCGCCGCCTGCACGTCGGCGAGCGCCGCGCGCAGGGCAGATTCGTCGACCACGCTTTTTGCTTCCACGAAGCGGACGCGCATCGTTTCACTGTCGTCCTCGGGGTCGTCATCCGTGCCGCCGGCTTGCCAGATATTGAGAATGGCTTGGACGATGGCGAAGAGGGAATCGGGGTTGCCGCCGGTTTCGCGGATGGCTTCTTCCTGCGCGGTGGCGATCAGCTGCATGCTGCGTGCCACTCCGCGCAGCATCTCTTCGTCACGCACGAGTGATTGCACGGTGAAGGTGATCTCCTCGCATTCCGTATCGGAAAATCCCTCGCGCACGAGGTTCGATTGGTTGTCCGCCGGACAGCTGCCAATGATGCCTGTGCTTTCATCGAGGCATTGGGGCGAGCACACCTCCGACCATTCCCCCTGGAGGATCTGGTCGATGTCGCTGACGCGCAGGTCCCATGCTTCGCGGAACGTGGCGGCGGCGAAGTGGCGCACGATGGGTTCAGCCTTGCGCAGCCCCGCTTCCTCGCGCGTGTTGTTGCGGATCGTGTCGTAGACGCTCGCCCCCGCCGAGAGCGGCAGGCAGAGCAGGGCGGCGCCGATGAGGAGCAGGCGGCGGTTCATTCTTCTTCTTCGTCTTCGTAGGGGGGCGGGTCGCGGAGCTCGGTGAAGGGGTCCCACGTGCGCGGCATACAGGAGGTCGCTTCCGAGAAGAGGCCGAACGCATTGCGGATGTCGACCGACGCCTGAAGGAAGCAGCGCAGCGGGCGCAGCAGCGGGCGCAAGCGGTCGAGCGAGCCGAGCAGTAGCAGCGTTCGTTCTACGGAATCGCGGGCGGTCGCCAGCTCCTCGCGCATGCTGTCGGCTTGGCGCGTGTTGCGCTCGGTGAAGAGGCCCATGGTCTCACCTTCGTAGGGCAGCGCTTCCTGGATGAATTCCAGCATGCTGCATTCGTAAATGCGCACGAATTCCTCCAGCACGGGTGTCATGTCCGTTTCACTCAAATTCGGTGGTCCTGGAGGGCCGGCAAAGAGCCCCCACGTTCCGCCCGGCCTCCACGGCGGCAGCGTCATGGCCAATTGCAGTAGCACGGGCGTGGGTGGCTCGCGCCCTTGTTCATCATCGGTCAGGCAGGCGAGCCCGGGCGACTCGTCTTGCCCGGTGCTGGCTAGGCGGTGCGCCTCGATAACGGAGCGCACGCAAGCATGGAAGATCCGCGGCCAGACATCGACGATGGCGAGCGTGGATTGCGTCTCCCAGATCCCGTTGGCTTCCAGCACCGCCTCTTGCACGCAGGCGATGTTGAACTCGGCGGGGATATCGACAATGGGCGACGATGCAACGTCGCGGTCGAGCTCATAGGGAATCGCTGCGAAGACGGACCCTTCGGCCGAGCACGGCGCCATGGGCGTCTGGTTCGATTGCTCCACCGGCGACGCGAGGCGCTGCATCGTGCAGAACCCGAGGAGGAGGAGCATGCCGACCCATGCTCCCATCACCGCCTGCCCTTGGTTGATGCCGGATTCTTCACTCATTGCATTGTGAGAGGAAGCAGGGAATGTTTTGCAGTTTGCTGAGGACGCGGATCGCGGTCTGCAGCGGCACCAAAAGCGGGTCGCGCATGTCCGTAAAGAGCCCGTTGAACACGCCGGCGAATTGGGCGAGCGACCGGTAGGCCGCGTCGTAGGCGATCACCGCTTCGATCACGGCAGCCTCCCGCGTGATCAAACTTTTCGCATCGATGTAACACGCGCGGATCGTCTCCTGGATCACCGCTTCGTTGGGGATGATGCAGGCGGTGATCGGCGCTATCTCCACGGGCAGGCAGCCCGGCGCATCGACGATGATGGATTCGCCCGCCAGCGCCCGGTCGGAGTCCTGCGCCGCATAGCAACTGGTGAGCAGCCGGCAGCGCAGCGCGCGCAGCGATTGTGTGATGGGTTCGATGAGTTCGCTGGTGAGTGCCTTGCGCGTTTCGAGAATGCCGCGCCGGTTGGGGAATTCCGCCGCGCCGTCCATGCCGTCGTCGCTGAGCGAGGCGGACTCCAGCCCGGGCGACATGCTCAGCCACGTATTTTCTGCGGTCTTCAGCCATGCATTGCCGGTTTGGTCATAGCGAACGTTGCCGGAGCGGGCGTTCTCCGCGGGCTTCTGGCCGAAGATCACACTGCGGTAGAAGCGCTGCTCTTGCCCTTGGATGAAGCGCGTGGCGATGAGGCAGGATTCGCTTGCCTGCAATTCCTCGGGCGGGACGTCCGTCTGTGCGGGCGCGGGCACCGGGGCCAGTGCGAGGCGGAGGAGCAACAGGATGAGCGTCATGGCAGCGTGGAGAGGTCGATCCCGGAAGGAGAAAGTTCAATGACTTCAGGGGTGCGGAAGGCCGGGGTGAGGTCGGGACCGGAGACATCGTACGGCAAGGCGTCGTCCGGCGAACGTTCACCCAGCGGAACGCGCAGCCATGGAGCGCGCAGGGCGGCCCGCGCGGCGTCGTAGACAGGTTCGCCGCTCTCCTCGTCGGGCGGCACGACTTGCCAGCCCGTGCGCTGGCGGATGTCCTCGGGGTGCAGCAGGTTGCAGGCTTCATCCCACGGCTTGCAGGTGTCGGGGGCATGGCGAGGCTCGGTCCAGCGTACGAGGTCTTCCTCGCGCAGCACGGCGGGCGGGGCGCCGATGAGCTGGAAACGTTCGCGCAAATCCGCTTCGACGTGTTTGCACGCCTTGTCGCCGGCGCGCTCGCACCAGTGGGCCTCCTTGGCATCGGTGGTCTCGTCCGCGTCGGAGAGATCGGGCTTGAGCGGGCCGATGCTTCTCCAGAAGGCGTTGTAGGAAAGATTGCGCTGCGCCAGGAACGGCGCCATGGCCGTGAGCGCCTCCTGCACTTCGTCGAGGCGGGGCAGCACGGGGAAGGTGATGGTGGGCGGGGAGCTGGCGACGACGACATCCGGCGAGCCGACCGAGCTGGCGATGGCTTCAAGCGTGCCGAGCACCGCCGATACCGGTGGGAACGACGGAGGGGCCTCCGGCACGAACGCTTCTTCCTGCGTGTAATCCGGCGGCTCAAACGCTTCGAGGTTGAGCTTCACCTGCACGACGTGCAGCACGGGCAGCGGCAACCCGCCCTCACCCGCCGTCGGCATGTGCAGTTCCGACAGGTCCAGCACCATGTCCTTGGGGAAGGTTGGCACCACGAACTTGGGCAGCGACGGCAGCGCCCCGGCGGCGGTCTCGGCAAGCGGCAGGCCGTGGTCGGCGCGCGTGTAGAGCCAGGGGTCCAGGAGCGAATAGACGGGGGTGAGGAAGCGGTCGTTCTTGCACCAGGGGGTCATGACCGTGTCGCCGAAGCTGCGCTGCAGCTCTTCGATTTGCTCCCACTCTGGGACGAACGTGAGCAGCTCGTTGCGTTGGTCGATGTATTCCTGGAACAGCGCGATGTTTTGCTCCATCCAATCAATGATCGGGCCGAGAATATTGCTCTCCGAGCTGATCGCGCCGCCCAGTTCCAGCGAGAGCTGGCTGCGGAGCATGCGCAAATCCTCGATGCTATCGGCGTATTCGTCGAAGCGTTGCATCAGCGCCTGCACTTCCCCTGGCGCGCCGTCGCACGTCGTGGAGCCCGATCGCAGGATCCACCATGTGCACCACTTTTCCGCGAGCACGCGGAACTCTGCCGGCGAACCCAAGGGGGTCACGACCGTCAGGGGCTCTTCGCGGAATTTCAGGCTGTAGACTTTCTGCAGCAGCGTGACGACTGCATCGATGACCGATTGCCCGCTATCCACCTGCAAAACGATCGGTGCCCCGCGCCGTTCTTCCGGAGCGATGGACCAATCTTGTTCGTCGCTCTCGGCGGAGCTTTTCCCGAAATCCAAGGCTCCCGGGAGATAGACGTGCAGCTCGGCCGGGCGGAAGAGCTTTTGCGCGCGCGAGGTTTGTTCGTTCGACCACACGGTCGTGGTCATGTACTGGCCGGTGTGATCGAACGAGCGGATGCGCAGATGCTCAGCCAGTGGGGTAAGGTCGGTTTGCCACGCGACGGCCTGCAGCGCGGAGTCGAGGGAGAGCAGCGCTTGCGCCAGGTCCCATTTCACCAGGTCGCCGTTGAGCAGCGAGAAGGCGTGGCCGAAGCTCGTGAACCACAGATCCTCCGCTTGGTTGAAATCCCCCTCGGGGTACGGACGGATATCGTCGTACGAATTCTGCGATGGGCCGCCGTGGCGGGGCTCGCCGTACTCGCCTTTGCCCGCGTTGGTCACAGGGAGCTGCGACACGTCAATATCGATGATGCAACGCTGGTCATTCAGCGTGGTTTGCTGGAATTTGGGATCGCGCTCGTTGTAGAACTCGAAGCAGAACACCTCCGCTTCCTGCGAGAGGGTTTCCGTGCCCGATTCCAAGACGGGCGCAGGGCGCATGTAGCTCCCCAGGTAGCGGCGGAAGAAGGACCAGTAATAACTGCCGTTGACGGGGCTGGTGCGCGTGGTGAGCCGGCACTGCTCGGTGAAGCCCGCTTCTTCCGTTTCGATCGGCTCAAGAGCCGGGTCGATATTTTCCTCATAGGTCGCGGCCTTGGTGCCGCAGCGGCATTCCTCGCCGGGCGTGGCTTCGTCCTTCATTTCGGGTTCGGTTTCGCCCTCGACGTTGATCAGATCCTCGCGGCCGCAATAGGTGCAGTTGGGATACTCGGTCACTTCCTGCACCCACCGCTCCTTGCATTGCTCCGGCAGATCGATGTTCGGGGAATGGCCTTCCGTCGTTTCGCCAAAGTTGGACCACAGCCATCCGTAGGGCACCATCATTTCCGAGAACAGCTCGCCGGTGCGCTCATCGCGCGGCTCTTCGTCGAGTTCCCATTCTACCTTCGTGGCGTACTCTTCCACGCTCGCGGTGCAGTGGTACTTGTACCCCACGAGACGATAGGAATCTTCACGATCGAGGATCGGTTCATCTTCCCATTCGTCCTCAATGCAGCTGACGCAGTCCATCTGCTCGCTCGCTTCGCGCTGCTCGAAATAGTCGACATCGGCGGTGTCGTACTCTTCCTCGATCCAGTGGTGGTCGAGCACAAAGCCCCGGTCGTCCATGGTGATGAGCACGCCGAGGTCCCAATAGTCGATGCAGGGCAGCCGTTCCATCGCAAAGAGCTCCTCGGGCGCGACGCCGATGAAATCCGCAAGGCGCCACAGGCTGTCTTCCGTGAGAATGCTGAGGAAGTATTCCAGATCCATGTCTTGGCGCAGCTCGTAATACGCCGGGTCGACCAATTCTGCGGTGAGCGTGCCACCCCGGAGGTTGCCTGCCCAGCGCCCAACCGTCGCAAAGAATTGTGAAGCGGCTTTGGGCAACGCCCCTTGAATCATGTAGAAGAATTCTTGGGGTGGATCCTCAGTGGGTTGGTAGTAGGAGCCTCCGTCGTTGTTGTACTTTGAGGTGCTCCCGTCATACCCAGGGTCGCCATAACTTCCGTCATACCCAGGGTCGCCGATACTGCCGTCGTACCCCGGATCCCCGTAGCTCCCGTCATACCCAGGGTCGCCATAACTTCCGTCATAGCCGGGGTCTTCCGGCGGCGGATATTCCCACACGCCGTTGGTAATCCGCATGCCCATCTCGTTCGCTTTGTCCGTCACGATGTACTGCAAGCGGCCGGGGTCCTGCTCGATGATGCGGATCATGCGTTCCAGCATGATGGGGCCGTCGGGTTTCGTGCGGACGATGTCGGTGATGCGGCGGGGATCCTCGGTGATGGTTTGAATGATTTGGATCGGGTCGTCCCACGGCAGGTCCTGGTAGGGGTAGAACGGGAGGTCCGGCTGCGTCCACAGCATTTCGTACCAGAGGTCCTCGTCGGTGATTTCCGGCAGTTCGATCTCGATTGCCATGGCCCAGCATTCCCGATGGAGGCAGAGCGCCGGGCGCGCCACGGGGTAGACGAGTTCGTTGGCGACGCGGCACTTGTCGTAGCATTCCTCGGGCGTTTTGCAGCCGGGCGGGTCCTCGTTTTCCGGGTCGCCGAAGGCATCGGTGAGCGTCTCGCACATCGGGCTGTCGCGCACTTCGGCGTCCACGTCCTCACAGCCCGGCCCGTCGCCGTTCTTGGGTTGTATCAGTCGTTCATGCAGCGCGTTGCATTGGGCGCTGTCGGGGTAGGTCGCCAGTGCATAGCCCTCGGCGCTGTCGGGGAACTCGTAGTCGTTGTCCTTCAGCTCATCGCCGTTGGTGTCCTCGCGCGTGGCCATGCCCGACCACAAAGCGCCGTCCCATACGCCGCGCCGTCCGGGCACGCCTTCCACCTCGGGGATCGAGAGCGCTGCGGACATATCGACCCGGCCGCCGCACTTGGTCTTCTCCAGGAACTTCGGGATGTTTGGCTTGTATTCGTCGCCCGCGAGCAAATCCCACCCAAACAGCACTTTGTAGACATCGACGAAGGATTGAGGGTTCGGCTCGGGGATGCTGAACGAGCGCGCCGATGCCCCGAGGGGAGCCGCGAAAAGAGCGGACGCGATGAGCAATGTCACGAGCGTTGATGCGGCGCGGTGGTGTGAGCGGCGATGCCACATCCAAGCCGAATTCTGCCAGAGAACGCCCGTGCTTGACCTCGGTTCCATTTGCCCCCATGCTCGCTCCATGTTCTCGCTCAATCGCGTCCAACTCATCGGTTACCAAACGCAGCCCGTTACCGTTCGCCAGACGCCCCAGGGGACCAGCGTGACAGATTTGAATATTGTCGTACCCGTACAGTATTCGACGGAGTCGGGAGAGAAGCTCGGCGGCAAAAGCTTCCACACGGTCACATTGTGGGGGCCGATGTCGCAGGTGGCAGGGCAATTTGTCCGCCCCGGCGCGCAGCTGTTCATCGCCGGACGCCTGCAAACCGATAGCTGGGATGATGAGCAGACCGGAGAGAAGCGCTCGCGCACGAAGATCATCGCCCAGGAAATGATTTTGGTGGACCCGAAGGACGGGCAGACCGACCTCCCCGCCGGGGCGCAGAGCCTCGCGGGCACGCTCAACCGCGCCGACCTCATCGGCAACGTGACGCGCGACCCGGAAATGCGCACGACGACCAGCGGCCAGAAGGTGCTGACGCTCGGTGTTGCCACCAACGAGCGCTGGAAGGACAAGGCCAGCGGCGAAAACCGCGACCGCAGCGAATTCCATAACGTCGTGGTGTGGGGTGATCTCGCGTCCGACGTGGGCCAGTGGGTGAAGAAGGGCATGCGCGTCTTCGTTTCCGGCCGCGTGCAAACGCGCGCCTGGGAGACGCAGGCAGGCGCCAAGCGCACGACGACCGAAGTCATTGCCGACAGCGTGGCCATGCTGGGCGTGCGCAACCCGATCGCCATGGAATCGATTCAGACCGACGCCGCGATGCCCGCCGTTCCGGTTGGAGCTGCGAAGGAAGTAAAAGCGTCGGCCGCCGCTCCCGCCGTACCCGAGCTGTCGTACACGCCGGAGATCCGCGTGGAGGATTTGCCGTTCTGATCCGTCGCTAAAAGACGAGCGTTCCGTCGCCGTTCACGAAGCGCATTTCCACGTCTGGCAGCGCCGGGATGTCTTTGCGTAGGCGCTCCACTGTGGCAACGGCGTCGGCGAAGGTTGCGTTGCCGGTATTCAGCAGGAAGTTGGCGTGCTTCTGGCTCACTTCGATGCCGCCGACGGTGAGGCCGCGCAGGCCTGCGGCATCGATGAGTTTCCAGGCGGGCGTACTGTCGGGCAGCGATTTGAAGCACGACCCCGCGGTTTTGAGATGCGGCTGGGTTTCGATGCGTCGCTGAATGAGGCGCTCGATCTCCGCTTGAATGGCCGCCGGTTCGCCCGCGGGCACGTCGAGCACGGCGCTCCAGACCACGGTGGGCCCCGTGGTGTGCTTGAAGCGGCTCTCGCGGTAGGCGAAGCCGCAGTCGGCGGCGGGGATGTCGTGCCAGGCGCCGTCGATGAACGCCGTCACCGAACGGACATAGCGGTCGATCCACACCCCTCCCGCACCCTGCCCCGCGTTGCCGACGATGGCTCCGCCCAGCGACCCGGGGATGCCCGTCAGCGCCGAGAGGTCGAGGCCTTGCGTCGCCAGGCTTGCGACGAGCGTGCCGAGGTACGCTCCCGCCTCGGCGGTCACCGTCGTGCCATCGACCTGCACTGCGTCCGCCTGCACGCGCACGACCACGGCGTCCACGTTGCCGTCGGAGAAGATCGTGTTGGACCCGCCTCCGAGCATGATGAACGGCAGGCCGCATTCCCGTGAGAGCGCCATGGCTTCTTCCACGTCCTGTCGCGAGCGGCAATCGACGAAGAAGCGGGCTATGCCGCCGATGCGCATGGTCGTCTTCTGCCGAAGGGCGACGTTTTCTTGCAGCTCCATGAATGACGGTGTTACTTCCCCAGGAAGGAGCTCAAGCTTTCGATGGTTTCCACGAGCTTCTCGCCGCGCTTCACTCGCTGCATCTTCATGAGGATCAGCGTGAGGATGCAGAGCCCGAGGATGCCACCGATGACCACGCTCAGCTCGCGGATGCCCGGCACCATGCCGGCCATAACGAGCGCAAGGAAAGCGGCTGCGGAAAGCCAAATACCCAAGATCATTCCCACACCCAAGCTCACGGTGATGATGTGGCCGCGGTTTTCGACGGTGTCCTGCGGGGCGCTCGCCAGATGCGTGAGCAGGTCGCTGTTCACGATGACGGGCTCCTTGCCCCACTGCTTGCAGATCTGCTGCACCTTGCGCTGGATCACCAGCGTGACGAACGATTGAAACGGCACGACCGTCTTGCCCTCGATCACGGCCCTGCCGCTATCGGGGCGCACTTGCACTTCGACGTCCTGGTGCGATTCGCTGACCATGGTTGTAGTGTACTGCCCTTGGCGCATTGCCGCTAGACGGCGGCGCGCGCCGCGCGCAGGCGCCGGATGGTCGTTTCCCTGCCCAGCGCCCCCGCCACTTCGACGGCCCCCGGGCTGAACTCGCGCCCCGTGAGGGCGGCGCGCATCGGCCAGAGGAGCTGCCCCAGTTTCCAGCCGCGCTCGGCGATCATGGCTTTTGCGGCGCCGAGCAGATGTTCATGGTTCCAGGCGCCGTCGGGCGTCGCCTCGCAGAGCGTAAGCAGCGCGTCGAGGATGCTCGGCAGCATGTCGGGCGCCACCTTTTGTTTTTCGCTGGCGAGCAGCACCGGAGCAACGGCGGGTTCGTCATAGAAGAACCCGAGCATGTCGGGTGCCTCATGGAAGAACGTGATGCGGTCCTGGATCAGCGCCGCGCGTTCCGCGAAGTGCGGATCGCTGGAGGCGGCCGGATGGCGCTCCGTCACCAGGCTGCGGATGCGCTCCGCGAAGACGGGGCGTTCCATCTTCCGCATCCATTGGCCCTGGAGCCAGTCGAGCTTCTCGGTGTCGAAGATGGCGCCTGCCTTCTGCACGCGGTCGAGCGAGAACTGCGCAATAAGCTCGTCGACGCCGAAGAGTTCCTGCGTGGTGCCCGCGTTCCAGCCGAGCATGGCGATGAAGTTGAGGAGCGCCTCAGGCAGGTAGCCCTTGGCGATGTACTCCTCCACCGATACCGAGCCGGTGCGCTTGCTGAGCTTGGTACGGTCTTTGTTGAGAAGGAGCGAGACGTGCGCGTAGCGCGGCGCGGGCCAGCCGAACGCCTCAAAGAGCAGTAGATGTTTGGGGAGGGACGGCAGCCATTCCTCGCCGCGGATCACGATGTCGATTTGCATGTGGTGGTCGTCCACGACGTGCGCGAGGTGGTAGGTGGCGTGGCCGTCGCTCTTGAGGAGCACCTGGTCGTCGAGCGTGTTGGTCTGGAACTGGACGTTGCCGCGGATGTCGTCGTCGAAGGCCACCGTGCGCTGGGAGGGCATCAGGAAGCGGATGACGTACGGCTCGCCGGCATCTATGCGACGCTTCGTTTCCTCGGGGGGCAGGCTGATGGAATTCTTCATGCGCATGCGCACGCTCCAGTCGTACTTGGGCGCCGGGTTGCCGCGCGCCTGTTCTTCTTCGCGCATGCGGTCGAGCTCTTCCTTGGTGTCGAAGGCGTAGTAGGCGTGGCCTTTTTTGATCAATTCCAGCGCATAGTTGAGGTAGGTCTCTTTGCGTTCTGATTGTATGTAGGGCCCGTGGCTTCCCTGCTGCGCCACGCCGTCTTCGTGCAGCACCACGCCTTCATCGGGCGCAAGCCCCGCCCACGCCAGGCAGTGCAGAATGCTCTCGACGGCTCCCGGCACGAAGCGCTCCTGGTCGGTGTCTTCGATGCGCAGCAAAAATTGCCCGCGCGATTGCTTTGCCATGAGCCACGCGTAGAGCGCGGTGCGCAGACCTCCTACGTGGAGGTAGCCGGTCGGTGACGGAGCGAAGCGCGTGCGCATGATGCGAGAGTAGCCGGGCGCAGCGCGGACCGCGAGCGCTCAGTTCTTGACCGTGATGTCGTAGGTGATGGCCGTGAGGGGCCTGTCGCGGGAATCCTTGGGCGAGCGAGCGATGGTATCGACGATCTTCATGCCGTCGGTCACCTTGCCGAAGATCGTGTGCTTGCCCTGGAGCCAGGGGGCGCTGTCGCCCTGCATGATGAAGAACTGGCTGCCGTTCGTGTTGGGTCCGCGGTTGGCCATGGCGATTACGCCTTTGACCATTTCCAGGTTGTTGCGCTCGTCGACGAAGGTCGGCCCGTAGATGCTCTCACCGCCCGTACCGTTGCCGTTGGGGTCGCCACCTTGGATCATGAATCCGTCGATGACGCGGTGGAACACGAGGCCGTTATAGAAGCCCGAGCGCGCAAGGGTCAGGAAGTTCGTGGCTGTCTTGGGCGCCGCGTCGGCATCGATCTCCAGCGTGACGACGCCCAGCGACGTGCGCATGGTCACCGTGTGCTTGCCGGAGAGAAGGACGCCGTCCCAGCCGAAGGGGCCGGAGGGTTCTGCGGTCTTGCGGGATGCGGTCATGGCGGTGTCGGAAGAGGATGCGGAAGAAGCGGAGGAGTTTTCCATGGTTGCGCCGCTCGCGGCGTAGCCTTCGGTTTGCGTGTCCGTGGGTATCACGTCGGGAGTGCTCGAACAGCCGGAGAGCAACGCCAGAACGAAGAGCGGAATGAGGAACTTGTACATAGGAGTGAGGAATGAGGAGCAGATCTTACCCTCGCTCGGCGCGCAGCACCACCGTGGCGATGTGCTCGGCGGCTTCGCGGCTGCGATATTGAGCCGCATTCGCCTTTTTGGCGAGAATTTCATGGTCCGCCAGCAGCGTGCGCAGGGCGTCGGGGGCCGTGGTAAGCGCCCCTTGCTCCAGGATGCGGCACCATCCTTCCTTCTCCGCCGAACGCGCGTTGTGCCATTGGTGGTCCTGCGCGAGGCCGCGCAGTGGCACGAGCAGTGTGGGTATGGCGTTGGCTGCAAGCTCGGCGATGGCGCCCGCACCCGCACGGCTGATGGCGGCTGCGGCGAGCGCATAGAGGTGCGGCAGCTCTTCCTGGGCGAACGGCTTCGACCAATACCCCGGCTTGGCGGCGGCGCCCTGTTTGCCGTGGCCGGTGAGATGGACGACGTTCCAATCGGCAAGCAGCGCATCGAGGTTCTGCCGGATCGCGGCATTGAGCGCGGCTGCTCCCTGGCTGCCGCCCAAGACCAGCAGCACCGGCTTGGCATCATGAAAGCCGGTGATCGCCCGCCCGTGCTCAGCTGTGCCCGCGAACACTGCAGCGCGCACGGGGTTGCCCGTCACCACGGCATCGTCGCGGCCGGGGCAGGCGCCCGCATGCCCGAGGCACACGCGGCTCGCGAAGCGCGAGAGCAGGCGGTTGGCGCGCCCCATCAGCGCGTCCGACTCGTGCAGAATCACGGGGATGCCTCGTTGCCACGCCAGCATGCAGGTGGGGATGCTCACGGCTCCGCCCTTGCTCACCACGACGTCGGGCATGAACGTGTCGAGGGCCTTACGTGCCGAGCGCGTGTTGCGCAGGAGCGATGCGCCGAGCGTGAGGCCGATGCGCGGGCGGGCGAGGCCGATGGCGCGGATGCCTTCGGCCTGGCTGAAGAGCAGTTCCTCCTCGCGGTCCGCGCAGAGGAGCAGCGTTTCCGAGCTCGGGGCCAGTCGTTCGACCGCGCGCCAAATAGCGACGAGCGGCGCGATGTGACCGATGGAGCCGCCGCTGACGAGCAGGATGCGCATGCCTAGCGCCGGGTAAGCGGGAACCACAACCCCGAGCGCGTGGGGCGGCGCGTGGTGAGGGCGTTCTCGGTGGAGTAGGTCGAGATGTTGAGCAAAATGCCGACGCCGATGAGCACGGTGAGCAGCGAGGAACCGCCGTAGCTGATGAAGGGCAGCGTGAGGCCCGTGAGTGGGAAGAGCGCGATGTTCACGGCGATGTTGATGATGGTCTGCCCGGCGATCCAGGTGGTGATGCCGGTGGCCACCATGAAGCCGAAGCGGTCGGGGGCTTCGCGGGCGATCTTGAAGCCGCGGTAGACGAAAATGGCGTACATGCCGATGATGATCATCAGGCGGAAGAAGCCGAGTTCCTCCGACATCGCGGCGAAAATCATGTCGGCCTTCGCCTCGGGCAGATAGCCGAACTTCTGAATCGATTTGCCGTAGCCCACGCCGAACGCCCCGCCACTCGAAATCGCGATGAGCGCCTGCTTGATCTGGAAGCCAATGCCTTCGGCGATGGTCACGTCACCGGGGTTGAGGAACGCGCGGAAGCGGTTACGCACGTATTCCTTGCTCAGGATGATCGGCAGGCCCATGACGCCTGCGAGACCGCCGCCTGCGAAGAGGTGCAGGATGTTACCGCCAGCGATGAAGAACATCGTGATGGCGATCGAGCTTAAGACGATGAACGAGCCCAGGTCCGGCTGCAGTGCCACGAGCAGCGTCGAGAGTAGGAGGAGCGTGGCGAAGGGGATGAAACCTTCTTTGAATGTCCCCACGATCTGTTCTTTTTTCTGGAGCCACACCGCCAGGTAGAAGATCATCGTGAGCTTCAGGAATTCCGACGGTTGAAACGAAAAGCCGCCGAGCATGAGCCAGCTGCGCGCCGTGCCGTACTCGTTGCCGAGGCCAGGGAGGAACACGGCGAAGAGCAGCAGGATCGTGGCGAGGAAGAGCGGTCGGGCGAGGCGTTCCCACAGGCGGTACGGGGTGATGGCTGCGATGGTCATGCCGATGAGCCCCACGATGACGTTGATGGAGCTGCGCACCAGATAGAACGCGTTGGTCGGAGCGTCGCGCAGACCGCGCTCTGCGAGGCGCAGCGTCAGCTGGTAGCTGTCGAACACGCTGACGCTCGCGATCATGGCCAACCCGAAGAGCGTCAGGCCCACTGCAATGCCGAGGAGAAGAAGGTCGGTGCGGCGGAACATGTGCGAGTACGCATGGTGCCACAGACCTGGTCGGAAGTCCCGCGTGCCCGTAGGCTTTGGCGCATATGACGCTCTGGATTGTTTTCGCCGTGGCCTGCGCGCTGTCGGTCGTTGCGGCGGCGCTTTCCGCACGGCTCACCGCTGCGGTGCCGATCCTCGGAACGTGGGTGCGCCTGGAGCATGTGGAGAACCCCGGTATCGCGTTTAGCATCGCCCTGCCTCGTACGGTCCTCCCCGTCGTGCTGGGGATCGCCTTTGTCGCCATTCTGTCGCTTGCCGTCCGGGCGAAGTCGCAGCTGGAGCGCGTCGCCTATGGCGCCATTCTCGGCGGAGCGCTCGCCAATATCATCGATCGCCTGCCCGATGGGTTCGTCACCGATGTCTTCGCGGTGCGCGGTTTCTCGGTGTTCAACCTCGCCGACGCGTTCATCACGCTCGGCGCGCTGGCGCTTGCCTGGAATTGGTACCGTGGTCGAATGGACTAGGCGTCTTGCCGAGTTTGCTTTCCATCGCTAGGATATCGTGCCGTTCCCCGACGCTTTTGGTGTATGCCGTCGTCTTCATCGGCTCGCTCGCAACGCTCGCCGCGCTCTTCGGCGCCAAATGGCTCCTTCAGCAGCGCATGGTGCGTCGCTTCGTGCGCTCGATGCACCAGCGTCTCGCCGCCGCCGAACGCCGCGGCCAGATCTCCGCGGAGGAAGAAGTAAAAGTCTCCCGCCCGCCCAAGAGCCCCCGCGTGTCCGCCATCGAGTTGCAGCAGGTGCGCCAGCTCTTGCGCAGCGCCGACAAGGCCATGAGCCAGAACAAGCTCGATGACGTGGAGAAGTTCCTCATCCAGGCGCTCACCATCCAGCCGCGCTCCATCGATGTCGGCGCGCAGCTGGCCAAGCTCTACCTTACGACCGAACGCGAATCGAAAGCCGAGGCGATGTACCGCGAGCTGCTCCAACAGCGCGATGACGTGTCGTTCCACGCCAATCTCGGGCTCGCGTACTACCGGCAGGCCAAGTACGTCGAGGCGTGCTACGCCTACCAGGAGGCGCTCAACCGTGACCCGAAGAACCCCGACCGCTGCGCCGCGCTCGGACGCGCCTGCATCGCCGCCCGTCGCTTTGAGGAAGCCGTGCCACTGCTCGAAAAAGCGTCGGCGCATCTCTCGCGCAACATCGAGCTGCTGCACTTGCTTGCTGAGTGCTACTTACAGCTCAACTGGGTCGACCGCGCCGAAGAGGCCTACCGCAAGATCAACAAGCTCGAACCGTACGACGAAGAAGTAAAAGCCAAGCTCAAATCCATCGCCGGCCGCCTGGTGCACGTCTGAAGCGCCGTCAGTCGCTCACTTCGATATCCACCTCGCCTTCTCCTTGTACGCGCGCTTGGCAGCCGAGCCTGTAGGGGTCGTTGTTGATGCCCATGTTTTCCTCGCGGTCGTTGCGGCTGTTCATGTGCTCGCCCCCGCGCGTCACCTTGCAGAGGCACGTGGTGCAGAACCCGTTGCCGCCGCAGGCGTGTTCCATCGGGATGCCGTTGTCGATGGCGATCTTCAAAATGCTTTCGCCGCTCTTTGCGTCGACGATCTTCGTGAGGCCCGCATACTGGAACGTCACCTTGGTCACGGCGGGAGTATAGGGACGCGTCGCCGCCCCGCAATCGCCACTTGTCGTTTTCCCCGAAGGGGTAATCCTCTAGGCTCCCTGCCATGGCCCTGACCCTCGACATCGCCGATCTGCAGGTCGCTGCCGCTGACCGCGCCATCGTGCGTGGCGTGACCCTTGCGGTGCGGCCCGGCGAAATCCACGCCATCATGGGGCCCAACGGCTCGGGCAAATCGACGTTGGTGAACGCGCTCGCGGGGCACCCGTCGTATGCGGTCACCGGCGGCACAGCGCGTTTGCTCGGCGAAGACCTGCTCGCCAAGGCGGCGCACGAACGCGCGCAGACGGGGCTCTTCCTGGCGTTCCAGTATCCCCGCGAAATCGCCGGAGTCAGTTTGCGCGGCTTCCTGCTCGCCGCCAGCAATGCCCAGCGCCAGGCCCGCGGCGAACCGCGTATCTCCCCCATGCAGTTCGAGCGCGTGCTGAAGGATGAAATGACGGCGCTCGCCATGGACCCCGCGTTCGCCGAGCGCGGCGTGCACCAGGGGTTTTCGGGAGGGGAGAAGAAGAAGCTCGAAATCCTGCAATTGCTCGTGCTGCGCCCGGCGCTCGCGCTGCTCGACGAAACCGATTCGGGCCTCGATGTCGACGCGCTGGCGATCGTCGCCGAGGGTGTACGGCGCGAGCACGAGCGCAACCCGTCGTTCGCCGCGATCGTAGTGACGCACTACGCCCGGATTCTCGAACATCTCAAACCCGACCATGTGCACGTGATGGTGCGCGGGAAGATCGCCGAAAGCGGCGGACCCGAGCTGGCGCATCGCCTCGAACGCGAGGGCTACGCGCGCTACAACGACGGCGCATCGATTCGCCTGGACGTCGCATAACGTTGCTGTCGCGGCCTTCTTCACTTTTTCCGCGGCTGCGGGGAGGATGAATGGTCATGGAACGGCGTTTCGGTCTCTGCGTTCTCGACGGGGGAGAGCATGCCTGGCTGCACGCGCCGTTGACGGGCGTGCTGCACGACGCGGCCTTCGATCACACCGATCTGCATGAGCGGATGGGCGGCAAAGACGCCGTTTGCGACCGCATCGACCAGCTGCGCGAAAGCGCCGCGCGCACCTGCGAACACAAGGGCGAACGCGCATTCATTGATCGCTTTCACCGCTTGCTGGTGTGTGCGCTGTATTGCGGCGGCGCGTGCGGCAACAACGGAGCAACGTCTTAGACGCGGCGGTGCACGTGCAGCGTCGCGGAGCCCCAGGCCATCGTGCAGGGCGCCTGTTCCACAAGCACGAAGTCGCCCGTAATCGGCAAGGCCTTGGACACGGTGATGATGCGTGAACCCGGCTTCATCGTAGCGCACTGCTTGGCCACGGCGTCCATGAGTTCATTCGTGAAGCACGTGCAATGGGTGAACACGATGTCGCCGTCGCTGATGTCTTCCTTGGTAATGTCGCCGAGGCGCATCTCCACGTGCTGGCCCTGCTTCGACGGCATGTGGGGCAGCACTTCATTGGTGAAGCGTTCATGCGCCCGCATGCTCCCGGCATGCAGTTCTTCCAGCAGCTCGATGCCGACGGACTTCGACAGGTCGCCGAGCACGGCGGCGTAGAGCACGGCCTTCCCGGTGCCGGAGCCAAGGTCGTAGAACACTTCGCCCGGGCGCGCGTTGGCGACGGCGAGCAGCGTGCTGATCACGTCCGGCGTCACTTCGCCGTAGGTGAAATCCGGTGTGTGGCACTGGCGGCGGTCGCGCCCGAGGGTCGCGAGGTTGTAGCCCTCGACGCCTTCGTAGAGCAGGTGCTCGAGGTCCGTCATCGTCAGTCCGGCCTGGGCTAAAGCTGCGGGGGTCATGGTGTGGGTGTGGGAAATCTTCCCATTGTAGCATAGATGTGCCGGTTTGTCTCGTCCGTCCGAATCGCCTTGTAAGACGAGGCGATCTATTCCGTCATCATCGGTGCAGGGAAGAGCCTCGCGCTACACTTCCTCCTGTCATTGTTCCCCTTACCCCTTTCTTCTTATGGACGAACGCACAGTGTATCTCCGCCCGCCGATGTGGCTTCCCCTTACTGCCGTCCTCATTGCCGGCGTCTGTTTCATTATCGGTAAAAACATCGAAGTACGCGGCTACATGCCCGTGCAGGTTTCCGTGACGGGCATCGGCAAGGTTGCCGCCGCTCCCGATATCGCCGAGCTCTCCTTCGGCGTGCAGACCGGCCGTCAGAAGACCGCGCAGCTCGCCATGGAGAAGTTGCGCACCGACATGGATGCCATCGTCGAAGCCGTGAAGAAAGCCGGCATCGAGGAGAAGGACATCCGCACCGAATCGCTTTGGCTCAACCCCGCGTATGACTGGGTCGACGGCGTGCAGGTGGCCCGCGGCTTCGAGGCCAACCAGTCGCTGCGCGTGAAAGTGCGCGACTTGGAACTCATCGGCAAGGTGCTCTCCGACGCCACGGCGGCGGGGGCGAACCAGGCCGGCGGCGTGAGCTTCACCATCGACGATCCGGAGTTGCTCAAGGCCCAGGCCCGCGAAGAAGCCATCGCCGACGCGAAGGAAAAGGCCAAGGTGCTCGCCGACCAGCTCGGCAAGAGCATCGACAAGCTCCAGGCCTACGCCGAGAGCGAGTATGGCTCTCCCATGCCGCCGATGATGTATGAGCGCTCCATGGCTATGGACGCGTACGGCGGAGGAGGTGCCGTCCCGGTGCCTGCCGGCGAGCAGGAGATCAACGTGAACGTCATGCTCACCTACGTGCTCAAGTAAATCGCCTTCCGCAACGCAACAAACGCCCTGGTGTGCCCGGGGCGTTTTGTTGTGCCGACGGCGCTGCCTTGTTTTTCTAAAGAAATGTTGCTTTACGCGCATTTCCCTGTATACCGTCCGCGTCGGTGCCACAACGGCCCGATGTCGATACTTCGGAGGACCGCTGCTATGAAACGCTGGGACGTTCGCCGTCGGAACGGCGAGCTCTTCTTCTGCCCCACCAATCACTTCCGTGAGGCGGACGAAGAGAAACTGTACGAGGTCGAGATCGAGGAGGGCGACCAGCTGGCGCTGGTGCAGCTCGCCATCGTCGTCTCCATCGTCGTGACCGTCGTCGAAGCCGGGCTCGCGAAGGACGAGCCGACGGTCAAGGACATCAGCGAGTGCCCGGGGTTCACCCCGGCGCTGCGCGAACTCCTCAAGGGCATCGGCCGCTGCGCGCTCATGTTCCGCGCCAGCGGCGGCAAGAAGAAGAAAGCGCCGAAGGCCGACTGAGGCCACCCGACATTTTCGCAGCTCCGGCTGCGACCCGCGCCCATCTCTTCGGAGTATGGGCGCTTTGGGGCGTCATTTTCCGGATGATTCTTGCAAAAACTGAAAAATAATGCACAAATGGCTTTGGTCGGGAATTCTGCTCTTTTCTTGAAACGAGGTGCATCGTGCGAACGTTCGAGGTGCGCCGGAGGGGCGAAGACATCGTCTTCTGCTCCGAAGGGGACCTGCGTCCCCCCGGCATGGAAACCATGTGCGTTGTGGCGGGGGTGACCCCGCTGCAGACGGCGTTTGCCAACACGCCGTTCGGACAAGAACTGGCGGCGCTGGTAGCCCGGCGTGCGCTCACTGGTGACCGTAACCGCTGCCTGCAAGCAGCGGGGTGCATGGTTTTCAACGACGAATTCCGCGAGCTTCTGGAGAAGATCGCGGAAGCCGCGCTGCGAGCGCGGCAGTAGCAACATCCGACTGCGGCAGCTACGGCTGCCACCCGCGCTCATTCCAGGGATGGAATGGGCGCTTTGGGCTACTTTTTTTCCGCCGGAGGCAGCTCAAAAATGGCGGTCTCTTCGGTGATCCCACCGAAGCCCTCAACCCCCAGCCACTCGGGCTCTTCGGTGAGTGCCATGGTCGTGGTGAGCGTGCGTTGGTCGATCTTCCGCCCCGTGATGATGGGTGTGAGGGGTCGGCGCTTGGCGTCGAGCGGCGTTTGATGGGTGGCGGCGCCGAGCAGCCAGCCCTGCATGTCGGCGGGCCACGGGGAGGAGCTCCAGTTCCAGTCTTTCCAGATGATGCGCTTGTCGTCGATGACCCAGCCGCCGCGCTCGCCTTGCTTACGCACGGGGGAGAGATGCTGCCCTCCCACCTGATGTTCCAGTGCACCGCCGAGCGGTAAGACCCGTCGGAACGGGGAGCTTGCGGCGTTCATGCGCAGGGTGAGCTTGCCACCTTTGGCGGCGTCGAGCTTTTTGCACACGGCAAGCGCTGGCTGCACGCTGCCGGGGTAGGGGTTCACCCAGGGGCCCATGCTCGTGGTGGAGAACGCCACGTCGGTATCGCCTTCGTCGGCGCAGGCCTCGCTCATGTGCACGACGCGCCTCCATGCCGGCTCACCCACGACGGTGTACCGAGGAGCCTTTTCTTTGGAGGCTTTATCGCGCAGGAGGGCGTACCGTCCGCTGACGCCGAGCGGCATGTTGTCGCACGTTCCTTCGCCGTCGCAGAGCACGACGCGCATGCCGTCGATGCGCCAGTGCAGCCCTGCTTTGTCGCAGATCGTTCCCACGCTTTCGAAGAACGAATTGCGCTCGGGGGCGATCTCCACAATACCGGCGTCGCGCAGTTTCTTGTGCACGGCTTCCGTCCCCGCGGGATCGATGACGATGACGTTGCGCGTGTGCGCCGTGAGCAATGCCACCGCCTCGACGGCTGCAAGCTTCTGCGGCGGTATCCGCGACGGCAGTGCATCGACTGCTTTGTGGATGCGCGCCATACGGTGACGTTGTTCGAGGGAGTACGCCTCTCCGCCGGAGTACGCGGGGAACGCGTGGGGCAGCGGGCAGACGGCAGGTGCGAGCTTCTTGACCCAAGCGAGCAGCGCTTCTTGCGCTTTTTCGCGGGTGTCGAAATCATCTTCGTCGAGGTCGGCGATGAGCTTTTGGATGAGCTCGGGCGTGCAGTCGGGGTGGTGTTTCTTGAGCCATGCGGCAACCGCCGGGGGCGAAGGTTCCGCGCTCGCATCGCTCTCGACGCGCTCCGCCGGAGTTTTGAGTGCTGGCTTGGGTTTGCCTGTATCGACGGGTACCGGGGCGGCGTGCAGGGTTTGAGCTTGCATCAACATGCTCCACACCACGATCGCAGCGCCGCGTGCGGCCGCCTGGACGGTCGCCCAGGCCGTGTCGGCGGGGGCGGGGGCGAGTTCGTTCTCGGGTGTCCGAAGGAGTGCATCCATCGGAAGTGGAGCATGATCGTTGCCGCCGCAGAGTCAATGCATCTTCGCGCGTGAAGTTTGGCGGGGCCCGTTTGTTGTGGCTGGAGCGGGGCTTGGTGTCGGCGACGAAGTCGAAGGAAGCCGCCTGTTCTTGGGCGAGCGCCCCGCGCTGGCTATGATGCATTCATGGCGAAACACGTTCTGGAATTTCGGCGCGCGGGCGATACGATAGCGCTCGCGGAGCAGGGTGATGCTTTAGAGCCCGGTGAGCATGTACTTGCGGCGATCCGTGTGACGGTGCTGCAGCTGTCGGCACTGTTCAATGATGACGATGCCCGCCGCGATGCCTTGATGCTGTTCCACATCGCCTATCGGCCGGATGGCGAATCGTCGTCGATCGATGCGGCGGACTTGCATCCGGTGGTGAGGAAATTGCGGTTGTTGATTATCGGAGCGGGGATGGGGGCGGGGGTTTTGGGGGTTGAGGAATAGTTTTATTTAAAGGGAACCGTTTCCCACTTTTTTAGAAAAAGTGGGAGGAAAAAGCGTCGCTGAAGAAGACCTTCTGCGGTGTTCTCCGTGTGCTCGCTACGCAGGCAGGCTCCTCGCTTTCTCTGGAAAGCTCGTCAAACAGGTGCCTGCGCTTCACGCTGCGCTCGCGGACACCGCGACGAACGTCTTCCAGGCGACACGAGGGAACGACGATGGGAAATGGCGCGGTTCCGCCGCCACGGGGGGTGTAGAGGTAGCCCCGCTTTCGTGGCGCAGCGAATCGAGCTGCGCCAACGAGACGAGGAGTCGGACGGGAAACCCTGGACCGTCCGACGACGAGGCCCGGGGCGGTGCGGAGTGTGCACTTGGCGGCGGAGACTTTTCTTTCGCCGGTTTCTTTGTGTGGTGACAAAGAAATCGGCACGTTGCGTCGTGCTGGGACGCAGTCCTTTAGGGCTCCCACTTTTTCTAAAAAAGTGGGAAACAGTGTGTTTGAGGTTGGTCAAAGAAATCAGCACGCTCCGTCGTTTGGACAAAGGTGGAATACCCACCTTCCTGCTATGATCTTCCCCCAATGTCCGACCCTATCTTCAGCCACCTCACTCGAGCCGACCTCGATACTCCCAACCCCTCGCCGTACGCGACGGGGGCGAAGCGCGGGGTTGATGAAGAGCTCGTGCGGAAGATCAGCGGCGACAAGAACGAGCCCGCATGGATGCTGGAGCACCGCCTGGAGAGCTTGCGCATCTTCCGCGAGAAACCCCTGCCATCGTGGGGGCCGAGCCTCGCGGGGTTGGACCTCGACGATATTATTTATTACGCCTCCGCCGGAGCGGGCGAGAGCCATGCGTGGGAGGATGTGCCCGAGGAAATCCGCAAGGTCTACGACCGCCTGGGTATCCCCGAAGCCGAACATCGGATGCTTGCCGGGGTGGGTGCGCAGTACGAGAGCGAGGTGGTGTACCACAAGCTCAAGGAGGAGTGGGACAAGGCGGGCGTCGTGTTCCTCGATATGGACGTGGCGCTCCGCGAGCATGAAGCGCTCGTGCGTGAACATTTCATGAAGTGCGTGCCTGCGTCCGACCACAAATTCGCCGCGCTCCACGGGGCCGTGTGGAGCGGCGGGACGTTTTTGTACATTCCCAAGGGCGTGAAGGTGCGCGACCCGCTGCAGGCGTACTTCCGCATGAACGCGCGCAACATGGGCCAGTTCGAGCACACGATGATCATCGTCGACGAAGGCGCCGACGTGCATTACATCGAGGGCTGCTCTGCGCCAAAGTACGGCAGCCAGGCGCTCCATGCAGGCTGCGTGGAGGTGTATGTGAAGCGCTCTGCGAGCGCCCGCTACAGCTCCGTGGAGAACTGGAGTCGCGATACGTTCAACCTCAATACCAAGCGTGCCATCGTGGAGCGCGATGCAACGATGCAGTGGGTGGGGGGCAACATGGGCAGCGGTGTGACCATGCTTTACCCGTGTTCCATGCTCGCAGGCGAAGGCGCGCGGTGCGATCACCTGGCCATCGCGTTTGCGAACAAGGACCAGTGGCAGGACACCGGCGCGAAGATTTTTCATTTGGCGCCGCACACGACGAGCAGCGTTGTCAGCAAATCGGTCAGCAAGAACGGTGGCGTCTCCGTGTATCGCGGCATCCTCAGCATCGCGCCGCATGCCTACGGCTGCACGTCGAACGTGGAGTGCGATGCGCTGCTCCTCGACGAAACGAGCCGCACCGATACCATCCCCGATATCAAGGTGCGCAACGACGATGTGACGATCGCGCACGAAGCGAGCGTGGGGAAGCTCTCCGACGACGACGTGTTCTACCTGATGAGCCGCGGCATCACCGAAGAAGAGGCGAAGGCGATGATCGTCAACGGTTTCATCGAGCCGATCGTGCGGCAGCTGCCCTTGGAATACGCCGTGGAAATGAATCGACTCATCGAGCTCGAAATGGAAGGTTCGGTCGGGTAGGTAGGATCGCCCGATCGCGCTGGCACTGGAGCGCGGCGCGGGATAGGATCGTTCTCCTATGCCTACGCCCATCGAACTCGGCTTCACCCCGGATGCTCCCCCCGATGCTATCCTGCGCGAGGCCAGGGCCGCCGCGAGAAACAGCGGCCAGCGGATGCCGCGCGGCGAACTGTCGCCATTTGAGAAAGTGGCACGTGAAGAATGGCGTGTCGCCGTGGCGCTGGAGTTGCCGTTCGAGGACGCCGAGCGGCTGCGGGACTATGTCTTGCAAGGCATGCGGCTGCGTTTCCAGCGGCTCTTGGGAGAGAGCGCTTAGGCATCGATCTCCACAGTTGGCGGCGGCGGGCGCCTGATGGGTTTGCCCTGCGCGTCGTAGCCGAGGATGTCGCCGATCTCCTCGCGCGTCGCGGCGGCGGCTTCGCTTGCCGCTTTCCCGTCTTCGCGTTGCTCCGGTTCATCGGGCGTGTCTTCGGGGCCCACCTTGCGCGCGGGCGCTGCGGGAGTGATTGGCCTGATCGGATCGGGGTAGCCGCCGGAGGAAGGGGGGATGACGTTGCCCATGGTCAGCGCTGGGGAGGAGGAGGCCGGAATGGCTTGTAGAGTTGGCGATACTGGTCGACGTATGTGCCCAGTACCTGCAGTCGACGGTACTTCTTTTTGCTCAAATAGCGAAAATGCAGGTCTTTCCACAGGCGATAATCGCCGAGGAAGTGGTTGAGATTATCCGCTGCGGCGATGCTTCGGAGCGCTTCGCGTTGCTCGTCGCTGAGAGCGTCGATTTCCGCCTGCACCGCGCGCTCAAACGGTGAGCATTCCTTGGCATACTCCGGCGGTGTGGCATCGACACTGCGCATGCAATGTATATTCTACCATACATTCGTGCCGTTTGGCCACGTATGGCGCATACTGTCGGTGTTCATGGCCTTCCATTCTTCCGCTCCGGCGATCACTGATGTGCATGTCCCCGCGGGGCGGGATGCCGCTCCCCTTGTCGCGGCCGGGGCGCACGTTCGCATTACCGCTGCCGAGGGCGCGCATGGCGTCGTGGTGCTCGGCGAACCGGCGCCCACGACGATGGACGTCCAGCTTGCTCCGGGCAGCAGCGTGCAGATCGTGGGCCTGTGGGGAGAGGGTGACGCGCAGGCGCAGGCCACGCTCGCGGCCGGGGCGCATCTCCATTGGCACATTGCGCGGGTCGGAGGAGCGGGCGCACTCACCGTGGTCTCGACGCTCCAGGGCGATGATGCGCGTTGCGACGTCGATGCCGTGCTCATCGCCGGCGACGGCGATACGCCCAAGCTCACGGTGACGAATGCATACCAGGGCAAGCGCGGCGGCGGGGATCTGGCGATGCGCGCCATCGCTGCCGGCAAGAGCCGCGCGCAGTGCAGCGGCACGATTCGCATCGCCGAGCATGGCAGCGGCACCGACACCTACTTGGCGCAGCGCGTGCTGCTCTTGGGGGGCGCGGCCACGGTCGACGCCATACCGGCATTGGAGATCCGTACCAACGACGTCAAAGCCAGCCACGGTGCCACCGTGACCCGTGTGACGCCGCTCGACCTGTTCTCGTTCGCCGCGCGGGGTATCGCTCCCGAGGAGGCGAAGCAGCTCTTCGTGGAGGGGTTCCTGCTGGCGTCGCTCGCCCGCTCGCCCGATGGCACGTGGCGCGACCGCGTGCGTGCCATGGCCGACGCCAAAATTCTGGGGGCAGCGCGTTCATAGTCGTCGTGCTTTCCGCAGAGTGAAGCCGTTCTTCCGTGCATCGGAGATTTCGTCGGCGTTTCGCTTGTCGCTGTGCCGCCCTTGGGTACGCTGGGCGTACTGTCATTTTCCCCCTTACCCGTATGAACCCCGAAGTGAAGGATGAACTGTCCACACTGGAAGAAGGCCAGGAGGTCTCCGAAGAGACCGTCGAAGTTGTCGAGAGCGCTGCCGTGCTGGAGAACACCGAAGAGCTCCAGGACGAAGTGAGCGACGGCGTCGCCGCGGTGATCCCGATGGTGAAGCCCGAGGTCGACGACGAAGAAGTCGAACAAGAGCGTGCTCCGGCCATGGCCGAGGCAGCCTAATACTGCGATCCACGGCGGCACCCGGACAACCGGGTGCCGCCGCATCTCCTCCCTCCGTTTTCCATGCGTGAAGTCTTTGCAGCTCCGATTGCGATTGTTTGCCGTGCGGAAAACGAACGTCGCCAGGAGCAGGTCGACCCCGTCGTGGAATCTGTCACGCTCTGGGGGCAGCAGTTCCGCGTGTTGCTGACGCATTGCGTCGGGCGCAGGGACGCTCCGGGTGCACTCGTGCAGCAAGGGAAGGTGGTGAGCGTCTCCGAGGGCAGGGAAACCGAGCAGGTGCGCGCCTGCGTAAGCCTTGAAGACGGCCGCGAAATCGTCGTTGCCATTGAGGGCGATATGCCTGTGCAGGAAGGGCAGATGCTCACGGTGACGTGGCGTCGGGGGTGATCCCACGATTCATCCGCAACATTCTTGCATTCTGAGCGCAGCACAGTAGCATGCCGCCGCTTTCCTTTTCCACCATGCCGCTGACCCCCCGCACAGCACCGGACGAAACCCCGGAGAACGACGTGCTCCGTCGTTTTGGCGAGAGTGTCATCGCCACCGAGCAACGCCTCGAATTGGAGCGTTTGCAGCTGCTCCTGCGTGCGCTTCGCGGCGACCGAGAGGGTATCCCCGCCGACGTCCTGGCATCCGTCGATGCGGTCGCGCCCGATGGCCGACCGACCTACGGCGAGTAAGGGCAGGGCACGCCGAAGAAGCCCGGTCGCCCTCGGGGCGCTGGGAATGTTGTGGCATACCAAAAAGGTCATATCACCACATCGTGTAGCAGAGAAGTTCTTCTCGGGCCCGCTGCTCTATACCCTTGCGAGGCAAGGTCCAGAGCAGCAGGAGTGTCCCCCGAGACAATCTGTCGCATGATGGTATTGCTCGGACAGAATGGCTGTCGCGATGGCCACTGACCAGTGCATGCGCTGTCGTAGTTCGTCATCCTCTACTCAGAGGCGACTTGTACGACGTTTACAGGAAGAATGGCTCCCTGGTAAGGAGGCGTTCCATCCGCAGGTTCTCCTACGGATACCTTGTTACGACTTACTCCCAGTCAGCAGTGTCACCGTGGTCCCGCCCCTTGCGGGTAACGGAGCTTCGGGTGCCCCTGCCTTCCATGAGTTGACGGGCGGTGAGTACAAGACCCAGGAACATATTCACCGTGACGTGGCTGATTCACGGTTACTAGCGATTCCAACTTCATGCAGTCGAGTTGCAGACTGCAATCCGAACTGAGACCGGTTTTCTCGGATTAGCTTCCCCTCGCGGGTTCGCTGCCGTTTGTACCGGCCATTGTAGCACGGGTGTCGCCCCAGGCATAAGGGCCACGCTGATCTGACGTCATCCTCACCTTCCTCCGCCTTGGAGGCGGCAGTCTCCTCTGAAAAATACAACAGAGGATGAGGGTTGCGCTCGTTTGCTGACTTAACAGTACACCTCAAGGCACGAGCTGACGACGACCGTGCAGCGCCTG
>CAZATU010000002.1:0-253609 GCA_964488165.1 uncultured Candidatus Peribacteria bacterium
TGCGCTCGCGGACACCGCAACGAACGTCTTCCAGGCGACACGAGGGAACGACGACGAGTGCGCAAAAACTTGCACCCGTTCGTTTACAGGTGGGATGAGGGTTGCACACGGATTGTTCTCCGGGGAAGCATGCTGCCGCGAGAGGGTGACGGGGGTGTCGGGGGGCTGAGGGAGACGTGCCAAGTCTCCCAAGCCCCCTGACGGTTGCTCAAGCGAGGCACGAAATGGCGAACGATGGAGACGAAAAGATGCGAGAGATGCGATACAAAAACTACCCAATCGACCCCTGCACTGCCCGCCTGCGCACATCCTCGACGCTCGTGGCAATGAAGGCGTCCAGCGGCACCGTGACCTGCGCCTTGGTGACGACGTTACGCACGGCGACCGCGCGCGCCTCGACTTCCTTGTCGCCAATCACGAGCACGTAGGGCACTTTGGATTGTTCGGAGGCGCGGATCCGCTTGCCCAAGCTCTCTTCGTGGCCCATGACCTCGGCACGGAGTCCGTCCTTTTTGAGCGCGGCAAAGACCTCGTCGGCGTAGGCAACGTGCGTTGCGGCCACGGGCAGGATGATCGCCTGCGTCGGCGCCAGCCAGAGCGGCAGCAACCCGGCCGTATGCTCCAGGTAAATCGACAAGAAACGCTCGATCGAGCCCATGATCGCGGCATGGATCATCACGATGCGCTCCTTCTCCCCCGCTTCGTTGATGCAGAACAAATCGAAACGTTCGGGCATGTTGATATCGAGCTGGATCGTCGCCACCTGCCACTCGCGCCCGATGGAATCCTTGGCGATGAAATCGACTTTCGGCCCGTAGAACGCGGCTTCGCCCGGCGCCTCGACGAAATCGGCGTTGCGGTCGCGCGCGATGTCGCGCAGCGCATCCTCGGCCTTGGCCCACATTTCCGGCGTCCCCAGATATTTCTCGAAGTGCGCCGGGTCGTGCAACGACAGGCGCACCTGGAGCTTGTCGAAGCCGACGGTGGGGTAGAACGTATCGACGATCTCCCAGATCGCCAGGATCTCGTGTTGTACTTGGCTCGGACGGCAGAACACGTGGGCGTCATCCTGCGTGAAGGCACGCACACGCGAGATGCCGTGCAATTCGCCCGTCTGCTCGTCGCGGTAGCACGTCGTGGTCTCGGCGTAGCGCTGCGGCATATCGCGGTAGCTGCGCGGCAAGTGCGCGAAGATCTGCGTGTGGTGCGGGCAGTTCATCGGCTTCATGCAGAATTCGTGCCCTTCGCGCGTGGTGATCTTGAAGAGTTCGCCACTGAACTTCTGCCAGTGACCGCTGGTTTCGTAGAGTTCTTTCTTGGTGATGTGCGGGATCGTGACGCGCTGGTACCCCTTGGCGCGGCGCAGCTCCCATACGAACTCATCCAGCAAATTGCGGACGAGTGTTCCGCGCGGCGTCCACAGCGGCAAACCGGGGCCGACGAGGTCGCTGAACGTGAAGAGGTCGAGCTCCTTGCCCACCTTGCGATGGTCGCGGCGCTTGGCTTCCTCCAGCTGGTGCAGATAAGCGGCAAGATCGGTTTTGCTGCCGAAGGCGGCAAGGTAGATACGCGTCAGTTGGTCGCGCTTTTCATCGCCGCGCCAGTAGGCGCCGGCAAGCGTCATGAGCTTGAAGCAATCGCCGGGGATCTGCCGCAAGTTCTCCACATGGCCGCCACGGCAGAGGTCGGTGAAGCGCTCCTCACCCTTGGCGTCGACGTTCACGTAGTGCGTCACTTCCTTCACCCCCTCGTTCTTCTCCAGATCGTCGATGAGCTCCACCTTGAACGGCTCGTTACGGCCTTTCCAGTACGCCTTGGCATCGGCGCAGGCGAGCGTGTCGCACCGGAACGTCTGCCCTTCGTTGATGATCCTGCGCATCTCCTTCTCAATGACGGGGAAATCGGCGTCGGAGACCGCCTGCCGGAAGCGAAAATCGTAGTAGCAGCCCGTGTCGATCGGCGGACCGATCGTGATCTGCGTGTCGGGCCAGAGGCGCTGCACCGCTTGGGCGAGCACGTGGGCCAGCGAGTGCCGGAGGTTGTGGAGGTCGGCCTGCGAAGCAGGGGCGTTCTTGGCGGACATGGGAGGGGTGGGAAGGATGCGCGCAACAAGCCTCATCCGGGGCGGAGGGGGCTCGATTGGATCACGGAAGCGAGCCGCCCGTTAGCGGAGCGTGGTCGTCGCCGTGGTCGTCAGCATGCGATGCACAAACGCAGTGTAGCGCAGGCGACGCATGGGTCAATTTGAGCGCTTACACGAATTCGAGCTCGCGTTCGAGCGAGCGCACTTCGCGCAGGAGCTGGGGGTCGTTCTGGAGCGCGCTTTCGATGCGGCTCACCGCGTTCATCACCGTCGTATGGTCGCGCCCGCTGAAACACTCGCCGATGCGCACATAGCTCATACGCAGGTACTTCTTGAGCAGGTGCATGGTGATCTGCCGCGGCACCAGGATCTCGCGGACGCGCGACGCGCCGATCATGTCCTGCACCGACACCGAGTAGTACCGGCTCACCGCCTCCAGCACATCCTGGAACGTGGCGCTGCGGCGGGGCGGAGCCTCGAAGCCCGGCGTCTCCGGCTCGGCGTGCGGGTCTTTGTTCAGCTTCGACATGATCTCGGCGATGCTGCGTACGGTGGGAACGCGCTGTTCCAGCTCATACTGCGCCACCGCCTGCATCAGCACGCCTTCGAGCTCGCGGATGTTGCGGGTGGCGTGCTCGGCGATGAATTGCAGCACGTTCGTGTCGATGAAGAGCTCGAACTCGCGCGCCTTTTCCATGAGGATGGCCAGGCGCGTCTCGTAATCGGGTATCGACAGGTCGGCGATCATGCCGCGCTCGAAGCGCGACGTGAGGCGGTCATCGAGGTGCAGCTCCGCCGGCGGGCGATCGGCCGAGAGGATCACCTGCTTGCGGTCTTCGTAGAGCGCGTTGAACGTGTGGAAGAATTCCTCCTGCGTGCGCTCTTTGTTGGCCAAAAATTGCACGTCGTCGATGATGAGCACGTCCACCACGCGGTAACGGCGGCGGAACTGCTCCATCTTCTGCTGGCTGATGGCTTCGATGACCTGGTTCGTGAAGTCTTCGGTGGTGGTGTAGACAATCATGGCGTGCGGCGACTGGCGCAGGATGGCGTTGCCGGTCGCTTGCAGGAGATGCGTTTTGCCCAGACCGACGCCGCCGTAGAGGAACAGCGGGTTGTAGCGGTCGCCGGGGCGCGAGGCCACGGCCTGGCACGCCGCGTACGCGAGGCGGTTGCTGCTGCCCACGATGTAGTTTTCCATCGTGTACCGCGGGTTGAGCATCTTGCTCACGATGCCGTCGGCAACTTTGATTTCCGAACGGCCCGGGAGCTTGCGGCTCTTCTTCTCGGGGAAGAGCTGAAGCAAGTCGAACGTGCGGGTGCGATCTTCCTTGAGAGAGCCGTCGACGTTGTAGACGACCTGCGTGATCTCTGCAGCGACATCCTGCACCGATTGCAACGTGAGTGCGCGGTAGTGCTCCAGATGCCAGTTGAGCGACATCGGCAGCGGCAGCCCTACGATGGCGGTCGTGCCGTCGATGCCCAGGATCGCCGTGTCGCGGAACCAGGTGATGAACTGGCTGCGCGGAATGCGCTGCTCGAGTTTTTTCAACGCCTCTTGCCAGAGTTCCAGCAAATCGCGCCGTACCGCCGGTGGTTCCTGAAGGCTAACGGAAGAGGCGGAGGACATCGTAGACGGTGACAAAGAGGATGAGTACGAGGAGAAGGATGAACCCCACCGAATTGACCCCAAGCTCGAAGCGGCGGGCCATGGGTCGGCCGGTAATGGCTTCATAGAGGACAAAAACCATGCGACCACCGTCGAGCGCGGGGAACGGCAGGATGTTGAGAATCGCAAGGCTCAAGCTCAGCAGTGCAACCAGACGCAGGTACACGTTCCAACCTTCCTGCACCGACGCATGCGTGAGGCGCGCGATGCCGACGATCCCCGTCACACCTTCGGGCACGACGCCCGTGCCAAGCACCGAGAGCACGAGATTGCCGATGCCGGCGACGGTTTGGCGCGAGACCGCGGCTATTTCATGGGTCGCAAGCCCGAGCGCCACCGGGAACGAACGCCGCTCCGCTGAAAGTGTGCGAGGAACGGTGCGCAGCACCACGCCTGCCTTGCCGTCGGCCAGAGTCACGCGCACATCGCGAGGCTCAGCTCCGTGCTCCTGCAGTGTGTACGTCACGGCCTGCTTGCCCGCTTGCAGCGACACGACGTCGTCGGAATGTTGCACCGGTGTTTGGTCAACGGCGAGCAACAGGGAATTTGCAGGCACGCCGGCGGTGGCTGCGGTGCCATCAGTCGCCACCTGCTCGATGAGCACGCCCAGCTGCAGAGTGATCTCGCCGCGCGCGGCCGCCGCTTCCATTTGTTCGAGCGAAGCGAAAGTTGGAATCCAGCGACCCACCCAGAACCCACCCACGAGTAGAACGACGGCGAGGGTGAAATTCATCACGACGCCCGCCACCAGTACCGCCAGGCGCGCCGGCACGGACGCGGCGGCGAAGCTTCCGCGGGCACGGCGCTCCTGCGCATCGAGCGCACCCTCGCCCTTCAGACGGACGAAGCCGCCGAACGGAATCCAGTTCACCGTGAAGCGCGTCTTGCCCCAGCGAAAGAGCGTCGTGGCGCGCGGAGGAAGGCCGAAGCCAAATTCCTCCACCTCGATGCCGGCCCAGCGAGCCACGGCAAAATGCCCTAATTCATGAATCAAAATCAGGACAGTCAACAGTACGATGAAGGCGATCGCGGACAAGAACACCATGTCCTCGGGGGGAAGCACAGGACAGCGATGCTACAGACCATGTGGATATCGGAAAAGTTTTCCACAGGGAGATCCTGTTGCTACCCGAAGCGATTTCCCACGCTATGCATGAACAACTTCTGCGAACAAAAATGCAGTCGCACAGCAGCATGATGCCGAGCATCCATCACGCTGCGATGACGATCGCATCGACGCGCTCACACCCCGCGCGGCGGAGCGCGAGCGCGCAGGCATCGAGCGTCGCGCCGGTCGTCACGACGTCATCGACGAGCGTGACATGCGCCGGCACCGCGTCGACCACGACGAACGTATCGCTCAGCGCCGCACGACGCTCCCGCGTGGAGCGCAGCGCTTGCGCACCAGTGGACCGGCGGCGCGCGAGGCACGCGTGCACAGGTGTCCCTGTTGAGACCACAAACGCATCAGCGAGCACCTGCGCCTGGTTGAATCCGCGCATCCATAAGCGCGACCAATGCAACGGCACCGGGCAGAGCACGCCCGCAGCGGGATGCAATGCCGCGGCGCGCAACGCCGTGGCGACGCAGGCCGAGGCATACATTGCGCTGTTGCGATACTTCCAGCGCCGAATCGCACCGCGCAGCAGGGGCGATGCGCCGTAGCGTGCCCCGGCGACGACAGCGTCGAGCTGGCGGATGCCGCGTCGTCGCAACGCGGGGCGCAGCAACACCACAGGCTCCAAGGCACGCAACGCGCGCTCCTCCGCGTCGGTCAGAAAGCATCCGAGCGTGCCGCCAAGCGACCGCGGCGGGGCGATGAACGGCAGCAACAGGCGCAGCATGGCGCCACGGTAACGTGCGCATCCGCGCCATGCAGTTCTGCTGTGTGACGCGCACGCGAAAGCCGGATGCCTGCGGCACCCATGGCGTTCCGGACGGAAGTGAAACGATGGTGGGCAATACTGGATTCGAACCAGTGACCTCCACAATGTCAATGTGGCGCTCTAACCAACTGAGCTAATTGCCCACGAGGGGACGGGATGCAGCGATGGGACAAGAATCGAGCGGGCGGCTTTTCACTTACGGCCTCGCAAGCGAGGGCCGGGGCCAACTGAGCTCATTGCCCTTAAAACAACGAGAACTGTGGACCGAGTGAGGGTACGCAAAAGGCGCAGCAGCAGCAAGTCCTCGGACAGAAAAGTGTAAAAAACGACAAAGAGAGATATTCGTCAAATTCAAGCGGAGGCGCGAAAGAGGAATTTCCGCTATACTACAAAGATTTATGCCAACAAACACCACACCCATCACACCGCCGCAGATCCTGCTCGAATGGAGCGCTCCGATTCTGCCGCGCCACAACCGTTCGCCGCGATGGTACATGATCCTCGGCGGCATCGTGCTCGGCACAGCCGCCTACGGCATCATCACCAGCGCCTGGAGCGTCACGATCGTGACGGTGCTGATCGGTTGCATGGAGTTCCTGCTGCGCGGCTCCGATCCCCCGGTGAAGCACATCAGCCTCACCGAGCACGGCATCGTGCTGGCCGGCGCGTTCACGCGCTGGGAAGACTGCTCGAGCTTCTGGCTCATCCATACGCCGCAGTACACGCGCCTGCATATCAGCAAACGCGATCCGCGCGCACGCGAATTGCATATTCAAGTCGAGAACGTCGATCTGCAGGATGTGCGCTGGACCCTGGCCCGCTTCCTCTCCGAGGATACGCAGCAGATGGAAAAGATGATTGACATTATTATCCGTATTTGTAAACTCTGAGATGCTGCACGAGCGTCCTCGCAGCCGCAAAGCTTCACAACGGAATCCCGAGAGGGAGGCCCGATTTCTGTATCAAAATCAACGCAACGCACCCGGAGAAGCGGCGCCCGAAGGCGGCGCAACGCCCAATCGAGGAGCCCCTGTGGATGCAGGACGCAACGCCACCGCCACGCAGGCCCGCACGGTGATGCACGGCGAAAGCGGTTCGGAGAACAAAGACCTGAGCCCCGATGCCGTGCACAACAACGTGCAAACGACCGTCACTGAAATGACCGATTTGCATGCCATGATGTCGGAATCCAATCAGGATGCCGAACGCATGCTCGGGGAAGATCCGGACCTGCTCAAGACCTGGAAAAGCAACGAACGCATGCTCGCGGTCGAAACGCCAAAGATGCGCCAAGCCGAAAACTGCACTGCAGCCATCGCCAACTTCGCGCAGGGGCAGATGCCGTTTCACACGCTGTTCAGCGCATTGGAAAGCAACGCACTGCACAGCAGAGACGGCACCCGCGTGCTGCGCGACATGAAGGCCGAAACTGGCGCCATCGTCCAGGGCGAACTCCAGCGCATCAGCCAGGAGGTCGGCGGCCGGATGATGTGGGACGGCTGCAACGCCCAGACCAAGGCGGAAATTGCTCGTGCTGTGATGCAAGGGCCGCAGTTCCAGTTCTTCCTGCTACAAATGAACACGCTGGCGTCCGGCTGGAAGCAAACACTCAAAGACAGCAAAGCACGCGAAATCACCGAGGAAATCCGCAAGAAAACCATCGAAGCGGCCAACGAAGGCGAGCTCCAGGAGTACGGCAGCGGGTTCTTCCAAGGTATCAAAAACTCGCTGGGCATCGAAGTGTTCACCATTGGGCAGATGATCGGCGGCTTCCAGAAAACCTGGGAAGCCATCACCACCGCCTGGCAGCGCCGCAACAACATCGGCGAAGCGAAGTTCGCCCGCGGGCTCGGCGCCGTGGCCAAAATGCTGCCGTGGGTCGGCGACGAAGTCGACGACGTGCTTAAGGACAACATGGAGCGCAGCGACGAAGAAGAAGAGAAGCTGCACTTGAACTTCCTAGACCGCCACAACACGGGCTTCGAAGACGTGCAAACGTGGATCCGGGCCAACATGCACAACCACAACCGCGTCCGTGCGGGCATTCAGTACGCCGCCAACAACGGTTGGCTCTACGATATGAACGGTGCGAACGGCACGGCGTTCGGGCTGCGCCTCGAATCGATCAAAGCTGCAAACATCAAAATCGAAGACTACGTCGAGAAACTCCAGCGCGACAACGACAAGGGCGTCAAAGAAGCCATGAGCATCGGCGAATCGAAAGCGAGCATCCACCAGTCCATCCCGCCGATCATCGCGGGCATCGAACAGGAAATGAAGGATTACCACTTCTACCGCATCATCGGCATGATGAAAGTGGCGATCAAGAACAAGGGTAAGACCCCCGAAGTGTCCGCGTGGGCCGCCGCCACGGTGCTGCGCGTGCTGCGCGACAATCCGAAGCTGCGCAAATACATGCCGACGGAATGCTTGGACCAAGCGGGATTCTTGGGCCTGGCGCCGGGCACGCACGAATATCTGAAGTTCGACCGTAACGCCATCACCGAGTGGTGCCGCGGCGTCAAAACGGATTTCAAAGATGCCGGGACACTCGCGAAATACATCGACATCATCGAGCAAGACATTCAACGGAAGAGCGGCAAAACGCTCGACAGTAAAAGCATGACCGAATTGGTCGCGAAAGTGCTCGCAACGCACACCGTCAAGCTGGCCAACGGCACCGTGTCGATCTACGACTCGCAGTACGACAAGTACCGCGAGAACATGGGCAGTCCGGGTCAGGGAGGTTATGTGAAAAACGTCAATCCGGGAGACACGGACCCCGACTTCTTCGGCCAGCAAACGGAGGTCATCCTCCGCGACACAAACTCCTACCAAACGATTTACGGCACGTCCTCCACGGGCACCCTCACCTACTCCGACCGCGCGCTCGGCCTTACAGGACGCATCTACGACCTTGCAGACGAATTCTACAACAACTGGAAGGCCGCGCAGGGCACCAGCGGAGAAGCGCAAGCCCTCCGTCGCCTGACCGTGTTCCGTGAAGAGATGCGGCACAAGCTCGATCCTTCCGTGAAAGGCATTCTCGGCCACGCCCAGGCGCAAGGCTCGGAAAGCTACAATGCGTATACCAAAAACAACCAAGCTGAGCAGTTCCTCGCTGGCCTTTTCCGCAGAGGCTTGGTCAGCTTGCAACTCTTGCGTCCGGCTACCCCCTACCCGAGAGACAGTCTACGCCAGCATGTTCTCCGCGAAATGAACACGCTCAACAGTCGCTATGGCGACCCGATCGAGCAGCGAATGCGGCTCAATCGCCAAGGCGGTGGAGAAGCGGACGCCACCGCGTCGCAATTCCAGCAGGCGGCGTAAAGGCTTGCACCGGGCGTAAAGCGCGTGCACGCTCCACGCATGCGCGTCGCCATTCGCCGTATCGATCCGGAGCTCCCTCTGCCCCAGTACCAATCTGCGGGCGCCGTGGGCTTCGATTTGGTCACGCGCGTCACCACCACCATCGAGCCTGGGGCGATCGGGCTGGTGCCGGGCAACGTCGTGGTCAAAGTGCCCGACGGCTATGCGCTGGTCATTACCCCGCGATCTTCCCTCCCCCGCAAGAAAGGCCTCGTGTGCCCTCACTCCGTCGGCATTATCGACGGCGACTACCACGGGCCCGATGACGAACTCCTCGTGCAAGTGCGCAACGTCACCAACGCTCCCGTAGTCGTCGAACGCGGTGAGCGCATCGCCCAGGGGCTCTTTGTAAAGGTGGAGCGGGCCGAGTGGGAGGAAGTCGACGACCACGGCGCCATGACGCGCGGCGGCTTCGGCTCAACGGGGACACATGCCTGATGGCAGGCGGTTTTTGGAAGCTTTTCCTGCATGAGATATGCCGGCTTCTTTTCATCAGCTACAGCACGCTGTTTCCCACTTTTGTAGAAAATTCCCAACGAAACATGCCGGTTTCTTTGTCAGCCACACAAAGAAACCGGCGAAAGAAAAGTCTCCGCCGCCAAGGCACACTCCACTCGGATCCGGTTCTCCTCAGCGCCGCCTACAGGCATTCGGCGACGCTTCGTCGAACAGGCATTGCGACGGATCCTTCCCCTAGCACCCTCCGTGGCGGCGGGGCCACGCCAGGATGCTCTGAGCAACCAAAGCGTGTTACATGCTCCCACTTCGGATGTTCGAGGAGTCCTTCACAATGGAGCAGCCCGACGGCCCTCCCGCTCTGCTTCCTCCTGATCTGTATACCTAGGACAACAGTAGGCGGCGATGCTCTTCTGGGGTGGCCTGCCGTCAACGCCGGGGGTGGTGCCGCAAGCGGAGTGGGGGCTTTGACGGCAGGCGCTTGGGCTCCACCCTTGTCGCTTGGACAAGGGTGGAATATTCCTGTGGTTGGCAAAGAAACCGGCGAAAATCCACAGATCATACCTACACAAAGCTACGAACAAACGAAAACGGCGAGCCCCCTGGCCCGCCGCAATCGTGTCGCACCATCAATTCTTGCTGATCGGCTTGCGCATGAACGCAGGCACTTCGAGCTCCTCTTCGTTGAGCTGGGGGGCGTTGCTGGCGAATGACATACGCTCCAGCGGCTTTTCCTCCTTCGCCTCGGCGCGGGACGAGCCCGACGGCGTGGCCTTCGGCGTGATGTAGCGCTGCGCGGGCGTCATCATCTGGGGGCTCACCTTGGTTTCCTGCACATCGAAGCCCGTGGCGACGACGGTGCATTTCACCTGACCTGTGTAGGCTTCATCGACGACGGCACCGAAGATAATCATGGCCTCCGGAGCGGCGGTCTCGGTGATGATGCGCGCGGCTTCGTCAACTTCGAACATCGAGAGATCCGTGCCGCCCGTGATGTTGAAGAGCACACCCTTGGCGCCGCTGATCGAGAGTTCGAGGAGTGGGCTGTCGATGGCGGCGCGCGCGGCTTCGGCGGCGCGGCTATCGCCTGTGCCGTAGCCGATGCCCATGAGAGCGGTGCCGGCATCCTGCATGATCGATTTCACGTCGGCGAAGTCGACGTTCACGAGGCCATGCTGAGTGATGAGCGAGCTGATGCCCTCAATGGCATGTTGGAGCACTTCATCGACCACCTCGAACGCCTCGGTGAGGGGCGTGGTCTTATCGATGAGCGAGAGAATCTTGTCGTTGGGGATCGTGATGAGCGTGTCGACCTTGCCGCGCAGGCTCTCCAAGCCTTCTTCGGCCTGCTTGCGGCGCTTGAGGCCTTCGAAGCTGAACGGCTTCGTGACGACGCCGACCGTCAGAATGCCCAGGCTGCGGGCAAGCTCGGCAATCACATGGAGTGAGCCGGTGCCGGTACCTCCGCCCATGCCTGCCGTGAGGAAGAGCATGTCGGTGCCTTCGATCGCCGCCTTGATCTCCTCCAAGCTCTCCTGCGCCGCGCGCTCGCCGATCTGCGGGTTGGCGCCTGCGCCGAGGCCGCGCGTCGTGCCGCGACCGATGGTGATCTTGCGGGAAGCCGGGTTGTGGTAGAGCGCCTGGATATCGGTGTTTACCGCGATGAACTCCACACCGGGCAGCTTGGCATGCACCATACGGGAAACCGCATTGGAACCCGCTCCGCCGGCACCGAGCACGCGGATGGTAGCGCCGGGCATCATGTCCGGACGCACCTCGCGCGAAGCGCTGGAAGCTGCGGCGGCATCATCGCCCCGGGAGGACCCTGCGGAACCCTGGGAGCGTGAGCCGGAGAAGAGAGAGCGAAAAGTATCGGACATGGGAGATGGGGGGAGGATTTCAGGGGAGGAGGCTACGGAACCACGAACCGACATGTTGGAATGTGCGTTTCATTTGGAAGATGTTGATGGGCATCGCTGTCTTGCCTTCGCGCATGCCCCAGACGAGCGTTCCGAGCGCGGTGGCGTACGCGGGGTCGTCGACCTTCTCCACCACGCCGCCGATGTCCACCGGGAAGCCCATCTGCACAGGCAAGCCGAGCACGTCGCGCGAGAGGTCGAGGATGCCGGGGGCCTTCACGGCCGCGCCGGTCAAAATGGCTCCCGCCGGCAACATGCCGCTGCGGCCGACGCGCTGGAGCTCTTCCTTGATGAGCGTGAAGATCTCGAAGTAACGGGCCTGCATGATCTCAGCCATGAACCGCTTGCTGACGGTCTGGGTGTCCACGCGGCTCACGGAGGAGAGATCGATCATTTCGCGCTCCCCCACTTCACCCGGAAGCACGGAGCCGAATTCGATCTTGATACGCTCGGCCGTATCGACCGACGTGCGCAGGCCGATGGCGATGTCGTTGGTCACCGCCTCGCCGCCGACCGGCAACGACACGGAGTGGAGGATCGTCCCCTCCTCGAACACGGCGATGCTGGTGCAACCCGCGCCGATGTCGATGACCACGACGCCGAGTTCTTTCTGACGCTTGGTGAGCGTGGCTTCGGCGGCGGCGATGGTCGCCGGAACGATGGCATCGATATCGACGCCCGCCTGGTCGACGCACTTCTCCACGTTCTTCACGTGCTGGATGTGCCCAGTGATGATGTGGGCCTCCACCTCGAGGCGGATGCCCGTCATACCCACGGGGTTCTTGATGCCGCGCTGCTCATCGACGGCGTACGACTTGGGCTCAATATGCAAGATGCGGCGGTTGGGCGGAATGCTCACCGCCTGGGCCGCCTCCAAGACACGGCCGACGTCGTCAACGGTGATCTCGGCTCCCGACACGGCGATGACGCCGCGGCTGTCGAAGGCTTCGACGTGCGAGCCACTCATGCCGACGAAGACATGGTTCACCGGAACGCCGGCCATGCGCTCGGCGTCCTCTATAGAGGAGATGATGTTGTGGATGAGTTCTTCGACGTCGATCACCTGCCCCTTGCGCATGCCGAGCGAGGGAGAGAGGCCGACACCGATGACATTCGGAACAGCATTGTCCTGCATGCCATCGGCAATCGCGACGACGGTGCGGATCTTCGCGCTACCAACATCAAGGCTCGCAAGGACTCGTTCTTTAGGCATAAGGAGGGAGGCAGTGGGAGAAACGGAAAGGTTCCGACAGCGGTTGTTCGCTGTGGGAAATAACGGTGCTCAGTCTAGGAGCGCTTGGCAGAGCGATGCAACACTCTTCTGTTCATCTTTGGTATACAAAGAGCAATGTGCTGAACACAGAAATTGTTTTTTCTTTTTGCCTTCACACAGTCATAAAAACAAAAAAGTGATCAACAAAAAAGAAGCTGAAAACATGATGAATAGAAAATGTGCTCGGACATGCTCCATCCAACGACGGTCAGAACAACAACAATTGCGATGATGGATCACCGACGATCGCTGCCTGCGGGAGTGCGGCGAAATGTGCTTGGCCGTACGCGTCGTTGAGCAGGTCGCGCAGGCGCCGCTCGAGCAACGTGAATTCCAACTCGCGAAACATCGCCACGATCTGCGGCGACGGCAGGTTGGCAAGACGCAGGTCATCGAGGCTCACGGGTGTCGGCACGTCGCAAATGAGCCGCGCCATGCGTTGGCAGAAGTACGCCTGCTCTTTGTCGCGCGCGAGCTTCTCGCGGACGGCGGGGCGGATCTCGTCGATGTGCGCGTAGATGCCATCGAGCGTGTCGTATTGCTGCAGGAGCGCGGATGCGGTTTTGGGGCCGATGCCGTTGACGCCGGGGAGATTGTCGGACGTGTCGCCGACGAGTCCTTTGTAGCACACGACTTGGTCGGGCCGGATGCCGTACTGGGCATAGACCTCATCGGGCCCCAGGTACTGCGTCGCCTGGTAGCCCTTATGAGGAACGGCAATGCGAATGGCGTCGCTCGCCAGCTGCAACACGTCGCGGTCGCCGCTCACCACCGTGACGCGCATCCCCTCCTCGGCGCCCATGCGCGCAAATGTGCAGAGCAAATCGTCGGCCTCGTACTGCGTGTCGGACAGATGACAGATGCCAAACCCCTCCACGAGGCCGAGCGCCCGGGGAACCTGGGTATAGAAATCATCGGGAGTCTCCGCACGCCCCTCCTTATAGGTGGCGTTCTCCTGGTGACGGAATGTCTCGCCTCCTGCATCGAAGCAAAACAGCATGCGATCGGGCTTCTCGATGCGCAGGATATTGAGCAACATCGACGCCACGCCGAAGACGGTATTCACCTGCTCGCCCTTGGAGGTTTTGAGCGTCCGCGGGATCGCCCAGTACGCGCGGTACAGGAGATGATGGCCGTCGATGAGGACCAGATGCTCGATAGGAACAGCTTGCTGGAGTGATCCGGCGGGCACAAGCCAACCGGCACACCAGAGACTCCTCACTGTCAACGGCACTCCCCTTCTCCGTGAAGAGGTTTTGCGCTAGAATGAGGGGAAACATTCACACCCACACCCAATGCGTTCCTCCGTGACCACGTCCGCTTCCACGCTCCCCGAGCGCTTCACCACGAAGACGCTGGATCTGAAGATGCAGCAGAAGCTCGCGCTGCAGTCGGACGTCGGCTGGCCGCAGGAGCCCAAGCGCATGATGGTGTGCCTGCCTGCGGGCATGAGCGACATGCTCGGCGGCGCCCTGCTCCAGGATGTGCTGCCGGGGCTCTTCACGCTGCCGGTGCAGCTGGTCATCCTCGGCAAAGGCTCGTCGCAGTACGGGTCGCTCTTCACCAAGCTCGCCGAAGAGGAGCCACATCGCGTGGCGATCGTGCAAGCTAGCGAGGAGAACCAGCGCCGCCTGCTCGCAGCCTCCGACGCCGTGCTCTTCCTCGCCAGCCCCGACAAGCTCTCCATCGTCGATACCGCGCTCCACTACGGCACGATCCCCATCGGGCCGGCCTGCGACACGCTCGAGAACTACAACCCCAACCAGGAAACGGGCAACGCGTTCACCTACGACGGCGAGACGCCGTGGCATTGCTTCGCCGCCGCCGTGCGCGCCGTCGAAACGTACCGATTCCCGTTTGACTGGCGCACCATCCAGCGCCACTGCATGAAAGACCGTGAAGAGGAAGAAGAGGAAGCGTAAATCACCCCACGCAGACCATGGGCTTTGAACGACCCGCCAACAACATTCTCCGCGAGCCCGGCTCCACCGTGCAGTCGTGGGCCAGCGAAGCCGTGCATGAAGTGGGCAGGTCGCTGCGCGCGATTGGCATCGACGACCCCCGCACGAATGCCGGCCGCAGCAGGAGCGTCATCGGCAAAGCAATGGATGTCGCAACCGGCGTCCCTGTTTCGGTGATCCGCGAGGGAGCCCGCCTGCCAATCGTTGCACTCACCCGCATCGGCGTCGACACGGCAAACAGTGTCGGCTGGGCGCTCAAAGGCATCGTCAAGATTTCCGCGAAGGCCGCGGCCAACAACTTACGCATCATCGTCCTGCCCGCGCTGCCTTCCTCGACGGGGGCTTCCGGGGTAGGCTCACGCTCCAGTGTCTTTGCCGACCTTCGACGCATCATCGCTCCCGGGAGCGGGACGGGGACGGACGCTCGGAACCCCAACCCTCAACCTCCGCCGGGAACAGGTCCCAACCCAACTTAAGGACGGAGTCTACGCCTGCCGCGTGCGCCTGCCCGGCGAAGCAGAGGCGCTCTTCGCCGTGATGCACCTGGGGCCGCGCCCGACCTTCGGCGACACCGCAACCTGCGAAGTGCACATCCTCGACCGCGTGCTTGCAGCGACGCCCGAGCGCGTGACGGTCGAAGCGGTCGCGCGGCTGCGCGACGTACAAACATTCGCCTCACCCAAGGAATTGCGCGCGCAGATCGCCCGCGACATCGCCGATGCCCGTGGTATCCTGGGCGCTCCATGATCGCATTGCTCCGTCGCTTGCTCCCCGAGCAACACCCCGTACGTTTACTCTGGCACCGCGCCAAGGCGTTGCTCGCCGCGGTGCGCTACGGGCTGCCCGCACAGTCGCTGCAGATCATCGGCATCACCGGCACCGACGGCAAAACGACGACAGTGGGCATGGTGGCCCATGCGCTGACGGCCGCCGGGGTGCGCTGCGGTGCGCTATCCACGGCGTTCTTCCGCATCGGGCATGACGTGACGTTCAACGCCACGCAGAAAACCTCGCCTTCGCCCTTCCTCGTGCAGAAATTCCTGCGCCGCTGCGTGAAGGCGGGGTGCACACACGTCGTACTGGAATGCTCCAGCCACGGGCTCGCGCAGGGACGCGTCGCGGCCACCTGGCCGACGATCGCCGCGATCACCAATATCAGCCCCGAGCACCTCGACTACCACGGCACGATGGAGCGCTACATCGCCGACAAATCTCTACTCTTCCGCATGCTGCGAACCAACGGCACCGCCATTCTGAATGCCAATGACTGCTCCTTCGAGGCCTTCCGCACGGTGCCAGCCGCGCAACGCATCGTATTTGGCACGGGCAATCGCACGGAGGGCATCGACCGCGTCGTGTGGTGCACGAACATCGAGACACACCCCGAGGGGCTTCGCGCCATGCTCCACTGGGACGACGGCATGACCAAGCAATCCGCGCCGATGTCGCTGCGCCTCCACGGGAAGTTCAACATCGACAATGCTTGCTGCGCCATCGCCTGCATGTGGCCGCTCGGGCGCATCCCCTCCGCGGCCGCGGCGACGCTCGCGGACTTCGGCGGCATTCCGGGCCGCATGGAATTGATCGACGAAGGACAGCCGTTCCAGGTCTATGTCGATTTCACCGTCACACCCGCGTCCTACATGGCCACGCTCACGACGCTGCAGGCGTCCCTAGAACCCGGCGCGCGCCTGCTCGTGCTCACCGGCAGCTGCGGCGACCGCATGCGCGAGAAGCGCCCGGAGGTCGGCAAGATCTGCGCGCAGCTCGCGGATATCGTGGTAGTCACTAACGAAGACCCGTACACCGAGGACCCCGAACGCATCATCGATGACGTACTCTCTGGCGCCAAAGGCGAACCTGCGCAGACCCATCGCATCGTCGACCGCCTGGAGGCGATCGGCTTCCTGCTGCGCCAGGCGAAAGCCAAGGACATCGTGCTCTTCGCGGGCAAAGGCAGCGACACCACCATGTGGCTCAAGCACGGCAAAGTGCCGTGGAACGAGCGCGCCATCGTGCGATCGCTGCTCAAAGAGATGCGCGCGCAAGCGGCGTGATACGCTCCGGCCCATGGCACATGCGGTGATCGTCGGCGTGGATGAAGCCGGGCGCGGCGCGCTTGCCGGCCCGGTCGTTGCAGGTGCGTGTGTGCTGGCGCCGTCGCTCGTCGGCCACCCGCTGATCCGCGACAGCAAAGCCCTCACGCCCGAGGAACGCGACGAGGCGTTCGCATGGATGGAACAACACTGCGTCTTCGGGGTCGGGGTCGTCGACGCCGCGACGATCGACGCCGAAGGCATCCTTGCAGCCACCGAACGCGCCATGCAGGAAGCAGTCGCCATGGTCGCCACCGTCGTTCGCCCTACGTACCTGCTCGTCGACGGACGCGATAAGTTCTGGTTCGACTACCCCCACAGCTCCGTCATCGGCGGCGACACGTCGGAGCCCTGCATCGCGGCGGCGTCCATCGCGGCGAAGGTGACGCGCGACCGCCTCATGATCGCAGCCGACGCGCTGCACCCCGCCTACGGCTTCGCGCGCCACAAAGCCTACGGCACGCCCAAGCACTTCGGCGCACTGCGCAAGCACGGCGTGTGCCCCCTGCACCGTAGAAGCTTCCTTACCGCGCTTTCCGCAGCGCCCGCCACAACACCCAAGCGCCGAAGAGCGCGATCGGCACGGTGAGGAGCTGACCGCGCGTGAGCGCCACCAAGCCCAGATCCACAACGCCGTAGGGCTGGTCGCGGAACGCTTCGACGATACAGCGCAGCACCGCGTACTGGAGCAAGAACGCCGCGGCAACGACCCCCTCAGCTAGCCGCACCCGCAGCAGCGAGAAACACGTCAGCGCGATTGTGAGGTCTTTCAGCATCGCATACACCGCCGTCGGGTGGCGCAGGCCCTCGACGCCCGGAATCGCCACGGCCCACGGCACCGACGTCACCGTGCCGTAGAGCTCCTGATTGATGAGGTTCCCGAGCCTGCCACAGAAGAGCCCGATCGCCACCGGCACCACGATCACATCGCCCAATGCCAAGAGCGAGACCTGCTCCCGGCGCAGGAACCAGAACAATGCCAGCAGCACGCCGATGAACCCCCCGTGCGAGGCCATCCCCCCTTCCCATACTGCGAACGCCTTGAGCGGAAACGCAACGAAATACGCGGGCTCATAGAAGAAGACAAATCCCAGGCGCCCGCCGACCACGACCCCGATGATCACGGCCGTCAGCAGACGATCCCACCCCGCGGCCGAAAGCGCGACGCCCCTGTACCCCTGCAAACGCGGCAGGAGCCAGCGACCGACCAGGAAACCGACGGCATACAGGACGCCGTACCAACGAACCGGAAACCCGAAGAGTTCCACGAGCACCGTGCGGGAAGGAAAGAGTGCAACCATGCCTCCTACGGTACACTGATCTCCCATGCTCGTGCTCGGTATCGAAACATCGTGCGACGAAACGGCGGCGGCCGTGACCGACGGCATGCGCGTCGTGCGGAGCTCGGTGATCGCCACGTCGCGCGACGCGTTCGCCACGATGGGCGGTGTCATCCCCGAAGTCGCAGCGCGGCGCCAGCTCGAATGTATCCAGCCGGTGGTGCGCCAGGCGCTGCTCGACGCCAACGTGCCGTGGAGCGACATCACGGCGATCGCCGTGACGCGCGGGCCGGGGCTCATCGGCTCGCTCATCGTGGGCACCACTGCGGCGCGCGCGATGGCGGCCGTGCATGGCAAGCCCCTCATCGGCGTGCATCACACGCTCGGGCACCTCGTGTCCACCTGGCTCGACTGCCCGGAAGAACCAGCGTTTCCGATCCTCACGCTCTCGGCCTCCGGCGGACACACGGAGTTGTGGCTGCGCACGGGGCACACCGCGGGCGCCCTGCTCGGCAGCACGCGCGACGACGCCGCCGGCGAAGCCTTCGACAAAGGCGCGGCGCTCCTCGGCCTTCCCTACCCGGGCGGCCCGGCGATTGCCGCGCTCGCCAAGAACGGCGACCGAGCCGCGATCCGCTTCCCCCGCCCCCTGCACGACGACGACACGCTCGACTTCAGCTTCTCCGGCCTCAAGACCGCACTGCGCTACGTACTGCGCGACGCGCCCGAAGGCGCCGTCAGCGATGCCGTGTTCCGCCAGAACCTCGCCGCCTCCTATGAAGACGCGCTGTGCAACCACCTGCTCAGCCGCATCGACCGGGCGCTGCTGCTGCATCCGCACGTACGCGAAGTGCACGCCGTCGGAGGCGTTTCCGCGAACGAACGTTTGCGTGAACTCCTCGGCATGCATGCTCAAGGACGCACCGTGCGCACTCCGAAGACGCTGCGGGCCTGCACCGACAACGCTGCCATGATCGCTGCGGCCGGCGCGGCGCTGCTCACCGACGACCCCGTGTGCGCGGCGGAGCCCTTTGCCACCTGCGCCACCCTGCCTCTGCACGCTGCGCTCGGGACGATGGTCGACGCCGTGCGACGTGAGGTACGATAAGCACCATGCAGCCCGCGATCCCCCTCAACGTCACGCTGACATGGGACCTCCTGGTCATCGTCTTTGCAGCCGTGATCACCACCTACAGCTTCATTGTAGGACGTAAGGAATCGTACAAAATCATTCTCGCCACCTACGTCGCCGCGGTCGCCGTGCATGCCGCGAGCGGCATCCTGTCGTGGCTCTTCGGCCATTCCGAGCACCTGCTGGTATTGCTGGGGCTGCCGTCGCAGGCACCGCTCGTCGGCGGCATGCGCCTCATCCTCTTCGTGGCGTGCATCATCGTGCTCACCATCCGCGGCGGCATCAGCGTTGACCTCGAAGAAGTCGGCGGCATCGCCGACATCGCCTTCACCGCGGGCGCGGGCCTCGCCACGGCAGGGTTGCTGCTCGTCATTCTCCTCACCTCCATCGCGGGCTCTCCGTTACTCGATCCGGCGATGAGCCTGTCACCCACGCTCGCACCGCTGCTCGCGCAAAGTCGGCTTGCAGCAGCCCTCGCACAGCAGCAAGCGTTCTGGTATTGCCTCCCCGCGGGCCTCCTGATTGCCAACGGCATTCTCAGCGCGAAAGCTGAAGATTAAGGCATTCTTCAGAAATCCGGTCAAGGCCTTTACGAACGCGTAGATCGCTGTGTGCTTGCAAAGAGGACTTGCTTTAGGAACACTAGCGCCAATGCTTTCCCACTTTCGTATGGTGTCGCTTCAGCGCATCCCCCTCACCCTTGCCGCAGCAGGCGTAGCTGCAATTGCACGGATCCAGGCGTTCGCCTTCGCAGGACCTTCTCCTGACGTCGGCCTCCCCGGCTCCGCCGACGAAGGTGCGATTCGTGATATCTTCACGAATATCATCGTCGCCGTCCTGAACTTTCTCGCGCTGATCGCGGTTGCGGTCGTGATCATCGCCGGTATCCGCCTCATCCTCTCGCAGGGTGAAGAGGAGCCGAAAGAGAAGGCGAAGAAGACGATCATCTACGCGTTGATCGGTCTCGTTGTCGTTCTGTTCGCCCGCGTAATCGTCGGTCTCGTCACGGTGTACTTGGCCGATCAGATCTAAAGCGAACGACCTGTTCCCATCGCTCGAAAAACGCCCCGGCAACGGGGCGTTTTTGTTTGTTGATCAGGCGAACGTGGGCGCGGCTGGCACGATCTCCTTCTCCAGCGGAACCGGCAGGCCGCGCAGTGGGGGCCGCACAATCACCGCCTCGCGCCGCACTTCGAGAATGTCCTTCGCGGGCACGGCCATCTCTCTGCGCCACCAGCGCCGCACGAAGATCCATTCCATGCGCAGCATCGTCGTGGAGAGTTGCACGTCATGGCATCGCCCGAGACGCTGGCCATCCTCCGTTTGCACGATCTGGCCGAGCACCGGACGCTCCGTGGCGTGCACCTGCGTGAGACGCACATGCTCGTCGAGCGGGCAAAGCGCATCGGGATGACGGACGGCAATCCGCTTTCCCCAGCGCGCAATATCGGCGGCAGCCAAGAAGAGCGTTGCCACCTGAAAGATTCCGCCAACACGGACAAACAACCCTTCCACCGCGGCGGTATCGGGGTGGAGAAAGACCCCGGCAACAGTGCCAAGCGGCTCCGCGTCGTTTTCTGTAACGACCGGCATACCGACGCAGGTGGAGAAACGAACGTGCATATGGTATGATTGTAGCCGAAATGCTGCTGTTTGCTGGATCGTCCCACCCGGCGCTCGCCCACGCCCTCGCCAAGGAGCTGGGGCAGGAACTCGGTGAGAGTACCGTGAAGCGGTTCAGCTGCGGAGAATGCTACGTGAAGTACGAACAGTCGGTGCGCGGCAAGGACGTCTACGTCATGCAGGCGCCGGGGCGCAACCCCGACGAGCATTTGATGGAGCTGCTCTTCCTGTGCCAGGCGGCCAAGCTCAGCTTCGCCAAATCGGTGCACGTGCTCCTGCCGCACTTCCCCTACGCCCGTCAGGACCGCGTGTCGCATCCGCGCGAGGGCATCTCCGCCAAGCTCGTCGCCACGATGCTCGAGCAAGCCGGCGCGGACCACGTCATCACGCTTTCGCTCCACTCAGACCAAATCCAGGGGTTCTTCTCGATCCCCGTCGACGTTCTGCACACGTTCTCCGTCTTCGCCGAGCACTTCAAGCGCTGCAAAGTGCTCTCCCCTGTCGTCGTATCGCCGGACATCGGCGGCGCGAAGCAGGCGAAGAAATTCGCCGACGACATCGGTGCCGACCTCGCCATCATGCACAAGTCGCGCTCGGGCCATCACCAGGCGGAAATCCTCGAAGTTGTGGGCGACGTGGCCGGGCGCCAGTGCATCCTCTACGACGACATGATCGACACCGCCGGCACGATCGTCGGTGCAGTGCAGGCGCTCCGCGAACGAGGCGCCAACGAATCAATCTTCATCGCGGCGACGCACGCCGTGTTCTCTGGTGAGGCGCGCACGCGCTTGAGCTCCTGCGGCCCCGTGGAAGTGATCGTCACCGATTCGATCCCCACCGAACCGATGCCCAACCTGACGGTGCTGCCCATCGCGCCGCTCTTGGCGGAGGTGATTCGCCACATCGAAAGCGGCCAGAGCGTCACCGATATCTATAAAAAGACATCCTCATAGAAAAATGACAAGTGCAAGGCCCCAAGCCAAAGTATACGCTTTGACGGTCTTTTTCTTCTCCCCCCTTTCCCTATGCGGAAATACCTCAGCGCCGCGGCAGCCGTTGCCGTGATGCTCTCCAGCCTGCCCATGGCTTCAGCCATGCAGATGGAGATGTCTTCGGATGTCACGATCAAAAGCGGTTCCATGACCCGCGGCACCGTGCGCGCCACGCGCATGTCGCGCCGCATGATCACGTCGCAGTCGCGACAGGCAAGTGCGAAAATCCGCGACAAGTGCAAGGACCTCATTGGCGCCGAGCGCGGCATGTGCTTGAACCCCACGCTCAAGTCGAAGAAGGTCAAGAAGGACATGCACATGGAAGCGAAGTCGTTCTGGTACAAGCTCGACGGCTCGGCCATGCTCTGGTGGAAGAACGGCGAGACCTGGGAGCGCAGCAAGACCGGCCTCTGGCAGGACGCCAAGGGCAACTGGCTGAAGGTCGGCGAAGGCAAGCTCTGGTGGAGCGCCGATGCCGGCAAGACCTGGTCGGAAGTGCCTGAATGGATGTGGATGGGCACCGACAGCAAGTGGTACAAGTTCGACGCCTCCTGGAAGCTTTGGTGGAGCACCGACAACGGCACGACGTGGTCCGCTGTTGAAACGGCCACCTGGCCTGGTATGTAATCCCTTTCCTTGCAAAGGAAACCCAAAGGGCCCGCAAGGGCCCTTTGTCGTAGATCTTGGCAAGAACGCGATCTCTGGGTACGCTCTCCGCACCTTCTTTTATGGGCGATTAGCTCAGCTGGCCCCCGCGAGGCTTGCCGAGCGGCCCAACGAAGTACGCGACCTCGTCGCGCTCGTTCCTTCTTCTCTCGCTGCATACACCCCTTTATGGGCGATTAGCTCAGCTGGTTAGAGCGCGACACTGATAATGTCGAGGTCGGCAGTTCAAGTCTGCCATCGCCCACCATAGAAGAATGACGGAAATCACACGCTCAGCTGGCCCCGCGAGGCTTGCCGAGCGGGTTTCAAAAAGCGCGACACCGTGCGCAGCGCTGATACTGTCGAGGTCGGCAGTGCAAGCATGCCTCGGTGCAGCCTGCCGGAGCCGGGTCTGCCATCGCCCACCAGCCATCTTCTCCAACGCTCATTCTGGCAACACCGAGCGTTGCACAGCCTGCCTCGCCTCTTCGTGGTACGCGTCGAGCAGCGCCCAGAGCTCGGGCTGGAGCTTCGCAATGCCGCCGACGGCGACGAGTGCGGCATTGGCGCCACTGTTGATACCCACGACGCTCACCGGCGCGCTTTTGGGCATCTGTACCGTGGAGAGCAGCGCCGTCATGGATTCCAAGGAATCCCGGCCGATGGGAACGGCGGTAACGGAAAGACGATGGCCGAACGCCTTGATCATGCCGGCCAAATGCCCCGTCACGGAGAGCACGATCACTTCGCGAATGCCGCGGTCAAAAGCTCCTGCGGCGTAGGACCGCAGGTCGTCGGGAGCCAGCAGAGCGGAGAGCACGCGCTCTTCGTACGCAACGGCAAAACGCCGGAGCAGTGCCGTACATTGAGCAAGGACATCGCGGTACAGCAGCGACAACGACGCATCGTCGGCAACGGCCGGCGCCATGCAGGGTTCATCCGTCACGATGCTGACCAGCGGCGCGTGCTGCACACACCCAGTGTACCGCTACTCCCCCTTCGCCCACGCCGCAAACTGCGGCAGCGGCATCGCGTTGGGGTAGGTCTGTGTACCTTCACTGATCTGCAAGGCTGTCTGCATCTGGCCGTCGAGTAGCAGCCGGAACGTGCGGTACCCCTGCCCGTGGGCGAACAGCACGGGGGCAACCTCGATACTGCCATCAGACAAGGCGCGGATGACGCTCTCGCGGGTCAGCAACCCTCCCAGGTCGGACAGGCGTCCGCGTACGGCCTCGGGGTCCAGCGGCGCAAGGTCGCCCCGGGACGCGGCAACAAGCAACGATGCCTGCACCGCGGGCGCTCGGTCATCGGCAGGCTCCGACGGAAGTGCATTCCTACACGCAACCTCGGGCAAGGACTGGAAACGCTCTGCTTCAGCATGCAGGGCCATAGCGGCATCGGCGTAGCGCTCCGCGCGCTCGGGGAAGCCCAGCGTCCGAAGCTCATCCGCCCCGACCTGGAGGCGCTCGATGATGAACGCGAGTCGCTCCCCTTCGCCGTACTCCACGACGCTCTCATCGAGCGTGGCAACCAGGCGGCTTAAGACCAGCGGCGAAATCGGCGTCTTGGCCCGATCGACGAACGGGAGCACGGCCATACGCTGAAGAAGGTCATCGACGGTCGCGCTGGCGGGGGCGGCATGAAGCCAGGTCATGCCTGCGGCATCGGGATGGAGCGACAAGAGCATCCAGAGATCGACATCGTCATGACCGGCGTCGGCGAGCCAGGCAACCTCCTCGGGCGTCCGGGGGGTTTGCGCGGCAGGCAAGGCACGCAAGAGTTCCGCCTGCTCCAGAATGAAGACATCGGGCAGCGGATCGGCGGCGAGCGACGTCACCCAGGGGCACCACCCTTCCTCCGGCCCGGGCAGCTCGGCGGAAAGCGAGAGCGAGAGCGACATGCCGGGGGGAACGACGAATCTGCGGCCGTTTTTCTGGAGCAGGAGCGGCGCGTCGAGGGCAGCAACCGTGATCTTGGTGCCGACGGTGATCTGCCCGGCTCCATGCCACGCGAGCAGCGTCCACTCCCCCGCCTGCACACGCAGCGGGGCACGGGTGCGAAACGTCATCGAGCCGCTCTGCATCGCATAGGTTTCATCGCGAAGCTCCAGCCGCGTACCCGGCGTCAGGAAGGCCAAGCTCGTTGCATCGGCAAGAGCCACGGGCTGATCGGCTTCGCCGCCGACCCAGATGTACTGCACCTCCTCCGTCGGAACAACGGAAGCTTCCCACTGCGTGCGCTGGGCAAAGGCAGGCACCAGCGCGGCGACGATGCAGCACGGAAGCACCAGCAGATGTCGGTGGTAACGGCGCACGGACATATCTCAGTATTCTAGCATCTTTGGCCTCCCGACGCCATCCGTGCCCTCTCGAAACGGTGTATGCTCCGCCCATGCGCGTTTTGGGGATCGATCCGGGTTTGGCCACCATCGGCGTGGGCATCGTCGACTGCGCGTCGCCGTACGATGCCACGGCGGTCGATTGGTTCACGATCACGACTCCTGCGGGGCTACCGCTCGCCGACCGCCTGCACGAGCTGGAACGCGATTTGCGCACCTGCATCGCCGAGTGCAAGCCCGACCTGGCCGTGGTAGAGCGCGTCTTTTTTGCGGTGAACGAGCAAAGCGCCATCGAGGTATCCCATGCGCGCGGCGTGATCCTTGCGGTACTCGCCGGAGCGGCGGTCCGCGTCATCGAACCGACGCCGTTGCAGCTCAAGAGCGCCATCGCCGGCGACGGCGCAGCGGACAAACGCCAAATGCAGGAGAGCATCGCCCGCCTGCTGCGCCTACCCGAGCCTCCCAAGCCCGCCGACGCGGCGGATGCCCTGGCGCTCGCGCTCTACGGCGGCATCACCGACGGCGCTCCGGCGCTGCGCTAATCGCGCTGGCCCTTGGGCTTGAGCACGAACGGCCGCATGTCCTTTGCCTGGCCCGAGCGCACGGCACTGTCGACTTTATCGAGGTAATGCTTCAGGTCGGATGCGTAGGGCAGCGATGGAAACACCACTTCGCGCTCGGCATCCGCCGAGCCGTAGCGCAGGAGCAGCGGCCGCGAGCGCCAGAAGAGATCTAGCAGGGACGGCCGGGCAACCTGCGCCTCCTGGAACTGCGACCATTTGACCGTGAGCGTCCCCGTGCCGAACGGCTGGATGATGTAGCGCATCGTGCCGCCGGTGCGCGACACCCAACGCACGTTCATCCGCGATGGATAGAGCAACGCCGAGGGGTACTGGAGCAGCACGCGATCCGTCGTGACGCGCAGCTCGGCCCTCCGCCACGCCCCTACGCGGCTCCAGCCGGTGACCGCCGCCACGACCAAGGCCGCGCACGCGGCGACTGCCACGGGTGCAACGGCAATATCGGCGAGCCCCGCAAGCAGCAGCGCTGCTCCCCACCCTGCCGCCGCGCCGACGATGCCGTCGATGAGCGTACGCACGACAACCGCGCCAAGCGCCGCGCCGGAAGGGCGGATGCTGCACAGAAGCCGCTCGTGATCGTGGAGGTGTGCGTGCGCCATGGCGTCAGTGTACAGCAAGAGCCACCGCCCCCTCGCGCACCTCCCAGACCCGCATGTCCGTGCGCACCGGCGGCGGCTGCGCCGACGTCAGCAGCACCTGGTATGCCCCGAGCGATGCCAAGAGCGACTCCTGACGATGCTCGTCGAGCTCCGAAAAGACGTCGTCGAGGAGAATCACCGGCTTTTCGCCGCGCTTCATTTCCAAGAATGACACTTCGAGAAAGAGCAGCGCCAAGACGGCGATGCGCTCCTGGCCGCGCGACGCAAAGCTCGTCGACGGCCTACCCGCCACGTCGAGCGCCCAATCTTCTCGGTGCGGACCGACGGTGGTGGTGGCAAGCGCGATATCCCGCGAACGGTGATGGGCAAGCTCCGCGAGCAGTTCGCGTTCCAGTGCGGGGGCGTCCGTTGCCGTTCCCACGCGCTCAAAGCGCAACCGCGCCTCCGTCCAGGGGAGCCCAAGCTGCCGGAGCTCATCATCGAATGATAGGGAGAACGCGTGGAGCAGCTCCGAACGCAGCAGCGTGATCGGCGCGGCAGCCTGTACGAACGGCACATCCCACAGCGACAGCTCGTCGGCGCTCGCGCGACCTTCGGCGATACGCTTGAGAAGCGCGTTGCGCTGCCTGAGCAGGCGTTGATAGGCCACGAGCGAGCGCAGATATGCCTGCGAGACCTGGCAGAGCAGCTGGTCGAGGAAGCGGCGGCGTTCCGCGGGAGGGCCGCGGAAGAGCGACAAATCCTCGGGGAGGAAGACCGCCGTCGGCAGCGTGCCGACGAATTCGGTGACGGACGTGCGCACGTCACGGACGAACGCAGCTTTCCGGCGGCGTGGCGTCATCTCGGTCACGATCTCGAGCGACCCCTCCGCCCCGTCGTCGGCGATGGTCTGCGCCCGGACCCGGTAGAATGACGCGTCCCAGCCGAGGATGTCCTCATCGTCGGCGCTACGGCAGGACTTCGCCAGGGAGAGCAGGCTCACGGCTTCCAGCACATTCGTCTTCCCCGCGCCGTTCTCGCCCACGAACAGGCACACCGCGGCATCACCGAACTCCACCGCCGTCTCGCGATGGTTGCGGAAGGACGTGAGCTGGAGCGTCGTCAGCCGCATGATGGGCTTACGAAGGCGGCAGATACCGGCGCGATTCGCCGATCAGGCGGTGCACCAGCTCCAGGTACGGCAGGCGGCGGATGTACTGACGCACCTGGTCGGCCGTCACCCAGACGTACGCATCGACTTCGCGGGTATCGACGGTGACTGCCGTCTCCGCCGGCACGATGGCAATGGCGAAACAGATGCGCTGGCCGCACACATGGTCGGGGCGGAAGCGGCGGTACGACGTGGGGAAATCATATTGGTACGCCTCCACGCTCTCGCCGAGGATCTGGGCACCGGTAATACCGGCTTCCTCCTGCAATTCGCGCAGCGCAGCCTGCGTCACCGTTTCGTCCTGCTCAATGCCACCCTGCAGCAATTGCCATGCATCGCGCTTGCGGGGCTTGTGGAGCAGCAGAATTTCATACGGATACGCGACAATACCGCTCTGCGCGCTCGTCGGGCGCAGAAGCAGCAACGATGCCGCTTGTCGATAGACATCCGTCATATACGCAAACTATAGAGGCGTCCCGCCCGTGCGACCAGCGGCAACGCGGAAGGTTATGAGCTGTGCTTCTCTTCCTTGAGCTTCGTCTTCACGCGCTTGCGAAGCCTCGGTGAGTACTTCACGAGCTTTTCAGCATGCTCCTTCCAGCCCTTGCCCATTTTGTCCTGCTTATGGAACCGAACGGTCCCCAGGCGATCCCCGGTTTCGGAACAAAAAACGGCGTACACGGTGCGCTTTCCTCGCGGCATAGTGGGCAGATCATACTGAAATACCAGCCCGGTGCAAGCAAAACCAAAATCGCCCTCAGGCGTGGGCGGCGCCCTGCAGGTGCGAGAAGACGCTGTTGGCGGCAACGGCCCCCTCGCCCGCAGCGGTGGTGAACTGGGCAAAATGATTGCTGCCGCTGGTGACATCGCCCGCGCCGAACACGCCGGGGACGTTCGTGCGCATGGCCGCATCGACCTTCAGGTACCCCTTGTCGTCCAGCGCGCACCCCAGCTGGGTGCCGAGGGCAACCGACGGCGTGGCGCCGATTTCGATGAAAACGCCGTCGACCGCGAGCGTCTCCGAACCGTTGAACGGCTGGTCGAGGCGGATGCCCGACACCTTCTGGTCGCCGAGGATCTCCGTGATGTTGCGCTCCAGGACGGGAACGATGTTCTCGCGTGCGTGCACGCGATCGATCCAATACGGCTCCGCCCGGAAGTCCTTGCGGCGATGCACGAGGTACACGACTTTGGCGACTTGGGCGGCGATCGCCGCGCCTTCGACGGCGCTGTCCCCTCCTCCCACGACCGCGACCGTCTTGCCGCGGTAGAAGAACGCATCACAGGTAGCGCAATAGGTGACGCCTTTGCCCGAGAGTTCCTGCTCTCCAGGGACGCCGAGATGCCGCTTGCTTGAACCGGTGGCGATGATCACCGTCTTCGCCTCCACCGAGCAGCCGTCATCGAGGGTCAGCTTGAAACCGCCGTCGATGCGCTCGGCCGTGTCGATGCGGGCGATTTTCTGCATCACGTTCTCAAAGCTCAGCGCATGGCGCTTGAACTTCTCCATGAGCTCGGGGCCTTTGATCTCGATTTCGCCGGGCCAGTTGCCCACTTCGGCTGCGGTATTGCCGAGGCCACCCTCCTCCGCGCCGATCAGCATTGTCGACAGCTTGTAGCGCGCGGCGTAGATCGCCGCCGTGTAGCCCGCGCAGCCGAGGCCGATGACAGCAACGTCGTACATCGGCTCCAGCCTAAAGGCCGCGGGCGTTGGGCTCAAGGCAAGCTGGGCTGACATACCTAGCACCAGCCGCGAACCCGCATGGATTCAACCATGCGCTTGATGCCGATATTGAACGCGGCTTCGCGCAGGGTGATGCCCTCGCGATTGGCTTCGCGGCGCACAGCCTTGTACGCGTTGAGCATGATGCGCTTGAGTTCCTGATCGACACGGTCCTCCGTCCATTGCTCGCCGCTGCGCCCCTGCACCCACTCGAAGTAGCTGGCCGTCACGCCGCCCGCGTTGGCCAGTACGTCGGGGATGACGAGCACATTGCGCTCGCGCAGCACCGCATCGGCTTCGGGCGTCGTTGGGCCGTTGGCCAGCTCCAGAACATACTTCGCTTGGATCTTCGCCGCATTGGACAGCGTGATCACGTTGTCGAGCGCGGCGGGCACGAGCACGTCGCAGGGCACCTCCAGTAATTGCGCGTTCGTCACCTGTTCGACGCGATCGAGCTTCATTTTCGCCGTGTCGCACACCGACCCCTTGCAGTATTCGCCGGTCACCGTGCCGGTCTTGCGCTTGTACTTCTCAATACGCACCGGGTCGATGCCGTCGGCGCTGTAGATGCCGCCGTGCGAATCCGACACGGCAACCACCGTGAAGCCCGCGCCATGGAGGAAATGCGCCATGGTGGCTCCGGCATTTCCGAAACCCTGAATCGCCACACGCAAATCCTGGGGGTCGAGGCCGTCGCGGTCGAGCAAGTCCTGCAGCACAAAGAACCCGCCGCGGGCGGTGGCCGTGTCGCGGCCAAGCGAACCGCCGTACGAGAGGGGCTTGCCGGTGATCATCGCGGGAGCATAGGCATTGGTGATCTTCTCGTATTCGTCGCGCATCCACGCCATGATGTCGGGATTGGTGTTCACGTCCGGCGCAGGGCAATCGATATCGGCGCCTAAATGGTCGGCGAACGCGCGGACATACGCGCGGGAAAGCTCCTGCACTTCGCGCCGCGAGAGTTGCTTGGGGTTGCATTGCACGCCGCCCTTGGCGCCGCCGAAGGGAATGCCGACCACGGCGGTCTTGATGGCCATGAGCGCGGCAAGTGCTTTCACTTCGTCGAGGTCCGCCGCCTCGTGGAAGCGGATGCCGCCTTTGTACGGGCCGCGGGCGTTGTTGAACTGCACGCGGAACGCCGGAAATTCGACTGTGGAACCGTCATCGCGGCGCACCGTCACCGTCTTCTCCAGCACATGCTGCGGTTCCAGGAATGTGCCGCGCTCGTCGTCGCTGAGCGCAAGGCGGTCCATCGTGGCGGCAAGCGTCCTGCGGAAACGCTCGTACGGAGTGCTGGCAATGGGTTTTGTCATAGGCGGATGCGGGGGAATTGCCAGTCATCGTGCTACCGTCGCCGCGCCAGCACAAGACGCATCCGCGATCCGCTGTTCCGAACCGCCCGGGAACGACGGGAAGCTCATCATCAAGGCAAAAGCGGCGCGCACGCGAAAGGCGGCGCACCCGGATTTCCCGCGAGGCGGCCTCAGCATGATGCACTGGGGCGCTATGGAACACCCCGCCACCACCGGCCTCTACCTCCCCGAAGATGCCCCGTCCATCGACCTACCCGGCGGGCGCTCTATCCGCCTACTGCGCAAATTGGGAGGCGGCGGCTTCGGCGATGTCTGGGAAGCGGCAATCGACGGCTGCACGGAAACGGCCGTCGTGAAGCGCGCACGGATGCTGGGAGATGAGGCCGATCATGCGCGGAGGGAGCGGCTGCGCAACGAAGCGAGCCTGCTCACGGGCGTCGAGATCGAGGGTGTTCCGCGGCTGCTGCTCAGCGGCGTCGATGCCGCCGGACCCTACGCGGTCTGGGAGCGCGTTACCGGGCCGACAGGGAGAGCCTTGGCGCACCACACGCAGAGCATGCCGCTCGCGCAGAGCGTATTACTGCGTCTTGCCGGAAGCCTCGCCGAAACCCTCGCGACGCTGCACGACGAGGGTATCGTCCACAGCGACGTCAAACCGGACAACATTCTCATAGGGCAGGTACCGGGGCGCGGCGGAGAGATGCAACCGTGGCTGGTGGACTTCGGGCTGGCGCGCCGCGATGCAACCGCCATGACGCGCATGACCGTCGACGGTTGCACCCTCGGCACGCACGGGTTCCTGGACCCGCGCACGGTGGGCTGCGCACAGGAACGGGACGCGGCGTCGGATGTGTACGGCTGGGCAGCCACGGTCTTCGAGTGGCACGCAGGCTTCCCGCTCTTCACGCGCGACCAATGGTGGGAGCTGCTGCAGCTGCGCGAGAATATGCGACGAGGCGACGTCGACGCCGATGTGATCGACGCGTGGATGCAGTGGCATGTGGGCGGGAGGCGGGCGATGATCGACGGCACTCGCCGCTTCCCGGCGCTCGAAGCCGTACTCGTCGATGCATTGCGCTGGCCCACGCGGCAGCACCCCCGCCCGACAGCTCGGGAGTGCGCGCACCGTTTACGCAGCGCGGCAGGAGGAAGATTCGCGCGCATCACGCCGGATGCAAACGGCATGCCAAGCAGCCACGAACGCGATCGACGGCGCATGATCGCCTGGATCGGTGGAGCGGTCGTGGCAGGAATAGCCGCGCTCGTTGCCCTGCGCCCGGCGGAAGAGCGTCACGCGCCTCCCGCCGGCATCGACGCCCCCGTCGCCGCCGTTGCACCCGCAGCGCCCAAAGCACCGCCGCCCGCATGCACCTGGACCGCGACCGAGCTGCGGCTCGCCGACGAACGCGGAACCGTGCTCGCCATCCGCAAAGAGGACGCGCACGTCCTGGGCACTTCCCATGCGCCCAGGGCACGCATGTGGGTGTTCTCGCTCGATACCGCAACGCTCTGCACGACGCTCGAACGCCTCGCCCCCGGGACGGGAGCCAAGCTGCCGTCTCCGCGCTACGCCTGCTACGGCCTGGCGCTGGCCGACGACAGCGGGGAACACGTGCTGGTCTCCTTCCCCCGCCTCTGCGTCACGATGGATGGCAACGACATGGTCGTGCTGCGACGCGAGGACATCGCGGGGCATGCGGCAAGCAGCGCCCTGCTCACCCGCTGGCCGGGGCTGCTGGACCGCTACGTGGAAGGCCCGCCCACGGAAACCGCACACGCTCAATACCTGCAACGCGCAAACGCCTACCTGCGCACACTCAAGAAAGCGGCTCGCAGCGACTAGTGCAGGAGCTCAAACAACCAGCCATAGAGGCGGCGCACGCCCTCGGTGAGCCTGGGGCCGGGGCGGTTGAAGAAGCTGTCGTCGATCACCCGCACCCGCCCCTCCCGCACGGCCTGCAGCCCGTCCCATCCGGCACGGCGCAGCAAGAGCTCCTTGTCGGCCAGCGCCCCCGCGCCGCACCAGCTGATAACGATGAGCTCCGGGCCGAAGGCCTGCACCTCCGCGAGCGTCACGCTGCGGCTGAGCTCTCCAGGGCGGATCGGAAACGGCTCGCCCCCGGCGATGCGTACCAGTTCGCTCACCCAATTCCCCGACGCCATCGGCGGGTCGTGCCACTCTTCGATATACACGCGCGGGCGCCGCGGCAAGAGCGCCGCCTTCCGGCGGACATCGTTGCATTCCTGACGGAACCGCAGCGCAAGTGCAGCGGCCTCCTGCTCGCGGCCAAACACCGCCCCCAGGTGCTCAAAGGATTCCGTAACGGCGGGCAGCGTGCGCGGATCGAGATGGACGACGCTCATCCCGGCGCTCCGCAAACGATGCGCAACGCCTTCTTGAATCGACGTGCCGGTGAGTACGACGTCCGGAGCAAATGGCGCGATGTCCTCGGGCGCGATGTCGATATGGCCGCGCACATGCGCAATAGCCCTGACGGCGTCAGGAAAGAGGCTAAATTGATCGCGGCATACGATGTCCTTCCCCAACCCCAGCGCAAAAAGAATCTCGGTGGCGGCGGGCGACAGCGATGCGATGCGCATGGCCGCAAGGCTAGCACGGCAGCTGCGGGCAAGGTGCAAAATGGCCCTCGCCAGGCAAGATCCGAGTAGAGTATGATTGACCTCATGCACTACCGCACAGCCTTGTTCCTGGCCTTCCTGTCGCTCTCCGCGTGCTCCGTGCAGCAGCGCGAAGAAGCTAAAACCCCCGCCCCCTCCATGCGCGTCAGCGGTGGTGGCTTCAGCGAAGCGGTACCCGTCCGCAAGCCCGCGTCATCGCGCGCGGCGCGCCCCTACCTCGAAGGCAACCTCGTCGCACAGGACGACGCCGATGTTGAGGTGCCCGAGGGCACGCCCTACATCCCCGAGAATCCCGAGGCCACCCGCCTCTGCACGACCCCCGCCGTGGTCAACGACGACGGCACGGCCGCCTTCCCCGTGAAAGACCGCTTCGCGCATCTCCCCGTCACGGGGCAATTCCTCACGGCCTGGAGCTGCGGGCTACGCCGCGTGCGCGAACTGCCAGCGGTGCACGGCGACGAGTATGTTGAACCCGTGCACTTCACGCTGAACGCCGCTCCCGCCGAGGACTTCGAAGGAGCCCTGTTCATGGCCGGCTTCTCCTGCGAGGAAGAAACCAAGGGCAAGGGCTGCATTGAGTGGACGAAGCCGGACCCCATCCGCATCGACCTGCTCGCCCGGCTCGGCGCCTTCGTAGACAGGATCGAGAAGGAATAAGGGTGGTGCCGAAGGAGGGACTCGAACCCTCACACCTTGCGGTACACGATTTTGAGTCGTGCGCGTCTACCATTCCGCCACTTCGGCTCGGGCGGGATTGTAGAACGTTCGCGCTGCGAATGCGACTCCCCCGGAGTACAATCGCCTCGCTCCCATGCGCCAGTACCAAAGCTTCATCTTCGAGAGTTATCGTTTTGACCCAAAAGGGCCGACCATTCAGCTGCTTTACAGCCTCGACGGCGAGGTGCACTTCACCGAAACGCTCCATCTACCGCGCGCCGGGCTGCGATCGCGCTTTGTCGACCGCGAATTGCTCGACAGGGCCCTGGCGCTGCTCCATCACATCGGCGGGGTAAGCTACTGGAAAACCTGCATGCCACCGCAAATCCATGTCCGCGGTGCCATCGATGCGGAGCGAGCGACCTTCCTCACCGCCGTCTACCAAAACGGCCTGGGGGAATTCTTCTTCAAGAATGCGATTGATTTCCGCGAGAAGCTCCGTTTCCCCATCACGACGACAACGCCCGTGGAAGCCATCGTGCATCACACCGACAGCCCGACCGTTCTCGTCCCCATCGGCGGGGGCAAGGATTCCATCGTCACGCTCGAGCTCCTCAAACGCTCCGAAATCCCCGTCACGCTGCTGCGCGTCGGCGGCCATCCGCTCATCGCCCAAACCGCAAAAATCGCCGGCCTGCCCCTGATCACTGTCGAGCGCGAGCTCTCCCCGACGCTGTTTGAGCTCAACGCGCAGGGGGCACTCAACGGCCATGTGCCGATCACGGCGTACCTCCATGCCCTAAGCCTTATTGTGGCCCTGCTCTACGGGCACCGGGCCGTGGCCTTCAGCAATGAGCGCAGCGCCGAAACGGGCTCCGTGCTGTTCCACGGCATGGAAATCAACCATCAGTGGAGCAAGAGCCTGGCCTTCGAACGGCTCTTCCAGGAGGAGATGCGCCGTTCGCTCACCACCGACGTGCCCGTGTTCAGCTTGCTGCGCCCCGTGAGCGAGCTGGCCATCGCCCGCGCGTTTTCGCAGGTGCCGGAGTACGCAGCCTGCTCCACGAGCTGCAACGCCAATTGGACGATCCTCAAGCGCCACCCCAAGGAACGCTGGTGCCGCGCGTGCCCGAAGTGCGCCTTCTCGTTTGCCATGTTCAGCGCCTTCCTGCCGCTGCCCCAGGTCATCGACATGGTGGGTGGGAATCTCTTTGCCGATGCGTCCCTGCTGCCGCTGTACCGGCAGCTACTGGGCATCGAGGGTATGAAGCCGTTTGAATGCGTCGGCACGCCGGAGGAGACCGCCTGCGCGTTCCTGCTCATCCGCGCGCGGGGCGACGCCGCCGAGACCCCCGCCATGCAGATGTTCGTCACCGAAAAGCTCCCCTTTATTGCATCGCCCGAAGCACTGCTGCGCGGCGTACTTACGCCGACGACCGACCATGCGATTCCGCCCGATTTCTCCTTAGTGCTCCCCGAGGATCTACTGCGGCCGGACGTCGACCTCGCTCCCCCGCCGACGCATGCGGCTCGCTGAATGCAACGGCAAGAACATCTGCCTGATCGGCTTCGGCAAAGAAGGCCGGGCGACGCTCACCGCCCTGCGGGTGCAGGCACCGACAGCCCACATCACCATCGCCGACCGCAACCCCGCCATCGCCGAGGACCCGCAAGCGGCAGGCATCTCAGTACAAACGGGCGACCGCTGGCTCGGCGACCTGCAACGCTTTGACGTGCTGGTGAAGTCGCCGGGCATTCCGCCGCAGTCGCAGCTGCGCGACGTCAGCGCGCGCACCACGACGGCCACGCGTATCTTCTTCGCCGAAGCCGCCGCCTGCGGCGCGACGGTCATCGGCGTCACGGGGACGAAGGGCAAGAGCACAACCAGCTCCCTGCTTGCTGCGATGCTCCGGGATGCCAAGCGCGACGCGCGGCTTGTGGGCAACATCGGGCGCCCCGCCTTGCTCGATCTGGAGCGCGCCGATAAGAACACAATTTTTGTTCATGAATTGAGCAGTTACCAACTGCAGGATCTCGAGCAAAGCCCGCACGCCGCAATCGTAACGTCGTTCTTCCCCGAGCACCTCGACTACCACGGCAGTATGGAAGCATACCTCGATGCGAAGTGCCGCATCGCACGGTTCCAGCGGCACGACGACATGATCTTCTTCTGCGCCGCATCGCCGGGGGCGGTACGCATCGCACAGGAAGGAGAAGGCCGCAAGATCCCCTTCGGCCCGGAGGACGCCCCGGTACGCCTGGAAGACACGCATCTCATCGGCGGCCACAACCTGAGCAACATCGCCGCGGCGTTCCTGGCTGCCGAAGCCTTCGGGGTGACGGAAAGCCAGGCCGTTGCAACGATCCGCGCGTTCCACGGGCTGCCGCACCGCCTGCAGATGGTGGGGCGGTTCGCCGGCATCGACTGGGTCGACGACGCCATTTCCACCACGCCCGAATCGGCAGTGGCGGCCTTGCAGGCGCTGGGAGACCGCGTGGATACGATAATCCTCGGGGGCCAGGACCGCGGCCTCGACTTCGCGCTGCTTGCCGAGGAGCTCGTCACCCATGCCATGGTACGCACGGCCATCCTCTTCCCCGGCACCGGGCCGCGCATCCGCGACGCCATTACCCGCGCCGGCCGCCGCGAGATCGCCATGATCGACGCGCCGACCATGGACGACGCCGTGCGCATCGCGGCCGAGCGCACCAAACCCGGAGCCATCTGCCTGCTCTCCACGGCCTCGCCCAGCTACAACATGTTCAAGAATTTCGAGGAAAAAGGTGACGTGTTCCAACGGTGCGTTCGCGCGCTCGGCGCTTAAGCCGCGCTCCCGTCCCCCGCCTTCACCTTGGCCGGCCGGAGGATGCGGCCGTGCAGCTCGTATCCTTCTTCGAAAACCTCAGTCACCGTATCCGCCGCGCCGGGGCCGGTCATCAGCACGTCGTGGCGCAGAGGATCGACGGTCTGCCCGACGGACGCCATGCGCCGCAGGCCCATGCCTTCGAACACCGTCAGCATCTGCTGCTCGGTGGCCAGCATGCCCTTGACCCATTCATCCTTGCTAAGCGCCTCGGGGAGGTGCTGGGCGGCCCGCTGGAAGCTGTCGATCGTGGGCAAGAGCGCGCGCAACACCGCCTCGGAGGCGTACGCCCGGGCATCGGCGGCCTCGCGCTCCATGCGGCCTCGCGCGTTCTGCACGTCGGCCTGGGCACGGGCGGCAAGCTCGCGATATTTGGCGGTTTCCTCAAGGGCTGCGGCAAGCTCTGAACGCAAGCGCTCGAGCTCCAACGCGCCGTCTGCGGGAGGGGGTGATGCCGTGGTGTCAGCGGTCGTCATGCCCGTGCATGGTACGCAATCGCCTCAGGACGACAAGTGTGATATACTGGCAAAAAACACCCATGCTGTTGTCCATCACTATCCTGCTCGGAGGACTCATTCTGCTCGTCTGCGGCGCGGATTGGCTTGTGGACGGGGGAAGCAATGTTGCGCGGAGGCTCGGCATTTCGGAGTTGGCCATCGGGCTCACCGTGCTCGCGTTTGGCACCTCCCTCCCCGAGCTCACCGTCAATATGTACGCGGGATTCTCGGGCGCCAACGACATCGCCATCGGCAACATCGTCGGCAGCAACATCAGCAACATCCTGCTGATCCTGGGCATTACCGCCATCGTCGCGCCGCTGAGCGTGCGCACGTCGACCGTCTGGAAGGAAATCCCGTTCTCCCTACTGGCTCTCGTCGTGGTGATTCTCATGGCCAACGACCACATCGTCGACGGGTATGCCTACGCCGAATTGAGCCGCAGCGACGGCCTGGCACTCATCGGGTTCTTCCTCATCTTCCTGTGGTACACCTTCGGCATGCACCGCGTGGATGACGATGGAACCCTCAAGCGCCCCGAGAAGTTCTCGAAATCCTGCGGCATGATCGCCATCGGGCTGCTGCTGCTCGTGCTCGGAGGCCGCCTCGCGGTGACAGGCGCCGTGAACCTTGCGACGCTGCTCGGTATGTCGCAAGCGCTCATCGGGCTCACCGTCGTGGCCGTGGGGACGTCGCTCCCGGAACTCACCACGTCCATCGTCGCCGCCCGCAAAGGGAAGGCCGATATTGCCGTGGGCAACATCGTCGGAAGCAATATCTTCAACGTGTTTTGGATTCTGGGCCTAAGCGCCGCGCTGCACCCGCTGCGCTTCGAAGCGTCGATGAATGCGGACCTCCTGGTTGCGCTCGGCGCGACGATCCTTCTCTTTTTTGCGGTGCATACGGGCTATCTGCGTCATCGCATCGTCTTCTGGAGGCAGCGCCAAGGGCATGTGATCGAGCGCCTTGATGGCAGCATCATGCTCGGTTGCTACATCGCCTACGTCGGGTTCCTCACCTGGAGAGGCTAATCGACCACTGCTACACTCCGAGCACTCTCTCCCCTGTTTTGCCATGCCGCAGTTCGATGCCACCGCCTCCATCAACCTTGCGATCTCGCTGTGCCTCCAGTATCTGCCGCAGGCCTTCCTCGCGCTGCTTACCCTCTGGGTGGGCTTCCGCCTGACGGCGGTCGCCGAGCGCATCACGAGCAAGGCATTGCAGCTGCGTCACGTCGACCGCTCGCTTGCGGGCTTCCTGGAAAGCATGGTGTCTATCGGGCTCAAGGCGCTCATCATCATCACGGTGGCGACGATGGTCGGCGTGCAAACGACGTCATTCATCGCGCTGCTCGGCGCCGTGGGCTTGGCCGTGGGCCTCTCGCTCCAAGGCAGCCTGAGCAACCTTGCGGGCGGCGTGCTCATCATCCTCTTCAAGCCGTTCAGCGTCGGCGATGTCATCCAGGCGCAGGGGCACACGGGCACCGTGCACACGATCGAGCTTTTCACGACGATCCTCAAGACGGACGCAGAGAAAGGCGCCGTCATCATTCCCAATGGGCCGCTCAGCAACGCTGTTATCGTGAATCACTCGCGCAAGCTCTGAGAGGGAATAGCACAGGGGAATAAACTACGGATTTCTGCAACTCTTCGCGGGGGCGCAGAAGCCGGAAAACCGCTATACTGTGAGGAAACCAACAAACACCCATGCCACTCTCCGCCCTCAAGCGCCTTGTTCCGGCGGCCCTCACCGCCGTCGCAGCCGTCGTGGGCATGGCGATCTTCAGCTGGTTTGTGCCATACAACATGGATGAGTTCATCCACTACGACACGATTCTCTGTTACTGGTTCCCTGGCAACGCCATCACCGGCAGCTGCGACCAGTGGGCGCTCAATCTGCTCAACCTCGGCATCATCGTGCCGCTGCGCGCATACGGCTACTCCGGCAGTTTCCCGGCGCTCTACTTCCTGCCGGTGTTCCTGCTGTGGCGCACACCGCTCGCCGCTCGTTTGCTCGGCGTCGTCTTCCTGGCACTCGACGCATGGGTGCTCTCGCGCATCTTCCACATGCGCATGCGCACAGTCTTCGCGGCGCTGCTCCTGCTCTTTCCGTTCGCCTTCCAGCACCTGGTGGATACCGGCCCCGTGGGGTTCCAAATTTTAAGCATCCTCCTGCTCTCGCGGGTGTTCTCGCGCTGGTGCGCCACGCTCAAGGCGCGCTATGCGGCGGCCACGACGATCCTGGTCTTCCTCGGCATCTGGACCAAGTTCTCGTACATCTGGCTCGTGCCCAGCCTGGGCCTGCTGTTCCTCTACGAAGCGTGGAAGCACCGCGCCGTCATCAACCAGCCGCTCGCGCGCAGCCGCTTCGCCTGGCAGGTTTTCCTCAGCGCGACCGGCATCACGTTGCTCATCGGCGTCCTCCTGCTGTCCACAAGCCCCCAGAACTCCGCCGAGCACCCGTACATCCTGGAGATCCTCTGGCGCGAATACGTGCCGCTCACGACCCTGCTGCTCCACGGAGGCATCTTCACCGCGAAGCCCGTGCTCACGCTGCTCCATCCGCTGAGCGCCTCGCACCGCATCTTCGAGGTCGCTGATCACGGCCTGCTCTCCATCGGCTTCTCACTCCTGCTCTACGCCGCGCCTCCGGCATTGCTCGTCGCGCTGCGCGCGCTCGGCGCGCCCTGGAAGGCGCTCGCCAAACCGGCATTGCACTACCTGCTCTTCCTCCTCGTCATCCTCATGATCGCGCGGACGCTCGACGCGGGCATCATGCACCATGCGATTCTCAGCTACCCGTTCCTGCTGCTTTCCCTCTTCGGCGCGGTGCGCCTCGCGCTCGACGCGCGTCTGGCGTGGCCCGCTGCGCGGCGCCTCCTGCAGCCTGCCATCCTCGTCGCAGGGATCGCGTTTCTCGGCGTCAACGCATCGCTCTACGTAGCGATGGCGCGCCAACCTGTCCGCATCGAAGCCAGCGTCGACAAGGCGCTTATCCACACGCTGCTCAACGCCGGGGACGTGCATAAACGCTACGTCGTCGCCACCCTCGATTGGGGCTTGTACTACTACCAAGGCCTCTTCGGGCGCGACGATCAGAGCGTGCTCTACACCTGGGACATCGACCAGCCCGGCCACGCCGAAGCGCTGCTCCAGACCGCTCACGCCAACGACCGCAAGATGCTCTTCGTGTTCCAGAACCCCTCGGCAGTCGACATCAACCGCCTTGGCAGCATGATGAACCTCGTCCCCTGCGCCGCGATTCCGCCTGGAGCGACGTGGCAGATCCTCGCGGAGCCCGACCCCGAGCTGCACCGCGTCTGCGACGCTACTGCGCGCATGCTCCGCAAACCCACGCAACCGTTCTCGCTCACGGCTTCCGTAATCCTCTAGCGACGGCTAGAAGAGCTCGTGGAGATACATGCTGTGTGGAAAGACGAACACATGCACCAGTAGCCACACGGCCGACGCGATGCGCGCAGGCGTGACCGCTTGCGGATAGCGCTTGGCGATGACATACCCCAGCACCAGCATCAGCGGATCGGCGATGAGCCGGTTCGGCCAGAACTCCACGCCCTGGAACCAATACTCCACGACGCCACCACCAAGGCCCGTTTCGAGGTAGTGCTCGAACGCTTCCCAGATATACGCCAAAAACAACACGCCAGTGAGATCGAAATGCCAGGAATGGCAGGTATGCCCCTCGCCGAAGAACCGCTTGAAGACGTTGTGATGACGCTTGCGGACGGCGCACCCCACGGAAATGCCGCTGAGCACGTGCTCAATACTCCAGACGTCGAAAATCGCATGCGTCTTGATACCCCAGAGCACGGAGAGAATGGCCTCCATGCACCGATGATACCACGCCGCTTACTGCTCGACGACGATCACCGAATCGGACGGCACAGGGACGCGGGCGACTTCCACAAGCTCGCCGAAGCCCGCCTCTTCATCGACGGTGCGGTGCGACACGATGAGTTCGCCAGAGTTGGACGGCTGCACGACCAGTTCGTCGCCGCCGCCAGCCCACCAGATACTCGCGGATGTCAGCGCCTGTTCAATGCCGTCGGCCTTGGCGGGCACCGTGAAGCTGTCGCCGACGAATGCTCCGAGATCGAGCCACTGCTCATCCCCCATCGCAGCGACGACAAGCCACGCATGCGTCTTGGGCGCGTCGACGTCGGTCGCCGTTGCTTCCGGCTTGAAATCCCAGCGAACCTCCACCTTGATCTGGCCATCAGCTGAAGCGACTTTCTGCTGCGGCCCCGAAGACATGCAGGCGCTGACGCTCAGCAACAGTGCGGCGAGACCGAGAACACGAGTGGTGCGCATGGGAGAGGGGTGAAGAACGGAACAGAAAACAGACGCAGTGTGCACCGCGCAGCGGAGAAGAACAAGAATGGTGTCACGGGCCGGGATCCGACTTCGCTTGTGAGCTACGCCGGACAGGTTGAACCGGCGACCCCGGGCTTATGAGTCCCGGGCGGCTGCACCGCAGGTTGTTGCTCTTCGCGCCTCGCTCAAAGCTCGGCGGCCAACTGAGCTACCATGACATGGAGGAAGGAGAAATTGGTGTCACGGGCCGGGATTGAACCGGCGACCCCGGGCTTATGAGTCCCGTGCTCTACCAACTGAGCTACCGTGACACGCAAGGCGTATCGACCGCGAAAGTATGCATGCCAAGCGGCACGGGGGCAAGAACGGGTATACTGCCGCCATGCCCGGCACGCTGCTGCTCCTGCACGGATGGGGAGGATCCAAGGAATCCTTCACGGAATTGGCCCAGGAGCTCAAAGGAACCGGCCTGACTCTCCTCATCCCCGACCTGCCGGGGTTCGGCGCGGAGCCCGAGCCGTCGCATGCTTGGACGGTCGATGATTACGCCGATTGGGTCGAAGCGTGGCTCGCCAAGCATCGGTGCGAGGAGCCCCTCTGGATCTTGGGGCATTCCCACGGCGGGCGTATCGCCATCAAGCTTGCCGTGCGCGGCACGCTACCGATGGAGCGTCTCTTCCTGTGCGCCGCAGCGGGCATCCGCCATGCGCGCCACTGGAAACGCATCGCGGGGCTGCTTCTGGCAAAAGCAGGCAAGTTTTTCCTGATGATCCCCGGCCTGCGGCAACTCCAGCCGCTGGGCCGCTCCCTCCTCTACAAGCTCGTTCGCGTGCACGACTACGAACGCGCGAGCCCCGTAATGCAGCAAACGCTCATCGCCGTGACGCGCGAGGATCTGCGCCCGCTGCTTGCGCAGATCACGCTGCCCACCGACATCTTCTGGGGAAGCGATGATCGCATGACGCCGCTCGCCGACGGGAGGATGATGCACGCGGCGATCCGCGGCAGCCGCCTGCAGGTATATGAGGGCGTGCGCCACGGAGTCCACCGCGACCGCGCCGCCGCCATCGCCGCCGTGATCCGTTCCCACCTGCCCGCATGATGCTGCCCGTCCCTCTGCTTGCTGCCGGTCTCGCGCTCCTCGCGGCATTGCCCGGGCTCCTGGCCTCGCTGCATCTCTTGCAACTCAAGGAATGGCGCTGGGACCGCTTGCGCGTGCACTTGCAGCGCGAAGGTTGGCTGCGCCCGGTCTTCGGCGTCCTGCGGCCCACCATCGTCGCGGCCGCACTCGTAGCAAGCATCGCGCTGCCGAAAGCCGGCGTGCTGGTGGGGCTCTTTGCGCTCGCCGCCTCCGGCCCTCTGCTCCTCGCGCGCAAGCGCTTGGCCCACCCGGTGTGGACACGCAAAGCCATCATCATCGCCAAGCTCTCCAGCCTACTGATTGCAGTTGCGGGCGGCCTGGCCATCGTCGCCGACCCTTCCGGCAGGAGCCTGCTGCTCGTCGCGCTGCTGCAGCCGCTCGTCGCGCTCCTCGGCCTCGTCCTGTTCCTTCCCATCGATACCATCCTCAAGCGCCGCATCATGCGACGCGCAGAGTTCGCCCGCCTGCACCACGCCATGACGGTCATCGGCGTTGCGGGCAGCGTCGGCAAGACGACGACGAAAGAGCTGCTCCAATGCCTGCTCAAACCCTTGGGCTCGGCGGCGACGCCCGCCCATGTGAACAGCGAACTCGGCGTAGCGCAGTGGCTCCTCGCCACGCTCCACGGCGGCGCGCCGCCGCCCATCCTCATCGTCGAAATGGGCGCCTACCGCCAAGGCGAAATCGCGCGCCTGTGCCACATCGTCCATCCGAGCATGGGCCTCATCACCACGCTCGGGCGCGACCACCTGGGCCTCTTCGGCTCCGCCGACGCCATCCGTTCGGCCAACGCCGAACTCATCCACTTCCTGCCGAAGGAAGGCTTCGCGGCCCTCCTAGCCGATGACGGCGCGCTGCCAACGCTCAGGAAATCCGCCCGCTGCCCGGTCATGACCGTCGGCAGCACTGCGACGGCCGAGCTGCGCGCGGAGCGCATCCGCGATACCGACCACGGCCTCGCGTTCACCGTCGAAGGCATCGACTTCTCGATCCCCCTCCGCGGCGAGCATAACGTCAGCAACGCGCTTCTGGCTCTCGCCATCGCCCGCAAGCTCGGCATCACCCTCGCAGACTGTGCCGTCCGCCTCCGCACCTTCCACCCTGTCGCCAATACCTTCGCCGTGCGCGGAGAAGCGGGTTGCCTCGTGCTCGACGACACCTACAACTCCTCGCCCGAGAGCTTCCGCGCAGCAATTGCCTGGGCCAAAGGCCGCGGCGAGGCGACGAAAGTCTTGCTGACGAGCGGCGTCATGGAGCTCGGCAGTGACCACGACGCAATCCTTGGGGAACTGGGAACCGCCGCCCGCGGCGTGTTCCAACGCATCGTCTTTACGACGGACGCCGGGAAAGACGCCTTCGCCCAGGGAGCGGAACTCCCCGCTGAACGCCTGCGCCCGGAGGCATCGCGCATCGCCCCCGGCACGCTGCTGCTGTGCGTCGGCCGCATGCCGCCTTCCGTGCTGCGCGCCTTGCTGCCCGCATCGCACTAAGCCATGCCCCTGCTGCCGATCCACCACACCTTCGGCCCGCTCGCAGACCCACGGCAATGCCGCGAGGCGCTGAGCCTGCTCTTTCAACCCTGGCGGTGGAACGGCAGGAAGGACGTCGATGCCCTGCGAACCGCACTGGAAGCGGCGCTCGGCATGCGCGCGGCCTGCTTCGCCACGGGGCGCGAGGCACTCTGTGCCCTGCTGCAAGCGCTCCCCCTGGCACAGGATGATGAAGTGATCGTGCAAGGCTACACCTGCATCGTCGTCCCCAACGCCGTCCACGCCGCCGGCGGCACCTGCGTCTACGTCGATATCGACCCCGCCACGCTCGCCCTCGACCCCGATGCCGTCGCGCGCAGCATCACCCCCAGGACACGCGCGGTGATCTGCCAGCACACCTTCGGCATCCCCGCAGATACCGAGCGCCTCAGGGCCGTCTGCGACGCACACAAGCTGCTTCTCATCGAAGACTGCGCGCACGTCTTCCCCGATGCGCGGGGGCCCGCGGCCATCGGCCGACACGCCGACGCCGTCATGTTCAGCTTCGGACGCGACAAAGCGCTCTCCGGCGTCACCGGAGGTGCCATCCTCACGCGCGATGCGGCGCTTGCCGAGCGTCTGCGGCGGCGCGAAGAGGCGGCGACGCACCTTCCGCTCCTAACGGTCAAACGCCTACTGCTCTACCCGCTGCTGTATTCCCTCGCCCGCCCGCTCTACGGCATCGGCGTCGGCAAGGCGCTGCTTGCGGCTGCACGTTCGCTGCGCCTGCTGGTGCCCATCGTGACGCGGTCCGAAAAAGACGGTTCCATGCCCCCAACCCAGCACGCCCTGCCCGGCGCCTGCGCGGCACTCGCGCTCGCGCAACTACGCCGCCTTGATACCATCAACGATCATCGCCGCGCCCGCACGCGCCAATATCTCCAGGCCTGTAAAGATGCCGACTGGAAGCCCCTCGACGGGGTGACGCCCGACCTGCCGCTACAGAAATTTCCGCTCTTCGTACGCGACGCCGACGCCGTGCGCCGCGCGCTCAAAGCACAGAACATCCACCTGCAGGACGGGTGGACGGGCTGCGTCGTCTGCCCGGAAGATGCCAACGCCGCGGCCGCGGGCTATGCTCCCGGCTCCGACCTGTGCGCCGAACAGGCCTGTACCCGAATCCTCTGCCTCCCCACGCACCCGGGCACCTCCGAAGCACAGGCGCTAACCCTGCTGCGACGCCTCTCCCCGCTCCTGCACCAATGACGCTCACCGTTCGCCCCGCCACCGATGCGCGCGCATGGGATACCTTCCTTGCGCAGCAGCGCTTCCGCCCGTTCCTCCAGAGCTGGACGATGGGCGATGTGTACGCCGACATCGGCCAGACGCCCGTGCGGATTGAAGCGTGCGTCGACGAACGCATCGTGGGCATCTGCTTCGGGCACATCGTGCCCGCCAGACGCGGCAAGCACATCGCCGTTCCCTACGGACCGATCATCGCCGAGGATGCCCCGCCCACCACAGGCGACGAGCTGCTGGCGGCGCTCTGCGACGAAGCGCGGCGGAGCGGCTGCACGTTCGTTCGCTACAGCCCGTTTCGCCCGCAGGACGAACGCGCGCTGCCCGGCCGAACCTCGCCGCTGCATCTCCTGGCGGAGCACATCTGGTACCTGCCGCTGCAAGCCCCCGACCCCTGGACGCACGGCGGCGGCGCGGCGCGCACCGAAGAAGAGCTCCTCGCCGACATGCGCAAAACCACGCGCAACCTCGTGCGGCGTGCGGAGCGCGACGGCATCACGGTTGCCGCCTCCGAAAACCCCGTCGCCGACCTCGGCGAATTCATCCGCCTGCACGACGAAACGCGCAAGCGCCACGGCTTCACCCCCTACACCAACGCCTTCTTCCGCTCGCAAGTCGCGCGCTTCGCCCCGCGCGGCGAATGCTCCCTCTACCTCGCGCGCTTCGAGGGGCAAGTGATCGCGGCGGCGGTCCACATGCACGCGTTCGGCGAAACGAGCTACCACCACGGCGCCAGCAGCTCGGCGCACGCCAAGCTCCCCGCGAGCTACATCCTGCAATGGACGGCCATCCGCGACGCGCTCAAGCGCGGCGACCGCGTCTACAGCTTCTGGGGCATCGCGCCCGTGGCGGCCGACGGCGAAGGATCACCCCGGCCCGTGAACCCCAAACACCCCTTTGCGGGCGTGACGCTCTTCAAGACCGGCTTCGGCGGCGCGCTCTGCAACCTCACGCACTGCCGCGACATTCCCCTGTCACCGTCATACGCCATCACACGGGCAATCGAAACGGTCCGCAAGTGGCGTCGCGGGTTCTAGCACCGCGGTGTGGTACGATGCGGTAATGAAGCGCACCAAAGACGATGCCTCCGCCGAACCAGTTGTTGCCCAAACCAGCAGCATCTTCTCCGCAGGGAAAGATCCGCAGAATTTCGACATGCTGCTCGAACGCATCGATGAGATCCGCCTCATCCTCAAGCGCAGGGAACGTCGCGAACGGCTGCACATCGTCGGCTCGTTCCTCAAGAGCGTGATCTCCATCGGCTTCGTCGTCTTCTCCGGCTGGTACTTCTACGAATACGGCGACGACATCATGAAGCAGGTAGCCGACCAGGCGGCCAAATCCGCAGCGGCGTACGCCGGGCAGCAGTCCGAAGGCGTGATGCAACAACTGCGCGAAACGCTGAAGCTCAACTGATCACGACCCGCGCACGAGCTTCATCAGGTCGTCGCCAGTTTGCAGCGGCGCGATGGTCATGCTCGGCAGCCGCAGCAATTGGTCACGCGTGAAGACGCGGTCCTGCATCGACGTGATCCCGAAGAGGTAGCCCGCATCGGCAGCCATCTGCATCACGCGGTCGTTCGTGCCACCCATGGGGTAGAGCATGGCGAGCACGGGGCGCTTGGTGACGTCCTCGATGATCTTGCGGCTTTGGACCAGCTCCAGCTGCACCTGCGCGTCGGTCAGCGATCGCAGATCGTCGCCCGTGTGGCCGGCCGACTCCACGTCCTGGCCCCCGGCGATGAGCGTGAGCAGCTGCTTTTCGGTGATCCCCGTGATGCCGATGTCCTTCGTTTGCAGGAAGACCGTGGCGTGGATGCCGTTGCGCTGCAGGGCAGTGGTGACCGACGCCGCGTTCTCGGGCGTCAGACCCGTCACGCCGACCACAACGCTCTTGGGGTCCAGGCGGACGTCGCGCTGTTCTTGCTTCTGGAGCGTGTCGGCCACTTCGCGCAGCGTCATCACTTTCATCTTCTCTTCGCGCAGCCGGGCGGTGTGGCGGACGAGCGCGTCGAGCACGTCGGCGTCGGCGACGTTGTACATCAGCATCGGCAGCTCAAAGCGCTCCTGGCGCACCAGAATCGTGGGCAGGAAAGGCTCGAGATATTCGGACGACACGTAGCCGTCGCGGCCGTTGAACGGCACGCGCGCCCAGCCGTTCTCGATGGCCAGCGGCCGCACGATAGATTGCGACTGCAGCTCGCCGAGCTTCTCGCTCTTCTGGTCGGGCTGCGCGCGGACGTTGAGGAACTGGAAATCGACGAAGTACATGCCTTCAAACTGCTTCTTCTCTTCGGCGAGCTTCTCCTCCGGCACGACGCGCGCGAGATACTGGGCCGAAACGTACCCCATGGCATCGCCGTCGAGGCGCACCTTCGCCCAGGAAGAATCGACGAATTCCACGACGTCAAAGAGTTCTCCGCGCTCCTTGCGGCCGAGGGTCGAGCCCGTGACGCGCGGTTCGCTGCGGATGTTCACGAAGTCGAACGACACGCGGTATTGGCTCTGCTTGAGGGAGCCCGCCGTGCGGATGGCATTGAACGTCGGCACCTGGCTCAAATCAACGGAAGGCAGCCCCGTTCCCGTACCCATGGCGAGCGCCGGCACGGTGATCCCCGACCCCGCCGACGAAGACGACACCTGCTGCGCAAGTTCGCGCGCTCGTTCGAGCTCGTCTTGCGTAAACACCACGTCCTCGGGCTCCTGCGGCTGACTCGCGCACCCCGCGAAGAGAATGCCGAAGCAGGCAATCAGGAGGAACGCGACCATCGGTCGGACGGACACGACGGCGGAACGGGAGCGGCGGAACGTGCGAGACATGACAGGGAGGGGAAAAAGGGGCAAAGGAAAAAGAACTACATGCGATCGGGAACACGCAGCGTCAGAAGCTCGGCTCCGACGCGAAGAACGGTGGCGGTAAGTGACGTGAGCCCGAGGCGCAGGTCGCGCTCGGTCGACGTCGCCTTGAGGATGGGCGACGCGTTGTAGAACGCGTTGAAGTGCTGGCACAACTCATAGAGATAATGCGCAAGCTTATGCGGCAAATGCTCGGAGCGGGCCGCATTGAGTGCAACGGGGAATTGCAGCAGCATCGACACCAATGCGCGGTCGCTGGGCGCGAGCATCGCCGACGGCACGTCCGCTGTGCCCTCCGACTCCGCCTTGCGCAGCACGGAGCTTGCGCGGGCGTGGGTGTACTGCAGGTACGGTGCGCTGTTGCCCTCGAACGTCAGGAACTTGTCCCAATCGAAGACGATGTCCATCTTGCGGTTCTGCGAGAGAATGCCGTACACGAGCGCGCCGCTCCCCATCATCTCGGCGAGCGCGGCGGGGTCGTCGGTCTGGATGGCATCGCCGCGTTCCTCAATGATCGCGGCCGCGCGCGTCACCGCCTCGTCCACCACGTGTTCCAGCTTCATCACCGTGCCTTTGCGCGTGCTCATTTTCCCATCGACGAAACGCATGCGCCCGAAGAGCACGTTCTCGAAGTGCGGCAACGTCCAGCCAAGCTGCTTGCAGGTCGCCTCCAGCTGCTCGAAGTGCAATTTTTGGGCGATGTCGGTAAAGATCAGGATCGACTGCGGATCGTAGGTGTCCATGCGGTAGCGCATTTGCGCCAGATCGCGCGTGGAATAGAGGGTGGCACCGTCGCTCTTGCGAATCATGAAAGGCGGGAGGGCGCTCGGTGCCGAGAACTCGGCGATGAGCGCTCCCCCGTCGCCTTCGTGGAAGACACCGGAAGCCATACCCGCATCGATCACGGGCTGCATTTTGTCTTCGTAGAAACTCTCTCCCAGATCCAAATCGAAGGAAACATGCAGGCGTTCGTAGAGCGCTCCGAGCGAGGCCTTCGTCACCGCCACGACATCCGCCCAGAAGGCGCGAAGCTCTTGATCGCCCTGCTCCAACGCTTTGAATGCGGCACGCCCCTCGTCTTCCAGCTCGGGAGAAGCATCGACTTCCTTATGGAAGCGCACATACAGATCCAACAGGTCATCGATGGTGCAGTCCTTCACCGGCTTTCCAGCTCCCCAGCGCTTGTACGCCACGGCGAGCTTGCCGAACTGGGTGCCCCAGTCGCCGATGTAGTTCCAGCAAATCACGGTATACCCCGCGTGGCGATAGAGATTGGCGACCGCCTGACCAACGACCGTGCCGATGATGTGATGCACGCCGAGGGGCTTGGCGATGTTGGGCTGCGAATACTCGACGATCACCGGCTTCTCCCCTGCCCTGCGCACGGCGGGCGTGCAAGCGCGGCGCGTTTCCGCGAGAGCACCGAGCAGCGTCGACGTCGTGAGCCACACATTCACATACCCAGCCCCCGCCACCTCCACGCGCTCCACCATGCTGGCTTCCTTGGCGAGACGCTCTGCGATGATGCGCGCGATCTCGATGGGCTTCGCTCCGGTCGCCTTCGCGAGACGCAGCGCGATATTCGTCGCGATATCACCGTGCGCGGCTTCAGAAGGTCGTTCCCACGGCACTTCCTTGACGTCATCGACCGCCCCCGGGAATCGTTCCCGAAGCGCTGCAAGTGCCAGTGCTGATACTGCGGGAAACATCGAGAGGGTCGAACAAAAGTACTGATCGCTGAACGTCGCGAATATACAGGCAAAACTCGGTACACCTAGTTGAAACAAAAATTTGCTCTTGCTCAAGTTTTCTCCTCATGTTTGAACAAATTTTTTGTATGTACATTTGTACACCATCGTTTGTATACCAAGAGTACTCGGAGGCGAATACCAAAAAGAGTCGAACACCGAAGCGCTCGGAGGAAGAATCTCCGCACCCTGATCCACTGCGACCGTCATGCCGTCTCGGTGGACATGACAAAAAAAGAAGGAAAGAGTACACTGGCATGATGCGCCGACTCTCTCTGGCATCGGTTTTGTGCCTCGCGATGATCGTCGCTGCGTGCAGCAGTAAGACATCGGAGGTCACCGCCGACGCACCTGTGCGCGCAGCGCGCCAGGCGCTGGTGCCGACCATGCTCCTTATGGAGGAATCCGAAGTGCTGCCGCAATTCCTGCGACCCGCGGTGGGCATCGGCGTGTACAGCGCGAGCGCTATGGCGCTCCACAGCCCGTTCAGCGTGCTCGCCGCGCTGCAAGGCATCGAGAGCGGGCTTGCCATGCTGCCCGTGACGGCCGTGGCGCGCGACGCGTTCGTCGCCATCGCCGACCTCGGCAGCACCCTCGACGTCGACCTGTGGGAATACTTGAACCGCAGCACCAACCGCTCCAAGGACTTAAGCGAGTACGTCGTGATCCTCCAGCGGCTCACGAATGAAGGGCACATTCAGCAAGCCAGCCTGGAAGCCCGTAGCACCGACCTCAATGCCGCGCGCCGGTCGAAGAAGGCGGAAGTGTCGGGTATCGAACGGACGATCAAGGACGCGGTCCGCGAGAGGAACTTCGCGCTCGCCGGCAGCATGCAGGAATCGCTCGTCCGCGAACAATCGGCGCTGTCGAAAATCGAAGTGGAGCTGGAGCAGGTCAAAAGCGGCATCGATATCTACGACGACCTCCTGCCGCTGAGCGAAGAACGCCTCTCGGCCATCAGCCAAAACCGCGAGGTGCTGATCGCCGGATTGCGGGTGACGGACGTCCCCGGCGTCGAAACCCTCGATATCCTGCAGGGCAAGAAATACCGTAAATCGAGGTTTTAAGAGCATCGGCGAAGGCCTGCCGCCAAGAACGGGTTTGGGAATTGTCTGAATCGGCGTTTTGTGCTAGAATTATGAGATTTATGCCCGTCAACGAACCGACTCCTCCGGTGACGCCCCAACCGAGCGAAACGGCTGCAGCTGCGGAAGCATCCGCGGTGACGCCGCGCAAGCCGTTGCCAGCGGCGATGGAAGCCTTCGATGAGCTCATCGGCCTGCACGCCAAACTGTCGGCAAAGGCGGAGGGCACATCGATGAACGCCGAGGAGCGCGAAGTAATCAAGCGCTACGAGGAAGGCCTGCAGAAAATGCTCGACATCATCGCACCGGCCGGCATGGAAGTGCGCTCGAAGGACATCATCTTGAACGACCGCTTCGCCCGATCGTTCTACGTCTACAACTGGCCGAACTACATCTTCCCCAACTGGCTCTCGCAGGCCATCAACCTGGACGCCACGTTCGACATCGCCCAATTCATCTACCCGTCGAGCAACAAGGCGATCATGAAGATGCTACGCAAGAAAGTGGCGGAATTGCGCTCGTCCATCCGCATGTTGGAGCAGCGCGGCATCGTCCGCGACCCGACCCTGGAAGCCGCATTGCAGGACGCCGAAGAACTGCGCGATCTCTTGGCCCGCGGCCAGGAGAAGCTCTACCAGCTCGGCATGTACGTCACGATCTACGCGGAGGACGAGCAGCGCCTCAAGAAAGTCGAGACCGACATGGAGTCGATCCTCGGCGGCAAGCTCGTGCTCACCAAGCCCGCGCTCTTCCAGATGGAGCACGGCTGGACCAGCACGCTGCCGCTGTGCCTCGACGAGCTGGAAATCAGCCGCAACATGAACACATCGCCCATCGCGACGAGCTTCCCCTTCACCAGCTCCGACCTCACCGACGACCACGGCATTCTCTACGGCATCAACCGTCACAACGACAGCTTGGTCATCTTCGACCGCTTCGACCTTCCCAACGCCAACTCCAACATTTTCGCCACCTCGGGTGCAGGTAAATCGTTCACGGCGAAGCTCGAGATCCTGCGCTACCTGATGCTCGGCACGGAGGTCTTCGTCATCGACCCGGAAAACGAATACACGAACCTCTGCCAGGCCGTCGGCGGCGCGTTCATCCCCCTCTCGATCCAAAGCCAGTTCCACATCAACCCGTTCGACCTGCCCAAGGCGGTGCGCGGCGACGACGCCGCCATGGGCGAAGTGCTGCGCTCGGCCGTCATCACGCTCCACGGCCTGCTGCGCCTCATGCTCGGCCCCATCACACCGTCGGAAGACGGCGTGCTCGACAAAGCGATCCTCGACACCTACGCGCTGAGCGGCATCACGTTCGAAACGCCCGACCCCGGCTCCATCGAGCCGCCGACCCTGGGCCAGCTCGTGGACGTGCTGATGAGCACCGAAGGCGGCGAGAACATGGCGCGCACCATCCAGAAATTCACCTCGGGAAGCTTCGCCGGACTCTTCGACAAGCAGACCAACGTGGAGCTCGACCAGCAGATGGTGGTCTTCCAGATCCGCGACTTGGAAGAGCAGCTGCGCCCGATCGCCATCTTCATCGTCTTGAACTTCCTCTGGAACCGCATCCGCGCCGAACTCAAGAAACGCCTGCTCGTCATCGACGAAGCGTGGAACTTGATGCAGTTCGAAGACTCCGCACGATTCCTCTACGGCATCGTGAAGCGCGCCCGCAAGTACTACCTGGGCGTCACGACCATTACGCAGGACATCGACGACTTCGTGGAGTCACCCTACGGCAAACCCGTCATCACCAACTCCTCGCTGCAATTCCTCCTGAAACAGTCTCCTGCCACGGTCGATAGCTTGCAGAAACTCTTCTACCTCACCGAGGGCGAGAAGTACCACCTGCTCAATTCCGACGTCGGACAAGGCATTCTCTTCGCGGGCTACAAGCACGTCGCTGTGGAGATCATCGCGGGCCCCGAGGAAGCGGCGCTGATCACCACGAAGCCGTCGGAAGTCCTCGCGGCCCAGAATGCTATGCAACCTCCGCCGAACGCTGCCGCGACGCTCTCACCACCGCCGACTCCCAAGCCCGCAGCACCGAAGCCGGCCGCGACGCCGAAGCCCGCTGCCGCAGCGACGGCCGCAACACCCAAGGAAACACCCGTGAAGACCGCTGACGTTGCCCCTGCCACGCCCGTGCCCGATGCGGCGCCGGACACCGAGGCAGATGCCCCGGCGGAAGCAACACCCAAAGCCGCCCCGAAGCCCGAGGAGAAGCCGAAGCCGGGCGCCGCGATCCGCGAACTCACCCTCGCCGAAAAACTGCGTGACCAAAGCCGCGTCTACGGCGGCACGCCCGCGGCGGAAACGCCTCAGCCTCCCGCCGACGGCACGGCGGAGCCCACGGCCTGATCGTCGACGACGGTCCAGCGCAATTCGGGCTTGAGCTTGCCCGGCAGCGCGAAGCCCGCGGCTTTCTTGTGGCCGCCGCCGCTGAATTTGCTCGCCATTGCGCTCACGTCCACGTCATCGCGCAGCGTGCGCAGCGACCCCTTCACCTTGCCGTCGCGCTCCGAAAGCACGAGGGAGAACCGCATGCCCGGGACAGCGTTCACGTAATCGATGGCGCCGGTGAGCTCCGCATAGTCGGCGCCGGTGGCGCGGAAGTCGCCCTCCGTGACGGCGGAAATGACGCCACCCTCCGGGGTGACGCTGATCTTCTCGAGCACCCTGCCCCAGAGCTTGAGCGTGCTGATTTTGGCCGAGCGAAACACCGCCGTAATCGCCTGCTGATGGCGCGCGCCGAGCCGCAGCAGCCTCCCGACGCAACGGTACACCGCGGCCGTGGTGTTGCTGTGCAGCAAGCCGCCAGTATCGGTATACACACCAGTGAGGAGACACGTCGCGGCTTCGGGCGAGACGTGCCAGCCGAGCGTATCGGCAAGCGCCAGGACGATCTCGCAAGTGGAACTGGCATCAATCACCATGTTCACCGTGGCATACCCGGGGTTGGTGTAATGATGGTCGATGTTCACCGACGGCGGGTGGCCCTCGGCAAACAAGAACGCGTGGGTGACGTGCATCTCGGTGAGCTTGGGCTCCGCGGAATCGACGAACACAACAGCAGCGCCCTCCTCAAGCGTCGGCGGCCCCTGCACCGCGCCGGCGCCGGGCAGAAACGTGAACGACTCCGGAACCGGGTCAACGCAGTGGACAGTGACCATTGCGGAAGGCAGCGCCTCCTGCAGGATCAACCGCAATCCGAGAAGCGAACCGAGCGCATCGCCGTCAGGGTTGCGATGGCAGATGCAGGCGATTCTTCGCGCAGGCCGGAGGAGTTCCAAGAGTGCCGGCGCGGTCGCTGCGACTGTCGTCATGAAAAGGGAAGAAACGTACGCGCGCTCGCGGCAGCGGGCAACGATGTGGAGTTGCGCGATCGGTGAACTGCGATGTGGCTGCACTCGCGTCGCCGGATGCGGGTACACTGTGGGCATGCCGACTCCGCTGCGCATCGTCTTCTGCGGAACGCCGCACTTCGCGGTGGAGTCCCTGCGCGCGCTCGCCGCCGACGCGCGGTTCGACGTGTGCCTTGTCGTTTCTCAACCCGACCGGCCGGTCGGACGCTCGCGCGAACCCGTGGCAACGCCCGTCAAAGCCGCGGCGCTCGCGCTCGGCATCCCCGTGTTCCAGCCCGAGCGGCTCAACAAGACGTTGCACGAAGCACCGCTGCTCGCCGCCGGTTCGTTCGACATCCTCGCGGTCGTGGCCTACGGCCAGCTGCTCTCCGACGAAGTGCTGTCGCTCCCCACGATCGCCCCCGTGAACGTGCACGCGTCGGTGCTGCCGCGCTGGCGGGGCGCCGCTCCAATCCAGCACGCGATTCTGGCCGGCGACACCGAGAGCGGCGTGACGGTGCAACGCATGGTGCGTGAGCTGGATGCCGGGCCGATCCTGGGCCTGCGCACGCTGGCCATCGGCCCGCGCGAAACCGCGCCTCAACTCCACGACCGCCTCAGCGCGCTCGGCGCCACGCTGCTCTGCGAGACGCTTGCGCAGCCTCTCACAGAACGCGAACAGGACCCAAGCGGCGTCACGCTCTGTGGCAAGCTCACGCGGGACGACGGCAACGTCGATCCGGCGCAGCAGACGGCCATCGCCATCGACCGCCGCGTGCGGGCCTTCACGCCGTGGCCCGGCGTACGCTGCACGATCGACGGCGGCGAGCTCAAGCTCCTCGAAACGTCGCTGGTTCCGAGTGCCGACACCTACCCCCTGCCCTGCGCCGACGGCACGACGCTCCATCTTGTTTCCGTGCAGCCGCCGTCGGGGAAAAAAATGACAGGTGGTTCTTGGGCGCGGGGACGACATCGGTAGTACCATGGCGCGCATGCAACGCCGCCTTGCAGCTCTGACTCTCTCGCTTGCACTGCTCCTGCCCCCCATCACTGCGGGCGCGGCGGACGTGCTCGACATCGACGGCGACGGCATCCCCGACGCCCAGGAAGACGCCAACGGCAACCGCATCTGGGACAACGATGAAACAAACCCCCTCGACGCCGATACCGACGGCGGCGGTGAAGCCGACGGCTCGGAGACTGGCGCCGGGCGCAACCCGCTGCGGCACGACGATGATTTCACCTTCGACCGCGACGGCGACGGCCTCACCAACGGGCAAGAGGCGACGCTGGGCAGCAACCCCGATCTGCGCGACACGGACGGCGACGGCATCTCGGACGACCGCGACCCCTTGCCGCTGATTGCCGCTGATGGCGGCGACGCCGACCGCGACGGGCTGCCCGACAGCTGGGAACTCCAGCACGGTCTCTCGCCCCGCAACGACAACGATGCGGCGGCAGATGACGACGGCGACGGCGTCTCCAACCTCCAGGAATACGCGCACAAAACGGACCCACACGTCGCGGACGCCCTCACCAACGGCGTGTGGACGTCGACATCCGGCAGCGGCCAGACGCTCTCTCCTGTCGCCTCCTGCATTCGCTATGCCCCCGAACGCGAGGCGGAGTTCTCGGATACCGCAGGCCACTGGGCCGAGCAATACGTCGCGGCGTTGGCGCGAACATTGGTCAAACCCAGCCTTGCACCGGTGATTCAGGGCTACGTGCGTGACGGACGCTCCTCAGGCATCCCCTTCCGGCCCGACCAGCAGATTTCGCGCTTCGAGCTGCTCAAGATCGCGCTCTACACCAACTGCCTTGAACCCCTGTCATCGGCGCTGCTGCCCACGTCGCCGTTCTCCGACGTCGCGTCGCCGCAGCCCGACGACGCGGCGGAAACCGCACTGCGGCGGCGCATCATCCTCACGGCGTCGTTCCTCGAAATCATCGAAGGCTACCCCGACGGCACCTTCCGGCCCGACGCCCCCGTGACCCGCGCCGAAGCCGCAAAGATCCTCCTGCTCGCCGCGGCGCTGCCTACCGACGACGCGCTCCAAAGCACGTTCGCCGACGTGCCCGACCACGCCTGGTTCGCCCCGGCCGTCACGATGCTCAGCAGCGTCGGCATCATCCAGGGCTACAGCGACGGTCTCTTCCACCCCGAAGCACCCATCACGCGCGCCGAAGCCACGAAGCTCGCGCTGCTGCTGCTCCTGGGCAACACGAACATCGACACGTCATCCTTCCCCGAGGAAGTTCGCGCCTTCGTCTCCGAAAAAGCCACCCCGGCCGTGGACGGCGGAGTGGCTTGATTGCACGACGGTTCGTTACGGTTCAGAGATGCGTCTTCATGTCCTGGAACGCCGCGATGAACTGATCGAGATCCTCGGCGTCGAACATGATCGTGGTCTTCTGTCCGCCGCGGGACTTCTCGGAGATCTTGAAGAACTTGCCGTTCCCCGACTGCTTCAAGTCGATGTAGAACGTGCGTTGACGCGCCTGGATCGTGACCGAGTGCACGTCGTCGGCGAAACTGCGGCCACCACCTCCGCCTCCGCCGCTGCGTCCTCCGCCGCCTTGGCTGCGGAAGGGCGGGGGTGAAACGGGGTCGGAAGATTGGCCTCCCTGCTGGAGATCCGCCATGGGATCAAACATAGATATGGGGGAAAAAGACAAACGCCGTGCGCCCCTCGCCGCTGCAACCGCAATCACCGAGAGACTCTAGGGCACGCTAACGCTAGCAAAAGCAGGGGCGAAGCTCAACCCACGCTACTGCCAAAAGGCGTGCAATCGCATCGGGTGCTGATCGCCGTGCGCGGCATCGACGCGAAGCCCACGCGCACGGAGCAACTCGGCGAGTGCCGTGACGAACCGCGCCTGCACATCGGTCGGGATGGCGTCGAAATCACCCGATTTGCCCCCAAGCCACAATACGGTGGTGCCGTCGGCGTGGCGAAGGAGGCACGTCAAACCGCCGCCGACCACCGCCGCAGGGTCGATGCCGCGCGCCGCGACGATGTCTTTGTGGTGCTCCGCAGGAGCAATGTGCAACGCCAAACGATCACCTTGGCGCTCCACAATGAACAGATGCTTGGTGCGCGGGGGAATGTGCGGCTCCGTGAACGCCGCGGCATCCACGACGATCTGCGCCGGAGCCACGACCGTCTCCAAGCGCATCATTCGACCTTCGGGAACAGGATCGACGGCTCCCCCACCCGCTTCCATTCCGGGCAGCCGCCCCAGCTCTTGAGCGCATCGGTGAGGACGAAGTTCTTGTCGAGCATCTGCTCGGCATACGGCACGCCCAGCTGCCGGCTCATCTTCTGCGCGGTTTCGGGGATGAAGGGCAAGAGCATCAGGGCAGTGTGGCGGAGTATTTCCGCAAAACCAGAAAGCGCGTCCAGTTGTGGCACAGGCTCCAATGACCATGGCTTCAGCTCATTAAACCGCCCATTGCAAAGGGTGACAATTTCCATGGGGACATGGATGGCATCCAGCGAACAGGTCTGGAATGGCACGGCATACTTGTTCCAAAACCCAGAAAGTTCCATCGCTTGGTTTTTCATTTCCAAACTTCCACCCGTTTTCTGCAGCATCACCAAAACTCGATTCAACAAATTCCCCAACTGGTTCCCCAGCTTGGCCTGGTAGATCTCCCCGAAGCGCTTCCAGCTGAAGTCGCCGTCGTTGCCCACGGGGATTTCGCTACTCAAGAAGAACCGCAGCGCATCGACGCCGTACTTGGCGATCACCTCCTGCGGATCGACCACGTTGCCCAGGCTCTTGCTCATCTTCTGCCCTTCGCTCGTCACGAAGCCGTGAATGAGCAACCGGTCGGGCGTGCGCAGCTTCGCCGCGGTGAGCATGGCGGGCCAGATGAGCGCGTGGAACCGGGCGATGTCCTTGCCGATCACATGCGTCACCTCGGCATCGTTCCACCACTGCATCTCCTCATGGTCGGTGAAGCAGCCCAAGCCTGAAACGTAGTTCGTCAGCGCGTCGCACCACACGTACATGGTCTGCCCTTCTTCGTCGGGCACAGGGATGCCCCACGACAGGCTGCTCACCGGGCGAGAGAACGACACATCTTCCAGACCGCCGTCGAGCAGCGCGAGTGTTTCATTAGCGCGGAAGCTTGGCTCAATGCGGTAGCCGCCTTCGTTCTTGGTCAGCAACTCTTTGAGCCAGTCACGCTCGCGGGAAAGCAGGAAGAACCAGTTCTCTTCGGTCACCTCCTGCGGCGCGATCTTGTGGTCCGGGCAGAGCCCGTCGACCAGATCTTTCTTGGTGACAAACCGCTCGCAGCCGCTGCAATACAGGCCGGTATACGCACGCTTCTCCAGCGCCTTGGCATCGCGCAGCTTCTTCCAGAGCGCCTGCACGGTCGCCTTGTGATCGACGGAGGGTTCCTGGGGCCAGGCCACGGGGTGGTCCGACGTGCGGATGAACCGATCAGCGCTGATGCCAAGCTTGGCATAGAGCTCGGTAAACAGCGGCACATTCTGGTCGACGAGCTGCGACGGTGTCACACCCTGCTTGGCGGCGGTCTGCTGGATCTTGATGCCGTGCTCGTCGGTGCCAATCTGGAAGCGCACGTCATCGCCGCGGAGCCGGAACCACCGCGCCACAACGTCAGCGAGCACCTTCTCGAGCACATGACCCATGTGCGGAGCAGCATTGGGGTAATCGATCGCGGTCGTGATATAGCGGCGCATGGCCAAAGACTACCGTGCGCGGAGCGGAAGCGGAACCCTTTAGAAGTTGCAGCTCAAGGGCACGATCGACCAGGCGATGGAGCCGAAACCCGCGGTGATCGCCATGGAGATGAACGGCACCACGGCCCAGGCGATCATGCTGAGCACGATGCCCGCGACGGCATAGGCGATCATCTTCTTCGCCTCGCTCACGCCGCCCTCGTCGCCTTGCGCGAGCATCATCTTGATGCCGGCGAAGATCACGACGCAGATGGCGATACCCGTAATGCTGTTGAACACGAGCCGCGCGATTTTGCAGGCAATCATGCGGGGGGCGTCCGCTCCAATACTGCAGAACGGCAGGATGCCGCAAATCTGCGTCCACATGCCGCGGATCGCCTCGCTCTGCCAGAAGCCCGCCTGTTCGAGCGTCACGGCATGCGCCGTTTGGATGACGTGGAGATCGACGAGGAGGTGGAGCAGCGTCTGCATGAAGAGTTATTGGAGCGTGGTAATAACCGCCTGCACCGCGAAGTGCGAGAGGTTGACGATGATGGCCGCGGTGATCGCCCAGGCCAGCATGGAGCGAGCCTTGCCGTATTCGTCCGTCTTGCCGCGTGCGGTGAGCATTTTGACGCCCGACATGAAGACGATGAAGCCCATGAACACGTTGAAGACCGCGATCATGATGCGAACGGCGTTCGACATGAGCGCGAGATCCAGGTCGATGGGGCCCTGCGCGGCAACGTTCTGCGACTCGGAAGAGACGAAGGAAATCATCATCTGCGAGAGCAGGGCGATGCCGACGCCGACAAGCGCGTAAATCATCATGTTGCGCGCGGTGGTCACTTTTCCTTCGTCGCCCCAGTTGAACATCATGATGTAGCTCGCCCAAATGATCACGATGACCGAAAGGCCGCCCGCGGCGCGCAGCAGCAAGCTCGCGAGCACCGGCACCGCGTTGGTCACGATGATGTTCTCCGGCGGGCAGCCCCCAGGAACGTAGATGCACGGATCCTGGGCCAGCGCGATGGCCGGAACCAGGAATGCCAGAGCGAAGAAGAGGGCACGTTTCATCGGTAGAACATGTTATTGAGAATGCGGAGGATGAAGCCCGAGAACGCGGCGAGCAGCAGCCCCGCGACCGCCCAGAACAAACGCGACTTCCCTTCCGCTGCCTTTTCGCTGCTGCCGGAGAACATGATCTCCACGCCAGCCACGAGCACCTGGAGCACGGCGATGCCCGCGGCAATGCCGATCACCCATGGCCAAATGTCGTTGATGTAGAAGAACAACGCCGTCATGCCCGTGGTCCACGCCGAGGGAATGAAGCTGTTTTGGCCCAGCGGCTGCAACAGGATCAAATCGCGCGGCGAAAACTCCAAATTCCCCGCCCGGGCAAGCAGCGGCGTCAACCCGAGGAGCACGGCGAGGAGGCGGGAGAGCGACATATCGGGATATTGTACCATAAAATCGCCTGTTTTGGAAACCCATGCCGGGCAGAAGAGCACGTTGCATCCGGCCAGAAGTGCGCTAGCATGGCGCCTGCTGCGGATGTAGCTCAATTGGCTAGAGCGTCGCCTTGCCATGGCGAAGGTTGCGAGTTCGAGTCTCGTCATCCGCTCCACTCTCCCCCTGTTGGGGCTGCTTGGGGGTCTTTCAACGATGCGGGTATCGTACAATGGTAGTACACAAGCTTCCCAAGCTTGGGACACGGGTTCGATTCCCGTTACCCGCTCCACACGTCTCCACTCCCTGCCATGACCCACAAAGACATCGCCATCGCCTTCCTCACCGCAGCCGCCACGGGCGACGTCCGCCAGGCGTATGAACGCTTCGTGCACGCCGATTTCCGCCACCACAACCCCTACTTCCCCGGCACGCGCTCCGCACTGCTCACGGGCATGGAAGAGAGTGCTGTCACGTTCCCCCACAAAGTGTTCACGGTGCTGCGCGCACTCGAAGACGGCGACTTGGTGGCGGTGCATGGGAAAATCCGGCTGCAACCAGGCATGCCGGAGATCGCACTCATCCACATCCTGCGGTTCCGCGACGGGCTCATCATCGAAGAGTGGGAAGCAGCGCAGCAGCCGCCCGAAGACTGCCCGAATGAGAACGGCGTCTTCTGAACGACGACAGCACTCGGCGCGTGGTCATCGACGACAGCGTATGCGAGACCCTTGCTTCCGCGCCGACACGGCGGAAGCCGTGCTCGCCGCAGGGCAACGCGTGTTGGGAAACGACGCCTAGAGCAGCAAGCCCAGCTTGGGTTCGGCGACGGACACCGTATCGCCCAGGCAGCGCTCCGGCTGCTTCCACTGCTCGAATGCCTTGAGCACCGGGCCGTAGTTATTGTTGGCGTTCCAGAACGTGAAGCCGCAGAAGCCGGCGTCGACCACCGCGTTCATCTGGTCCACGACGTTCTTGGTACTGACGCTGTACGCCTGGATCCACGGACGGATTTTGTGCTCCTGCTCAGGGCCGACGAGCGAGCGGTAGCCCGTGAGCGTGCGGTACACGAGCCAGTAATCGCGGCTCACGGGGTCCTTGCCCGGGGTGTAGTAGGCAGGCGACGTGAACGTGGCCGGGTATGCCATCGGCGAAATGACGTCGACGTACGGCGCGTATTGCACGACGTCCTGGCCGATGGTTTCGCGGTTTTCCATAAAGCGCCAACCGAGAATTGCATAGGTGCTCACGCCGAGACGAGTCTTGGGGCCGCAGCGATCGATGGTATCGCGCGCCATCTTGATGAAGTTCACGAGTCGCTCGGCCTTCTCGTCTCCCGTGTATCCGGTGGAGTACGGCATCACCGACGAGAGACGAATGTAGTCGAGGTTGATTTCATCGAGGTCCGCGTGCGCCGCAAGCTCGCAGAGCAGCTCGCTGTTGTAGAGCTGCGCCGTGGGGTGCGCGGGGTCGACCCAGCCGAGCTGCACGGGGTAGCCCTTGTCCTTGTGCCGCAGCTGCGTCTCGGGCGCGAGATCGGTGAAGAGCTGGTCTTTGATGGCGATGTAGCGGGCGATCGTATAGAAGCCGTGCTCCTTCGCCCGACGAAGGATCTCGGGCAACTCATAGACCGGACGGACGATGTCGATGGATGTGGCGAACGGCGCCTGGGAATGGTAGTAGACGGTCGTCCCCTTCACATCGACCACGAACGTCGTCGCGCCGACGCGCGTCATGGCATCGAACGTCGTCGTGAGGAAATCATCATCCGCCGCGCTGGACGCCGTGATGTAGATGCCCATCTGCCGGTACGGGTTTGGCAGCGCGGGGGCCGGAGCCGGGGGAAGGCTATGGGAAGAAACGGCGGCGGCCTGTTGCCCACTCTGGCGCAAACGCTCCTGGCGGCGCTGTTGCGCGGCGGAAACCGAGCTCGGCATGCCGCGGCCGTTCGACCACTGCGGCAGCCAGCGCAAGACGCGTCGCGGCAGTTTCTGTGCGCTGCGACGACTCGATGATGCAGCGGAAGATGTCGCCTTGGCGGGAGAGGAGAGGAACGATGTCAGCATGGAGCCTTCGGCAAAGACGCCATGTGCCTGCGCAGTCATCACGATGCCGACGGCAGCCGCCGTGCCGACAACGAAAAGGCCGAGTGTGCCCCAGGCTCTCCTGCGTCGTTGCGGCGTGCGGCGAACGGGCGTTGCCGACGCCTTGGACACTGCCTTGGTGGTGATGCGCGTAGTGCGGCGTGCGGCGCCCGAAGGCGTACGACGCGGCGAAGTTCGTCGGGGGGTCATACGACCATCCTAGAGGCGTTTCTCACGATGTGCCCCTTGCTCCCGCACTACTTCTGTGAGCTGGTACCCCCGACAGGGATCGAACCTGTATCTTCGGCTTCGGAGGCCGACGGTCTATCCGTTGACCTACAGGGGCACGGGCGGAATCTTACGAACCCCAGCCGAAAAAGGCCATCGCATTCTGCGTTGTTGCGCGGTCGACGCTTGCCAGGTCCGTCCCCCGCTCCATGGCGACGACCCGGGCGACGTCGGTCACGAATGCAGGTTCGTTGCGCTTACCACGATGCGGAACGGGCGCCAGGTACGGGGCATCGGTTTCGAGCATCAGCCGGTCCGGCGGGCACCGCACAATCGTGCGACGAATCTCGGCGGCATTTGGATAGGTGGCGATGCCCGTGAACGAGAGCATGTCGCCGCGCGCGATGAACCGTTCCACGTCTTCCCAGCGCTCCGTGCAGCAATGCACTACGATGCGCGGCGGCGCGGCCGCGGCAACGATCTCCCACACGTCGTCGACGGCCTCGCGGCAGTGCACCACGGCGGGGAGCCTAAGCTCCTTGGCGATCAGGAGCTGCTCGCGGAACACCGATCGCTGCACGTCCCGCGGAGAACGATCGTAGTGATAATCCAGGCCGATTTCCCCGACGGCGACGGCCTTGGGCGATGCGGCAAGCAACGCACGCAACCGGACGTCGTCCCCGTCGCGCCACGCGGAGGCATGGTGAGGATGCACTCCTATTGTACAAAAGATATGTTCATGTTTTTCGGCGATCCGAAGACACTTTTCTCCTTCTTCCAGCGTATCGGCAATCGTCACCATCCGCTCTACGCCGGCTGCATGCGCCCGTGCGATCACGTCCGCGCGGTCGGCATCGAACTGCGGATCGGCCAGATGGCAATGCGTGTCGATCATGCACGACAGCCTGCACCGATTCGCCGCAGCTGTCGACGACAGTGCTATGCTCCATGGCATGCCCGCCTACGCACCCGCGCTCTTCCTCAAAAAGTTCCTGCGGCACGGCACCAAGATCGCTTCGGTGGCGCCTACATCGCGCTGGCTGGCAAACGCCATGGTGAGCGAAGTTCCTTTTGCGAGCGCCAATGTGATCGTGGAATTGGGTGCGGGCACCGGCCCCGTGACGGCAGAACTGCAACAACGCATGCGGCCGGGCTCCCGCCTCGTCGCCGTGGAATTCGATCCGGAGTTCTGCGCTCACTTGCGGGCGACATTCCCCGGTCTCGATTTGGTGGAAGGCGACGCGACGCACCTCTGCGAGCATCTTGCCGCACGCGGCATTGCCCAGGTCGACTGCATCGTGAGCTGCCTCGGCACGCCCGCACTCCCCAAGGAAGCCCAGGAACGCCTCTTCGCCGATGTCCGCCGCGTACTGCGCCCTGGTGGGCTCTTCGTGCAGCTCACGGAATTCCCGCTGGTCTTCCTCCCCTACTACCGCAAACGCTTCGACGACGTCGCGTTCCATTTCGTCGCCCGCAACATCCCGCCGTCGGGCTACTACGTGTGCCGGGGGCCGAAGGAAACGATTGCCTAGCGCAACAAAGCGTCGCACTATGGGCAGGCTTCCGTGGGTCGGTAGCTCAGTTGACCACGTCGAGCTTGCGAGACGTGTCAGAAGAAAACTACCTGCTCGCTCCTGCGATCTTTCCAGCATCAATGTTCCCCTGTGGGTCGGTAGCTCAGTTGGTAGAGCAGTGCCCTTTTAAGGCATTGGTCGAGGGTTCGAGCCCCTCCCGACCCACCATCCGTCTTCGTTCGCCTCTGCTGCAGCAGAGGCGAGACTACGCCGAGATTGCCTGCAGTCTCGCTACAAAACACACCGCCACATCATCCCCCCTCGCGCGCTTCACTTGCGGCGTTGGAGCTTGCGTAGGCCAAATCATCAACGCTCGGATTCCCCGGCCACTCCAGCATCTGCACGGCAGCCCAGCCATGCTGGTGGCACAGCGCCAAGAGAACATCCGACACTTCTGCCGCCAATTGAAAATCGAACTGCACCGATCGCACGCCAAGCGTGACGTACAGGTAGTCGCCTTCGAGGCGGATCAGCGCGGTAGCAATGGCATGACGACGATCACCGATCCACTGGCGCAACAGCGGCAACAGTTCACGATCGAACTGTTCGACGGTTTTGCCGTCCTGCGCCAAAAATTTAGAAAAACCGGGTGCTTTGCGGTCGATCGCGACGACGATCTGGGGACTGCGTTCGGGCATGAGGCAAAGTATACATGCCCCGCGTCATCGCAGTGGTATGATGCACGCTCGCTTCCCCACACTCCATGAGCAAATCCTCACTCCTCACCGGCGTTGCCGGCATCATCATCGGCGCGCTGGGCATGTACACCTTCACCGCGTCGGCCCCCAGCCAGCACGAGATCAGCGGCATGCCCGGAATGCAAGCCGACCCGATGTCCATGACCATGGACGACATGGCCGTGATGCTCGAAGGCAAGAATGGCGACGCATTCGACCAAGCATTCCTCGAGGGCATGATCCCCCACCACCAAGGCGCCATCGACATGGCTGTCGCCGCAAAAGCGCGCGCCGGTCATGCGGAAATCAAAGCCATGGCCGATGCCATCATCGAAGCGCAGCAGCGCGAGATCGACATGATGCGCAGCTGGCAGGAATCCTGGGGCTTCACGCAGTGATGGTTCCGCCCTGCGGCGCGGCCTACTCGGCGAAGTCCATCGCCGTGAGGCGCAGGCCGTGATCGGGCAAGATCTCCTCGTAGTGCATGCGCATCTCCTCCGGGCCGTCGGGCGTTTCCACCAGCGCCTCGATATACCCTTCGAGTCTCGGATGGCAGATGAGATCGGCGCGCGTGATATGCACTTCGCGATTCCCCGTGGCCTGCAGGAACACGTCACGCGTCACGGGACCGTAGCCGCCTTCGCGCAGCGCCAACGCCATGTCGAGCAGGGCGCGGGTAGCGGCGCGCTCGGGGTCGTCGGGTTGCTCCGGAGTCACGGTGTCGCCGAGATCGGCGGGCAGGAGAATGCAAGCATCATCGGCGGCAACATCCCTGGGGGTAACCACACGCACCTGTCCCGCGGGCGTCACGTAGGCAACATAGTCCAACAAGCGCAGCATCCCCTGCGAGAGCACGACGGCCTGCAATCCGGTTGCGTGCCGCACGTCCTTCGCTGTCAGAAAAACGCGCTCCGCAGGAGGAAGTTCGTGTGTCAAAACATGCGATTCGAGCACCTGCAGATCGAAATCATGCGGGCTCAGCCAGGCCTTCTCCCGCTCGCGTAGCTCCTGCAACGCACGGAGCTTTCTCTCGGCTGGAGGGGCCGCCTCCTGTGCCGTGCCCGTCACGCCGGCAAGCGTGAAGCGTACCAAGTCAGCGCCCGTGCCGATGCGCTGGGCCGCGCGTTCGCGCTCGACGGCATCGACGCTCTCCGGCGGCAGGGCATCCGCGTGAACAATCTGCTCTTCGGAAGGTGTCATAAAAGCATTATGATGAACAATGGAATTTTGTCAAAAGTGTACGGATCGCGACACGCAACTTGCTCACGTACCATCGGCATATGGCGCACTTCGTGTATCTCGCCCGATGCTCCGACGGCTCGCTCTACTGCGGCACCTGCGTCGACCTGGAAGAACGCGAAGCAACGCACAACAGCGGCAAGGGCGCCAAGTACACGCGCTCGCGGCTGCCCGTGCGCTTCGTGTACAGCGAACCGTGCGCGACGCTCGGCGAAGCCCGCCAGCGCGAGGCCGCAATCAAAAAACTCACGCGCAACGAAAAGCTCCGCCTGATCCGCACGCGCAAACGATCAACGGCGGCTTAGCGCTTTTCGCAGTACCCCACACACACCTCGATGCACAGCTCGTTCGGGCCGCAGGGGTGATCGCAGGCGCCGCGCTCCGTTGTGCAAAGCTCCGTCGCCTTGCACTCGCTGCTGCTTTGGCAGCGCTTGTCTTTCGTGTAGTTGGTGAGGATCGCCGCTTTGCAATCGGCCTGCACATTCTTCGCGTTTGCCTTTGCCACCTTCACCGTGTCGGTCAACGTGCGCTTGGCATCACTCACTTCCTGCTTGTAGATCTTCTCCAGGCTCGACAAAACCGACTGGCGGTCGGCAGCGTTGGCAACGTTCCACGCACGCTGGCGATCATCGAGGCGCTTCTGCAACGAGAATTCCACGGCATTATTGTACGTCTTGTAGCCCTGCAACTCGGCGGCATCCATCGTCTGGTAGGACGACCGCATACATTCGCGATAGAGCGCGTTCACGTTGTCGGGCAGGGTCGACGCGGCGGCGGCAACCGCCGGGACCAACGCGAGAGCCAGGAAGAACGTGCGGGAAGACTGCATGCGGAGGCGTGGGAATGTAGTGCAAATTTACACATTTTATTACATTTGTCAATATTCGCCGACACACGAGAAGAGACGCCTTCGGGGGAAGGCGTCTCTCAGGGTGGGAAAGCCATGATGGCTCTCCCGATGCCCTTTCACTCAGCTCGTGCAGGTGCCCTCGTCGGGCCGTCGGCGTGCGGGACGCAGGAGGTAGAGCCCCCCTGTGACCACCATGCTGACGACCAGTGCGACGCGCACCGCGCGATCGTCCTCGAGGATCGGAGGCTGGGCCCCGGCCTGCGGCAACGCGTCGATAGCGTGCTGCTGAGCCGGCTCCACAACCTCGTGATCCATGCCGAGGTGCACCGCCTCCCTCTCGAACGGCTGGCCGTTATTGGGGCCGTCGTCGGGGAGGATGGGCAGATCGCGCTCGGGGAGACGTGGGCCGTCATCCGGGATGACCGGGAGGTCATTCGGGATGATCGGCTGATCGGACGGGATGAGCGGCTGGTCCTGGGGAACCCAGGAGTCGAACAGCCGCTGCAGATCGAACGCGACGCTCGGCGGCAGGCTGGGAAACGCCGACTGGATGTCGTCGACGGTCGCGAACGAATTCTGGTAGCCGTCGGACGTGAACGGTGACGAACTGCTGTCGCCACCACCCTCGTCGCTGCTACCCGAACCACTATCGCCACCGCCGCCACCGTCGCTGCCGCTATCGCCACCGCCGCCACCGCTATCGCCACCACTCTCGTCGTCGCCGCCGCTTTCCTCATCGTCGTCCTCGCACTCGCTGTGACGCAAGTGGATGAGCTGGCCGGTGCCGGCAGACTCCGCGGTGTCGATGTCGAACTCCTGATGGAGCTGGACGGTGCTCGTGAGCTCATCGTGGCCCACGAGAGGCAGTTCGTCCTGCCCCACCTCCACAAACTGGAAGTGCAACGTCGCCCCCTCGACCAGGAGCGACACCTGCGCCTCACCGCCGTACGCGATGCCCCCGACACGGATCGTCGTCGAACCGGTGTCGTTGACGGCGGTGACGAGCAGCTCCATGCCGCTCGGCAGGTCGTGAAACGTGATACTCAGCATCTTGCTCTCGCTGTCGTACGTCCATTCGTACGACGGCACGTCCATGGACGAGAGCTGTTCTTCCAGCGTGAGGCCATAGAAGGCCGCCTCCAGCTGGCAGCTGCCAACGCAGCCCAAGTCCTCGGTGGACTCATTGGGCTCGGACGTGGCGGCAACCACCAGGATGGAAGCGTTCTCCGCGGCGCTCACGCTCTGCTGCTCGTTGAGCGTTTCCTGCACCACCGCCGGCCCGAGCAAGCCGGCAATGGCGTGATCCAGCATCATCCGCTCCTCGAGCGGGTGGCTGTCCGTCCCATGCAGTGTGGGACGGAAGAACTTCATGGTCATACGTCCTCGTCGGTGAACGGCAGGCGACGCATCCGTGCGCCGCCGTGCCAACGATGTGCCGGTTCCCTGCTCCATGCGGGGAACATCCGATGCCGCGTTCGTTTACTTGCCGACCGGCAAAAACGTGACGCCGACCTCCGTGTAGGCCTTCAGGCGCAGCCCGTCGTTCACGACGCGGATGTACACCGGCACCTTGCCAGTGACGTCACCCACGTTGCTCACGAAACGGACGGTGCCCTTGAGCTTGAGCGGAGGCTCGAGGTTCTGGCTAACCTCGACCGACTGCCCGACCTTGAGGCCACCCGCCGTCTTGGGCAAGACGCAGGTGATCACCTCGAGTTCGGAGCTGTCGACGATGAGGCCGAGCCGTTTCAAACCGGGATAGGTACGCATCCCCGGCTTGGCCTTCTGCTCCTCCACGACGCCACCGGTCTCAGCACGCAGCTCGTAGTAGGAGTAGCTGGACTTGGCCACGTCGAGCGCCGCCGCCGCCGACACCGACCTCGCGTCCGCCATCTTGGCTTCGGCGACGCGACGGTCGTAATCGGTCTTGGCCAGCATGTAGTCGCTGATCGACATGGCGTTCTTCATCTTCAGTGCATGGGCCTGATCGAAGGTGAATTTGGCATTCACCAACGTCGCCTGTGCGGTGAGCACGCCCTGCTTGGCCTCCGCGAGCTGCGCCTCCTTGTACGTCAGCTCGGCCGGAGTGGCGTTGAGCGTGACGAGGAGCTGCCCCTTCTTGACCCTGTCACCCGCCACCACGTGGACCTCGGTGACGCGGCTCAAGATCTCCGGGGCGAACTCGCTGCTCTTGCCGGGGGCCGGCTGGGTCCTGCCGAAGCAGATATTGTCGTTGACGGGGTTGGCCTGCTTGGCCTTGTTGGCGGGGAGTTTCTCGTCGGCCGCCGCGACGTCGTTGCGTTTGCCGGCGTTCTGATCGCCGGTCAGGAGGAACAGCGCAACGGCGAACACGCCGATCGCGATGACCCCCAGGTTCTTCCCGTACATTCAGGTCTCCTTGCATGAGCCGATTGTGTGAAAGTGCGGTGCCATGCACCGCGCGAAACGGTATCCACCAAACACACATCAGCACATGGCAACCGTGACGGTAAGAAATTGCCGCTGATCGTCAATACCACCATTTCGTCAAGAATCCCCACATCTCCCCAAGGCCGAGCAGAAGCCCTGGACCGAACATTCCGCCTCTGGCCAACATGCCCAAAACATGCCGAAATGACTTGTCAAAAACGTGCTTCATACAAGAAAATGAAGATTTGGCGATGTTCGCAGAAAAGGAGAAGGGCAACAGAATTTTGGGATGACGCAATCCTCGTTGTCCGGGTGGGTGGTATACTCGCGTCTCTTTCCCCCATCTCTTCATGTGCTGCTCCTGTTCTTCCGGCTCCTGTGGCGACAAGGGTTCGTGCGGCGGCTGCCCTGTCACCATGGTCGCGGTTGTCCTCGTTCTCGTCGGCGCTCTCAACTGGGGCCTTGTCGGCCTCGGCGGCTTCCTCGCAATGGATTTGAACCTCGTCCACATGCTCCTCGGCACCTGGCCGCAGGTAGAGTGGGTCGTCTACATCCTCGTCGGTCTCGCAGCCGTCTTCAAGCTGGTCAAGTGCTGCGGCAAGAAGTGCTGCAAGGGCGGCAACTGCGACATGAAAAAGTAAGCGGCTTCGCCTCGTGCGTCCCGCCGCCCTCTTGGGTCTCCCCAAGCGGGCGGTTTTTTGCTATAATGAGGGGAAATGTCCATTCCAGAACAACCTCAACTCCCGCGCGGCACGCGTCCTCCTCCGGGGCTGCCGGGCATGCCACAGGGAATGCCGGGCATGGGCAGCATGCTCCGTGGGCTCAACGCGCAACCCAATGCGCCGCAGCTCGGCACGCCTCCGCAGCCGCCTCCCGAGCTGCTCCAGAACATCGAGCAGCAGCGCAGAGAGAGCCACGACAAAGTGCACCAAGCCACGCAGCACAGCCTCGATGCGGCGCGTGAGCGCACCGACCGGTACATCCCGCGCAACATCACCCGCATCAATCACAACGGCGTCGGCTCGCTCGACCGCCTGGTACACCGGCACCGGGGGCCGGACATCCATTACGACGATATCCGCCAGGCGCAGCAGCAGGGGCGTTGGGGCAAGTTGATGCGCATGGGGCTCACCATGTCGTTCTCGGGCCGCAACAACATCCAAGGCCTCGGCTACGCCATCGAAGGCTTGTCCAACATGGACCACAACCAGCGCGCCTCCGTGCTCCAGCAGCTCAACGCGATCCCGCCGGACAACAACGATTGGCAGCGCAAGCTCACAATCACCAGCCTTCGGACCGCAGCGGAGCGCGGGCTGCTCGCCCACGGCTACCATGCGGTGGAAGGCGACCAGGCGCTCCAGGCCCAGCCCGTCCAGCCGGGCGACACGCTGCAATCGATGATCAAGCGCCTCTTCCCCGACCGCGCGAATGTCATCCGCGAAGAGATCCGCAGCGGCGCCGTCGCCGGCGTGCTGACGGAACGCAAGACGCTTCCCTCGCAAACGTTCGTCTATTTCACGGCGGAGGGGTACCCGATGGCCATCGGCATCACGCCCAACGAGCAGCCCAGAACGACGCTCTACCGCAAGACCGACCAGGTGACGGACACCGGCCTCGGGGGCACCGTGGAATACCTGCGCCGGACCCTCAAGCCCGGTGACGTGCTGTTCTTCAACGAGCGTCACCGACCGCTCTGGAAGCGCGCGTTCATCAGCATCGGTCTCATGGCCCAGGCAAGCTCCACCGAAGAAGAACAGAACCCATTCCTGCACGTCGGCGTCTACGACGTGGATGCCAGCGGTGAGCCGGTCGTGCACCACGTCGTCGAAGGCGGCGGACAGCAGCATGTGAAGCTCAAAGATCTGCTCAAAAACAACTACAACACCCTCGCCGCGGGACGCCTGCAAAACCCCGACACGGCCATGCGCTTCTTGCATGCGGCGAGAGAGGTGGTGAGCTCCACGCGGCGCTACGATTACCGCTCGCTCTTCCGCCGCTACCAGCACCTCGCGGACCGGCGCGAAGGTCGCGATGACGGACGCGCCATGCATGACCTGCGCTCGCGGCCCGACGCAGCGGTGTGCGTCGACGTGGTATCGCGCGCTGCACAGCAGGTAGGCAACAACGAACTCATCATGCCCAACGGCCGGCCGGCCGAAACCGCCATGGACATGCTGAAGCAGCTCACACTCGTGACAGCGATCAACGTCGACGAACGCATCGCGCCGGAGCAGGGCATGCTGGAGCGAGCGAATCGCTGGATGTTCGGCCAAGCGGCATAACAACGCTTGTGCTGCCCGGGGGGCAATCGGGATACTGACGACGTGCGCATCGCCCTCGTCCACGAACTCCTCACGATCCCCGGCGGCGCCGAGCAGGTGTTGCGCGTGCTCGCGGCAATGTTTCCCGAAGCGCCCATCTTCACGCTGCTCTACGACGAACAGGCGCTCGGCTCGTGGTTCCCGCGCGAACGCGTGCGCACCGCGAGTACGCAGCGCCTCGCACGCTGGAATCCTCTGCCATCGCGCTTCAGCCACCACTGGTACCTCGGGCGATTTCCGGACGCCGTCGAAGCGTGGGATTTCCGCGGGTTCGACGCGGTGATTTCTTCCTCCTCGGCGTTTGCCCACGGCATTCTCACCAACGGCGCGCCGCCGCACCTGAGCTATATCCATGCCCCCGCCCGGTACCTGTGGGACCGCACCCACGACGTCCTCGAACGGTCGCGCGTTGGGGCGCTGGGGCCGCTGCGCTCCTGGGCCGCGGGCCGCCTCTTCCATCGGCTGCGGCAATGGGACAGCGAAGCGGGCGAACGACCCGAGCGCCTGCTGGCGGCGTCCAATGCAGTCGCGCGGCGCATCGAGCTCTACTGGCGACGCGAAAGCGACGTGCTCTACCCGCCGCTTGCCGACCGCTGGACGCGCGAAACGCTGCCCGAGCGCAGCGGCGGCGATGCCTACCTCGTCGTGTCCACGCTCGCGCCCTACAAGCGCATCGAGCTCGCCATCGAAGCCTGCAACCAGCGCGGACGGAAGCTGCGCATCGCCGGGGACGGAACGGATTACAAGCGCCTCAAAGCGCTGGCGGGGCCCACCATCGAATTCCTTGGGCGCGTCCCCCCCAACGAACTCCCCGCGCTCTATGCGTCGGCGAAAGCAACGCTCTTCGTGGGCGACGAGGATTTCGGCCTCGTCCCGCTCGAGTCGCTCGCCTGCGGCACGCCGGTCATCGCCTTCCGCGGCGGCGGAGCACTGGAAATCATCGACGACGGTGTGACGGGCTGGTTCTTCGACGCGCCGTCTCCCGCCTCGCTCATGGAAACAATGACACGCGCCGAATGCTCCTCACACGACGGCAATGCCTGCCGCGCACGCGCGAAGCTGCACGACCGCGCCGCATTCGAAACGGGCATCCGCACGCAACTCTCGTCGCTCGTGAGCGCGCGCTAGGCCTTACGCAAAGAGCGAACCCTGCCCCTCCGGCAGCGGCAACCCGAGTTTCTCGAACGCCTTGCGCGTGGCCATGCGCCCCTTCGGGGTGCGCAGGATATAGCCCTGCTGCAACAAGTACGGTTCGTACACGTCCTCGATCGTCTCCTCTTCCTCGGCGAGCATCGCGGCCAGCGTCGAGAGGCCCACCGCCATCCCCGCGACGTTCTCCGCGAGCGCACGCAGGATGCGTCGGTCCGTCGCGTCCAGACCGTCGGGGTCGATATCGAGCGACGTCAGCGTCTCCTCCACGCGCCTGGCATCGGCAGCGCCCCCGCGCACCTGGGCGAAATCGCGAATGGCGCGCACCAGGCGGTTGGCGATGCGCGGCGTGGCGCGGCTGGCCGCGGCGATGCGGCTCACCGCCGGCGTTTCGAGCGGGCACGTCAAGATCGTCGCCGAGCGTGCGATGATTGTTTCCACTTCCTGCTGATCGTAAAAACCGAGCTTGAAGTGGTGCAAGAAACGATCGCGCAGCGGCGCACTGATGGCTCCGGCTTTCGTCGTCGCCGCAACGAGCGTAAACGGCTGGATGGTCAGGCGTACCGAGCGCGCCGCAGGACCTTTACCGATCATGATATCGAGCACGCAATCTTCCATCGCGCCGTAGAGCATCTCCTCGATGGCCGGACGCAGGCGATGCACCTCGTCGATGAAGAGCACGTCGCCTTTTTGGAGATTGGTCAGCAGCGATGCCAGATCGCCGGGCTTCTCGATGGCGGGGCCGCTGGTCACGCGCATTTGGGCCTGCATCTCGCGCGCAATGATATGGGCCAGCGTCGTCTTCCCTAGCCCTGGCGGTCCGTGCAGCAACGTATGGCCGAGCGGTTCCTTGCGATGCCGCGCCGCCTCCATGTGCACGAGCAAGTGCTCCTTGATGCGCCGCTGGCCGACATACTCCTGCAACGTTTGCGGGCGCAGCGTCTGCTCCACGACATCCTCCTCGCCGGACACTTCCGACGGAGTCACCGGAGAGAGCGCCCGTGCTGTTCGCTTGATCGCCACGCATCGAGTGTAGCACCCTCCGCCCGGAGACAGAGATTTGACAAATTCAAATATTATTATAATATTGCTTTCTTAGAACACGGGGGTCTTGGAGTACACTTCTTCTGTCCTATGCAGCAACGCAAGCATGTTCTGGTCGCCGGCACCTTCCTCGTCGTCCTCGTAGGACTGGGCGGCGCAGAGGCCTATGTGCTACGCGACAAGCTGCAAGGCGCACTCGTTGGCACGCAGCAACCCACGCTCATGGCAACGGAGGAACAGCCCGTGCTGACCATGGACGGCGTCCACCGCGATGACGGTGCTTCCGTGGATGCGCTGCTTGCCGAACACGCCTCTTTTGAAGTCCGACCGTCGACGGGACAGATGTTCCTCGCAGTGCTCCTGCCGGATGAAACCGTCGAAATCCGCGACCTCTTCACCAATGATCAGTACGCCGGGACGATCGCGTGGGTCGAATCGCCGGAGGTCAAAGACGAATTCCTGGCGCTCAAAGATGCGTTGCTGCCCGCATTCTCGCCCCAGTTGTCGGGCCTGGTGGATACAACGATCCGCACACCCGGCCTGCCGACGCGCAACGTCCTTTCGTTCCGCGATCCGGCCCTCAACCCCAACGCCCTTTCGTTCATACGCGTACGCAACAGGCTCTTCGAGCTCCATAGCACGCCGGGCATGGAAGAGCTCCTGGAGAATCTCGTCAGCGAGGTAACGGCCCGTTAGCACACAAAAACGCCTTTACACGTCGGCTCTGTGCCATTAGGCTTCCCCGCACTATGGCCAAGCAGGTCAAGAAAGTCATCAAAGTGCAAGTTCGCGGCGGGCAGGCCAACCCTGCGCCTCCGCTGGGACCCGCTCTCGGCCAGGCCGGCGTGGATATCCAGGGCTTCTGCACCCAGTTCAACGCCTCCACGAAGGACCGCATGGGCCAGGTGGTGCCGGTGCAAATCACCGTCTACGACGACCGCACCTTCACCTTCAAGCTCAAGCAGCCCCCGGCGACGACCCTCATCATGGAACGCGCCAAGATCGAGAAGGGCAGCGGCGAATCCAACCGCAAGAAGGTGGGCAGCATCACCAAGTCGCAGCTCAAGGAAATCGCCCAGATCAAGATGCCCGACTTGAACGCCACGAGCGTTGAAGCCGCGATGAAGACCATCGAGGGCAGCTGCCGCAGCATCGGCGTCACGGTCGCCGACTAAAGAAGTTGCCAGAGCACCGCCGCGTCCTCCACGCAACGTCTTTCGCGTGCGAGCAGCGCGCTTCCGCGAGTAGAGTGCCGGCACTATGGTTGATACTACCCTCTCCTTTTTGCCGGATCTGCTCGCCTTCTCGGTGCTCGGGCTTCTCTTGCTGCACCTGCTCGTCGGCCTGTTCCTGGTGAATCACATCAGCGGCAATCACGCCCCCGCCGATTCCGCGCAGGCGGTCTTCGGCTGCACGGCGCAGGCGCTCGGCATCGTGCTCATGAGCATCGGTGGCCTCCCCGCGCTGTACGGCGTCTTGGCCGAACAGATCATGCCGGTCGTCACCTACCTGGGCCTACTGCTCGTGTTTGCCATCGGCGGCTTGCTATTCCTCTGGCAGGACGGCGTGCTGCGGACGCTGCCTCCCGCCGCCCTTGCCGTGCCGAATGCCCTTTCGCGCGTGCTCTGGCGCTTCATCGGCCTGCTCATCGGCACCGTTGCGCTCCTGTCGCTCTTCCTCCAGCTACTCATCGACGGCCCCACGCTGCTGCGCTCGTTCTGGGCGCTCCATCTCACCAGCATGCTCTACGGCGTGCTGTTGCTCTTGGCCACGCGCCCCGTCGCTGCGGTGCGTTCGCCCATTGTGAAGCTTCTGCAACGCACGAAGGCAAAGCGGAAAAAGGCGTAAGACGGCTTGCCAACGCCCATCGTCTTCTTCACAATCCCCGCATCTCCGTGGGAGTCGACGCGCGGCTGTGACCGCCGGGACGCTTGCACCACATTCCCCCCCATTTGTATGGCCGAGAAAGCCGCAAAGCAGAAGACCTATAACGTGCCGCGCCCGAAAGGCGGTCGCGGAAAGAAGTACAAGGGCAAGGTAAGCCTTGTTGAAACGCGCCCGTACGCCGTCGCCGAGGCCACGGCCCTCTTGGTGCAGCTGAGCACGTCGACCTTCGACGGCACGGCTGAGGCCCACATCCGCATCAACGCCGATACCACGCAAGCCGACCAGCTCGTCCGCACGACGGTCGACCTGCCCCACGGCACGGGTAAGAAAATCCGCATCGCCGCGTTCGTCCCCGATGACCTCGTCGATGAAGCGAAGAAAGCAGGCGCCTCGATCGCGGGCACCGAAGAGCTCATCCGCCAGATTGAAGCCGGCACCATCGATTTCGACATCGCGGTCGCCACGCCTTCCGTCATGAAGAACCTCGGCAAGATCGCCAAAACGCTCGGCCAGCGCGGCCTCATGCCCAGCCCCAAGGCCGGCACGGTCTCCGACCAGATCGGCAAGACGATCCAGGCGCTCACCAAGGGCCGCATCGAATGCAAAATGGACAAGGCCGGCATCATCCACGTGCCGTTCGGCAAGATTTCGTTCGGTGCGCAGAAGCTCCAGGAAAACCTCGACGCTCTCATGGCAGGCCTGAAAGATGCGCAACCTGTTGGCATCAAGGGCTTGTACATCCTCTCCGTCTCCATCAGCCCCACGATGGGCCCGAGCGTGAAGGTGCAGTGGTAATCTCCGCGCTTCCCCTTGCCCTGGATGAACATTGCCTCGCCTGACGATGATCGGGATCGTTCCTTTGCGGTCTTCGCACGGGACTACCGCAGCGCATGGGAAGCCTCCGGCAAACCCGACCGCGACGACATCGGGGCGACGCTCGCGTGCGCCGCGGACGAAGAATCCGTCCGACCAGAGCTGCACGCCCTGTGGACATTCTTCCGGACATGCTGGCAACGGTCGGATCTGCCGATCAACTGGTATACGGAATGCGCGCCCAGAGGCGAGCAGGAGTTTCACTGCGATCCCCTGCCGGGGGAAACCGAGGATTTCCACCATTTCTGCGTGCGGTACACGTTCGCGTTCGCCGCGGCGGGCGAACCGGACGTCGCCACGATTGCGGAAACGCTTGCAGCTGCCTACGCCGGGGCGCCCGTCGACGCACCGTTGGAGCCGCTTGCGGCCTTCATGCGCGAGTGCCTCGCGGACCCCCGCTTCGTGGTCAGCTGGTTCACGCGCTACATTCCACTCACGCCCGAAGAATCGCCTGGGTCCACGCTGCCGCCGTTCCTCGATGACGTAGACATGTTTTCGCAGACGCGCGCCGAATAGTCGTACAACTTCGTAGCAATCCCGCTCTACAGAGAGATTTACAATATTATAGATATATTCTATAATATCCATATTCACCACCACGCATGCCCGACACATACTCCGAAGTGGAATGGGATGACAACGGCCTTCCGATTCCCTTTTCCCTGGAAAAAAACAGCCGTATCGCCGATGACCTGATCCGTGATCATCCACGCGCCTTGATCGCCCACGACACGCGCGTTCAAGCGGCGGTCAGCATGCACGGCTCGTGGCAAAAGATTCCGCGAGCAGAGCAGGACCGCCTGGCATGGGACAATCCAACGCCGCGCATCCGCAAGCTTATGGATGAAATTTGCAATCAGGCAGGCGTAGATTCCTGGGAGGAAGCCATGATCCATGTGCCCGTGCTCGCCGATCTGCAGCGACGTGTGGCCGACAGCATCGCGCAAACGAACCGATTGATGTTCGCAGCGGCGGTGCGCGATGCGCGCGCGCTGCGACTCGACAACGAAGTGCTGCCATCGCTCCTGCGTGGCGCGTGCAGGGCAGCGGTTACCGCAGGCACTCCGGATGCGTTTCGACGGCTAACGCTGACGTGCACAGGCGATGAGTACGCGGAGCGGATCATGGCAAGTGAGCTGCAAAACACTCTCATCAACATGGGGGGCACGGAGCCGTATGCGCCGATGGCGGCGTATGTCGCGGCCCATGCAGACGAGCTGCCCGAGGACATTCGCACGGCGTGGGGAGTGCATCTGCACATGTGCAGCAACCGCAAGAATCCAACGGCAAGAACACCGTCGTTTGATCCGGACGACCTGGAATGAGTCGTCGTCAGACCGTCGCCAGAAGCGACCGCGTCTCCTCCAATGTTTCCGCCAGCACGAGCTTGGCGCGCAGCTCCGCCGCTCCAGAAAAGCCTTTCACGTAGCTGCTGAGGTGCCGGCGCATTTCCAGCACGCCGCGCCGCTCCCCTTTGATGCGCACGGCAAGCTCGCAGTGCTCGAGAATCTGGGGCACCTTGTCGCGGAACGACATGCTGTCGATTGTCGCCTGCGCGGGCACGCCCTGGCGGAACGCCGTGACGATGTCCTGCAGGAGCCACGGGTTGCCGAACGTGCCGCGCCCCACCATGACGCCGTCCAGGTTGCCGATCTTTGCCAGCGCATCAGCGGCCGTGCGAATATCGCCATTGCCGATCACCGGCACGTTCACCGCACGCTTGAGCGCGTAGATGGGTTCCCAGTCGGCCGCACCTGTGAATTTGTCGCAGTAGCGCCTGCCATGGATGGCCAGGGCCTCTGCGCCGGCTTCAATGAGTTTTTGGCAGAATGGAATGAGCGTTTCTTTGCTGTTCCAGCCCAGACGCGTTTTGACACTGACGGGGATCGACACCGCCTTCTTCGTGGCGTGCACCAGTTCGGCGGCGAGCTCGGGCTTCTGGAGCAATGCAGCGCCGTGGCACGACGAGACCACCTTCGCCGCGGGGCAGCCCATGTTGATATCGATACCGTCGGCACCCAGCTGCTCGATCACCTTGGCCGCCGTGAGGAAGTGCTCCGGATCATGCCCGAACACCTGCACGATGAACGGCTGCTCGAGCGTGGGGTCGAACGCGAGCATGTCGAGCGTCTTGCGCGCGCCATAGTGGATGGCATCCGTGCTGAGGAATTCCGTATAGAGCACGGCCTCCGGCGCCAGCCGCTTGATGAACTGCCGGTACGACGCATCCGTCACGCCGGCCATCGGCGCGAGCGCGACGATGGGACGGGGGGCCGTTGTCCAAGAAAAGCGCGTCATGAAGGGAGAAACCTGATCGAAGACAGCATACTTTGTTCATACCGCAAGGCAAAACCGGCGCCGAGAGTCGCCCGCGGCACGCTCTTGCCACAGAATAGCTCTGCCCATGACGCTGCAAACAATACTTGCCGCAATCGCACTCACCCCCGCCCCTGCGACGGCATTCTGGGCGATCATTTCCGACGGCATAGCAGGTTGTGACTTCCAAACGGGGCAGATGAACGAATTCTGCATCCCGAACTTCATCGCCCACATCATTCAGATCATCTTCAGCCTCCTGGGACTCTTCTTCCTGCTCAATGCCATGTTCGCGGGCTACGAGATCGCCATGGGCTCGGCCACGGGCAGCGGCAAGGAGTCGGGCGTGCGCCGCCTGCAATGGGCAATCATCGGGTTCGCTGTCAGCGTCTGCGCCTTCCTTATCGTCGACTTGATCGTTACCGTGCTCATCGGATGACCGCAAAACCTCGCGACGCATCGGCATTCCGTTCGTTCCGCATCCTGGGCAAGAAGGCCCAGGCGCTGATCCAATCCGCGCAGCAACCCGAAGCGCGACGGCGCGGCGCGCGCGCGGCGGTGGCGACGGAGTCTCCCCTGCCCGTGCGCATCTCCGCGTTCAACGTGCTCGTGCTCGCGCTAACCGTGCTCGGCGTGGGGGCGGCCACGTGGCTCCTCGTCATCCTCAACGACAAGCTCATCCTGCTGCTGCTCTCGTTCTTCCTCGCGTCCATCATCGATCCCGGCGTGCGCAAGCTCGAACGCATGGGCGTGCCGCGCGGCGTGGGCATCCTGCTGCATTACGCGGCGGCCGTCGTGATCTTCCTCTTCCTCGTCCTCTCGCTCATTCCGATCATCGCCGCGCAGATCACCGACATCGCCCGCTATATCAACGTCACCATCGACGGGTTCCTGGCCAACCCGCAAATCACCCTGCCGCTGCTGCCCTCGGAGCTCAACGTGCGCCTGACGGATTTCCTTCGAGCCACGCTCCAGAACCTTTCCATCGACCGCTTCGCCGACGTGCTCCAGCAGTGGGGTCAGGACCTCTCGGGCATCGCCCAGGGGTCGTTCGTCTTCGCGACGAAAGTCGCGGGGTCGGTGCTCGGCTTCGTACTGCAAATGATCGTCGTCATGGTCCTCGCGTTCTTCATCCAGCTCGAAAAAGAAGGCATTCGCAGCTGGCTGCGCGGCTTCCTGTCGGACCGCAACCGCGTCTACCTCGACGCCAAGCTCGAAGGCATGCAGGAAAAAATCGGCCAGTGGGCGCGCGGGCAGCTGCTGCTCGGCCTCGTGGTGGGCTCGCTCGTGTTCGTCGCCATGGTGATCTTGGGCATGCCCTACGCGCTCACGCTCGGCGCGCTCGCGGCGTTCACCGAGTTCATCCCCTACATCGGGCCGTTCATCGCCGCCGTCCCGGCCGTGCTCATCGCGCTCACGCAGGGCGGCTTCCTCTGGGCGCTGGTCATCGCGGGCATCTACTACGTGATCCAGTGGTGCGAGAACAACCTGCTCGTGCCGCTCATCATGAAGCGCGCGGTTGGCCTCTCGCCCATCGCCATCATCTTCGCAATGCTCGTGGCCATCAGCTTCCCCGACATTGTGCACCCCATTCTCGGCATCCTGCTCGCCGTGCCCACGACCACGATCATCGCGCTCTTCATCAACGATTTGCGCCGTCACGACTGATCAAAGCGTTGCGACAGGTTTCGTTTTCGCATGCAAGAAGAATTCATTGAGTACAAATGGTGTTCACAAATACACTTCAGACCATGATTCGCTCCGCTCCGTCACTCCACATCCCGAGGGGAATATGGTAGAGTGTCCGGATTTCGCGCGTGCGTCCAGTACGGACAAAACTCCGCGAAACGTTTGACGCCTTGGCACTCGGCAAATTAGAGTGCTAGTTCCTCCCCACTCACGGTATGCAACCGTTCGACCGCTTCACGCCCAATGCCAAGCTCTCGCTCCAAATTGCGGAGCAAGAAGCGAAGGCCATGCAGAGCCCGTACATCGGTGCGGAGCATTTGCTCTTGGGGCTCCTCTCGATCCCCAAGTCGTTGGCGTTTTCGATTTTCACGGGCGCTGGCGTCACGCTGGAGAATGTGCGCATCCTGCTGAAGTCGGGGAAGTCTTCCGAAGAGGAAGGCAAGCATGTGAAACACGGCCTCTCGGTGTCGCTCCACAACGTCATCGAACAGGCGGTGGTCACGGCGCATAAGTTCCGCCATGCCAACGTGGGCACGGAGCACCTCCTCTACGCACTCGTTTCCACCGGCAAGAACGCTTCCACGCTCTTGCTGGAAGCGATGCAGGTCGCCCCGGAGGATCTCAAAATGCACATTGAGGAAATGTTCGGGCAGATCAGCCAATTCCGTCAGCAGAACAAGAACGTCGAGCAGTCGCTCGAGTCGTTCTTCCACGGCTTACAGGGAGCTATCGCCGGCCTCCAGAACAACGCGCCGCAGGGCGCCGAACCGGATGGGCTCCGCCGCAAGCGCGCCGACAAGGATAGCAAGACGCCCGCGCTCGACTACTTCACCGACGACCTCATCGTGCGCGCCAAGGAAGGCCGCATCGACCCGATCATCGGACGTGATACCGAAATCGAGCGTCTCATTCACATCTTGAACCGCAAGACCAAGAACAACCCCGTACTCATCGGCGAGCCGGGGGTCGGCAAGACGGCCGTGGTCGAAGGCCTCGCGCACCGCATCTCGCAGGGCACGGTCCCCGATTCATTGAAGAACAAGCGCGTCCTCATGCTCAACCTGGGCTCTGTGGTCGCGGGCACCAAGTACCGCGGCGAATTTGAGCAGCGCTTCGAGGACATTATCAAAGAAGCCACCCAAGGCGAACGCCAGGTGATCCTCTTTATCGACGAAATCCACACCGTCGTCGGCGCCGGGTCCGCCGAAGGATCGCTGGACGCCGCCAACATCCTGAAGCCCGCGCTCAGCCGCAGCAGCATCCAGGTCGTGGGCGCCACCACCATGGACGAATACCGCACTATCGAGAAAGACCGCGCGCTGGAGCGCCGCTTCCAGCCGATCATGGTGGAAGAACCCTCCGCCGAAGACGCCCTCAAGATCCTGCGGGGCCTCAAGGAGAGCTTCGAACGGTTCCACCACGTCGAGATCAGCGATGAAGCACTCGAGGCGTCCGTGCAGCTCAGCAAGCGCTACATCACCGAGCGCTACCTGCCGGACAAGGCCATCGACGTGCTCGACGAAGCGTCCGCCGGCAAGGGCCTGCTGCGCCAGTCGCAGCCGCCGGAAATCAAAGAGATCGAAGGCAAGCTCGAGAAGATCGCGGCCAAGCAGCAGCAGGCCGTGAAGGAGCAGAAATACCACCAGGCCCTGCGCCTGAAGCAGGAGCAGCAGGAGCTCAAGGAACGCCGCGACCAGCTCGTCTCGAGCCTCGACGGCGACCGCCGCACCCCGATCGTGATCAACGGCGACGACATCGCCGCCGTGGTGGGCCGCATGACGGGCGTCCCCGTGATGAAGCTCCTCAAGCCCGAAGTGAAGCGCCTCGCGAACCTGGAGCACATCCTGCGCCAGAGCATCGTGGGCCAGGACGACGCCCTCACGAAGGTGGCCCGCGCCATCCGCCGCTCGCGCGTGGGCATCTCCGACCAGCGCCGCCCCATCGGCTCATTCCTCTTCCTCGGCCCCACAGGCGTCGGCAAGACCGAGCTCGTGCGGACGCTCGCCAAGGAAGTCTTCAACCGCGAAGACGCGCTCATCAAGATCGACATGTCGGAATTCATGGAGCGCCACAACGTGTCCCGCCTCGTGGGCGCCACGGCCGGCTACGTCGGCTACGAAGAAGGCGGACAGCTCACCGAAGCCGTGCGCCGCAAGCCGTACTCCGTCGTGCTCTTCGATGAAATCGAGAAGGCCCACCCTGAGTTCTTCAACCTGCTGCTCCAGATCATGGAGGACGGCACGCTCACCGACGGCCAGGGCAAGACGGTCGACTTCCGCAACACGATTATCGTGATGACCAGCAACATCGGCGCCGCCAAGCTCACCCAGCAGGCCGCCAAGATCGGCTTCAAGCTCGATGCCGACGCTCGCTCGGAGGAAGACGAATACGAGCTCAAGCGCCAGGAAGTGCTGCGCGAGCTCAAGGACCATTTCCGCCCCGAATTCCTCAACCGCATCGACCACACGATCATCTTCAACGCCTTGAACCAAAATCACATCCGCAAGATCGTGCGCGTCCACCTCGAAGACCTGAAAGTCCGCCTCACCGAGAAGGGCTACCAGCTCGCCATCGACCAGAAGGCGATCAACGTGCTCGCGAAGGAGGGCTTCGACCCGGAGTACGGCGCGCGCCCCGTCCGCCGCGTGATCCAATCGAAGATCGAAGACGAAGTCGCCGAATTGATCCTCAAGGGCGTCTTCCACCCGGGCGACGTCATCAAAGTGGTCCGCAAGAGCAACGACAGCCTCGATTTCGTACCCGGAGAGGCCAGCGAAGCCGTTGCACCGCTCGCGGAGCCGGCCTCCATGGAACGTTAAGCCGCCGTGCGCCACAGACCTTCCACAAAAGGGGGTTTTGTGGTACACTAAAGGGATTCTATGGCCATCCAAGCCGTCAAAATCCCGCAGAACGTGTACATCGAGGACCGCATCATCGGTCCGATCACCCTCCGTCAGATCATCATCTGCGCACTCGGCGGCGGCTTCAGCTACGCGCAGTACGCCATGTTCTCGAAAGCGTACGGCCCGCCGAACCTGATCCTCACGGTGTTGATCTGGGTGCCTGCGGCCATCGCGGCGGCGTTCGCGTTCGTCAAAATCAACGACGTGTCGCTCCTGCGCATGCTGCTGCTCATCATCGAGCGCTTCAACAAACCCATGCGCCGCATCTGGTCGCCGCGCAGGGGGCTTACCATCAACATCCGCACGTTCACGACCCCCGATGAATCGCGCAAGCGCCGCGAGCACGTCGACGCGCAAACCATGGGCGACGCCCGCCTGACCGAGCTGACGCGCGCGCTCGACGGACGCATCAACGAGAAGGACCCCGAAGAGAACGAACCCGGCGTCGGCGACGACCCGCTGGAGCGCGATGCGGCGATCGACGGCATCGGCGGCAACGGCGCGCCCGCCCAGCCCGTGCGCCCCGAACAAGCCGGCGTTTCGCTGATGCACGACATCCGTCCCCCCGCCGCAGCATGAGCCCGAAGAATACCGTCCGCGCGCGTAAAACCGCAGCCAAGGCAGCCGTCCAGCGCTTCCTCCCGATTGCGGAAATCCGCAACGATACGCTGCTGGTGAAAAACGGCGGCGTGCGGGCCGTGCTCGAAGTGGAGGCCGTCAACTTCAACCTCAAGAGCGAAACCGAGCAGCAGGGCATCGTCGCCGGCTACGGCGCGTTCGTGAACACGCTCACCTTCCCGTTGCAGATCGTCATCCGGTCCACCAAGGCGAACATCGACGAGTACCTGAAGCAGCTCACCGAGATCGGCCAGAAGAACCCCAACGAGCTGCTGCGCCAGCAGACCTTCGGCTACGTCTCGTTCATCTCCCGCCTGCTCGAAGTGGCCGACATCATGCAGAAGCGCTTCTACGTCGTGGTCCCCGTCGACCGCAACGTCCGCCAGAAAGGGCTCTTGGAGCAATTCTTCGAGTGGATGCACCCCGACGACACCTCCGCCAAAGCCACGATCCGCAACCGCGAATTCACGGGCAACGTGCGCCAGCTCAGCGAGCGCATGGACCTCGTGCAGACGGGCCTGGCCAACATCGGCCTCCACACCAAGCGCCTCACCACCCGCGACCTGCTGGCGCTCTACTACCAGATCTACAACCCCACGACGAGCCAGCACCAGAAGATCCCGCAGGACGTCCGCACCATGGAGCTGGAGGAAACAACGCTGTAAGGGCGTTTGACAGGAACCGCTCCTCCGTGCGAAACTACCGCTCGAACGCGTTGTTGCTCGTGCAAGAGCAGCGCAGCTTCCTTTTTATCCCCTTCCCTTGCACCCCTTTTCTCCCATGCCCGCACGCACAAAGCAGACCGGTCCTCACCCGATGGAGGAACTCCTCAAGGATTCCCCCTCCGTCTTCCGCGCGCGCCCCGGCGACCTCGTCGACGGCACCGTGGTGTTCCGCGGCAAGAACAAGCTCCTGCTCGATCTTGGCGGTGTTGCCACCGGCATCATCTCCGGACGCGAGCTCCGCGACTCGTTCAATACGTTCCGTGACCTCCAGGCCGGCGACGCCGTCGGCGCGCTCATCCTCGAAGAAGAGAACGACGAAGGTCTCGTCGTGATGAGCCTTCGCATGGCCAGCCAAAAGAAGGCCTGGGAACGCTTCCACAAGCTCGTCGAAGACGACAAGACGATGAAGTTCACGGCGCAGGAAGCCAACAAGGGCGGCCTCATCGCCAACATCGACGGCATCCGCTCGTTCCTCCCGGTGAGCCAGCTCGCCCCGGCCAACTACCCGCGCGTCAACAACGCGGATGGTTCCGAAATCATGTCGCGCTTGCAGAAGTTCGTCGGCCACACCTTCACCGTGAAGATCGTCACGATGGATGAAGAAGCCGGCAAGATCGTTGTCTCTGAGCGCGACGCCATGGCCGAGGAGCGCGCTAAGGCTCTCGAACACCTGAAGATCGGCGAAGTCCGCGACGGTATCGTGAGCGGCATCGTGAAGTTCGGCCTCTTCGTCACCTTCGACGGCCTCGAAGGCCTCGTCCACATCTCCGAAATCGCCTGGGGCCACGTCAAGAACCCCGCCGAGTTCGCAGAGCCGGGCGATCGCGTCACCGTCAAAGTCATCGGCATCGACGGCGACAAGCTCTCGCTCTCCATCAAGCAGCTCAGCAAGGACCCGTGGGAGGAGGTCGCCAAGCGTTACCCCGTGGGTGAAAAGGTCGCCGGCACGGTCGTGCGCTTCGCCGACTACGGCGCCTTCCTCCGCCTTGAGAAGGATATCAACGGCCTCGTGCACCTCTCCGAGATCGCGCACCACAAAGTGACCGACCCCGCCGAGGCTCTCACGATCGGCCAGAAGCTCGAAGCCCAGGTGATCAACATCGACGTCGATGAGCGCCGCATCGGCCTCTCCATCAAAGCCCTCCTGCCGATCGACAAGGCAACGCTCGAACGCCTGAAGCAAGAGCGCGAAGCTGAGGAAGCCGCGAAGAAGGAGCCCAAGGCCGCTGCCGCGGAAAGCACGGCCTCCACAGGCGGCTTCGTCGCCTCCAAAGACGGCAAGAAGTACTACCCCGCCGACTCTGCACAGGGAAAGAAGATCAAGGAGGAAAACCTGGTCTCCTTCGCCACGGCCGAAGAAGCCGAGGCCGCCGGGTACGGCGCATAATAATCGTCAATGATTGCTCAACGCCCGCCCCTGTACGGGGGCGGGCGTTTTGGTAGAGTCCTCGTCTATGCTCCAGGCCTTCATCTTCGACTTCGACGGTGTCATCGTCGACAGTGAGCGCCATTGGATCGCGCTCGATCAGAACTTCTTCCCCACGGTCGCCCCGGGGTTCACGGAAGCGCATGCGGCGGCGATGATGGGGCTGAACCTCCGCGCGGGCTACGACTACCTCGTGCGCGAGTTACGGCTCGCTCTCGCGTTCGAAGACTACCAAGAACGCCTGAAGGCCAAAGTGCACCGCGTGTACCACGAGCTCGCGGCCCCCCTCCCGGGGCTGGATATACTCCTTGATCTGCTGCAACGCATGCAGGTGCCCGTCGCCATCGCCTCGTCCTCGGAGCGCGAATGGATCGACGCCTGCCTCACACGCTTAGAGCTGCGCGAGCGCTTCGGCTCGATCTCCACCCCCGCCGACGTCGGCGGCATCGCCAAGCCGTCCCCAGATGTCTACCTCCACGCAGCCGTCTGCTGCGGCGTGGACGCCACGCGATGCATCGCCATCGAAGATTCGCGCAACGGCATCGCAGCAGCAAAGGCCGCCGGCATGGCCTGCATCGCGATCCAAACGGACATGAACCTTCATCAAGATCTCTCGCAGGCGGATGTCGTCGTGCGCGCACTGACGGAGGTCACCGAAGCATTACTGCTCCGGCTGGCCCGCTGAACGGAAACGTGCAGGATACTTGACATTTTTGAAGAAGAGTGTATTTTTACATTTGGTCTCAGTTCCTTGAAATCACGTGCTGACTGGCGTGATGGGAGTTGGGAAGGCGACACAACAAACAGGTGCATCGTGTCGCAGCAGAAGTTCGGTTCGATGATGGTGCAGGTGGTGACGTGCGTGGCGGTGCTGGCGCTGATCTGCGGGGCTGCGGCCCTGCTGACCCGGGCCAAGAACAGTGCCGAACACGACGTCTACAAGGCGGTGTACCACCCGCCGACCAAGGCCGAGATCGACGAGCAGAAGGCGGAAGCGACGAACACAGTGAAGGACATGCCGGAGGGCGACGACAAGGTCCGCGCGCTGGCCCGTGCCGAGCGCGAGCACGGCATCCGCACCCTGCAGAACTGGTGGGAAGCGCTCAGCGACGAAGCGAGGACCGCGGTGAGCGTGGCGGTGATGGTGCTGGTGCTCGCGGCCGTGGTGCAGCTCTGCAAGCCGCGCCGCGGTTGGTAACCGAATCCCTGATCGCCCAGCACGCGATCGACTGAGTCCACCCGACCCCTCTTCTCTTCGGAGGAGAGGGGTCCTCAGTGTGACCAAATATTGACAATAATATATTTTTAAGTATAGTATGTACTTTGCGCTCCTTCATACGGTCCCTGCTGAGTGGGGAGATGAAGGGGTGACCACCCAAGGAGTCGACCATGGCCATCGCCATCGGTCTGATCGCGATCGGCGCCCTGACTGTGTACCTGTGGGGACGCCAGTCCCCGTACAAGCAGGAGCAGTCCAGCTGGCTCTGCATCGCGGGTTTCCTGGGCATCATCTCGGGGATCGTCCGCGCCCTCTGGGCAGCGGGCGTGATCTGAGCTGATGCCTCCCCGGGGCGCCACACTGTGCGCCCCGGAAATTTTGACGTGTCAGGCCTCGCGCAGTGCCGTCTGGCTCAAGAAATGCAGATGCAAGTAAAACACCTCCTGCCCGCCGCCCTTGCCGACATGAAACGTCAGCTTGTAGCCGTCGATGCCGTGCGCCTGCGCGAACCGTTGGGCGCTGCGGATGAGCATGCCGGGGACATGCGCCGTCGCATCGGTAAGGTCGGCGATGGACGCCACGAAGTCGGCGTCTTTCTTCGGAATGAAGAGCACATGCGTCGAGGCTTTTGGGTGGATGTCGTTGAATGCCAACACGTCGTCGTCCTCGAAGACAACGCTCGCGGGAAGCTCGCGGTCGCGGATCCTGTGGAAGATGGTGCGGTCGCTCATGCGCCATAGCCTACGGCCCCCCGCAAAAGTGGCAAGGGCTTGAGAAAGAAGCCAAAAAAGAGCATAATGGAGAGGATGGCAACGCTCCCCTCCTCGCCGGAGAGTGACAGCAGGACGCTCGTCGTTCCTGAGGTGAATGCGCCGGTGCTGCAGCCGGGGAAAGCCCCGGGCATCGAGTCGATCCTCGACCAGATCGACGCCATGCGCATCAGTGAAACAACGGGCGAAGACAAATCGGGCGACTGGAGCGGTTCGGGCGGAGGCGCCGTTGCAACGCAAGGTACAGCTGGCACCGCCATTTCGCCGCGCGACCAGGCGCTCAAAAGCCTCCCGTCGCAGCAGATCATGCAGAAGCAGATCGCCAAGCACATCGCCGTGGAAATCCGCCAGCTGCGCCGCTGCGCCCGCAAAGTGACGCGCATCGGCCGTGCGGGGCAGGCCTTTGAACTCGCCAAAATCTACACGCGCCTCCGCCAGCTGACGTCGCTCATGCAACAGCTCTGGGAATCGTCGTACGACGTGGTGCGCCGCATCTTCATCCGCATCTTCATCGACAAACAATCGGTGCTCTGATCAGTGCCGCTCCATCTGCTGCACGACTTCATCAACGAACTCCGCAATGATAGGAGGCCAATTGACGCTGCGCAGCGTCCAAATGAACACAGGAACAAGCACCGCCACTGCCATGACAAAACCGATGCCATAGGCGACGCCCTGCCAGAACGCGCGGCGCACGGTAAACAGCCAACAATGTGTGCGCTCCAAATCGCGGCGCAGAAGATCCATAGCATGCCCAAGTCGCTCCTCATGAGGAGAGGGAGGCGTACGGCGGGGGGTGCGGCGAGCTGCTGGCATCAGTCTTTCTTCTTTGGGGAACTATGCCCCTTTTTGTGATGCTTCTGTGCGTGGGTTTTATGCTCCACCGCATGGATGGCCCAGCGCAACAAACGGTCGGTGAGGGCGAGCGGCTTCTCGACGATCGACTCCACTTCATCCGTGAGACGCTCGGCGCGGCGGATGATCTTGCGCAGGTCAGACGCGATGATGATCAGGTGATAGAGCGCGATGAGCGCCATGACGCCAGCGGCAACCCAAATGCCCGCTTGCACGCCCGCCGTTGTCCACGTGAGACCCATATCCATACAGTGTACCATAGTCTACCCCTCCCGGAAATCATGAACAAACCGCCGTCCTTGCCGACGCGCCTCGCCCGAGGTCTGGTACGCGCACTCCTGCGCGGCTACCAACACACGCTCTCGCCGGACCACGGCGTCCTCCGTTCGCTGCACCCCTACGGCTTCTGCCGCCACGAACCGACCTGTTCGCAGTACGCCATGGAGCGCATTGCACAGGATGGCATCCTCCGCGGCACGCCCAAAATCATTGTGCGGCTCCTGTCGTGCCACCCGTGGGCCGCGCTCTCCGATGCCAAGCTGCGAGCACTCACCACGCAAACGCTCAAAGACCCTCGCGGTGCGCGATCTCCCCGCGGATCGCCCGCGTCACGCGCAGGAAGAACACGCACGCGGCGATGACCACAGCAAGATCGTCCAAAGACCCAACCAGCGGGAGCACGTCGGGGATGGCATCCAGCGGCAGCAAGCCATAGAGCACGGCGGCGGCGAGCGCACCCTTGGCGCCAAGCGGCGTACGGGGATGCGTCACCGCGATCCAAGCGATGCGCGCCTTCTGCCGAAACGTAAGGGGGCGGTAGCCCATGCGCAGAGCATACCCCGACTTGGGACAAGGCGCCCCGTGCGCTACGATCCACTGCGCGCGGGTATCGTACAATGCTCGTACAGCAGCCCTCGCAAGCTGTGTCCGGCCTCACGCGCTTCTTCTCTCCGCGGGTATCGTACAATGGTAGTACATCAGCCTTCCAAGCTGAGGACGCGGGTTCGATTCCCGCTACCCGCTCCAGACGAAAGCTCTCGAACACAAGCAACAGCGCAGTGTGAGTGGCTTGAGTCGCAGTCCTTTAGGGCTCCAAGCCAAAAAGACGAGCCCGAAGGGCGATGGCTTTTCTGGCTTGGGCGGCAGTGCCCCATAGGCCCACCCGCTCCATCCGGCTTCGTCCGTCACTGCCCGGCAGTGCCGAGACTACGCCGCGATGTCGCCTTGGCATGATCGTTCTGCCGGATGCCTCGGCGAAGCCCGGGGGCGTAGCCGGGCACATTTCCATGCGACGCAGGTGTTGGCTTGGAGGACAGTGCCCCTCAGCCGAGCCGCTCAATAGACAAAAAAGCGTATTTTTAGTATAATAATTTCTAATGATCACCCACCAAGAATTCAATGACGATGCTTTGCGCGTAAGAGGCATCGATCCTCAGAGTGCAAATGCTGATCACATAAAACAGACTCTCGCGTCCCATGTTGCCCTTTTTCGCCAGCAGGCAGCAGCAATGGGCTTAAGCGAACATTTTCCATCTGGACATTGGATGATCATGGATGGTGTAGAAATTCGAGGAAGGGATCGCGGCCATGGCATCAAAACTCCCCATAATTCGGATGGCGTAACGGTGGAAGAGTGGAGAGTGGGCTCAGTCGGTCAGTTCAATGTATTCAATGGCGCAGTGCTCTGCTTTCTTCCCGATGGCAGATGTGCCGCACGTCCTGTGCAACCTGAGGAAGAAGCGGGCGTTGTAACAATGCTTGAACAGTTAGGCTATCAACGCAAGAAAGATATCAATTTGCCTGCGCTCAATCGTGATCGATTTGTAGACCCCAGTAAGGGTGAGGAGTGGGAGAAGCTCACCGACGCAAACTCCTCGTCGCACCCCGAAGAGTTGTCATAGTTTCCAGCCACCCGCTCCAAAACTCCCCGCACTTTGCTACAGTATTTCCATGGAAGAACAGCAGCAAAAATGGGGAGGCTTGTTTCGAGGATCGGTGCTTTCAACGGTTATCAACAAGCATATAAGTTATCTCGCGTCGGCAGATACCAGGGCACAAGGCCTGATCCTGTTAAATACTGCCCTCGTGACATTGGCGCTCAATGGGATGCGCAGCGAGGAATTGCAAGAAGCAGCATTGCTCAGCGCAATAACAGCCCTCTTCACGATCACGCTGTGCATTTTCTCGCTCTATCCCAAACGGCTATCGAGCAAGGGTGACACAAAAAACATCCTGCACTATGCACAATTCATCACACTGAGTGAGGCTGAATTCCTCGCACAACTACGAAGCATGTTCGCAGACAGGGAAACACTGTCCGATGCAGCCGTCCGCGATCTCTATCATCTGGGAAGCAGAATCATCGGGCCAAAATATATGTTTCTTCGTTTTGCATATATCATTTTTCTCCTCGGACAATTAACCTCAGCACTCCTGGCGATCATCGCAATCCGCTCCTAACTGCGCCACCCATGCCCACCGTCAGCGTCGAAACCACCGTGCACGCCCCGATCGACACGGTGTGGCGCTGCTGGACCGAGCCTGAACACATCATCCAATGGAATGCCGCATCGTCGGATTGGCACACGCCGCGTGCCACGACGGACCTGCGCGTCGGCGGCAGATTCACCAGCCGCATGGAAGCCAAGGATGGCAGCGTGGGCTTTGACTTCGAAGGCGTCTTCACAACGGTGGAGCCAAATGCGCTCCTGGCCTACGCCATCGCCGACGGCCGCACCGTCACCGTAGCGTTCGAGACGTGCGAGGATGGCACGAACGTGAAGGAAATCTTCGACGCCGAAGACGAAAACCCCATCGAAATGCAGCGTCAGGGATGGCAGGCCATCCTCGACAATTTCAAGCGCCACGCCGAGGCACAACACTAACCACATGCGCGTCCAACGCACCTGCCCCCGGGGCCATGCATTCACGGGCGAGGAGCCTTGCCCGCACTGCTGGCCGGGGTACCGCACATTCACGTTCACCGCGCCCGTCTGGCTGTACCCGGGCGACACGGCACAGTGGCACTTCATCAGCGTGCCGCCCGACACGTCGAAGCTACTTGAAGAGCGCTTCGCGGGGAGCGCCCGCGGCTGGGGTTCGCTGCGCGTGCGCGTGACCATCGGAGCGACGTCGTGGGACACGTCCGTCTTCCCCGACAAGAAGCGCGGCTGCTACCTCCTGCCGCTCAAAGCCGACGTACGCAAACGCGAGGGCATTGCCGTCGGCGCAACGCCCGCCGTCACGCTGGACGTGCAGGCCTAATCCCAGCCGTCATCGCTACCCAGGAAGCGACAAGTTCTCTATGCTGCCGCCCCGCATCCCCTCTTTTTGCCCATGACGCACGGCGACGTCATTCTCCGGTTCAGCGACGTGTCGTACCACTACGACCCGCGCAAGCCCGTGCTCCACGAGGCCAGCTTCTCCGTCCGCGAGAACGCCAAGCTCACGATCATGGGCCAAAACGGCGCGGGGAAGAGCACGATCTTCAAGCTCATCACGAAGGAACTCAAACCCCAGGAAGGCGAGATCCACATCCAGAAGGGCGTCACGATCGGCATCGCCAAACAGGTGATCCCCCACGGCGACCTGCAGAAAACAGTGCGCGAATTTTTCGAAGGTGCCTTCCGCGAAAAGCAGTACGACATCGACCGGCACATTGCCCGCGTGCTCGACGCCGTGAACCTCAAAGCCGACCTGGAGAAGAAGCTCGCCGCGTTCTCCGGCGGCCAGAAGGCGCGCCTGCTGCTTGCCTACGCGCTCATCCAGGAACCCGACATCCTCCTGCTCGACGAGCCGACCAACAACCTCGATGGGCCGGGTATCGACCACCTCACGAGCTTCCTCGTCATGTACGAGAAGACCTGCATCGTCATCTCCCACGACGCCAACTTCCTCAACAGTTTCACCCACGGCGTGCTCCACTTAGACGCACACACCCACAAGGTGGAGCAGTACACCGGCGACTACTTCGACGTGGTGGAGAAGATCCAGGAGCAGATCGAGCGCGAGCAGCGGCAGAACGCCCGCATGGAGAAGGCCATCATCGACCAGAAGGAGAAGATCAACTTCTTCTCCCACAAGGGAGGCAAGATGCGTGCGCTTGCGAGCAAGATGCGCGACGCGGTTGCGGAGGCCGAAGAAAACAAGGTCGACGTGCGCCGCGACGACAAGACGATTCCCCCGTTCACCATCGAGGCCGAGCAGTTCCCCAAGCCCCTGGTGACGATCAGTTCGGTCACCATCATGCACGACCACAAACCGGTGAAGAAAAAGGTAGAGCTCACCGTGCGCCGCAGGCACCGCGTGCTCATCACCGGACCCAACGGCATCGGCAAAACCTCGCTGCTCGAAGCGCTCGCCAACGGCACGGAGAAAGGCGCCGTGCTCGGCGACGGCGTCAACGTCGGCTACTACCGGCAGGATTTCTCGGGCTTGCCGATGGACAAGACCGTCTACGAAATCCTCGAAGCCGCCATGCTCCAGCCCGACAACCAACTCATCTACGCCACGGCGTCGCGGTTCCTCTTGCCGGGCGACAAAGTGCAGACCAAAGCCATCGCCCTCTCCGAAGGCCAGAAAGGACTCCTCTGCTTCGCGCGGTTCATGCTGCAAAAGCCGTCGCTGCTCATCCTCGACGAGCCGACGAACCACATCAACTTCCGCCACATCCCCGTCATCGCCGAAGCGCTCAATGCCTATGAAGGCGGCATGATTCTCGTAAGCCACGACACGGAATTCGTCGACAAGGTGACGGTGAGCGAAACACTGAATTTGGGAGCGCTCTGAGCCGCGAACGGGGGGAAGCGCGCGGCTTCAACCCCCGAACACGGAGCCATCGCTACGCGTGTTTCACCATGCGCAGGATGGCGATCAGGACGACGGCGCCAACGACCGCCATGACGATGGACCCGAGCGTGCCGTACGCCGCGATGCCCAGCAGGCGAAACAGCGATCCGCCGACGAATGACCCCAGGATGCCGACGACGATGTCGCCGATGAGGCCGTAGCCGCCGCCGCGCATGATCATCCCAGCGATCCAGCCGGCAAGAAGCCCGATGAGGAGAAACCAGAGGAGATCCATAAGAGTGCGGGGGAAGAGCGAGATGCTCGCAAACGAAGCCGCGGGAACGCGAACCGTCTTACCGGGCGCTGCGCAAAACCTGCAACGCCTTGGCTGCGGCAACGACCGAGCGACGGCTCGGCCGGTTGATGACCTTCGCCACAACGGGGGGCTTGGGCAAGGTGACAGTCGAGACAACCGGCTGCGGCCTCTGGAACAAGATGTTACGACCGCTGTCGAATTCCATGCTTGCCTGCTGCTGCGAATCGACGCTCAAACGAAACACGATCTGCGCCATCTCCGCGCGTGTGAGGGGCTGGCCGAAGCGACGGACGCTCGTGGGGATCGCATGCATGTTCGAAAGGCTCTGCACGTACGGGCGATACCAAAATTCTCCGACCTGATACGCGTCGAGATCGACGCTGAACACGTTGGAAATCACTTTGGCCGCCTCGACGAAGCTGATCGCATCGGCGGGACGGAAGGTGCCGTCCGGATATCCGTCGATGATGTGCTTCGTTGTCGCGAAGCAGACGTTCTCGGCGTACCAGGCGTCTTTGGATACGTCGGAATAGAAGACGTGGGCTGACGCGTCAGACGCGTTCGCCTTCACGCAGGCGCCTCTGCCGTTGGTGTCCAAAATGAACGGATTGATCACGAATTCGACGAATTCCGCGCGATTGATACGCGTCTCCGGCTTGAAGGTGCCATCGAGATATCCCTTGATCACGTTGTGTGTGCGCAGGTATTCAATCGCCTGGAAATCGCTGCTGGTCTCGGCGATGTCGGTAAAAGGCTTCTGTGAAAAGACCGTTGATTGGGCGAACGCCGTGTTCGCGAAGAACATGCTGCCAAGCAACGCCATGCAACAGGTGAAGAACATCATGAGGGGGAGGGGGAAGAAAAAAACTGCTCTCGGAGCCGAGGCGCTGCCACGAGGCTCATCGGCAAACTTCGCTAGACGAAACAATCGCGTCTCCGGACGCAACGATGGACACGGGACATGTGCATAGCGTGTGTGTGGAGAACTACCATAGTGGTCTTCCTACCGGTTTTAGCAAGCTACTGTGCATACAGGAAGTCGCCGACGAAGACACACGCCGTATCGTCCGGCGCTCCCGCGGCGCCGCGTGCTACTATGAATGCGCCCCATGCGGAAAAAACCCAAGCCCATCCCCGACGGCGCATACGAAGAGCGTTTTCGCGAAGGCCACCTCTCGTGCGAGGGGGCGTACCTCGACGGCAAGAAGACCGGCCTCTGGAAGTACTACTTGCTCAACGGCAACCTCAAAGCCGAAGGCCGCTACATCAACGGCAACTTCGACGGGCTTTGGAAATGGTTCCGCTCCAACGGCAAACTGCTGCAGGAAGGCACGTTCGTCGAAGGGAAGCAAACCGGCATCTGGAAACGCTACTTCGAAAACGGCCAACTGATGGATGAAGGCATCTACAGTGACGGCAAGAAAACAGGCGCGTGGAAGCGGTACAAGGAGAGCGGCGAGCTGCGCGACGAAAAGCTCCATTGGAGCTCCTGACGCTTACGCCTCAACCAAACCCGCGAAGCCGCCGTAGGCCATGCGCTTGCAATCGAACGGCATCGTCTTGGGCGCGCACTCCAGGCGCGTGTCCTTCATGACCTTGGCGTTCACGCGATCGCGGTGCGCGCGAGACTTGTAGATGATGAACGCGAACACGATTGTTTCGCCGCGCTTGGGCTTCACCATCGCGGGGAACGGCAGGGCGAAACCCCCAGCGGCGTTCATATCGTCCGCAACACACTCCATGTAGGCGAGCGCGCCGTGCTCCCCCCAGATCTTGGCAGCCTGGGCGGCCATGCGCTTGTACGCGGCAAGATTCTTCGTAGGCACCGGGAGAACGAAACCATCGACGTAGCGCATGGGAAAGGAGGGAACGGGAGGACCCTTATCCTATCACACGGCCCGGTACACGAGCGTGGCGTAGTAGAGCGTGCGTGCGCCGGCTTGGCACAGATGGATGCCGATACCCATGCACGACACGCTTTCATCGAGCAGATTCCAGCGATGCCCGTCATGCCCCATCCACAGCTCTCCAATGGCGTGCCGCACCATCCCCGCAAGGTCGATGCCCGTGCCGCACCAGATGTTCTCGCGCTGCCACCCCAGGAGCTCCGTCGGCGCGTGCTGCAAGCCATGTCGGGCCATGTGTGCGGCGTGCAAGCCGGCATTCCACGACATCTCGTCGTTGCGCAGCAGCGGCCAGCGGCCGTGCTGCTGACGCAGCCAGTCCACCGTTTCATAGCCCACATCGCGCAGGTGCTCGCCAAGCGACACAGCCGTACAGTATCCCCGCGCGCAACGATGCGGGCAACGACCGCCGTCTTAACCTATCACAACGAGATCTGCGCAATGGCGCAACGCTCTCTCCGGCGGCATATGCTAGACTCGCGCAGCGCGCGCCTCCGGCGGCGCACGATTGCTGTTCACCAGCCATCACCTCTCCTTTCCTTCTCCTCTTGCCATGAAACACGACGCAACCAAAAAGTCCGCAACTCCGAAGCGCGAACTGCCGTGGACCGTCATCTCCATGACGCTCGCCGGCTTCATTGTCGGCTTCGGCTTCCGCACATGGTTCACGCCGCCGATGCTCGGACCCAAGCTCAACGATGCACCCGCCGCCGCGCGGCAAGAGGCCCCGCCGCCGACGGCCCGCCCGACGACGGCCAAAGAAGTCGTGGCCGTCGATCCCAAGACCGATCACATCCGTGGCCCCAAGACCGCATCGATCACCGTCATTGAGTATTCCGATTTCGAATGCCCCTTCTGCAAGCGCTTCCACCCCACCATGGAGCAGCTCTTAGCGAAGGACAACGACGTGCAGTGGGTCTACCGTCACTTCCCGCTGCCGATGCACGCACATGCGCAGAAAGCAGCCGAAGCGACTGAATGCGTTGCAAGCCTCGTCGGTGAAGACGCCTTCTGGAAGATGGCCGACGCGCTCATCGCCCTCCCGGCATTGAACGACGACGCCATGGTGAAGTCCGCGATTGCTGCGGGGGCACAGGAGAAGGCGTTCCGCGACTGCCTTACCAGCGGCAAGATGGCTGCAATCGTCCAAGCTGATGCTGATGGCGGGCGCAAAGCCGGCATCACGGGCACCCCCGGCTCGATCGTGCTGCACAACGCTTCCGGCATCAATGAGCTCGTCCGCGGCGCAAAGCAGCTCCCCGCACTGGAAGCCACGATCCAGAAACTCCGCTTGGGCAAAGCCGCTCCGCAGGCTGCCGCCTCCGCACCCTCCGCAGCAATGGACATCGTGAAGGTCGCCATCAATAACGGCATCTTCACACCCGCCTCGGTCACATTCAAGCAAAACGCCCTGGCTATCCTAGAATTCTCGACGAAGGGTGTGCCCGCGTCCATCAAGGTCGAAGCACTGAAGCTCGCAACCGACGTGGATGTCACCGCCCCGAAGCGCATCCGCGTGCAAACCGGCAAGGTCGGCACCTTTATGGACGCAAGCGGCGCGTTTGAAGTGCGGATCACCCAATAACATTCTGGATCAGAGCTGTGGAGAAGCCTGTTAAACCATGAAATTCGGCGCTTCTCCCCGCTCTTGCCCAATTCCGGGAGCGGCCTCTAGAGCCTTGATTTCTAGAGCAAGCCTTGCTATATGGACCCCGTCAGAGCGGCCAGCGCGGCCGCGCGTTTCTCATACCCTCTCTCCTTTATGTCAACGACAACAACATCCTCGGCCACGCAAGCGCCCGCCATCGACGGCGTGGAAGATATCACCCGCCTCGAAGAGGAGCAGGAGCGCCGCGTGCAGAAAACGAAGCTTGAACTACAGCAAAAGGAGCAGGAGACGAACCAAACCTATGAACGCGAGCGCGATGCCGCGGTTGCCGACAAACGCACGGAAGCCGAGGCGGAGCTCGTCCGCTTTAAGGAAGAAGAGCTCAGCCGCATCCTAGCAACGGCGCAGACGGCCTCTGTTGACGATTGCGCCCGCTTGGAGAAGAACGCCGCCACGCACACCGCCGAGCTTTCGCAGCGCCTTCTCCAGCACGTCGCAAACGGCGAAGTCTTTACTCTTGCAGTCTAACTTTTTCTCTTTCCCTCCCGAGCCATGGCAGTCGTTAAAATGCAGAAAGTGGCCGTTGTCGCCCACACGTCCGAGCAAGAAAAGCTCGTCGACTTGCTGCATAAAGAAGGTGTGATGGAAATCAGCGATTTGAAGTCCCCCACCAATACGGACCATCCGACACTCGGCTACCGCACGAGTGAGCTCGACCACGTGATCGCGCGCCTGACGGAATTCGCGACGAAAGACGTAATCGCCGCTGCCGAAAAGCCCGCGACCGACGCACAGATCGAAGCCGCCGCGCAAGACCCGGAAGTACTGCGCATCGTGCAATTGGTGCACAAGCTCGATCACGAGCACACGGAGCTCAAACACTCCCTGCACGAACTGGAACACGGCCGCATGCCCACGGGCGCACCCCAGAACCAAGCTGAAGAAGGTGCGTACTTCCTCTCGTCGTCGGTGCAAACCGACATGTCGAGCTTTGGCGGCGCGGCCGCCCAGAAGGAAGCCGCTCTCCAGGCCGCCGTCCGCGGCGCCCAGGCCGATGTCACCGAGAAGCTCGAAGGCATCGCCAACATCCTGCGCGACCTCGCCAAGCATCTGCCGCTCCTTATGCACGCCCGGCACTTCGTCGTGTGGCTCGACGAGAAGCAGGCGCTCCGCGAATCGCTCCACAAGACCCGTAACACCGTGACGATCTTCGGCTGGATCGCCAAGAACCTCTTTGAACCCTTGGAGCGCAAGCTCGATCAAATGTCGCCGGCCACGGCCCTTCTGCGCGTGCAACCGAAAGCTGACGAATCCATCCCCGTGCTCATCAAGAACCCCATCTGGCTCAAGCCGTTCGAGAGCGTCACCACGCTCTACGGCTTGCCCCAAGCACACGAGTTTGACCCCACGCCGCTGCTGGCGCCGTTCTTCATTCTGTTCTTCGGATTGTGTCTAACGGACGCCGCGTACGGCCTCGTGCTCTCCATAATCATGGGCGTGTACCTCTGGAAGAAGAAGCTTACCGTCGAACAAGCGCCGCTGTGGTGGCTGCTGTTTGTCGGCGGACTCGCTACCTTCATCATCTCCATCCCCTTCGGCGGATGGTTCGGCTTGAGCCCCGACCAGGCTCCGTCGATCATGACGGAGATGCGCGCGGACGGAAAAATGTGGTTCAAGGGCCAGATCTGGAACCTCGGCGAAACTCCCGGCATTACCTTCTTCCAGAACCTGTCTATCTCCCTCGGGCTTCTCCACCTCTCCTTTGGTATGCTCCTTGCGGGCATGGCAAAGTGGCTCAATGGCAACAAAGCGGAGGCATTCTGGGTCGACTGGACCTCACTCGTGCTTTTTGCCGCGTGCGGTGCGGCTATTTTCGCTCCGGCCGAATACAAGAGCATCGCCCTGTATTCTCTCTACGGCTCAGTTGCGCTGGTTGTCTGGGGTAAGGGCTACGGCTCGCCGATCTATCTGCGACCGATCTACGGCCTTCTCGGCCTTCTCAACCTTGCCATGGGCATGCTCAGCAACACCCTGAGCTACCTCCGCCTTCTGGCTCTCGGCCTCGTCACGGGCGCTCTGGCTCTCGCGGTGAACCTCGTCGCTCAGCAGATCGGCGGCCTCTTCCCGATCTACATCGGCCTGCCGATCAGCATCGTGATCTACATCGCGGGCCACACGGTCAACATCGCCCTCAACGTTCTCGGCGCCTTCATCCACTCGGGCCGTCTGCAATTCGTCGAATTCTTCGGCCAGTTCTTCGAAGGTGGCGGACGCCCGTTCTCCGCCTTCCGCCGCTCCTTCTCCAAAGCCGTCTAAACCCTTCCACCCCTTTCCCCTTCTTCGTATGAAAAAGATGACGTATCTCTTCGGTTCTCTCGCTCTCATCCCGAGCATCGCCTTCGCGCAGGACGCCGCTGTTACCGCTACGGCTAGCAGTTCTTCAGGTCATTGGGCTCTCGCCCTTGCCCTGCTCGGCTGTGCCATGGCAACAGCTCTGCCCTGCTTCGGTTCCGCCATGGGCGTGTCCGGCGTGGGCCAGTCCGGCGCAGGTCTCCTTACCGAAAAGCCCGAGCTCGCTGGTAAAGTGATCACGCTCGCCGTGCTCCCGGGCTCGCAAGGCCTCTACGGCATGGTCATCTCCCTGCTATTCCTCTTCAGCTTCGGTCCGACCGTCCTCGACGGCTCGATCGACCTGTCGTTCACGGACGGCTTGGCACTGTTTGCAGCCTTCATTCCTGTCGCAGTCACCTGCTTCACCTCAGCCCCCTACCAGGGCAAGGTGTGTTCGGCTGGTATGCACATGCTCGCTCGCGACGGCCGCCTCGCCGGTCGCGTCATCACCCTCGCCGCTCTCGTCGAAACCTACGCTCTTCTTGGATTCTTGATCTCCTTCTTCATGCTCAACGCATTGAAGGCCGGAATCCTGAGCTAATTTCCGCTCCCTCTTCTTCCCACGTCCGCTATGGCCCTCCACGATATCCTTCAGGCTATCACCGCCGAAGCCGACCGACAGATCGCCGATCTGCAGGCCGCTCATAAGCAGTCCATGAAGGATCTGAAAGACTCGCATGAGAAGGAATACTTCAGTGCGCTTAAGCAGATCGACCGTCAGAAGGATGAGAAGATTCATCAGATGCGTTCCCGGGTGGAAGGGCACGCGCAAATGATCGTCCGTCATGCGGTCCTCCGGAAGAAGCGCGAGCTCCTGGACCAGTTCTATGCCCAGATTGCTGCCTCGCTTGCCAAGATGCCCTCTGCACAATTGGAAAGCTTGTATAGCAACTGCCTCGCCCGCATCACCGTTGCAGGCGAAGTGCTGCCCACGAAAGGGCAGGAGGAGCTGCTGAAGAAGCTTCTCGCGAAGCGCGACGACCTCACGCTGGGCGCCGTGACGCCGGGCAACGGTGGCTTCCGGTTCATCGGCAAGACCGAGGATCACGACTACACCTTCGAATTCTTGGTATCACAACTTCTGCGCCCCGCCACCGAGCTTTCGGTCGCGCGCGAACTCTTCTCCCTCTGAGCCTCGCCCCATGGCATCAACAGTTTCTGCCTTCGGCCAGCATTACCACTTCGGCTACGGCCGCGTGGGCGTGCTGCAGCAGGAGCTGCTGACGCCGCAGGATATCGACAAATTGCTACTGGCTCGCGACGAACAACAGCTCATGAAAGCGCTGACCGACGTGAAGCTCAGTCGCCATGTGGAATACACGCTCGATCCGCATCGTTTCATCGCAGGCTTAGAGCGCTGGCTGCGCAATGAAGTCCGTGGCATGACGCCTGCGGACAAGCGGGAAATCTTCGACATTCTCTGGTTGCATGGCGATTCGCCGTTCCTGGCGTATCTGCTCAAGCAGCACCATGGCCTCACGTCGGCGATTAGCGAAGAGCCCAGCGTCGGCGCAACGGCGTTCGATCCGGGCGAACTCCGCCGCTTGGTGGAAAGCGGCATCCCAGGTGCATTGCCGGAAGACCTGATCACCTTCGTAGCGCGCATCAAAAACCTTTCCGCCTCCACGCTTCCTCAAGCCATCGATACCGCCGTCTTCCAATTCATCGTCGACCGCCAGAAGGCTCTGGCCGCCAAAAGCGGCAGCCCCGAAATTCGTCACTACGTCGCTCACCATATCGATCTCACCAATATCCGCACGTCACGTCGCCTCCGCGAGAACGACACCCCCTCTGACCACCTCCTGAGCGGCGGCGAAATTCCCGTGGAAGCCTTCTCGCTCACGCCCGCGCAACTGGCCTCGGCCGTACGATCGTCGAGCCTGCCGAATTCCGTGATCGACCAGATCGCCCTTGCCACCGACTCCACGGAATCCTCCGTCGAGCTCGAACGAGGTTTGGCCCGCGCCATCGCCCATGACCTGGCCGTGATGCGTGACCAGACCTTGTCCATCGAACCCATCTTCGCGTTCGCCGCTGTGGCACTTTCGCAATTCAAGGTGCTGCGCACCATCATCATCGGCAAGTCGACGCATTTGAACGCCGATGAAATCCGCAAGCTGTTGCCCCCCTACCTCTCCGCTTCTCCGTTCGCCTCCTGACGCATGTCGAAGTATCGCATCGCCATTGTCGGCCAGAAGGAAGCGGTAGCGGGCTTTGCCCTGCTCGGCATCGACGTCATGGCGGTCCATGACGCAACCGAAGCAGTGAAGGAGCTCTTCCGCCTCAAGAAGTCGATGGTCACGGTCGACGGCCGCGAGCGCAACGCCTACGGCGTCGTGTTCGTCTCCGAAGACCTTCTCCAGGGCGCTTCCGCCGATGACAACCGCCGCCTGTCGCGCGGCGCGCTGCCAGCCATCATCCCCTTGCCGTCCCACCGCGGTTCCACCGGCTTCAGCGCCGAGCGCCTCAAGCGCTTCGTGGAACGCGCCATCGGTTCGGACATCCTCAGCTAACCTCTCATTTCCCTACGTTCCCCTCCCGGTCTATGTCCACTGCAACTATCACCAAGGTCGCCGGCCCGCTCGTCGTCGCCAAAGGCATGCGCGGCGCCAAGATGTACGAGGTCGTGCGCGTCGGCGCGCAGAAGCTCGTCGGCGAAGTCATCGAGCTCCACGGCGATCTGGCCTCGATCCAGGTCTACGAGGAAACCTCCGGCATCAGGCCGGGTGAGCACGTGGCGCAGACGGGTCTGACGCTCTGCGTAGAGCTTGGACCGGGATTGCTCACGTCGATCTTCGACGGCATCCAGCGCCCGCTCTCCGCCATCGAGGACGCTTCGGGCAGCGCATTCATCGCTCGCGGCATCGACGTCCCCGCCCTCGACCACAAGAAGAAATGGGACTTCAAACCCGCCCGCAAAGCCGGCGACCGCGTGGTCGGCGGCGACATCCTCGGCGGCGTCCAGGAGACTACCCTCATCGAGCACCGCATCATGGTGCCGCATGACGCCTCTGGCACCGTGCAATCCATCCAGTCGGGCAGCTTCACGATCGACGATGTCGTCGCCGTCATCGCCACCGACCACGGCAAGACCGTGGAAGTGCGCATGATGCACCGCTGGCCGATCCGCATCGCCCGCCCCGTGGCCGGCAAGCGCATCCCCAGCGAGCCGCTGGCCACCGGCATGCGCATCTTGGACGGCCTCTTCCCGATGGCGAAGGGCGGCGCAGGCTGCATCCCGGGGCCGTTCGGCGCCGGCAAGACTGTCACGCAGCAGAGCCTCGCGAAGTACTGCAACGCGCAGGTGATCGTGTACATCGGTTGCGGCGAGCGCGGCAACGAGATGACCGAAGTGCTCGTCGAATTCCCGCACCTCACCGACCCGAACACCGGCGAGCCGCTCATGAAGCGCACGGTACTCATCGCCAACACCTCCAACATGCCGGTGGCCGCCCGCGAAGCGAGCGTCTACACGGGCATCACCATCGCCGAGTACTACCGCGACATGGGCTACGACGTCGCCTTGATGGCCGACTCTACGTCCCGCTGGGCGGAAGCCATGCGCGAAATGTCCGGACGTCTCGAGGAAATGCCGGGTGAAGAAGGCTACCCCGCCTACCTCGGCTCCCGCACCGCAGGCTTCTACGAGCGCGCGGGCGCCGTTACCTGCCTCGGCGGCGACAAGCGCAAGGCATCGCTCTCGGTGATCGGCGCGGTGTCCCCTCCGGGCGGCGACTTCTCCGAGCCGGTGACGCAGAACACGCTGCGCGTCACCAAGGTCTTCTGGGCCCTCGACGCCAAGCTCGCCTACAAGCGCCACTTCCCGGCCATCAACTGGCTCCAGAGCTACACGCTGTACTCGGAGAACCTCACGGGCTTCCTCAACCGCGAAGTGGCCCCCGACTTCATGGCCAACCGCGACCGCTCGCTCACCATCCTGCAACAGGAGAGCAAGCTGGAAGAAATCGTCCGCCTCGTCGGCACCGAAGCCCTCTCGCCCAAGGAGCAGCTGACCCTCGAAATCGCCCGCATGCTCCGCGAAGATTTCCTCTTCCAGAACGCCTTCGACCCCAACGACGCCTACACGTCGCTCAAGAAGCAGTACCGCCTCATGCGCACGATCCTGAAATTCATGGACGTCGCGCTGCCGATCGTGGAAGAAGAAGACTTCGACTTCGCCAAGCTGCGCGCGCTGCCCGTGCGCGACGAGATCGCCAAGGCCCACCTCTACCCCGAAACCGAGCTGGAGAAGTTCGACACGCTCGACAAGACCGTTGCTGAACAGCTCTCGTCGCTCCAGATCGCCGCCTGATCCTCTCCTCCGCTTTTCCCTCCCTCTCCCATGTCCACCGTCGCCTACAAGACCGTCAAGGACGTCGCAGGCCCCCTCATCATCGTTGAGGGCGTCCAAGACGTCGCCTACGACGAACTCTGCGAAGTCGAACTTCCCGACGGCTCACGCCGCTTCGGCAAAGTGCTCGAATCCCGCGCAGGGCTTGCCGTCGTGCAGCTCTTCGAATCGACGCAGGGTGCCACCACCAAGGGCACGAGCGTCCGCTTCTTGGGCCGCTCCTTCAAGGTGGGCGTTTCCGAGGACGTGCTCGGCCGCATCTTCTCCGGCTCCGGCACGCCGATCGACGGCGGACCGCAGATCCTCGCCGAGGAAAACCGCGACATCAACGGCGCTCCGATCAACCCGGCCTCCCGCGAATTCCCCGACGACTTCATCCAGACGGGCATCTCCACGATCGACGTCTTGAACGCCCTCGTGCGCGGCCAGAAACTGCCGCTCTTCTCGGGCGCAGGCCTCCCCCACAGCAAGCTTGCCGCGCAGATCGCCCGCCAGGCGCGCGTGCTCACCAAAACCGAAGTGGAGACGGAAGGCCAGGAAGTTGGTACCGATGACGGCGGTGAAAAATTCGCCGTCGTATTCGCGGCCATGGGCGTCACCTTCGAGGAGGCGCAGTACTTCCAGAACGAGTTCGAGAAGACGGGTGCCATCTCGCGCGCCGTGCTCTTCCTCAACACCGCCGCCGACCCCGTGGTCGAGCGCATCGCCACGCCGCGTTTGGCGCTGACCGTGGCCGAATACCTCGCCTTTGAAAAAGACTACCACGTCACGGTCATCATGACCGACATGACCAACTACTGCGAAGCCATGCGCGAGGTGTCCGCCGCACGCAAGGAAGTCCCCGGCCGCCGCGGCTACCCGGGCTACATGTACACCGACCTCGCAAACCTCTACGAGCGCGCCGGACGCATCCGTGGAAAGAAGGGTTCCATCACGCAGATCCCGATCCTCACGATGCCGGAAGACGACGTCACGCACCCGATCCCCGACCTTACGGGATACATCACAGAAGGGCAGATCCGCCTCGACCGCGGCCTGTACCAGAAGGGCATCGAACCGCCGGTCATCCCGATGGGCTCGCTCTCTCGCCTCAAGGGCAAGGCCCAGGGCAAAGGCAAGACCCGCGATGACCACAGCGGTGTCGACGCGCAGCTCACCGCCGCCTACGCCCGCGGCGTGGAAGTGCGCGAGCTCGCAGTGATCCTTGGCGAGTCATCGCTCAACGAAACCGACAAGGCATACCTCAAGTTCGCCGACCGCTTCGAGAAGGAATTCATCACGCAAGGCGACCAGGAGAACCGCTCGATCTACGACTCGCTGCGGATCGGCTGGGATCTGCTCACCGAGCTGCCCCGCTCCGAGCTCAAGCGCGTGAAGGGCGACCACATCGACAAGTTCCTGCCGAAGAAGAAGTAAGCCGTTCCGCCTTCCTCCCCCGCCTCCTCCCGCATCATGGCTCTCCTGCGCGTCAATCCAACTCGCATGGCACTCATGGACCTGAAACGCCGACAGAAGTCGGCGGAGCGCGGCCATAAGTTGCTCAAAGACAAGCAGGACGGACTCATGCGGCAATTCCTCGTCATCATCCGCGAGGCCAAGCGGCTGCGCGGCGACGTGGAGAAAGAGCTCGGCAACGCCTTCGTGAGCTTCCTGATGGCATCGGCCTGGCTCTCCGACGGCGAAGTGGAAAACGCGCTCTCGAGCCCCCAGGCAAGCGTAGAGCTGAGCGTGGAAACCAAGAGCGTCATGAGCGTCAAAATCCCCGTGTTCTCCGTGCACAAGGAAGGCACCGTACGCACGTACGGCTACGCCGGCACCAACATGATGCTCGACCGCTCCGTCGACGCGTTCGACCGCGTGTTCGAACTCTTGATCCAACTCGCCCAGATCGAGAAGCAGGCCGAGAACATGGCCATCGAGCTCGAGACCACCCGCCGCCGCGTCAACGCCCTCCAGCACAAGATGATCCCCGACCTCAAGGAAACGGTGAAATACATCAAGATGAAGCTCGACGAAACCGAGCGCGCCGGGATCATCGCCACAATGCGCATTAAAGCGAGTCTGCAAGCCCAGGAAGAGGGCGCGCCGGAGATCGTGATTTCGGGGGCACCGTCGTCCTAAACCCCCTCTGAACCGGAGTCGTGTTGCTGCTGGAAAAGAGCGGCAAAATATGCTATACTCATGAGATTTCTCGCGCGTACGCGCGCGGAAACACACACCCCACATGGACAAGCTGCATTGCCTCATGTTCGGCTGGGAATTTCCCCCCATGCATTCGGGTGGGCTTGGCGTGGCGTGCGAGGGGCTCGTGAAGGGGCTGGCGAAGAACGATGTGAAGATCACGCTGGTGCTCCCGCACAGCGGCCCGAGCAACGCGCCGTTCGACGTGCGCTTCCCCACGCAGGAGATCGCCGGCGCCATCGCCGTACCGAGCCTGCTCCAACCCTACGACAGTTGGCAGAGCTACGGGCAGCGCTTCCAGTCGCTGCGCAAGGAAACGGGCATCGATGAGCTCTACGGCCCGGACCTCGGCAACGCCGTGGAGCAATTTAGCGCCATGAGCGTGGAGCTTACCAAAGACCTCAAGCCCGATGTGATCCACTGCCACGATTGGATGACCTTCGGCGCCGGCGTGCGGGCGGGGCGCTACCACGGCGTTCCGGTGATCGCCCATGTGCACGCCACCGAGTACGACCGCACCGACTTCAAGCCCAACCCCTGGATCGCCGAACGCGAGCGCTGGGGGCTGCTGAACGCCACCGGCGTCATCGCGGTGAGCCGCTATACGAAAAACCTGCTGATGCGCGAGTACGGCATCCCCGGGCACAAGATCAGCGTGGTGCATAACGGCCATGAGCATCCAACGATCCGCGCCAAGACGCAGCTCACCACCCACCAGCCGCACCGGCCGATGGTGCTCTTCCTCGGTCGCATGACCGTGCAGAAGAACCCCATGCTCTTCCTCGACATGGCCAAGCGCGTGCGCGAGCAGCGCCCTGACGTGACGTTTGTCATGGCCGGCGACGGCCCCATGCTCGGATCGCTCATCGATCGCGCCTGCCAGCTCGGCCTCCAGGATGCCGTGGCGTTCGCGGGCAAGGTGAGCCACGGCGAAGCACAGATGCTCTTCAAGCGCGCAAGCTGCTTCGTGATGCCATCCCTCTCAGAGCCGTTCGGCCTCGTGGCGCTCGAAGCCGTGGGCCACGGCGTGCCTGTGGTGCTCTCCCGCCAGTCCGGCGCGTCCGAAGTCATCGACCATTGCTTCACGGTGGATTTCTGGGACACCGACCGCATGGCCGACTGCATTCTGACCGTGCTCCGTGAGGCGCCGCTGGCAAGGCAGATGCGCTCGGAGGCACCGCGCATCCTGCAACGGCTCACCTGGAAACACCAGGCGGGCATCGTCCGCGACATCTACAACACACTCGTCCACCCCCACTCCTAACCCCCTCGTCATGCCCAATGTCTGCCTCTACTTCCAGGTGCACCAGCCCTACCGCCTGCGCGACTTGCGCATCACGGAGCTGGGCGGCGACAACGTGGAATACTTCGACGAAGCGGCCAACCGCATGATCTTCCGCAAGGTGGCGGCCAAGTGCTATCTGCCCACCAACAAGCTCCTGCTGGAGCTCTTGCAGAAACACCCCGACTTCCGCGTTTCGTTCTCGCTCTCGGGCGTATTCCTCGACCAATGCCGCGAGTACGGGCCCGACGTGCTCGAGTCGTTCCGCGCTCTGGCCAAAACGGGCAAAGTGGAATTCCTCGCGGAGACCTATTACCACTCGCTCAGCGCGCTCAAATCGCTCGAAGAATTCTGCCTGCAGATCACCAAGCACGTTCGCACGATCGAGGAACTGTTTGGCCAGACGCCGACGGTCTTCCGCAACACGGAGCTCATCTACTGCAACGAACTCGCGCACATCATCCGCCTCATGGGCTTCCGCGGGATGCTCGCCGAGGGCGTCGACCACATCCTCGACGGGCGTACACCCAATGTCCCGTACGCGCCGCCGTCCTTCCGCCTGGACCGCAAGCGCGAAGGCATCATCGCCAAGCACCGCCCGCACGCCAAGCGCAGCGACGCCATGACGCTGCTGCTCAAGAACTACCGGCTCTCCGACGACATCGCCTTCCGCTTCTCCAACAAGCACTGGAAGGGCTACCCGCTCACGGCCGATATGTTCTGCGACTGGCTCGGCGGCAACGACGGCCATGCGGTGAACCTCTTCATGGACTATGAAACGTTCGGCGAGCACCAGTGGGCGGAAACGGGCATTTTCGAATTCGTGCGCGCGCTGCCGAAGCTCTGGGAAGAGCGCGGCGTCCGGACGTACACCCCGTCGCAATCAATCGACGCGTGGGCCAAGAACGCCAACGTCACGCCCGTCGCCGACATCGACCGCTGGATCTCCTGGGCCGACATGGAGCGCGACCTCTCCGCGTGGCAGGGCAACGACATTCAGAACGCAGCACTCGACGCCATCTATGCGCTCGAAGCGAGCGTGAAGGCGCGCAACGACGTGGGCCTGCTCGAACGATGGCGCAAGCTCCAAACCTCCGACCACTTCTACTACATGTGTACGAAGTACTGGAGCGACGGCGACGTGCACAAGTACTTCAGCCCCTACGACTCGCCCTACGAAGCCTACCGGCGCTTCAGCCACGCCATCGAAGACCTGCGTCTTCAGCTCCAAAAGCCGCTCGCGGTCCCCGCCGCCGGCAAGCGCCGCACCCCCAAGGTGAACGCACGTCTCCGCACCCGTAAACGCTAATCCCCCAACCCGCCCATGCCCCGCGCATACGTCCTCGGCAACGGCACCGTCCTCGCGACGTTCGATGAACGCGCGCAGCTGCGGGACCTCTACTACCCGCACGTGGGCATGGAGGACCACACGACCTTCGGCAACGTGCACCGCGCCGGAGCGTTCGTGCAGGGCCGGGGCTTCGCCTGGTTTGATGACCCGAGCTGGGAAATCACCACCGGCTACCGGCTGGAAACGATGGTCTCGCGCAGCACCCTGCGCAACGCCAAGCTCGGGCTCGAAATGGTCTCGGAGGACATCGTCCACCCCGTGCACAACGTCCTGCTGCGCCGCTTTACGCTCCGTTCGCTCGACGGCACGCAGCTCAACGTGCGCGTGTTCTTCAACCACAACTTCCACATCTACGGCGACACGCAGAAAGACACCGCATTCTACGAGCCGTACACCAACAGCGTCATCCACTACCGCCAATCGCGGTACTTCCTCGTGGGAGGCGATTCGAGCTACGCCGAGAAGTGCATCGTGAACCCCCTGCGCGGGCAGTACGCCTCGGTGCTGCGCAGCATGAAGAAGCTCGGTAGTTGCGGCCTCAGCGCGTTCGCCATCGGCAAAGCCAATTACCGCGGCCTCGAAGGCACCTGGCGCGACGCCGAGGATGGCGAGCTCGGCGGTAATCCCGTCGAGCAAGGCTCCGTCGACTCCACGGTCGGCATCCACTGCATCGTCCCCGGCGACAGCGAAACCGACGTGACGCTCTGGCTCTGCCTCGGCAAGTCGCTCGAGGAAGTGGTGCAGCTCCAACAGAAAGTGCTCGAAGAAACACCCGAACGCCTCATCCGCAACTGCAACAACTACTGGAAGAGCTGGGTCAACAAAGCCTCGCCCGACTTCGGCTCCCTCGACGCACCCATCGTCGACCTCTACAAGCGCAGCCTCCTCACCATCCGCACGCACGTCGACAAGCAAGGCGGCATCCTCGCCGCGGCCGACTCCGACATCATGCTCTTCAACCGCGATACCTACACCTACGTCTGGCCGCGTGACGGCGCATTCGTGTCGCTTGCGCTCGACGGCGCCGGCTACCACGAAGTGACGCGCAGGTTCTTCGAATTCTGCTGCACGCTCATGACGTCCGACGGCTACCTGCTCCACAAGTACAACCCCGATGGATCGCTCGGGTCCACCTGGCACCCGTGGTACCACGATGGCGAGGCACAGCTGCCCATCCAGGAAGACGAAACGGCACTGGTCATCTACGCCATTTGGAAACACTTCGAACGTCTGCATGATTTCGAATTCCTGCAGGACATGTTCGAGCGGTTCGTCCGCAAGAGCGCGGAATTCCTGTGCCGCTTCCGCGAGCCGGAGACCGGGCTGCCGCTCTCGAGCTACGACCCCTGGGAAGAGAACCGCGGCATCTTCACCTACACCACCTGCTGCACCATCGCGGGCCTCACCGCCGCCTCGCGCATCGCCCACAGCCTCGGCCACTACCGCCATTCGGAGGAGTATCAAACCTGCGCCGACGAGATGCGCCAGGCGTTGTTCTTCCACCTGTACGACGAGCAGCTCGGCAGGTTCCTCAAGATGATCCGCCGCGAGAACGGCGAGACGACGCACCGCGACGCGACCCCCGACGCCAGCGTGAGCGTGCTCTGGAGCCTGGGCATTCTCTCCCCCGACGACCCGCGCGTCGTCTCCACCATGACGCAGCTCAAAGAGCAGCTTGCCGTACGGACGTCCGTCGGCGGCATCGCGCGGTACGCGAAGGATTTCTACCACCTCTCCACCGAACATTCGGACGCCGTGCCAGGCAACCCCTGGATCATCACCACGCTGTGGGACGCGCAATGGCGCATCGCGCGCGCCAAGACGCTTGCGGAGCTCGAACCCGCGCGACAGACGCTGGCCTGGGTCGTCCAGCAGGCAAGCAAGGCAGGCATGCTCCCCGAGCAGCTCCACGCGCTCACCGGCGCGCCGCTCTCGGTGGCGCCACTCACCTGGAGCCACGCCACGTTCGTCGAAACCGTCGTGCACTTCGCACAGCGGGAGCGCGAGCTGCGCAAGCACAGCTGAAGCCCCGCGCTGGTACGATGAGCGCATGCATCGCGTGCTTGCCTCGTTCGGTCTCCTGTTCGCGCTCGGCGCGGCGCCATTCGCCGCCGCGGCGCAGGAAGCGACTGGCAGCGGCGCGATCACGATGGTCGAAGCGCTGGGGACGCTGCGCGCGTGGGCAACGAGCGCGCGTGACGGTGACAGTCTCCATGTGCCAACACCAAGCGACGACTCGCCCGAGGCGCGCATCCATGACGAACGGTCGAAACTCTTTGCGCGCATGGCCGACTATCGCCGCTCGTGCCGCGCGGATGTGCGGAAGGCGAACCGCGATGCAACGCTCGCCGTGACGTTGCGCTGCTTCCGAGGGTTGCTCTCGCTGCAACGAACGACGCTGCAACGATGGCAACGCCTGACAGAGGACGCCCCGGGCATTCCGCCCGCCATCGCAGAGCGTGAGACGCGGGCCGTCCGCGCATGGTCGGAGGCGATCGCCACCGTCATCGACGCACTCGACGCCGGGGTCTACCAAGGGCAGCAGGGGCTCGCCGATGTGCGACGCCGCCTCATTGTGCAGTATGCGGTCGCTGCCGAAGATGCGCGGCTTGCGAGCCGCAGGGCTCTTGATGCGGGCTGGCTGCTCGTGAGCGCAGATGCCTTGGAATTGCTTGCAACGCAGTCCGAGGAAGCCTCATTTGCCGCCTGGCACAGCGCCGTTTGCCTCGTCGACCTCCTCCCTGGCATCGAAAGCGGAGCACCGGCCCTACCGAGAGATCTTCTGAGCATCGCCGAGGGGCTCGCCCACTATGAACGAAATGCACCCGGTTGTTTGACAAAAGTTAAAAATATTTCTCAGTAATATTTGCAGGAGCGGCAAAATTCCCGACGCTCGGACCCCGTGCGGAGTCAAAAGTACTACGAGAACAGACATCGAAAATTCGACAAGCAGTCTGCCCGGGGCAGGTCGGCGGCGCTGGTAGACTCACCCATCCCATGGCCAACGTCCGTCACCGCATCGAGCGCACCAGGAACAAGTATTCCCGGGCTGTGTACCGCGGAAACACCATTGTGATCCGTTTGGCGCGCAATTTAAGCAAAACGGAGGAGCGGGACCATATCCAAAGCTTGCTGCGCCGCATGACCCACCTGGTCTTGGAGGAGCGGAGCAAAACGCTCATCGCCCCCTTCCGCACGCTGCTCGACGGCGCGCAGCAGCTGACCCTGCGCCTCCCCGGCGGCAAGCGCCTGTGCCTGCAATTGCGGCCCGAACGCAGGACCGTCGCGCGCCGCGTGCGGCCCGGCGTCTGGAGCATCTCGGTCAGCCCGCAGCTGCGTCGCGTCGCGCTCCACAAGTTGCTCTGGAAAGTCGTTGCGGCGGAAATGCGCCCGCAGATCGAACGCCTCGTGCACGAGGTCAACGCTGCCACGCTGCGCGTCCGCGTGAGCAAAGTGACGCTCGCCTTCGCCTCCACGCAGTGGGGCAGCTGCTCGCCGCGCGGGGTCATCATGCTCAATGCCGCACTGCTGTTCGTGCCGGTGCCGCTGCTCAAGTACGTCATCGTCCATGAGCTTGCGCACCGCCGCATCCCCAACCATTCCGACGCCTACTGGAACCTCGTCGAAAGCGTGATGCCCCGCTACCGCAAAGCCTACGAAGCGTTGCAGAACCACCGTCTGCCGACGCTATGACAACGCGCGGCGCAGGTCGACGCCTGCCTGCCGGAGCAGCTGCCCGGTGAGGTACACCGGCAAGCCCACGATGCCCGTCCAATCCCCGTCGATATGCTCGATGAGCAGTTGGCCCGGACCGTCGATTTGAAATCCGCCCGAGCGCCCTTCCCAGAGCTTCGTAGCCACCCACCAAGCGATAACCTCGTCATCGAACGAGCCGAAGCGTACGGCCGAGGAGGAGATGCCTTCATACGCGCCGCCGTCGGGACCCAAGACACACACCGCAGAATGCACGACGGAGGTGCCGCCGCACTGCAGCCGCAACATGCGCGCGGCATCGTCGGCGTCGAGTGGCTTTTCCAGGAGCGCCTCGGTGGGCGCCACGACCAACGTGTCGCAGCCAATGACGATATGCCCCGGTAAGCGCGCCGCAACGTCCGACGCCTTCAGCCGCGCAAGCACCGCCGCGCGCTCCGCCGGATCGAGGATGCCGCAGGCGCGTTCGTCGACCGTGCTGGGCTCCACAACAAACGGCACACCAAGCTCTTGGAGGAGAAGGCGGCGCTGCGGACTCGACGAAGCAAGGACAAGCGGCTGCATGACGGCCACGCTACGTGGGAGACGCGATGCCCGCAACGCCTACTTGCCGCTCTCCAGGCGCTGCTGCAAACGACGCGCGCGGCGGCGTTCCACCGTCGTCATCGACTCCATGCTGCGGGTAGTCGTGTCCACCGTGAGCGACAGGCACAGCTCGTAGAAGCCCGGCACGATACGCCGCAATGTTTGAGGGCAGACGCCTCGACCCGTATAGCGATCGAGCAACGCGCGGTCTTCGGCCGAGAGATCCGCGCGGCGCAGTGCTTGCGCGGCGGGAGCCGCCGGGTGGACGGCAGGCGCGTCCTTCAAGAACGCTTTGACGGCGGAGACATCGTTGACGTCAGGGCACGTCATACCTTCCACGACGCCGTCACGGTCGTTGCAGACCTTGAGCACCTGCTGATAGGAACGCTTGCGGCGCAGGGCCATATCGCGCGACAGCACGCGATCGCCGCGCTGCAGCACCGTACCCGTCACGGCGGCGCCATCGAACGATGGCACCATCTGGGTGGTGATCGAAGCGGCGAACACGAACGCCAGCGCGTACACGACGCGGACCCGCTGCTTGGTGTGGAGAAAAGGAATGTGCATTTCTCCTCAGTATAGCAAAAGTGAGGTTTTATCGCAATCCCGTGGCCTTGCGAACGCGTTCCATGGTGGCGGCTGCAACGCTCTGCGCTTTGGCCGCGCCGTCGGCCAGGATGCCGTCGAGCTCGCCGGGGTTCTTGGCGAGCTGCTCGCGGCGGGCATGCAACGGCGACAAGGCATCCGTGTACGCCGCCAGCAGGCGCTTCTTCGCCTCGCCGTACGCCAGGCCCGCGCGGTACTCCGTGGCAAGCGCCGTCGCTTCGGCTTCCGTCAGGAAGAGCTTGTGAAGCTGGTAGATGACGCAGGTCTCCGGGTCTTTGGGGTCGTTCATGCCGCGGCTATCAGTCACGATGCCCATGATCGCCTTCTTCGCCGCGGCGTCGCCGAAGAGCGGAATGGTATTGCCGTAGCTTTTGCTCATCTTCTGGCCGTCGGTGCCCGGCACCACAGCAACGTCCTCGCGGATCACACCCTCCGGCACGACGAGCGTGTCGCCGTACGCGTTATTGAACTTGATGGCGATGTCGCGGCTGATCTCCAGATGCTGCTTCTGATCCTTACCCACGGGCACCTTGTCGATGTCGTAGAGCAGAATATCGGCGGCTTGCAGGACGGGATACGTGAACAACCCCGCGTTGGCGGCAATGCCCTTCTCCACCTTCTCCTTGTACGACACAGCGCGTTCCAGCAGCCCCATGGGTGTGAGCGTCGCCAGGACCCACATGAGCTCGGCGTGCTCGGGCACATCCGACTGCCGGAAGATCACGCTCTTCTGCGGGTCGAATCCGCATGCCATGAGATCCAACACCATCTCCGACACCAACGATCGCAGCAGGCGGGCATCCTGCACGCTCGTGAGGGCGTGGAGATCGGCGATCATGATGTACCCGGCATCCGCGGTGGCATGCCAGTCGATATTGGGACGCACATACCCGAAGTAGTTGCCCAAATGCAGCTTGCCGGAAGGCTGGATGCCCGAAAGGACGCGCATGTCCCGAGTGTAGCGAGGGTCTTACGCGGATGCACGGGGGCGCCGCAGCTCGTTGAGCACGTCCTCGTACGCCTCCGGCAGCGGCGCTTCCACGCGCACCGTCACGCCCGTCACCGGATGCGGAAACTCCAGGCGCTGCGCGTGCAGGAAGAACCTCCGGTATTTGAAACGACGCTTGAACACCCGGTCGCGGCGCAAGTCGCCGTAGAGCGGGTCGAGCACGAGCGGGTGGCCGAACTTCTTGCAGTGCTGGCGGATCTGATGCTTGCGCCCGGTTTCGATGGTCAGCGACAGCAGTGCCGTGCTGTCGAACGCTTCGCGCACCCAGTAGCGCGTCAGCGCTTCCACGAGGCCGTCATGCGTGCGGGCGCGCAGGGGCTCGTCAATCGTTCCCGAACGCTTCGCGGGCACGCCATGGACGAGTGCGAGATACTCCTTGCGCCATCCGGCGAACTTGCTCGCGCGGATCGCTTCCGCCGCCTGCATGGAACGCGCGAACACGATGACCCCCGACGTGGCGAAATCGAGGCGGTGCACCACGCGCAGGCTCGGCTCCAGCTTCTTCCAACGGTCAAAGAGCGGCTCAGTGCCTTCCCCGTCGGCGGCCACGGTGAGTTCCCCGGCGCGCTTGGTGACGACGAGCAGATGATCGTCGCGGTAGAGGACGGTTTCTGCGAGCGACATGCGCCGCAGTATACCTGTCTTGAGCCAAAAAGCGCATCGTGGTACAATAGAACCCGTCCTATGACACCGAATACCGAACGCACGCTCCTGATCGTCGAAGACGAACACACGCTCGCCGCCGCGCTGGCGATGAAGTTTGGCAAGAACGGTTTCGTGTGCGAGCAATGCCACGACGGCGCAGCCGCCATTCAGATGCTCAGCGAGCGACGCTTCGACGCCGTACTGCTCGATATCCTGCTGCCACAGAAGGATGGCTACGCGGTGCTCGAAAGCATGAAAGGCGGCAAGAGCGAACAGGCCGCCGTGTACGTGCTCACCGCGCTCGGCCAGGAGGAGAAGCTGGAACGCGCCAAGCAGCTTGGGGCGAAGCGCTGCTACGTAAAATCGCTGACTTCCATCGCCGAGGTGATGAAGGAAATCAAGGCGGACTTGAAGATGGCGTGATGTGGCACAAGGAGTAGCATGGGCGCATGAAACGCGTGCTTTGGTTCCGCGCGAAGCGCTACGGCTGGGGTTGGGAACCGTGCACCTGGCAAGGCTGGGCCGTGATGTTCGCATGGACGGGGCTCGTGATTCTCAATTTTGCCGTGATTGATAGCCATTCCCATTCAAGCTCCGACGCGCTGCTCAATGCCATCCCCAGTACGATGATCATTACAGCCATGCTGGTGGTGGTGTGCTACTACACCGGTGAAAAACCCCGGTGGCGATGGGGCAAAGACACGTAGAGGTGGTGGGCAATACTGGATTCGAACCAGTGACCTTTCGAATGTGAATCGAACGCTCTAACCAACTGAGCTAATTGCCCATGGTGTGAAGACGAACCGGGACGGAACGCGATTGTACGGACCCGCAAGCTCTGCCGCAACGCCTAAAGCCCGCCCCCCAGCACCCAATCCACGTTGAACTCGCGGTGGATGCCGCTGATCGGCCCGAATTCCTTGTCGGCGCTGCCCAGCAGGCCGAAGAGTTCCTTGCCGTCACCGAACGGAATCAACTCGTCCTGCGTGGAATGAAACTGGCGGATGGGCACACGGGCCGCAGGTGCAAGTGCGGCGCTGTTCAGGAAGCCGCTGGTTAGCAGGCAACCCGCAGTGCCTATGCGGTGCTCGCACATCCGTTGCATGCTGTGGAACGTATTCACCAGGAAGACGCGCCGCAATTCCGGGTAGTGCACAGCGGCGTAGAGCGCGGGGTACCCGCCCATGGAGTGCCCAAGGACGCGCAGATCGATGTCGCGCATGCCGCGCTCATGTAGCCAGCTCAGCACCGCATCGACGGTACCCTCGATCCCTGCGACGCTCGGCTCGCCTGTGGAGCGGCTGTACCCCGGGTACGCCGGCGAGATTACGGTGGCGTAGCGAGAGGCATCACGAAGGATATAGGCCAAGCGGCCCTTATTGCCATGGAAGTACACCAGCACTGGTGCGCCCTCTGGGCCTTGCACGGTCAAGACCTCCAGCTCCGTTCCCTCCGGGCCGGGGATCACCTCGCGCGTGACTGGCACACCGTAGTCTTCGTCGTGGCTGAAGGACGACTGGAACGTGAACGACGGCGCAAGAAGCAGCATCGCCACATTGACCGCCAGCGCAAGCGCACACACCGTGGCAGCACCTACCGCCATCCATCGCCCGATCCTGCGCATCAGGCTGCAGCGAACTCCGGATCCATCGCCAGCCTGCTCTCCTCGGGGAGCATCTGGTTCTGATACTTGCTGTTGGGCTTGAGGTGGTAGGGCATTTCCGCGGGGCTCGTCATCATCTCAAACGCCAGCTGACACACGCGCATGCCTGGGTACAGCGCGACAGGGAGGCGGTTCAAGTTGCTGATTTCCAGCGTGATCGTGCCGCAGAACCCCGGGTCGACGAAGCCGGCCGTGGAGTGGACGATGATGCCGAGCCTGCCCAGCGAGCTGCGCCCCTCGACGCGCACCACGAGGTCGTCGGGCACGGTGATCCTCTCGCGCGTCACGCCGAGGACGAATTCACCCGGCTGCACGATGAAGGGGTCCCCTTCCGCCACGGTGATCGTGCGCATGTTGGCGGCGAATGTTTCGGGACGCTTGGGGTCGAGAATCGCGAACTTGCTGTGCTCGTAGAGCTTAAAGGTCGTGCCCAGGTGCATGTCCATGCTGGAGGCGTGGATGTGCTGGAACATCTCCGGCTTGTCGGAATCGATTTTGACGCGGCCGTCTTCGATGGCTTTGCGGATGTCGCGGTCGGAGAGAATCACCGGAGCTGGGGGAAGAACCTCAAAACCCTACCAGGCATTCGCGGCGTCGTCGACGGGGAATTGCTGACGCGAACCAACGGAACACAACATCTTGTGGATGTACCACAACGATCACACCATAGCTGGAACGTCTGGCACTTGTACGTGGAGCGATCTGCCCCCACAATGCGAAGCCACATGGCCTCCCGCTTCCGTGAACGGCGGCTCCTTGCCCGATACGGCGCTTCCGCGTCATCCGACGTCGGAACTATCGACGCGCCCGATCTGCCCGATACGGCCGAAGAGCGCGATCTCGCCCGCCGCCGCGCGAAGATCCAGGGCGTGATCCGCGGCTACGTCCAGCTGACGTTCCACGAACTCGGCGTCGCCAGCGCCCAGCAGACACGCGAGCTGATTAACAGCGTCAAAGCCATCGAGCTCAACGACCACTCGCTGCGCATGTGGGAAGAAGGTCTCGATTATTACACAAGCAAAGCCCCCAGCTCGGCGCGCCAGCTCGTGAGCGAAATGAAAGCGAAGCTGCAGAAAGCCGAAGGCGAGAACCTGCTCAATGCCGCGGGCAGCGCCGAATGGATGCATTGGCTGCGCCGCGCGGACCTCGATTACAAAACCAAAGAAACCCGCGTGAAGAACTTCGATAGCTGGCTCGACAAGCTGCGCACGCTACAAACGTCGCGCGCGTCGATGGCATCTTTGCCGCGCGTCAAAGCCCTCACGAGCGCCAAGGTGCCGGGCATCGCCGACCTGCTCGACCCGAAGAAATTCCGCGATCTGAAGCTCGGCGCGCAGAAATCGCTCATCGCCCAGGTGAAGGCAGCGCTCGCCTCCAAAGAGGAGAACCGCGACACCGTTTACGACGACGCCAAGTCGGTGTTGGAACAAGCGGTGTCAGGGCAGTACTTGCACCCCGACAAAGTCGGCCGCTGGCTCCAGCGCGCCATGGCCAGCTCCAACCCCGAACGCTACGTGGCGACGACCCTCCCCCAATTTCTCGCGAACTGGAAAGGCATCCGCCAGGAGTTCGATGACGTCGAAATGCGGCTCAAGCGCCAAGGGACGCCCCGGTACTTCCAGGCCGTGCCGCCGCGCACGTTCCTTTCGTGGACGTACAGCAAGTGCAAAACCTACCTGGCGTACGCCAACAGTCAGCTCACCCAGGCATCCGCAGAAAGCAAAGAGGAAGTCCCCGCCCTGAAGAATTTCAAGATGCTCGCACGGCACGACTTGAGCACGCGCGATTGGGACGGCGCCGAGCGCACGCTGGCAAAGGCGCGCGCGGCGTTCCCGGCGGACGCGGAGCTGAAATCCCTCCAACAATTCCTCGACGCGCACCGCACGGACACGGCGGAGGAACGCGCAGAGCAGGCGGCCCGCCCGCCCGCGGAAGTGAAGAAAGACGTCGACGCGACCATCGCCCAGCTGCCCGTCGCCGTGCGCGACATGACCATCGCCTGCGCCAACGACAGCGCGGACGCCGTGCGCACCCTTGGCGGCATGTTCTACAACCGCTGCTGGGCCAAGCGCAAAGGCTACTCCAATGAGGCGCAGGATTTGCGTGACGCCGCCGATGAGAAGATCAAACGCGCCACCGAGCAACGCATGAAAGAAGGGCACGGCAACGAGCTGGAGAAGAACCGCCTCGCCGGAACGACGGAAGACAATCTCGCGGTGAACGACGCCCCCGCCAACGCCCAGGTGCTCTTCCCCAAGCCCGGCGCGCGCGCCCAAAACGTCGTTGCCGAAGCCGCGAAGCGCAACAAGCAAAACGGTGCCTTCGTCTACTGGACGTCGGTCGTCCCGGACGGCGTGTCCTACGCGCAACACGAATACCTGGTGCAAAACACGTTCCCGGCTCTCAAGCGCAATCTCCGCACACTGGAAGAAAGCGGCGCGAAGTACACGTTCGGAGGCTCTGCGCCAGCGTCCAAGGAAACGGAACAGGCCAAGCCCGCGCCTCCGGCGACAACCGTCGTCGCAGCGGCGTCGTCGGCCGAAAAGCCTGCGGAAGCGCCGTCCATGACCATGGCAGCATAACTTGCTCTCGGGCAGGCGTGTCGTACAATCGTCGCCTACCCCATCTCCTTATGCGCCGCTCGCTCCTCATCGCTTCATCACTGCTCCTCCTCAGCGCCTGCGGGCGCCCTGCGACCGCCGTGAGCGTGTCGCTGGAGCAACGCCTGGCAAACCCCCTCTTCGCGGAATACTACTACGACGATTTGGTGGAACACCTGGTGGATTTGGAGATCCAGAATGATGCGATGCTCGAGGATGCCTCGGTCAAAGCGGCCTCGGATGCGGCACGGCGCGACGGCTTGCTCGCCGCTAAGAGCGCCACGAAGAAGCAGGAGGAGGGACTGAGCGGCAACATGGTTCCCGCGAAGGATTTCACGGAAGGCGAAGTGCTCGTCGTGGACAACATGCTGTTCTTCCACCCGGAATTCATCACCACGCCCGGCCCCGACGTCCGCGTGTACGTCAGCAACGTGATTGACCCCCGCGACGCCGCCTTCCCCGATCCGACCGCCGTCGACGTAGGCATGCTCCAAAGCCCGTACGGCGAGCAGAGCTACGCACTTGTTGCGCCGAAGGAAGGCGAGGCCCCCTCTCTCCGCAGCGTCGTGCTGTGGGACGCAGCACTGAAGAGGATCGTCGGGTTCGCGCAGCTGCACGGAGGTTAAGAAAACGCACTTGTGCGCAGCGCTGTCCGACGTCATCATCGACGCATGCGCTCACTCCGCCTCATCGCCGTTTCCGCCACGTTCCTCCTCGCCGCCTGCGGCGTGGATACGACGGGCATCCAAACGACCAGCTCCCGCCCCCCGAACCCCCAGAGCAATCAAAACGCCGCGGTGACGGTCGTGGAGTTCGCCGACCTGCAGTGCCCCGCCTGTTCGGCCGCGTATGAGCGCATCGCCAAGCCGGTCCTAGCAAAGTACGCAGGCACCATCCGCTTCGAGTTCCGCCACTTCCCGCTGCAATCCATCCACCGCTACGCGCTCGAAGCCGCAGAAGCCAGCGAATGCGCCGCCGACCAGGGGAAGTTCTGGGAGTTCATCGACACCGTCTACATGGAGCAGAACCTGCTCAGCAGCGAACAACTGGGCGCCTGGGCCAAGGATCTTGATCTTGATACCGCCCTCTTCGACCGCTGCGTGCGCTCCCGCCTCAAGAAGCCAATCGTCATGGCCGATTACGACGAAGGCATCGACATGGACGTGCGCGGTACGCCGACGTTCTTCGTCAACGGCAAGCTCGTTCAGAGCGACCCGGACGTCATCGGCAAGGCCATTGAAGCCGAGCAGCAGGGCATGATGCAGCGCCTCTGAGCCTGCGCTGTCCTCCTCCGGAACACCGACGTATACTCTCTTTCCTATGGCGTTGTACGGCACCTATCGGCCACGCACCTTCGCCGATGTGATCGGGCAGGACCACGTTGTGCAGACGCTGGAACAGGCGGTGCTGCAGGACAAGCTGGCACACGCCTACCTCTTTGCGGGGCAACGCGGCACCGGCAAAACATCCGTGGCGCGCATCCTTGCCAAGTCGCTCCTGACGCGCGGCATCGCCGATGAGAAGCTTGCCGGGCAGATCATGGCCGGCGTCGACGACGGCTCGTTGGTCGATTGCACCGAGATCGACGCCGCGAGCAACCGCGGCATCGACGATATCCGATCACTCCTGGAGAAAATCGCCTTCGCTCCCGTCATCTCCGGCGCGAAGGTCTACATCATCGACGAGGTGCACATGCTGACGCGCGAAGCCTTTAACGCCCTCCTCAAAACGCTCGAAGAACCGCCTCCGTACGCCTATTTCATCCTGGCGACGACGGAGTTGTTCAAAATCCCCGCCACGATCCAATCGCGCTGCCAGCGTTTCCTCTTCCGGCAGATCCGCGAGGAGGAGATCATCCGGCGCCTGCAGTTTGTCGCCGACCAGGAGCACATGGAGATCGAACGCGCTGCGCTGCGCATCATCGCCCACGGCGTGCAGGGCAGCATGCGCGACGCGCTGTCGCTCTTGGACCAGCTGCGTTCGCTGCCCAAGATCACCGTGCAAGACGTGAAGGAACGCATCGGCGAAACAGGATACGAGTACGCCGAGCAACTGCTGCTCGCGCTCGACGAGCATGCCGACACGCGCATCCTCGACATCGTCCGGACGATGGAAGAGAACGCCGTGCCGATGGAAGCCGTCATGCGCCTCCTCCTCGGCAACGCCCGCGATCGGCTCCACGCCGCGGCGCAGGAAGGCTCGTCACTCGTCGCACATCGTCGGCTGCTGGAAATACTGCTGGAAACGCTCCCCGCCATCCGCTCTTCCCCGCTGCCCGCGCTCGCCGTCGAAAGCGCGCTGCTGCGCCTATGCGCCGGGGAAGCACCTGCCGCCGAACAGCACCCGATCGCAGCGGCAAAACCAGCGCCTCCGCCGAAGCAGCAGGAGCCGCGCGCGCCGACCGTCGCACCCCCCCAGCCCGCTCCTCCGGTCGCCACTGCGAAGCCGCCCCCAGCGCCCGCCGTCACGCTCGAAGCACCGGAGCTGACCCTCGACGCCGTTCGCACCGCCTGGAACGGCATCGTCCTCCTGGTGAACCCGCCATCGGTGCGCATGTCGCTGAAAAACGCCCGCGTGAGCGCACTGACAGGCAACGTCCTCTCGCTCGTCTTCAGCTCGGCCTTCCATCGCGACAAGGTCAAAGCGACCGAAGCCAGCCGCGGCGTGGAAACGATCCTCGCCAACATCTTCAAGACACCCATGCGCTTGGACTGCACACTCGATGCCGCTCCTGCGGCGCCGACCCAGGACGACGTGGTCAACATGGCCGACGCGGCGGCGGAGATCTTCTGACGTGAGTGTGCTAGCGTGGCGCGGCATGGACCTACGCGAGGAGAAACGCCGGCTGAAAGACGCCATCGCGGAGCGCCTCGCTCGCATGCAGCCGAGAGACCGCGCGGCGGAAAGCCGTTCGCTGTGCCGGCGCATCCTGGCGGCCCTGCCCGCGGATGCGAAAACGATCTGTGCGTTCGTTCCCATCGGGGACGAAACCGATATTCGCCCTCTCATCCGCTCACTCTGGGAACGCGGTGTCGCCGTGTATTTGCCGTGCTTCGAGCAGATGCTCGTGTTTCGCAAAGCCGCTTCGCTCGAAGGCCTCACGCCGGGAGCGTTCCGGATTCCCGAGCCAGCATCCGATGCGCAGCAGCTCGACCCATCGCGCCTCGACCTCGCGCTCGTACCGGGGCGCGCCTTCACCAAGAACGGCGACCGCATGGGACGCGGCAACGGCGGCTACGACCGCTGGATTCGCGCACAACGGACGGCCAAACCGCAGACCGTATTCTGGGGCGTGTGCTACGAATGCCAACTCGTGGCGCAGGTGCCAATGGAAACGCATGACGAGCGCGTCGATGCCGTGATGACGGCACGCGGTGCGGCCGCTTGACGCACATGCGGTTTCTTGCATCAATGCCCCTCCATGGGGACACTCGAACGAACGCAGGCGCAGCAACGCTTTGTGGAGCAAATTCGCAGGATTTCGCCGCGGAGTTCTGCGCGCGAAATTCTCGAAGCCGTGGAAACGCTGCACTATGACACGAAAGCGCAAATGGGGCGGGTCTTCATCGCGCGCCAAGCGGAGCTCACGCCGGTGCACATCTGTGATTTTTATCCGCCAACGCCGGACGGCGCCATGAGCCCATGCGCGTACCTCGGCGTCGCGTTCTACCCCGAGGAAGTGTCCGGTCGAATGACGTACCCCGCGATGCTGCGTGATGGGGTCGAACGGCAATGGCGTTCTATGCGGCCGGAAACGCAGGCGTCCGCCCTCGCCATGGCATCGTCGCGCACGCCATACTCGGGCATACCCAGCATCGACGACGTAGTAGCCCCGCTCATCCGCAACGTCGGAGCCGCCATCGTCACCGCGGATGCACGCCATATTCCCGTGATGGAAGACGATGCCGACGCCCAGCTGCAGATCAACGCAATCGTCCCCCGGCTACGCGACAAGCTCAAGGCCGCCATCGGCGGCACGCATGACGCGATTGAGGCATGGGCCCGCACATCCCTCTTCCGAACCGTCTGGCAGCCGACGCGCGCGCCGTCGCTTGGCGAACTGCTGTTCGACGAACAGGCAGCGTATCGCCTCCTGGACACCATCGAAACGAACCTGCGCCTGCGCCTGGCACAGCGTGCATGCACGAGCGCCGAACGCATGCCAGTCACCGTGGCGGAAGTGAAAACCGCCGTACGCCGCATTACGCTCACGATCGACGATCTCCGCCGCCGGTGCGACGCGCTGCGCGTGGCACCCAAGAACGATTGACGAACGGCGCGCGACACGGCATCAATGGCCTCCAATGCCACCCGTCGCAACAGAGGCATACGACCAACGCATCTTTCTGCGGAGCGTGCGGTCCATCGGGCCGGAAAGCAGCTCCGACAGCATTCGCGCGGTGATCGACCAGCTGCGCGACGACCGCAAGGCGCAGATGGGCAGGCTCTACCTGGCGCGGCAAGCCAAGCTCCACGGCGTGCATCTCGCGGATTTCTACATGCCGCGCTTCGTCGCGGACGCGTGGCAGCCACGCGCCTACTTGGGGGCTGCGTTCTTTGCCGAGCCTGAGGCGCCCCAAAGCGAGCTCGTCAAGCAACGCCTGTTCGGCCAGCAGTATGCCATCGAGGGTGCCATGCATTTCTCCGTCGAGCACCAGCCGGGCGCCAGGGCGACCGTCAGCGATGTCTGGCCGGAGGCGCTTGCGCCGGCGTCGCACGCCGTCACCGTGGTGCCGCCCGAGCTGATCCCGCTCGACGATGGTGCGAAAGAAGCCCTCGCCGTCGGCGCCGAGCGGCACGAACGAGTGCTGGCGGAGCTGGCGCACATCATCGTCGCCCTGCGCGAAGCGGTAGCCGCGTTCGACGCGCAGTACACGATCCTACAGATGTTTCAGGCCAAGCGGCGCTCGCTCCTCGGCACAACGCTCACGCGCGCGCAGGACACGTACCGGCAAGCGGAAGGCCTGTGGCACCGCATCCAGCGGGAGGTCTATGCCGTGCCGCTGGGCCTGCCGACCGAAAAGCCCGGGGCGATCATGACCGCCAACCGCGCAACAGGCTGCTTTGCGGAGCTGGTGTTCGCTATGAACCAGATCCGCACGAATCTCTCGTACCTCAACATCGCCGTCTGACATCTTCCCAGCGGACGCGCTTGCGACTACGCTCACGCTCGTGCCGATGTCCTTCGATGCGCTCCGGCTTGCCGACCCGGCGATCTACGCCGCTCTCATGGGCGAAATGTCGCGGCAGAGCGACGGCGTCGAACTGATCGCGTCCGAAAATTACGTGTCCCCCGCCGTTCTCGAAACGATGGGCACCGTGTTCAACAACAAGTACTCCGAGGGCTACCCCGGCAGACGCTACTACGGCGGCCAGGAATACACCGATATCGTCGAGTCGCTCGCCATCGAGCGCGCCAAGAAGCTCTTTGACGCGGGGCATGCCAACGTGCAACCGCACGCGGGCGCACCCGCCAACGTCGCCGTGTATTTCGCGCTCTTGGAACCCGGCGACACGGTGATGGGCATGGACCTCTCCCATGGCGGCCACCTCACCCACGGCCATCCGGTGACATACATGACGAAGATTTTCCGATTCGTGCGCTACAAGATGAAAGATACTGAAACCGGCGAGATCGACTACGAGGCGATGCGCGCAATGGCCCTGGAGCACAAACCCAAAATTCTCCTCGCCGGCTTCAGCGCGTATCCGCGCGAGCTCGACTACGCCAAGATGAAAGCCATCGCCGATGAAGTGGGCGCCTACACCATGGCCGACATGGCGCACATCGCCGGGCTCATCGCAGGCAAGCAACTGCGAAACCCTTTCCACGACGGCTTCGACATCATCACCACCACGACCCACAAAACGCTGCGCGGCCCGCGCGGCGGCATGATCCTCACGCGCGATGCGGAGCTCGGCAAGAAGATGGACAAATCTGTTTTCCCCGGCTTCCAGGGCGGCCCCATCATGCAGATGGTCGCAGCCAAAGCCGTGGCATTTGGCGAGGCGCTCAAGCCCGAATTCCAGGACTACGCCCGGCAAATCATCGTGAACGCCAAGCATCTCGCATTCTTCTTCATGGAACGCGGCGCCAAGCTCGTCACCAACGGCACCGACAATCACCTCATGCTCATCGACTGCGTCCGGTCGTGGGACATCGCAGGCGCCGAAGCCGAACACACGCTCGACGCGGTGGGCATCACGCTCAACAAGAACATGATCCCCGACGACCCGCGCAAACCCATGGACCCGTCGGGCATCCGCCTTGGGACGCCGGCGATCACGACCCGCGGAATGAAGGAGAAGGACATGGAAACCCTCGGCGCCTTCATGCTCCGCGCCATCGAGAAGCGCGGCGACGCTGCAGCGCTCGCAACGATCAAGGGGGAGGTAACGGAGTTCTGCCGCGGTTTCCCCGTACCGGGAATCAGCTAGAGCAAGCGAGAAGGATAATATTTGCATATTTTAATCAATATTGTATAATAGATAACGAAATCCGAGAAAAACCGGAACATTCTTGACACGAAACCGCGAATACATATCCTTTGCCTCAATGCACATGCTCAACCTCACAAAGATTGAACTCCATCTTTTCAAGGCTCTGCCCGCCGACGTTCAAGACGGCTGGAAAACCGTTGAAGAGACGCTGACGTTCGAGGATACCGATTATCGCCGCTACATGCGCATGAGCGTCATGAAGCTGCATGATCCGCGCCTCGTCTCGTTGCGCAGCAAGCTCATGGAGCTCAAAGACGACCCTGCTGCGGCGCAAAAGGTCCTCGACGACCTCGACCTCGCCACCATCAATGATGATGACCTGCTGCAGCTCTTCTACGCCATGGGGCCGGACCCCATCTCGCTGATGATCCTGCACCTGCTCCAGCCAGGCGCCGACGACCAGAACGTCAAAATGGCGTCCGCCCTCTCCATCATCCGCCACGTCATCCTCCTCGCCTTCGTTGAAGCGTACTCTTCCCCCTCCTACACATGAGCCCCGTTCCTACGGACACCATGGGCGGGAACCGCGTGGAGCTTGAGCAGCGCCGCCTCCTCGACAGAGCTTCGGAGATCATCCAGCGCCCCGACTTCGCGGGCTACAACACCGATCTCAACGCGCAAGGCCTCCACAACAACGACATGCGCGGACGCGTCGTGCAGGAACTACTGAAAGACAAGTCGACGATCCCGTCCCACCTCCACGACGAACAATCGCTCGACGCCCACCTCCTTGAGGAGCACCTGCGTGCGCAGCGCGAGGCACTCAAGGCTCAGGAAGCAGTCCTTTCTGCAAAGAAATCCACGGAAGAAGAAGGCAGCTGGCTCACCCGCTCGCTCCAGACGGTCAAAACCGGCATGAGTAATGTCGGTAGCCACCTCTGGCGCCACAAATGGAAATATGCAGCACTCGCTGCCGCCATCGGCGCCGGTTGGTACTACAGCGGCTACATCATCCCCTGGCTCCAGCAAATGCGCGGCATCGTGCCCCAAAACGCCCTCGATACGGCGGCGGCCGCAGGCACGGAAGCAGCTCCCGTCATTACGCCTGCCGCAGGCGCAGCCTCCGAAAGCCAGATCCTGGGGCAGCTCCTGCCTCCTACACCGATCTACCCCGACGCCACCACCCTCCCCGCGGGCACGCAGCTCTTCAATGGCGCTGCGGCGACGCCGCTCCCGGCCGTGCCCACCGGCTCCCTCTCCGCCACACCCGCAAACGTCCTCAACGCCTTCGGCGGTACGCCGATGCCGACACCGCCCAGATAAACCGGCGCGCAAGCGCTTTCACTTCCCTCTATGGCTATGCCTCCCCAGCCCTCCGGCCCGGAAGAACTCGATGAGAGCGGCAAACTTGACAAGGCAACGGAAGACAAGTCTGGAACGCCTGCCGCGCCCGAGAAACCCGCTGTCAAAAAGCGCACCGGCCTGACGCGCCGCCGCCTGCTCTTCCTTGCGGCAGGAGGAGTCGCATCCACCATGATCTCCGGCCACGGCGATCCCGAAGCCGACCCCGAGCCGTTTATTGATGTCGTCGGCGGAACGCCTCCCGAAGGCGCTGCCGCGTTCCGGCAGCATTTGCGCGCCATGGAAGGCATGCTCAATGGCGAAGACGAATCCGCACGCTTCATGATCCCCGAGCTGCGCGCCGAGCTGCACACGTTCACGAACCTCAACCAGCGCATTCAGCGCGTCGAAGCCATCATGCGCAACCGCATCGACGGCAGGGCTCCCGGCTCCAACGACGCCGTACGAGCGATGGAGTCGTCCAACAACATGATTCTCCGGCTCATCATGCAGCGCCTGGAGATGCAACGCCGCCTCGAAATCACCTCTCTCACGCGCCCCGGCGACGCCGACAATCTCCGACGCCTGCAGCTGCAGAACGCGCAGCTCGTCGCCATGCTCAAGACCGAAATCAACACGCTGGTCTCCATGGTCGACCACGTCGAAACCCTCACCAGCCTGAGCGCTTCCATCGATACCGTGCCCCGCCTGGGTGCCGGAAAAGAGATGGAAAACCGATTCCTCGGCGAGGTGTACGGCCGTATCAACAACCAGGTGCAAGAGCGCATGACCGCTCCGCTGCGCGTGTTGTGGGGCCAGATGCCGAGCTTGAGCAAGCTCACCCGCATGCGCGGGGCAATCACCTCGTCGATCCTCACGCTGCGCGATGGCGACCTGCTCTCACGCCGCGGCACCATCGTGCCCCAGCTGCTGCGCGACTTTGCGCAGATCGGCGACGTCGAGCTGCCCGACCCCGACCGCGCTGCGGCCGATGACGGACGCCACGACAGCATGGATACCGGGCGCACGCTCGTCGCGGCAGTCACCGCGGCGCTGCGCGCCTTTCAAACGAATCCCTCGGCCGGCAACATTGCCGCGGCCAACACGGCGCTCGACCGCCTGCGCGTCGCGGCGATCCGCCAAACCGACAAGATTACCAACGGACGCCCCGGCTATCTCGACGTCCAGAAAATCACCCTGCCACACATTGTTGCCGGCGGAGGCGTGGACGACTTCCAGGCGCAGGTGCACCTCGATCGCCCGGCGGGCAACCGCACGGCCAAGCAAGGGCGCCTCGCCGACGTCACCACGATCGCCGCGCGCATCGAGCGCCGCCGCGCGCTGCACCAGGAAATCCGCAACCTCATCCGCAAGCGCAACGAGGAAGGCTTCGAACAGAAAATGCAGGCGCTGCAATTCGCCTACCGCAAGGAAATGGATCTGGAGTTCGAAGACATGTTCCGCCGAACGTCGCGCCTCGCGCTACGCGCGGAAAACGCGATCAACGGCGATGCCGGATTCCATTACGCCTCGCGCGAAACCGATGCCCGCCCCACGCACGACCCGGCAATCCGCGATACGCCCGAGTACCGCAATGTAACGGCAGTGGGCCAGCGCGGCTACTCCAGCATGGTCGAGCTGCGCCTGATCGAACACCCCGAGGAACGTGCGCCGCTCGAAACCTGCGTCCGCGCCTGGATGGCCGACGGCTACAACCCCGCGGCAGCAAGCTTCACTGCGCTCACCGCGCAGCTGACGCGCATGACGATCCCCGTGCCGCCCAATGCGGCAAGCAACCGCACGTTCGTCTACAGCGTCGCCAGGCTGCTTGCGCACGCGGGCGTGGCCAACTTGCACGTTTCCCCGTTGCCCGAGACGCAGATGACCGTGCTCGCGCGCCAGCGCGGCGAGTACGCACAAGCGATGATCAACCATGCGAACGCATGGACGAACATCACCAACCCCGCCAACGGCAACGCGCAGGAATCCCTCGAAGAACTCCTCGACATGACGATCCTCGGCTACCGCACCCAGGCCCTCGCGGACCAATCGCAACGCCAGGGCCGCAACCTCCCCTGGCTGCTGCGAGCCTCGTACAACACGCCGATCGTCAACCTGTATCACTACCTCTCGCCGAGCCAGCTCCTCTACGAAGCGACCGGAGGCCGCGCCGGCACCGACCTACGCCAGCTGTATCTCAAGGGCGGGCGCTATATGTGGTTCTATAAGGTACTACCGCCGGAATACACGGCTGCTGCACTCCTTGGCGGCGACATCGAGCGGCAGCTCGCCGCTCAGAACGTCACGCGCGAGCAATTCGAGCGCATGAGTGACGAGGAACGTACGGCCATACTCGGACGCATCGAAGACCAGAAATCGCAGACAGTCCTCGGCATCAAGCGCTCCCACGCCCCGGGGATCCGCACGGCGGCGACGGGCGTCGTCGAATCGACCAGGCTCCTGCAAACGGCAACCACCACGCCTGCCATCCGGAAGGCCGAAGAGCTCATCACGCCGCCGAGCATCACGGTGAACGGCAAGGTGATCGAATGCGTGCGCCTGCCGGAGGCATGGGAACGCCGCATGGGCGGCACCATCGCTCCGTCCATCGCGCCCACGCTGCTGCGCGAAAGGCTCGGCCACAACCCCTTCAAGCGGCTCCAGCAAGCCTGCGAGCGCGCCAACAAGGGCCTCATGAATTACAAAGACGTGCTGCGCCGCCCCGCGGGGAACTGGTGGGGCACGGGCGACAACGTCGACGCAGCGCGCGTGCAACAGGCGTTCGCCGCCGGCACCGTCCCCCAGGGCATCACCGATGAAGAACTGCTCTGGCTCTACACGAAGCTGCTCCCCGGCGTCCCCAACGTACAAGGGCCGGACGCGGCTCTCCTACAGATCATGACGCAGTGCTCGGCGGACATCACGAAGGCCGAAGCCGCGCTAAGCAAATCCAACGCCGCAACGCGCGAAGCCGCCCTCGTCGACGTCTATACCGCACGCGGCAAGCTGCTGGCGATCTACCTGCAGCTCTCGTCGCAGATGCAGCTCAAAAACGACGCGCTTGCCTTCCAGCAGAAGGACTACATGACCGATCTGGCCCGGGCGCTGGGTATGCACTTGAACGTCGCCGCCGTGCAGTATCGCCTGGTCGACCACGGCACCTCGCCGCTGACCATGCTCGGCATCCGCGGCTTAGAGCACCTCGCCTTGCACAAAGTACTGATCCCGCTGGGCCGCTACGGCTGGAGGAAGTGGCGCGAGCACGCGAAATTCGTCCGCTTGCGCAAAGAGATCGAGCAGAGCGTCGAAGCCAAGTACGGCACGGCGATGGACGGCATGCGCCGCGACCTCGCCACCCTCATGGACGATAAGGACGCCAAGGACGAGCAGATGAACGCCATGCGCCAGCGCTTCGACGCCGAGCTTGCCGAAGTGCAGCGCCAGATCGACCTCAGCAACGAAACCATCGCCAAGCACGCCGGCGTCGACCCGCAGCCCGGCGAAGTGGCCCTTGCCCGCGCCGACCTGCCAGGCCTCGAAGCCAAGAAGGTGTGGCTCCTCAGTATCATTGCCCTCATGCCCGACGCGGAGGACGCCGCCGACAAACCCGCGGACGTCGTGGAAGAGAAGAAACCCGCCGACAAACCCGACGACCCGGTACCGCCCGCAACGACGACGTAAGGCCTAGGCGGCGGGCTTCTCGCCTTCCGCCTTCGGCTTCTTCTCCTTCTTCGCTCCGCCGGTGAGCATCGTCTTGCTCGGGGGAGGGACACCACCGGAGGCTTCGAGCTTCTTCTGCAAGTCCGCCATCTGCGTCTGCTCCAGGACGCTCAGTGCTTCGCCGCCCGCCTGCTTCTTGCGGAGTGCATTGAAGGAGTTCGTCCACATTTCGCGGTCGCGCCACTGACGGTAGTCGTTGAGCGACATACCCTTGGCTTTGGCCTTCTTGCGCTCCTCTTCCTCCTTCTCCTTGCGCTTGGCATCGTCCTTGGCGGTTTGCTTGGCCTCATGGGCGGATGCTGCCCAACGGACGATCTTCTCCTCCACCTCCGCGCGCGGACGCGCGTAGCGCTCGCGCGAGAGCGAACGGATGATGCCGAGGCGCTGTTCGTCGTGCGGCGCGTGCGGCGGCGGGAGCGTCGATACCGAGAACGGCTTGCTCGGCACGCCGTCGATCATGAGACGCATGTACGCGTGGTATTTCGGCAGGCTCAGGATGTCTTTTGGCGTCACCATTTCCTCGAATTGCATGCTCATTTCCTCGGCATCGTCGGACCCCACCTGGAAGCTCACGAGCGTGCCCACGTTGCCGAACACCGCGTCGCGCAGCTGCGTGTTCTTGTCGCCAATGGTCAGCTGCGCCACATACTGGTTAGCCATGGTAAGCCCCAAACGATACTTACGTGCCTCGGAGAGGATCGTCGCGAACGACGGCGTGGCGAAGTTCTGGAACTCGTCCACGTAGAGCAGGAAGTCACGGCGTTCCTTCTCGGGGATGTCGGCGCGGCTCATGGCGTCGATCTGGAACTTGGTGACGAGCATCGAGCCGAGGAATGCCGAGGTGTCCTCGCCGATCTTGCCCTTGGAGAGGTTCACCAGCACGATCTTGCCGCTGTCCATGGCGTGGCGAATATCGAGCGTCGAACGCACCTGCCCGACGATGTTGCGGATGAGCGGTGTTGTGAGCAATTGGCCGACTTTGTTCTGGATGGCGGCGACGGCCTCGGTGCGGTACTTGTCGGACCAACCCGTGTATTCGGTTTCCCAGAAGCTTTTCACCACCGGGTCCGTGACGTGGGCCACGATCTTGACGCGGTACGCATCATCCCCGAACATGCGCAGAATGCCGAGCATCGACGACCCTTCGTTGGCGAGGAGCGCCAAGAGCGTGTTGCGCAGAATATGCTCCATGCGCCCGCTGAACGCCTCCGGCCAGAGCTTGGTGAACACGCTCATGAGCCCCGAGCAGATCAGGGGATGCTGATCGGCGTTCTTGCTTTCGAGCATGTTAAACGAGATCGGGAATTCCCGGTCGGACGGGTCGAAGAGAATCACGTCGTTGCTGCGATGCTTCGGGATGAAGCGCAGCACCGATTCTACGAGGTCGCCGTGCGGATCAATGAGGCCGATACCCTTCCCCGCCATGATGTCGGAGTAGAGCATGTTATCGAGCAGCGTCGATTTGCCCATGCCGGTCTTACCGATGATGTAGATGTGCCTGCGGCGATCGTCCTCGCGGACGCCGAACCGCATGCGTTGGCCGTGGAACACCGCCTCGCCGAGCGTCGTCAGGCTGCCCTCCGGGTCCGTGATGCCGGGGCACGGCAGATTGACGGGCGGTTCGAGCTTCTTGCTCAGGACCCAGTCGAAGTTGGGAGTTTTCACGAGCATGCTCGGGATGTGCCAGAGCGTCGCCAATTCCTCGGCGCTGAGCACGAAGCGGTTGCGCAGGATGCCGAAGCGCCCTTCGCGGGGCACGGTCGACTTGAAGCCGTTGCACTGCGGCAACGTGAACTGGCGGAAGCTGCCGGCGATTTCATCCACCTTGGCCTGCGCCTCGGCCGCAGCGGCCGCCGGAGCGATGACGCTCACCTGGATCGAGACGGCGAAGAGCAGGCGGTTGAGCTTATCGACGGAAGCGGAAACGGCGTCTTCGCGCTCGTGCGACCGCATGCTGATGTTGCTTTCGGGGTCGTCGGGGCGGTTGGGCGTGATTTCATCGCCCGTGAGCAACGACACGTTGGAAGCGGGGGCAATCCGCGAGAACCAGGTGCGAAACCCCCCGAGCAGAATATCGAGCGGCAGGTAGGCGAAGCGCCTCCACCCCAGCGCCATGTGCGTCTTGGTGAGGGAGCGGGCGTACGCACCCCAGTGCTTGGCGATACCTTTGCCGAGGAACGGCAGCAACTTCAGCGCACGGCGGCGGTAGCTCCCCCCGACGGGCGTAAACACGATGCGGACGTGGCCGCGCATGCCGGGCTTGGCATAGCGCACGAGCGTGCCCGTCACGCCAGCGATGGTATCCACGCTTTGGCGCGTGGAAAGGTCGGAAAACTGCGGGTAGCGCTTGATGGGGAAGAGCTCCGGGTCGGTGAGGAGCAAATCGGAGCTCACCACCACCTCCCCCTCCTTTGGCGCAAAGAGCTCGGGCGTCGGCTCGATCTCGGCGTCGGGGAACTGCGCGTACAGCTGGCTCTCAAAGAGCGGCGCTGCGTCGCGGTGCGTGCGGGCGAAAAGGCCAACCTTCCCCTCGGCAAAGCCGATCTCCAGGCTGACGTGGGCGTTGCTGCCCCGAAGCGAATGCAGCGCGCTGAGCGTCGTTTCCATCATGATGGGCCCGCGGTTGGCGCTCGCCTCTTCCGGGTCGGGCATCGACGGCCGAATGCGCAGCAGCACGGTGGAATCGGCGGAAGACATCGGCATTACGAGGAATGAAGCAATTGCACCGCCAAATCGAGCGCGACCCTATTGTAGGCGTACTCCATACGCATGGGCCCGAGGATGCCCAGCACCCCGGACGCTCCCCGCAGATGGTACGTCCGCACCATCAAGCTGCAGCTTTGCAGCTGCGGCAGGATATCGACTTCGCCGATGTAGTAGCGCACCGTATCGTCGATCTCGACGCGCGAGAGCACGTCATGGAGCCGCTCTTCGATGATCTCCACGACGCCGCTGGCGAGCATCGGGTCTTGCTGGAACTCCGGCTGACGCAGAGCGTTGGCGAGCCCCAGGTAGTACACGCGGTCTTTGTGGGGTGCGGTAGCGAACGCAATATTGGGCATCATGCGCGAGAGCAGCGCGACGGCCTCGTACGCACGCTCCTGGTCTTTGCGCTTGCCGTACTGCTCTACGAGCGACTCGAATTTCTTGCGCACGGCGCGTTCCTGCGCAGAAGGCTGCATGAATTCCTGCACGTACATGCGGTAGCCTTTGGCCGTGGGGATGCGCCCCGCCGATACGTGGGGCTGCAGCAGAAAACCGCTCGTTTCCAGCTCGTTCATTTCGTTGCGGATGGTGGCAGAGCACACGGAGAAATCGACGGTTTCCAGCAGGCGCTTGCTGCCGACGGGCAACGCAGTCTCGATGAACTGATCGATGATAGCCGCAAGCAATTTCGCCTGGCGCTCGTTCATAGGTCAAGTATAGCACTCATCGCAAGCGAGTGCCACAACCAAGCTCTATGGCAAGCGGTTTCAGGACCGTTTAGGGCAGGCGATGGGATCGGACCGTGCACACGCCGGTTTCCAGGTCGAGCGTCACGATGCGGTCATCGGACGCCAGCGCCTGCACGAAGAAGCGGATATCGCCGTCCGCGGCGGGGGCGCGCAGGCTCAGTTGTGGCTCTTCGTAGGCGCCGCCGACGCAATTGCGCAGCACGCGTCCGGCTTCGCTGAGGGTCAGGCTCGGCAGAATGTCATGCGCGCGGCCGAACTCGGCGCGTAGCCCATGCACCCGCCCCACGCCGGGCGCGAACGTGATGATGTCCGTGAGCGGCACCGAAAATTCCCCCAGATGCAGCATCCACTCCACCGTGCGCTCGCCCGCCTTGCCTCCCACATCCAGGAACGCCAGGTGTTGGTCGAGGTACGCCCTGGTGAAGCCCGCCTCGACGAACATGTCATGCGACACCGTCACGACACCGCGAAGCTCGTCCGACAGCTCCAGAAAGGCAGTCTTTCCGCGTTCCTGCAGATCGACGAATGCCCGGTCGCGCTCAGCAACGAGCACCTGCGACCGCAGCGCGGATTGGCGCTCAAGCCCGCCGAACGTCACCGCAAAGACCGCCGCCGTGAAGAGCACAAGGGAAAGGGCGACGATCGGCGACTTCAGCGGCACGCGGCATATCGTACCAGCAGGCGCACCCCGCATGCGAGCCGACACGCAAAAAACCGATCATCGAAGTCCGCCATGACCCGTCGGCGCTTACGCTTCCTTCTTGGCGTTCGATGCGTCCATGCGCTTGCGATAGCGCTCGATGCGGCCGCCCTTCTGCGTCGTCTGCTTCTTGCCTGTGTAAATCGGGTGGCACATGCGGCAGACTTCCACGCTCTGCTCCTTCACGGTGGAAGGAATCAGAAACACAGCATTGCACGTCATGCAGGTTGTTTTGGCGTCGCCGTGGAGGGTGGGGTGGATACCGGACTTCATAAGGCTGAGATTATACGCAATCGGCAAGAATCGGCAAGAGCTATTTCGCGGCAGGTTTGCGCGATTTGCGCGCAGCGCGCTGAACCTTCTCCTCCTCTTCCAACAGCACTTCCACCTCCTCGGCACGGGTTTCCTCGGCCAGCTGGGCAATGGCCTCTTCGGCCGCCTTGTCGTGCAGGACGGCGCTCGCGGTGGCTACCTTGTCGCCGCTGTCGAGGCGCATGACGATCACGCCCTGGGTAGCGCGCCCGAGCGACGGGATGTCTTTGAGGCTCATGCGGATCGTCTGACCCTTCTTGCTGATGCAGAGGAGATCAGCGTCCACGTCGCCCTCCAGCACGCACGCGCCGACGATATCGCCGGTCTTGGGCGTGAGCTTGGCGGCCATGACGCCGCTGCCGCCGCGACCCTGGAAGCGGTACTCGGTGACGGGGCTCATCTTGCCGAGGCCGTTCTCCATCACCACGAGCATCTTGCTGATCTTGGATTCATAGACGGCGGCTGCCTCGACCACCACGTCCTTGTCGCCCAGGCGGATGCCGCGCACACCGGCCGCGGCGCGGCCCATGGAACGCACGTCATCTTCCTTGAAGCGGATGGCCTTGCCCTTGCGTGTGACGATGAGGATTTCGCATTGGCCGTTGGTGGCGAGCGTCCACTTGAGCTCGTCCCCTTCCGGCAGCTTCTGGGCGATGAGACCCGAGCGGCGGATATTGTCGAATTCGGACACTTCCGTGCGCTTCACGGTGCCTTGGTTCGTCACCATGAACAGGTGCGTCTTGCCCGTGAGGTCGGCCTTCATGATGACGGTGACACGCTCCTCGGGCTTGAGCTGGAGCAAGTTCACGATGGCCTGCCCGCGCGCCACGCGGCCCGCCTGAGGAAGCTCGTAGGCCGGCAAGCGGAACACGCGCCCCGTATTGGTGAAGAACAACAGATCGTCATGGTTCATGACGTGCAGGATCGAGAGCACCTCGTCGTCATCGCGCATGTCGACGCCCTTAATGCCCTTGCCGCCGCGGTGTTGCGCGCGGAACTGCATCGGCGAGAGGCGCTTCACGTAGCCGCTGTGCGTGAGCGTCACGATCATCGGCGCGTTGGGGATCGTGTCCTTGGCGCTGAATTCGCCCGCGGCGGACGGCACGACTGTCGTGCGTCGCACGTCGCCGTAGGTGGCCTTGATCTCGTCGAGCTCGCTCACGAAGATTTTGTCGACACGCTTCTTGTCCTTGAGGATCGCCTCGCATTCGGCGATGAATGCCTTCTTCTCCTTGAGCTCGTCTTCGATTTTCTTGCGCTCAAGGCCGGCAAGCGTCTGCAGGCGCATATCGAGAATGGCGTTCGCCTGGAGGTCCGAGAGCTTGAATTTCTTCATGAGGTTCTCGCGGGCGTCGTCGCGCGCCTGGCTCTTCTTGATCGTCTCGATCACCGCATCGATGTTGTCGAGCGCGGTGCAGAGGCCTTCGAGGATATGCGCGCGCTCCTTGGCGCGGTCGCGGTCGAACGTCACGCGGCGCGTGATCACCACGCGGCGGTGGTCGATGAAGATCTGGAGCAATTCCTGCAGGTTCATCAAGCGCGGCTGCAAGCCGTCGGCGAGCGCGATGCAGTTGTAGCCGAAACTGCTCTGCAGCTCGGTGTGCTTGTAGAGCTGGTTCAGGATCTTCTGGGGATACGCATCCTTCTTCATCTCGATGATGATGCGGATGCCCTCGCGGTCGGATTCGTCGCGGATATCGGAAATGCCAACAATGATCTTCTCGTTCACGAGCTCCGCCATGCGTTCGATCATCGACGACTTGTTCACCTGGTACGGGATCTCCGAAATGCGAATCTGGTAGCGGCCCTTCACCTCCTCGATCTCGGCTTTGCCGCGCATCATCACGCTGCCGCGGCCGGTGAGGTACGCCTGCTTGATCGCTTCTTTGTCGTACACGATGCCGCCCGTCGGGAAATCCGGGCCCTTCACAAACTTCAGCAGGTCCTCGACGGTCGCCGTCGGCTCCTCCAGCAAATGATGCAACGCCTCGATGAGCTCATTGAGGTTGTGCGGCGGGATGTTGGTCGCCATACCCACGGCGATGCCGACAGTGCCGTTGAGGAGGAGGTTCGGGATCTTGCTCGGCAGGACCGACGGTTCCTTGCGGCTGCCATCGTAGTTGGAGCGGAATTCCACCGTACCCTTGTCGATATCCTGCAGCACCTCGTCGGTGATGCGGGCCATCTTGGCCTCGGTGTAACGCATGGCGGCGGCGTTGTCGCCATCGATGGAACCGAAGTTCCCCTGGCCGTGAATCAGCGGATAGCGCATCGAGAAATTCTGCGCCATGCGCACGAGCGCCTCGTACACGGGAGAGTCGCCGTGGGGGTGGTACTTACCCAGAACGTCACCGACGACGAGGGCGGACTTGCGGAATTTCGAGGTGGAGCGCAGGCCCAAGTCGCTCATGGCGAAGAGGATGCGGCGATGCACGGGCTTGAGGCCGTCGCGGGCGTCCGGGAGGGCGCGGGCGACGATGACGCTCATGGCGTAATCGAGATAGCTCTCCTCCATTTCTGCGACGATGGGCCGCGGTTTGACGCGACCAATGCTGGAGAGGGTTTCTCCAAGGGAGGGCTGCTCGACGTTATCTTGCGGAAGAGACGCTTCGGCCATAGAGAAAAGCGGTTTGAAGCCAACAGATCATACCGGAAATTCGCCCGTGCGAAAGCCCTTCCAAAGGGCGACGGTGCGCACCGGCCCCGCAGCCGCGCATTGCCCGCAACGCATGGCCGGAGCACACTACGCCCCGTGCACAGCGCATCTCAGAACACAGCAAAACCGCTCTGGTGGCGAGCCATGATCATCGGCTGCATCGGCGCGCTCTGGGTCATCGGCATCGCGCATCCCATCAACATCTATAGGACGGATATCGGGCGCCATATTCGCAGCGGCGAAGTGATCCTCCAAACGGGCAGCGTTCCCTCCACCAACCTCTTCTCCTATTCCGCCCCCAATTTCCCCGTTCCCAACCATCATTGGGGATCGGCGGTCCTCTTCGCGCTGGTCCATCGCGCATGGGGGTTTGTGGGCTTGTCGCTGCTCTTCATCGCCATGCAAACGGCCACGTTCCTGGTGGCGTTCGCTTCGGCGCGGCGCGTGGGCGGGTTCACGAGCGCAGCGCTGCTTGCCGTCGCCGCCGCGCCGCTCATGGTCTGCCGCACGGAAGTACGCCCGGAAATGTTCTCACATTTCTTTCTGGCAGCGATGATCGCGCTGTACCTGGCCCATGCCCAGGGTCGCATGGGTCCGCGATGGCTGCTCGCCGTGCCGCTCATAGAAGTACTCTGGGTCAACGTCCACATCGTGTTCCCCGTCGGTGCCATGGTCGCCGGCGTGTTTGCCGTTGCAGCGGCGTGGCGCTGGTACGCGGAGCGGTCGGCATCGGCGAGGCAACATTTCTGCTGGCTGGCGGCCGTTGCCGCGGCGACCGCCCTGGCGATGACGGTCAATCCGTTGGGCATCGAAGGCGCACTCTATCCGTTCCTCATCGTCGGCAAGCTCAGCGGCTACCAGCTCTTTGAGATGCAACCGACGTTCCACATGTTCACAGCATTCCCGCCTGCAATCGCTTTCACGCTCCTGTGGAGCGTGAGCCTGCTGGGCATCGCTCTCACCTGGCAGCGGCGCTTCGCCGAGCGCCCGGCGCTCACGCTTGCCTTGGCCGGCCTCTTCGCCATCGGCACGGTCTTCGGCTGGATGGCGCTGCGCAACCTGCCGCTCGCGGCGCTCCTCCTCCTGCCCGCTGCGGCGGACGGATGGTCGGCGTCCGGGGCACTCGCATGGCTGCGCGGCACGGCGCTCCGCGGCCGCAGCGTGGCCGTCGTCCTTGCGGCGCTGCTCAGCTTCGGCATCACCCCGCTCTACTGGAAAGGCGCCATGGCAACCATCGGCATCGGGCTCTTCCCCGGGAGCCTCGACGCCATCCACGCCTACCGCGAAAGCCTCATGCGCGGGCCGATCTTCAACAATTACGACGTCGGCGGGGGCTTGATCTACGGCCTGTACCCCACGGAGCGCGTCTTCGCGGACAACCGCCCAGAAGCGTATCCGCCCGGATTCCTGGAGCACGTCGTGCTGGGCGCGCAGCGCGACGAACGAACATGGCAAACCGTGCTTGCGAAGGAGCGTTTTCAGAGCATTATCTTCGCCTGGCAGGAGCGCACGCCCTGGACCATCCCATTCCTGCGCCGCCGCCTCGCCGACGGCATGTGGAGGCAAGTCTACGGCGATGAGAACGTCATCCTCCTGCGCCGCATCAAGGCACTCCCGGGCGAACAAGGCTTCACCGTCTACAAGAACGCTCCCCCTCGCTGACCATGCTCTCGGTCGTCGCCACCCCCATCGGCAACCTCGGCGATCTGTCGCCGCGCGCGCTCGAAGCGCTGCGCTCCTGCGCGGCGATCGTCTGCGAAGACACGCGTTCGACGGGCCAACTACTCAAGCACTACAACATCGAGAAGAAACCCTTCCTCAGCTTCCACGGATACAGCGACCTTGCGCGCCTCGACAGCTTCGTTGCCCGGCTGCAGGCAGGTGAGCACCTCTGCCTCGTCAGCGATGCCGGCACACCGGGCATTTCGGACCCCGGCAACATCCTGGTGAGCCGTGCGGCCGATGCGGGCGTCCGCATCGAAGCGCTTCCTGGCCCCGCTGCCTTCCTCACGGCGCTCTCGGTCTCCGGCCTCCCCATCCACACGTTCACCTACCTCGGCTTCCTGCCGCTCAAGAAGGGGCGCAAAACTCTGATCAATTCTTTTGTACAAGAAGAACGCACGATTGTCTTCTACGAGTCGGTGCACCGCATCGAACGCACGCTGCTCGAGCTCGCCACAGCACTGGCAGCGGAACCCGAACGGCACATCGTGGTAGCGCGCGAGCTCACGAAAATGCATGAAGAAGTCGTTCGCACGACGGTCGCGGAGCTCCCCGAGGCGGCCAAGCGCATGGTGAAAAAAGGCGAGTTCGTCGTCATCGTCGCAGGCGCGCGCTAGAGCGACGGCAGCGCGTCGAGCGGATTCACGTTCGCCCCTTGGCGGATCACTTCGAAGTGCAGGTGGGATGCGGTGGTCATGGGGCCGGCACCAGGCGTCCCCGGGCGGCCGCCCGACAGCCCGATCACTTGGCCCGCGCTCACCTCCTGCCCCGCCGCAACGCCCACCGCCTGCAAGTGACCGTAGAGCGTAGCAACCCCGCCGCGATGGCCGATGAGCACGTAGGTATAGCCCGTGTCTCCCCCGTCGCGCACGAGGAACACGATGCCGTCGGCGGCGCTACGGACCTGCGTGCCATCGTTCACCGCGATGTCGATGCCATGGTGCGGCACGCCGAACGTTTCCTGGTACGCCACGTCGAGGTATCCGCCGGAAATCCTGCCGTAGGCCGGCCAGCGTAGATCCGGCGCCGATGCAGCCATGCGCGTCGCGGCAACCGCAGAGGGATCGATGAGACCCTTGGCCAACAGCTGTCGCTCGGCACGCTCGCGCAGCTGGGCATCGATGCGTTCCATCTGCGCCTGGAGTTGCAATACGTGGTCGTGCACGTCGCGCATGATTCCTTGGATCGTCCGGGCATTGCCCTCAGCGCGGGCCAGCGCGGCGGCGGACGTGTCGTAGGCATCAGCGGCGGTTGCCGTCTGCGCCAAAAGGTCGGCATGGCGCGTACGCAGCGCAGCGACATCGTCGTCGGTGACGCGGGCAATGAGCATCAGGTGGCTCTGCCGGGCGGCGAGCTCGCGCGCGATGGATCGGTCGAAATCGTCCTGCAATGCGGTGATGGCCGAGCGGCCCTCAAGCGCAGCGGCGAACGCGGCGCCCGGCCCGCGCAGGAGCGGAGGCTCATAGGCGGCGCTCAGCGCGGTCAGCATCGGCGCCATTGCGGCGTCCGCTTGCGCTTCCGCATCGGTTGCAGGCAACCCCGTCACTGCATGCAACGCCTGGGCGCTGCGCTGCGCGGCGGCGATGGCCAGGCGCACGTCGCGCTTTTCAGCCATGAGAGCGGCGAGCTCCCGGGCGCTCTGCTGCAGCTCGTGCTTCTCGGTGCGGCTGCGGGTCAACGCCGCGGCACGGTCGCGGTAGCTCTCGGCCGCACGGTCGAGCGTGACGGTGAATTGCTCGCGCACGGCATCACCGCCGTTCTTGATGAGCAGCGCGCGGATGCCACCCACATCGAGAGGTGTGTGCATCGTGAGCGCCCCCAGCAATCCCATCGCCAGGACGGCCGCCGCGGGCGACCGACGGCGCAGCAGCGCAGTGCGGACGGTTTTGGTGTGCATTTCCGTACAGTATAGCGCAAAACGCTCGCTCGCGGAACGGGGCGTCTGTATACTCCGCCCATGATCAGCCGCCTCCGAGGAACGGCCCTGCGCGAACGGCCATGCGAGATCACCCTCGATGTCGGAGGCGTCGGCTACCGCGTCCACACGCCGCTCAACGTCTGGGAGGCGCTGCCCGAAGGAATGGAAACGACGCTCTTCATCGTGAGCTACGTCCGCGAAGACCGGTTCGATCTGTTCGGGTTTTCCGACGTCCGCACCCGCGCGCTCTTCGAGCACTTAATCGGCATCTCGGGCATCGGCCCGCGCACGGCGCTCGAACTCTGCGGCGTGCCGCGCTCGCTCCTGGCGCAAGCCGTGGTGGAGGAAGACGGCAGCTGCCTCACATCCGTCAAAGGCATCGGCAAGAAGAGCGCCGAGAAGCTCATGGTGGAGCTCAAATCCCTCGCCGAAAAAGACCCCGCGCTCTTCGAGGGCAGCGACGGTACGCCCGCGTCCGGGCTGCGCCGCGACCCCGACGCCATCGCCGCGCTCGCGCAGCTGGGGTACAAAACCGCCGAGATTTTGCGCACGCTCGACCTGCTGCCTGGCTCGCTCCGCAGCACCGAAGAGCGCGTCGCCGCCGCCCTCCAACACCTCTAAGCCATGCTGCATCTCGATATCGCCGGCACGCTTGCCAAGCTCATCACGCCGACCCACGGCATCCCCGACCAGGAGCTTACCGGGCTGCGCACGGCCATGCGCCGCTACGTCGCCGACTGGCTCCAGGAGCGCCGCGACGGGCAGCACGGCTGGGCAATGTGCCCCTACAACAAGCGCGTGATCGCGGCGTGCGAGAAGGTTGCCGAAACCGCCAAAGCCGAACGCATCCAAACCGTCGTGTGGATCGGCATCGGCGGCTCGGGCCTCGGCCCGCGCGTCATCCAGGAAGTGCTCGAAAGCCCCAAGACCGTCGAATTCCTCGTGCTCGACACGATGGACCCCACGCTGCTGGAACACTACGCCGAGCTGCTCGACTGGAAGAACACGCTCGTCGTGGTGGTGAGCAAATCCGGCAACACGCTCGAAACGATGAGCGGCTTCTTCTACTGCTACGAGCTGCTCAAAGCTGCGCGCGGCGCCAAGGCGCATGAGCGGGTGGTGGCCATCTCCGACCCTACCGAGAACCCCCTGCATGCGCTCGCGCTCAAAGAACAATTCGCCTTCCTGCCGATCCCGCCGGATGTCGGCGGCCGCTACTCCGTGCTCTCCCCCGTGGGGCTCCTGCCCGTGGCGCTGCTCGGCGGCGACGTGGACGCGTTCGTGCGCGGCGCGCGCGACTTCGATGAGCTCACGCAGCAAACCGTCCTCGAGGAGAACCCCGCGGCCATGCTCGCCTGCGTGCAATTCCTGCTCGATACCAAGCGCAACTATCCGATCCGCGTGATCATGCCCTACGCCCAGCGCCTCTCCTCGCTCGCGCGCTGGAACCAGCAGCTCATCGCCGAAAGCCTCGGCAAGAACGAGCTGAGCAACCCGATTCCCATGGCCGCCATCGGCACGCAAGACCAGCACTCGCTCCTGCAGCAGTGGATGGCGGGGCCGCGCTCGCAGTGGCACCTGTTCATCCGCGAGCTGGAGCGCCCGCGCGTGCAGCTCCCCGAAACGCTCCCCAAGCCCTTCGATCTCTACGCCGGCAAAACCTTCGGCCAGCTCATCGACGCGTGCTACGAAGGCACGAGCCGCGCGCTCCTCTCGGTGAAGCGCCCGTCGGTGACGATCTCCATCACCCGCCTCGACGAGTACCACTTGGGGCAGCTGTTCTTCTGCCTGCTCGCGGAAGTGGTGTTCCTCGGCAAGCTCTATCGCATCGACCCCTACGGCCAGCCCGCCGTGGAAATCGGCAAGACCATCACCAAGGAGCTCCTGTCACGCGGACGCGCGTAGCACTCTGCGCTGCGCCGGAGTACACTCGCTCCCGTTCGCTTCCCCCCGCAATCATGTCCAACGTCACCGACGCCACCTTTGATGCCGAAGTCCTCCAATCCTCGACCCCTGTCTTGGTCGATTTCTGGGCTCCGTGGTGCGGACCATGCAAGGCGATGCTCCCCATCGTTGAGGAGCTGGAAAAGGAGTACACGGGCAAGGTGAAAGTGGTGAAGATGAACGTGGATGAAGAGAGCGACGTGGCCGGCAAATTCAACGTGATGAGCATCCCGACGTTTGCCTTTTTCAAAGGCGGCAAGATCGTCAAAACCATCGTGGGCGGCCGCTCGAAGCAGGACATGAAAAACGAGCTCGAAGCACTCCTGGCATGAAGTACATCCTCTGCACCGTCGGCATCGTGGGTTCGTTCTACCTGCTCAAGTACCGCGAGCGCGTGGGCGACATGGTGGGCGACGCGGAGTGGATGCGCTATGTAGGCGGGGTCTACGGCCTGGTGACGGTCGTCGCGCTCATCATCTTCTTCTGGAGTATCGCGGAGCTCACCAACACAACGGAAATCCTCTTCAGCCCGCTGTTGATGATCTTGCCTGCGGGGCGGCAGGTTCCGGCGGATCAGGTGGTGTTCTAGGAGATGTAAAGAGGGGTATATTTGCTCCATGCCTATTCAGAATACTGTTTTTATCTTTGGCGCTGGTGCCTCCTACGATGTCATAGGAAATCACACTTTGCCAAACTATGAATATGGCAATAAGTGGAAGCCGCCACTAACTAAGGATCTTTTTAAATCCACACAGGAATTTGACGATCTGGTAATTAATTACCCAGAACTATCCATCTTAACAGGCGACGTGCGGCGAGCAGTACAAGAGAAAAATATGGATTTTGAGAGCTACATGATGAATGTTAAGCAGCTCTCGGAGACTAACCCACTGCGCCATAGGCAGTTAGTACAAATGCGCTTCTATTTGCGTGAACTTCTCAATGAATGTTCCAACAAATACGTATATACGGCCAACCAATATGGCACGTTAATTGCAAGGCTCTTAGACATAAAGGGGGCTGCGAAAATCACTTTTGTCAGCTTCAACTATGACACGCTATTGGAGCAGGCAATGATGGCATGTCGCTTATTACCAGAACGCCATTCACTCTCTATGGCTTCATACATCCATGCTGATATCCCATTGATCAAGCCACATGGTTCGGTCCAGTGGATATATAAAATCCCCCGTGACCGATACTCTCCTCAGTTAGGATGGAACAAATGGCTATTTGAAGTGCTAGCAAAAATTGAACCAGATGTATCAAAAATACCGATTGATATCGACGTATACTGGAAAAGTCATGGTGAAATGGGAAAATTCGATGAGAACAATTTCTATTATCCAGCAATCGCGATACCGCTAAACAAAAAAACTGAATTCCTGCTGCCAAGAGAACATCTTGGAACACTTAAGACAGCACTGGTTGAAGCTCAAAATATTGTAACAATTGGATGGCGTGGTGCCGAAGACAAATTCTGCAACCTCATGAAGGAATGCCTCGCTGACCGAAGGCACAATCTTCATGTTGTGACCGAAAACCTTCAAAGCGCACAAGAAATTTGCGACCGCCTCCAAATAAATTATCTTGAGCAATCTAGCTCTCTACCTCGTGGTGGAGGCTTTTCTAAATTTTTAACAAACTTTGACAACCAGCAACTAGCTTCGATGCTCTCCTAAGCCGCTGCGGGGAAATGTAGGTAGCAGAGAAACTCCTGCCGCCCCCGCTTCGCTCTGACTTCGCCGGGGAGGCTATAGCCTCTTCTTCGCAAATGCCCGTCCTGCATGCGATTTCAAATATCGCTCAAAGGCAAACGCACGATCTCGGTTGGCAAATGCCACATAGCTCTTGAGTCGCCATTGTCGACCCTCTCTACGGGTATGCGCTGTATGCCCGGCGTTGTGCTGAAACATGCGGCGGTCGAGGTTATTGGTCAGGCCAACGTACCAATGGAGGCCATCGCAGGATTCCAGAATGTACACGTACTGCATAGGTACATGATGAAAAGCCCGGCTCCGCTGCGCTGCGCCGCGGCATCCGGCTTCGTTCGCCCAACCTCGATTTGCACTACGGATCCATCGCGGCATAGTTCCGTTCAGCAACGGAACGAAGCCGGATGGTGGAGCTGAGGAGATTCGAACTCCTGACCCTCTGCTTGCAAAGCAGATGCTCTACCAACTGAGCTACAGCCCCACAGGGTTACAGTGATGATGGGAAAGACTCGGTCCGAGCACGGTATCTTCTGCTAGCGCGCCTCGCAAGCTGCGGCGCGGCCAACTGAGCTACAGCCCCACGTACGCGGGATAGTACACAAAAACAGCGAAGTCATCACGTCACAATTTCATGCAAACGCTGCTCACGCGCGGCGTCGCGGATTTCCTGCGCAATACGGTCCCCCATCGTCATCGGGCGGCCATGCAGGTAGCGCGAGTACGGCGTCGCGGCGATGCCCGGGCAGGTGGTGGGGCGGAAGCAGATGCCAAACAGCACGATGTCCTCGCGGCTGTTCTCCGACACGATGGCGCCCTGCAGCGTAAACGACCCGATCATCCCCTTGCCCGTGGGGTCGATCTCGCGCGGGAGCGACTGCGTGATACTGATGAAGTCCTCGCCGATATCAAACGCGCGCTCCAGGAGCGACTCGCGCAGCGTGCTCGGGATGTGCCCGATCTCCACCATCTGCAACGGCACGTGGTCGAGGGCGATCTTCTGCTGCGACGGCGTCATGCGCTGGAAGCCCTCCAGGTTAGTCTGGCGGCGGATATCGATGCCCAGCAACTCCAGCTCGCTGCGCAGCGGCGAGAAGAAGAAGTGGAAGTTCACCGGCGAACCGATGATGTATTCCTCGATGATGGCGTTTTTGAGGTCTTTCTCCGTGATTTGGCGCAGCTTGATGCGGCGGGCGGCCTCCTCGTCGAAGCTCTCTTTGTCCCACGCAAGGAAGAACACGCGCTCGTAGCCGCGGAGATCTTCTTTGACCTTCACGATGGAAAGCCGATCGATCTGCGACGGGTCATTGAAGCGCTGCGGGATGCGGATGCCCGCTTCGGCAAGCAGGTCGCGGCTGGTGTAGGGCTGGTTGCGGCCTTCGAGGCGCAGCAATGAACGCGACCCGAAGATCGGCACGTTGAATTGCTCCTCAATGGACGTGAAGCTCGGGAAGCGCCTCCAGAAATCCTTGCTCTGCACGAAGATCGTGTTGGCCGTGCGCAGGCGCTGCTGCAGGTCGGGGGCGAGGATGTCGGGGAATTCCTCCACGGCGATCACGTCATCGATGCAGCCCACCATCTCTTCGCCGCTCCTGCGGGTGCGGTAGTGCTTGGCGTAGAGCGAATCGCGCCCTTCGTGCGCCACGATGAGTGTTTGCATGCCGGCATCCTTGGCGCCGGAAGCGATGTCGAGTGCGTTGCGCCCGCCAAAGCAGCCCACCGTGAGGCGCGAAACGTCATAGCCGTCGAGGAGCTTCGCGGTATCCAAGACGCGGGCAGTCTAGCGGTCTCGTCAAAAAAAGAAATGCCCTTTGGAATCATGGTGGAGGTGCCGGTGGGAATCGCACCCACGCATGGGGGTTTTGCAGACCCCTGCCTTACTACTTGGCTACGGCACCAGAGAGTGGGGGTAGCGTAGGGAATCTGTAGGTGTTTTTCCACCTGGATTTTAGCGACCCTGCGGGTTTCTTTGCTGCACACAGAAAACGCCTTTCCCACTTTTTGTAGAAAAAGAACGATGTTCCACCTTTGCCAACGCGGCAAAGGTGGAGCCAAAACGCTGGCCGTCAAAGCCCCCACTCCGCTTGCGGCACCACCCCCGGCGTTGACGGCGGGCCACCCCAGGAGAGCATCGCCGCCTACTACTCTCCTAGGTATACACATCGGGAGGAGGTAGTGCGGGAGGGCCGCCGGGCTGCTCCATCGCAAAGAACTCCTCGAACATCCGAAGAGGGAGGAAGTTTTCCTGGAACCAGATCTGCTTCCTCAGAGCACCGTGGCGCGGCCCCGCCGCCACGGAGGGTGTAGAGGGAGCCCCGCCGTGTCGTGGCGCAGCGAGTCGAGCTGCGCCAACGAGACGAGGAGACGGACGGGAAGCCCTCTACGAGGACTGCGTCCCAAGCCACTCAGGCTTCGCCATACGGCTCGCCTTCGAGAGCTTGGTCCTGGGAGCCTTGGACCGTCCGACGACGAGGCCCGGGGCGGTGCGGAGTGTGCACTTGGCGGCGGAGACTTTTCTTTCGCCGGTTTCTTTGCGTGGTTGGCAAAGAAACCGGCATCTCTCGTTACGGCAATTTTCTAAAAAAGTGGGAAACCGTTTGATGTTTAAAACACCTGAAGCAGCAGAAAATGCGACGAAAGAGGAACCCTTACTCCTTCTCTTCCTCAACCCCCGCTGGTTCTTTCATCGAAACCGACTTCAACAGCAGCTGCACTTCCTCCGCCAACGTGTCCGGCGCGGAGAGCGGTAGCGCCGCGGTGAACACGTACCCCATGCTGCCCTTCACCATCGCGAGCTGGTAGAACCGCTGCTTGGGCTCATCGGTGAGCGGCTGCGCGCTGAACACATGGAGTTGCAGCGGCGTGCCGTCGATGGTGACATCCTGCACGTCGATCTGGGTGTAGTCCTTCCGGCGCGACACCACGTCGATGCTCGCCTTGCTGTAGTCCTCAGAGGTCAGGGGGTCGCGCAGCGTCTCGGTGGTCACCGTCACCGTCGGGTACTGCCCGGCGATCGCCTGCACGGCCTGGAACGCGAACTGCACTTCGGGCGGCATGCCGCGGGCCTGGACTTCTTCGTGCGAGAGCGCGCTCCATCCCGCCGGCAAACACGTACCGATGGTGCCGTCCCAATACGTCGACACACACTTCGCCGTCGGCGTACTGCTGCTGCCGCCGCAGGCCGTCAGGACAACCGTGAGCAGCAATGCCGATGGAAGGAATCGTTCAAAACGCATGCGGCGATGATACTCCACGGCCCGCCGATGCGATTCTCCCGGCGCCGATGTGCGCTGGACAATTCCTTCATTCTCTCGCAAAGAGCTATACCTGAGCATTGAGGGAACGGGCGGAATTTGCTATAATGACGGGATTTATGCGCAATACCTTCGCACGATTCCTCATCGCCGCGACGCTCGCACTGTCGCTTCCGATCGGCGCGCTCGGCGCGATCCGCATCGACATTGAAGACACGGTCGCGGGCCTCGGAGCAACGGCGTTCGCCCCCGATCTTCCGACGGGCGCCGATGCGCAGGCGGTCTTCGGCATTCCCGGCGGCGGCGAGCGCACGGTGCGCGTTGAACGCGGCGCCGACGGTGCCGCCCGCGCCGACCTCGCTGCATCCGACAGCACCAAGGCTGGCTCGTACACCGTGGAGTTGCGCGCAGGCGCTTCCGTCCTCGGCGCGGCGAGCTTCACCGTGGTGCCCGACAGCGTCGACGCCGCCATGTCCGACGTCCGCATCGACCGCAGCGTCATCGACACCGACGGCGCAGACGCCGCCACCGTCACTGTCACCCTGCGCGACCGCTACGGCAACGCGCTGACAGGCCGACCCGTCACGCTCGTCGCCAGCCGCAAGAGCGACCAGGTAGAACCCGTCGAACCTCAGACCGACGCCAGCGGTTCGCAGCGCTTCTACGTGTACACCGACATGCCCGGCCATCTGTCGCTGCGCGCCATCGACCTCTTAAGCGGCGTCGTGCTCGAGTCCACCGCCGAGATCGACGCGGGCAACCCGCGCGCCGTCGGCGGCACGTACGACTACTACGCGCCCCAGGCCCCCGTCTACGCCCCGTACCCCTCGCCCTACGCCTCCTACGCGCCGCCCGCGGACACGCGCACGTTCTACACCGACGGACGCCGCGCGCCGTCGTACGGCAACTTCCTCGGCCAAGTGACGGGCACGTTCGACGTCGTCGACCACTTCGAGGTGACGGCCCCCGCCGAGCTGCCCATCGACGAAGAGGCGCCCAAGATCACGCTGCGCGCCGTCGACCGCCAGGGTCGCAGCGTCGAGAACTACCTGGGCACGGCGGTGTTCACCTCCACCGACCCCGACGCCATCCTGCCCAACTTCGGCGAATACACCTTTAAGGAGCGCGACCTGGGGCAGAAGGAATTCCCCCTCGTGCTGCGCTTCAAGACGCCGGGCGCGCAGACCGTACGCATCGAGGACAAGACCGACCCCAGCATCCGCGGCGAAGCCACAATCAACGTCGCCAGCGGCGGCGACTCCGGCGCGGCCGGCACCATCGTCATCACCTCGCATAAGGACGGCGACGTGGTGAGCACGACCGATATCACCATCAAGGGCACCGGCCCGGAATACACGAACCTCACCGTCATGGGCGGCACGCGCGACGTGCAGAGCGACACCGACGGCATCGGCAATTTCGAAGCCGTGATCCAGCTCGCGCCCGACCAGCAGGACTTCACGATCCGCGTACGCGACGACCAGGGCAAATTCGACTCCGGCCCCTTGCACCTGGTGCTCGACAAGAACCCTCCTGAGGTCGGCGCCATCACCTTCGACCCCTCGGAGCCCGAGGAAGGCGAAAACGTGCTCGTGCGCGTAGAAACGGACCCCGACCTGCCCAAAGTGGTCTTCCTTCTGGATGACGCGACGGCGGACCGTCCCACGGCGACCCTGACGGCGAACCCCGACGACGCGCGTATCTACCAGGCGTTCTTCCCCGCCCCCGGCCCCGGCGAGCACCAAGTGAGCATCATCGCCAGCGACGCCTCCGGCAACCCGCGCGAAGTGCGCGCGGTGCTCGTGGTGAAGACGCGTGGCCTCCCGGTGGTGGCCGGCCTTACGGCCCAGGCGCGCACCAACGCCGTAGCGCTCCAGTGGGACCCGGTACCCGAGCAAGTGACGGGTTACCGCGTGTACGTCGGTGAACAGGAAGGCACCTTCGACTACAGCCTCGACACGGGCCGCCCCGTCACCAAGGCCACGGTCGCGGGTCTCCGCCCCGGCACAACCTATTACTTCGCCGTCACCGCGCTGCGCGACACGATGGAGAGCATGGAAAAGAGCCAGGTGCTCAACGTGCAAACGCCGGGCCTCACCCTGCGCATCCGCGAGGGCGACACGGCCATGCGCCTCGAATGGGAATTCCCCGACGACATTGAGCTCAGCGGCTTCCTGCTCCAGTACCACGTCGACGGCGACGAAGACGTGCAGGAAGAGCGCCTGCTCGAAGGCAGCGCCCGCACCTACACCCTCCGCGACCTCTTCAACGGCTACGCCTACGTCGTGCGCCTTACACCGATCTCCGTGACGGGCGACCGCCTCGACGAGTTGAGTGCCGAAGTGACGGGCACGCCCAACGGCCCGGCAAACGGCTTCCGCGCCGGACCCTCCGACCCCGCTCCGTTCAACCTGGCCGCAGCCGTGCTCCCCCGCGTCCCCGAACACTCGCAGGAAGGCCTGCCGTCGATCATCGTGATCGGCGTGATCGGCGCCGCCACGATGGCAGTGCTGTATCGCTCGCGCCGGAAGGTATACTCGCAGCGTCCTCGCTGACCCATGACGCCTGCAACGCCCGCCCATCGGCGCCAGGACGGCTCGCGCCGACCCCGGACGTTCTCGATCGGCGGAGCCACGTTTGACCTCTTCGTGCACTGCCCCCACAACGTGATGTCGCTGGGCGACGGCACGCGCGCCTTTACCCTGCCCTTGGGCCAAAAAGTCGCTGCCGAACGCATCATTGGCGCCTGCGGCGGCGGCGCATCGAACTCCGCGGTGGGGCTCGCGCGGCTCGGCTGCGAAGCTCATTTCAGCGGCGTCGTGGGCGACGACCAATGGGGCACGGCGCTGCTCGACAACCTCAAGCGCGAAGGCGTGCACGCCGACACCGTCACGATCGTGGAGGATGAAACGTCGAGCTTCTCCATCATCTTCAACGCCGACGGCGGCGAGCGCGTCATCGTCTACCAGACCGGCGCCAACCAGCACATGCACGACGCCACCTTCCCGCGCCACATGCTGCGCGAGGTGGACTGGGTGTACTTCAACCGCATCCCCGAGCAAGCCTGCATGATCGAAAACGACATCGTCGACGCGCTCACAGCGGAAGGCGGACCCAAGATGACGTGGAACCCCGGCGGCTGCCAGATCGACATGGGCATGCGCTTCAAGCACCACATCGAACTGCTCAAGCGCACGGACCTCCTCCTGCTCAACAAAGAAGAAGCCGCCCTCTTCACGAAGACCTCTACCGTCCGCGACGCGCTCAAGAAGCTCAGCGCCGCGGGCGTCGCGATCGCCTGCATCACCGACGGCAAGAACGGCGCGACGGCAACCGACGGCAAGAACGTCGTCACCTGCCCCACGACGTCGGCCACGGTGGTGGACACGACGGGTGCCGGGGACGCCTTCGGCATCGGCATGACCTGGGGCCTGATGAGCGGCCTGGACTTGCCAAGAGCGCTGTGTGCGGGTACCATAAATGCGTCAAGCGTTGTCAGCGTCTTCGGGGCGCAAGCAGGACTTCTCACAGACACCGAGATGCACGAACGGCTCGGCCGCCTGGACCTCCCCTTGGAGACAGCGCCCCTCTGACGACTTCCGTCTTCCACTTTTCTCTCTCACATCATGTCCGACGATTCGCTGCTCCACGTTCAAGAACTTTTGGAAAGCGCCCAGTCCTCGCTCAAGACCGCGAGCGCGCTGCTGCGTGAATTGACTGGCGTTTCCGATACGGGCCGCGAGCGTATGGCCACCCGCGCCAGCCGCATGGCGGGCCCCGTGAGCGGACGCGTCGTCGAAGGCGCCTTCGACGGCCAGAACATGGTCGACTCGGGAGGCCAGACGTACCCCGTCCCCGCCAACTACGCTTCCAAGAGCAAGCTCGTGGAAGGCGACGGCATGAAGCTCACCATCACCGAGGAAGGCAAATTCATCTACAAACAGATCGCCCCCATCGAGCGCCGCATCGTCCGCGGCGTGCTCATCCAGGAGGACGGCCAGTACAAGGTGCTCGCCGAGGGCAAGGCCTTCCGCGTGTTGCTGGCCTCGGTCACGTTCTACCGCGCCGAAGTCGGCGACCAGGTGACGATCCTGCTGCCCACCGACGGCCCCGCAAACTGGGGCGCCATCGAAGCTGTGATCCCCAAGCATCTCCTTCAGGCCACGATGGAAACCGGCCAGGAAACGGACACTGCAACCGACGGAGAACTGTCCCCCGTCGTGACGGAAAAACCGAAGAAGGGAAAGGCCTGATGATGTGCTAGCATGCGCGGCACCCACATGCCCCGACTGCCGTCCCGCATCATCGTGCCCATCGCCTTCGCCGTGGTCTGCGCCGTCGGCATCAGTGGCGTTTTGACGTGGCAGGCAGGCCGCACGCGCGCGCTCCTTGGCAGGCAGCTCGTCGCCATCCGCACGCAGGAGCAGGCCGATGACGTCCCCCTGGAAACGCTCCCAGCCGAAGATATCAAAGACGCTGCGCTCAACGCGCTGCGCGAGGGCGACCTCGCCGCGCTCGAGGGCGATTGGAAGCGCGCACAAACGCTCTACCAGCGCTCAGTCGACGCGCGAGGCGGCGTGCCCGCGCTGCGCAAACTCATGCAGGCGCAGCTCCAGCGCCGCGATATCCCCGCCGCCCGCGAAACGCTCACGCGCCTCAAGCTCGCAGGCGCCCGTCCGGAAGACGTCACGCTGCTGGAAGCGCTCATGCTGCTGCGCACGGGCGAGCTGCAGCAGGCGCAGCAATTCCTCAACACTGCCGACGAATCGCCGCAGCGTTCCTACGGAGAAGCGCTCCTGAGCATCGTGCAAGGCAGCCACGAAGCGGCGCAGACATCGCTCCATGCCGTGGAAAACGGTTGGGACCCGATCCTCCGCGCCAACGCGCGGATTTTGATGGGCGCGTACGAGGAGTACAGCCTCTTCCCCGAAAGTCCGAACATCCACCTCATCGCCCTGCTCTCGCGCGCACTCGCCCAGGTGCACGAATGCGAGCTGGCGCTGCCGCTGCTCTCGCAGGTCACCCGGCAGCAGGATGACTACCGCGACGCATGGATCGTCCAGGGCTACTGCGAGCTGACCACCGAACGCCTGCCCGAAGCACTGTCATCGTTCGAGCGCGCGTACGCCCTCGACCCGGAGAAGCCCGAAACGCAGTTCTTCCTCGGGCGCACCTACGCCGCCCAAGGCGACCATGCCAGCGCCCTCACGTTCTTCCAGTACGCACTGAAAAACGGCTTCCAACCGGAGGCCGATGCGCGCCGCGCCATCGCCAAAGCAGCCTTCGCCTCGGGCAACACCACCGATGCGCTGGAGCAATACGATATCCTCACCGCCGCCCCCGACGCCGAACCGGCGATCTTCGAGGAATACGCCGACGTCGCGCTCAGCGTCCACCTCATCGAAGAAGCCCTCGCCCGCTCGACCACCGCCACCGAACGCTGGCCGAACAACGCCCGAGTCTGGTTCCTGCTGGGGCGCACCGCCGTGCTCGCCGACAAGCGCGACAGAGCCCGCTCCGCGCTGGAAAAGGCACTGGAAATCGACCCCGACTTCACCGCCGCGCGGGCAGCACTCCAGGCGCTCTAGCGCTCCTCCGCAGCAACGGGCAGCGTAATCGTCACCGCCGTGCCGCGCTTCTTGTCGCTGCGCACGCGGATTGTTCCGCCGTGCGCCTCCACGATGCCCCGCACGATGTAGAGCCCCACGCCGTTGCCCACGGGCTTCGCCGTCGTGGCATCCGCGCCTCTGCGGAAGGGTGTGAAGAGGTCATCGATCTCCGCGGGCGACATGCCCTTGCCGTGGTCGGCGACTGTGACGGTCGCGCGCTCGCCCGACCGCGAAAGTACGATCTCGATAGGCGAACCCACTGGCGAATAATCGATCGCGTTCTGCACAATTTCCTGCAACACGCCCATCAAGAGTTCACATTCGATGGCCACCGCCACGTCGGCAGCATAATCCGCGCGGACGACATGCTCGCGCCGATCAAGGTCCGCCTGGGCCGAGCGGACGGCAGCCTGGATCGCGGCCTGCGCGGAGCAGCGGGCGCGCGACGTGGTCGTGACGGCGTGGCGCTGCACGTCGCTCACGCGCATCAGCATTTGCACCAGCTGCTGCAGGCGCTGCAATCCGGCATTCAATTGTAGGTAGGCCTCCTTGCGGTCGTTCGTCGCGGCGGTATCGCGGTCTTGGAGCAACTCCAGCCACCACGACAGCGTAGCCAAGGGCGCGCCGATCTGATGCATAGCCAAGTCGATGAAGGCGCTGCGCTCACTGTCGAGCTTCCGCCGGAATTCCGCGCGGCGATGGAGGAGGAACAGCGCGACATACGCCGCGATCAAGATCGCCACGACCAGCACGAGCATGAGGACAAACGGCGAGAAGATGCTGGTGGAAAGACGGAAGAACGTTCCCGCATCCACGTCGATCCCCAGGAGCGCAACCGCCTTGCCGCGACCATCGATGACGGGTGCATACCCCGAAATGAATTGGCCCCACTGGTCCTGCGTCACCTCGCTGTCGACCGAAGGGTGCTCCAACCCTTCGCGCATCGAAGGAAAGGGGCCGACATCATAGGTATCGCCGGGGAGCGCCGGAGCTTCGGTGTCCTCCACGACACCATTGCCATTGGCATCCAGCTTTTCCGGCGGAGCGAACGTGTCGCCGTCGGCGATGAACGTCATGGTGTGCGGATCCTCGCTCGGACGCAGCAAGTAGACGAACTGCGCGTTGGGGAAGGCCATGCGAATCTTCTCGAGGGTCGCAAGCACCGCGGCAAATGCGGGCGTGTCGATATCGCCCGGGGCGCGGATGGCGTCGATCGCTTCGGTATCGAACTGAATCGCGCCGATGGTGACGGCGGTCTGCAAATTCTCCCTGAGCTGCTGCTGCATGAACGCCTGCGTGCGCAAGAAGAACGCCACGCCCAAATAGCTCACCACCGCAAGCACAACCAACGCGGGAAGCACGGGACGCACCAGCCTGCGGACGGACGCGAGGAACATGGGTATGGATGTGTATAAGTAATTATACTATATTTTATATATTTTGTCACTCGCTAAGAAACATCTCCGCATAAACAAAAAGACCAGTACGGCTGGCCTTTTTGTGTTTGTTTTGTCGTCCTCCGCGGCTATCAACACCATCATACGAAAGCGCTGAGCCACTGTTAGGAGGGGACGGAGGGAAGGAGCCCTCGATTCTCTGCCTTGCTCGGGTCTCTTGTTTCTCCTCGTGACCGGACGAGGTCCCCGGACCGGTTCACCGACCCGGCGCGAAGGCTCAGGGGGAACACTGGGGAGAAGGGGGTACGCATCGCCGCACTCCTTTTATCGGCGATACGATGCTTGCAGAGCAGAGAGGAGGGAGCGCGCGACCGATGCACGCACTCTCCCCTCTCGGGTCTTGGCGACGTTGTGAACGAACGAATCGGATCATTGTAGCGCAAGTGCTTTCCGTGCGCAACAGACAAGCGCGCCGACGCCCGAAATGACCGTGCATCCGCCACAGCGCTCCGTACAATGGCCGCCATGGTTCGACCCTCCCGCATTGCAACGCGCATCGCCGTCATGGCGGGCGTACTCGCCGTCGCCGGCTGTGCCGTCGGCGCGCCTCCCGCGGCGATCGACCCGTCCGCGCTGCTGCAAACAGACGACGTCGTAGCCTTCGTGCGCCACCCTTCGCCGCTCCTGCGCGCCTCGCTCGTAAACCTCCTGGAAGCACACGCCTGGCCCGATGCCGCCGACGCCTACGACGCCGTCGCTGTCGTGCATGACGGCGACACGCTCGGCTGGATCGGCTTCACGCTCCCCACCGACACCCGCGTGTCGCGCCTGCCTGCAGCCGAGGCCTCCCCCCCGTCGCTGCTCGCCCTGGTCGCCACGGGCGCGACGACGCTGAGCACCGACGCCTTCTTCCGCGGCAGTGCCGCAGCCGCGAGCGACGTGCGCTCATGGGCCTACGTCACGAAGCTGCGCGCCGATGCACCGCTCTCCGTGCACCCCGTTGCGATCCTTTCGGACACGGGCGCGCTCGCGTTCCTCTGGATGGATCACCGACCGGCGGCCATCGCCTCGGTGGGCGCCACGGTCCCGGCGCTGCCCGCACGGGGCGCCGTGTGGTTCGCCGACGGCGACGTGCTACTGAGCATGCGCTCGGCCCTCCATGAACACATCGGCCTTTCGATGGATGCATTGCTCAGCGCAGCCGTGCTGCAGACCTTCGGGGCTTCCACCGCGCCGCGCGAGCTTGCAGGCTTGCTGCGGGGCCCGGGCACGCTGCTCATCGGCCCGAAGGGTGGCAGCGGCTCTCCCGTGCTCCTCGCGGGCAGCGCGCGCGACGACGTCGCGGAACGCATGGCCGACGTCCGGGAACGTTTCATCGCCAGCAGGCCGCGCATGGAAATCGACAAAGAGACATTTGAGCGGGGCTTTACCAACAATGTCATCCGCACCTCGCCCAACGCCCCGACTGATGTCACCGACGCAACACTCAACGGCTGGACGCTGCATGCGGTCCGCCAGCCGTTCGACAATGCTGAGCTGGTGACGGCGGAGCGCGACGACGCGTTCGTTCTTGGCAGTGATCGGGCTACTGTCGATGCATTCCTTGTAGCAGGCACGGGAACGTTGGCTCTGCCGCGCGTCGTCAGCGGCACGCAGCGCGAGGCAGCCGGCGTCATCGACGCCGACGTCCTCCCCCCCTCCCTCGCCAAAGCCCTATCGCCGCTCTTCGACCCCCTCGGCGGGCAACGGCTACTCTGGTCGCTCGACCGCACCGGCGGAGCCACCGCGCTGACCCTGCGGGCGGAGTAAGCCAGAATGCCTTGGCGCACGGCGCGCCGCACGGTACCCTCACGTCCCATGCGTTTCATCCGCTTCAGCATCGTCCTGATGATGTTCTCGGCCATCCTGGCCGCGGCATCCCTCGTTGCCATCGTTTCCCCGGGCCCGCGCCTGAGCATCGAATTCACAGGCGGCACCCTCATGGAGTTCGCCCTACCGGAGAACGCCACGCGCGATGACCTGCTTGTCGCGCTGCGATCGGCCAATGCCCCGCTTGCCGAAAGCGCCGTGCTCTCCAAGACGACCACCGACACCTACTTCGTCCGCACGAGCTCGCTGAGCAATGAGGAGCACCAGGCGCTCTTCGCCAGCCTCAGCAAAGACATGGGCGAGGGTCTCAAGGAGCTGCAATTCACGACGATCGGGCCGAGCGTCGGCGCCTCGCTGCGCACGCGCTCCATCATCGCGCTCATCGCCGCATCCATCGCCATCGTGCTCTACCTCGCGGTCATGTTCCGTTCGATGTCGCGCTCGGTAAGCTCCTGGAGCTTCGGCTTCGCTGCCATCGTGGCCGTGGTGCATGACGTGCTCATCACCAGCGGCATCTTCGTCGTCCTCAGCTACACGACCTCCTTCCAGCTCGATACGCTCTTCGTCACCGCGCTGCTGAGCATCATGGGCTACTCGGTCAACGACACGATCGTCATCTTCGACCGCATCCGCGACAACCTGCTGCTCGAGGGCAAGCGCCGCCCCTTCGCGGACCTCGCCGTCGACAGCTTGAAGCAGTCGCTCCGCCGCACGCTCAACACCGGCGTCGGCGCGCTCATTATGTTGACCGCGCTCTTCCTCTTCGGCTCCGAGTCGATCCGCTGGTTCACCCTCGCGCTCATCCTCGGCACGGTGATCGGCACGTACTCGTCGTTCTTCATCGCCACGCCGCTCGTGGTACTCTGGCAGCAGCGGGAAGCCTCCCGCCGCTGATCGCCCATGCCTCCGAAGACTTCCGTCCAGCGGCAGAAGAACGGCAAGGTCGTGTGCACGGTGGTCTTTGACACCGCCGACGTTGCCCCCGCCGAAGACCGCGCCGTCCGCTCACTCGGCCGCTCGGTGGCGCTCCCCGGCTTTCGCGCTGGCAAAGCCCCGATCGAACGCATCCGCGAACGCCTCGACAAGGACCGCCTCTTCGAGGAAACCGTCCGCGAGCTGCTCTCGGGCGTGCTGCCCTCCATCGCCAAAGAACACGACATCAAGCCCATCGCGCCGCCGCGCATCGGCGCCACGAGCCGCGAACCGGTGACGCTGGAAGTGACGTTCATCGAACGCCCGCCCGTGCGCTGGAAGAAGGGCGTGAAGCTCGTCGTGGAAAAGAAGGAGCCCGCCGCCGATGAAAAAGACGTTCAACGCGTGATTGATTCCATGCTCAAGCGCGAGGAGAAGGCCGTTTCCGTTGACCGTGCGGCCAAAGAAGGAGACCGTCTGGTGCTCGACTTCCGCGGCACGCTCGAAGACGGCACGGCGCCCGAAGGTATGACTGCGAGCGACTACCCGGTGGAGCTGGGCAGCAAGTCGCTCATCCCCGGCTTCGAAGAGCAGCTCGTCGGTGTGCAGAAGGGCGACACCAAAGATGTGCAGGTCTCCTTCCCCGCCGCCTACCACGCCAAAGAATTGCAGGGCAAACCCGCGACGTTCGCCGTCACCGTCCGCGACGTGCAGGCGCTCGAACGCCCCGAGCTCACCGATGCGCTGGCCAAGGAACGCTTCCAGGCCGAATCAGCCGTTGCCTTCCGCGAGCAGATCAAGTCCTCGCTCGTCGGGCAGGAAGAGGAGTGGGAACGTATGCGCCGCGAACGCGCGCTCTTGGAGAAGATCGCCGAAGCCGTTGACGTCGACCTTGCCGAGGAGCTCCTCGAAGACGAAACGCGTGCGCTACTGCAAGACCACATCGACCAGCTTGAGAAGCGCGGCACGACGCTGGCCCAGTGGGTGGAGCAATCGGGTAAGGATCAGAAAGAGCTCCTGGCCGAGCTGCAAACGCAAGCGGGCAGCCGCCTGCGCACGCGCCTGGGCATCCAGGATCTACTCGAAACCAAAGACATCAAGCTGACCGACGATGAGGCCGAGGCCGCGATCCAGCTCGAAATCGATGCGCTGCCGTCCTCGCAGGCGGCGATGGCGAAAGAGCTGCGCAACCCCGCGAGCGACACGCGCCAGCAATTCCTGTGGCAGAAGCGCGTCGAAAAGCTCTTGAGCACCCTGCTCGACGCAGCCAAATAATCGCCTCTTACTCCGACCAGAGCACGTGCACGCGGCGCTCCGGGTTTGCCGTGCGCGCATGCTTGCACGAAGCGGTGTGCACGCGCACCACGCCGCGGCCCACGATGCCCAGCACATCCGCGCCCGGGTGCTTCTCGGGCTTGCAGCACTGCGCGGGTTGCAGCGGCAACTGCACGTCGATGCCCCGCCCCGCGGAGCGTAAAAAGAGCGGCTTCGCCTCGCGCTTCTTCTTTGCCGGCCGCCGTGCAGGGGCCGCAACGGTCGCTGTCTCTATCTCTGCGGGTTGCCCCTCACGTTCCTGCAGGTAGCGCCGCAAGCGCGAGCGAGCCGACGCGGTGCGCAACAGCTTCATCCAGCGCGGCGAGGGCTGGGGGTTGCTCGCCCGCAGCACCTCCACAACGTCGCCATTCTCGAGCGTGTGGTTGAGCGCCACCACGCCGCCGTTCACGCGCGCGGCGCGGTACGCGAGGCCGATATCGGTATGCACCTGGAACGCAAAATCAAGCGGCGTCGCGCCTTCCGGCAGCTCGATCACATCACCCTTGGGCGTCAGGACGAAAATAGAATCGGTCTCGCGCCCCGTGCTTTCGCCGAAGAGATCCTCATTCTTGTCCATCTGCTGCATCAGACGGAAACGCTGCAACGCATGCTCGGTGCTGCCGCCCTCTTTGTAATTCCAGTGGGCGGCGATGCCGAATTCGGCCTCCTCATGCATCGCGTGCGTGCGGATCTGTACTTCGACGAACACCTCCGGCGGCGCCTTGGGCAACCCCGTGAGCGTGGTATGCAGGCTGCGATAGCCGTTGGGCTTCGGGAACGCGATGTAATCTTTGAACCGATGCGACACCGGGTGCGAGAAGCGGTGGAGCACCCCGAGCGCCACGTAGCAGTCTTCTTCTTTCGTCACGATCACGCGCAGCGCAAACAGGTCGTACACCGCCGTCAGCTTGAGCACGCCTTTGCGGCTCATCTTGGTGAACGCGCTGTAGGGCTGCTTCTCGCGGTACTCCACCGTAGCGGCGACGCCGTGCTCCCGGAGCGAGTGCTCCACGGCCTCCGCCAATTGGGGGAGGAAATTCTGGAAACGTTCCTGCACGCTCTGCTGCTGCTCCACGATGCGCTCGGCATCCGAAGGGTACGCCAGCGGGAACGCCTTGCCCTCCAGCTGGTGCTTGAGCAGGTACACACCCAGGCTCGCAGCCATCGGTGCAAGCACTTTGAGCGCCACGCGCGCGGCAATCCTTCGCTCGCTCTCCGAGAGCTTGTCGCTATGGTCCAGCGCCACGACGCGGTCACACAGAAAGACGATGAGCGCGCGCACGTCGTCGCTCGCGCGCACCATCATGCGGCGCAGGGCATGCAAGGAAATGCGGCGCGGGCGCGACAGCAATTGGTACAGCAGGTACTCCCCCGCCACGATCGCGCGCACCGAGGAGCCGAAACGCTCTTCAAGCTCCAGGAGTGTCATCTGTTTCGCATCGACGGCGTGGTGCAGGATGCAGGCAATGACGGCATCCTCGTCGGGTTTGAGCGGCAGCAGTGTCCGCAGCACGGAGCAGCAATGCTCCAGGACGGGCACTCCCGACCAATGCCGTCCGTCGGCGTAGAGCTCCGCCGCGAGCGCAAAGGCCTTCTCCACCCGTTTACCACGCAAGACCGGGATATCCGGATAGGCGCCGCGCAGGGCGGGGAGAGCGGAAGCCTGCAGGGCACTCATACCGGCCATAGTCGGGGAAGCGTACCACTCCGGGCGCCCATCGAAAAGCTTGGCCTTGACTTCCGGCCGACCGCGACTACAATGACGCTTACGACCGAAGACCGAGGGCATTAGGCCGCAGGCCGAAGGTAAGCCCCTCCGAGGTATACAGCATCGCCCACCCGGCTCCGGCTTGGTGATTCGTGCCGTGTACCTCGCTGGTCTCCCGGTCGTCCCGGAGACCAGTTTTGCTATGTGGTCTCGGGGACGGCTGGGATTGTGTTTTTGCACTCTCCACCCTTTCTCGTCATGGCTCTCACCCGCGCATCCAAGGTCACGCAAGTCGCCGACCTCACGCAGAAATTCCAGAAGGCCACCTCCGTGGTCTTCACCCACTACATGGGTCTTTCCGTTGCGGACGTCAGCGCGCTGCGCCGCTCGCTCAAGGCAAAGAACGCGGAGATGAAAGTCGCCAAGAAGACCTTGATCCAGCTGGCCGCGAAGCACGCGGGCATGCCGGACCTCGATGAATCCACCATTCCGGGCGGCATCGCCTGCATCTTCAGCTTCGGAGACCCCGTCGCGGGAGCCAAGACCGCTTCCCAGTTCGGCAAGGACAACGCCGCGATGAAACTGATTGCCGGATACTTTGACGGCAAATACCTCTCCAACCGCGAAACGCTGGAGTTTGCGAACTTGCCGGGCCGCGAACAGCTCTTGGCGACGTTCATGAGCATGGTCCGCTCCCCCCTCTCGTCCTTCGCATCCATCTGTTCGTCGCCGCTGCGCGGCTTCGCGATGGCGGTCCAGGAAATCGCGAAGAAGAAGTCGTAACCCATTCTTTATCTCCTTTTTTCCCCTCCCCGTATGTCCGATCAAGCTACCATTCAGCTCTCGAAGGAAGAGCAGGCCGTCATCGACGCGCTCGAGAAGCTTAACGTTGTGCAGCTCAACAACGTCGTGAAGTTCATGGAACAGGCGTATGGCATCTCCGCTGCCCCCGTGGCCGCCGTTGCCGCCGCCGCTCCCGCTGCAGCCGCAGCAGCTGCCGACGAGAAGGCTTCCTACAACATTGAGCTCACCGACGGTGGCGCTCAGAAGATCGCCGTCATCAAGGTCGTCCGCGAATTGACCGGCTTGCCTCTCGGCGATGCCAAGGCCGCCGTCGACGGCGCTCCGAAGGTCATCAAGGAGAACGTCGCCAAGGAAGACGCCGAGGTTATGAAGAAGAAGCTCGAAGAGGCCGGCGCCAAGGTTACGCTCAAGTAAATCGCCGATTCTCAACGAAACGACGACCCCTCACGGGGTCGTTTTTTCGTCCCCGCAATACCAGAAAATGTCCAGAATGATTGACGAATGACCAAAACCCTGTACGCTAAAGTCAGCAGCATTCCTTCGACCAGCCAATCGTCTCGAAAAGCGAGTAACTCGGAGAAGGCTCATCTGCATTCTTATCTTCCTTCTCCCCGTTCGGTATGGCTGATCAACAGCTTACCTGCCGCGATTGCGGTCAGACCTTCACGTTCACCGAGGGTGAACAGCAGTTCTATGCGTCCAAGGGCCTTCAGGCCCCCCAGCGCTGCAAGGATTGCCGCGCCAAGCGCAAGAATGATCGCATGGGCGAGCGCGAACTGTTCGACGCAGTTTGTGCCTCCTGTGGCGCTCAGTGCCAGGTGCCGTTCAAGCCGCGCCCCGAGTCCGAGGGCGGCAAGCCGGTGCTGTGTCGCGATTGTTTCATGGCCAAGCGCGCGTAAGCGTTCTTCCCATCGCAGACAGTTCCAAACGGCGGGCTTCGGCCCGCCGTTTGCGTATGCAAAAGAAAGTCGTACACTGCCTCCGCATGCAGCAATTGCTTGCCCGTCCGTGGCTCACCTTCACGCTTGCAGCGGTAGGCATCGCTCTCGCCTACACCGCCTTCATCACGCGCACGGGTTCGTTGCAGGCGGCCAACGGGGGCTACTGCCCCGCAAAACAGGTGTGTGCCGACGGCGCGTGCGACAAAGCCAACTGCGCGAACGGGGACTGCAAGGGTTCCTGCGCACACTGCAACAAGAACGTCTAACCCTCCTTCATCATGGCGTACCGCATCCGCCCGCTTCCTCTGCGTTCCCCAATATTTTGGCAATGGGCGGTGGTGGCGATGCTTGCTGGCCTGCTGCTCATCGGCTGGGAGAGCGGCTTCTTCGCAGCGTGGATTTGGTCTCCGCCGCGCCCGCCCGTCGGGAAGGGTGAGATTGCGTTCTCCATGGTGCTGGTGGCGCTCCTAGGCGTCGTTGCCGGGTTGATCGGCGCGCGGCTGCGTGAAGGCAGTTGCCCTCGGGGCGTCCGCCGTGCCGCCGGTGTTGCGAGCGCGCTCGGCGCGCTGTCGTTGCTGTGCCCCGTGTGCCTCGCCTTGCCGCTGTCGCTGTTCGGCGGAGCCGTGACGCTGGCACTGCTCAGCCCCTTCGCCCCGCTCTTCCAGCTGCTCGCAATTCTAGTGCTGCTGTGGACGGCGTTGCTGCTGCTGCATGAGCAGCGGTAACACGCCAGCGGCGCGAGATCGCCTGCGCAGCCTCGACATCCTCCGTTCGACGGCGTTGCTATCGATGACGGTATTCCACCTGTGCTACGACCTCGACGCGTACTACGGCATGCGCGTGATGGCGTATCTTGGCGCCTTCGCTGACATCTGGGCACGGTCGACGGCATGCGTCTTTCTCGTGCTCTGCGGCATCGGCCTGGCACTCTCGCGGGAACGCGCGTTGCTGCGGGGGGAAGAGCGTAACGCATGGATGGCGCGCATAGTTCGCCGCGGAATGGGCGTGCTCTGCTGCGGGTGCGCCATCAGCCTTGTCACGTTCCTGATCGACGCATCGACCTACGTGCGCTTCGGCATTCTGCACTGCATCGGCTGTGGCCTCATCGTGCTGGCACCCCTTGCCGCGCGTCCGCGCAGAGCGGCATGGGCCGCAGTGGCCGCGACGGGCGCGTGGCTGGCGCTACGTGGTACAACGGCGTCGACGCCGCTCCTGCTGCCGCTGGGCATCACGCCGCCGGGCTTTGTGAGCGTCGACTATTTCCCGCTCCTGCCCTGGGCGATCGTGCTGCTGCTGGGCATCGCCGCGATGCGCCCTTGCCGCGAGGCCACACGGTGGCTCGATGCGCACGTCTTCCCCCCGACGAGGGCCGTCGACTGGGCCGCGCTCCCGGGGCGCTGGTCGCTCGTTATCTACCTGGTTCATCAGCCGATCCTGCTCGCCGTGCTCACGCTACTGCTTGGCCTTCCGCGCTGACACGCCGGGCAGGTCGCAGATCACCGTCGGCGGAGCGACGGCATGCTCGGGTATTGCACCTGCCTGCCACTGCCCTATCGACGCAAAGCAGTCATCGAACATGTTCTTCATACTCTCCTCGGCGTAGAACGCGATATGCGGCGTGGCGACGACATTGGGATGCGCAATAAGCGCGCGGCTCTCTTCGAAGACCTGCTCATGTTCCAGGACGTCCAGCAGTGCATACCGCACGGCCCCCGTCTGGAGCGCCTGCAGGAGCGCGCCGGAATCGATCAAATCGCCGCGGGCGGTATTGACGATGATGACCCCATGCTTGGCCTTCGCGAGCGAAGACGCGTTGAGCATGTGGCGCGTTTCGGGCGTGGCGGGAGCGTGCAGCGTGATGATGTCGCTCTGCTCCAGCAATGCCGGCAGCTCCACATACCGTACGCCGTACGCCTCTTCGAGCTCGACGGTGCGGCACTTGTCGACGGCAAGGATATGCATGCCGAAGCCATGGGCGATGCGCGCGACGGCGCGGCCAATCCTCCCCGTTCCGACAATGCCGAGTGTTTTTCCTTGGAGCGTGATGCCTCGCAGGCCGTGATAATCGAATTCCCCGCGCTGCACTTTGGCGCCGCCCTCGGGGATATGGCGCAAACGGCTGAGCAGGAGCGCAAAGACGTGCTCGGCGATCACATGGGAACCGTAATCCGGCACGTTGCATACCGTGATGCCGCGCTCGCGACACGCAGCAAGATCGATATGGTTCCACCCTACCGAGCGCGTGCACACGAGGCGCAGATCCGGCAGCCGTTGCAGCACCTCGCGGGTGAACTGTGTGGCAATGAAACACGAGACGACGCGCGCACCCGAGCAGGCCTCCACCAACGCATCTCCAGAGAGCGCGCCCAGATGCACGTCGGCATCGGGAAAACGCTCAACCACCCTGGAGCGATCTTCGGCATCGACTTCAAGAAAAACAATGGCAGCCATAGCGTGATTCTACCCCCGATACCGTGGCAAATCGAGGCTATGGAAACACCGCCCCTCTGCTACACTGTGCGCGCATGTCTTTCCGCGTGCGTCGACTCTCCGACGACTCCCCGCGCCGACGCATTCCCTGGGGTTCACTTCTCCGAGGTGTACTCCTGGTCGCGCGGCCGCTGGCACTCCTCTATGGCGACTGGAAACACCGCCACGAAGAGGAGGAGCGCGCCGAGCGCAAACGGTTCTGGCTAACGACCGGGGCGACCGTCGTCGTCGCTGCGCTACTCGCATCGTTGCTCTGGATCGGCGTCAGCCGGGCGTGGACGTTGCTGCGCGGCGTAAGCCTCGGCGCGGCCTTTTCCGTTGCCAGCGCCGACATCCCGCAGGACGCCCACGGCCACACCAATCTCCTCCTCCTCGGCCAGGGCGACGAAGCCGGCGAGAACCTCACCGATACGCTGATGATCGCCAGCATCGACCCCGCGTCCCACAGCATGGTGCTGCTTTCGCTGCCGCGCGACCTGTACCTGCTCAAGCGCGAGGGCCTGCGCCCCGGCAAGATCAACAGCACCTACCGCGATTTCCTCGCGCACTTCAAGCGCGAAGGGAAGGAGGGGTCGGAAGCCTCCATGGCGGCGCTCGACGCACTCAAGAATGAGCTCGGCGAAGCTCTCGCGATGGATCTGCACGGCGTAGTGAAAGTCGGCTTCGACGGCTTCATTGCCGCGGTCGACGCGCTCGGGGGCGTGGATGTGGTAGTACCCAAGGACATCGTGGATACCGAGTACCCGACGGACAATTACGGATACCAAACATTCTCCATCAGCGCGGGCCCCCAGCACCTCGACGGAGCGACCGCCCTCAAGTACGCCCGCAGCCGCCACACCACGAGCGATTTCGACCGCGCTGGCCGCCAGCAGCAACTCCTCGCCGCGATGGCCGCCGCCGTCCGCGAGCAAGGCATGCTCGGCAAAGCGCAGATGATCGTGGCGATCCAGGACATCCTCCGGCAGCACGTCGAAATGACGCTCTCGCTGCCCCAGCTCATGAGCCTGGCCAAGCTCGGCGTGCAGATCAACCGCGAACACATCCTCACCATGCAGCTCTCTGACCGCAACGGGCTCTACGGCGACATCGTACTGCCCGGCGGCTTCCTTTACACGCCGCCCCGCGACCAATTCGACGGGCAATCGGTCTTACTGCCCGTCTCCTTCCCCGAGTTCCCAGTGACCTGGAAGCAGCTCCAGGCCCTGAAAAACCTTCTGCTCGACACGCGCGAACCGTACCTCTCCCCCGCCACCGTCGCCGTGCTCAACGCGGGCTCCGTCAGCGGCTCGGCCCGGAAGCTGGCGAATGAAATCATCCGCTACGGCCTGCGCGACGTGGACTTCGTCGCCAATGCCACCATCGACGACCGGGCTGCCTCGGTCATTGCCGCCGACGAGGCGGGCAAGCCGCTTGCGACCTTCCTCAGCACGCTCCTGGGCATCCCTCTCGGCGAACTGCCCCCCGAGCTGACGGCAGACGAGCGGCGTTCCATCACGATTCTCCTCGGCGAAGACTACCGCTTCGCGCCGTTCCAGGCCGCCCTCACCGCCGCCCCATGACGCCGCGAGAGATCATCGCCGCCGCATGGGCCATCACCGGGCGCGAGAAATCGCTGCGCCGCTGGGGTTTCACGTCCTCGCTCTTCGAGACGCTGCTCAACGTCAAACTCGTCGTCTATCAGATTTACTTCTTCTACGAGCTCGCTTTCCTCGGCAACACCCCGGGGTTCTTCGACGTGGAAATCGCCATGTACCACGCGCTGCCCTTCGCCGTGTTCGCCACCATCGTCATCTCGTTCTTGCTGCTCGTGGTGATTGAATTCTTCATGCCGCATATCTGCATCGGCGCCATCATCGGGCTTGCCGCAAAGTCGTTCCGGGGCGAGGAAGTCAAAGGCGGCCTGGTGCTCGGCCTCTACAACTTCTTCCCGATGTTCGCCGTCCGCGAGCTCTTCTTCTTGGCGCGCACCACGACGGTGATTACGGCCATTTCGCTCATCATCCGCTACATCGACCACCCGCTCAAAATCCCCAGCATCATCACGCTCGTCATCCTCTGGATCTTCTCCAACATCCTGAAATTCTTCTCCAATTTCGCCGAGGAAGCCATCGTCATCCGCAAGTCGCACGTCTTCACCGGCATCGCCCGCAGCTTCAAATTGCTCATCAGCAACATGAGCCACATCATGTTCCTGGTGCTGCTGCTCCTGGTGATCTCGGTGCGAGTGCTCATCAATGCGGTCATGGTGCTCCTGATCCCCGCGGCGGCGATCGGCCTCGGCGTGCTCCTTGCGAACTTCTTCTCCCACGCACTCAGCTACTCCATCGCGGCGTTCGTCGGCCTGGGGCTGGTGGTGGGCGCGAGCTACTTCTTCGCCTACCTGCACGTCTTCAAGCAGACCGTGTGGACCATCACCTATCTCCAGCTCTCCGAGCAGAAGGACCTGGACCTGATCGTTGCCGACGAAGGCGGCGGCGGGGCCCAGCATTGAGGGCGAAGGGATGAGCAGACGAGAGGTCACGCCGGCTGTCGAATGCTTTCGCAGCGAGCCCTGTTGACAGTGGACACTCGTCCACCTATCGTGGTGCACGATCGTTCCCACCCGCTCCATGCCGCTCACCCCTCACCAGCGCACCGTGCTCAACTACATCGGCGAGTTCCAGCGCAAGCGCGGGTATTCCCCGTCGCTCTCCGACCTTGCATTGGCTTTCGGCGTGCGTAGCAAGAACGCCATCGCCAAAGTGGTCAATGTCCTCGTGCGCGAGCGCTATTTGGAAAAAGACCCCAAGGGAAGGATCAAGATCCTCCACCGCGAAGAAGCCGTGGCGGAAGCCGCATTACCCATCGCGCTCACCCTCCCGCTCTTCGGACCGATTGCCGCAGGCTTCGCAGCGCCGGTGGAAGAACAGGCCGAGGAAATGGTGACGCTGGAGTCGTATCTGGTGAACGACCGTTCCACGACCTTCCTGCTACGGGTCAAAGGCGACAGCATGCTCAACGCCGGCATCCACGAGGGCGACCTGGTGATCGTGGAACGCAGCCGCCAGCCCAAAGTGGGCGACATCGTCGTCGGCGTGCTCGATAGCGAGTTCACCTTGAAGCGCCTCAAGAAAGACAAAGGCAAGTATTACCTGCAAGCGGAAAACCCCGAGTATCCCGACCTCTACGCCCTCGAAGAGCTGCAGGTAGCGGGCGTCGTGCGAGGCGTCATCCGCAGGTACTGAGGCCGCTCATCATCGCGTTCTTCTCTCTCCCTTCACCATGTTTGCGCATGTCGACGCCGACGCGTTCTTCGCGTCTGTTCTTCAACGGCAGCACCCGCGGCTTCGCGGCAAGCCCGTGCTCGCGCTGGGCATGGGTGGTGGCTGTGTGATCGCCGCGTCGTACGAAGCCAAGGCGCACGGCGTGAAGACCGGCATGCGCCTCGGTGAGGCGCTGCGCCTGTGCCCCAGCGCGCTGCGCATGCCATCCGATTTCCGCGAAACGGGCATCGCCTCCACGCAGATCGAAGAGGTGCTCCAAGGCTTCTCCCCTCGCCTGGAACAAACCTCGGTGGACGAATGGTTTATGGACGTCGCCGCCGTCGTGGGGGGCATCCCCAGCCACCTCGACGCATGGGCGCAGAGCGTCCGCGTGGCAGTGCTCAAGAGCACGAGCTTGTCGGTATCGGTGGGCGTCGGCCCGAGTAAAACGCTTGCGAAAATGGCGAGTGAATTTCGCAAGCCCGGCGGCGTCACCGTGGTGCGCTGCCGCCCTTCCCCCCAGCAACACACACCTCCCCGGCGGGGCGGCGTTCCGGCCGCCCCGCCACTCGGCTCTTCTCCGGAGATACTGGATATCGCAGCATTCCTGCAGCAGCGCCCCGCCGCCGCCATCCCCGGCATCGGCCCGCGCCGGCAGAAAGCGGCGCTGGAACACGGGTGGACGACCGCCTGGGATATCGCCGCCGCCGACGCCGCGACGATTGTGCGTGTCCTCGGCAAGCCCGGCGACGAACTCCGGCGAGAGCTCCTCGGCGCCTGCGTCTACCCTCTAGATACAAGCGACGCTCCGCCTCAATCGGTCTCGCGGGCGCGCAGCTTCCGCGCATCGAGCGATGAACGAATGCTCTGGGCCCACACCCTGCAACACCTGCAATACCTGGTGCTCAAAATGCGCCGGCACGCGCTGCGTTGCAGGGGGATTTCCTTCTGGCTGCGCGACAGCACGTACGTCCACCATGGCACCCACGCGAGCATGCAGCAGCCCGCCGATACGGAAGCGGAGCTCACGCCCGTGGTCCGCGCATGTTTCGATCGGCTCTGGCATCGCGATCGACCGTCCACCCAAGTGGGTTTGGCGCTGTGGGGGCTGCAAGAAGCGAGGGCGCGACAAGCATCGCTGTTCGATGATCCGCAGGAAACGCGCGCGGAAGAAGAGCTGCAAACGACGCTCGACGCCATCCGCACGCGTTTCGGCCGCGGCGCGATCCATCGTGGAGCGGCGCTCTCCGTAGGGACGGGCACGAGGAAAGACCTGGGCTTCTCGGTGTACGAATGAGCGGGCCCGTTAGGCGCCGAGCGTCTTGATGCGCTCATCGAGCTTCGCCAGCTTCGCAGTCGCCTCATCGCGCTTGTCTTCTTCCGCTGAGATCACATGCGCGGGTGCGCGGCCGACAAAGCCCCGATCGGAGAGCTTCCTCTCAATGGACGCGAGGTACGAGAAGAGCTGATCTCGCTCGGCGGTAAGCTTCACGCGCTCTTTGCCGAGATCGATGATGCCCTCCAGGGGGATATGCACTTCGATGCCGCGCTCGAGGAATACGCTCACCGCGTTGGCATGCGCCTCTGGGACGGCGTTGAGCGTCCAATCGCCCACCTTGGCCATGCGCTGGATTGACGCGCGCTCCTCCTGCAGCGCTTCGAGCCAGGGGCTCGGCGCATGCAGGATCACCGGCACCTCCCTGCCCGGCTCGATGCCTGCGTCGGCGCGCAGTCTGCGCACCGCGGTGATCACGTCGATCACGGCCTGGAACCGTGCAAACGCGTCGGTGTCCTCGCGCTCGGGCTTCACCGAGGGCGACGGCTGGAGCATGAGCAACCCCGCATCCTTCGGGCCGCAATGCGCCCACAGCTCTTCGGTGACAAACGGGCAGTAGGGATGCAGCAGCCGTAGGACGCGGCGCAAAACATGAACCAAAACGGCGGTGTTGGCGGTACCCTTGGACAGCTCCAGATACCAATCGCAGTACAGATCCCACACGAAGGCGTAGAGGCGCTCGCCCGCCTCGCTGAGGCGGTAGGCTTCGAGGGAGGCGATGACGTCGCGCGTGAGGGCCTCGGACGCATGCAGGATCGCCCGGTCGGGCAGCGACAGCTCCGCAACCGGCGGCAACGCCGTGATGGAACGGGGGTCGATCTTGGCCTCCTCGCACTTCATGAGCACGAAACGGCTGGCGTTCCAGAGCTTGTTCACAAAGTTGCGATACCCGGCGATTTTCTCCTCGTAGAGCTTGCCGTCATTGCCCGGGCTCTGGCCCACGATCATCGACAGGCGCAGCGCGTCCGCGCCGTACTTGGCGATCATGTCGAGCGGGTCGATCATCGTCTTCGGGTCGCTCTTACTCATCTTTTTGCCGTCGCGCGTGCGGATCAGCCCGTGCAGATACACCGTCTTGAACGGGAGCCGCCCCGTGGCGTAGGTGGTCATGAGGATCATGCGCGCCACCCAGAAGAAGAGGATGTCGTACCCCGTCTCCATGACGGTCGTGGGGTGGTAGCGCTGGTAATCGGGGCTTTTCGCGAGGATCTCCTGCAGCGAGAGCGACGGATCGGCCGCGGCCTTGGGATCCACAAGCGTGCTCCAGGTCCACAGCGCGGAGGAGAACCACGTATCGAGCGTATCGGAATCCTGCTGCCAATCGCCCCCGGCGGGCGCTGCATGACCCGTCACCGTCTCCTCGCCGCGATACCACACCGGCACCCTGTGACCCCACCAGATCTGGCGGCTGATGCACCAATCGCGCAGGTTATCGATCCAGTGGAAGTACGTCTTACCGAAGCGTTCGGGGATGATCGCGATATGCCCGTGGTGCACCACCGAATGCAGGATTTCCTTCAAGCTCATAAGCTGTGCCTGCGGCCCGTCAGCGGCTCCGGCTTGGGAATCCCATCGTACAACTTTTTTATTCACATCGATGAACCATTGCAGCTTGATCTGCGGCTCGATAGTACCGCCGCCGCGCTGGCTCACCGCCTTGTTGTGCACGTACCCGTCGTCGACCTTCACGAGCAACCCCTTGCTCCGCAGCTTCTCTACGATGAGCGGCCGCGCCTCTTCGATCGGCATGCCCGCGAATTCCCCGGCCATCGGCAGGAGCTTGCCGTGGAAATCGATGACCTGCTCCTTCTCGAGCCCGTGACGCTCGGCGATGTCGAAGTCGATGGCCGTATGCCAGGGGGTAATCGTCATCACGCCGGTACCGAACGCCGGATCGACGGCGATATCTTTGATGATCGTGGCACGGATGGGCCCGTTGATCCATTCCAGGTCAATCGTATCGCCGTGCTCGTACTGCGCGTAGCGCTCGTCATCGGGGTGCATCACCACGTACTTGTCGCCGAATTTCGTCTCCGGGCGCACGGTGCCGATCTGGAACGGACCGTACTGGAACGTGTAGAACGGCACGCTCTCCTCGACGTACACGAGTTCGTCGTCGCTCACGGTCGTTTGCAGTTTGGGATCCCAGTTCACGATACGGTGCCCGCGATAAATGAGCCCGTCGCGGTACATCGCGGCGAACACGTCGTTCACACAGCGGTTCAGCGTGGGCTCAAGCGTATAGCGCTCACGCGTCCAATCGCAGGATGAACCCATTTTGCGCACTTGCCCGCGAATGGTGCCGCGGCTCTGCTCCACGAATGCGGCGATCTTGGCAATCAGCCCCTCGCGCCCCAGCTCCTTGCGGGGGTCACGCATACCCTCGGCTTTGAGCTGCTTAATCACCACGTTCTCCGTGGCAATCGCGGCATGATCGGTTCCCGGCACCCAGAGCGCATCCTTGCCCTGCATGCGGGCGAACCGCGTGAAGATATCTTCGAGGGCAAGCATCACCGCATGGCCCAAATGCAGATTCCCGGTGGCATTGGGGGGCGGCATGCTGATCGTAAACGGCTCGCCGTTGCCCGTGGGCGAAAACGCGCCCGTCTTCTCCCACGCAGCGTAGATGCGGTCTTCGGTGGCCTGCGGGTCGTAGGCTTTTTCGAGCATGTGGCCAGGGTAGTGGAGCGCTCTCGCAAAAGGAACGGGGTTCTTGACAGCTTCGGAAAACTGGATATTCTGCGCGCGCCTCGCGAAATCATTGCCTCTGTGGCATTGATAGGTACGAGGTTACGCCTCCACTTTTTTCTTCTCCCCCACCGGAGAAAAAGAAGCGGAGGCAACTTTGGTGTGTAGCGAAAAAGCCAATAGGCACAAAAAAAAGACCGCCCTTGCGGACGGCCTTCTACAACGAAAAGAGAGAAAGAGCAGACTTCGCATCGTGTATGACGCGGAGCTGGGAAGGTATACCGCAGTGGGTGGACGCAGCGCAAGAGAGTTTTTCGTGATTTCCGAGGGAATCCCCGGAGGGAAGGCGCATGCGATGTTGCAGAATGTGTCGAGAGTACTAGACAAAATCGGGCGCAAGAGTAGGATTCCCGCGCAATGCACAGCCAGTTTTCCGCCATCGGCACGCTGCGCGAGCATCGCCCCGTGGCGCTGATGAGGACCATGGGCGAGAATTTGCGGAATCTGGGCAATGAAGTGATCGACCCCGTGCGCGAAGCCGCAGAAAAGAAAGACGTGATCCAAGCGATCGGCGCCCCCGTTGCGGGAGCCGTGCGCCTTGTCATGAGCGGCCCCGACCACCTGTGGGCGGGCCTGTTCGATGAAAAGATCGAACCCACCAACGGCAGCCGCACCATGGACAGCATCGGGGAAACAGGCAAGAACCTGCTCACGTTCCACCCGATCCGTGCGCTCGTCCGCGCCCTCAAGATCCCCGGCGACGTGGTGGTGGATGTCACGGATGCCGCCTTCGCCTACCGCGGCTCCTCGCACTACCGCGCTTCGGCCGCAGCGGCTACCGATATGGCAGCCTAATCGTGCATCTCGATGAATCCCCTTTTGCGCTGCTGGAACACACCTGGAACGCCGAGGTTGGTTCAACAACGGTTGGAGCAGTTGCCGTGAATGGCATCGTGCTTCTGGGCGCTGCGGCGCTGGCATTCGCCGGTATCCGCTGGGCCTTCGGCAAAGCGCTGGGCACGGGCAACTGAACATCGCCTCGCAGAGGGTTTTCTGCTAGAATGAGGGGAAATGCCGCTACCCGGAGCACCAACTTCCTTGCCGCTTCCCCCACCCGGCCCCGTGCTGCCGGGGCAGCCGCCGATGCTGCCGACGGCACCGATGATGCTACAACAGCCGGACATGATCAGTCAGGCCGCGGCAACGCGCGTGCAGTACATGAACGCGATGCTACAGCGACCTGGTGTACTGCAAACAATGGCGAGCAGCGGCATCAATATCCTGAAAACTATCGCGCCCGTCGCCGGAATGCTGCTGCTCACCTGGATTGGCATCAAGACGATCCTTGGGCAGCCGCCGAAGTTTTTGAGTGGGAAGTAAGCTTTGTGTGCCCTGGCGATATCCAAAATCTTCGACCTCTCGTGTCTCGCTTGAGCAACCGTCAGGGGGCTTATTTCCACCTTTTCCAACGCGGCAAAGGTGGAGCCAAAACGCTGGCCGTCAAAGCCCCCACTCCGCTTGCGGCACCACCCCCGGCGTTGACGGCGCACCACCCCAAGAGAGCATCGCCGCCTACCGTTGTCCTAGGTATACAGATCACGAGAAAGTAGAGCGGGAGGGCCGCCGGGCTGCTCCATCGCGAAGGACTCCTCGAACGTCCGAAGCGGGAGGAGGTTTTCCTGGAACCAGATCTTCTTCCTCAGGGCATCGTGGCGCGGTTCCGCCGCCACGGGGGGTGTAAGGGGTAGCCCCGCCGTGTCGTGGCACAGCGAGTTGAGCTGCGGCAACGAGACGAGGAGGCAAGCGGGAAGCCTTGGACCGCTTGTCGACGAGGCCCGGGGCGGTGCGGAGTGTGCACTTGGCGGCGGAGACTTTTCTTTCGCCGGTTTCTTTGTGTGGTGACAAAGAAATCGGCACACTTCGTCTTTTCTAAAAAAGTGAGAATTGCTTTCTCTTTGAATAGCAAAGAAACCAGCATTTCATCGCTTATGAAATACAGAGAAAAGAACCAAAAAAAGCGCCCCTTGCGGAGCGCTTTCTTCAACAACACGAGAATTTATCGACGGAAACCGCCTCCACGCGGAGGCCCACGATGTCCGCCGCCAAAGCCGCCGGGGCGCGGTCCGCGGGGGGCCGGCTCGGGCATGCCTTCGGGGCGCGGCGTCATCTGCTTGAGCGAGAGGCGCGTCTTGCCTTCGGCTGCGTCGTACTCAACACACATGGCATCGACTTCCTGGCCGAGCTGCACGACGTCCTCCACCTGCTCCGTGCGCTGCCACTGGAGCTCGCTGATGTGGATCATGCCGTCCTTGCCCTTGAGGAATTCGGCGATGGCGCCCACGCCCGGGATGATACGAACGACTTTGCAGTGGTACACCTTGCCCACTTCGGGCTTGGCGACGATGCCTTCGATCCATTCCTTGGCCTTCTTCATCGCCTCGCCATTGGCGGTGGTGATGAACACGAGGCCGCTGTCTTCGATATCGATCTCGGCGCCGGTTTCCTTGGTGATCTTCTGGATGGTTTCGCCACCCTTGCCGATAACCAAGCGAATGTCGTCGGGGTGCACCTGCACCGTTTCGATGCGGGGGGCGTACGGCGACATCGCGTCGCGCGGGCGGTCGATCACCGCGAGCATCTTCTGGAGAATCTGCATGCGGCCCTGCTTCGAGCGCTCCAGCGCGTCGGCGAAGACAGAATCGGGCAAGCCCTTGATCTTGATATCCATCTGAATAGCCGTGATACCGTTGCGGGTGCCACCGACCTTGAAGTCCATATCGCCGCCGAAGTCCTCCTCATCCTGCAGGTCGCTCAGCACGATGTATTTGTTCTTCTCTTCATCAGAGACGAGGCCGAGCGCGATGCCCGCGACGGGCTCGAGAATCGGCACACCGGCCGCCATGAGCGCGAGGGTGGAGCCGCAGGTCGCCGCCATGGACGAGCTGCCGTTGCTCTCGAGGATTTCGGTGACTGTGCGGATCGTGTAGGGGAATTTCTCCTCCTCAGGAAGCACGGGCTCCAGCGCGCGCTGCGCCAGGTTGCCGTGGCCGATCTCGCGGTTACCCACGAAGAGGCGGTTGCTGGTCTCCCCCACCGAGAACGGCGGGAAGTTGTAGTGATGCATGTAGCGAAGGTTGTGCTCGCCATCCATGCCTTCGACCAACTGCTTGTCGCCGGGCGAACCGAGCGTGCAGGTCGTAAGTCCCTGGGTTTCGCCGCGCTGGAAGAGTGCGGAACCGTGGACGCGGTTGGGCAACACGTCGAGCATGACAGAGATGTCGCGGATTTCATCGACCTTGCGACCGCTCATGCGCGTGCCTTCCTCGAGAATCAGGCGGCGCATTTCTCCTTTGACGACCTTATCGACGAGCTGGCCGCCCTTGGCGTAGAGCGCGGTTGCTTCATCTTCCTTGCCTGCCACAACGGGGAACTGCTCCTTGAGCTTCGCCTTGGCCTCATCCATCAATTTGGTGAAGATGGCGCGGCGCGTAAGCTTGGGCATCGGCGTCTTGATGGCCTTGGAAATCTCCGGAAGCGCCCATGCCTTGATGAAGGCGTACGCCTCGTCGTTGCTGAAGGCGGCGGGGGCTTCGAACTTGGGCTTACCGATTTCCTTCTGGATACCAGCGAAGAACGTGGCGACCTTCTGGGCCCACTTCTTGCCGAATTCGATGGCACGGAGCACTTGTTCCTCGGGCACCTGCTTGGCACCGGCTTCGATCATCACGACGCGCTCGAGCGATGCCGTGACGTACATCGTGAGGTCGGACTTCGTGCGCGCTTCGCGGGACGGGTTCAAGACGAGCTCTCCGCCGATGAGACCCACGCACACCGTGCCCAGAGGGCCGTCGCAGGGGCAATCGGAGAGCGCCACCGAGAGATTAGCGGCGTTGGCGGCAACGACATCGTGCTCATGCTCGAAGTCGTAGCTTAAGACCGTGGCGAACACCTGGATGTCGTTGTGCAGGTGCTTGGGGAACATCGGGCGCAGGCCGCGGTCGATGACGCGAGCAAGCAGCACGTAGTCGTCGGATGGGCGACCCTCGCGCTTGCGGAAGCGGCTACCGGCGATCTTGCCTCCGGCGTAGTACTTTTCCTGATACACAACCTGCAGCGGCAGGAAGTCGACCGTTTCTCGCGCTTTGGCGCTGACCGTGCAGTTGCCCATGCACACCGTGTCGCCGATCTGAGCGACGACCGACGCGTTGGCCTGGGTAGCCAGCTGACCGGTTTTGACAATGAGGCGCTCGCTGCCGAGCTCCAAGGAATATTCCTTCAACATAAGAGAGGGGGTAAGAAAGCGTTTCGCTCACCCTCTCGGAGGATTCACACGTCAGAGCCGCAAAAGCGGCGCTGGCACGTAAATCCAAGAGGAGTGCGAGAAAAACGAGAAAGAACTGGACAGAGCCTACGCTCCACACGTACAAAATACCAGAACAGATTCTTGACAAAATACAATAAATTCGCTATCTTGTCAAAGATACCTGTCTACGCTCTTTGCGCACCATCGGTGCGCGGTGACGGACGACACTCAGAAACACGCACGGAACCGATCGTCGTACCGACACTGCGCTACCGCCCTTACCAGCGGTGTGTTCAAACACCGCGCCCTTCCCGTGGATTCTTCTGCGGTCGGGCGCAGAGGACACACCACGCCGTGAGGGCGGGCTACAACATCACTCATTCTGACGAAAGAGGTGCTCTATGGGTGGCGGTCTCAACCCCATCCCCCGCTGGTTCGCGGCCGCGCTGCTGCCGATGATGCTGCTCGCAGTGTTCATCGGTCTGACGCTCGACCCCAAGGCCAGCAACGTCCGCGCTCAGGAGAGCAAGGACAAGAAGGACGTCCCGGCCGAAAAGAAGGAAACCCCGAAGAAGCTGGAGATCGACCCGCTGAAGATCGTGATTCTGCAGCAGAAGGGCAACGACGTGCGCATCATGATTCCGAAGGGTCTCGCGTACGAGGCCAAGGAGTCGCAGTGGATCAAGGTCAAACCGAAACTCGAAGACGGTGGTGAGGGTTGGACCCTCATCCGTCTCGACAACGGCAAGACCCCACTGAAGGCGTGCGTCACCTACGAGGGCGGCACGAAGATGACGCTCACCCTCGCAGGTGTCCGAGAGAAGTACCTCATGATCGGCCTGCCGGAAGGCTACTTCTCGACGTACAAGTGAGTGACTAGTCGCTAGCACCCACGGCATTCCAGCCCTATCCCCCGACGGATAGGGCTGGTTGCTGATATTCTATTTTTGAGAAGCAAAGACGTTTCCCACTTTTTTAGAAAAAGTGGGAGGAAAAAGCGTCGCTGAAGAAGACCTTCTGCGGTGTTCTCCGTGTGCTCGCTACGCAGGCAGGCTCCTCGCTTTCTCTGGAAAGCTCGTCAAACAGGTGCCTGCGCTTCACGCTGCGCTCACGGACACCGCAACGAACGTCTTCTAGGCGACACGAGGGAACGACGGTTTGAGGAGGCAGGCCGTGTTGCAGCAACACTTCCTCCCGCTTCGAATGTTCGAGGAGTTCTTCGTGATGGAGCAGCCCGGCGGCTCTCCCGCTCTGTTTCCTTCCGATGTGTATACCTAGGAGAGCAGTAGGCGGCGATGCTCTCCTGGGGTGGCCCGCCGTCAACGCCGGGGGTGGTGCCGCAAGCGGAGTGGGGGCTTTGACGGCCAGCGTTTTGGCTCCACCTTTGCCGCGCTGGAAAAGGTGGAAAAGCCTAAGCCCCCTGACGGTTGCTCAAGCGAGACACGAGAGATCAGAGGGGGTTGACGTGACCACAAGGAAATCAGCATGTCTCGCCATGAAAAATCCATTTGCATACAATCACTCCAATGTACTATCGTACCAGTACATTAGTACATTCCCCCCACTATGGAACACATCAACGCCGGTGAAACCGATATCGAAACTCCCCAGGAACCCACAGCAGTCGCAACCCAGCTCCACACCACCGCAACCCAAGCCCGAACACTGCTCAGCAGCACCCAAATCGACGCTGCCCAAGGCTACGGCGCCAGTTACCACCCGCTCACGGGCGACATGCTGGTGGGGCTGCGCTTCGATCCGGCGACTGGCCGCTTCCTCAAAACCACGACAGCCGTGGGATTCGGCGAAAGCAGCGTGAAAACGAAGCAGCTCGACCGCATCGGCGACGGCGCAAGCCACGCGCTCGACGAACTGCCCCTCGCGCACTGGCTTTTCGACCCTCGCACGGGCGCAGCGCTCAAGCGCGCTTCTTGAGCCGCTTCTTCAGGAACGCCGCGAATCCCCCGCTGCCGTGCTGCAGCATGCGCGAGCCCCGCGTGACGGTGGCGATGCTCACGCCGAGCCGCTTGGCGATCTCGCGCTGAGGCATGCCGGAAGCCAGCATCTGCACCAGCTGCCAGCGCTCGGTGAAATGGTCGAGTTCCTGCGGCGTCAGTAAATCCTCCAGGAGCTGCCGGGCCTCTTTGGGCGAGTCGACAGACGCGATGAGATCGTAGAGGGCAGTGCGCTGGCGGGGCGTTGAGGGCATACGCCCCATCGTAGCAGCCCGGCGCCGAAACAAAACGGACCCCGCTTGCGCAGGGCCCGGATCATCGTCGAGAAGACGGCGCTTACTTCTTCAGTTCGTGCGCCTCAAGCACCACCTGGTACTCGGCGGGCTTGTTCATGCGCAGGTAGTTGAGCAGCTTGCGGCGGCTGGCGACCATGCCGAGAAGGCCGCGGCGTGCGGAGTGATCCTTCTTGTGGTCCTGGAGATGCTTGGTGAGCTCGGCGATCTGGATCGTGAGCAACGCGATCTGCACCTGGGGCGACCCGGTGTCTTTGCCGTGCGTCTGGTGCTTCTGGATGAGCTTCTTCTTCTTGGTGCGCTTGATGGACATGAAAATGTGGGGGAACGCAGGAAGAGAGGCGCCGGGCGATGGGAGCGAATTCGCTTCCCGCAGCACGGACGCAACAGCCACAGTGTATGAATCGGGGTAAAAAAGGCAAGTCCTACGGAGTTTTCGGGGCTTTGGGAAGGCAAAAAAAGAACGCCGAGTAGACGTTCGTCCACCATGGCGCTAGGATCGCATCGGCCACTGCTCTACCATCGCATCCATGACGCCGCTGTACCTCCTCGCCGCCGCCGGTCTCTGCCTTCTCGGGTTCATCGCCTGGAAGGTTTCGACCGCAAAGAGCACCGGCGCGGACTCCCCCGAGCTCCAGCAGCGCATCGCCAAGCTCGAAGCGGCGCTCGACCAGAAAACGGGCGAGTGCGGCGAGCTCAAGAAGGCCGTGGAGACCGAGCGTGCCGAGAAGATCGAGCAGCAAGGCAAGGGCAAACAGCTCTTCGCGCAGCTCACGGAGGTGAAAGCCGAGCACGATCACCTGAAGAAAGAGCGCGACGCCCTGCAGAAATCCGTGAACAAGTACGAAGAGGCCGAAGCGCGCCAGCACAAAGAATCCCAGGAGCGCATCACCAAGCTTGATGCGGCGCTGCGCGGCTTCGAGGATGAAAAGGCACGCGTGCGCCGCGAGGACGAGGCGAAGCTCCAGCGCGAAGAAGAAGAACGTGATCGCCTGTGGGCGGAGCACGAGACGAATGTCATCGCCACATTGAGCGAGCTCTGCAAAGTGCCGGAATACGCATTCTCGTCGTTTACGAATACGAACCTCCCCGACGGCTTCGAGGGCAGCCTCAAGCCGGACTTCATGATAGAATTCCTGGGGCAGTACGTCATTTTCGACGCCAAGGTTTCGAAGGCCGAGAGTTTGCAGACGTACATCAACGACGCCGTGAAGAAGACTGCCGAAAAAGTGAAGAAGAACGACAAAATCTTCCCGACGATCTTCCTCGTCGTGCCGTCTGCCGCGCTCGGCGAACTGAAGAAAACGTACTACCCCAAAGACGGCTTCACGTTCTTCGCCATCGGGCCGGAGGCGCTCGCGCCGATCCTCTACTGCTTCAAGCGCATCACGGCCTACGAGAAGATGGAAGCCATGGACCCCCAGCAGCGCGAAGGCATCGTGAACTTCATCGCCGACCTCGACGTGCACGTCAGCATGCGCAACAGCATCGACGTGCTGATGACCAAGCAGGGCGTGGAGCTGCTCGATAAAACGACCAAGATCGACCCGGCGCTCGGCGAGGAGGTGGCCCGCAAGAAGCAGGAGAAGATCAAAAACCTGCCAACAATCATGAACAACGTGTTCAAGAAGCTGGTGGCAAGCACCGAAGAACAAGGCGAAGAAATCGAGAAGCTTGTTGCGCCGAAGGCTTCCGTGCAGCAGAAAGACCTGAACATGGCTCGTGAAACAGTGGTGCGAAAAATCCTCTGAAATCCTTCTCGTTTCCGTCTACACTCTCGTCCCGTGGAGAGAACGAGCGACGACACAATTTTGGCCCCTCTGAATCCGCCCCAGCGCGAAGCTGCGACGAAAACCAGCGGACCTTTGCTGATCCTTGCGGGTGCCGGCTCGGGCAAGACACGCGCGCTTACCCATCGCATCGCGCATTTGCTCTCGCAGGGCGTGCAGCCGTGGCAGATCCTCGCGGTCACCTTTACGAACAAGGCGGCAACGGAGATGAAAGAGCGTGTGCGCCACCTGCTGCAGATCTTGGACCCGGCCGATCAGGATTTGGAATTCGCCAGTCGTTCGTCACGCTTGCCGGTCATGGGCACGTTCCACTCGATTTGCGTGCGCATCCTGCGGCGCGACGTGGAGAAGATCGGCCGCGAACGATCGTTTGTCATCTACGACAGCGACGACCAAGAGCGGCTCATCAAAAGCATGCTCAAGGAGCTGCATATCGACGAATCGGTGGTCAAAGCCCGCCCGGCGCTCAGCGCCATCAGCCGGTTCAAGTCCGAAGCGCTCAGCCCGCAGGAAGCCATGAAGCAAGCGACGAGCGACCGCATGCAGGCCATTGCCCGCGCCTATGCGTCCTACGACCGCGAGCTGAAGCGCGCCAATGCCATGGATTTTGATGATCTCATTCTCGAAACCGTGCATCTCTTCCACGAATGTCCGGACGTGCTCGATCGCTACCAGGAAACCTGGCGCTACCTGCACGTCGATGAGTATCAGGATACCAACCACACGCAGTATCTCTTCATCACCATGCTCGCGCAGAAGTATCGCAACCTCTGTGTGATCGGCGACCCCGACCAATCGATCTACGGGTTCCGCGGCGCGGACATCCGCAACATCCTGGAATTCGAGAAGGAATACAAAGACGCCGGGCATATCAAGCTCGAGCAGAATTACCGCTCCACGCAACCGATCCTCACGGCTGCCGACGTCGTGATCTCCGCGAACCCCAACCGCCCGGAGAAGCAGATGTGGACGGACCGCAAGGACGGCGCGAAGGTACTCGTGCACGAAGTGGCCGACGAGCGCGCCGAAGCCGACGAGATCGTACGCTCTGTGGAGCGCCACCGCTCCGAAGGCATGCCACTCAGCAGCCAGGTGGTGCTCTACCGCACGCACGCGCAATCGCGCACCATCGAGGAATCCTGCATGCGCCGCGGCGTCCCCTACCGCATCCTCGGCGGCACCAAGTTCTACGGCCGTCGCGAAGTGAAAGACGTCCTCGCCTACCTCCACGCATTGCTCAACGTCGACGACACGGTATCGCTCCTGCGCATCATCAACGTACCGGCGCGCAAGATCGGCGATAAGACGCTCGAACGCCTCCAGGGCTTCGCCGCCATGAACGGGCTCACCGTCTGGGGGGCGCTCCAGCGGGTCAACGAAGTCCCCGAGCTCGACAGCGGCACCATCGGCCGCATCACGAAATTCGTCGGCATCATCGAACGCGCCCAGGAGCTCGCCAAGGTGCAGCCAGTGAGCGATGTTGCGGCGCACGTCATCGAGGCCGCGGGCATCGAGGCGTGGCTGCGCGACGGCACCGAAGAGGGCGAGGAACGCTGGCAGAACGTGCTCGAACTGCAATCGGTGACGCGGAAGTACGACCGCCTGGAGCCCTTCCTGTCGCTCGTGAGCTTCCTCGAAGAAGTGAGCCTCGTGGCCGAAACCGACAAGCTCGGCAACGGCACGGGCGACGCCCTCACGCTCATGACCGTGCACCTCTGTAAGGGCCTCGAATACGAGCACGTTGCGGTGTCGGGCTGCGAGGAAGGTATCTTCCCCCACGCCAACAGCCTCTACGACCGCGAGCAGCTCGAAGAAGAGCGGCGCCTCATGTACGTGGCGATGACCCGCGCCAAATCGCACCTAACGCTCCTGCTGACGCGCAACCGCATGCTGTGGGGCGAGCGGCGCCAGAACAGCCCAAGCCGTTTCCTCGAAAATCTACCCGAAGCGGTCACCGAGCGACGCAGCGATGACGTGCTCAGCGCCTTTGCATGGGCGAGCAAACGCGGCGCGGAGAAGATCGGCCCTGCCGCCACTCGCTGGAACGAGTTCGACCAAACACCTTCCCACGAAGCGGAAGGCAGCCAGATCGACGTGGACGAAGGCGCGCGCGTCGAGCATCCGTCCTTCGGCGCGGGCACGGTGCTCTCGCGGCGTGGCGACGTGGTGGACATCCGCTTCGACGCGGGTCAGAAGAAGACCTTCGCCCTCTCCATCGCCCCGCTCAAAGCGCTCTAACGCTTGAGCGACGTGCCGCGCACGACGGGCTGATCGAACGGCACCCAGGTGAAATCGTACTCGCCATCGGTCCAGCCAACTGCCCCGGCATCGAGCGGCGTACCGGGATCATTGATGGTGAAGCGCAGGAAAGCGTCTCCCGCTCCGGACACAGCGACGTCGCCATAGAGGCGCAACGTCATGGGAGCCGTGCCAAGCGAACCGACGAAATCGGGAATCGAAGAGCATACGACTTCCCCGGAAACCACATCGCACGGCGTGCCGTCGGGTGTGCCTTCGGGGCGAAGCTCCACGTTGCTCACAGTCACTCCTCCGGAGGATTCGATCTGGAAGCGCAGATCGGTGAGGCGCACGCGCGCGCCGGCATCCGAACGCTCCGCAGCGAAGCGGAATTGCGCTAGTTGCTGCCCGGTATTCGCCACGAGTACGCCTTGATTATCACCGACGTTCGTCACGGACGCGATACGTCCGCGAGCAGTTTGGAAGGCGGGGAAGATTTCACTGGAAGCCTTGGTATACGAGCTGTTGCTCCACGCACCATCACCCTCAACGAGGATGGAATCCACCCGGACGAGCTCCCCGCTGACTCCGCCAGCATCGTGCTGCTTGAGGCGAAGGCGTGCATAGAGCGATATTTCCTTACGATATGGCAATTGGAGCGCGCTCGTCGCAAGCGGCAGACGATAACTGCGATGCGCGGCATCGGTGCCGTCGAGCGTTGCGGCGCCGAGATAGCGCGCGTTCTCATCGTAGAGAAGTACCTGGCTCACGCTCGCCATGGCGGCATCGAACATCACCACAACAGCGGTGGCATCAATCGGCTCCTGGTTGGAGAAGATACGCACGCCGGCAATGGATGATGAAACGCTGCCAAGCAACGCAAGATTTGACCGTACGGCCGTGTCGGACAGGGCATCGTACGTGGGATGCTCGACGCGCGTCGCAGGCGTCGTGACGGGGCCTGGGCGAGGTTCGACCTGCGGGCTGGGACGTGTGCTCTTGGTCGTGCGCTCCTTGAGGCGACGGGCACGCGCCTGCTCCTGCAATGCGCGACGCGAAATGCGCGACGCGGAAATCCTGCGCTGCGTCGTCACCGATGATTTTGCCGAAGCGGCAAGCGCTGGAGGGAGCGACGATGTACAAACGATACCGAGCGTGCCGATGGCGAGGAGAGTGGTGCGCATGAGTGGCGAGTATACCGGGCGCGAAGTGGGCCCGCAGCAGCGATGACGGAAAATCGCCGACATTCTTACACGCCGCCGAGCACGCTGTGCTTCGCGCACTCCTGCGCCAGGACTTCCATGGAATCGACGACCGGCAAGGCAATCCGCATATGTGCGGCTTCCAGCATGCCGGAGATGTCGGTGCAGCAGAGCGCAATGGTTTCAGCACCTTGCGCCGTCACGCTGTGCACTGCGGCTTCGCACGCCTCGCGGTCGTCATCGGTCATCACGCCGGAACGCACGTAGCGAGCGATGGCGCTGTTGAGCGTTTCTTGCAGGGGGGCAGCGGGCTGTACGACGGCGATGCCGGCGGCGGCGAACCGTTCTTGATAGAACCCGGCCTTGACCGTCATGCCCGATGCCAGGAAGCCGACGGTAGAAACACCCGTCGTCGCCAGGCGCTGCGCCGTGACGTCGGCGATATGCAACAGCCTCACGCCGGCGGGCACGGCGAATTCGTCCGCAAGCGTATGGACGCTGTTACAGGGAAAGGCCAGCCACCGCACGCCCAGTGCACCCAAACGCCGCATGCCTTCATTGGCCAGCACGACGAGCCTGCGGGTGGCGCCGATATCCCCGGCGATACAGAGCGCCGCGTCGCTCATGGAAATGGGCATGCTTTCCATGGCAAACGACGGCGCATGCTCCGTATCGCGCTGCTGCGCATGCTCGACGAGCTTGCGACAGAACACGGCGCTGGTGAGGGGGCCGTACCCGCCGATGATGCCGACGCGTGGAGTGCTCATTCGCAGAGTTTGGTAAGGGCGGCGCGCAGCAGCTCTTTGGCTTCATCGAGCGTTGCTGCGTCGTCGACGGCCTCAAGCAATTCCGGAGGCAGCGGATCGGCGGCCAAGCGGCCTTCGTGCAGGACGCCGGGGTCCTGGCGCCCGAGAATTACGAGCGCGGTTTCCTTCCAAGTCTCCAGCGTGATACGGCGGACACCGGGTTGGATCTTTGCCAATTCTGCATCGATGCCGTTTTTCCGCAATGGAATGCAGATGCGTGATTTTGGCTTCTGCGTGTGGAGCAAATATGGAACGGCCCACTCGCCGTCGACGTCGCGATCGGCGGGCCCGTACAAGCAATCGATCGCCCACTCCTGGGGCAAGACGGCGTCGAATTGGTGTTCGCCCATGCGCTCACCCTCGTGCGTGGCCTGCCAGCCGTATTTCAAGCGACGACTGTACCCGTTGCGCAACAGCGTCGTACCCACGACCTCGGTCTGCCACAGCTTGTACTGGCCGTGCTGCTCGAACGACAGCAGATCCGCAAGTCCTGCAGACACGATGTCCTCCTGCACGCGTTCGCGGACGTCCTCGGGCAAATCCTGCTCGGTCCACACCTGCATGCCGGGGATGAGCCTTGCGGCCAACTCTTTCATGCGGCTGATCCGGCGATTGATCACCGCGGGAGCCGTCCGCTCGCGCTGGTTGCCGATGAAGAACACGCCTTCGGCGCCATGCGCACGGCGCACGTGATCGGTGGCCAGCATGTACCTGGCGGTACCGAACGGGATCTTCTCGGCATCATGGACGCCGTCTTTGCCTGTGGACGTGCCGGCCATCATGCCAACGGCGGGATGTTCTTCGGTGATGGATGCTTCTTCGATGGAACGCATGGATAGGGGGAGTAGGAAACAAAAAAAGAACCTTCCTCGTTGCGGGGGGAAGGCGTCGTACGTGCGGTCTCTAGAAGATGATCAAGCGCGCGCGGACTCCTTCCCCTCCATAAAGGAGAAGTAGAAGAAGCCGCTAAAGAATGCTGCGCTGCGCGTCATGAACGCCGGGATTCTACTGACGGCGGCAACGGTGTCAAGCGCGGGCAACCTTCCCCAAACGCCGCTTCCATGCAACCCTGCGCGCGATGACACTGCGCGAAACCGTCACCGGCTTCTGCAAGAAGCACCGCATCGGCATGGATACCAACGCCGGGCAGCACTTCCTGATCGACGAGGACGTCCTGCGCGACATCATTGCGGCATCAGGCCTGCGGCCAGACGACCATGTGCTCGAAGTGGGCGCGGGCCTCGGCATCCTCACCAAAGAGCTCGTGGCCCACGCCGGGCGCGTGACGACGATCGAGCAGGACCGCCGCTGGCTCGACCCGCTCAATGCGTATCTCAACACGCCCGCGATTCCCAAGGGCAAGCTCGCGATTCTCAACGCGAACGCGCTCGACGTGCCGCCGCCGAGCGAGCCGTACATCGTGATCGCCAACATCCCCTACCACATTACCGCGCCGCTCTTGCGGCAGCTCTTCTTGGAAAGCACGAGCCGACCGCGTTCTGCCACGCTGCTGGTGCAAAAAGAAGTGGCCGAGAAGCTCGCCGAAACGCCGCCGTCGACATTCCTCGGCGTCCTCGTCGCACTTGCAGGAACAACGCGGATCGTCCGCATCGTGCCTCCCGCAAGCTTCCTGCCGCCGCCCAAAGTGGAATCGGCGGTGATCCGCATCGACGCTCACGAGCCCGCGCTCGTCACGACCAGCGAAGCCAAAGCGATCCTGGGCTTCGCGTCGGCGGCATTCGCGGGCAAACGCAAGATGCTGCGCGGGACGATCGGCAAGCTCCAGGGCGGTATGGAACGCCTGGAAGCCGCAGGCATCGACCCGGAACGTCGTCCGCAAACACTCACCATTGCCGAGTGGATTGCCCTGGTACGAGCCTGAAACGACGCTGAGGACATGCACGCCTACCGCTGGGGCATCGCGTTTTGTGCTGCCTGCATCGCCACCATCGCGCTCGTCACCGTGATGCATTGGGAAGCAACGCATGCCGCGATCGCGGCGGCGGGGGCCGCCGGCGTCATCGCAGTGACGCGGCGCACGCGGTGGACGCTCATCCTCGGGGCATGTTGCGGCGCGTGCGCGGCGATCGCGGCGTTGCACCTGGAACGCTGGCCCGCCTCCTCCCCGCTGCTGCCTCCGTTCGGCACCGTGCAGGTGCTCGGCGTCATTACGGAGCCTTCCGTTCCGCGAGGCTGGTACCGCAGCTACGTCATCGCAGCGGACACGCTGATCGACCGCGGCGTGAGCGTGCCCTGGCACGGCGTTGTTGCGCTACGCGAACAGTCGCTCCAACCCGCGATCGCCCAAGGGTCGCGGGTGGCCGTCCGTCTCCACGCCCTGCCGCCGCAATGCTGGATGGGGTCGCCGGGGGACCCCGCGTCCGCCGACGGCGAGATCATCAATGCCGCGAAAGGCGCAGGATTTGCAGCAGTGCTGGGAAGAGCACGTTTGGCCGTAGAGAGCCGCATTCAACGACTGCTACCCGAACCGCACGCGGGGTTGCTCACGGGGCTGCTTACCGGCGGGCAAGGGCGGTTGCCGGAGGCAACGCGTCTTGATTTTTCCAGCACGGGGCTTTCGCACATCACGGCGGTCTCGGGAACCAACATCACACTCCTGCTTATTCTGATCCAGCAGATCCTCTGGTGGGCACCTCGCGGTGTACGCCTGGCGCTCGCGCTCGGCGCCGTGCTGTGTTTCAGCGTGTTCGTCGGTGGCTCGGCGTCGGTGGTGCGCGCGACCATCATGGGGTGCATCGGCCTGCTCGCGCTGCACAGCGGGCGAATGGTGCACGCGCGTGCGGCACTGCTGTGGACGCTGACACTGATGATCCTCTGGGACCCGTCAGCCCTGCGCGACGACCTGGGATTGCAGCTCTCCTTCCTGGCAACCCTCGGCCTCATGGAATCGGGGCCGATGCTCTCCCCACTTACCAAGAAGCTCCCCGAAGCCCTCGGCATCCAAGAAGCGGTCCACGCGACGCTCGCGGCGCAGCTCTGGGCCTCGCCCTGGTCGGCAAACGTGTTCGGCATGCTGCCAGCCATCGGAACACTCGCCAACATCCTCGTGGCTCCGCTGGTGCCGCTCGCCATGCTCTTCGGGGCGCTCAGCGTGCCAATCAGCCTCGTCAACATGACCGCGGGGCGCATCGCCGCCTACGTCGCATGGCTGCCGCTGGAAGGCATTCTGCAAAGCGCGTCGCAGCTCGCCAATGCGCCGGGGGCAACACTCGCCTGGCAGCCGGAAGTGACACTGCTGCTCCTGTGGTACGCGCTGCTCGCCGCCCTTTCCCTGCGACGGACGGTCACCAGCGATAGAGCAGCACCGTCTTCTGGCGCTTGCCCGGCACCTTCCACTCCCGCTCCGGCTTGCGCCCGGGGAACCGGAACGCATGGCTGACGACGCGGGTTCCGGGGCGCAGCTCGCGATCCATCTTCTCTTCCAGCGGCCTCATGACCAACGGCATCATGTAGAGAAACACGACATCCGCATCGCGCAGATCCTCGCTGCGCAGGTTCTTGCAGCGCAGATCGGCCCGCTTGCCCGCCCACCACAGCCGAAACTTCCCCAGGAGCCAGATGGTCGGGATGCACTCGCTCCCCTTCGCGCGCACCTGCGGACACGCATCAAGCGCGGCGATGAGCAAACGCGCGTCACCCGCGCCCAGGTCGTACACGGTTTCCCCGGGCCGGAGTTCGGCGGCGGCGATCATCGCCTGCACGACGGGGTACGGCGTGGGAATGTAGGGAACCACGATGAACAAATGGGCGATGATCGTGATGGCCAACACGAGCGTCAGCACCATCAGGGCCAAAATCACAAGATCGATCCACACGCGCGTATCGTAGCGGCCTCTCGCGCCGACGGAAACAATTGCCTAGACTCCCATCGTGGACACATTCGAGCGAACATTGCGGCACTACGCGTATCGCATGCAGGCGCCGTTGCTCACCAGCCCGACGCAAGAACTGTTCCCGCCTGCGCGCCTGACGCACATCGGCGGCGGCGTCTTCCAGCGCGTCTATCGGCTGCGCGATACGCCGTGGGTCATCAAGGAGGCCCGCTGGGACCCCGCGCTCCCCGTGGGAACGATGGAAGTGCCGCTCCCGGGAGAGTCGCTCCACCAGCTGCTCTCGGTGTTTTCGACGGGGTTTTTGCCAACGCAAGAAGAAACGTTGCGGCAGTACGGGGAATACCTCGAATTCTCCCGGTACTTCGGCTGGAACGCCGAGACGGAAGAGCCGGACACCGCTCCGGATTTCGCCGCCATCCGCAGCGATCAGATCGCCATCCGGGAACGGCTGCTGACGCGCTTTGCGGACCTCGAACGCGAGTACGGTGCGCGGTTGCCCGCAAGTCTGCAAACCATCCTGGAGGGAGAGAGCGCGGCGCACAATTTCCTGCCGCGAGAATACCTGCTGTGGGGCGCGGCGATCGCGCCGGAAAACGGCGGCAAAGAAACCGCGTTTATCGTGCAGGAATTCGCGGAGGGAAAAACCCTGCACGACATGAAAGAGCACGAACTGTTCCAGTCGCCGTGGCGCGAACAAATGACGCTCTTGTGCTACCTCATTCTCCTGATGCAATTCGAGAAAGGCGTCTTGCCGGACACGCGCCCCCGGCAGCCCCTCTGGCAAAGCTACGACTGGCTCCTCAAAACCGACAACATCATCGCGGGCGGCCGCGGCATCACGTTCATCGACACGCGCTGGCTGTGGCGGCGGGGCGCCAACCCCGTACTGCGGGGGTTCGTCATCCCGGAGCTCATGACGCAATCCTGCCTCAGCACCATCGGCACGCTCTGCGATTAACGCATGAGAAGCGTCAGCAGCGCCAAGCCCGCGGCGGCGCACCCTCCGGCATAGATGTCATCAAGAAAGACCGATCCCGGCGTGCCGCGGCGGTCGACGGCGCGGATGCCGAACGGTTTGAAAATGTCGAAGAGGCGGAAGAGTACGAACGCGATCGTCAGGTGAACGAACGTCCCCGATGCCCAGAGCCCTCCGGGCGCGGCCGCGACGAGCATCCCTGCCACTTCATCGAGCACGATGGATGGATGATCGACGTGCAACCCCGGGCGCGTGACGCGGCGCAAGATCACCGTGCCCGCCAACGCGATGAGCCCCGCAACGCCCCACAGCAACAACAGTCGCGTGAGCAAGGCATCGGGCAAATGCGCCTGCAGCACAAACACCGCGAGAGCAGCGCACGCACTCCCCCAGGTGCCGGGCGCGGGCAGCGCCGTACCGACCGGACCGAGCGTGAGAACGTTCCAAATCAGCCGACGGTAGAGGGGGTTGCGCATGATCAGTACCAGACCTTCTTCCAGCCGATCATATACGAAAGCCCGTTGGCGATACGGCTGAGAACGGGCCCCAGGATCAACAGGAAGACCGCGCCCAGCGGATGGGGGAAATACAGCGGCCAGAGGCAAAGCAGCGCGCCGATCATGTAATCGACGGCGTCCCAGGGTATCCATGGCGTCCCCGGGGGTCTGCCCAACGCGCGTTTCACGAAGCTCTTGGCAAGATCGCCGAGCAGGGCCCCCGTGCCGAGCAGGAAGCCAATCAAGACGCTCTGCGTGAACGTATCGTGCAGGAGGGTCACGGTGGAAAACGGCTCCGTCGCACGCAGCGCATGCTGCGCCATCGACACGACCACGGCGGCAACGATACCCGTCACGAGCCCTCTCCATGTTTTGTGCGTACCGAAATGCCGTTCATCGATCGGCGCGCTCCAGCGCCGGAGGCCCGGGAGCTTGGCGGCGATGATCGGCATCGCGTTCGCGACGAACGCCGGTGTGAAGAGATACGCCAACCGCAATCCGAACAGCATCATCAGTAAAAGCATACGACACTCGCTCGTCGGGTCCAGTGAGAAGCGGTACTATCTACGCATGCGCATCGACGGAGCCGTATGTGTCATCACCGGCGCAAGCCGTGGCATCGGCCTGGCGCTTGCAACATCGCTCTTGGAGCAAGGCGCGGTTGTGCACGGATTCAACAGGGAAACCGGCCCCCTTTCGCACCCGCGGTACACCCACCACAGCGTCGACGTGACCCGTTCTAAGGACATTCGCGAAGCACTCGCAGACTTCGACGAGCCGATTGACGTGCTGATCAACAATGCGGGTGTGATGCACCGCGGCAACATCCTCGCGCTTGACGAGGATGCGTTCGACGACCTCTTCAACGTCAACGTGAAAGGCTCCTGGCTCATGCTCAAGTATGGCCTCCCACGCATGCAACGCGGCGGCATCGTCGTGCAAGTCAGCTCGCGCCACGCCGTGCGCCTGCCCGAGAACCCCGCCGCGTACGGGCTCACGAAGCTTTGGGTACTGCATATGGCCGATCTCGTCGCTCGCCTGGCACCGCACATCACGGTCAAAACGCTGTGCCTCGGCCCGGTCGATACCGAGCTGTCGCGCAAGGACGTCTCGCCCGAAGCCCTCGCGGAAAAGCGTAAAATTATGTGTGCGCCGGAGCAGATCGCCACGGAAATCACCGCGATGCTGCAGAACGAACGCGGCTCAATGCTCGTCTTCAATCCCCGCACGCATCGCCACGACATTCGCTGATGCGACTATCGACGAGCAGGCTCGAGGGACGCGCGCGCCGCAAATCATCGAACACCGACAACCCCACGCAGAATGCCATGAGGAACAGTGCTGCCGACGAGGAGATGCACCAGCCGATCGTTTGGATCGAGATCGCGAACTCTCCGATCATGCCGCCCGCGCCGATCACCCCGAGCGGAATGGCAACGGATTGCATGACGGTTTTGAGCTTGCCTGGCCAGCGGGCGGGGATCACGACGCCGCGCGCATAGGCGTAGCTGCGATACCCGTCCACAAGCAGTTCGCGCCCCACGGTGAGCGCCACGATCCACGCGGGAATCACCTCCTGATACTGCAAGCCGATGGCATAGCCGAGCACGAGCAGTTTGTCCGCTAGCGGATCGAGGAACGCGCCCCAGTCGCTCTGGAGGCGATGCTTGCGAGCGATGTAGCCGTCGAGCGCATCCGTGATCGCCGCCACGATGAAGACGCCAAGCGCAATCGCCATCGCATGCGGCACAGGGAAGAGCAGCGCCGCCACACCCACCGGGGTGAGCAGCATACGCAATGCCGTGAGGTGGTTGGGTGCTACCATACGCCGGCCATGGTACCGCCCCAGCGCCCGCACCGCACGGAAAACCGAGTTGGCCTCTACGCCTGGGCGGGGCCGGACACCATCCGCATGACGCGCCTGAAGTACGGCGACGGCAGCCGCATCGACGAGCGCAGCTTCCTGGAGCTCTACGATGCGCCCGCGCTCCACCACCTGCGGGCAACGCTTGGCGTCACGGATATGTGGGTCACCTTCTCCTGGGGTTTCGGCGACGCCGTCGAACGGGAGCAGCGCACGTTCCTGCGGGATGCCCTGCCGCGCTTCCGGGATGCCGGCATCGCGACGCACGCCTACGTGCAAGGATTCAACGTGGTCACAAACGACTTTGCCGAGTGTGATTTCTTCTGCAAAGACGCGTTGGGCCGGATGCAACCCTACGCGCGCGGGCGCAGCTTGATCTGCCCCAATGCGCCGGCCACGCAAACGCTACTCAAAGAGCGGGTCGCCGCGGCGTGCGCCGAAGACGTCGACGGCATCTTCATCGACAACATGCTTTTCGGCATGCCTCCCGTGGCGGCCTACAGCGATTTTCTTCCCCCGTTCGGCTGCGCGTGCGCATGGTGTGACGCGGCGTTTATGCGGCGTCACGGCGCACCTCTGGCCCGAAACGGCTTCCGGGGCGAGCGCGCCGTTGCCGATATCCTGCGCTTCCGGACGGACTCCATCGCATCGGTCATCGCAGAGTGCTCGCACATCGCCAGAAACGGCGGCAAGCAATTCGGCGTGAATCTCTACGACCCACTGCATCACACGCCCGAGCTCTACTTTGGCTACGGCCTCGCGGCCATGGAACCGCATCTCGATTATCGGCTGATCGAAAATCATGCGCTGCGCCCCGACGGCACGATGGAAAACGCGCACCTCGCCCCCCTCATCGACGGAAAAAAACCGACGTTCGTGGTGTCGTACCGCAATGGCATCGGCCGAGACGGAGCCTATGGGCAAAGCGATATCGACGCGATCTTCGCGGATGCGAAACGCCACGGATATGCGCCATGCCTCAAAGCGAGCGAATATGTGACTCGCGGAGTGTGGCACGCGCTGCGCTGGAAGCAGATCGACACGCCGAAACCCCTGCAAGACGGGCTGCACCCCTGCGCTGCGCCGCCGCCGTTGCATGCAAAGCCCAGCACCGCCTTCGGCCGCGCCCTCACGACGTGGCTCGGCCTGCGCATGGCGCGCCTGAGCGCATGGTCGTTCGCCTGCGGCCCCATGCGCACGATCGTCGCGCGCAGCCCTCTGTATACGGCGCTCGTGCGCAAATTCCGCCTCATTGATCCAGGCGTCTGGGGCCTTGGGGAAGACGCAGACACGACACGCGAAGGATGATCTGCTAGGCTGTCTGGCATGCGCCGAAACGTTCTGATCGGCATTGCCGCCGTCATTGTTCTTTGCGGAAGCTGGTGGCTGCTGAGCCCCCTCTTCTTCGACAAGACGATCAATGAGGCGTCGCCGGGGCAGGAACTCACGGACGCCGAACGCGATCTCCTCCAGCGCATCGAACAGCTCACGCCGCAGCAGATGGAACGCATGCCAGCAAAGCAGCGCGAGGAGACCGTGCGTACCTTCGCCACATTGCAGGAAAAAATGCCTGCCGTGCGCACGAATGACCCGGCGCCGAAGCAGGAGACAGCTATCCTTGCGCACGGCGCCCTGCGCGACGGCGACGCCCTGCACAAAGGCGCGGGAGAAGCTGCGATCCTGCGCTTGCGCGACGGCGCGCTCGTGCTGCGGCTCAGCGACCTTCTGCTCACCAACGGACCGGCGCTGCACGTCTACCTCACCGTGGATGAAAATGGCGGCACCGACAGGGGCTTCGTCGACCTCGGCCCCCTCAAAGGCAACCGCGGCAACCAGAACTACGACATCCCGGAAGAGGTCGAAATCTCCCAATACAAAGGGTTGGCAATTTGGTGCGTGCCGTTCGGCGTGCTCTTCGCCTCGGCGCGATTGTTGTAAAGCCCGAGAAATTGTGTTTCTAAGACAATAAACAATCCGATGTTAAATCCTCTTGCGCCTACGAGGCAGCAGGAATAGAACGGTCCGGCCTCTCACGGCTATGGATACTGGGAACCTCATCCAGTATTGGCTGCCGATCGTGGTCTTCGGCTTCGTCTTCGCCGGAGTCCTGCTCGAACTCACGGAAAAATCGCTCATCACGGCGATCGGCGCGTTCGTGCTGATTCTCCTGCACAGTATCGATCAACATGACGCGTTGGCTATGATCGATTTTGATACGCTGACGCTCCTCTTCGGCATGATGATCGTGGTCGAAGTAGCTGCCAAAGCTCGTCTTTTCGAATGGCTGAGCATTGTCATCCTCCAGCTGACAAAAGGCAGGCCGCTACTCATCTTTGTGCTCTTCATGGCCAATACGCTGGTGCTGTCGTCGTTCCTCAATAACGTCACGACGATTCTCATCATGCTGCCACTGACGATCGAAATCGCGAAGGGCATCGGCCTCAACATGCGCCCGTTCGTCATCGGTGAAATCATTGCAGCGAATATCGGTGGCCTGCTCACGCTCATCGGCGACCCCGTCAATACCATTGTGGGCTCCGCGGCGGATCTTGGCATGACATCTTTTACGATCAATCTGGGCATCCCCGTCGTCATCATCGCCTGTGCTACCACGTTCTTCCTCTGGGCGACGGACAAAACATCGTTCGCGGATATTCGAACCGATTTCGTCAAAGTGCTCCATAACCTGCTTGTCCTGAAAAACGTGGAAAACCGCTTCAAGAGCCTGCCATTCGACGTCACGTTGCTGCGCATCGCCATCGCCTGCCTCGCGCTCACCATCGGCGCATTTATCGCCGCGGAGCCTCTCGGCCTTTCCCCCGGGCTCATTGCGATGATCGGTGCGACGGGCGCGATGATCGCCACACATCACCGCGTGCCCTTCAGCACGATCATTGGCGGCATCGAATGGCAAACGCTGCTCTTTTTCGGCGGGCTGTTTGTCGTTGTGGGGGCAGTGGAACAAACCGGCGTACTGGAGCAAATGGCCAACGGCATCGTCGCAATAACCGCGCATCCGGCTTCGTTGCTGGCGATTATTTTGGTCAGCACCGCCGTGATTTCGGCAATCGTCGACAACGTGCCGTTTGTCACGCTGATGATCCCCATCATCCGCTCGATCCAAGAGCAAAGCATCTTCCCCGACGGATCAGTGCTGTGGTGGGCGCTGTGCCTCGGCGCTGTCATCGGCGGCCTGGCATCGCCGTACGGCTCTTCGGCGAATATCGTTGCGGTCGGCACGGCGCGCAAAGCGGGATACAAGCTCAGTAATGGAACCTACATGCTCTACAGCGTGCCGATTTCCATCGGCGGCATCCTCGTAAGTTACGCCTACCTTGCCATCGCCTACCTCCGCCCATGAACGCGCAGCTCGCCAATGCACGGACACACTTCAATGCCCTGCTTATCCGGCTGGAGCAGGAACGCGGCACGCGCGAAACATGCTCTCAAATGCTGTCCTGCCTTCGCGAGGCGCTCGCATTCACCAAATTTCGCTCCGCGGAGGACATGTGCCGGCAATTCGACGCATTTTACGACATGTTCATGCATATGAAGCCGCGCATGGCCATCATTCAAAATTACCTCGACCAACTTGTCGAATCGCACCTGTGCCACTCAAAGGGAACGCTCGAAAGCCTGCAAAGCATACTTCTGAAAGATATTGATGCGGCCGAGCGCGACATTGCCGAGCGAGGCAAGGCACTCGCCAAGAATATGGCGGCGGCACTCCCAAACCACTCGCATATTCTCATCCACAGCAACAGTCGCAGCGTGCGAGACGCGCTGGAGGCCGCTTCGCATACGCACAAGAAATTCGACGTCATCATCGCTGAGCAGGAAGCCAGCCGCACGCTGGAAATCGCCAAGGATCTTACCCGCCGCAAAATTCCCTTTGTCGTAGTGCCCGAATACATGCTCGGCTGCATCGAAATGGATATCACCTGCATGTTCATCGGTGGCGTCACGCTCAAGAAAGACATGCACGTCATTGTCGACCCGGGTACCAAAGCTGTCGTCTCGGAAATGAACGTCGCTAATATTCCCGTCTATCTCCTGATCACGACGAACAAATTCAGCTATTGGGACACGCGCATCGCTCACCAGACCCTCAAGAGCGTACGGACGGTGGCGGACCCCGAAAAAACAATCTCCTTTGAGCGCATCAAATTTTCGCATGACCGCCTTCCCCTCCAGCAGGTGACGCACGTTGTCACCGAGGAAGGGATCTTCTCGCCGGCGTCGCTCGAACAATGCTACAAACAGAAGCTCGAAGAATACCGTCGCTTGCATCAAGCGATCACCAAGCGCCTCGACCATCGCAAGCTCTGATCAGAGCACCATGAGCGCCGCCGGGCGCAGGAGCAGCAAAAGCCCCAGGCCAATCATCAGGATGCCTCCGAGCACGTTGGAAGCGCGGGCGTATTTGTGGGTGGCGTGGATCTTCTCGGCGCTCCAAATGGCGAGTCCGAACACGATGAAATCGTCGAGCATGTACCCGGCGATGTAAATCGCCATCAGCGCTTGGCGCAGCAGGAACGACGGTCCGTTGATGTCGAGGATTTTGGTGAATGCCTGGGGAATGCCAATGGAGCAGGCGAACTCAATGATGTTCACGGAAAGCGCCAGGCCGATAACGCCCATCGCCGTCAGGAGGGTGAACGGCCGAGCCGCGATATCGCGGATCTTCTGATGCGTTTTGCGGCGCTGTTCCAGGTTGGTGACTTTGCAGGTACCGTCAGAATAGATCCCTTCCCAGAGGAAAAAGCCGCCGCCGCCGATGGCGAGGAGCCCCACAAGCGGCGTCACGATGCCGTCGAGGCCGATGAAATCCCATGTCGTAAACCACACGTTCAAGATCAGGTAGTACATCACCGCTTCGGCGATGACGAACAGGCCTGCGATCTGCCATACGCGTCGGCGGTTCGGCAGCTGCAGCAGCACGATGAGGAAGGTGACGAGCACCCACATGGCGCAGGGGTTGAAGCCGTCGATGGTACCGAGAATGGCCGCAAGAATGGGCAGGGAATAGCGGCGCGCGTCGATGGTGCCGACGAACGGCACGGGGATCAGAAACGACGACGCGTCGACCGTGCACGGGCTTTCTCCGCTTTCATCGCAGGCGCTCGCGGTACCGAAGAGCGATGCCGGGGCTTTGCCGGACAGCACGTCGTCCAACGTCGGGGCGTCGTCCGCTGCCGAAGCAAGCATCGATTCAATCTGCACGCCCGTGGATTCCGGCGTGGCAAAACCCTGCAGCACGCGTCCGCCAACGACGGTGAGCGGCGTGGATTTCGAAAGCTGCAAAAGCTCCACGACGCGGTCGAACTTGGCACGTTCGGCAGCGTCGGCGATATCGTGCAATGCCACGACCGTATCGGGCTTGCGGGCTTGGAGATCGGTCAGGAACGCTTTTTCATCACGACAATGGCCGCAGCCCTCGCGGACAAACACGTGCACCGGCACCGCGGCGGCGGCGAAGGACGGAGCGGCAAAACCCGCAAAGAAAAGAAGGGTGAGGAAGGCGCGTCGCATGCGCCGACAGGCTATCCCTACCGTCGCCAAACACAAGCGTTACGGGCGCTTCGCCTGCCGCAGCGCGACGCCTGGCATGAGACGCGCGATTTTGGCGCGCAATTGGTCGGCCTTGGCTTGCGACAATGTCACGGAAACAGTAAACGGCGCGGGGATATCAAGGATGTTCTCAAACACCGCAGCGTCCCAATCGCGCGCCGTGCGCACGCTGCGAAACAGCAGCACGAGGTGATCGGCGATGGCCTTCGGGAAGACGCATTCCACGACGTACGCGCCGAAGACGTTGAGGTTGTAGCCCTCTTTGGGGAACGGCGAATGATCGGTGAGCGCGATGGCGAAGATTTTTTTGAAACGCTCCATGGCTCGGCGGTCGAGAAACGTGTCGTTGCCGATGAGCCAGGAACAGGCAACCCCGCGCGCCGCGATGCGCTCGTAAAAGGAAGCGTCCCCGCCCTTGTCCTGCAACAGCCACCACGCGTGGGCGTAGTACTTGTGCAGTTCCCGACGCTCGGCGGCCGGAACGATGCGGTTGAGCTGAATGAGTAAGTTGTGCCACACGGCCTGCATCTCGCGCATCGACCGGGCGGAAAACGTGACACGCTTGCCCTCTTCGAGCGAAGACAGCGCATGCACGTCAGCGCCTTCGAGCAATTGTTGTTTGGCGCTCTGGGCGAAAAGTTCGATGTGAGAAAGCCAGAGTAGGTTGAGCGACAACTGGCGTTTGCGCTTGATCAGAATCTGCGCCTCAACGAGGCGCGTCACCGTGCGGTACACATGCTGCAGCGACACATCGATGCCCGCGTGCTGCTTGAGTCGCTTGCGGACGTCCGCGATGGAAATGCCGGGATGCTCGGCAACGATTTCGACCGTGGCGTTGAAAAGCGGCGTCAGTGGATCTAAGCAGAACATATTCACATTATAGGTGAATTCCTATTCCACTGGAAGTGGAAATATTTTGCTGCAAAGAGCCACCTTTTCGACATCAACAGAACATAGCATGAAATCGGTTTCTATTTCTTAACAACATTTGTATGGAACCGATTGATCGCTCCACCACCGGCATGAACGCTCTGGAAATACTGGCGGATTCCATGGCATCGCTCGAGCAGCGAGAAACCCCGCTGAATCAACGGCGATTGGCTGTAGCGATCCATGTGCGAACGGCCCTGGAGACGCTCTCTTCGGATGACAGAAACGTCCTGGAAACGCTGCTGGAAGCACGAGGTGTCGCCGGTGTCGCCATTGATCGCATCTTGTCGCTCCCCCCGCCAAAGGCCATGAACACGCCTTCATTGCCGTTTGCGCACAGCGAACGCTACCAAGTGCTCGCCGCGTCCATGACGCCCCGCGAGGGCTTTTCGCCCGAGCGCCCGAACTACCCCCAGGGCGTCGCTCCGCACCTTGATTCACATCATGACCAGCTGACGCAGCTGATCAATGCCGGCAGCATTCCTGCGGAATTCGCCTCAACATTGCGCCTCTTCATTGAGTTGCATGATCGCGGCTACGCAGGGCGAACCGATGTCTTACAGGCAGACGAGTTCGCAGCAGCAGCCGACGAGTACACGGCGACATATGTGACGATGGGCGCCTCCAAGGATCAAGCCGATCGGATGGCGGAGTACGTGCTTGCCGGCCTGCGCGCCACCGACAATCCCGTGAAGCAACACCTCGTCGGACGGGTCATCGGTCATGGCGTGAACAGCGTTCGTTTCGGCCGTGCCGTGCTCGCCGACGAAGGCGGCATGAGCCCCGAGCGGGCAGATGCACTAGCCACGCTTTTCGCTACGCATCATTTGGGCTACCCCCTGACGCCCTTGGTCGACGGCTTCGCAAAGGCCATGGGAGGTGAGATACCCCCAGACTTACGCTCCACGTTCTTGGTTGGTGGGGCTCCGGCTGATGCAACGCTCCCAGGGGCAAAGCGTGAGGAAATCAGCCAGGACCGCGCCGATGCCATCCGAGCCGAAATCGCCGACCGCGTGGCTCCGACGCTCGGCATCAGCACTGCCGATGCGCGCGCCATTGCCGTGCTCGCCTACGCACTCGACCGTACCTCACCCGCTCGGCGCATGCGTACATTCTCGCTCGCAGAAGATGACTCCATAACATGGGCGGGCGGTGAAACACAAAAGAAATATCCGCTCATCGTGGGCGATATCAATGCTGCTTACGGCAACGCCGCCATCCGGCAGAAACCCGAAAAGCATGTAAAAACTGTCTATAACATCGCTTCGGTGCAATACGGCAAGGAGCGTGACGCCGCCATCCGCACGGCGCGCAACCTGGGCGTCACGGGCCTGGAAGAAGTGATCCGCGAGCATGCCGCCCGCGAAATAGCCGCCACTATCGATGTGCAACGCCGTGCCATTGGCATTGCCGACCGGATGGGCGCGGGCTCATTCGCCACGATCGACGCCGACATCGCGCGCATCACGGAAGAATACCGTCGCGCATCGCAAAACCCCGAAGATACGGACGATATTGATGCCCTCGGCTACTTGCTCGGCACGCTCCGCGTGCTCCACGAACGCGTGAAGCAAGTATTCCCCAATGGCTAATGTAAGCCATAGAAAAAGATCCCGTTGCGTCGGATCATTCCCCGAGCAAAACCGGCCCTTAGACTCTTGAAATCTCCCCGCCAATGCTGTACACACCCCTCGCTTCGCCCCGGTCCCCCGCCGGGGCTTTTTGTTTTTCCTCAATTTTTTTATGAACATCTTCATTGTTGGCGGCGGCAGCGTCGGCGCGCTCACGGCCGAATACTTCTGCAAAGAAGGCCACGACATCACCATCGTCGAGCATGATGCACGCAGGGTAAAAGCCCTGCAGGATCAGTTCGACATCCGGGTAGTCGAAGGAAAAGGCACCGACGCAGCACTGCTCGCCGAGAGCGGCCTCAAGGATGCCCAGCTCTTTCTCGCGCTCACCGACCACGATGAAACGAACATCATCGCCTGCACACTGGCCAAATTCGCCGGGGTGCCGCGGCGCATCGCACGTATCAGCGACGCCCAATTCATGGGGCAGGACAAAATGCTCTCCCTGCGAGAACTCGGCGTCGACGAAGTCGTCAATACCAGCGACAGCCTCACGCAGGAAATTCTGCAATTCGTCGACCTGCCCGGCATGGCCGACGTGAAATACTTCCTCGACCGCAAAATCACGGTCGTGAAATTTGGCTTCGGGAAAAATTCCTCCCACTACGGCAAGACGCTGGGCGACATCTCCCTACCCAGCACCACACAACCCCTCGGGTGCGCCCAGGTGGGCGGCTTCCGGGCGTTCGACCCGCAAGCAACTGTGAACGAATTCCTCTACGGCTATTTCGCCTGCGAAACGGCGCAGCTCCCCGAATTGCACCGCAGCCTTGCCGCGGGCACGAGCCGCATCAACCGCGTCATGATCTACGGCGGCGGCTACAAGACGCGCTTCATGGGCGGCGACCTCGGGCTCGCGCTCAAGGAACGCGGCGTAGGCGCAATCGAACTCATCGAAGAGCAGGAAGAGGAAGCCAAGGCGTTGAGCGCGCGCTACCCGTTCAAAGTGCTCCTGGACGCGCCGTCCACGCCCCATTTCGTACGGACAGGGAACCTCGAAGGCGTCGATTTATTCATCGGTATTTCGCCCAATTTTGAAAAAAGCCTCTACGCCTGCGCCGTCGCCCACCGCGAAGGAGCACCGTTCACCTTGGCGCTCGTGCGCTACCCCGAACACACCGCGTTCGTTTCGGCCATCCCGCTGACGACCTTCCTCAACCCCGCGATCGTCACGGCGAACAAAATCCTCAAGTATCACCAGGCCGATACGATCATCTCGCGGTCGATCCTGGAATACACGCAGGCGGAATGCATGGAAGTACTGGTGACGCAGAACATGCGCCTGGCGGGGATGATGCTCAGCGACGTCCAGTGCGGCGAATCGCGCTGCCTGGGCGTGCTGCGCGACCAACAACTCCTACAACCGTCGAACGATCTCATTCTGCAAGTCCGCGACCGCGTGCTCTTCATGATCGATAACGCGGATGCCGAACACTTCCGTTCCCTCTTTTAACCATGCGCATCCGCGGAGTTCTCAAAATCGTCGGCCCGGTCATCATGAGCATCGGCATCGCCATGGCGTGCTGCTCGCTCGTCTCGTGGTGGTACGGGGAAAGTATGATGCCCCTCGCATCGGCGGGCTTCGGCACGCTCGCCGTCGGCACCCTTTGCATGGCGACGTTCCGCCACGCGGACGTGCACAACATCGGCATGCGCGAAGGCTGCGCCGTCGTTTCACTCTCCTGGCTTTTTGCGTGCATGTTCGGCGCACTGCCGTTCTACTTCATGGGCAACCACGGGAGCCCCGTCACGCTCGACTGGACGAAAAGTTTCTACGAAGCGGTATCGGGGTTCACGACCACGGGCGCGAGCATTCTGACCGACGTGGAAATCGTACCGAAGGGCATTATTTTCTGGCGCTCATTCACGCACTGGCTCGGCGGCATGGGCATCGTGGTGCTCGCGGTGGCGATCCTGCCCAAGCTCGGCGTGGGAGGCATGCAGGCGTTCCGCTGGGAATCGCCCGGCCCGCTCAAAGCCGACAAGCTCGTGCCTCGTGTCAGCGAGACCGCGAAAATCCTCTACACGGTGTATTTGGCGGTCACGGTCGTTGAAGTGCTGCTGCTCGTTCTCGCCGGCGTGAAGGTCTTCGATGCGCTGTGCTACACCTTCGGCACCGTCGGCACGGGCGGCTTCGGTATCCATAATACGAGCGTCGCGGGTCTGCAGAACCCCATGGCCGAATGGATCATCGCCATATTCATGTGGCTCTCGGGAGTGAACTTCGCGCTGACATACGTCGTGTGTTGGAAAGGCAACGTCCGCGCGCTTCTCAAGGATACGGAATGGCACGTGTACACACTGATTTCCTTGGGAGGCGCGGCGATCATTGCCTGCATCATCGGGGCGGCCCAGCATCTGTCGCCCTGGACGGCGCTGCGCATCGCGTTCTTCCAGGTCTCCACCATCATCACCACGACGGGCTACGCCACGACGGACTTCGTCCAGTGGCCGGCGGCGGCGTTGGGTATCCTCTGCATCTACTACTTCATCGGCGGCTGCACCGGCTCCACCGGCGGAGGCCCCAAGGTGCTGCGCCACATCATCAGCTGGAAATTCATCCATAACGAGCTGCTGAAACTGGCCCGGCCGAACCTCATCACGACGGTCAAAGTGGGAGGCCGCGCCATCGAACAGGCGGTTGTCTCCTCGGTGATGGGCCTGCTGCTGCTGTATTTCACGATCTTCTTCTTCGGCGGCGTGGCGCTGGCCGGCTACGGCTACGATCTCGTGACGGCGTTCAGCGCCTCCATTGCTCACCTGGGCAACATCGGTCCGGGGCTGGCCGCGGCCGTGGGCCCGGCGGGCAACTTCGGACATTTTTCGACGGGCGCGATCTGGCTGCTCTCCGGGCTGATGCTCCTCGGCCGCCTGGAAGTCTTCACCGTGCTCGTGCTGCTCACTCCCGCCGCCTGGCGCAGCCGCTGATGGGCTTCCTTGCCGCCGCTGCCGCAGGCTTGACCTTAGGCGCCACCGGCAACGTCGACGCGAAGAGCGCAAGCGCGCTGCTCACCGCCTCCCTGTGCCTCACCACGCTGCATATCGTGAGCAAGGGCACAGTCTACCAGCTCTTTTTACAACGGATGGGCATGCCGCCATCCGCGGGCCTCACGCTCCTGTTCGCCGCCGTTTCGCTCGCCTGCAACACGGCGATCGCCGGCCTCTGCGTCGGCGCGGGGGCGCTCGCGCGCTCCGCCTGGCTGCTCGCCCAGACGTAAGCCGCCTGCTACCGTGCGCGTGCATGGCAGGCTACCCCACCCTCGTTCTCAAGGCCGATCGCGACATCCACGTTCGCCACAAGCATCACGCGATCTTCCAGGACGCCGTAGAATCGTTCCCCGACGCCCCCGACGGGGCGATCGTGGAGGTGCGCAGCGCCGCCAATGAATTCCTCTGCTACGCGACGCTCAACCGCAAGGCTTACATTTGCGCGCGCGCCATCGCCTGGGAAAAAAGCGAACCCATGGGGCAGCTGCGCTCCGCCATCAAGAGAGCCGTCGACCTGCGACGCGCGCTCTTCGTCGACGAGGACACCAACGCCCTGCGCCTCATCAACGCCGAGGGCGACGGCATTCCGGGCCTCATCGCGGACCGGTACGCCGACGTGCTGGTGCTGCAGCTCACTACCCTCGGCATGGAGGCCATGCGCCCCTGGCTGGTAAAGACGCTCCAGGAGTGCACGGGCTGCGCGAAGGTGTTTGAGAAATCGACGAGCACCGCCCGCGAAAAAGAAGGTCTCACGGACGTCGAGGGCTGGGTGCGCGGCGAAGGCCCCACCCGCATCGCCGTGCGCGAACGCGGCATCGATTTCCTGATCGAGCTGGCGGGCAGCCAGAAAACCGGGCTCTTCCTCGACCAGCGCGAGATGCGCTCGTTGGTGCGCGCCCATGCCAAGGGACGCACGGTGCTCGATTGCTGCAGCTACGTCGGCGGCTTCTCCGTGTCGGCTCTCAAAGGCGGCGCGCTGGCCGCGGACCCCGTCGATTACGACGCCGCAGCGCTCGACCGCGCCCGCGAGCATGCGACGCTCAACGGCTTCACCGCGGAGCAGATGAACCCCGCCGTGCAGGACGCCTTCGAGTTCCTCCGCCGTAAGCCCCTCCCGCGCGCCTACGACTTCATCGTGCTCGACCCCCCGGCCTTCGCCAAACGCTCCGACGATATTGAGCAAGCCAGCCGCGCGTACATCGATTTGAACCGCATGGCCCTCGAACACCTCCCCGCGGGGGGCTTGCTGCTGACCTGTTCGTGCTCGTACCACATCGACGTGCCGAAATTCCAATCGATCGTCGTGCATGCCGCGCGCCAAGCGAGGCGCAGCGTGCGCATCGTGCAGCGCCACCGCCAAGCCCTCGACCACCCCGTCAATCTGTTCCACCCGGAAACCGACTACTTAAAGAGCCTGCTCCTCTGGGTCGACTAAAAGAGCGTCACGGGGTCGATCCACGAACGCAGGTCTGCTTCGCGCTGCACGTAGCCGCGCATCTCCACGGCGTCCCCGCGATGCACGGCGAAATGAAGGTGCGGACGCTCGCCGTCCGTAGCGTCGGAAAACCCGATGCCCAGATGGGCAATGATGTCACCGGCGCTCACGATGCTCCCGATTGCCGGCGCGTCCGTCAGGCTCACGTGCCCGTACAGCGCGGTGACGGGCCGCCCCGCGCGCAGGCAACGCTGCACGATGACGCCGCCGTAACCGTCGGCCGTGCGTCGCCCCACGACGGGCCCCGTGCAGGCGGCCAGGACCGGCTGCGCGCCGTCTTCGGGTGCCTCAAAATCGGCGCCGGTGTGGTAGCCGCTGAAGCGTTCGGGCTGCACCGGCGACGTCGCCGGATCGACGAGGAATCCGAATGGCTTGAGCATGATGCGCGAAGGGTCCATGGGTGCAACGAACGGCTCGGCCAGGTGCTCGGCGAAGAACGTGCTACTGCGCTCGATGAAGTCGGGCCACTGCGTGGCGAACTCATGACCTTCGGCGGGGTATTCGACGTACTCGACGTCGCTGTCGGCGTCACGCAGGCGGGCCGCCAGATCATCCGACCATGCCTCGGGGACATCGGCATCCTTCGTGCCCTGGAAGAGCAGCACCGGAGCCCGTATCGCACCCAGGAGCGATTGCGGCGACAGCGCCGCCCAAGCGGCGGGGTTCGTCGCGCGCGTGCCCAAGGCGGCGACAGTCGCATCGCGCTCTTGATCGCGCTTGGACTGCCAGCGGCTGTAATTCTCCCAGACGTCGGCGTGCACCGGCGCGTAGAGCACCGCGGCCGCGACGGCCTCGGGGTGCGCCGTAAGGATCGCGAGCGTCACGCCGCCTCCCATGGAGTGCCCCAGCATCCCCACGCGCGACGCATCGACGCGGGGAATCTGCGCGGCTCGCACGGCGGCGATCGCATTGAGCGCATCCATCGCGTATTCCAGCGCGCCGTCATACACCTCGCCGTGGTTGGGGCTCGAATCGGAGAACGCGTGGCCCCGGTAATCGGGGTGGATCACGGCGAATCCGCGCCGCGCAAAGGCATCCTGCTCACGCTTGAGCCCGCGGCCGCGCGTGTAGACCGCCGGATCGATGTATCCATGGTTGAGCACGAGAAGAGGAAAAGGCCCGTCGCCCTTCGGGATGTTCATGATGCCGCTGATGAGCAGCCCGTTGCTGCGATAGCTGATGGCGTACCGCACATAGGTATCAGCATCGTCGAGCACGTCCCCGAGCGTGAACCCGGTGCCCTCCAGCCGCATCGACGCGAAGTGCGCGAGCGACAGCTCGGAAGGTGCGGCCTCCAATGGAAGAACGCCGCCCGTCGCCGCAGGCGGAAGCACGGGAACATCGACCGACGTCGCGCCCGGCGCGGCTCCGCAGGCGCCGAGGAGCACGCACACCATGCCGATGAGAGAAGTTCGACGTAGGGTGCTCATCGTGATGAGAAGGCGCTGCACAGCACGAGATCTTACGCGGCTTCTTTGTCCTCCTGGTGGATGCCGAAGGTATTGCCCTCGGTATCAAAGAAGTATCCCTGCCACGCCATGCCGGGGAGCGCGAATTTCGGCTTTGCGACGGCGCCTCCGGCGGCCAGGATCTTCGCGCTGCACGCCTCAAAATCGTCCACCACCACCGTGCAGATGAACGCGTTGACGCCGGTCATGCCGCGTTCAGGGGCCTTCTCCTTGCGCTGCATCATGCCACCATTGATCCCGAGCGCTGGGGCATCCTTCGGCTGTGTCATGATGACGCGATACTCCCACCCAAGCCCGGGCCACGATTCAATCGTCCAGCCGAACACATCGGTATAGAACGCCGACGCGCGCTCGGGGTCATCGGCCAGGATCTCGAAGTGCATGACGGGGTACGGCATGGGTGAGGGGGAACACGGCAAATCCTAGAGCACAACCGCGCGAGGATCGAGGGTGGAACGCATGAGCGTCGGAGTTTTGCACCGCAAGAGTACGATAGAATCATGCACTGGAAGGAAGCTCTTCGGCGGGAAACATACGTGATGCTGCATGCGCAGACACGGCGGTTTCGGATCATCAAATATACTGTCATCATTGCGGTTCTGACCGCACTTGGATTTTGGAAGGGCTGGCCTGTCGCCCTGTCATTTGTGGGATATCTGGCAATTCTTAGTGTGATTGTACATGGTGTTTTTCGATGGAAGACCAAGGCGTGGACACAGTCCTGGGGGCCATACAAAAAAATGAACTTACCAACATGAGGGAGGAGTTTGTTTTCTTATAAAGAGATCAAGATGGCAGGCCCACGGGGAATCGAACCCCGGTTCTCAGGCTGAAAACCTGATGTCCTAACCGCTAGACGATGGGCCCACGAGAAGAAAGAACCAGATGCGCCGCAGTGTAGCGAATGGCGGGGCAAAACCCCAAGGGAAGACGGATGCCCCGGGGCCAGGTATGATGCAGCCATGACAACCCCAACACAACCCATAGAAGATACCCTGCCGCCCATGCCCGAAGCGGGCTCCAAAGCGCCGTCGTTCAAGGCATTGGACCAAAGCGGCGTCGAGCGCACGCTGGAGCAATACAAGGGTTCCTGGCTCCTCCTCTACTTCTACCCCAAGGACGATACCCCCGGCTGCACCGCCGAAGCCTGCGGGCTGCGCGACGAGTTTGCCGTGCTGCGCCGCAAGGGCTGCACGATCGTAGGCGTGAGCACCGATACCTCGGCAAGCCACAAGAAGTTCGCGGAGAAGTACGCCCTGCCCTTCACGCTGCTTGCGGACCCCGACGGCGTCATTATCGAGAAGTACCGGGTGCGCCGCTGGAAGTCGTTTGTGGGCAAATCGTTCCTGGGCACGGTGCGCTCGTCGTTCCTCATCAATCCCGAGGGCATTATCGCCAAGGCGTACCCGTCGGTGACGGTCAAAGACCACCCTACGGAAGTCGTTGCCGACCTCGAAGCGCTGCAGAAGGCCTGATGCGGCATCGGTCTTGAGGATTTTCGACGGATGATGTACAATACTATTTGAATATGTCAAACACACACCCCCGTCTCGCCGCGCTCGCCGGAACCGCCCTAGCGCTGGGTATCCTCTTCACCGTCACGGAGTCGGCGTCGATCCTGCGTGCGCAGCTCACCGCGAACGGCAGCACGATCCGCGAACAAGCAATTGTGCAGGGTCCGCTGCACGGAGCCGCTCCGCTCATGTCGCCGCTGCGCGAACCGCAGCCCCAATACGAACTGCTCCTGGGCATGGCGTTCATCCTCCTGGGCTTCGCCCTCACGCTCGCGCTGAAGCGCACCGAGCCGCGCGAACGGCCCGTACGGATCCGCATCGCTCTGCCGCAAATCACCCTGCGGCCCCCAAGGGTCTCCCGCAGGAAGAAAATCTACTGGATGCAGGTCTCCCTCTGAGGCAGGGCGGGTGCACTCCGCGCCTGCGCGAGGGAAGAACGGGCTGGCTTATTTCGGGCCGCCGATCATCTTGGGGCCGCCGAACTTCGGACCGCCAGAACACTTCGGGCCACCAAACTTGGGGCCACCAAATTTTGGACCTCCGGACATAGGATTGGGGGGAAGAAGTAGATGCTTCGAGCCTACCGCGAACGCAGGAATCGTCCATCGACGGGCGTTGACGCGGCGATATGCGCCGGGAGCCATGCCAACCATGCTTGACGCGGCGCAACAGCATGCGCAGCGACAATTCCAGTATTGACGACAGAATATTTTGTACGATTCGCTGTTGTTGCCAATACCGACGTCGCAAAGAAAAAGCGGCCGCGAGGGCCGCTCCTTCTCTCTTTGTGGGACTCAATACGGGAGCTTACTTGCTGCCGCAGGAGCCGCAACCACCATCGATCATGGGATTGGGGAGTAAAGAAATAGAGCAAGAAGGAGGATAGCACGCCGTCGTCGCCATGTCTAGCACTCCAAGGAAAAGAGTGCTAATTTTGTGCTCTACCCTTTTGGCGCGGCGGGTGGCTTGGCTCCGGGGGTGGGGAAATCCTCACGGCGCCCCATGCTGTCGCGATGATATTTGCCGAATTCCATGATTTCCACGCAGTCCTCGTTCTTCACCACGGGCCCTTCGGTACAGATGCGGATGCCCAACGGGTCCACCACGCACTGCCCGCACACGCCGAAGCCGCACTTCATGTAGCGCGCGAGGGCGAGCTGGCTCGGCATGCCGTGCTTCGCGGTGATCTTGGAGACCGTCACGAGCATGGGCTCCGGGCCGCAGGCGAACACCTGGTCGATGGGGAAGCACCCCGGGTCCGAGCGCTTGCCCGGCTCGCGGGGGCAGCTGGTAAGGAGCCGCTCCAGGATATCGGTGTTGTAGCCCTTGTATCCGGCGGAGCCGTCGTTGGTGGCAATGTGCACGGAAACGTGCGGCAACGCGGAAAGCTCGTCGATGTAGAGAAGATGCTCCTTGCTGCGGGCGCCCACGATGGCTTCGAGCGTGCAGCCGTGAGCAACCGTTTCGCGTGCCAGGAAATACATCGGCGCCGCGCCATAGCCTCCGGCGACGAGGATGATGTGCTGGCCGGGGCGCCACTCATACGACGTGCCGAACGGTCCGCGCAGCCCCACGAGATCGCCTACCTTCTTCTCCGCGAGCGCCTTGGTAGCATCCCCCACGATGAAGAACGTCACCTTCGTGACGGCACCGTCGTCGTACGCGACTCCCAGCGGAATCTCGTCAACGCCGGGGATCCACACCATCACGAACTGCCCGGGCTTGGCGCCAAGCGAACCAGCGAACGTGTACGTGCGCACATCGGGGGTCTCCTGGCGGACCTCGGTGATCCGATAGGTGCGGGGGAGCGTCGACTGGAGGGAGATGGCCGGCATGGTCAGGAACGGGAGGATCGAAGGGTCGCATGCATGCCGCCGATCATATCGGTGACATCCCAGATGCCTTCGTTGGTGCACCACAGCTGGATCTCCTCGCAGACGTTGCGAAACACGTCGATCCCCCGCTCCCAAATGCCCGTGCCGATGCCGACTAAGCTCGCGCCGGCAAGCATCATCTCCAGTGCGTCTTCGCCCGTCGTCACGCCGCCCGTGCCGATGATCGGCAGCTTCCCTTCGGTGGCAGCGTACACGTCGGCGACGCAGCGCACGGCGATCGGCTTGATGCCGGACCCCGAGAGCCCTCCCACTTTGTTGCTGAGGATCGGCATGCGGCTGCGCAAATCGATGGCGAGGCCAGGCCCAACGGTATTGATCAGCGTGAAACCGTCGGCACCCGCCTCCGCGCACGCGAGCGCGATGGCTTTGATACTGTCGACGTTGGCCGAGAGCTTGATGAACACGGGGATCTTCTTGGCGTTCTTTTTCACCGCCTTGGTGACGGCCGCGGCATCGGGCGCGGAGCACGCGAAGGGCTTGCCGAATTCGTCTTCGACGTTGGGGCAGCTGATATTCACCTCGATCATGTCGGGCTGGAGCGCAGCGTAGGCCGCCGCCGTGGCGCCGAAATGCTCGATGGAATCCGCAACAATATTCGCGATGAGCGGCGTGGGTTTGTCGCGTAGGTAGTCCTCGATCTCCGCTTTGCCTGCCTCGAAGCCGCCTTGCGAAAGGCCGACGGCGTTCATCACCCAGCGGTCGGTGGCGATGATGGTGGGGTTGGGGTGGCCCTCGTGCGGCTCCAGCCAGAGCGATTTGGTCGTGATGGCTCCGGCGCCGTTGCGCGCCACATTGCGCCAGCCGCTCGCCACAATCCCCATCGGCCCCGACGCGAGGACGGTCGGGTTGTCGAAGTGAATACCGAGCACGGTAGAAGCCAAGTTCATCGCAAAAATCCTACACCCGACGCACGGGCGGGAACAGCGTATCGCGGCGCGCGGCGACCGCCACGAACAAAATGATGCCGAAGATTGCCAGCCGCAGCGGACCAATGAGCATCAACGGCAGCGGCAAAAGACGCATGCTTTCCTTGAGCACGACCAGCAGGACGGTAGAAAGCGTCACGCCCCGCACGCTCCCCGGCCCACCGGCAATCACCGCGGTCGCAAAGAAAATGAAGCCGTCGAAGCGATAGTCGTTGGGGTGTAGCAAGCCGAGGTACTGCGGAAAGAGCACGGCGGAGAGGAGTGCACCGCAACCGGCGAGCAGGAACGCCGAGGTCTGCACGCGCCAGCGGTCGACGCCGAGCGCTTCGGCGTGCCAGCGATGCTCGGAGAGGGCCGCCAAACGGCGCCCAAAGGGCCCGCGGTCGAGGCGCCACAGGAACCACGCCCACACCGCGCTGATGCTGAGTGCCACGAGTGCGAACGCGGGGAGGCTCTGCATGAACGCCGGGCGCCCGATGCCGGGGATGCCCAATGCGCCGCGCGTGACGTCCTGCCAGTTGAGCACGATGGTGAGGATCATGAGGTGTGCCGCGATGGTCAGCACACCCAGGCCGTCGGGGTCGAGGCGCGTGGCGAGCCAGCTGAAAAAGAACGACAGCGCCGTCGCCATCGCGGCGCCCGCGGCGATGCCGCAGAGCAGGCTCCCGGTGGCTGCCTGCGTGAGCACGACGGCGTAGGCGGTGGCGAGCGAAACGCCCACGGGGCCGAAGTGGAAAATTTTGCCGCGGCCGAACACGACGTTGTACCCGAGCGCATGCGGAAGGGTGAACCCGATGACGGCCAGGATGTGCCAGAAGAAATTCATACGCTACGCGAAACGGCGGTCGGAGCCGAAGATGCCCTGCGGGCGCAGGAGGAGGAACGCGATGATCACCAGCAACGCCACGGTGCCCTGGTACCCCGCGGGTACGTAGAACGCGTCAAACCACCGCACGCCGACGACAAGCTGTTCGAGCAACGCGATGGCATACGCGCAGAGCACCGCACCCCACACGTTGCCCTTGCCTCCGGCGATGATGGCGGCGTAAGCCTTGATGGTCAGCGGAAACGCGAGCGTGGGCGTGAGGTTCTGATCGATCCCCAAGAAGATCCCGCCCGCCGCCGCCAGCACGCCGCTGCCGATGAACAGCGCGCGGTTGAGCAGCCCCGCCGGGATGCCAAGGCTCACGGCCGCATGCTCATGCGACACGACGGCGCGGATTTTCCGGCCGAACGCCGTTGCATGGAGCAACCATGCAAGCACGCAGAGCATCGCCAGCGTGACGCCGACAAGGGCCACCTGCGGGGCATTAAACGAGACGCCGCCGATGGCGATCACCTGCTTGGCTCCCGAGAGAATGGTGCGTGGCGGCTCCTGGAACGACAGCAAAATGAAGGCGTCGAGCACCATGCCCCACGCGATCGTCGTGACGATGGGCAGAAAACGGTGATGTCTGTAGAACGGCCGCACGCATACTTCAAACGTGAGCCACGCGAGCAGCGCCCCGATGCAAAGACCGCCGGGGATAGCGAACGCCAAGGGCAAACCCATCACCTGCTTCAACCACCACGCCGTGTAGCCACCGATGAGCACCGTCTGGCCGAGGGCCAGGTTAAAGATGCCAAAAACGCCGTAGACGAGGGCGAGGCCGCCGGCGATGAGCGACGCGAGAGAGCCGGCGATAAGCCCGTTGACCAGCAGCTGCATACGACACGCGGAGTATACAGAACGCCTACGAAACCGCCCCGCTCCTTTCGGAGGCGGGGCGGGGCGGTCACCGCGGGTGACGAAATGCTTATTCCATGACAATCGGGCCGACCGTCACGATCGAACCGTTCTTGAACTGCTTGAGCACGTACGGGATGCCTTCGACATCGCCGTTGTCGTCAAAGGAAAAGGCCCCCACGACGCCGCTGTACTCCTGCACGGCATTGAGGTAGGTGCGGATGCCCTCACCGTCGGTTGCGCCACCGGCCACGGCGGCGAAGATGACGTTCGCAGCGTCATACGCGTACCCCGCGAACGAGATGCCGTACTTCGGATCGCCGTACTCCTTCTTGAAGGCGTCGGCGAAGCTCGCGTCGCGCACGTCGGACGACACATTGATGACCTGCAAGCCCTCAGTGGCCTCAGGAAGATCCTTGGCCATCGTCACGGAATCGGCGGCGTCATGCGCCACGGCGACCTGCTCGAAGCCCGCTTCGCGCAGCTGCTGGAGCATCGGGCCGATCACGGAATCGCTGTTGCCGTTGGGGATGAAGACGTCGAAGTCCATGTCCTTCAGGCGCGTCAGGAGCGTGCGGAAATCCTTGGTGCCCGGCTCGACCACTTCATCGAACACCAATTCGCCCGCGGGCAGCTTGGAAGTCAGCGATGCGCGGAAGCCCTGGGAGAAATCGGTGTTCTCGCTGATCATCGCGACCTTCGACCAGCCCTTCTCGCGGAAGTAGGCCGCCATGGCGGTGGTCTTGAGCGCGTCGCTCGGGTAATCGCGGAAGACGAATTCGCCGGCGTTGGTCACATCGGGGCTGCTGCTGGTGGGCGACAGGATCACCACCTTCGCGGCTTCGGCGACCGCGGCTGCGGCAAGCGTTTCGCCGCTGCACATGCCGCCGATCACGGCGACGACCTTATCGACGTTCATCAGCTTCTGCGCTGCGGCTGCCGCATCGGCGCCCGCGCAACGGCCGTCCTCGGCAATGAGCTGCACCAATTTGCCACCGATACCGCCGGCAGCGTTGATTTTGTCCACGGCCATCATGGCTCCGTTGAGGCCGTCCAATCCGAGGCCGGCGACATCGCCCGTCAGCGGACCGATGAACCCGATGCGGATCGCTCCGTCGGAGGATTGGCTCGAGCAGCCCGCGAGCATCGCGACGGCGGCGAGAGCAAGAAATTTGCGACGCATGAAAAGATGGGAAAAGAAAGTACGGCAGCACTCTAAAGAGGAGTCAACGGGAAGACAATGCCCGTACGCGTGGCTACACTGGTGCGGATGAGCATCGTGCAATTGAAAGACATCGGCCTGGCCATCGGAGGGCAGCAGATCCTGCACGACGTGTCGCTGCACGCCAACGAAGGCGAGATCCTCGGGCTCATCGGCCCCAACGGCTCGGGGAAGACGACGCTCTTCAACGTGCTCTCAGGCTTCCTGGCGCCGACGAAGGGCACGATTCATTTCCGCGAAGCGGACATCACGCAGTTTTCGGCGTCGGAACGGGCGCGTATCGGCATCGGGCGCGTCTTTCAAAACTTCGGCATCTTCCGCGACATGACGCTCGACGAGAACGTGCTCGTGGCGCTCGAAGCGCTGCCCAAGGAACAGCGCGAAGTGCTCGGCGACCTGCACGGAGTGGTGCGAAAAACATTGCACATGGTGGGCCTGCACGATCACGCCAAGAAAAAAGCAGGCAGCCTCTCCGGGGGGCAAATGCGCCTCCTTGAAATCGCCCGCACGTTCGCCAGCGGCAAACAGCTCTTCCTCTTGGACGAGCCCACCGCGGGCGTCTCGCCCAAGATGACCCAGCAAGTCGCGGACCTCATCGCCTTGCTTAAAAGCGAAGGAAAAACCGTCATCATCGTCGAGCATGACCTGCCGTTCATCTCGCGGATTTGCGACAGGGTCGCGGTGCTCGATGTGGGTCGTCTGGTGCTCAGCGGAACTCCCGCTGAAGTAAAGAAGAGCAAGGAGCTCCAGGATATTTATTTTGGAGCGGATCCAACAACGTAGAATATTTCCTTGCTCGCCTTTTTTAACACTGCCTTCGCAGCGCAGCGTGTTGATTTCTTTGCTAACAGCAACCACACTGTTTCCCACTTTTTTAGAAAAAGTGGGAGGAAAAATCGTCGCTGTGGAAGACCTTCTGCGGTGTTGCCCGCGTGCTCGCTACGCAGGCAGGCTCCTCGCCTTCTTCTGAGAAGGCTTCGTCAAACAGGTGCCTGCGCTTCACGCTGCGCTCGCGGACACCGCAACGAACGTCTTCCAGGCGACACGAGGGAACGACGACAAGTGTCTTTCGCTTGCACCCGTTTGTTCACAGGTGGGATGAGGGTTGCACACGGATCATTCTCCGGAGAAGCATGCTGCCGTCAGGAGGGTGACGGGGTTGTTAGGGGGCTGAGGGAACCCGACGAGGTTCCCAAGCCCCCTGACGAAATCGGAAGCGAGACAGGAGAGGTCATAGCGCTTTGGTATGATGATGAAAGAAATCGACAGCTTTCACCCATCAAACAGAAACACTACTGAACAGCCGCTTTCATAAACGCCGCAAACAAGGGATGCGGACGATGCGGGCGACTCTGAAACTCCGGATGAAACTGGCTCCCCACCATGAACGGATGATCCCGCACTTCGACGATTTCGGCCAAGCCCGTCTCGGGCCACGCGCCGGAGAACACCAAACCCTTCTCCTCCAAGCGCTTCTGGAACGCCTGGTTGAATTCATACCGATGGCGGTGGCGCTCGGAGATCGTCGCGGTGCCGTACGCGGCGTAGGCCTTCGTCCCCTTCTTGATGGCGCAGGTATATGCACCCAGGCGCAGCGTGCCCCCCTTCTCTCTCCCGGCATGCTGCCCAGGGAGGAAGTGCACGACGTACTTCTCGGGGCTGAGCGCCTGTTTCTCATCGAATTCCTGGCTCGTGAGCTTCTTGTCGCCGAGCGCGAACCGCGCGAATTCGATGGTCAGCAATTGTGCACCGAGGCAGAGCCCCAGGTACGGAACCTTGTTCTCGCGGGCGTAGGTTGCGGCGGCGATCTTGCCCTCAATGCCGCGGTTGCCGAACCCGCCCGGCACCAGGATGCCGTCGGCGCTTTTCAGAAGCGCCCATGTTGCCTTGTCATTTTTTTCCAATTTTTCACTGTCGATCCACACAATCTGCGCCTTGCGGCCATGGAAAATGGCGGCGGCTTTGAGCGATTCGATGACGCTCAGGTACGCATCCTCCAGGTTCGTATATTTACCGACGAGCGCCACCGTCACGTGCCCCTTGGCCTTTGCGTAGCGCTGCATACCCTGTTCCCACGCGCGCATGTCAGGCTTCAGCCGGCCAAGGTTCAAACGCTTGCCGATGATCCGGGCAACGTCATGCTGCTGGAAATTGAGCGGCACGTCATAGATCGATTTTACTGTCGGTGCGGGGATCACCGCCTCGCGCGGCACGCCGCAGAAGCGGCTGATTTTCTCCAAGAGCTCCGCGGGGATATCGTCATCGGCGCGCGCAAGGATCATGTCGGGCTGCAGGCCGTTGCGCAGCAGTTCGCGGACGGAATGCTGGGTAGGTTTGGTCTTGAGCTCCTTGCTCGCGCGCAGGTACGGCAAGAGCGTGAGATGCACGTGGTACACGCGTTCCGGACCCAGCTCCGCTTTGAGCTGGCGTACGGCTTCCAAGTACGGCTCGCCCTCGATGTCGCCCACGGTGCCACCGATCTCCACCATGAGGATATCCGCTTCGCTCTTCACCGCGGCCGTGCGGATGCGCTTCTTGATGGCGTCGGTAATGTGCGGCACCACCTGGATCGTTCCGCCAAGGAAATCGCCGCGACGCTCGCGCGAGATCACCTCGGAGTAGATCTGCCCGGTCGTCACGGTGGAGAGCCTGCTCATCGGCGTATCGATAAAGCGCTCGTAGTGGCCTAGATCCAGATCGGTCTCGGCGCCATCGTCGGTCACGAACACCTCGCCATGCTGGAAGGGGCTCATAGTACCCGGGTCGACGTTGAGATACGGGTCGAGCTTCTGCACGAACACGCGCAGGCCGCAGGCCTTCAGAATCGCCCCGATCGACGCGGCGGCGATGCCCTTACCAAGCGAACTCGATACTCCTCCCGTCACCACGATGAAACGCGGCTCGCGCTTCGTGCGGCGCGGACGACTCTTCGAAGGACGGCGTGCGGACGACATAAGCAAACTGGGCAATAGGGTAGGAACAGGGGTTCCCGGCTCCCGGAGCGCCCGCTACGGAAGTGTACGCAGACGCCGCAAAACGGCAAGTACATCCGGGCTACGGATGATGATCCAAAAAAAGCCTTGCGCTCGGAATGGCACAGGATCTAGGCTCACCGGCCAGTGCATACGCCACGCGAGATGCGGCCCCCGAAGATCGCAGGCACGGTTGCCCAGGCAGAAATCACCTTCGACGGCCCCCCTCTCAGCCGTATCCCTGAGAATGTCATCGAAGAGCTGACAACCCGTGGCAACGGCATCGAGCACATTATCGCAGGTCAGTTTCGCGTCTGCTGCCTCGGTATTTTGGGTGCGCAGGACCACATGCTCAACACAGATGACCTCCCGCATCTCTACCCACACTTCAGCGTCGAAGTAGAGAAGTACCGCCAGAGTGTCCGGCTTATTTTCCGTAATGCTCCAGACAACGCCTTCATGGAAGGTAGGCTGACGAGCCTGCGCAAAGCGCACATCGCCGCAGCTATGCGCGATATGGTCTATCAATCGCTGTCCTTCCCCGGCACGGTCACGAACGGCCAGCGATCCGCGCTTGTGGAAAAAATGGCCGATAACGCAGGCTTACTGACGCCGAGTACATATGTTTTTGATAGTGCGATCCACACCATGCCCCGCATCGTCTGTCAGGGTGGGCATACGGTGGGCTCCGCTGACTACGATTACTGCAAGGCAGTCGGCGAGGAGTTGGGACTGCGGCACTTCGAAGGTGTCACGGGCGGCGGGCCGGGCACGATGCGCGGAGTGCTCAAAGGCAATGCGAAAGGGCTGATGCAGCAGCGACAACGCGGGCGACAGATCGGCCTGACTGCCCCCGAAATCATCGCGGCAGAACCTCCGAATGTGTACGTAACCGACCTAGCCATTTATCCCGACATGGAGAAGCGTCTTGAGGCCTTCATCCGCATTTGCCATGGCATGGGCATCTTCCCTGGAGGCGCGGGCACTGCGGAGGAAATTCTCATCGCGCTCGGCGTGAAGTTGCATGAAAAAAATTCCCGACAGGAGCTGCCGATGATCCTCACTGCGCATCGAGATGCCATGGGATACATGCAAGCGATCGATGAATTTTTGCGCGCAACCCTTGGCGAAGACGTTCGCGATCTCTATGAGGTGAAAGTCGATTCACCCGATGGCGTGGCGCGCTGGATGAAGCAGCAGATGACGAAGGTCTTCGATGCGCGCGACCGCAACGACGATTCCCATGAATGGAACCGGAGCCTGCACTTCCCGGACGAACTCCAAACCCCGTTCCTGCCGACCCACGAAAACGTCGAGGCGCTCGCGTTGCACCGAGGGCAGCCGATCGGCTTGCTGGCGGCGGAGCTGCGCAAAATGTTCAAAGCCATCGTGTACGGCAGCATTACATCGGATGGCCGTAACTACATCACCCAAACAGGCAAGTACCAGATCCGAGGAGAGCGCGATATCTTGGATGCCATCGACAAGCTTCTGCAGCAATTCATCGCGGAGAAGCGCATGCGCTCAACGCACTACGAACCATGCTACGAGTTCGTCTCCCACGACTAATCACCCAAGGCGCTTGATTTGCTCGGCGCAAAGCTGCACGAGATCGACACTCTGCATCTGCTGCTTGAGTAAGGCTGATGCTTCGGGGTAGCGCTCGGCAAGGTAGCCGGCTGCCGTCATGCCGCCCTCGGCGAGGGTGCGCACTTCACCCCAGTAGTGGCGTACATCTTCGAGATACTCCTCCACATCGAACGCGCGGGAACCGGCATCGTAGATCGTGCAGCGCTCCAAGGCCGCAGGAAGATGTTGCTCCTGGGCCCGTACAAACGCCGGGAGCAGCACGCTGTCGCGTCGCAGCAAATCGGTGCCCTGAAGCTTGATCGACACGGGTGTCTTCGAGTCGGCCAAGTGGAACTTCCCTTCGATGTAAACGACATCAATGCCTTCAAAGTCGGGGAATTCCTTCTGCCATACCTCATGGAAATGTGTGAGGACTTTCTCAGTCTTGTGGCAACCGATGGTGAAGAACACCATGGAACGAATGGATGCCCCAGCTTCGTGCACGATCTTCGTCAGCGTGCGCAGGCCGCTCTGCATCGTGACGCCGGTGGCCACCACATCGCCGCAGAACACCACGCTGCCCTTCCGGATGGTGCACTTTCGGTAGGAATCCTCACGGATATACCAACGCCCTTCTTCGTCTTTATCGCGCTGACTGCTGATATAGGTTGATCCGTGCTGATTCCAGCCGTACGCACGACCAAGCGCTTCGCGGATGCCAAAGTTGAGGCCACCGCGCAGGAAGTGCAGAACGTTTACATGGCGATCGATCACATCGCCGGAGCGGCGATGCGGCCCAAAGGCGCGCAAAAATGTCGTAATGCCCTCCTCAAGCTTCTCCGTGTACTCCACACCCATGATTTCCGGCTTGTTGACGATGTCTGCCGTCTGCGGCGTCGAGAAAATGAACCGGCGGAGAGGACTGTCGTGATCGCCCGAAATCTGGGCAAGCTCAATGCCGGGAATATCCGTCGGAAGAAGGGCGAGGTTTTGCATGGAACGAGTCTAATGAAAGAACAATGAAGCGCAATTCAGCTTCACTTCACCGTATGCTTCGGCAGACCTTCGGCATAGCCGCTCATGGTCTGGATGCCGATGCGCGCATTGCGGCGGAATTCCTCAAGGTTGCGCGCGCCCACATAGGTCATCGACGACGTCACGCCATCCATGATCCAGTGGAGCATATCGGTCACCGACTCCATGCCTTCGCGCTGATACATCTTGGCTCCGCTGATGCCTTCGGCGCGATGCCCCATCACGTCGCGGAAAATATCGCGCATGCTCTGTTCGAGGCCGTGGTACTTGCGCAGCTCGGAAGCCTGGCGCGACGCCATGCCCGATCCTTCTTTGTACATGTGGCCGTTATCATGCTGGTACGGGCCGGGGCTCTCGTACGTCCCCGCCACCAGGCTCCCCACCATCACCTGCGACGCACCGGCTGCAAGGGCGAGGGCGACGTCGCGCGGATAGCGGATGCCTCCATCAGCCCAGATTTCGCGCCCCATGACATCGGCGACTTCGGCGCCGTCGAGCACGACGGACAGCTGCGGCCGCCCGACGCCAGTCTCGACGCGCGTCGTACACATCGCTCCGGGGCCGATGCCCATTTTGCCGATGTCGGCGCCGGCGACGAAGGCGTCCTTGGCCGCCTGCTTGGTCACGAAGTTGCCGGCGATCAAGCGCATGCCGGTGCGGGAGCGATCCATGATGCCGCGCACTTGTTCGATGTTGCGATACGTTTGCAGCCCCTGATCCAGATGAGCCGTATCGACGAGGATGTGATCGAAGCCGAGGTCCGTCAGCAGCTTGGCGCGGTCGCCGATGTCACGGTTGATCGCGCCGACGGTACCGATCATCGCCAGGCCGCCCTGGGCGCTTTCATGGGGCTTATAGCGCCAATGCAACGCTGCTTTTTTGAGGCTGAGCGCGCCAAGCACCGTGCCATCGGCTCGCAGGATCGGAAGGAAATGAACGTGCTGGGCGCGCATGAGCGCCACAGCGTCCTCGTTGGCAATGCCCTCGTTCGCGGTAACGAGGTTATCGCGCCGGACGTACTGATCGATCGGCCAGTCTTCGTTGGCGCCGCGCTGGATTGCCGTTTCGCTGATGACGCCCACGAGCTTTCCGGCCTCATCCACCACGACCGCCGTATCGAAATCGCGCTTCTCGAAGAGCGGCCTGATTTCATGGATTTTGGTCGTCGGCTTCACGACGATCGGCGTGTCGTAGCGAATGTCGCGCGTACGGCCGTAGGCGGCGATCTCGCGCAGCTCGTCGTCGGTTTTATCCTGAGGCACCGCCGCGCTGGCGCCCATCATCGTTGCGGCTTCCATCATGCGCTTGCCGGTCGATTGGGTCATGTTGGCGATGACGATCGGCATGTTGCCCACACCGTCGAGCGGACGAAAATCCACCTCGTCGCGGGAAATCACGCGCGTCAGCTCCGGATAGCGATCGCCAAGTGCAAGCACTGCAGAACGGAACGTTTTGTAGGTATCGAACGCCCTGCCCGCAAGATGCTTGTCGCGGCAGCGATGCTCGCGGACATATGCTTCCGAAGCGTCGTAGGCCAGCTGCGCCTGGTCATGCAGACGCATCAGCTCGGCGACCTCGGTTTGCTGCGCTACCGCAAACAGGCGCTCCACGACGGGATTGTGAGGCACGAGAAATGCATCGTCGTACGTAACGTCGGGATGCCGCGATCGATCGAAGAGGAGCTCGGCCATGGCAAAAGAAAAAGGACGGCATTGTCCTGCCGTCCTTCCTCTCTTGTCAAATCCGAAGGGAATCAGCCGAGGAACCCAGAGGCCGAATAGAGGCCCGCCGTGAGTACTGCCACGATTGACATCAGCTTCACGAGGATGTTGAGCGAGGGGCCGGACGTGTCCTTGAAGGGGTCGCCCACGGTGTCGCCGACGACGGCGGCCTTGTGGCAGTCACTCTTCTTGCCGCCAAGGTGGCCAGCTTCGATGTACTTCTTGGCGTTGTCCCAAGCACCGCCGCTGTTGCTCATCGACATACCCATGAGCATCGACGTCACGAGGGTTCCGACGAGCAAGCCGCCAAGCGCCTCGCGCCCGAGCAGCAGCCCGACGACGATCGGCGACGTGATGGCCAGCATGCCCGGCATGATCATCTCGCGGATGGCACCCGCCGTGGCGATGTCGACGCAGCGCTCCGTGTCGCCCTCCGCAGTGCCTTCCATCAGACCCTTGATCTCCTTGAACTGGCGGCGCACCTCTTCGACCATCGCCATCGCGGCGCGGCCGACCGCGCGCATGGTAAGCGACGAGAAGAGGAACGTGACGCCGCCGCCGAGCAGCACGCCGATCAGCGTCTTGGGGTTGGTGGCGTCGATGACGCTCAAGCCCGACTTCTCCTTGAATGCAGCGAAGAGCGCGAGGCACATGAAAGCCGCCATGCCGATGGCGAAGCCCTTGCCGATGGCCGCCGTGGTGTTGCCGGCAGCATCCAGCGCGTCCGTGCGCTTGCGGACTTCCGCGGGCAGGTGCGCCATTTCGGCGATGCCTCCGGCGTTATCGGCAACGGGACCGAACGCGTCCATGGCAAGCACCATGCCGAGCGTGGAGAGCATTCCCACCGCTCCGACGGCGATGCCGTACATGCCCGCCTCGGCGAACGAAACGGCCATGGCCACCGTGATACACAACACCGGCCACGCGGTCGATTGGTACCCAAGGGCCAACCCTTCGATGAGCACCGTCGCCGGACCCGTGCGACTGCTATCGGCCAAACGTTGCACAGGCGCATACCGCTGCGACGTGTAGTACTCGGTGAGCAAGCCGATGGCGACTCCGGCGATGAGCCCCGAGGCGACCGCGACGAAAATGCGCAGTTGTGCGGCCCCCGGGAACATCCACCAACACAACCCGAACGCGCCGAGCAGCAGCAATCCGCCCGCCACGATGAGGCCACGCTTGAGGGCGGCTTGCACCTGACTCTCCTCCTCCGCACGCACGATGAGAATCGCGACGATGCTCGCGCCGACGCCGATGACGGCAAGCAGCAGCGGGAAAATGAACAACAGATGGCGATCCACCGACCACGACGTGGAGAGCGCGATGATCATCGCGGCAAGGATGGACCCGACATAGCTCTCGAACAGGTCGGCTCCCATGCCGGCCACGTCGCCGACGTTGTCGCCCACGTTGTCGGCAATCACCGCGGGGTTGCGCGGATCGTCTTCGGGAATCCCCGCTTCCACCTTACCCACGAGATCGGCGCCGACGTCGGCGGCCTTGGTGTAGATGCCTCCTCCCACGCGGGCGAAGAGCGCCACGGCGGACGCGCCGAAGCTGAAGCCAGTCAGCGCCTCCATGGCGGCCGACGGCGTTTCACCAAACCAGAGCAGCACCGCGAGCACCCCCGTGAACCCGAGCAAGCCGAGACCGACAACACTCAAGCCCATGGTTGCGCCGCTGCGCACTGCGATGCGAAGGGCCAACGGCAGGCTCGTCCGGCCCGCGGCGGCGGTGCGGACATTGGCGGCCGTCGCCGAACGCATGCCGATGAACCCGGCAAGCAGCGAGCTGCTCGCGCCGACGAGGAAACTCAGCGTAGTCCAGGGCATGCCCCAGACGCCCGAACGCGCATCGGCGATGCCCGTATCGAGGAAAATGTAGAGCAACGGCAACGCCAACACGATGAACCAGCCGATGAGGCGGTATTCACGGCGCAGGAACGCCATCGCTCCCTTGCGGATTTTTCCGGCGATCACTTGCATGCGATCGGTACCGGCATCCTGGCGGAGGATATCCATATGAAAGAGCGCGGCGACCAGGAGGGAGACGACGGCGACGACCATCGTGATTCCAAGTGCGCCGGGCAACGACAACAAAAGCTGTACGCCCATAGACAGGGGGGAAAGGGAACGTCCGAGGCATCCTATGCCTGCCGCTACCGTTCGGCTAGAGGGAAGATGTAAACCGAAGCAACCGCAAAAAACGGCGCAGGATCGCTGCGCCGCCGCATGCTGGAGAAACGAGACAGGCTCAGCTCTTCATGGCCTTCTTCGCCGAGGCGATCGTCTTCTTGGCCTGCTTCTTGACGGTCTTCGTGCCTTCTTCGACGTAGTCCTGCACTTCCTTGCCCCACTTCTTGGCCTGCGCTTCGGCGTACTTGCGGGCGCTGGCGAGGTTGCCCTGGACCTCGTCGCTCTGGACGAACTTCTGCGCCTCTTTGGCGAACTTCTTGCCGTCGGAACTCAGGTGCCTGCCGAGGATCTTGGCGGCCTCTTCGGCGTCCTTCACCTTCGCAAGCTCGTTGCGAAGCTTCGTGTTGTTGAACAGGTATCCGGCGAACGCGCCGCCAAGCATGCCGAGCAGGAGAGGGATTTTCTTCATGGAGAGTGCGGGGAAGGAGGCCACCAGTATACGCCACGCAGCCCCGACGTGAAGCGGCGGTACAACCTCTGCATGTTGACGCGGAACGGAGTATGCTTGGCGCATGTCGCACCACGTCACTCCCGAGGAGTTGGCCAAGCATCAAACATCGGACATCCACGGCAACAGGCTGGGGCCGTTCATCCAGGACATCGTCTACGGCGGGCACGACGGCATCATCACCACGTTCGCAGTGGTCGCCGGATCCGCAGGGGCGGGCCTTTCGCACGGCGTCGTGATCATCCTGGGCTTCGCCAATCTGTTCGCGGACGGCATTTCGATGGGTGCCGGAGCCTTCCTCTCGAAGCGCGCGGAGCACGATCAGTACCGGCGCTTACGCGATGAAGAGTGCAAAGAAATCGACGAAACACCCGAGCTGGAACGCGCTGAGGTGCGCGAGGCCTACCGCGCAAAAGGATTTGCCGGGGCGGAGCTCGAACGCGTCGTCGCCGTCCTCACGCGCGACAAAAACATCTGGGCCGACGTCATGATGCGCGAGGAGCACGGCCTCGCGGCGCCGGAAACGGGTCATGCGCTGCTCCACGGGCTCATCACGTTCATCGGGTTCCTCGTCTTCGGTTTCGTGCCGCTGATCCCCTATGTCTTCGGCCTCGGCACGAATAACAGCTTCCGGAGCGCCATCTTCTCCACGGGTTTTGCACTCCTCTTGCTCGGCATCACGCGCAGCGTCGTCACGCGGCAGCGGATGATCCGGGGCATCGTCGAAATCATCGTCTTGGGGACGCTCACGGCGAGCGTTGCCTACGTGGTGGGCGTCATCCTACGGGGCGTCGGCGGAGCGTGATCAGCTGAGCCCAATGCCGACCATCGTGACGGCCGCTCCGAAGAGCATGCCGCAAAGCACTTCACGCGCCGAGTGGCCGAGCTGCTCGGTGAAGTGCTTCCAATGCTGGAGGCGGTTTAAGACCTTCGCCTGCTCGCCGATCGCGCGCCGCGAGCTCATGGCGTCGTACCAGGTGATGCACGCGAAGACGAACGCGATCGCGAACTCCGGCGACGTCAGCTGCAATTTGCGCCCCACCACGATGAGCATCGACATGACGAACGCCGAGTGCGAGCTGGGCATCCCTCCCGGGTGGAACGGACGCGGGTGCCAGTCGCCGCTGCGCATACCGTCGATGACCCACTTCGTGCACTCCGAGCACAGCAGCACCACGATCGGGATCAGGAAGAGATACTCGCGCAGGGCGTCACGAACGAAGTCCATGGCGTTAAGTATACGGGGTTACGACAGAACGACGAACTCAAACCCGTTCGTCGACGAGAATGCGAGGCGGAAGCGGTTGCTGGGCGGGGGCACGCCGGACACGGTGAACACGTTCCCCCCGGCACGCGGCCCCACGAGGGTATTGATGCGGTGCAAGGCCGCGGCCTGGATGGACGCATTGGTGCGCGTGGCCAGGGGCACGCTCGCATTGAGCGTCGTGAGCGCCGTTTGCACGGCGACGGTCGCTTGGGGATTCACCCCGGTCAGCGCGGTGTCCGCAGTATTCTTGAACACCTCGAGCTGCGTCTGCGCAGGGGCACTGTTGATATATGCCAGCGCAGTTGCCTCAGCGCCAGCCAGCGTAATGGCCTCGAATTTGAAGCCATCCGGAGCGGCGTAGATCAGGCGGAACTGCGCGTTGCCCTGCACGATGAAGATCGAGCCGTCGACGCGCGCGCCGAGGAAGTTGGCGATGCGACTCGTGGCCAAAGCGGTGATGACCGGGTTCGCGCGCATGGCGGGCGGAACGAGGGCGTTGAGCTCGTTGAGTTTGGTGTTAAGGATCGGCAATGCGCCAGGCGTCGCGGAACCCGCAAGCATGGCATTGCTGACGCCAGCGACCGCCGTCAGCGCACCCTGCGCGAGGGGTCCGTCAACAGCGTCATAGGCGCCGCGTTCCGGCGAGCCGGGTGCGGGGCGCGTCACTTCCGTAAAGCGGATCGTGCGTCCGGCAATGGACTGGCGCACCGCGGGAGGCGTCACCGGGGGCCCGAGCTGCACCGTGCGTCCGTTGATTTCCCCAGTTGTGGTGCCGCCGGGCGTCGCGGCGATCGCAGTCACGAGGGCATCCAAGTCGGCCTGCGCAAGGTACATCCGCAGCGACGGTCCGCTTGCTCCGGCCTGTCCGCCAAAGAGCATTTCACCCTGCTCGCGCTGCAAGCCCGCGCCGCCGCGCGCAAGCATGGAGCTCATGCGCAGGAACGTGGGGTTGGGACCCGTGGGGTTCTCCAGAAGGCCTTGCGTCTGCAATGCGTTAAACACAACGCCTTCGGGCGAGGTCGCAACCGTGGGCCGGTCGTAGAGCATGTCAAGCTTCCAGCGTCGCGCGCCAAGCATGTCCGCAGCGTTGGCCACGAGGATCACCACTTCATCGCCGTCGCGCTGGATACGGACGAATTTTCCGCCGATCTGGAACGTCGTGTCGGGCGACGCCAGGAGCATGTTCCTGCCGGTCGCAAGGTCGGCCGTGCCGAACACGTTGACGGGGCCGGCGGTACGCAGACGGTTCCAGAGATCCATGTCACTCTGCATGCGCACAGCACCTTCCAGGCGCGCGCGTTCCTGCGGCGCCTGCCAGGCATTGAAACCGGCGTACGCCAGCGGCAGCGACAACGCGCCGAGCGCGATGAGCCCTGCCTTCTTGTACCAAGGGTCGGTGGATTTCCACTGGAACCAACCGAGGGTCGCGATGCCCGCAACGCCCAGGCCGGCGGCGGCGGCCACACCGTACTGTTGGTTGGTCGTGAGCGTGTTGCGGACCGTATCGTTGATCTGGTTATACCCCAAAAAGCCGGGGTCCATGCTGGCGCGCAATCCCTGGAGCTGCTTGATGATATTCTCGCGAGCAGGGGTCGGCATCGACAAATCGCTCGTCACCGCGGCGATGCGCTTGTTGATCTGGTCCATGAGCAGGCGGCGCCTATCCGCCGCGAGCACGTGCACGCGCGCGCGGGCGTAGAGCACGTTGTGCTCCGCGATGGCATTGTCGTTGATCGTCGATGTGATCGTCGCCTCGACATGCGCCGGTGTTTCAGTGGTTCCGGTCATGGAGTGGATGTGTGGGTGAGACGCCTATCGACCGGCGAGCGATACTCGCATTAGGGCGTCGTGCGTGCCGGAGTGGCGGACGTGGCAGGCGGCAGTCCAGACGGCACTCCACGGCGGCTGTAGCCGCGGATCTTGTCCCAGAGCCAGCGTCCTGCAGCGAACAGACCGATGCCGCCGACAACGGCCACAGCGGCGCGTCCGCCCGTGGTGTTGGTGATGTTCTCCTGGGTGAAGGTGTCAACTCTGGTGACAGCACTCGTCACAGTATCCGTCACTCGTCCACTCACGCCCGCAACGGCGACCTCGCGGTCGATGATCTGCTGGCGCAAGTCGCGCAGCGCAGCAAGCGTGCGGTCCATCGCAACCCGCTTGTCCGCATTCCCTTCTGCCTCAGCGGCGGCCTGCAAGGCTGTCAAACGCGTGTCCATCGCGGTGATGAGATCGCGCAGGGCGGGGCGCGCATTGATCCTGTTGAGCTCCAAGGCGGCCAAGCCGCGCTGGGACACGAGGAGGTCATTGTGCGTCTTGGTCGTGGCCGCATCGGCTCCTTGGTTGGCAGCGTCGTTATAGGACGCCTCAATCGCGGTGACATGTGTATCAATGCCGGGCATAAACGGGTGGGGATGTGGGTATGAAATGGTGACTGTTTGATCCTATTGTACCAAATTTCCGCAAGAAAGGGAAGGGTCAGCGCGGCAGGATGTGCAGCGTGAAGTTTTTCTCGGGGCGGGGTGAGCCCGGCGGAGGGCCCATGGTGCCGCCGCCGACGGTGAAGGCTTGGTTGACGGCAATGGTAGCGGTGGAAGGCGTTTGAACGGTGACAGTCGTAGCATTCACGCGCGTCACCACGATGCTGCCGCCCGTCACGACGACGCTCATGGTGGCTCCGGCCGTCGTGCCGAGTGCCGTGGCGCCGAAGCGCACGGGGCAGTCCAAGGCACCGCCCGTGGGGATATTCAACGTCAGGAGCCCCCCGGCCGTGATATTGATGTCGGTCGAGGCGGCGTTGAGTGTATCGGCGATGCTGACGGGCGCAGCGGGCGTCACCAACGGGGCAACAGAACCAACCGGGAAGGCCAGCTCGGCGAGCTGCACGAGCAGGCGCATGTTCATGGTGCCGCCGGGAGGGGGCACGCCCGGCGTGCCTGAGGGCAGGCGGCTGAGCTGCTGGAGCGTGAGCGACGCAAACGACTGCACGTCGCGGCCGCTGCGCTGCTGGATTTGCTGGAGTTCGGTCTGCGCGTTGCGGTCTTCCTGCTCCGTCACAGGCGCAATCTGGCGGCCGGTGATGCGGTTGGCAGCGCTCGAGAACGCCTTGAGCAACTGCTCCTGCTGCAAGACCAGCTGGGCGCGGGCGCGCAGCTGTTCGCCGATCTGCGGATTCAAGCGGCCAACGGCGCCGGCGAGGAAGTTGAGCACGGTCGAACCGGCGGATTCCACCGGGCGCCACATCGATTCCACGGTGGGCCCGATGATGGTGCCGACGTCGCGCAGCGTCGAGAAGATGCCGCCGAACGTCGTGCTGAGCACGCCGCCCACGCCGTTGATGACGGGGTTCTCCGTGAGGAAGCGGTGCACGCCGTTGCGCGTGAGCTCCTGGATACGCACGATGTGCTCGTTCACTTGCTTCTCGAGTGTTTCGCGGCGTCCGAGCGCCTGGTTGAGGTTCACCTCGTGCGGCAGCAGATCCGCCGCGGTCGTACCCACGCCGGGCGTCAGCTGCGCGCGAATGTCGGCCAAGTGGCTACGAACGTCCTCCATCGCCCTCTGACGGTCTTCAAAGCGCAATTTCTGCGCCAGCTGGATGTTGGCATCCAGGCGGTCCAGGCTGTTGCGCGCTTCGCGGATGATCGCTTCGGCGTTCGTTTTATTGAGGATTTCCCGCCCGAGCGGCGTACGGTCTTGAAACACGAGGCGTCGCTCGCGCGCGCTTGCTCGCATGCCGGGGAAGGTGTTTGTGTGCGTCAAATCCCCTTAGTATAGCAGATTTGGGCGCCCTGCGGAAGACCCGCATTCGTGCTATGCTCCAGCCATTCTTCCCCCACACTTCGATGCACATCGAACACTTCGAAAAAGGGATGCTCTACACGGACAAGCAGCTCATCTTGGTCGCGCGGAAAATCGGCAAGCTCGCCACGCTGTGCAAGCGCCTGAAGGACGAGAGTTCCAGGATCCGCATCGAGACCGAACGCCGCGAGACCAAGAAAGACCGCGACGCCATCAAAGTGATGGTGACCGTGGAATTGCCCGGCAAGACGCTGCGCGCCGAGTCGCGCCGCGATCATGTGATTGAGGCCGTCGACCGCTGCGTCGAAAAACTGGAAGCGCCTCTCCTGCGCTACAAGGAGCAGCGCACCGCGCGCGGCATCCACCGCCATCGCCGGTCCGTATAATGCTGCTACGCCGCTCCGCAACGTTGGCCTTCGCACTCCTGGCGTTCGCCGCGCCGGCGGCCGCACAGACGCCCGATCAACGCAGCCCCGTGCAAGCCGTGATCAGCGGCCCGACGGATATCGTCGTCGGAAGGACACTCGTCCTCGACGCGAGCATCAGCGTGGTCGGAGGCGAGGATGTACGCTACCAATGGTTCGTCGGCGATCGCCAGCAATCCATCAGCCGCACCATCGAGGCGCTTTACACCCCCGATGCCCCCGGCGACCTCACCTTCCGCCTCGTCATCGAAACGGCGGACGGGCGCCGATCCGAAGCGCAGCACCACGTCACCGCCTACCGCAGAAAACTCGTGATTGTCGGCGCTCCTTCGATGGTCGACGGAGTCCTTGCGCTGCATGCCGCTGAAGCCACGCAGAAAGGCGTGTTCCTGCGCCCGATCCCCATCGAGCCTCCCGCGGCCCAATTCGGCGCGGAGGAAGCCGTGGCGCGCGTGTTCCTCGAGCAGCGCGAAGCGTTCCTCGGCGCGCAGGCCATCGTGCTTTGGGGCGACGACATCACCTTCCTCCAGGCATTGCAGCACGCATTCAAGGACGACGCCGAAGTGATCGCCGGTCTGCGCAACCAGACCATCGTGCTCATGAGCGAAAACAACCTGCACATCCTCGACCGCACGGCGCGCGTGCCGTTCGCCGTGCTCAACCCCGCGAGCATCCTGCTAACGCGGCCCGAAGCCACCGCCGTGCTCATCGCCGCGCCCGACATCGCCGCGGCCCGCGAGCAGCTCTCCCAGCGCGCCGTGGAATTCACCGTGCTCGACGCGGCCGCAACGAGCCTACGCCCCTGGAACCTGATCACGGGAGTCGTGACATCCATGCGCACCAACGGCGTCTCGGCGGAGGTCATCATCCTGCTGCTGTCGCTGCCCATCATCGTGACGTTCCTCGCGTTTCTGAAACAAGTCGTCGGCGTCACGACGCTTGGTCTCTCCACGCCGACGATCATGACGCTCAGCTTCCTGGCGCTGGGCTGGACGGTAGGGTTGCTGGGGTTGCTTTGCATCCTGGTAGCGACGTACGGAACGCGGTCTATCCTGCGCCGCTGGCGGCTGCTCTACGTCCCGAAAATCGCCATCATCCTCACGGTGGTCAGCGTCATCTTGCTCGTATTCCTCGGGCTCTCGGCCATGGCAGGACGGATCTTCTCCCGCGAGACGATCGTGCTGCTGCTCATGCTCGCAACGCTCTCGGAGAGCTTCCTGTCGCTCAAGTCCGATGAAGGCTTCCGTTCGGCTGTGCTGGGCATCGGCGAAACCGTCGCGGCGGCGCTAGTCTGCGCCGCGCTGATTCGCTGGAGCGCCTTCCAGACGCTGCTGCTCGCCTATCCGGAGACCGTGCTTCTCACCATCATCGTCAACATCTTCCTCGGGCGCTGGACGGGCCTGCGCATCGTGGAATATTTCCGTTTCCGCGAAGTGTTCCGCCATCTCTACGAGGAGTAAATGATGCGCTTTTTTTCGAGCAACGGGGTTCTCGGGCTCAACGCCCGCAATCTCCTCTACATCAAACCCTTCAATCCCCGTCGCGCCATCGCACTCGCCGACGACAAGCTGCGCACCAAGGCCTACCTCGGATCGCGCGGGGTGCCGGTGGCCAAGGTCTTCGCGCGCATCGAAACCCGCCGCCAGCTGCGGTCGTTCGACTTCGCCTCGCTGCCTGACCAGTGCGTGCTCAAGCCCAACGCAGGCTTCGGCGGCGAAGGCATCGTAGTGCTCAGCGGCCGCGCGAAGAACGGCGAGTACCTCGATACCAAGCGTCGCCGCATCGGCCATGAGGACATGGTGGCCTCCATTGAAGACATCCTCGACGGGCGCTTCTCGATCTCCGGCCTGCCCGACATTGCCTTCTTCGAGAAGCTCCTGGTGCCGCACGAATGTTTTGCGCCGTTCCGGCCGCTGGGCCTGCCGGACCTACGGATCGTGGTATTCAACCTCGTTCCCGTGATGGCGATGCTCCGCGTCCCCACGGCGGAAAGCGGCGGCAAAGCCAACGTGCACCAAGGGGGGCTGGGCATCGGCATCGACCTCGCCAAGGGCATTACGACCCATGCCACGCAGTACAACCGCCTCGTCGAAACGCTCCCCCACGGCGGCTCCACGGCGGGGCATGTCATCCCGCGGTGGGAAGAGCTGTTGCTCATTGCCTCGCGCATCCAGCAGCTCACGAACATCGGGTACCTGGCCGTCGACCTTACGATCGACCGGGAGCAGGGAGCCGTGCTGCTCGAGGTGAACGCGCGCGCTGGCCTCATGGTGCAGGTCGCCAACCTGGCACCGCTCCGCGCGCGGCTCACGCGCGTACAGGGGCTACGCGTCGGCTCGCCGGAGAAAGGTGTACTCCTCGCACAGGAACTCTTCGGCGAACGCGTACGTTCGCGCGAGGCGCCGCCCCAAAAGCCCGTCCTGGGCCTCACCGAAACGTTCCATGTTGCCGGTGACGGCGTGCACATCGCCATCCCCTGCCGCATCGCCGCACAGGAAGAACGCAGCGTCTTCGCCACGGATCTCCTGCGGGAACTCATCGATGTCGGCGCGGCGACGCCTGCGAGCGAAGGCACGTACCACGTCAAAGGAACACTCGCGGGCAAGCGCCTCCAAACCGTCGTCACCGAGGGCGACGTGGATCACCCGCTGTGCCGCGCAAGCATCGGCCGCCGCGACTTGAGCGGCTTCCTCATCGACCCGTCGAAACCGGCGTCGTCCGAGCTTGCGGCGACGCGCATCCAAGACGACCTGCGCGCCACCGACCGCTTCCTGGCGCAGGCCGACCGGGCGCTGCTCCTCCTCAAAGCGGTAAAGCCTCTCAACCTCGCCGAGGAGCGCGCGGCAGCCGAGCGCGACGCGCACTACGAACCGCAATTCACCTACCCGCCGCTCGCCGAAGACATCGACGATCTGGAGCGCAAGCTCCTCTCGCTCTCCCCCGACGAATCGCCACTCGGGACCCTGCTCGACCGCAAACGCCGCGATCTGCTGCTCAGGATTTCGCTCCTGCGCTCGCGCGGCGACACCCGGCATTTCACCGAGGCATCGCAGGCGCTGTTCGGCTCGCCGACAAGCGTCTTGCTGACCGCCGCCCAGGCGCAGCTGCGCGGGAGGGAAGCGTGCGAACTCGACAGCGACACCATGGATACCGGCGCGGCGGCGACGATGTTCGAGGAAGCGTTGCGATTCTACGGCCTGGAAGACTGGAAGGTACTGGTACGCCCGGGCGTCGTTGCCGACTGCACGGTCGGGGACAACCGCATCTACCTGCGTGCGGGCGCCCACTTCACCAAAACCCATGTGGCAGCGCTCCTCGCCCATGAAATCGAAACACACATCCTCACACTGGAGAACGGCAAGCGGCAGCCGTTTCAACTCTTCCGAACGGGATGTGCTCAGTACCTCGACACGCAGGAAGGCCTCGCGATCCACCAGCAAAATCGCGTGCTCTCCCCACATCATGAAAAACGCTTCGGCCCGGCCCGCAGCGTGCTCGCAACGTCGTACGCGCTCACTCACGGCTTTGCGGACCTGCGCCGGTTCGCGGAGGAAACACTCGGATACTCCAAGGAAAAAGCTTTGACGAAAGCCATCGAGCTGAAACGCGGGCTTGCCGACACGGGCGACGCCGGGGCGTTCACCAAAGCACTCGTCTACTTCCGTGGCCTGCGCGCCATCGAGCAATTCGCTGCCGACGGCGGCGATCTCCGGCGGCTGTTCCTGGGGCGCATCGCCATTGAAGATCTCGCCCTTGCCGAAAGCGTTCCCGGCATCCGCGCCCCCATTCTCCTGCCGCGCTGGCTGCGCACGGAGCCGCAGCGCACGCGCAAGTGACCACACACCACTACTGCTCCCAACTGACGCGCTCGAGTGTGGGGAGGGCAGTAAACCACGTCATGCCCGGCGCAAGTAGCAGCGGGCTCCCGTCATCGCCGATGATCGAAAGGGTCTTGCCGCGGATATCGTTCTTCCAGGTGCCGCGCTGCATGCGGCCGTCGCGGAAGAGGTAGGCGGCACCTTCGCCGGTGGTGGGGATCGTGAGCCGCCCGTGCTCCCCCACATCCACGATCGGCAGCTCCGCAATCACGATGTTCCTCGGCATCGCCTCGCTGGTGACGCCGCCGTTCACGCGCACGTACACCCTGCGTGCATCGTCGTAGGTGTATCGCACATTGTGCGCACTGCTGAAGAAATTGAGACGCACGACCGTCGCGGACGTGCCCGTCATGGGCGTCACGCTGACGTCGTAGGGCGGCCAGCGCACCAGCGGAAGATCGCGGCCGTCGAGCAGCTGTTCGATGTTGTCGCGTGTGGCGAAGAGATTGTGCGGCGCGGGGATCTCGTCGTCACGCACCGTGTAGATGGAAAATTCGCCGCGCAGTGCATTGATGTCCGTCAGCGTGTCCACCGACCGGACGCGCTCTTCAGCTTCCGGGCTGCCGCCGGCGCGGAGTACCAAGCCCGCCCACGGCTCCAACAGATCAACGAAGTACGGACGCAGCGAGCGGATAGGGCCGATGCGATCGGGCAAATCGTTCGCGTCCAGGAATGCGGCAAAGCGGCTAATACCGCCTTCCACGGGGAATTCTGCAATGAAGAGCGCCTGCTCCAAGCCATTCTGGAAGGGCCGGGCATCCTGATGATTTTCCACCATCACCGCCACGATCGGCAGCGCGCGGCGCGCGAACGGCGGCGCAACCTGGAGCGCCCGCAACAGCGACGACGGATCCGCCGGAAGCGCTGGTTCCATCACGATGCCGCTCCCGCCGTAGGGCGTGATGCGCAAAAACAAGACAGGCAACAGCCATACGGCCGCACACACGCTGGCGATCACGGCGATCGCCGTCGAGCGCAACAAAAGCGGGCGTCGGAGCGGCGCTGGAGGGAGCTGCCGGATCTTCGGCGAGCGGGTGGTCACGCGGGGGCTTATTTGTCGGATTTCTCCTTAGCGTCCTTCTCGGCTGCGGGTGCTCCGGCTGCCGGGGCTGCACCATCGACGGGCGCGGCGCCTTCAGCGGCAACGGGGGCCTCCACCACCTCCTCGGCTCGGGGCTCTTGGACGGTCACAATCATCGTTTCGGGGTCGTCCACCACCGTGACACCCTCCGGGACGGTAAGGTCAGCGACCGTCAGGTTCATGCCGAAATCGGTCAATTTGCCCAAGTTGGCGGTCAATTCGTGCGGCAAGTTGGTCGGCAAGCAGCGGACGGTGACGTGGTCGAGCGTGGTGACAAGCACGCCTCCGCCGTCGCGGACAGCCGGCGATTCGCCATCCAGACGCACGTGAACGTGCGTTTCGACCTCCTTCTTCATGTCGACAGCGTAGAAATCGACGTGCTCGAAGCGGTCGGAAACGGGGTGCAATGACAATTCGTGGATCAGGACGGGCACCTTCTTTCCGGCGATATCCAGCTCCACAAGCGTGCTTTCTCCTGCTTTTTCATAGACGGAACGCAGCATGCGCTCCTCGCAGCTCAGCATCATGTTCTCGACGCCGTTGCCGTAGACAACGCACGGCACCTGCCCGCCCCTGCGCAGCGCGCGCGGGGAAGACTCGTGAGAACGGGCCGATGTCTGGAGGGGAATCATCTGCACGGTTGACGCAGGCTACTGTAGGTTTCCCTTGCGGTCAATGCCTCGGAAGCGGAGCAAACCGCCACTTCCAGAAGTACTGCAGCGCGCTCTTGATGTGCGCCCTGCCCACGCGGCGCGTCAGCATCGAAAAAACGCTGCCATCGCTCAAACGGCGCTTGCGGTCGGCGGCGACAGCCGAGGGCAAATACACCACACGCCACCCCGCATTCCAACACCGGCGGCAGAAATCCATATCTTCAAAGAACAGGAAAAACCGGGGATCGAAGCCTCCCAGGGCATCCAGGACCGTTCGCCGCACGAGCAGGCAGGCACCCACCACCCAATCGACGTCGCGTCGCACATCGGGGTCGCACTCCTCCTGGAGGTAGCGCGCAACTCGCTGCGGAAGCAGGCGCTGGAGCGCCGTACGCTTGGCGATGACGTCGAGCAGGTGAGGGAAACGGCGGGCAGACGGGCGGATCGTGCCGTCTTCGTGGATCAATTTTGGCGCAACGAGGCCCACGTCCGGCTCGGCATCAAGGACGGCAAGCATGCGTTCGATGGCATCGGGAGACAGCTCGTTATCCGGATTCGTGACCAAGACGATGTCGCCCGTCGCCATGGAAAACGCGAGGTTATTGCCCTGGGCGAACCCGGCGTTGGTGCGGTTTTCGACGATGCGGACATCGGGCAGCTCGCGAAGCGCGTTGCGCATGTACCCCACCGATTCATCTTCGGAACGGTTGTCCACGACGAAAATTTCGTGGGGACGCACGGTTTGGCGCCGCATCGCGCGCACGCAGCGCACGGCCTCGCGCGGCGTGCGGTAGTTGAGAATGACGGCGGAAATCCGATGCGACACGAACGGAGTCTACTCCATGTGCTGTTTGCATATCCAATCCGAAGTCCATGCTGCATGGGAATGTTTTTGGCTTTCACTTCACCCAAACCCCCTGTCCCCCGTTCCCTGACTGGGAGGGAAAGGGGGGCGAATATGCACGAGAATCACGCCGTTGATGAGGAGACAACCACAACCGAGCCCGTGTACCTGTAGAATTGTCCCATGGCGACGGCACTTCCCGACCACCTCGACCCCATCCGCTCGCGCATCGCGAAGGCCCCCACGGGCCCCGGCGTGTACCGTTGGCTCAGCGAGGACGGCGACATCCTCTATGTCGGCAAGGCCAAGAATCTCCGCGCGCGGCTGCGCAGCTACGTCGCCCCCGCCTCCTGGCCAACCCTCGGCCCCTGGAAGCAGGCGCTCATGCGCCAGGCGCGCGACTTCGCCATGACGGTCACCGAAAGCGAGCTTGCAGCGCTGCTGCTCGAGACGAACCTCATCAAAGAGCACCGGCCGAAATACAACATCCTGATGAAGGACGACAAGAACTTCATCTACGTGCGCGTCACCACGCGCGACCCGTACCCGCGCATCGACACCGTGCGCAAAATGGAGAACGACGGCGCGACGTACTTCGGGCCCAAAACCAGCGCCGGGGAGGTGCGCCAGATGCTCGCCGACCTGCGGCGCGTGTTCCCCTTCCGCACCTGCCGGATGGACATCGAGCCGCAGAGCGGCGGCGCGACGTCGCTGCCGCTCGACGTGGTGTGCCGCAATAAGGACCGCGCCACACCCTGCCTCGACCACCACATCGGCCAATGCCCCGCGCCATGCATCGGCGCCATCACGACCGAGGAATATCGCCAGGACATCATCGAGCCCGTGCTGCGCCTGCTCAAGGGCGACAACGCTCCGGCACTGGCGGTGCTGCAGGAGAAGATGCGCAAGGCCGCGGCCGACCGCAAGTTCGAGCTGGCCGCGCAGATGCGCGACCAATGCCAGCGCATCGAGCGCATGGAAGGGAAAACAATCGTCTCCGACGTGTCGCGCGAAGACGCCGACATCATCGGCGTCGCCGTGCTCGCCGGACGGGCGCACGTCGTGGTGCTGCGGCGGCGCGACGGACGCATCGTGGAAGAAAACGCCTTCGGCCTGCAGGGCCACGCCGAGGACGCCACCGAAGCGCTCACGCACTTTCTGCCGCAGTACTACTCCGTCACCGACGACATTCCCCCGCTCGTCGTGCTCGGGGCGCCACCCGAGGACGGCGCGATCTTGCGCGCATGGATGTGCGAACGGGCCGGGCGCGTCGTGGAATTGCGCGTGCCCGAACGCGGCGACAAATCGAAGCTGCTGGAACTCGCCAACCGCAACGCCGAAGAGAAGGCGCGGCAGCTCGAAGCCAAGTGGGAATCCGAGGCTCGCAACGCCGAGCAAGCGCTGGCGCAGCTCCAGGAAACCTTGCTCCTCCCGGCGGCGCCGAAGCGCATCGAAGGCTACGACATCTCGCACCTGGGCGGCACGGAAACCGTGGGCAGCATGGTGGTGATGATCGCCGGCAAAGCCGCATCCGACCAGTACCGCACGTTCGCCGTGCACACGCTGAGGCGCGGCGACATCGACGACTTCGCCTCGCTCGCCGAGGTCGTGGGCAGGAGGCTGCGCCACCTCACCGGGGGCCTCAAAGGCGATGAAGTCCGGTGGAAGGAGCGCGGCATTGTCTGCGGCAAGGCACGCAAGGCAGATGAAGCCGCCATCACGGCATTCATCCGCTCGCACCCCGAGGATTTGAGCGATGACAACATCCGCGCCAAGGATTTCCTTCTGGCTCGGACGGCGGACGGATCGCTCGCGGCCTGCTGCCGACTTTTTGCGCTGCCGGACAACGGGCCGACACTCTTGCGTTCTGTGCTGGTGGCGCCGGAGTGGCGCGGCAACAAGCTTGGGCATTTCGTGAGCCGCAAGATTCTTGCAGGCGTCAAAAAAGGAAAGGTGTACGTGACGATCGACCCGGCACTCGAACAGTACTACGCAACAATCGGCTTCCGACACGTGCTCAAAAATCCTCCGGCGCTGGATGCCTGGCTCGCATCCTTCGATGCAAAAAAAGACACGCTCGTCATGGTCTATGACGCCACCCAGCACAAAGCCGACCGTTCGCTGCAAACGCCGCCCGACCTGCTCGTGATCGACGGAGGCAAAGGACAGCTTTCGGCGGTCGAGAAGGTGCTGCGACAAAGCGGCCTGACGATCCCGGTCATCGGGCTCGCCAAGCGCGAGGAAGAGATTTTCGTCCCCGGGCAGAGCGCCCCCGTGCAGCTCGCCAAGGACGCGCCCGGGCAGTTCCTCCTGCAACGCCTGCGCGACGAAGCCCACCGTTTCGCCAACAAACTCCGCGAGCAACGCGGCTTCAAGGCGGCGACGGCATCGGCACTCGACGCGGTTGCGGGCATCGGACCCGAAACACGCAAGGCGCTCCTGCGGCACTTTGGCTCGGTGGAAAGCATTCGCTCTGCCAGCGACGCAGATCTGCGGGCGATCCTCTCCGAAGCCCAGCTGCAAGCGTTGCGCGGCACATTGCAGTAGCGTTTCCGCGAACAGCCGCTCTTCTCTATACTCCCGCCATGCCCCGCCTCGCCGACCAGAACGCCGATTTTCCCCAGTGGTACTTGGACGTCATCGCCCAAGCCGACCTTGCCGAGCATGCCGAAGTGAAAGGCTGCATCATCTTCAAGCCGTACGGCTACGCCCTCTGGGAGGCGATCCAGCGCGACCTCGACGCGCGCATCAAGGCGCTCGGCGTGCAGAACGCCTACTTCCCGATGCTGATCCCCGAATCGGTGATCGCCAAGGAGAAAGACCACATCGAAGGCTTCGCCCCCGAGTGTGCTGTGGTGACCCACGGCGGCGGCAAAGAGCTGAGCGAGAAGCTCTACATCCGTCCCACGAGCGAAACGATCATCTACACCGCCTTTGCGAAATGGGTGCAGAGCTACCGCGACTTACCGCTCAAGATCAACCAATGGGCCAACGTCGTGCGCTGGGAAATGCGCACGCGCCCCTTCCTGCGCACACTCGAATTCCTCTGGCAGGAAGGCCACACCTGCCACGCCACCAAGGAGGACGCCGACGCCATGGTGCACGCCGCGCTCAACATGTACGCCGCGTTCGACCGTGAGATGCTGGCGATCCCCGTGATGACCGGCGAAAAACCCGAACACGAAAAATTCGCGGGTGCCCTCTACACCCTCTCCACCGAGGCGCTCGCCAAGGACGGCAAGGCCATCCAGGCCGGAACATCGCACAACCTGGGGCAAGGATTCTCCGAAGCCTACGGCGTGGAATTCCTGGGCGTCGACGGCAAGCGTCACAAACCCTGGATGACGAGCTGGGGCCTTTCTACGCGCATCATCGGCACGCTCATCGTGGTCCACGGCGACGAGAAGGGCCTGCGCCTGCCGCCGAAGATCGCGCCGATCCAGGCCGTCATCATCCCGATTTTCAAGACCGATGAAGAACGCGCCGGCGTGCTCGCCGCGGCCCAGGGCATCGTCGACCGCTGCCCCGGCATACGGATCAAGCTCGACGATCGCGAGGAGAAATCCCCGGGCTTCAAATTCAACGAATGGGAAGTGAAAGGCGTGCCATTGCGCATCGAGCTCGGCCCCAAAGATCTCGCCGCGGGCCAGGCCGTCGTGGTGCGCCGCGACACGGGCGCCAAGCAGCCACTCGCGCTCGACCAGTACGCGACGGCAACCGTGCAGGCGCTGCTCGACGACGTCCAAGCCACGATGCTGCAACAGGCCGAGGCGCACCTCGCCGCGCATACCAAAGACGTGACGACCTACGACGAATTCAAGACCCAGATCGACGGCGACGGAGGCTTCCTCTGGGCGCCGTGGGACGGCGACCGTAAAACCGCCGAGCGCGTCCAAGAGGAGACGAAAGCGAGCATCCGCCTTGTCCGCCCGTGGGACGGCAACGGCAACGACATGGTCAGCGGCTCCCCCGCGCGGTTCCGCGCGCTCTACGCCAAAGCCTACTGACGCCCATGCACTTTCTGCATTTCTTCTTCGGCACGGGCTGGAGCATGGCCTGGTACGGCCTGTTTTACCTGCTGGTGGCCGTGCCCGCCGCGGTCTTCCTCGGGGAGCTCCGCCGCCCGAAGAAAGCACGCGAGCGCGCGTTCGTCGCCTACGCCATCGGCGCGATGTTCCTCACGATCTTCACGCTGGTGCACGCCGCGTTAATGTCGGTGCGGTGGCATGTGCCGCTGCTCATGCGCTGGAGCAGCATCCTCACAGGTCTCTTCATCATGGCGACCATCGCCTGGACCGTGATCCCCCGAGCGCTCTCGAAGCGTTCGCGCCTGCAGCTTGCATGGGTGCACGCGCTCTTCGTGCTGCTGTTCGTCGTGAACCTCTGCTCGCTGTGGATCGTGCGACGTCCCACGACGATCCAGAAGGCCGCAAGCGAACCGGCGGCGATTCTTGCACCCAGGATTCCATGACGACGCGCGCGGGCGCCGATACCTTGCGGGACGCATTCCTCCCCTACGCCTTCCGCGAAGGCGACGCGCCGTGCATCGCCCCGATCCCCGAGATCCTCCGCGGCCATGCGCTCGTGCCGCTGGGTGCGGGCGTGTTCCACCGGGTGCTGCGCATCGAAGGAACGCCGTGGGTACTCAAAGAAGCGCGCTGGCGGCTGGCGTTGCCGTTGCGTTTCGGCATGGAACTGCCGCTCCCGGGGCGATCGCTCCACGCGCTCCTCAGTCGTTTCGGCAGCGGCTGCCTGCCGACCGTCGACGAATTCCGACGTCGGCAAAGCCACTATCACGCGGTGGCTGCGGCTCTCGGCTGGTGGGAAGCCACGCACCCGCCCGTCAGCGGCATCGCCGCACTCATCCGTGAACAAGCGGCGTTCCGCTCGTCGCTCCTGCGCGATCTGCCGTCGTTCGCAACGCGCCACGGCCTCGCGTCGACCAAGCGCCTTGCAGACGTTCTTTCCGGCGCCAACGGCAACCACAATTTCCTGCCCGAGGAATACGCGACGATGGGTGTCTGCCTCCATGACTCCGCCAGGACCACGTCGTACGTCCTGCAACGCTATGTCGACGGCGCCTCGTTGCACGACAGCGACATTGAGAAGCATCGCGATGCGCTCACGCTGTTTTGCGCGCTGTCGCTGCGGCTCTGCGATACGAGCGGCCTACTGCCCGACACCCGCCCCCGCATCCTCCTGCACCCCGACTGGCTCACCCGCACCGACAACATCCTCTGCTCCGGCGCCGGCCCCATGCTCGTCGATACCCGCTGGTGCTGGGAAGCGCGCCGCAATTGGCTCTGCCGCGGCGGACCGATCCCGCCGTGGACGATCCGCTCCTACCGTTCCTGGCTCGCCCGCCACGGCGCGTGACGCGTGGCCGAACACGGCGGTCCTGCGCTACAGTGGGCGCATGAACATCCGTGCAAACGACCGCCCCGAGCAGGCATTCACCGAAGCGTACGAAGCGTTCGCTGATCCGATTTTCCGCCACTGCGCCTTCCGCCTGTTCCATCGCGAGCGGGCGAGGGAAATCATGCAGGAGACATTCGTCCGCGCGTGGGAATACGTGGCAGGCGGCAAGAACATCGACAACGTCCGCGCGTTTCTCTACCGCACCGCCAACAACCTCGTTGTGGATGAAATCCGCCACCGCATCAGCAGGCCGGAGCAATCGCTCGACGCCATGCTGGAGGCGGGCTTCGAGCCCGGCGACGACGCGCGCGACGCGACATCGATGGCGACCAACGTCGACATCGGCCGCATCCGCACCGCGCTCGAACAAGTCGACGAACCGTATCGTTCAGCACTGGTCATGCGCTTTGTCGATGGCCTTCCCCCAGCCGACATTGCGCACATCACGGGCGAATCGGCCAACGTCATTTCCGTACGCCTGCATCGCGGCGTCGAAAAACTCCAAACCATCATTGGTGTATGACAGACCCCGTTGCTTCCTTTTTCGGCCCGGCGCAGCGCCTCTCGCTCACGAACGATGAGCGCGCGGCAACGCAAAAAACGCTCGAAAGCCGGGTAAGAGAGCGCCCCGCGGACCGTCTTCACGGCAGCATGCAGCAGCCCGAAACCCTCTTCAACGGCGTCCGCGACCTGCGCCTCAGCGAGGCCGAAAAGCGCGAGGGCCTGGCCCAGCTGCGCGTCCGCATGGCCCAGCTGCCGCCCCGCACGAGCAATGGAGTCGACGCCTTCTCGTGGCTCCGAACCATCACGTCCGCCGTGGCGGGCCTTGCGACGATGACCGCGGTATTCGGTGGCGTCGCCCTGGCCGCCGAAGGTGCACTGCCCGGCGACGCCCTCTACCCCGTCAAAATCGCAATGAACGAAACGCTGATCGTCGGGTATTTCCGCGTGACGGGCGATACAGAGTCCGCCACGACGGTGCTCCTGGCGAGGCGCATGCGCGAAGCCGTGACGCTGGCCGACCGCGGCGACCGCAACGGCGCCCTCGCCCATCTGCGCCGCACCGATGGCGCAGCCCTCACGCTTGCGGCCGAGCATCCCGGCTTGCCGCTGCTCTCCGAACGTACCGCGCTCGAGCAACATCTCGGCGACACGGCCATCGCCCTCTTCGAGGAACCCTCGCAGGCCATGACGATGCAGGCAACCGACGCACCCTCTGCCGCAACGAGCTTCGCGTTCGACGCCGCGGAGAACATCGCGCCGACTGCCGGCAATGCGCGGACGACGGCCGATGCGGAGCCACTGCCCATCGAACCGCCCAAGGCAACGGAAGTGCTCGTGGAAATGACGACGGACGCCGCCGACGTGGAACCCATGGCCATGATGGCGCGCAAGGCGCTCGCCCCTCTACTCCCGACCGCTGGCACCGGAAGCAGCAGCACAGGCTCGGGCGCGACGTCATCCTCCAGCGCATCGGCCGCCGCGTCGTCGCAAACACCCGGAATTGGCGGCAACCTGCCGCGGCCGCACTGAGCCAGGGTACACTGGGCGCATGCGCCCTTCCCTCTCCGTCGTTACGCTCGGCGTGAGCAACCTCGCCCGCTCGATCGTTTTTTACCGTGACACGCTCGGTTGGCAGACCACCGCCAAACCCGACGACGGCGTCGCGTTCTTCCAGCTCAACGGCATCGTGCTCTCGCTCTTCGGGCGCGACGCGTTGGCGCAAGACGCAAACGTTCCCCCTGGCGCCGGAGGTTTCCACAGCATGAGCCTGGCGCAGAATCTCGCGAGCATCGCCGAGGTCGACGCGCTCTTCGCCGTGCTGCGCGAGCGCGGCGTGACGATCACGCAGGAACCCCACAAGACGTTCTGGGGCGGCTACAGCGGCTACTTCAGCGACCCCGACGGACACCTCTGGGAAGTGGCATGGAATCCTTTCTGGACACTACTGCCCGATGGCGGCGTTTCGCTCGGCGCAGCGACGTGATGCGATATTCCCAAAATATAAAAAATACGGTATAATGAAAGAAATGCACACCATTCTCCGCCGCCTGCACGCGCTGGCACGACGCGACATGATCGCCACGGCAAGCATTGCCGCAGCGCTCGTGATCTCCGCCGCGCTCTTTGCAATGGAGCGGACGGACGCCCTGCCGCTGCAGGGACAATCGATGCCGTCGTACGGCTGGTACATGGATGAGTGGGAGATGGCACGCTCTCCCATCGCCACCGCGCCCGCGCCGCGCTGGCGCTCCTCGAAAGTGCAGCAGCGCCTGGACCGCCGCATCCGGTGGTACCACAACGCCGCTTCCAGCCAGGCAACGTCCTCATCGACAAGCTCCAGGCGCGCGCGCCAGCACTAAGGACTGGATTTGCACGAACCACTCGCGATACAGTGCAGAGCGATATGCGTCGCTTTCTTGCGTCGGCCTGGTTCCCGCTTCTCACGGCCGTGCTACTGGGGGGCGTGACGTGCGCGGCGCTTGCGGCTCTGCGCCCGGATGCCGCGCTCATCGGCAACGAGCAGATCGCGCGGGTCGTCCGCATTGCGGCGTGGGGCATCGGACCCGCTGCCGCGCTGCTCTCGCTGATTCTTGCAGGAGTGCTGAACCTGCTGCGGCGGATCGTGCGGTTGCGACGCGTCACCCTGCTGCACCCGGTGGTGGCACTCCTTAGCATTGCGCCGTGGCTCGCGCTGAGTTGGCAGCTGACGGATGAGCCCCGGTATACCGCCATTGCCCGCGCCGTCATCGACTTCGCGGCCCGCCCGCTACTGTGGGGGGCGCTCGCCGCAACGCTCTTCATCCTCCTGTGCTCACTGCCGCTGTGCTTCCCCGCACGCAAGCCATGAAGCTCCGCCCATTCCTGTTGGCCCTTCTGCCGTGCAGCATGCTTCTTTCGGGATGCCTCGGGGAACTCCTGGAAACAACCTGCCCGCTGCTCGATGACGCCGATCACTGCTACCAATCTGCCGCCGTGCAAAGCGGCGATGACGACGGCTGCGACAAGATCCTCGGGCAAGGGTTCACCGGGTCCAATCCGCCGAAGGACAAGTGCTTCCTGCAAATCGCCGAGAACACCGGCGACATCAGCGCCTGCGACAGGATCGAAGGCGGCATGATGAGCTACTCCAAGGAAGAATGTCTGTCCGCGGTCTTCCGCAGCCACACGGTGGAATCTTGCGCGAACGCCGAAGACGAAATGGCCTGCCGCACGTCCTGGGCGAAGAACGGCAAGAGCTGCGGGGAAGGCTTCGCATGGACCGACGGCGCCTGCATTGTCACGCCGGATGATGCCGGCTCGTCCTCGTCGTCCGCAGGGTCCGACGACGGCATCGACGATACGGCACAGGCCGACGTGCAGACGATTGCCGATGCCCTCAAGGGCAAATACATGGAGCTGCTCGATGCCGATATCGATGGGGAAACCGACCCCGACCGCCTTGCAGGATTGCAGGCCTACAAGGACTTCCTCGGGAAGGTTGGCGAAACCGCCGACACGGCGCAGACCTCCTGGGACAAGCTGCAGGAACTCAAGAAGATCTTCGTGGATTCATATGATTCCTCGATGGACATCGACAAGATGTCCGTGGAGAAGATCCTGGCTCCAGGGCTCTTTGACCGCCTGCGCGACAAGCTGCTCGGGGCCGACGAGCCCACCGGCCTCGCCAAGGAAAACGCCGCGGCGGAGAATGCGCTGACCGTCTACGAGACGATGCTCAAGCGCCAGCAGGACATCGATTTCCTGAAGAAAGACAAGCTCGGCCGGCTCGGCGACACGATCGTGTCGACGCTCAAGAGCGATGCCACCGACAAGCTGACGGACGCTGCGAAAAACGCCGCCGAAGGCATCGCCGGCACTGCGTTCTCGGCCGTGGGTATCGTTGGCGACGCGCTGCAATCGTTCCAGGACGAGGCGCAGAAGCAGATGTTCCTCGGGCTCGCCCGCGCCTACAACCGCCGCCGCGAAACGTTGGAACAGCAGCGCCCCGACCTCTCTGCCGAAGACCGCCATGCGCTCGCCGTGCGCCAGGTGCAGGACGATCCCTACCAGGACAACACGCAGCTCGCCGTCATCAAGCACGGCAACATCCTCGAGAACAAGGACTGCCAGGATGACGGCAACCCGCTCTGCATCGACGGTCGGGTGTGGTGGACCGCCATGGACAAAACCTATGAGGCGCTCCGCAAGCCTCGCCGCTGAGCCGGGGCGCAAACGGACAAAACACGGTATGCTGCGGCCATGCACACCACGCGCCTGGAGGCGTTCAGCGACGCCGTCATCGCCATCATCATGACCATCATGGTGCTCGAATTGAAAACGCCGCATGACGCATCGTTTGCGGCACTGCGCCCACTGATGCCGATCTTTTTCGCGTATATCATGAGCTTCGTCTACCTCGGTATCTACTGGAACAACCACCATCACCTGCTCCATGCCACCGACCACGTCGACGGCAAGATCCTCTGGGCCAACATGCACCTGCTCTTCTGGCTCTCGCTCATACCGTTTGCAACGGCATGGATGTCGGAACACGGCTTCGCCACACTCCCCACGGCGCTCTACGGCACGGTACTGCTGATGGCGGCGCTCGCGTATACGCTGCTCACCCGCGCCATCATCGCCCATGAGCACGCCAACCACGCCGTGCGCGATGCCATCGGCACCGATCTCAAAGGCAACGCCTCGCTCGCGCTCTACCTCATCGCCATCGCCGTGGTGTGGCTGAGCCCCGCCATCGCCATCGGCATCTACCTGCTCGTGGCGCTGGTGTGGATCGTTCCCGACCGCCGCATCGCACGGCACTTGGGAGAGTAAACGTGAGAAATAAGAACAATAAAAATATATTGACTAACGATACATCATCGCTACCCTGCGGCTATGAAAAGAAGCTCAACATTCTTTCTGCAGACGGTCATTGTCCTCATCGGCATTGGCGCGCTGGCCCTCCTGCTGTGGGAGCCGCAAATCGAGGGTGTGAACGCGAACGCCACGAACGTTGAAATATATTTCAAGGATCCGTTTTTGGCGCTCGTGTATGCGGGCTCCGTTCCGTTCTTCATTGCGCTCTATCAGGCATGCAAAGTGCTCGGGTATGCCGGACGCGATACGGTGTTTTCGGAGGCGGCCGTCAAAGCGTTGCGGACGATCAAATACTGCGCCATCGCCATCATTGGTTTTGTTGCGGCAGAAGAACTCTTCATCGTGTTGCATCATGGTAGTGACGACATTGCCGGAGGAGTGTTTATGGGCGTGCTCATTACCTTCGGGTCGATCGTGATCGCCACCGCGGCGGCGATGTTCGAACGCATATTGCAGAGCGCCGTGGAAATGAAATCGGAAAACGATTTCACCGTGTAATGCTATGGCCATCATCATCAATATCGATGTCATGCTGGCGAAACGAAAAATGAGCGTCACCACGCTTGCGGCGAGGGTGGGCATCACGATGGCCAACATTTCCATCCTAAAAAACGGGAAGGCCAAAGCCATCCGCTTCTCAACGCTCGAGGCGATTTGCAAGGCGCTGGATTGCCAGCCTGGGGATATCGTGGAATACAGAGCTGATGACAAAACGCTTTTCGCGTGAAAGGAGATTGCGATTGGCAGCCCCACGGGGAATCGAACCCCGATTTGCTGGATGAGAACCAACTGTCCTAGCCGTTAGACGATGGGGCCGCATTGACGAAAGAGCGCTGCGCACGGCGAAAGCCCGCAAAGTGTAGGTCGAATCCCCTATGGATGCAATTCTCCATGATCCTCGTGCCTGAACTGGCAAAGTATGCTATACTATACTAGTCACATGACTGCAATACGCACCAACGGCGACACATCGGGCGAACACGCAGAGGCGCAACCACTACGCCCGACGGACCCCACGGCCAATCTCCGCGGGCCCCGGCGCGCCCCGCCGGTCGAAGAAATCAGCGGCGGCATCCAGGCGCTGCTGCGCACCAACGTTATCCCGGGGAACGCTGCCGACGAGCCGATCGCCACGATCATCACGCCCGAACCCGAGCCGGAACCCTGGTCGCGCGAACTTGCCCGGGAGCAGGCCCGCCTTATGTGCGCCGGGCTCCAGATGATCCCCGAATGCGCACCGCTGTTTGCGGGAGACATCCCCGATCACGCTGCATTCGAACAACGCGCGGGTGACGCGCTCAATGCCTGCCAAACGCGCTACGGCATGGATGCCATCGTGCTAAACCTGCTCGGACGCACGCTCGTGGGCAGCGAACGCTCGCCCATCCGCTTCTGTGTGCGCACCGACGACGGCGGCTTTGCCGTGATCCACCGCGAGATCGGCAGCGGCGGCTTCGGCAGAGTCTTTGCCGCGGTCGACCGCGAGCGCCCAAACCGCGTCTACGCCGTCAAAACAATCGTGATTCCCAAGGAACCGAGTATTTCCCAGGCTGTCATCCTCAGCGCCGAGCGCGAACGCCAGGCACTCGAGGAAACCGGCGATCTGCGCGGCAGTGCCGAAGACCCCGACGCACGCCACCTGGTGATGCGCTACGAACGCGGTCCCTCGCTGGAAAAAATGATGGAACTCAACGGCGGCAAGCTGCCGATCCGCCTCGCGGTGCGCATCGTGCGCCAGGCTGCGGAGCAATTGCAGAAAATCGTGCGCCTCCACCTCGACTTGAAACCCGCGAACCTACTCGTCAACGTCGACCTGGTCGAAGGCCAGCCGGACGTGCGCGTGCATGTGATCGACTGGGGCGCTTCGCAAATGCCCGGCGAAGACAACGTCGGCATCTCCACGCCCGCCTACGCTCCGCCGGAACAAATGCCGCTCGGCGGCCCTGCGCGGCACCTGCCCGATAATAAAACGGGGCCCGCAGGAAACGACGTCATCAGCGTCAGTAAGCACTCCGACGTCTACGCGCTCACGGTGACGCTCTACAAAATGCTCACGGGCAACACCATCGCCGAAGATGCTCCGCGCAACGGCCCGGTGCTCGGAGGGCCCGACGCGGAAGCGCTGCGCGTCATGCAGCTCAAGCACGATACAGAGAACGGCGCAGAGCGCGGCGTCGTGAACAGTGAACGTGGCGGAGACCGCAGAAACCGGCGCGGCCGTCACCCCGCGGCAAGCGATACGCTCTTGGAAGAAGCGACGCGCGTGCCGCCGATGTTCGGCGACGGCGGACAGAAAGTGCGCGAGATCATCGCGCAGGGCTTGGAACGCCGCCAGGAGAAGCGCATCAGCCTGGAAGAATACATCCGCCTGCTTGAACAGGCCGAACGGCTCCTCGGTATGAGCGAACCCTATCGCACCGACATCCTGCGCCTGCCGCCCTTCCCCCGCCTCAAGCACGGCGGACCGCAGCGTGCGAACGAAACCGATGCGAGTTACCAGCAGCGCGTCGCCCTCTCGCTCAAAGAACACTTCGGGTTCTCGCAGCTCGAACAGCGCTCGACGTTCTAAGCGCACAGAGCCGTAGAGCTCAGCGCTTTTTGTCGTGCAACATGGAACGGATGGCATCCGCCTCCGCATCATCGTCTTTGCGCGCTTCGCCTTCAATGGATTGCTCGATGGTGCGGTCGGCGCGATGGACGGCGTCGACGGCGTCCGTCGCCTCCGCGGACATGGCGGCAAGCGCTGTTTCCATAATGGATTGCTCTTCAGGCTTCGCCTCTTCAGCGGCCTGCGCTGCCTCTGCGACGTCGAACGCCGCAGCCTGGCCCAGCGCCTCTATATCGCCTTCCACGGCCTTAGCTTCCGCGTCGAGCGCGGCGGCGATGATCGCACGGTCGGCATCCGACACCGTGCCCGAACGGACGGCCTTGGCCAAACGCTCGATCGTGGCTTCCGGCAGCTCGCGGCACGTCTGCAAGAGGGCGATCAATTCATCGCCGAAGGTGGCGGAGGAAGGCGTCATGCGGCGAGGTGAACGATGCTGCCGTCATCGGCAGGGCCGATCTTGGGGGCTTTGAGTTTCGCATCCACGACGGAGCTGCCATTCTTGTACGCAGCGTGCCACTGCTTGTCGGACGGATCGGGCGTGAGACCCACGGTGACGAGCTTGGGGGTCTTGGCGGGGTCCACGCAGCGCAACGTAAGATGGTGCGCTGATTTTTCGACGAGCACGAAGGTCATCTGGCCCATAGGCAGATTGAGCTGAACATTCTGCCCGGGCATGCAACGGCTCAAGAGGGCGATGCGCTTCTCCAGGCCTTCGGGGTTGCGGTCCTGCTCCTCCAGCACGAGCGTGCTGTAGACCTCGGCTCCGAGCGTGCGGCGATTCTTGCTGCCCCACCAGTTGCCACCGCGCACATCGCGCACCAATACATGCAACGCTTTGTACTGTACGTCGTTGATCGCGCCGTCTTCTTTTTGCTTTTCGACATACTCGTAGAGCTTTGTGCCGTTGAGCAGCGCGTCGCGAATCATCTGCTCCAGGCGGCTGTTCATGCCGTTCTCGGCGAGGCTCGGATCTTTCTGGAGGAGCATCTGGCGCAGCTCGGTGTGCTGGCGGCGGATCTCCTGATACTGCGGAACGCTCTCCAGAGCGTCGCGGCGCTGCGTGGCGTTCTCGGCGCGTGTGAGAAGATCGGCAATGCGCGCATCCATAGCTTCCACGTTCGTCTGCACGTTGGTGAGGAGCTTCTGATCGATCGGGAGTCCGCACTCCCTAGCGACCGTCTGGAGGCGGATCAGGTGCTGCTGCATGGCATCTTTGCGCTTCTCGTACCACGCTGCCGACTGGCGCAGGAGCCGCTCCTTGGCGCCCGCTGCGATGAGCGCGCCCTTGGAGCCGCGACCGATGGCGAAGACCTTGGCGACGTTCTCGTCGGTGTGGCGTTCGAGCCCCGTCTGCGTGACGTCGAGGAGCTGCTGCGTCGTGGCATTCACCGTGGCGCGCACAGCGTTCTCGCGCTTTCGCTCCGTGCCCCACCAATAACTCTGCTGCTTCGCCGTCTCGATCTCGCGCACGGCGAACCCCGCGGCAGCGTCGATACGCTGATTTAAGTTCTGCTCGGGCGTGGCATCGTCATCTTCGGCCTGCTCCAGCAAGTTCTTGAGCGTCGCCGCATCCAAGTGGAGCAAGCGCGCCTCGCGGCCGGATGGATCGAAATCGATATGCATTTCCAGTAATGATAGCAGAAAACGCTGTTTTCGGCAACTGCAGGGCGGGCACGCGAAACGGGCGCAAGGGGAGAAACTCCCCCTGCGCCCGAACTTCGCAGCAGCAAGGAATCATTTCACGGCCGCCGCGGTCGCCGCGGCGTTGATGGCGGCGGCCACGCGACTCGCATGGAACACGCGGCTGAAGGTGTGGTCGCCCACCTGGACCTCGCCGGTCCAACCCAGGGTGGTGATCGCTTCCATGCGATCCCCCGGGCCGGCCGTCGCGGTGAGCAGATGGACGCTGTATCCGGTGCCCGTCTTGGTGACCGTACTCACTGCGACGTGCTTGCCGCTGTGAGAATTGACGAGTTCCGCGCCCTGGATCAACCAGGTGTTGAGCATACGGTCGCGCGCGGCGGTAACGACGATCAGGAGGGTGAGGAGGCCGGCAGCCGTCAGAAGTGCCGGGTCATTGATACTCAGCGCATCGACCCAGGCCGGCAGCCAGCTCATCCACTCCGCCTGACTCGCCGCCACGTAGACGGTGAGCGCGACCAGTCCCGGCACCAGCAGGCCGGCCACTGCCATCGGCAGTTCGCGGAAGTCCCACTTCCACACGAACGCCACGGTCAGGCCCGCCAGCAGGGCCACTGCGGTCTTCACGCCCGGGGTGAACACGGAGGGCGCGATCAGACCGGCGAGCGGCAGCGTCAGCAGGAGCAGGACAACCCACCACGCACAGAGCATGCTGTCGTAGCAGGTGAACTGGGTGATGGGCTTGGACGTCGGGGTGGCCGTCGGAGCGGCCTCGGTCGTGGTGTGCATAGCGTCGTTTGCCATACAGCACCTCCTTCGGGGGTCAGAGACTCGGGGATGGGTTTCGAATGTTTTTCCTTGCGCTGCTGCGAAGGAACAATGGTCCTCATTCGTGCTTGCTGTTGGTCTTGGCCGCAGAATGAGGGGCGCATTCTCGTCGTTTTCGTTCTGTCGTCAAGTAAAAACGCAGCAATCAGTGGTGATAGCCGCTTCCGCGCCGAATTTCCGCTGCCCGGTAGAGCTGCTCCAGCGCAAGCACGCGGCAAAGCTCATGCGGCAACGTCATGGCCGAGAGGCGCACCAATGTCCGTCCGCTGCGCACCGCATCGGTGAATCCATACGCGCCGCCGAGCACGAGCGTGAGGGGCTCACCGCGGTCCGCGAGCTTGCCAAGCTCTTTGGCGAAGGCAACCGACGTCATATCTTTCCCCTGCTCATCCAAAATCCACACGGCGCCGCGCACATCCTCCAAGGCCGCGAGCACCGCAACGCTCTCTTCGTCGCGCTGGCGATCGCTATCGCGCGCCTTCGAGGGCGAGAGCTCGCGCACCGCAAGGCTCGGGCCAAGGCGCAACAGGTACTGTTCGCATGCGTCTTTTGCCCACGGCGTACGCAGTTTGCCAACCGTCAGCAGCGTCATCTTCATGTGCCGACGGTACCCGCAGCAGGCGCCGTCATGCCAGGGGTCAATCGCTCTCGGCAAAATTCCTCCAGCTGCGGGCGGGCCAGGCGAATTTGACGAGGTTCGACGCGGGCAGGTGCTGCACCGGCTGAAATCCCTGCGCACCGAAGACTCCTTCCAGCGACTCATTTTCACCCATATTCACTTCCAAGAACGCCCAATCGCGCTCGTGGCGCAGCTGCTTGAGGCGCTCCAGGAACGACGCGAGCAGCGCATCTTCCGGCAGGTCCGCATGTCCGATGACGTCCTTCACTTCGCAGCGCGTGCGATTGCCGCCCGTGCGCCCGAGCATGCACCACAGGAGTCCGAGCGTGTGCGCCGAAGCGACGGCGATGCGGTTCACCGGCTTTGCAAGCTCCGGCCCCCACAGGTCATCGGGCCCCACCGAGGGCAGCTCTGGCGGCGGCACGCCGCGTGCAACGAGAAACATCTGTTGGCTCCCTCCAGCCACAAACGTAGCGCCCTACGCGAGGCAAAGTACGGATTTTCGATGGCGAGGAGATCTTCGCGATCCTGCTTGCACACGCCTTCGTGGATCTCGATGGGGTAGGGCAAAGTTTCGGCCATGGCGGGAAGGTAGTGGGGAGATGTGTCTGTCGCAAGAAGCATTCAGTGTTTTTCAGGGGATGTGGGAAGCAGAGTTTTTCCCGCTTTTTTAGAAAAGTGAGAGTCTAGTATCGCTCGCCGTCTCCTGTCTCGCTTCATGGTTCGTCAGGGGGCTTGGGAATCCTCACAGAGGACTGCGTCTCAAGCCTCTCCGGCCTCTCGTGTCTCGCTTGAGCAACCGTCAGGGGGCTTGGGAACCTCGTCGGGTTCCCTCAGCCCCCTAACAACCCCGTCACCCTCCTGACGGCAGCATGCTTCCCCGGAGAACAATCCGTGTGCAACCCTCATCCCACCTGTGAACAAACGGGTGCAAGCGAAAGACACTTGTCGTCGTTCCCTCGTGTCGCCTGGAAGACGTTCGTCGCGGTGTCCGCGAGCGCAGCGTGAAGCGCAGGCACCTGTTTGACGAGCTTTCCAGGGAAAGCGAGGAGCCTGCCTGCGTAGCGAGCACGCGGAAGACACCGCAGAAGGTCT
>CAZATU010000003.1:0-166034 GCA_964488165.1 uncultured Candidatus Peribacteria bacterium
GACTTTTCTTTCGCCGGTTTCTTTGCGTGGTTGGCAAAGAAACCGGCATGTCTCGCTCCGGAGGATTTTTCTCAAAAAAGTGGGAAAGGCTACGCAGCCATATTCCAATACTCTCTCCCATCCACCGCCCACTTCAGCGTGGAATACAAATTCCCCGGCGTGTAGGTGATCTCCATCGTCCTCCCCGCAATATCCGGATGCAGCTGCAACAGCCGCACGCCCGGCACCATGCTGATCGCCGGAACAAAGGGGTGCGTGATCATGGAATCGCCCACCTTGAGGCCGATGCCTTCATAGAGATCCACTTCCGTGCCGAGCACAAGGTAATGCGGCTCCGTAGCGATCTCTTGGGGGATCGTACCAAGGTTGATGCGCACTTCGGCGAGTGGCTCGCCGCGCACGCCCTTCTGGGGCTTGAGCGTCGTCGCGATGTTGTAGCTGCGGTCGCCAAGATCGGGCCAGAGCGCGTCGTGCCCTACCACGAATCCGTCGGCCGGACGCTCATACGCGTCGCGCGGCACGAGCTGCCAGGCCACGCGCACTTCATTGGGGATGATGTGCCCCTCGGGCACCACGTACTGCGCGAGCGCCGGCAAGATCGCTGTGATCTGCTCGGTGGCGAACGCGACGTTCATCGTTTCGCTGATAAGCACATGCACGGGGCCGGGGTTGCAGACGAGCGCATCGACGTGCACCACGGCAACACGCTGCTCGAGGCCGAGCTTGCGCACCACCGCGCGGGCGATCTCCACGGAGAACGGCTGGCTTTCGATACATACCGATTCCACGCGGTCATCCATGAGCGCCGCCCACACACCAAACAGCGGGTAGGGTCCGCAGCCGGCGTCGACGACGCGGATCGGCCCTTCGGGGAATTTCTCCAGCATGTCGCGCACCGAACGATCGAGGGCTTCGATGAAGCGCCGCGTGCGCAGCGCATCGCTCAATGTGCGCGCAGCCTCGCGCGTGGAGAGCTCGCCCGGCGCGCAGGCGTCGAAGCGCTGGTGGCTGGAGGCCCAATCCTGCGCGCGCTCGCGGTGGAGCACGTCGATGCCTTCGGCAAAGAAATCCTCCATGGCTTTGGCATAGTGCGGTTTCGTGCGCTCTTCGGGGTTCCAGCGCGGCACCGACATCGGCAACGCTTCATAGGCGCGGCGCAACGCGTCACGGGCGTACGAGCGGATGATCTCGCCGTAGCGCACGCCGTTCACCGCGTCGCCGTCGAAGAGCTCGCGCAGTCGCACGCCGGCATGCCGCAGCGCCGAGGCGACTTCGGCCGATACCAACTGGCCGTCGTACTCCTCACCGAGGCCGGGCACGAGCATGTCGGCGTACCCCCTCAGCGAACCGTTGTAGAGCTGGCAATCATCCGTCGAATACAGCACCGGCACCTGCGCCGACGAGGTCATCGTGCGCACGGGGGCGCCCGTGACAGGGCAAGTGCCTTCGGAAACCGGCATCGCACCGGAGAAGATGAACGCCATAAATCCTGAAATTATAGCGGAAATACGGCATTTCGGCAATTCATCCTGCGCTTCTTGCGGCCGTGCCGACGAGAGTTTGGTACACTCGCGCTTCACTGCATGCGCCGCCCCTCTCCCCGAACGGTTCTTGGCACGCTGTTTTTGACAGTTTTTCTCGATTTGGTGGGCTTCGGGATCGTCATCCCCGTCTTCGCGCCGCTCTTCCTGGGGCCGCAAAGCCCATTCTTCGAGAGTATCACGAGCGCCACGCAGCGCGGCATCCTCTACGGCGTGCTCCTGGCCGCGTTCCCGGTAGCGCAATTCTTCGGCGCACCCATGCTGGGAGCATTGGCCGACCGCCACGGGCGGCGCCCGATGCTGCTCCTCTCCGTCGCCGGAACGGGGATCGGCTACCTGCTCGCTGGCTGGGCCGTGATGACGCATTCCTTCTGGCTGCTGTTTGCGTCGCGCATCATCGACGGCTTCACCGGCGGTAACATCTCGGTGGCACAATCTGCCATCGCGGATGTGAGCGACGCGCAATCCAAAACGCGCAACTTCGGGCTGATCGGCATGGCGTTCGGCCTCGGGTTCGTGCTCGGGCCGTTCCTCGGCGGCATCCTTTCCGACCCCACGATCCATCCGCTGTTCAACCAGGCCACGCCGTTTTGGTTCGCGGCGATCCTCTCCGTGGTGACGCTCGTGTGCATCGCGCTGCTGCTGCCCGAAACGCTGCATACCCGCATCCGCTCGGAAGTGAGCTGGATGACCGGCATGCGCAACGTCGTAAAGGCGTTTCAACTTCCGGAACTACGCGTCATTCTGTTGGTAGGATTCCTGCTCATGCTGGGATTCACCTTCTTTACGCAATTTTTCCAGGTATTCCTGGTGCAGCGGTTCGGCTTCGTGGAGCATGACATCGGTAACACCTTCGCGTACGTGGGCCTGTGGATCGCGGGCGCGCAGGGCTTCATCACGCGGCCGCTCTCGCGGCGGTTTACGCCGGAGCAGACGCTGCGTGTGTCGATCCTCCTCCTCGGCTGCACCCTGCCACTGCTCGTGCTCCCCACCCATGCGTGGTGGCTCTACGGAATCCTGCCATTCGTCGCCATCTTCCAGGGGCTGACCCAGCCCAACATCACGTCCGTCGTCTCCAACGTGACGGGGAAGGAATCCCAAGGCGAGGCGCTGGGCATCAACCAGTCGCTGCAATCGCTCGCCATGACCCTACCGCCGCTCATCGCCGGCGGCCTTGCGGCGCGCCACTCGGAAATCCCCATCATCTTGGGCGGATTGGTGACGATCGTCGGTTGGGCAGTCTATATCGTGTTCTTCCGCATGCCTCTCCACAAACGTTTCCACGAGGCGTAGGATGACCCCTCCTATGCGCCTCCTCACCCTCCTCCTAGCCGCGCTTGCGCTTGTGCCGGCCTCAGCCGATGCAAAAACCAAGCCCGTCCGCTGCGACGAGCACTACGTCGAGGGCGTGCTGTCGTGGGATGATCCGGGAAGCCTCTACGCCTTCGCGGACGACCTTGAAACACAATGGGAGAGCGACTGGAAGACAAACGACCTGCGCGTAGAGCAGATGGACCGTTGGTTCGGCGACAAACGCGTGCTCGTGCTGCGCGGCGCCTACAACCGCGGGCGTTGCCGCGTGCATGCCGCCCTCGTTCGCGGCGGCGACCGCCTCGTGCCCGGCGCCACGGTGGTCGGCGTCATCTATACGACCGAGAATCCCCCCGCCCCCACGCCGCAACTCGACCTCTTCTGGATCGCCGCGAGGCGGATGGCGCAGTACGGGCTCTAAAAATCCCCGTATCGTCCTGATACGGGGGAAACCTGTCACTCGTCATCGTCGTTTTCGGGATGCCAGGGCATCATGCCCATGCGCTCATGCCAACGCCGGTGTCGTTCGAGCCGACGCTCTAACGCACGTTGGCGGGCGCGTTGGCCCGCCCGCATGCGGAAGATCGTCAGCAGCACGACGGCCGGGCCGAGGAGTGCCGGAAGCCATGGTTCCTTGAGCACGAAGCCCAAGGCAGCGTGGCATGCGCCGTAGGTCACGATGCTTCCGAGCAAGCCCGACCAGCCGCCGTACCACGCCAGCCACGACTCATCGACATCGTTGAGATCGGGTTGGCGGCACAGCGCGCGATACTTGGAGATCGCGATGGCAAGGAGCACGACGATGACGCAGCGAATCACGAAGGATTCCATACGTCACCTCCTTCTTTGGGAAGACAGGTGCGCGCACTCTAGGCCCACGAAATAGCGCAAGGCAAACAGAAGCCCGCCGCCGCAAGCGGCGGCGGGCTGATCCTGCGAAGCTCTTCTACCAGTCGTCGTTCTTCACCGGTGCGAAGCGAAACTCTGGAATCATGAGGACGCCTGCGTAGAGACTGAAGAGAACGAACATGACTACATACTGCAGCCAGTGGTCCGTTTCCAGCTCCATGCATGCGACGCGCACGACCGCAATCGCCTGGTACACACCGATCAAGATCAGCGCAATCAATACTCCGACGCACAGCCGCGACAAACGATACGCACTGTCGCTGCGGAAGTGCAGGAGCACCAACGGCATCGAAACGGCAAAGGAGCAAAGCAGGATCCGCAAGTCGAGCGTCATGGGTCACCCCCTTTCGCTGGCTCGACAACGGATCAAGCCTGGCCGAAGGCCAGGGGCTCAGGCTACCGCGATTTCGTTTCGCACGCCATGTGCCTTGCGCAGCATCGGGCCAGACGTGAGAATGTCGTGGTTCCCCCCACCTCTGATGCAGAAGACAGCATGGCACACCCGCGCGTCAACCGACGTCCTCGCACTGCTCCATTCCAACCCCTCGCAGGGCCTCTCCGCCGCCATGGCGGCGAAGGCGCTTGAGGAGCATGGGCGCAACGAGCTGGCGAGCAAGGGTGGGGTTTCGCCGTGGAAACTCCTCTTCCAGCAATTTCAAAACATCCTCGTCATCATCCTGCTCCTTGCAACGGGAGTCTCGGCGGTCCTGGGGCATGAAGTCGAAGCCATCAGCATCGCCATCATCGTGCTCTTCGCCGTACTCTTGGGTTTCATCCAGGAATACCGCGCCGAGCGCGCCATTGAATCGCTCAAGAAGATGGCGGCGCCGATGGCAAGCGTGCTGCGTGACGGCCAGGAGCAGAAGGTTCCCACGGCGGAAGTCGTGCCCGGCGATATCTTGATCCTACGCGCGGGAGACCGGGTCTGCGCCGATGCGCGCATCGTGGAATCCGTCAACCTGCAAGCCGACGAAGCGTCCCTGACCGGGGAATCGCTGCCGGTACCGAAAGCGGTCGAAGCCATTCCCGGCGACACCGTGCCACTCGGCGACCGCCGCAACATGGTCTATGCCGGTACGGCGATGACCTACGGCCGCGGTACGGCGGTGGTGACATCGACGGGCATGGGCACGGAGCTCGGTACGATCGCCGGCCTCCTCGAAGGCGTCGAGGCAACCGAGACGCCGTTGCAACAGAACCTCGACAAAGTTGGTAAAACCCTCGCCAAGGCGGGTTTCTTGATCGTCGCGATCATCGCGGCGGTCGGGCTGCTGCGCGGCGAGCACTTCGTGGATGTGCTGATCTTCGGCATCGCGCTCGCCGTCGCCGTCGTTCCGGAGGCGCTCCCCGCGGTCGTCACGATTTCGCTCGCCATCGGCGTGCAACGCATGGTGCGCCGCCATGCCCTCGTGCGCAGGCTCTCGGCCGTGGAAGCGCTGGGCAGCACGACGATCATCTGCAGCGACAAAACGGGCACGCTCACCAAAGATGAAATGACCATCCGCCGCATCCACTGCGCGGGCACCACGATCAACGTGACGGGCGTGGGCTACGCGCCCAAGGGCTCCTTTGAAATCGACGGCAAGCCCGCCGAACCGCCAAAGTTCCTGCTGGCGATGCTCACCGGCGGCATGCTCGCCTGCGACGCCACGGTCGAGCAAAGCGGCAACGACTGGGAGATGAACGGCGACCCGACCGAAGGCGCCATCGTGACGGCTGCCATGAAAGCGGGATTGAAAAAGAACGACCTTTCCACGTCGTTCCCGCGCACGGCCGAAATCCCCTTCACATCGGAAACCAAGCGGATGATCACGCTGCACGCCACACCGGGCGGCACGGTCGCGTACGCCAAGGGAGCGCCGGAAGTACTGCTCTCCTCCTGCACGCACGAATTGACCGAAGATGGTGACAAGCCCCTTTCCGAAGGGCGCCGCGCCGAACTGCTCGCGGTGGCACAGGGCATGGCGAAAGACGCGCTGCGCGTACTCGCAGTGGCGCGCCGCGACGACGCCACGCTGGAAAATGCACCACATGGCCTCACGCTGCTCGGGCTTGTGGGCATGATCGATCCGCCGCGCCTGGAAGTGCGTTCGGCGGTGGCGACGTGCAAGACCGCCGGCATCCGCGTGGTGATGATCACCGGCGACCACCCCGTTACTGCGGAGGCGGTCGCACGGGAACTCGGCATTGCAAACGGCGGCCGCACGGTCACCGGCCCCGAGCTCTCGGCTATGAGCGACGCCGATCTTGAACGCGACGTATCGGGCATCGACGTGTTCGCGCGCGTGGCCCCGGAGCACAAGCTCCGCGTCGTGACGGCACTCCAAAAAAACGGCCACATCGCCGCCATGACGGGCGACGGTGTGAATGACGCCCCCGCGCTGAAAAAGGCGGACGTCGGCGTGGCCATGGGTATCACCGGCACCGACGTTTCCAAAGAAGCGGCGGCCATCATCCTCACCGACGACAACTTCGCGTCCATCGTGGCCGCCGTCGAGGAAGGACGCGGCATCTTCGGCAACATCAAGAAGTACCTCATGTACCTGCTGTCCTCGAACATCGGCGAAATCCTCATCATGACGGTCGCCTCCGTGTTCGGCCTGCCGATGCCGCTCTCGGCCGTGCAGATCCTCTTCGTGAACCTCGCCACCGACGGCCTTCCGGCCCTCGCGCTTGCCGTCGATCCGCCGGACGAAGACCTGATGGTGCGCCCGCCACGCAATCCGCGCGCGTCCATCTTTACGCCCGCCGTGCTGTCGCTGCTCATCAGCGGAGGCGTGTGGTCGATGGTGGTCAACCTGTTCGTCTTCCTTCTCGCGCTGCGATCGGGCAAGCCGGCCGACGAGGCGATGACAATGACGTTCACCTGCCTCATTCTCGTCGAATTCTTCAAAGCCTTCTCCTTCCGTTCGGACAGGCATTCGGTGTTCGTGGGCACCTTCGCCAACCGTTGGCTCAACCTCGCGGTGCTTTCGCAGCTCGCGCTTCTGCTCGTAGTGATTTACGTGCCGTTCTTCCATGTCCCGCTCGGCACGTTCTCCCTGACCGTCGAAGACTGGATGCTGCTGGTCCCCGCCGCGATCACGATCATCCCCGTGCTGGAAATCGCCAAGTGGGTCGTGCCGAAGATCTTCGGCGACGGCACCGACGCATTGGTGTTGCGTAGGGCGTGATCTAGAACTTCAGATCGGCGACGCGGATGTGCATCACCTCGCCGCGCTTCACCTCCTGGCGCAGGATGCGGTCGGCGATCTGGTTCTCGATCATCGCGGTGATCGTGCGGCGCAAGTCGCGCGCGCCGAACTCCACGGAGTAGCCCCGCTCCAGCAATGCGTCGACGACTTCCGGCTCGATCTGCACGGCGATGCCGCGGTGCTCCATGACTTCCTTCACGATGTCGTCGAGCATCAGCGTGGCCACCTGCGCTGCGTACTGGTGCACGAGCGGTCGGAAGGCGATCACCTCGTCGAAGCGGTTGACGAATTCCGGGCTGAAGATGCGCTGCTGGAGGATGTGCTCCAGGAGCGCTTCGCGGAACGACTTCGTGTCGGCCTCGGGGTGCGCCTTGAAGTAGTCGCGGATGAAGAGCGCGCCCGCGTTGGATGTGGCGATGATGATGGCGTTGCGGAAGTCCGACTTGCGGCCGGCGGCGTCGGCGATGACGCCTTCGTCGAGGATCTGCAGGAACAAGTTGAGGACGTTGGGGTGGGCTTTCTCGATTTCATCCAGCAGCACGACGGAGAACGGCTGGTCTTGGATGCGCTTGAGCAGCTGGCTTTCTCCCTGTCCGTTGGCCGAGCCGATGATGGCGAAGACGGCGTCGGGGTGGTTGTACTCGTTCATGTCGAGGCGCACGAGATGTTCCGATGACCCGAAGTACTCTTCGGCGACGGCTTTGGTCGTCTGCGTTTTTCCGACGCCCGTCGGCCCGAGGAAAAGGAAGGTACCGATGGGACGCTTGCGGTCGCCCAGGTCGACCTTGGCGCGCTTGAGGGCATTGGCCACGGCGCGCACGGCTTCTTCCTGCCCGATTACCCGCTTGCACAAGGTTTCCTCCAGCGAGAGCAGGCGCTGGCGGTCGGTGCTGCTTGCGGCGCGCACGTCGACCTTCGCCTTGATCGACACCACCTCGCGGACGTGCGCTTCGAGCACGAAACGACTCTTGGTGCGGGACGCGAGCGCAAGCGACTCCTCGATGATTTCGATCGCAGCGCCCGGGAACCCGCGGGAGGAGAGATATTGCCTGCTAAGCGTCGCGGCCGTCGCTAGCGCCTTGTAGGTCACCGTAGCGTGGCGGCGATGCTCCAATGCGACGGCGTGGGCCATGAGCACGGATGTCGTTTCTTCTTCGGTGGCATCTTCGACGTTCACGCGTTCGAAATGGCTGTCGAGGGCGGGGTTCGTCTTGAGATGCATGTGGTAGTCGTCGATCGAGGCGATGGCGATGCAGGAAATCGACGGGGCTTCGAGAAATTTTGCAAGCACGCCGACTAGGCGGGGCGATCCGCCACGTACGAGCAAGCCCAAATCGGGTATGACGAGAAGGAAGTTGCCCTGGGTTTTCGCTTTTTCAAACGCCATCAGCAACAGCCTGTCGGGCTCGGCGCCGCCGGACAGCAGCATTTCGGTGCGCAGCCGCAAGACGCGCGTCACGGTCTTCTGGCCGTGCAATTCGTTGTCGCGCATCGCGGCGATGAAATTCTCCACGAGCGTGCGCTTGCCCACGCCGATCTTGCCGAGGATGAGCGCGTTGCGGTTTTTCTGGCGCTCCAGCGACGCCGTCAGCTGAGCGAGCTCGGGCTTGTGGATCAGTACGCCACGCTCTTCCGCGCGCAAGGCCGACGCACCCACGTCTTCGGTGATACGGTCGAGGGCGTCGGTATAGCCCAACACCCAGCTGCGCCCGAGACCGCCGGCAGTCCGCTTGATGGAAGCGGGTTTCCACCAAGGCTCCGCGCGGAGCCTGCGTTCGCGCAGCTGCTCCCAGGCGAAGATACGGTCGACATCCTGCTCCAGGAGGTTCGCCTTGTTGAGGAGATCTCTGCATTCGGGGACATACTTGAGCAATTCCGCGATCACCATGCTGCCGCCGATGCGCTTTTCGCCGAAGCCCCCAAGCTTGGCGCGCAACGCAGAGAGGAACGCCATGCATTCCACCGAGCGCCCCACCGCTTCGAAGCAGTTGAATTGCAATGTCGATGCGTCGATGCCCACCTCGCGCAGCACGAACGAGCCGCGAGCGGAGCGGGCCGCCGCCATCATGACGTCGCCCGTGGAGAACTCTGTGAGATGTGCGAGTGAGCGCACCAGTTCGGCGTCGAGGAAGGTCGCCAGGTTGCGCTCATCCGTCGGGAGCGATGGGTCGTCGAGCGCCTCGCGACAGTAATCGCGCACAACCCAGGCGATAAAGAAGGCGATGCCGGCGGGCACGAGGAGCGGCTCCAGCAGCTGGGTTTCCGCCGCGGTGACGGCGAACGGCCCGATGAGGAACGCGGTCATCGCGATGCCCGCCGGCCCGAACACGAGCGAACGCAGGGTCAGCGCAGCACAAGCGCGCGTGCGGCGCACATCGAATGCCATCGGAAGTTCAGAGGACGCCAAGGATCGAGAGGAGGAAGGAAACCACGAGCACGGGGAAGGCAAACCACAACGCGAGCAACGCCACAGCTCCGGCGAGGAGCAGCGCCTGCATGATCACGCCGATCAGAATCGCGATGATACGGATGATGGCGCCGATGAAGCGCGAGGTGACGTTGAGTGTGATTGCGGTGAACATTTTCGCCAGGTCCAGTCGAGTTGGGTACTCCTCCACGATGCTCTTCCACGGAGAAAAGAGCGTGCGCAGCAGGAACATCAACGAAAAAATTTCCGCTATTGCCGATGCGTAGCCTTGATAGAAAATGGCTATGCGGAGAGGCTTTTTGACGAGATACCACGCCGGAAAAGAGCCCCACAATATCGGGGAAAACAGAAGTCGGGGGTGGCGAACGATTGCTGGTAAGGCCATCGGCATGACAGTATACCCGAGTCTCCACCGACCATGGCAGTCCTTCGCGCCACCACCGGCCGCTTCATTGTCCTCGAAGGGCCCGACGGGAGCGGGACGACCACGCATGCCGCGCTCCTCGCCAAGGCTCTCCAGCAGGACGGCGATGAGGTCGTCACCACGGCCGAACCCACCGACGGACCCATCGGCTCGACGGTGCGGGCGATGTTGCGCGAGGGCAAAGATCTGCCTGCGGATGCGTTGCAACTCCTCTTTATCGCCGATCGCGCCGCGCATGTCGCAGCGTGCATCGCGCCGTCCATTGCGCGCGGAGCGACGGTGATCTGCGACCGCTACTCCCCTTCCACCATCGCCTACGGCAGCGCGCTCGGGCTCGATGCGGCGTGGCTGGAAGAATTGAATACAAAATTTGTTCAGCCAGACATTCTGCTGCTGCTCCTGCCACCCGTCGAAGTGTGCCTGGAACGTCTGCGCCAGCGCTCCGCGACCGACATGCTCGAGCGCGAAGACGTGCAGCGAAAGGTGCATGCCGCCTACATGACGTATGCGACGTCCCATCCCAGCGTCCACGTCATTGATTCCTCCGGCGCACCGGGCGTCGTGGCGTCGCACATCCTGGCGGCGGTAAGAGCAGCGGGGTGAACGCGTCATCTCTCTCGTCACTCCCCTCCTCTTCCTATGCTGCACCGTCTTCGCATCGCCTCCGCATGGAGCGTGCTCTTGTCCATCCTCGCGCCTCTGCCCGCCGTCGTGCATGCGACAACCTTTCGTGACGCATCGGCGTCGCCGTACGCGCAGGCCATCGCCGATCTGCAGCTCAACGGAGCGATCGAGGGCTACGCCGACGGCACCTTCAAGCCGAACGCCACCATCAATCGCGCGGAATTCCTGAAAATCGTGCTCGCCGCGCGCGATGGCAAAACGCCGCCGGATGTCTCCGGCGGATGCTTCCCCGACGTCCAACGCGGGGCATGGTACGGCCCGTGGGTCTGCTCGGCGCTGCAGGACGGCATCGTGGACGGCTACCCCGACGGGACGTTCCAGCCGGATGGTGAGATCTCGTTTGTCGAAGCAGCGAAAATCCTCGCCAACGCCTTCGGCCAACAGCCGCAAGGTGCAGGCGAATGGTACGAACCCTTCGCCAGCGCGCTCGAAACATCGAATGCCATCCCCATAACGATCGCCGCGCTGGATGCACACGTACGACGCGGCGAAATGGCCGAAATGCTCTGGCGGCTTACCGGAAAGCGCACCGACCGCCCGAGCAAAGCCCTGGCCAATGTGCGGCACCCCGAATTGTCGGTCGACCTCGCCAGCGACACGCCGACCCGCGGCGCTTCCTGCTCGGACCTTGCAACGCTCATGGCCGAGCGCACGTCGCAATATCCGATGTTGATGAAAGCCGGGGGCATGATGAACATGGCCGAAGACGCGGCGGTGTCCGCCCCGAGCATGCAAGGAGCGCGCGATGGCGAGTACTCTACAACGAACGTCCAGGTCGCCGGCGTGGATGAAGCCGACGTCATCAAAACCGACGGCACGTACATCTACATGGTGCGCAACAACCGCGTTTCCATCGTGCGCGCCACGCCCGCCGACAAGCTTGAGGAGGTCGCCACGATCACGCCGACATGGGCGGACGACGGCGCTTCATCGCAACGCATCATCGAAGGCGACATGATCGGCGGCGCAGGAGGGACCGTGACGGACCTCTACGTCGACGGCAACCGCCTCGTCGTGATCGGCACAGGATGGCGCTCGGTGGCAACCCCGTATCCGGTGCTTCCTTCGGGGGCAATGGAAAAGCGCATCGCCGCGCCGTGGTATCCGGGCTCGTGGACTGTGCAGGAAACCAACGCATCGATCTACGATATCGGCACGCCTTCGTCGCCGAAGGCGCTGCGCACCGTTTCGTTCGACGGCAACGCCGTTTCAACACGGCGCATCGGCGATGACGTCACCTTCGTCCTCCAGCAGAACCTGCCGTGGTGGGGCGGTCCGGTACCCCTTGCGGCCACTGCAAACACGCTGTCACTGCCCACGGTCCGCGACAGTGCGGCCGCAAAGCCCATCGACACGCGCTGCCAGGACGTGCAGATCCTGCCGAGGATCCCGGCAACGGGCGTCCTCACGGTGGCATCGTTGCCCATTCGTTCCGCAACGGGCGACATTCGGCGCAACACCCTCCTTGCCAACGCCGAGAACGTCTACGCATCCGCCAACCATCTCTACCTCGCATCGACAGAATGGACGTACGACTGGCGCATGAACGGCAGCGGCAACGAACAGACGCGCCTCTACCGCTTCGACCTGGAGAGCGATGACCTGGGCATGTCCGCGCACGGCTCCGTGCCCGGCAGGCTCCTCAATCAATTCTCGATGGACGAATACGGCAGCACCTTCCGCGTCGCGACGACCAGCGGCAACTCGTGGGACAGCGCCAATCCTTCGGAGAGCGCGCTCTACATCCTCAATGACGCCATGGAACAGGTCGGCAGCGTCGACGGCCTCGCGCCCGGCGAGCAAATTTACTCCGTGAGGTTCCTCGGCGACCGCACCTACGTCGTCACGTTCCGCAAGATCGACCCCCTCTTCGTGATCGATACGAGCAATCCGCGCTCACCGAAGGTGCTCGGCAAACTGAAGATCCCCGGCTACAGCGATTACCTCCACCCCGTCGACGCCACGCATATCCTCGGCTTCGGCAAGGATGCCGTGGCCGCGAAGGAGGGCGACTTCGCCTGGTACCAGGGCGTGAAAGTGGCGCTCTTCGACGTCTCCGACACGGAGCATCCGGTGGTGATCGACAGCGAGGTGATCGGCGACCGCGGCTCCGACAGCCCCTTGCTGCAGAACCACAAAGCGCTGCTCTTCGATGCCGCGCGCGGGCTTCTGGCGTTCCCCGTGAGCGTCGCCAAACTCACGCCGGAACAGCGCAACGCCAATGACGGCTCGGCGTACGGTTCGACCGTCTTCCAGGGAGCGTATGTCTACGACGTTTCTATCAAGAACGGCCTGACGCTGCGCGGCACGCCGACCCACTACGACGACGCGGACGCCTTCCTCAAGGCAGGCGAATGGTGGTACGGCGGCGAACACGACATTCAACGCGTCTTGCGCATCGGCGAGAACCTCTACACCGTTTCCTCATCGCAAATCCGTTCGCATCCGGTGCGTTCGCCGGAAACGGAAATCGACCGTGTCGATGTTGCGAAGTAATAAGCCTACGCCTGCACCTGCACGTCCCCGCGCTTTGTCGGCGCGGGGACTTGTGGAATGCAACGGGCCTGGTATAAAGCTTGCCAATGAGCAGCTCCGAGATAGGTAGGAATACCGAAGAAGTCGATCCCTTGCGCACGCTTGAGCGCCTGGGTGCGTATTTCGACATCGATGACGGGGCACACGACGCATCCGGCAAGCGTGAGCGTCAGGGCGTCGAAGTGATCCCACACTTCCAGCTTATTTTCTCCGCGGAGAATACGCCGGTCGGCGCGGAAGTCCTGGTGCGGTTTAAGGACACCACGACCGAAAAAGTCATCCCGTTGCAGGCCGCGTTGAATCTCATCAGCAAGTCACCGGCGCGCATGCTGCAACTCTCATCGGAAATGATCAGCGCAGCGGCTGCAGCACTTCCCAGCCTCATGGAGGCGACCCGCAACAAGGTGTTCTGCGTGTGGATCAATACTCCCGGCAGCGGCGTCTCGCGCGAACTGATCACGCGGCTCTGCGACGCCGCCCGCCGCAACGGCATCGCCACGTCCCAGCTGGGCCTGGAAATCCTCGAAGGCGACCGCCGGGTGGATGCCGATGCGTTCGGCGAAGCCGTGCCGCATCACATCCCCTTCGCACTGGATGATTTGGGCAGCAGCGAAATCGTCGGAGGCCTGGAAGAAGCGAAGAAAGACGGCATCCTCTCGCTACACGCGCAGAAGAGCGTGGAATTCAAGAAAGTGAAAGTCGACCGCACGCTCCAGCAGAACCGCGCCTTGTACCTCACAGCGATTTGCCGCTTGCTTCACTTGTTCCCGGAAGTGACGGTGGAAGGCATCGAAGATCAGATGCAGCTGGAACACCTGAAACAGGTCGCCGCGGCAAGTGCGAATATCGACCCCAACGACGCGATATCGCTAGACGACGAACAGCTCTTCGCAAAGGTCAATGCCTTCCTGGGGAAGCCCTTGTTGGTTGGAGGGCAAGAACATGAACGCCGACTGAGCGTGCAGGGATATATCGGCAACAACGTCCCTCGACCACTCGGCAAGCTTCTGCAATTCCTGGGAACCAGCCATCCTGCGATAGCCTCGCAGGCGCCGACGACATAGAATCGAGGCATGCCAGCTGTACTCCTCTCCGGCGCCGAGCCCGCGCGCATCCTTCGTGAACGCCTACGGCCGCTGGTAGGAGCGCTCCAACCGCGCCTCGCCATCGTGCAAATCGGCACGCTGGTGGAGAGCGAGAAATACATTCGCGCCAAGCTCCACGCCGCTGAGGAAATCGGGATGGAGACCGAGCATCGCCGCCTTCCCCAAAACGCCTCGGCCGAGGACGTCTTTGCACTGATCTCGTCGCTCAATGACGACCGCGCCATCACGGGGTACATCCTGCAGTTGCCGCTCCCCGCACACCTCACCGAGCTCCAACCCGCATTCTTCAAGGCGATGGCGCCAGCGAAAGACGTCGACGGTCTCACGGCCTACAACATGGGCAAGCTCGCCATCGGCACCGCGTACGAGCATCTCGTGCCAGCAACCGCGATGGGCGTGGTGCGTCTCTTGCAGCAGTACGACATCGCCATCGCGGGCAGCCACGCCGTGGTCATCGGCCGCAGCATGTTGGTCGGGAAACCACTGGGCATGATGTTGCTCAACCGCGACGCTACCGTCACGTTCTGCCATTCCAAAACCGACGACCTCGCCCGCCACACGCGCGACGCCGATATCGTCGTCTGTGCCGTCGGCAAGCCGGGCATCCTGCGATCGTCGATGATCCGCCCGGGCGCCACGGTCGTTGATGTGGGCATCCGCATGACTCCGGACGGACTGCGGGGCGATGTCGACGCCGACGTTGCGGACGTTGCCGGGGCGCTCACGCCGGTCCCCGGGGGAGTCGGCCCGATGACGGTCGCCTGCCTGCTCGCCAACTGTGTCACGGCTGCCGCGCGGCTGCGTGGTGACCCGGCGCCCGTCCTGGAGTAAGATGCGTTCCATGCGTCTCCTCAGCACCGTCCTAGCATCCCTCCTCGCCTTTACCCCCGCGGCGTTTGCGGCTTCCAGCAGCGAGGATTACGCGATCGCAGAGGCCACCTGCAAGGCGGAATACAAGATCACCGAGGCACGCTTGAAGAACCCGAGCCTGCTGCACAAGCTGCGAGAGTGCATCGACATCGAGCTGCGAACATTGGAAAACACCCGCCAGGAAGGGAAGCTGGTGGAGGAACGCGAGGCACTCATTACGACGACCACGGAGAAATTCCTCCGACGCTACCGCGGCAAGACGCCAAGCACGGTGCAGCGCACGAGCGTGACGAAGAACGCGGTGGTCCGGACGACGAAGATCTCCCGGCCCAGCCCGAGGACGGTGCGCGCGAATGCCCGGACACGCGGCGCGATCACCGGTTCGCCGCTGACGGACGAATAACGTCTAGGCCACTTCGGACAGGCGCTGTTGAATCGCATGTTCGGCGAGCGCGTCGAGCAGATCTGCGATGTCGCCGTCGAGAATCGCCGGGATATTGTGCATGTTGCTGTCGATACGGTGGTCGGTGACGCGATCCTGCGGAAAGTTATACGTGCGGATTTTATCGCTGCGGTCGCCGGTCTTCACCTGGCCGGCGCGCAAGTCGCCCTGCTCCTTGGCGCGGCGCTCATCCTCGTGGGCAAGCAGGCGGGTGCGCAGCATGTCCATGGCCTTCGCGCGGTTTTGGAGCTGGCTGCGCTCGGTCTGGCATGCGACCACGATGCCGGAAGGGGCATGCGTGATACGCACGGCGCTCTCGGTTTTATTGACGTGCTGGCCGCCCGCTCCGCCGCTGCGATAGGTGTCGATGCGCAGGTCCTCGTTGCGAATGGCGATGTCGACCTCCTCGGCCTCGGGCAGGACGGCAACGGTGGCTGCCGAGGTGTGAATGCGGCCTTTCGCTTCGGTGGCCGGGATGCGCTGGACGCGATGCACGCCGCCCTCGTACTTGAGCTTTCCGTACGCGCCCGTCCCCTCGATCCGCACGATGCCTTCCTTGATGCCTCCGGCGTCGGCGTCGGATCGCTCAACAAGGTCCACCTTCCATTTGCGGCGCTCTGCATAGCGGATATACATGCGCAGCAGCTCCGCGGCGAACAACGCCGCCTCCTCGCCGCCGGTACCGGCCCGGACTTCGATGAGCGCGTTGCGGTCGTCGCGGGGGTCGGGAGGCAGCAGGAAACGCAGCAACGCCGCTTCGACCTCCGGGAGGCGCTCGCGTGCGCGCTGGGCCTCTTCGGCGGCAAGCTCCTTGAGCTCGGGCTCGAGGGTCGGGAGCTCCGCTTCGGCGATGGAGCTGCGGCAGCGCTCGTATTCCTGCGCCAAAGGGATAGCGGGCTCGAGGGCCGCGATGCGGCGCTGGATCACCGCAAGCTTCGTATGATCGTTAAAGACGGCGGGGTCCTGCACCGCTTGCAAGAGGTCTTCATATTCCTGCCGAAGTGCGGCGACGCGTTCGATCACGATCCACAGTATAGCGGATGCGCTACAGCGGCTGCGGAGGCATTCTTCCGTCGTCGAACGGGATCACATCCGGCACGGGGACGGGCACTTCTTCGCCCATGCGCAGCTGCTTGATCAAGCCCGAACAGCCCTGCACGGAGACATCCGCAAGCAGGAGATGCATGTTACGTACGTTTTCGATTTCCTTCCCGAGGCCCTCTTCGACGAAGTATTGGCCAATTTCGGGGAACTCGATGCGCCCCCAGCCGCTATCGCGTCCGGCGAGGCACACCTGATCGCCACTGAGCTGCGGCTTCGCTTCGGAAACGGCAACGCGTTCATACACGCCGTCGGCGTTGGGCTCCAGTGTCACATAGACGACGGTGCCCCACTTCTCGGTCGTCGGCACATCCTGGCCGATCGCGTAGTCGAGCGTGACGTATTCGCCGCGGAAGATCGACATGGGATCCACGGGGACCGTCTGCAGCGTGATCGTCTTCCCGAACGCATGGTGGTAGGCATTGGGCACGAAGAGCGCGAACACCGCGAGTGTCTGGAGGAGCAGGCCGATGAGAACGAGGATGCGACGGCTCATACGTGCATGGTGGCAAGGAGTGAACGGCGCTTTCGTTCCAGCAGCGTGCCGATGCCGAGAATCAAGAGGCCGCCGAGGATAAAGGCGAACGAACGGTCGAACAGCGAGAAGACCCAGGAGAAGTACTGGAAGACGATGACGAACGCGATGCCGAGGATCGCCATGTTCACGACGGCCGGAGCGCGCATAAGCGTGCCATACCACAGCGACGTCAGCAGGAACACGACCGCCATGGCCACATGCAGGATGTAGAGCCCGGTGAGCGACCAGAAGTCTTCAGACCCGTACCAGCTCTGCACCGGGAAGCCGAACCATCCGGGCAAATGCGCGAGCAGGATCACGAAGGCGATGTAGGCGAACAGCGCGATCATCCCCGCCTTGCCATTGGGCGTCGTAAACGTGCCAAAGGACAACGCGCACAGCAGGGCTGCGAGCGCGGCGGCTGCAACCGGCAGGGACACGACGTCGGGCGTGAAGCGGAAGAAGAGGAAGAGCATGGATTTCTCCGCCGTGCTCACCACGATCGGCAAGATGACGAGGAACCAGCCCCAATGCTGCAACGTTGCCGCGCAGAACGCGCATGCTTTCTGCGAACGCGCGAGCATGCCCAGCGACAGGATCATGCCTCCGAGGAGCGGCATGATGCCGAGAATGCCGCCGTTTTCATACGACAGGAAATCCATCTCGCCTCCAAAGCCGGTGACAGCCGTGGACCGCGCCCAGCCCACGAAGAGCAGGAAGAGCGGTACGGAGAGCCACGCATGCAGCCGCGAGCGCAGCACGACCGCGAAATACGCGGTTCCGAGCCACCACAGGAGCGCCACCCACCACAGCGTAAAGGGCAGGTGATAGATCTGGCCGACGAGGAACATCGACGCGCCGAAGATCAGGATGTTCACCAGGCTCACGGCGAGGCCCGTCTTCTCCATGTCGCGCTCCCAGGCCAGTACATACCCAGCAACACCGGAGACAAGCATGCCGATGACGAGCAGCAGGACCTTGGCGACGGCCGCCATCTCGTTCCAATTGCTCGCGACGAACAGAATCACGCCCAGGCCGATCAACACCCCGCCGATGGCGGTGAATGCCGAAATCGCCTTCCCGGGGATCGCTGCATCGTGATGATGGAGGCTTGCGCGCAATTCGTGCACCTTGCTCGGCGTCAGCAGGCCTTCGTTTTCCCAGTGTTCCAGAGCTTTGTCGACATGCATGAGCGGATTGTACGCCTTCGGCGCGGGATGCAACAGAGAGGCGTGCTCGTGGAACGACGCGAAACCTTGTACCATCCGGAGCCATGCGCATCGCAGTCGCGCTCTCCGGCGGCATCGATTCTTCGGTGGTGGCACACATGCTCGCCGAGCAGGGCCATGAGGTCGTCGCGATCCGGTTCACGCTCTGGTCGGACCCGCTCGCCCCCGCAGTCGCGCAGATGCTCCCGAGCAAGTGCTGCACAACCCAAAATGCGTTCCGCGCCGAGGCCGTCGCGCGGCAATTGAGCATCCCCCTGCACATCATCGATTTTGCTGATGCATTCAAAGAAAACGTCGTCGACCCATACTTGGAGGCGCACCGCCGCGGCGAAACGCCCAACCCCTGCATCGGCTGCAACCGCACCGTGAAGTTCGGCAGGCTTCTCGATGAGGCGCGGAGCCTCGGCTGCGAACTGCTGGCCACGGGCCACTACGCGAGGATCGCCACCGAGCGACTGCACGACGGAAGCGAGCGCACCCTGCTGCTGGAAGCGAGCGATATCGACAAAGATCAAAGCTACTTCCTCTACGGGCTCGGCCAAGAGCAGCTGCGGCGCGTGCGGTTCCCGCTCGGCCAGCTCCACAAGAGCGAGGTGTACGCGCTCGCGGAGCGCTTCGGGGTGCCGTTCGACGACGCGAGCTACCGCGAAAGCCAGGACCTGTGCTTCTTCCCCGAGAAGTCGCCGGGCCCCTTCCTCAAGCGCCATCTCGCAGGCTCGCTCGCCCCCGGCCCGATCATACGCCACGATGACGGCGTGGTGGTGGGGCAGCACGACGGCCTCGCGCTGTACACGATGGGGCAGCGCCACGGGCTCAGGATTGGCGGGCAGAAGATCCCTCTCGAAGTAGTGGCGAAGCGCGCGCCGTTGAATGCGCTGGTCGTGGCCCCGAGAGGCAGCGTACGCCACGCGACCATCGAGCTTGCGGATGTTCGCTTCGTTTCCTGGGAGCCCGGACCCGAGCCGCAAACCTTCGAGTGTCGGGTACGGTCGCTGGGCCAGCGGCTGCGGGGAACCCTTCAGCGCAGGGACGCCAACACCGTCTTCACGCTCGAGGAGGCCCAGGTACCCCTGGCGCCGGGGCAATCAGTGGTGTTCTACCGGGGCGCGGAAATCGTGGGAGGAGGCGTTGTTCAGGCCAGCGGATAGCGCTTCACGGGGGGCTCAAACCAGCATAGAATGACCCACTTTCCCCTCCCCTTCGAGACGGGATTCTGGTATACTGCTGTGATTTCTCCGCTTTCGCGCCACCCACGGGCAGAGTACGACGCCGATGGCAACATCCGCGTGATCGGCGATGCCGCAGAACCCGCAGCCGAACACGCTTCGCCGCAGGAGCCCCGCATCTCCCGACATCGCGAGCAGACGCCCGAGGCACCCATGCCGGTCGCCGCAGCGGCAGCAACGGCTCCGCGCCTCGCGCCGGAGCGCGCCACCGCGACGTGGCTCATCACCGATGAACCGAGCGCCACGACCGTCGTGGGACGAGACATTCGCGGCAGCGTCTACGCGCTCACCCAAGTGGGCTGGGAGGAAAGCTGCCTGCAGTACCGCTCCGGCCTTGAGGAGCTGCGCAGTGCGGTGCGATTGTGGGCTGCGGGAGCGTCCGAGAGCGGGAGGCGCCTGCGGGCGTTTTTGCTCCAACCGGTGTGGATACCGTCGTCGAAGCGTTCGGCGGCCAAGCAGCGCAGCAGACTCATGTTCTTCTGCACCGACGTGGTGCGTTTCGGCGTCACCTTCTCGATGATTTTCGGCGGCCTCTTCCTGACGCTCAACCACCAGAGCTTCCTCGCAATCGTCACGTCGCGCCTAGACCCGCTCACGAGCGCGGAAGCGGCCGACCGGCTCAGCGACACGCTGGAAAAACCGCCGGTGGCCAGCGACGACATCCGCGAGCGCGGCAATCTGCTTTCGCTCCTGCCCGCAATGGGGTCGCCGCTCAACCGCATGATCATCCCCAAGCTCGGGCTCAATGTGCCCATTGTCATCCCGCCCAGCGACGCGCTACTCGCCGAAGATTGGACCCGCCTGGAAAGCGAAATCCAAGAAGGTCTGCAATCGGGCGTGGTGCATTACCCCGGCACGGCACGGCCCGGGCAGGCGGGCAATTTCTTCGTCACAGGGCACAGCTCGTACTACCCCTGGGCGCCCGGCGGCTATAAATCGGTGTTTGCCCGGCTTGGCGAGCTGGAGGTGGGCGACGAATACTGGATTTACTACGGCAACGACAAGCACCGCTACCGCGTCACTGAGAAGAAAGAAGTTCTCCCGAGCGATGTCACCGTGCTTGATCAGCCTGCGGACAAGCGACTTGCAACCCTCATGACGTGCACGCCGGTTGGCACCACGCTGCGCCGCCTTGTGGTGCAGGCGGAAGAAGTGGACCCGATCAACGGCGAACGCTTAGCGGTAGGCCAACATACCACCCGCCCCGAGACCGCCGCGCCGCGCCTGGACTTCCTGCCGATCTAAAGAGGGGCGCGACAAGCAACATCGGTCTATACTGGGCGCAGCGTGCCGCCGTGGTGAAATGGTAAACACGGGGGACTTAAAATCCCCTGCCTTCGGGCTTGCTGGTTCAATTCCAGCCGGCGGCACCAAGATCGTTTGTGAGGAAACGCAGGAGGAGCGGACCTTGATCAAGGATTATGAAGCGTATTTGCCTATATCGTCATAATATTGTATAATTCTTTCAAAGAACCTCTGACACACACCCATGCTTGCCGTTTCCCGCCAGTGGCCGTTTGTGAGCTGGAAATCCGAAGCCATGGGCTCGCATGCCATCGGCTGGTCGGCCTTCACACTCGCACTCGTCTGCGGCTCAACGTTTACGCCATTCGCAAAGGCGCTGGGGACGAGCCTCAAACCCTTGAGCCTCCTCTTCATCAGCGAAGCGCTTACCCTCCTGTTCGTGGGCCTGTCGTTCGGCATCCTGCCGATGTTGCGGGGCTTGCTTGTGCGATCGCGCCGCGAGCTTGTGGCGCTCGCCGTCATGGGGTTGAGCGGCGGCGTCGTGGGGCCGTTCCTCTGGTTCTTCGGCCTGGAATACACAAGCGCGGTCAACGCGGCGTTCTTCGGCAAAGCGGACCTCGTCTTCCTGCTGCTGCTTGGCAGCTTGTTTGTGGGCGAACGCGTCCGTCACCACCAGTTGCTGGCATCCGGCGTCATCCTCTTCGGGCTCGTCGTCATCGCGCTCCACGGCTTTACCGACGGCATCGAGCTGCACATCGGCGACGGACTCATCGTCGCTTCGGTGTTCTTCTACTCGCTCAGCAGCGCCATCATCCGCAAAGAATTGCACTCGCTTCCGCCGCAAATCACCATCTTAGGTCGCTCGATCATCGCACTGCTCACGTTCTTCCTGCTCTCGCCGTTCGTGCCCCAGTCATTCGCCGGGGAGCTGGCGGCGTTTCCACAGGAGCTCGTCTTGCTGCTCGTGGGGTTCGCGTTCGTCTCGCGCTTCCTCAACGCCTTCCTCTTCTATGAGGCGCTCGAACGGTTGCCGCTGACCGTCATCACTCCGGTGGGAACGTTCGACGTCATCCTGACAAGCCTCGTCGCCTACATGCTGCTGGGTGAGCCGCTGCAGTGGTACCACGCCTTCGGCGGTATCTTCATCATCGCCGGAAACCTCATGCTCCAAATGCTCGGCGTGCATACGAGCGACGAGAGCGAGGAACAGCACGCCGTAGAACGCCTGGCGCACCGCGGAACCTAAGGCCTTGGCCCGTAGCGTTCGATCGCCAGCATGACGATTTTTGCGAGCTGCGCGCGCGAGACAGGATCCTCGGGGCCGAAGAGGTTTTTCGGGCTGCCGTCGGCGTTCACGTACCCGGTGACAATGCCATCTTGGGCCGCGCGCTCGATCACTTGGGCGAAAAGTAGCGACGGCGGCACGTCGGTGAAGCGCGGCTTGGCGCCCGGGTCGACCGCGGCCATTTGGACGGCAAATGCCTGCAGCATCGTGAGCACCACCTCGGCGCGGGTCGCGGGCCTGCGCACGTCCACGGACGCGTCGCTGAAGAGCGACCACTGCAATACTTCCGCACAGGCGATATGCGCCGCCGACCAGCCACCCGACCCCGATCGATTGATCGGTTCACGCACGGCGCAGGGCACGCTGATGCCGCGCGCGCTCAAGGCGACTTTCGCCAGCTCCTCGACCGACACCGGCCGCTCCGGGCGATACTCGGCGCTCTCGTCGCCGGGCACATCGCGGTATCCCTGCACGATCCCCCGCTCCGCCGCTGAACGTACGTATGGCGCAAACCACGCGTCGCGGCGCACGTCACGGAAACGCAGCGTCGTCGCACCGAGATCCACCGTCAGCAACGCGTCGATGCGCTGCTCGATGCGCGACGTCGGCACAATCGCCTGCGTTGGTTCATCGTCGCCGAAGAGTGATGCCCCCTCCTCCACGCCGTATTCTTCGGCCCACTGGGGCGTTTCGATGCCGCCGTGCTCCAGGGCTTTGCCCGCCGCATCCAGCAGGAAGAGCGCCCGCACCGGCGGCTCGGCCGCGACGCACGAAACGGCGCGCGCGAAGCCCGCCATGACCAGAGCGATGCCCGCCATGCGAAGACGCATCATGGGCAACACAATACCACAGGACAAGCGTTGCGGGCCCGGCACGCTGTCGCTACGCTGCCGCAGACATGATCGGTCGCCGCCAAGCACAGAGCGAGCACGACGGAGGCTCCACAGCCTCCACGCCCGACCGTTCCCCGATCCGCACCGTCTTACTACTCGGCTCGGGCGCTTTGAAGATCGGCGAAGCGGGAGAATTCGACTACTCCGGGAGCCAGGCGATCAAAGCCTTTAAGGAAGAAGGCCTGCGGGTCGTCCTGGTGAACCCGAACATCGCGACGAACCAAACCAGCTGGGGCTTAGCCGACCGCGTCTACTTCGTGCCGGTGACGCCCGAATTCGTAACGCGCGTCATCGAGGAAGAAAAGCCCGACGCGGTTTCCATCAGCTTCGGCGGACAGACGGCGCTCAACTGTGGGCTCAAGCTCTATGACGACGGCGTGTTCGCCGCGCACGGCATCGAAGTCCTCGGCACGCCCGTGGAGAGCATCCGCAAAACCGAAGACCGCGCCCTCTTCAATGCGGAGCTGCGTTCGATCGGTATCGACGTGCCGCGCTCCTTCCCCTGCACCACCGAGCAGGAAGCGCTGATCGCCGTCGAAACGCTGGGCTTCCCGGTCATCGTCCGCGGGTCGTTCGCCCTCGGGGGCAAAGGCAGCGGCCGCGCCTCCTCCCTGGAGGAACTCAAGACCCTGATCGCCAAGGCGTTCGTGGAATCGACGCTGATCCTCGTGGAGGAAGACCTCACGGGATGGAAGGAGATCGAATACGAAGTGGTTCGCGACAAGTTCGACAACTGCATCACGGTTTGCAACATGGAGAACGTCGATCCGCTCGGCATCCATACCGGCGAATCGATCGTCATCGCCCCGAGCCAGACGCTCGACAACCAGGACTACCAGATGCTGCGCAATATCGCGCAGAAAGTGATCCGCCACTTCGGCATCATCGGCGAATGCAACATCCAGTACGGCCTCGACCCGCATTCGCGCGCCTACCGCGTCATCGAAGTGAACGCGCGCTTGAGCCGCAGCTCGGCGCTGGCGTCCAAAGCCACCGGCTACCCGCTCGCGTTCGTCGCGGCGAAGCTCGTGCTCGGCCATGCGCTACCCGATTTGAAGAACGCCATCACGGGCGTCACCTGCGCCGACTTCGAACCGGCGCTCGATTACGTCGCCATCAAGGTGCCGCGCTGGGATTTGCAGAAATTCCGCCACGTCTCCGACCAAGTGACAAGCGAGATGAAATCCGTCGGCGAGGTGATGGCGCTTGGCCGCACGTTCGAGGAAGCGCTGCAAAAGGCGCTGCGCATGCTGAATATCGGCACGGACGGCCTCTACCCCCATCCGTTCGCATTCGAGAACCTCACGCGCGAGGTGAAGCGCCCGACGCCCCGGCGCATCTTCGCCGTAGCCACGGCACTCCAGCATGAGTGGAGCGTCGACGAAGTCGCCATCGCCACAGGCATCGACCGGTGGTTCCTGGAGCGCATCCACGCCTGTGGCCAGCTCGCCAACGCCGCGGTGAAGCGCTCGGCGGACGGTCTTAGCACCGATCTGCTGCACGCGCTCAAGCGCATGGGCTTCTCCGACGAAGGCATCGCCAAGCTCACCGGCAAGGAAGCGGAATCCATCCGAACCCGCCGCATCGAGGCAGGCATCGTGCCGTGCATCAAGCAGGTCGATACGCTCGGCGGAGAATTCCCCGCGCAGACCAACTACCTCTACCTCACCTACCACGGCCAGGAACACGACATCGACCTTTCCGCGTTTCCAGAGCCGCGCTCGCTCGTGCTCGGCGGAGGGCCGTACTCCATCGGCTCCTCGGTGGAATTCGACTGGTGCTGCGTGCAGACTGTGAAGGAATTCCGCCGCCAGAAGCACATCGTCGCCGTCATCAATTCGAACCCCGAGACCGTCAGCACCGATTACGACGAATGCGACCTGCTGTTCTTCGAGCAGCTCACCGAAGAACGCGTCCGCGACATCGCGGATTTGCTCAAGCCGAAGGGCATCGTGGTGTCCATGGGCGGCCAGATCCCCAACTCTCTCGCGCCGAAGCTCGCACGCGCGGGCCTGCCCATTTATGGCACCGACCCCGCGGACATCGACCGCGCCGAAGACCGGCACAAGTTTTCCGCCCTGCTGGATGAGCTCCAAGTCGACCAGCCCTCCTGGAAGGAATTCGCCGACGAGCAGTCGGCGAGGGCATTCGCCGAAAGCGTGCGCTATCCGGTCATCGTCCGCCCGAGCTACGTGCTCTCCGGAGCCGCCATGGCCGTCGTGCACTCGGGCGATGATCTGATCGGGTATCTGGAGCAGGCGGCGCTGGTGAACAAAGACGCCCCCGTCGTGATTTCAAAGTTCGAGCAAGGCGCCAAGGAAATCGAATTCGACGGCGTGGCGCAGAACGGCAAGATCCTGCTCTACGCCATCGGCGAACACGTCGAGAACGCGGGCGTGCACTCCGGCGACGCCACGATCGTCCTGCCTCCGCAGCGGGTAAACCTCGAAACGCTGCGCCGCGTGAAGTCCGCGTCCAAAGCCATCGTCACGAGCCTGCGCATCTCAGGTCCGTTCAATATCCAATTCCTTGCGCACGAGAACCGCATCAAAGTCATCGAGTGCAACCTTCGCGCCAGCCGCAGCTTCCCATTTGCGAGCAAGGTGACCGGGGAGAATTTCGCGGTGCTCGCGGCGCAAGCGCTCCTTGGCAATGCGCCGACGGACAAGCACTATCAAACGCTCGACCTGGAACACGTCGGCGTCAAAGCCGCACAGTTCAGCTTCTCGCGCCTCGAAGGCGCCGACCCGCGCCTGGGGGTGGAAATGGCAAGCACCGGCGAAGTCGCCTGCTTCGGCGAGACTGCCGAAGGTGCGCTGCTTACCGCGCTCCTTGCGGTGGGCTTCAAGCTCCCGAAGAAGAACATCCTTGTCACCATCGGACGCCTGGAAGACAAGGTGGATCTCTTCGGCAGCATCGAACAACTACACAAGCTCGGCTTTGCCATCTTCGCCACCAAGAACACGCACGAGTTCCTGCAATCGCGCTCAGTGCCGTCGGTCTTACTCTACAAACTCTCCGAGCCGCGCAGCCCCAACATCCGCGAGTACCTCGCAAGCCGCAGGGTCGACCTGGTCATCGACATTCCCACGAGCGAGGGGCGCGCCGGGCTCACCGACGGTTACCACATCCGCCGCCTCGCCATCGACCGTAGCATTCCGCTGATCACCAACGTGCAGCTCGCCAAGCGCCTCGTGGAATCCCTCGCGTCGGGCGCGCACCTCAAGCTGCCCTGCCTCGCCTGGCCCGACCTGCTCGCGCGCTGAGGTTACGCCTGGTCTTCAGGCTGTTCCCCGTTCGCGTAGCGCCGGAGGTCTTTGCGACGCTGGAAGTACGTCACCGCCTCGGCGATGCGCGCGGCGACGCTTTCTGCGTCGGGTACATACGGCAGAAGGAGGTTGTCGCCCGTGCCCTCCTTGAGGTGCAGACGCACCATGCCGAATGGGAAGATATTGAGGAACTGCGTTTCGGAAGAGGCGCTGGCGAAATTCTCCAGATTCATCTGCGTTGCGCGCTGATGCATGATGGACGACTGGTCGACGACGATTACCTTATCGGTCGTGAGGATGAGGACATCGTATTTCCAATCAAGAAAACTGCGAACCAGCCTGGGCACGACGGCAAAGAAGCCGATGGCGACGGCGATGCCCGCGGCAATGGGAACGGGGATGCCATTTTCGGCCAAGAGCACTCCGAGCACGACCAGCACCGCCGCGATCACCGTCTGGCGGATGGCCGTATAGCAAAAACGCATCCAGTGGTAATGCACGGTCAAAATCTCACGTTCATCCAGCGAAAGATACCGCTGCTTCAGCTTCGTGATATCCGTTTCCAGTGCAAAGATGCGCATGCACAGCAGTATAAGGAGTGGCGCCGGGCGCGTATAGTGGCGCCGGGCGGGCGAAAATCGCATTGCGCCCTCCTTCACACTGCCCTACACTTTCGACCCGTTATGTCAGACGACTTCTCCACGGACTTAAGCGACCTTTCCGACGGCGGTTCTAGCGACGACGGTTCCTCCGGCGGCGACTATGCTGGCGATGAGCAAACGCTCGTCACCAAAGAGGGCTTGAAGAAGCTCAAGGAAGAACTTGATCACCTCAAGAACGTCCGCCGCAAGGAAGTCGCCCAGCGCCTCAAGGAAGCTATCTCCTACGGCGATCTTTCCGAAAACTCCGAGTACGAGGAAGCCAAGAACGAACAGGCGTTCCTCGAAGGACGCATCCTCGAGCTTGAGCAGAAGGTGAAGAGCGCGAAGATCATCGCCGAGAAGTCCACGCAGAAGACGACGGGCAAAGAAGTGAACATCGGCTCCACCGTCATGATCAAGAGCACGGAAGATGAGACGTCCGAGACGTACACGATTGTCGGCTCCACCGAAGCAGACCCCTTCGAACACAAGATCAGCAACGAGTCCCCCATCGGTAAGGCGCTGCTCGGCAAGTGCAAGGGCGAAACGCTCGCCGTGCACACGCCGTCCGGCACGGTGCACTACGAGATCCTCAAAGTCGCGTGATGTCTGCGGTGCTCGGCTTGCAGCCGCGCTGTGCGCGCGGTAGTGTTTGTGCATGACCGACCCCCAACCTCCGCAGCAGAATCCCGCGACGACGTCCGCAACCGCGTCGGTGACGATTGTCGTGCCTGAGGAGATCCGCCAGAAGTTCCCCGAGATCATCCAGCTCATCTCCGCGTCGGAGAGCATGAACAACGAGGAACGTCAGTATTGGGTGAATATTCTGCCCATCATGACCCCGGAGCAGCTCACGAATCTCAAGGAGATTTTGGTCAACGAGCGCGATCAGCTCGCCGCCATCGACGCCAAATACAGCAAGGAAGTGCAGCAGCTCGGCCAGCAGCAATTCATCGTCCAGGTCGGCTCCGAACGCAAGAAGCGCCGCGAGGAGCGCGAGAGTGCCGAGCAGAATGCGGCCAACGCCGAAACGCAGAACGCCGATACGCTACTCAGCCAGATCGACGCCGCGTAACGTCGCTTAGTAGCGCAGCACCAGCGCATCGAGCAGGGCAAGCAGCTCGATGGGCGCATCGTCGCTCGCACGATAGCCGCCCGTTTTGAGCGCGATATCGGCATGGGCAGCGTACGCAACCAGCGCCGCGATGGCCGGCATGGTTTTGCCGGATGCATGGCGCAATACGGAGCGCACGCCGTAGGGGTGGAGGCCGAATCCCTCGGCAATGCGATCCGCGTTCCAGCCCTCGGCGGCGCCGATGCCGACCGCGCCGAACGTTTTGAGCGACGACAGTACCATGGCCCAGAGGGCATAAGGCTCGGCACCGCGGTCGAGCAGTTGCCGTATGGCCTGCAAGTTGTTGCGGTGGTTGCCCGATGCCAGCACGTCGCCGATGCGCCAGTCGGCCGCCTCCGGCGAAGGGACGGCAAGCGCGTGCACGTGTTCGACAGTGATGACGCCGTCATGGGCACCCAGAGCGATCTTCTCGATCTCCATAGCCAAGATGGCCTGGTTCTCGCCCACGTCATCGAGCAGGGCTTTCCAGGCTCCCGGCCCGAAGGAAGCGCCGTGCTGGGCGGCGCGCTGCGCGCCCCACTGTTCCAGCTGGGAAAGGTTCAATGCGCGGTAGTGCCGCAGTTCGCAGAAGGCCGGCGGATCCTTGGGCGGCGTCGCGCCGCTTTTGAGGACCAGGAGCACGATGCCGTCTTCATGGATGACGCCTTCAAAGGCCTCCAACTCCTTCTTGGTGACGCGCACGGCCTGATCGACGATCAGGAGCCGTTTGCCCCCAAGGAACGCGCCCATCGCGCTTTCGGCGCGCAGATCCTTGAACGAGATTTTGGCGCCGTCAAACGTGACGATGTTATCGATACCGTATTTCTTGGAGAATTCGCCGATCCAGCGCATTCGCTCCTCGGCGACCGCAAAGGCGTTCTCGCCGCAGAGGAGGTAGATATTCTTCACAACGGAACAGTGCAGGAAGTCCGCCCAATGCTCAATGTTCTTTCAGCAATTTCTACGCTTCTGTCAATGTTGGGGGTTTGTCCGAATAGGCCAGTTGGTGTACAATACTTCGATGGCTCCTCGCCAGAATATCACTCGCAGGCTCCACATCACGATGCTGGGCATCGCGTGTGTTTTGGGAGCGTTCATGCTCGGCATCCAGAGCGCGGGCGACGTTCGCACGGTGGCCTCGCTCGTTGCCGGTACGCCGCTTGGCGACGGTGATTTCAACGCCGACGGCGTGACGGATCTCGCCGATGTCATCCGGGTGCTGGAGGTTGTTCGCGGTTTCAGCGAAGCAACGGCGGAGGATTTCCGCGCCGACCCCAACGGGGACGGCCTCATTACCATCGATGATGCGCTTTCCTTGCTCCACACACTTGACGCCCGCTAAGCACCGACGCTCGTCGCGTATGACGGCTCTTGCCGTCCTAGCCGCGCTCTTGAGCCCCGCCCTGGCATCAGCCCAGGACCGTGGCCCGGGCCAGGCATCGTTTGAATTGCGCCCTCACTGCGTCGAACAGGAAGAGCTCAAAAACGGTTTCGGCGGACCCATGCCGGAGGTCGACCAGCTGCTCAAGGTCGGCAGCGGACGCTGCCCCAACTTCCTCGTGATCGACCCGGAACGCCACGAAACGCCGCTCTCCCCTCCCGGCACGACGCTCGACATGGACCTCGTGCTCATCAACCCCACGAAGGCCGTGGTCAGCCGCGTGAGCGCGTGGATCAGCTACGACCCCACCGTGCTCCAAGGCATCAGCATCGAAGCGCTGCCGACCTTCGGCAACGCGATCCCCGGGCAAAACGACTTCGCGCCCCAGGAAGGGTTCATCAAAGTCGGCATGAATGCCAAGAAGCGCAACGCAATGGAGGAAATCCGCATCGCGCGCATCCAGATGCAGGTGAATCCCACGGCCGCGGCGAGCACGCTCCTGAGCTTCACGACCGATGAGCGCACCAACGCCATTCAGGGCGGCACGACCGGCGAAATCCGGGTGCTCGGCCCGCGCCAATCGTCGCTCGTCGTGCGCGTCGGCACGGGCGAGAATCCCCCATCGTCCTCGGCGGCACCCGCTTCCTCGCAGGCGGTTTCCAGCACGGGCAGCTCCCTTGCCTCCGTGAGCAGCAGCGAAATGCCGGTGTCTTCGGAGTCGGTGTCGAGTGCGTCTTCCACCGGGAGCCAAGTGTCCTCGAGCAGTGAAGCTTCGAGTGTGTCGTCGGCTTCATCGTCGTCCGCACCCGCAAGCTCCGAACCGACGCACGCCGCGGCGCCTCCCTCGACGCCCTTCCCGCTGCTGCAAGTTCTGCACCTGCGCGCTACGACCGAAGGCACGACGATCTATGCGGCATGGGACGCGCTGCAATCCCCCGAGCTCGCCGGGTACCACCTCTACTACAGCACCGTCTCTGGGCGCTACATCCAGCGCCGCGCCGTTCCTCGCGGCGATAGCAGCGTCTCGCTGCGCGGCATGCGTGACGGCAAAACGTACTACCTCGCCGTCCGCGGCGTGAACCTCGAAGGCAAGGAGACCGAATTCAGCCAGGAAGTATCGGTGACGGTGGGCGACCCGCTCAGCTCCACGTCGCCGCTCACGGCGAGCACCATCGCTCCGGCCGACCCGCAGACCGATACGGTGATCACGGGTGAAACCGGCCTCCCCTCCCCGATACTCCTCTTCATGCTCGCGGGAGCCGTCGTCGGCACGGGCTTCGCCTTCCGACGCCAACTTCTCGTCGCCACGACTCAACGATGACCACAATCCACCCCCACTGGGATACCGAAGAAGGCGCCGTCAGCGTGCCTGTCACGGCGCGCAAAGCAGAGCGTGCGCCGGTGATCCCGGCATCCTCGGTCTCGCGCAGGCCCGCCGCCCTGGCGGGAATTGCCCTGGTGCTCACGGTTGGCGTGCTCGCGCTCGTGCAACGCGGCGACCTCGCGCTGCCCGCCCAGACGGTGGCAACGGCCGATATCCGCATCACGCCGACGGGCTTCGTGCCCCAGGCGTTTGCGATCTCCGCAGGCCAAACCATCACTTGGATCAACGAAGACAGCATCCCCCATATTCTCGCTTCAACGAATCTGCCGACCGACACGTCGAGCCCCCTGGAATCTCCACCGATCTTCCCCGGCCAGCGCTACACGGTGACAATCCCCGAAACGACGCTCGAAAGCGACTACACCTACATCTCACGCACGTCGGCAAGCCTCAACGGATCCGTGACGATTTCGGCACTCAGCGCCGCAGCGCAAGAGGAGCGCGATCGTCCGCCGGTCGAAACGCAGCCGGATGAGATTCCTTTGGAAGACACCGTGGATGACGTGCTGCCCGAACCCGCCCAAGACGACTGGCAAGACGACGGCTTTCCGACCACAGGAGGCGCCGTTCGTGCCGGTTTGCCCACCAACCCCTACACGGTGGCGACGGCAGGATACCGCCCGGGCGGCGCGGCAAGCTCCGCGATGAGCACTGGCGCCTCGCGTCCGACAGCAACCGTGACGGCGCAAACCGTTCCTGCCGCACAGTACCATCGCCCCACAAGCCAACCGTCATCGGGTATGGGCACCTGGATGCTCTGCCTTGTAGCAGCGTATGCTATCTGGATTCTCACGCGCGCTACCGCCGCTTCCACACGGTGATTTGACAATTCTAAATAAAAATGTAATATTCGCCTGACCTCGTCTTCCGACCAGCAAGGATTGTTGGTGAGACGGGGAGACTATCCAAGGATTGGAGGTCAGCATGTTGGTTCTTTCCAGGAAGCGTCGTCAGGGGATTCTCATCCGGATCGATGGTGTCGAGGTACGCGTCAGCGTCCAGTTGATCGACGGTAACGTCGTGAGACTGGGGCTCGAGGGCCCCGACAACGCCGAGTTCATCCGGGAGGAGATCGCCGAGAACGACAACGAGAGCCAGCAGGCGGAGTGCTAGCACGGACGTGCCAGCATCCCACCGAAACCGGCAATGGGGGTTCCCCCATTGCCGGTTGTTTTTTTCACAGTCAAACAATGCCAGGCCAGCGGCGGTGCCGCACTTCCCTAGGCGGCTGCGACGGTCAGCATCGGCGGCGCTGCTCCAGGAGGCGCAGCGGGCTGCTGTTGCGGAGGCTGCGCAACAACAGGGGGCTGTGGAGATGCCGGAACATACTGGATTTGCGGAGTGGGAGCGGCCACCAGCACGGCGCGACGGCGGCGCGCGAAGAGAAGGCGCAGAAACGCGAGGAAGAGATGCCACATCCGTACGAGCACGCTGCGGATGAAGAGCGCCAGTGCGGCGCCGATAGCGAGCTGCACCGGGTCGATGCTCAGATTGCTCATGGTGGTCTTGATGGAATCCAACGACACGCCGCCCTCCCCGCCAAGGAGCAGCTGCTGGCGCACCTGGTCGGAGGCAGGGTTCTGCTGCAGCGTGGGCTTCTTTGCCACGGGCTTCTTGACCTGAGGTACTACTGCGGCTTCGTTCTGCTGCGCACGCACGGCGCGGCCTCCTTGGGCGGCAGCAAGCTGCGGCGCCTGGAGCACCACGCAGGTCAGCAACAACGTGAGCGTGAGTTTTTTGTGCATTTCATGAATATTATACTACAAATCGTAAAATTTATCAATTACGGCGCACCATAGCCAAATCGCCGTTCCTCAACGGCGGGGAAAACGATGTGGTGGGCCGGAGAGGACTCGAACCTCTGAAGGCGTAAGCCACCTGATTTACAGTCAGGCCCGTTTGACCGCTTCGGTACCGACCCACGAGAGAACCGACGATTGGCGAAAGAACGAGGCGTGCGGGGATTCTATGGGGTTTCGCCGCGGCTTACAATACGTTAGCGCGCGCGCCAAAGCGTCCGGAATGCCCATAGATGGCCGGCAGCAAGCACGACGACAAGCGCCGCCATCACGGGGAACGACCAGTGCAGTACGGCTTCCCAGGGGGTGAGCAAGAGGGGCAGGTACACCCCGATGAACACGGGCAAGCCGACCACGAACGCGAGTACCGAAAAGACTTGAAACAGCCAGAAACACCAGAGCAGCCAACCGCGCACGAGCGGTCCGTCCGCCGCGAAGCGGTCATCGACGACGACGCAAAGCGCGATCAGCGTCGAAGCGACGGTGGAGGCGAGGCAGAAGGGGCACACGCCGCGCAGCTCCAAGACGCTTGCAAGGTAGAGGCGATAGCTGAAGAGCAATCCGGCAACGAGCACCACGCCCACGGCCTTGCGCGCCGAGCGCGTGAAGCGGGTGCCGAGGATGATGCTCAGCCCGTAGAGCGTGAAGGCGCTGTACCACAAAGCGCCGAACAAAGGGTTGGGGACGCCGGGAACATAGTGTGCCCAAGCGCCCTGCACGGTCTTGGTGCAGCTGACCAAACTGCTCGGCGAGCAGGGCGTCAGCTCGCCGGGGTAGCGCAGCGCCGCGAGGTATTCGAGGATCAAGAAACACGCGTCGATCATCCCGATTGCGGCGGCGATGAAGAGTATCCAGCCCGCGATGCGCACGGCCTTGTTCTGCATAACGCCATGGTAGCGCCACTTACTCGTACCGCAACGCTTCGATGGGGCTCAAACGCGATGCTCGCCGCGCAGGGATGACGCCGAACACGAGGCCCGTGCCACAGGCCATGACGAGAGCCAAGAGGATGGCGAAGGGCGATAAGACGAACGTGAACGGGCCCAGCACACGGGCTGCAAGCGACGAGAGGCCCCAGCCGATGAGGGCACCGCCGACGGTCCCGACGGCACCGCCGATGAACGTCAGCGTCACGGCTTCGAGCAGGAACTGCCGAAGGATGTCGCGGCTGCGCGCGCCGATCGCCTTGCGCAGGCCAATTTCGCGCGTCCGCTCGGTGACCGAGGCCAGCATGATATTCATGATGCCGATGCCGCCGACGAGAAGCGAAATGCCTGCGACCAGACCGAGGAAGATCGTCAGCCCCAACGTCACCGACTGCACGGTGGCCGTCACCTGCTCGCCCGAGCGCGCCTTGAAATCGTCGAGCTCGGGATCATTGAGAGGATTCTCAATCCGGTGCCGCTGGCGCAGCAGCAGGGTGATATCCTGCTCGGCCAGCTTAGGGTCGGCAACCGACTTCAGGGTCATGTAGGTGAGATGCTTCTGGCCGGTGATCGACCGTGCGGTGGAGAACGGAATGTAGACGGGCGTATCCAAATCTTGCAAAAGCAGCGAGCCCATGCCCTTGAGGACGCCGACGACGGTGAACGAAAATCCTCCGATAGTGACACGCTTGCCCACCGGGTCGCGATCGCCAAACAGGTCTGTAGCAGTCGTCGCCGACAGCACGGCGACGAACTTGGCGCTTTCGTTGTCGCGAGCGTCGAGGAGCCTGCCGTGGTCGAGCTCGAGCGCATAGTTGGTGAAAATCTGCCGCAACGTCCCCATCACCATCGGTGAACGCTCTTCGTCTTGGTACGACACCGATTTGCTGACGAGGATCACGGGGGCAACGCTGTCGACGGTGGAGAGCTTCTTCACGGCTTCGTAATCGTCGGTGCTCAGGCTTTGGAGGTTGCCGCCGAATTTTTCGAGGCCGACCGGGAACACGTCGATGGTGTTCGTGCCGAAGCGATCGATCTGCGAGAGGATGTAATGCTGAAAGCTACCGCCGAGCGAAATCATCAACACCACCGAGCCCACCCCGATCACGATGCCGAGCATCGTCATGGCGGCCCTCCCCTTGTTGACGGAGAGTCCGGAAAGCGCGGTGCGCAGCAGGTCGCGGTTGTGCATTATTCGTAGCGAAGGGCTTCAATGGGGTGCAAGTTCGCGGCCTTGCGCGCCGGCGCGATGCCGAAGGCGATGCCGGTGAGGCCAGCGACGATGATCGCGACGATGATCGCGACGGGCGACAGCGCGAAATGATAACTTTCCAAAAAGATGCGGACGACCAGCGAGGCGAGGAACGCCAGGAAAACGCCGAGCACTGCGCCGATGCCCGCGCCGATGATGGTAAGCATCACCGCTTCGAGCAAGAACTGCAGGAGAATGTCACGTCCGCGCGCGCCGACCGCTTTGCGCAGGCCGATCTCCCGGGTGCGCTCGGTGACAGCGACAATCATGATGTTCATGATCCCGATGCCGCCGACCACGAGCGAAATCGCCGCGATGGTCGTAATGAAGGCAGTGAGGCCGATGGAAACCGTGCCAAGGATATCATTGGCCTGGTCAGCCGAACGCACGACAAAGTCATCCTTCTCGGGGTCGTCATCGGGGTTGTCGATCTTGTGGCGCTGGCGCAAGAGCAGCGTGACGTCCGAGCGTGCGAGCGCAGTCGTAACAACCGAGCGCATCGTCATGTAATTGATATATTTCTGACCGGTCACTTGGCGCGCCATGGAGAACGGCACATAAATGCGGTCGTCGACATTCTGAAAAAACTGCGACCCGAGCGCTTTGGTGACGCCAATGACGGTATACGCATTCGCGCCGATCTTGATGCGCTTACCCAAGGGCTGGGCATTGCCGAAGAGCTTGATGGCAGTTTCCGGCCCGACCACGGCGACCGAAGCCGCGGTATCCACGTCGACCTTGTCGATGAGGCGACCGGACGCGATGTCGATGTTCTGGTTGACGAAGAAATGCTGCACCACGCCGAGTACTTGGGGTGACGCCTCCTGGGCCGCATACGTCACCTGCCCCGTGAGGAAGATCACCGGGGCTGGTGTCTCGACAGTGGCGAGCCGCTCGACGGCGGCGACGTCGTCGAAGGTCAGGCTATCGAACCCCGTCGATACGGCGTTCGGTCCGCCTTCCTGACGGCCCGGGAAGACAACCATGCTGCGCGCGCCGAGTGAGCTGATTTGCCCGAGAATGACGCCTTCCATGCTCGAGCCGATGGCCGTCATGAGCACCACGGATCCAACGCCGATGATGATGCCGAGCATGGTAAGCAGCGCCCGCATGACGTTGGAGGTCACTCCCCGGTACGCCGTTGAGAGGGTGTCCTGGATGCGCATGATGCGGGTTATTTCAGGTTTTGAACGCTGCCGGCGATGACGCGCTTGAAGTCGGTAGAATCGGAGGCGATGTGGCCGTCCTTGATGCGGATGATGCGCTTCGCGTGTGCGGCGGTGGTGCTCTCGTGGGTCACGAGGATGATCGTATGGCCCGCTTCGTTAAGCTGCTGCAACGCTTCCATCACCGCCTCACCCGAAGTGGAATCGAGATTTCCGGTAGGCTCGTCGGCGAAGATCACGTCGGGCTCGGTCACCAAGGCGCGCGCGATCGCCACGCGCTGCTTCTGACCTCCGGAAAGCTGGCTGCTCAAGTAGTCCTTCCGCTGGCTGAGACCCACGGTTTCAATGGCACGGAGCGCCCTCGCCTCGCGCTCGTCGACGGCGATCGTGGGGTGGTAGAGCAGAGGCAGGAGCACGTTCTGCATCACGGTCGTCCGGGGCAGCAAGTTGAACGACTGGAACACGAAGCTAACGCGGCTGGCACGGATGCGCGCAAGATCATCATCATTGAAGATGGTGGTCGGCTGCCCCTGGAACAGGAACGAGCCCGATGTCTGCGTATCGAGGAAACCGAGGATGTGCATCAGGGTCGATTTTCCGGAGCCGGAAGGCCCCATGATGGCAACGAATTCTCCGCGCTCGATGACGAGATTGAGGTTGAAGAGCACGCGCGTTTCCACGCCGTCGTTGCTGTACGACTTGCTGAGATCCCGGATTTCGATGAGCGGTTCCTTTGCCATGGGCTATTCGCGAATGAGAACGACGATCGTCTCTCCCGAGCCGACTTCGGCAACCTGCACCGCCCCGCCTTCGCCGTCGATGCCCAGCGTCACGGTACGCTCCTCCACGACGTCATTCTTCAGGACGCGCGTGTAGGCGGAGCCATCCGCACGTTCCAAGATGGCGCGCAGCGGGATGCTCACGACGTCGCGGCGAACATCGGTGACGATTTCTGCGTCGCCGGTCATGCCCACCTTGATTCCTACGGGTTCGGTGTCGAAATCAAGCTTCACGCGATACTTCGGTACGCCGTCGCGATCGGTAGAAACGGGGTCGATCTCGCTGACGTGGAGTGTGAAGGGTGTGCCGCGAAACGCATCGAGCTCAATGGAACCCGTCTGCGTGAGCATCACCTTGGGGATATCGACCTCGGCGACGTACATCTCGACGCGGAACGGCGATTTGCCCAGCATCGTGATCGGCTCGTCGGTCTGGAACGACGTCGAGAGTGATTCGCCCGCCTTCACGTTGACCTTGGTAATGACGCCGTCGATCGGTGCGATGAGCACCGTGTCGTTCAATTGGGCCTGGGCCCGCAGCAGCGATGCGCGAGCGGAGGAAACGCGCGCTTGCGCTGCTTGGATGTCGGCCGGGCGCGAACCCGCGCGCTTCAATTCGAGCTGCGCCTGGGAGATCTGCACAGCAGTCTCATAGGTGCGAATATCGGCGTCGGCACGCTCGTAGGAGCCCCTGGCGCTAATGAGGCTCGCTTCTTCGTTGGCGATCTTCGTGTCATAGCTGGCAGAACCGTCGCGCAGCGAGGTGAGCTCGGCGTCGAGATTGGTGGTGGCGGTCTGCACGGCGGCCTTCTTCGTAGAAAGGGTCGATTTGTGGGCCTCGCGATCGGACTGGGAGAAGACGCCGGTCTGGGGCAACCCCACGATGACGTCATAGGCTTTGGTCAGCGCGGTCGACGCGAGCGTCGACGCCTGCCGTGCCTTCTGCAAGAGGGCGATCGCCTCTTCGTAGTTATCGGGCGACATGTCGGACTGCTGGACGTCGGTGATGGTATCGCGCGCTTCCGCAACCTTGCTCACCAGGAAGGAGTATTCGGAGGCGTTGTATTTGAGCAGTACGTCCTGGACGTCGACGTCGTCGTAGACGTCTTCGATGACTTCCAACGCCGAACGCATGTCGACAAGCTCGGCGCTCACCGTGCTGCCAGCCTTCAGCACATCGCCGGAGAGCGACGTGTCGGCCTCGCTGTGGAGGCGCTTGAGCTTCTCCTCCGAAGCGGTCATCTGCTCCTTGGACGTCGCAAGGCTGGCCCTGGCGGCCTGCAGCGACGCCTGCTTATTGCGGAGTTCAGCTTCGGCGATGGTGATGTCCTCGGGACGCGTGCCCTCGACCATGAGATCGAGCTGGGCCTGGGCCTGCTGAAGATCGGCGTAGGCGGCCGCGACAGACGCCGAAAGATTGCCGGAGCGCAGCGTCACGAGCTTCTGCCCGGACTTCACGCTGTCGCCCTCCTTCACGAAGACCTGCGCGACAATGCCCGAAACGGGAAATTGCAGGCGCATGTCGCGCTCGGAGAGAATCGTGCCCACGGCCTCAACCGTCTGGCGCAGATCGCCGCGCGCGGCGACGGCCGTGACGTACTCAGGCTTTGCAGGGCGAGTGGCCTTCCAGACAATACCCAGAACTGCGAGCAGCACGATAACGATGATGGCAGTGCGCCAGGGGCGCCGTTTGGCGAAGGCGAGCACGTTGCGCGGAAGCCGCGAGAGAACGCCGAGGATCGAACGGAGCAATTGCATGATCAACGAGGGGGAGATTGTCGAAGGACGAGGCATAAATCGGCAAACATGGCGCTGGCATGGCGGCGCTGCTCCTCAGGAATCAAAGAGAACACGTCGCGCATGGCGCCGGTGCACTTGGCACGTTCGCGGCGCACGAGAGCGCGGCCGGCCGGGGTGAGATGCAAATGGACGAGCTTCCGGTTCTTCGCGGTGCGCGCGCGGCGCAGGAAGCCGCGGCGGACAAGGCGCCCGACGAACACGCTCGCCGAAGGAGCCGTGACGTGGAGTGCCTTTGCCAGCGCCCCCACCGTCATGCCGCCCCCCTCCTCCACGAGACCCAACGCGTGGACCTGGAGCATATTCGACCCTCCGGCATGGGCCTCGGAAAAATGCTTGCGCATGGTATGGGCGAACTCCATCACGACGTCGACGAGCTGGTCGACCGATGCTGCCGTCGAAGGAGGTTTTGACGACATCAAAAGCGCGTAATGATTAGAGTATCTAATTGTATTCCTGAGCGCTTTTGGAGTCAAGGGTCAAACCACCCCGGCAGCTCCGCGTTCTTGACGTATGGAAGCCAAAGCAAGGTCGATGGCCTCTTCCACCGGGCGCAGCACGATGCCTGCGGCGGCGAGCTTCGCCGTGCTTAGGTAACAATTGCTGCGTTTGGCCTTCACGATGGTGTCGAGCGTCTTTGCGTCGAAGCGCTCGAAGCTATGCGACGGATCGACGATCTCCCTATAGCGCACCATAATGTCGTGCGGCGAGATGCGGCCGGGATTCACGACGTTGAAGATGCCTTTGGCACGGCGCGCAACGAGCGCCTCCAGCGCGTCGATCATGTCGGGCACGTAGGTGAGAGAATTGGGCTCATCGAGGATCGTGGCGTAGCCCGCGAGCTTGGTGATGAGGTTGCGCTGCTGGAGGGTGCCGTCGAAGGGCATGCGGGGACGGATGATGAGGATGCCCGCGCCGGCGTCGCAAAACTCGCGCAACGTGGCCTCGCTCCAGGCTTTCGTTCGGCTGTAGTAGCTGCCGCAGAAGTTCGGCTCCTCCGCTTCCGTGAATCCCCTACCCTCATTATCGCCCGCATACATGCACCCCGAGCTCAGATGTACCCAGTAGATGCCGCGTTCCGCGCAGGCTTCGCGCAATACCAGCGGCCCGAGCACGTTGGCATGCAGGGTTTCCTCCTTGTGATCCTCGCACCAATCCACGTTGGGCCGACCGGTTTTACCCGCGGCGTTCACAACAACATCGGGGCGCTCCCGGTCGAGCATGGCGCGCACAGCGGCGCCATCGGCGATATCCAGCTTCGGCGTCACCGCAGCAGGAAACCTGGAGCACAGATGCCTTCCGATATATCCGCCGGCGCCGAGGATCACCATACGCATGGCTCCGATGCTAGCACGAATCATCGGCGCAGCATGCCAATTCTGCGCCTTCCGCTCGGAACGCAAAACGCGCTATACTTTGCGTATGGTGCGCAGGCGCAAGACCACCACGGTTCGTCGACGCAGGTCGTCCTCACGGATGCCCGCGGAGGCACGGCGCTCGATCAGTGGCGTAGCGCAAGTGACCGGGGCCATCCTCCTCTTCCTCGCGTTGCGCGATGAAGCTGGCATGGCGGGAGTGGTGGTACGCGGGGCCCTCGTGTTTCTGTTCGGCGTGTGGGGTTCGATTTTCCCGTCGGTCCTCTTCTTCTCCGGGCTGCTCCACTTGTTCACGGACGGCAGCAAATTCGAGCTCAAGCGCACGGCCGGGCTACTGCTGATGCTCTTTTGCTTCCTCGGCCTCATGCATATCGGTGCCCCGCTCAACGAGATCGGGCCAAACCGCGATGCCCTGGCAGGAGCTATCGGCTTCCTGATGAGCGCGCCCTTCCTGATGTTCACCAGCCTCGCGGTGGGCTACGCCAGCCTCACTGCAGGCCTGCTCATCGGCGTGGTGCTCGCCTTCGAGGCCGACCTTACGGCCCTCGCTCGGCTGCTCCAGCAAACGTTCGTGCGGCCAGCGGCCAGCGCCCGGAGGAAGAAGCCAGAATCGGTCGCCATCGCGGAAGACGATGACGAGGAAGAAGAGCTCGAAGAAGACGACGATGCCGAGGCGTCGGATGTCGACCTGATCGAAGAAGATGCCAACGCCCCCGAGCTCAACATCGTACGCCCGAGCTTCGCGCAGAGCCTGGTGAAGAGCGAAACGCAGAAGTCCATCAAAGAGAAGCTCAAACGCGTGGCCGGGGATGTGCTCGAAATGAAAGACACGCGCTTCGAAGAATGGACGTTCCCCGGCATCGATTTACTGGACCCGTCGCAAAGCGAACTGACCGTCGATGACGAGCAGCTCAAGGCACAGGCGAAGCTCATCGAGGAGAAGCTCGCTGAGTTCGACATCGAGGTGACCGTGCGCGACGCCCGCCCGGGACCGACCGTGACGCAGTTCACCCTCCAACCTGCCGAAGGCGTGAAGCTCAGCAAAATCGCCAGCTTGAAAGACGATCTCGCCCTCGCGCTCGCGGCGCCGAGCCTACGCATCGAGGCGCCGATCCCGGGGAAATCACTCGTGGGCATCGAGATGCCGAACATCATCCGCACCACGGTGCACCTGCGCGAGATCCTCGAGAGTACGCAGTTCCGTGAGGCGTCGAATTCGCTGGCGTTCCCCCTGGGGCGCGACGTTTCGGGCGAGGCGGTAGTAGCGAACCTCGGCGACATGCCCCACTTGCTCATCGCGGGAGCGACCGGGTCGGGCAAGTCCGTGTGTATGAACGTCTTCCTGACGTCGCTCCTCTACCAGAACGCGCCGGACGACCTAAAGCTCATCCTCATCGACCCCAAGCGCGTCGAGCTCATGCCCTACAACAGCATTCCACACCTCCTGACGCCAGTGATTACCGAGGCCGACAAGGCCTTGCAGGCGCTCCGCTGGGCCGTGGCGGAAATGGGACGGCGATTGCATCGCTTCTCCGAGCAGGGCGCGCGCAACATCGATGAATTCAACGAGAAACAAACAGACGCATCGCGCATGCTGCCCCGCATCGTGGTGATCATCGACGAGCTTGCTGACCTCATGATGCGCCAATACCGGCGCGACACCGAAACGATGATCGCTCGCATCGCGCAGATGGCCCGCGCTGTGGGCATGCACTTGGTGATTGCCACCCAGCGCCCGAGCGTCGACGTGATCACAGGCCTCATCAAGGCCAACATCCCGACCCGCATGGCGTTCCGCGTCGTAAGCGCGGTCGACAGCCGCACGATCCTCGACAGCATCGGCGCGGAGGACTTGCTGGGCAAAGGCGACATGCTCTACATGAACGCGGCGACGCCCAAACCCGTGCGCATCCAGGGCATCTACCTTTCTACGAAGGAAGTCGAGCGCGTCATCAACGCGGTGAAGATCGCAGGCGGAGGCAAGATCACCGAGCAAATCGGCCTCGCAGAAGAAGATGAGGAAAACGCTGAAGGTGAGGATGGAGAGGGCTACCCGACGATCGATCTCGAAGCTGACGACAACGGCGGCGACGATCTGTTCTTCGAAGCGATCAAGGTGGTGCAGGAAGCCGGCAAAGCTTCCGCAAGCCTCCTCCAGCGGCGGTTGCAGGTGGGCTATGCACGCGCGGCGAAGCTCCTCGACATCATGGAGGAGAAAGGATTGATAGGACCGGCGGAAGGCGCCAAGCCTCGCAAGCTCTACATGACCGCTGGCGCCGCATCGGGCAGCGACCAAGGCCAGGACATCTAGGCACTGACCCAGGGGTCCTCCTGATGGTGAGCGTTGTAGGTCGGAATAATGTCCGCGAGCAAGGCACGGGCGCGGTGCAGCAGCTCCGGATCGAGCCAGGCGGCTTCTTCATGAAGCAGGCGCCGCATCTCTGCCGTCATGCGGTCGAGCACAGGATGCCCTGTCGTGTGTCCCCGCTCGACATAATGGAGGACGTAGGACGCATGGGCATCGTGCATGATGGTGTCGCGCTGCGGGCCTCTGCGAGGCCTGCGTCCTTCGCTGCACAAGTAATGCCATTCGCGCTCGAGAATGGAAAGGAACGCGTGCTGCAGGTCGAAATGGCGTTCATCCTTGTCCAGTTGCCCTGCGCCCGCCTTCTCCATCGCAATCTGCATGAAGGAGATTTGTGCTTCGAGCTCGGTCTCGATGGAAACGAGATCAATAGAATTGCGATGCAGCATCGGATTCTGCACGATGGCGACGATGCGCTTGCGAAGCGCGGCCATCACGCCATCGACGCCGATTGCCGGGAAGAGCCAATCGGGTCGCTCTTGCACCGCAAGAAGAATCATCTGTTCGACAAGCGTTTTTTCGCCCTGGGAAAACTGGTTGATACGAATCAGCAGCGTACCGATTTCCGGCAGCGATATCTCTCGGCGATCATCGTGCGCTGCGGGGAATGCGTCGGGCGGCATTGGCGGCACATCTTGGGTTTTTTCGGTTTTGTGTCAAATTCTTCGAAGAGTTTCAGAGGTTGTGCAAATTAATTTCCATTGTATTGTAATACAAGTGCATTCGAATCCAGTTCAACCTGAAAGGAGGATTCCATGACTGCACTAGCCTACGCGTGTTTCGGTCTTTGCATTCTGTCGGGAGCAGTAGGATCGCAGCTGCGCCGGCTGCGTCCCACATCGCCGTTACGCCTGCCAGTCGACGGCGCGTTCGCCGTAACACTGGTGGCACTGCTGTCGCTAGTCGAAGGGTTTGAACGGCGCAGCGGAATGCTCGGCGCGGTGTTCGCGGGCGCGACGACGGTGTCGTGCATCCTCATGGGATGTGGCGAACGCCTCGTGCCGATCCAGCGCTGTATCTGGTTCGGGGTCGCGGCGCTCTCGGCCATCGGAGCGACCCTGCTCCTCACGTTCCTGCAGCATGCCTGATCGAAGCGCGCAATCGGGGTGCCTCGCACCCCGGTTTCGCGAACCCGATTTCGCTACACTGCGGCCATGCGGCTCTGCGTCGGCACTTCCAACACTGGAAAATTCTACGAAGTCTGTGGCGCCCTCTCGGGCTTAGGCCTGGACCTTGTGCGCGCGAGCGATTGCGGCGTCACCGCGGCACCCGATGAGCACGGGGATTCCTACGCCGAGAACGCGCTGCTGAAAGCGCGATGGTATGGCGAGCGCTCCGGCATCGCGACCGTTGCCGATGACTCGGGCATCGTGGTGGATGCCCTCTCGGAGGAACTCGGCATCCACACGCGTCGATGGGGCGTGGGCCCTGATGCGAGCGACGCCGAATGGGTTGCGTTCTTCCTTCGGAGGATGGAGCGGGAGGAAAACCGCCGGGCACGCTTCGTGTGCGTCATCGGCTATGTTGATGAGAACGGTATGGAGCACACCTTCGAGGGGACATGCGACGGGGTCATCACGCGCGCGCTCGAAGCGCCCATTGTTCCCGGCTTGCCGCTGTCATCATGTTTTCAGCCGGATGGCTCTTCGCTTGTGTACAGCGCGATGAAAGCTGAACAAAAAAATAGTACGAGCCACCGCGGCAAAGCGCTGTTTGCCCTCCGGCAACATCTGGCAAAACACCTCCGCGTGCCGTAGTATTGCCACATGAACGCACCCCTCACCCCCTCCACCGAAGACGCCACGTTGCTCGACATTGATGAACTCGCCTCGCTTTCGGCCACGAAGTCGCCGATTGCCGTGCAGGAAGAGCATATCCGCCGCGCCATCGACGCTGGAAACCGGGGCCGCGCGCGCGAGATCCTTGCCATCGTTGAAGGGTGGACTGCGACAACCGACGCCGATGTCGACCGTTTGCGTGGATTGATTCTGGATTCGTACAACCCCGAGCTCGAAGGCAACAGTACTGCTGCTTAAGCTGCATCCGGTTCCACGGGCGTAAAATCCAGCGCGATGATCTTCGCCCACACCTTGCGGATGAGGAGTTCCAACGCTGCGCTTTCGGAGGCGCCGATCGTGCAGGAGAGCGTCTTGGGTTCTTCGTCGCGCTCGCCGATGAAGTCGAGCGTAAAAAACGTCGCATTGTAGCCCACCATCTGCGTAGAACGCTCGATGAGCAGCTTGTAGAAGACGAGCTGCCGGTGGAGGTTGCCGTTGTTGCCTTCCAGCACTTCCTTCGCGGTCTTCGGCTTGCCCGTTTTGAAGTCGATGACGTGAATTGCGCTACCACCGGGCTTCTCGAGATCAATGCGGTCGATCGTGCCCTTGATGGGGATTGCAGGAGCTTCGGGCGACGACGGATCGATCAGGCGGGCCGTGAGGCGCTGTTCAACGGCATGAATGAAGGGCACTTCGCGCAGGCGCTCCTTGGCGAAGCGCCGCAAATCCACTTCACCCATCGCAAGCAGGCGCTTGCGGTCGGCTTCGGTGAGAATTTCGCGCTCGCTGATAGCACTTCGGAAGGCTTCGATGAATTCGTCTTCGCCCCAGGGCTTTGCATCCCGCGCGGCAAGAGCCCAGCGACGCAGCGCCTCATGGACGGCCGTGCCGTAGGAGAGGCTCGCCGTTTTTGCCTGCGGCAAGGCCAGGAGATCCTCACGGAGGAAGCTTTGCGGATCTTCGAGGAAACGGTTCAAGGCCGTCACCGAGAGCTCGAAGGTTTCGAGCTTCGAGCGCAGATAGCTCTCGAGGGCGCCGTCGATGGGCGCTGTGCGAGGCAGGAGCAGCAGGCTTGCACGCGTCGGATCGGCGAGCTCCGCGCGCGCCTCGGGCAACGGACCACCCTCCACGGCAAACGCCGACGGCGAGGCATCCTGTTCGCGCTCGCCGCGCAAGGCACGCTCCGGACAGGAAAGCAGGAGGAAGCGCTTCGCCCGGGTCCAGGCGACGTACGCGAGGCGGCGCTCATCCTCGATACCTTCTTCGAGCGACCCTCCGAAGAGCAGCTCCTCGGGGAGCGAGAGGCCCACCTGCCGTCTGCGGCCGTCCCAGTGTTTTTCGCGGAAGTTGGCGATGAGCACGGCTTCGAACTCCAGGCCCTTGCTGCCGTGCGCGGTCATGATCTGTACCGCGTTGTCGGTGAGATGCGGCACATCATACTGCAGGCTGATGGCGTACTGCGTGCGGTACTCGACGTCGGCCAAAAGCGCCCTCAGGTCAAACGACGGTGTTTCGTAGCAACGGCGCTTGATGTGTTCAAAGCACTCACCGAGGGCGACGATATCCAGAGGATCAAATGTCTCGGTTTTCCGCGGCAGCAGTCCGCTCTCGTGCAACACTTCCTCGGCGAGCTCGGGTAGGGTTTTCGACGAACGCTGCGCATGCAGTGAGAGTAGGAGATCGCGCGCGGCGATCAGCGACGACGCATCGTGAAGGTCAGTCATCGCTTCAATCTCGGGCAAGACGCTGAAGATATGCCAAGCCTCGCCGCGGGTTTCACCGCGCGCTCGGGCGGCAATCCAGAGGCGCGCAATGTCCGCGCTATGGCAGCCGAAGCACGGAGCTCCCAAGCCAGCAAGCAGGTCTACGTTGTTCTCGGGATGGGCAATTGCGCGCAGCAACGAGAGCAGTTCCAAGACCTTTGCATGGCGCAGCAAATCGAGTTTGCCGCTGATCTGCAGAGGTATGCCGAGGCCGCGGAACACTTCCGCGACGGTAAAGAGCTCGCCGTTGGTTCGCGTGAGGATGGCAATTTCCGATGGCTCAATTCCCTGCTTGAGCAAGGCCTGGACGCGTTCAGCAAGCACGAACGGCTCAACCGCATCGGAGACCGGGCGCAGCAACTGGGGCTCGGCCGCATCTCGATCGTCGTGAGCCGAACGGAGATGCTTCGTGAGATCCGGCAGATGCCGGACTAGCCGATCCTCATTGCGCTCAATCAACCTGCCGGCTGCGTCGAGAATCGGCTGCGTCGAACGGTAATTGGCTGTAAGCACCACGATGTTGCAATCAGGGAAACGCTCGCGGAACGCCAACATCCCGCGGACGCTCGCTCCTTGGAAACGGTAAATCGCCTGGTCGTCATCGCCGACGACGCAAAGGTTCGGCGACTGCTCAATGCCCTCAGCGTACGTCGTCAGCGTGGCGATTACTCTGTTCTGCGACGGGTTGGTGTCCTGATATTCGTCGACGAGGATGTACTGGTAACGCTCCTGCAACGCCGCGAGCATCCAGTCCTCTTCCTGCAAGCCGCGCATGGCGAACGTGATCATGTCATCGTAGTCGTACAACCCACGCTCGCGCAGGACGACCTGATAGCGGTCGTACAGATCCGCAAATTCGGCAGCCTGTGCCGCAAGGCGAATATTGCGCGCCTGCGCCTTCGTCCCCTCTTTACTTTTTCCTTCCATTTGGGCGGCGAAGAGGCGGGCGGCCTCGCGGGCGCATTCAGGATCGACTGCCTCGCGTTTGCACTGGCTGATGCGCTGGAGAATATCCATTGTTCTTTGGTATGGGTCTTTCGGATTTATAAGTACAGAATGAGCTTTATATTGATCAATAATTGTATTCAAAATTCGGCATCGCTCGACGTCGGTCAGCTGCTCCATCAGCGAGAAATCGCGGAAGACTTCGGGGTGACGCAGGATGATGTCGTTGCAAAACCCATGGATCGTCGTGACCGTCACGCCGTACGCATCGGGCCCGATGATGCCGCGCAGGCGCTCACGCATGGCCGATGCGCCGCTATTGGAAAAGGTGAGGCACAGAATATTGCTGGGTCGGGCCTGCGTGAGGCGAAGGATATTGGCGACCCGCATACTCACAACCTGCGTCTTCCCCGTGCCGGGGCCCGCCAGCACCATGAGCGGTCCTTCGATGGCATCCACGGCGGCGCGCTGCTCCGGGTTGAGCCGCTCATACGCGCGATCGAAGGTCGTCGTCTTGGGCTCAGACATGCCGGCATACTAGCACGCAGCCATCGCGAGTGATGGGGCAAAAATTGACTAATTTTCCTAAGAATGTTTTCATATCTTTATGACAGAAAGAACCACACATTCTGACAACGTCCTGGTACAGGCGTTGATCCTCGATACCGAAGAGGGTGTCAGACGCACGGTTTCCACCATCGTGCGCGCAGCCCACTTCGACGCCGTTCGGATGTTGCGGCGAACCCTCGGTGAGGAGACTTCTGGAGAAATCATGCTCTGGTTTGCAGATGCTGAACGCATGGAGGCACCGCAATCCGCCCCGGATACGATTCTTCTCCCCGATGAACGCATCCTTCTGCTTTTCAAAACCACGCCGGACAATCCGCTCAATGACGAGATCATCGACGTGCTGCTCAGCACGAGCGCCCGACTCGAACACATCATGGCTCCCACGCGGGAAACGATGGGCGGGCAGATCGGTCAAGAAATCGGCTTCGAGCGCAGCAGCGCGATCATCGCGGTCGACGGCGACAGGAATGCGTTTCTGACTGCATACGGCATACCTCTCGACGAAGACCTGCGCGTCATTCCGGACTCCCCTGCCGAGCGCCGGCAGCGTTGGAGGGGCGGGATGCAAGCACTTGCGCGGGACGTGGCCGCGGCCGAAGCATCGGGCGACAGAACCCTGCAGCACCAGCTATGGGACGGCCTGCTGTGGCTCCTATCGTTCCTTCAGCGGAAGAAGTAGGCCTTACTTCGTCTGCTTAAACTCCGCGGCGCAGTGGTCACATTTCTTGATGCGGTTGCCACTCTTCATGATCTGCTCCAGCGTCCCCTTGCCACACTTGGGACAGATTTCACTGAAGGCGAACGATGAAGCTGGAGCGAAGCCGACGCGCTTGGGCGGGGCGCCGTGTTCACGAATCGTGAGGGAGCGCGGGTGATCGCGCATCTTCTGCAAGACTTTGGCTTCGATCTGGCGGATGCGCTCGCGAGTGACGCCGAACTCCTGGCCCACTTCTTCGAGCGTGTGGCCGACGCCATCGCGCAGGCCGAAGCGCATTTCGATGATCTTGCGCTCCCTAGGCGTGAGGAAGTCGAGCATGGCGTGGACGTTCTCTTTCTTGAGCTGGCGATTGGTGGCCTCGAACGGGTTCACCGCTTCTTCGTCTTCGATGAAGTCGCCGAGCTTGCTGTCTTCTTCGGAACCAACGGGGGCCTCCAGCGACACGATGTCCTGGCTGATCTTCTGAATGTGCTGGACCTTCTTGATGTCCATTTCCATTTCGACGGCGAGTTCCTCCAGGGTCGGCTCGCGCCCGAGCTCCTGCACCAAGCGTCGCTGGGTGTGGGTGAGCTTGTTGATGGTCTCGACCATGTGGACCGGGATGCGGATCGTGCGGGCCTGGTCGGCGATGGCGCGGGTGATGGCCTGGCGAATCCACCAGGTGGCGTACGTCGAGAACTTGAACCCGCGTTCGGGGTCGAATTTCTCAACGGCGCGGAAGAGGCCGATGTTCCCCTCCTGAATGAGATCAAGGAACGAGAGGCCGCGGCCGATGTACTTCTTTGCAATCGAAACGACCAAGCGGAGGTTTGCCTCAGCAAGCTGCTGCTTCGCTGCGGCGTCGCCCTTGCGGATGCGTCGCGCCAGCTCGACTTCCTTCTTGCCGTCGATCAGCGGAACGCGGCCAATCTCGGAGAGGTACATGCGAACCGAGTCGTTGCTGATTTCGAGCAAATCCACTTCGCGTTCGCGGCGGCGCTTCTTCTTCTCTTCGTCGGATGCCTCTTTCTCATCGATCGCGATGCCCGCGGTGGCGACCATCTGCATCAAATCGCCATCGCCATCATCATCGAGGCGCTCGGCAACGTCGGCTTCTTCGTCCTCCTGTTCTTCGCCGGAATCGTCGGTAGAAACTTCTTTGTCCGAGGACGACACGATGTCGGCCAAATCCTCGGAAGGCTCTTCCATGGCCTTGGGCTTCTTGGCGTTCTTGTCCCAGATCAGGACGTCCTTCACGTCGATGACATCGATACCAAGGTCCACGAAGAGCGAGTAAATCTCATCGAGGAGATCGACGTTTTCCTCGGCGTTGGGAATCGCCGAGATGAGCTCTTGATGGGTGACGTACCGCTGTTCGCGGCCTTTCTTAATCAAGTGTTTTACAGCCTCGGGAAATCGCTTGAGATCGTCGTCGGTGGGCTGCGCGATGAACTTCCGTGGATGAGACGCCATACGGGAAACGGGCGATGGGAAAGCGCTCGTGCACGGATTGTAGAGCAAGAACCGGCCTGTCGACTAGTCAAACTCGCAGGGTTATCCCGCACGCCGCGTGAGCTTGAGCACTTCCTCGAACTCGGTTTGGAGCAGCGACCGCTCTTGGGCGTTCCCCTGCTTATCGGCGCCGCGCATTTTGGCGGCGATTTCCTGGATTTTTCCGTGGAGGAAGTCGCGATTCGCATTGCGGCAATTCTTCTTCAGTTCGCGGATCGCCAGCGACTCGCTGATGGCAGAAAAACCATGGTTCTCGCAATAGAGGCTCAGCACCCGCACACGATCGCGATACTCCTCAGGGATGGCAATGTCGTCCACCGACCAGCTGCCGCCAGTCTCTGCCGAGCGCAGCGCTTCGTAGAGGGCGGCTGCCATGCCAGCGGCGGGCGGAATGAGTTCGGGCAACATAGCCCGGAACTGCGGGAAGATCATGAAGAAACCGAGCGCGATCTCGGCGGAATCAAAGAGATCTTTCTCGGGCAGTGCGGGCGCCACCGGCCGGGCGATACGGTCGTGCGATCGCAGGCGATTGAGATCCTCCTCGACGGCGCTCTCGGGAACGCCGAGCGCAGAAGCCGTCGACGCCACGTAGTGGGAACGCTCGACCGCCGTGGGCAAAGCCGCAAGCAGGGGCAACAGACGCTGCAACGCCGCGCGCTTGCCTGGCCCGGTCGTGAGGTCAGCCAAGCGCACCTCGCCGATGACATAGTCGATATAGGGCACGACCTTCTCGGTGAGGTGGAGCTTGAGCGCTTCGGGGTCGTGCAGCGCGAGATCGGCGGGATCCTTCTCGGGCAACACCGCGGCTTGGACCAGCACGCCCTCGGCGGCCAGCACAGCGAACGCGCGTTCCGCTGCGGCGCGACCTGCAGCATCTTGATCGAGGCAGAGCACGACGATATCGGCATGGCGCTTGAGGAGGCGCGCGTGCTCTTCGGTAAGCGACGTTCCGCAGGCAGCAACCGCTTCCGTGATGCCAACACGATGGCACGCCAACACGTCAAAATACCCTTCAACGAGGACCGCACGCTTGCGCTCCCGGATGGCATCCTTGGCCAGGCTGAATCCGTAGAGCACGGACGCCTTGCGATAGAGCGGCGTTTCGGCGGAGTTGACGTACTTCGCATCATCCCCGCCGAGCGTCCTGCCGCCGAAGCCGATGAGGCGTCCGAGCGCATCGCGGATCGGAAACATCAGGCGGTTGCGGAATCTGTCGATCGGCCGGTCCGCGCTTAAGTCCCGTTGTATAGCCATGCCCGAGCCGATGATCTCCGCGCGGCTGAAGCCTTTTTTGAGCAATGTCTCATAGAGATCGGAGGAACCAGAGGTGGCGAGCCCCAGCTCGAACGTGGCGATCTCGGCGTCGGTGACGCCGCGGTCATGCAGGTACGCAAGCGTGGATGGCGCGCCGCGCAGGCTCGATTGATAGGAGGCGAGTGCTCCTTCGAGCGCGGCGCGCATGCGCTCCTTCTCGTCCTTCGGGAGGCTGGAGACATGGCTATCAGGAAGCTGTACGCCGGTTTTTTCGGCAAGATCCTTGAGAGCCTGGGGGAAATCGACGCCCTCAATGAGCTGGTAGAAATTGAAAATATCGCCGCCCTTCTGGCACGGGAAGCAGTAGGCAATGCCCTTGTCGGGCGACACGAGCATGCTCGGGTGCTTGTCGTTGTGGAACGGGCAGAGGCAGACGAAATTCCTGCCCTTCTTCTGCAGCGCGCAGTACTGCCGCACAAGCTCGTCGATGGGAAGCCGCGCTTTGATTTCGACAACAGGATCCATGGAGGGAGAAGTCTAGCCCGGGTCGTTGCGATAGACCAGGAATCGGCGAGGCGCGTGCAAACGTCAGCCGTGCCGAACGACTTCCCTAGGCAGAGCGTTTTTGATGATACCGTCCTTGGCGAGCCCCCGCCCGATGCACATACCCTCATACACCAGCAGCATGTCACCGCGCAGAGAGGGGTCGCAGGAGGGGTTGCCACCGCGGAGAATCTCTTCAAACGACGCCTGATCGAGCGTGATCACTCCGAGCGTGGCTTCGTGGCCGCGCAGCGTCGTCAATTCATGGCTGACGCGCAAACGTGCCGGGCGACCCTCCGCGGAGGGCATACGCTTGGCATAGGGCAAGCCAATCGACATGGCACGCGTCGTCAGGGGGAAGCCCCATGCTGCGGCAGACGTCACGACGATCTGCTCCGAGGCATCCTTCCCCGGGCGCTTCAAAAGCCATTCGTCATCGTGAACGAAGGTCGTTCCGTACATCGCGCGCATCGTGTCGAGAGCGAACGATCTTCCGGACGACCCGAGCGGCTTTTCCGCGAGTTCTTCGATGGACATGGTTTCGAGCGGGCGTGTGGACGCCTTCTTTTCGAGAACGCAGCTGAAGAAGCCCTCGCTGTCGTATGTCTGGGGCCACACGCGCATCGCGGGGAAGACATGCGTTGCACCCATCGCCTTCTGCACGATTACGGAATCGTCGATCGCTTTCTTTACATTCTCAAATTTCAATATTTTACCTGGATCTAGTACAGAAATCTGATCACCAAAAGTATTCAACATGGCAGCGATAACGCCTTCGTTTTCCTCCGGTGTAAGCGTGCAGGTGGAATACACAATGCGTCCGCCGACCTTCGCCGCATGGATTGCGGCGGTGAGAAGCTCTTGCTGGAGGCGCGCCATCTTTCCAATATTTTCGAGTGAGCAATACCGAAGGGCATCGGAATCCTTTCGAGCCGTTCCCTGGGCCGTGCAAGGCGCATCGCAGAGGACTTTGTCGAAGCGTTCGTTCATGTGCTTTCCGTACCATTGCCCGACCTTTTTAATAACAATCGTGTTGAGAACGCCACACCGTTGTAGAGCACTCTGCAGCGTCCAGAGGCGCTGCTCCTGGGCATCATTGCCGATGATGACTCCCGTGTTGCCCATCAAAGCGGCCATCTGCGTCGTTTTGCTACCGGGCGCTGCGCTCATGTCGAGCACGGCTTCTCCGGGCTTGGGCGCAAGCAAGCTTACGGGCAGCATGCTCGATGCTTCCTGCATGTAGATGTGTCCGATCAAATGGAGAATGTCGCGCCCCATCGCCTTCTCGCGATTCTCCCGATCGACAAAGAATCCCTGCTCACACCACGGCACCGCCGAGAGGTTCCAGCCCCGTTCCTTGGCGCATGCGCGAAAGCGCTCTACTGAGCACTTCAGCGTATTGACCCGTACGGACTTGCGCAGGGGCATCTCGCTGAAACGCTTGAGCTCGTCAAGATCGGTGAAGGATGCGTAACGGTCGAAGGCGTGCACGGTGGGAGTATACCGGAGATCGCTCATGCTTCGCCGCGAAATGCCGCAAGCTGTTCGTCGATGTTGCCGCTCGCCGCAAGCTCCAGGATGCGCGCCATCACGAGATCGCGCTGGCATTCTCCGTGACGCAGGGCCTCAAGGATGTCGGCAACTCCGCCACCCATGAACTCCGCTACGCGCTCGAGCAATTCCTGTTTCTGCCCTACATCGAGCGTCGGATCGTCTCCACCCAGCCCCAGTGATAAAAGCCTGGAGCGCAGCGATGGCTTTCGGCGCAGACGCTCCGCAGTTCCCTCGCTGGCGCTTACCGGAATGCCCGTTCCCTTTGCAAAAAGCTCTTGGAGCTTCCGCTGGGTCCAGTCATAGACCTGGAACGCCACCCTGCCGTTGAGCCCGGTCTCGCGCGAGTGTTCTACCAGGGCTGCAAAACCTTCCGCAGTCAGCGGAAGCTGATGATCGAGCATGTATTGAATTGAGCCAAAAGTCAGAATCTCAACGACTTCTTTGCCCAACGGCGTCCTGGTGATATCGGGGCTTTTCTGCATACGCAGCTACTGTACATTTCCCTTAAAATATATAATACTGTTTTTTAGTCATTTGGCTATGCAGGATCGCAAACAGAGCACTATCGGCGACTTCCGCGTCGAATCCTTCGGAGAAGGCGACATGCGGACGCTGTGTATCGGAGGAATGTCCTACGCACCGAGCGACTTTGAGCCCTTGGCGCATTCGCTCGGCGGCACCGTTCTTGTTGCGGATAATCCCTATCAAGCAGGCAGAATTCCGTGGTCACCAGCGTTCGTCGCGGATCTGCGCCGTCGCTACATCAAACTGATCCACGAAGCCCGATGCTCCATGCTCATCGCCCATTCCTGCGGCTCATTCGATGCGCTGCACATTCAGGAATCGATGCCGAGCGTCGATCGGATGGTGCTGCTGACGCCGCCGAATGGCGCGCGGCAATGGATGCCGGAATCATCGAGGATCGACAACTTCGGGTTTCTCGACCGCTGCCTGGCCGACCTCTGCGCCGATATGCCCGAAGATCTCTACCGCACCATGCTCGAACATCATCGCGCTCAGTACGCGCCGAATGACCGGGCGATGAAAACACTCTATAAGCACGAAATGCCCGCTCGCAGGCAAGAATCCCCGGAGGGCATCATCGAGTTACTGCGCGCCTCGCGCAAAGACATCCTGCTGGTCTTCGGCAAGCGTGACCCGTGGAAAATCGTGGATCCCGGCACAGTCGATTATGGAAGAGCTGCAACCGTGCAGCAGATCGATACCGGGCATTTCCCGCATATTTCAAAGCCCTTGGAGCTCATGGCAATGATCGAAACATGGATGGCGGGGCATGCCAGCGTTTCGACGAAGGTACAGCCCGTTTCGGAAGGAAGTGCCAAGCATCAAAGCGTGATTGCGCTCTCCTCCGACGCCTGATGTCCAATGTGAACGAGTCCTGGCAAGCGGCACATGCATCGGTGGCGATCTACAGGAATATTGGCAAAACACTGATCGAGAAAAACCCCCACTGCAAGGCGCTGGACGTCGGCGCCGGCATCGACGGTTGGGGCACGACGCTGCTGAAGCTGTCGCTGCCGCAGCGGCAGAGAATGATCCATCTCTTCGACCCGTCGGTTCGTGCGATCCACGATCCCGACCCCACGCTTCAGTTGGTGCGCGACCCCGTCGCGGAGGTCGACACGGTGGAATGGATCAACTATGCCTACGTCCTGTCACATGTGGACGCCTCGGAGATTCGGCCGACGATTCTGCGCTACCGGCACGCGTACCCCGACGCGGTTGCAACGGTTCTCGACTACACGCTCCGGGGCCGCGACGAGGAAGAGGCATTTTTCCTCCTCGCCCAGAGCAAAGCCGAGGAGCGAGAGCTGCAAGGTATGGATGCCCGGAAGTTCCTGGAGCAACACATGCGCTTCACGCTGAGCGATATCGAGGCTGTGCTCCACACCTGCGGCTATGCAACCGAAGATGCCCGGCACTTGGACAATGGCGCATCACGCGCGTTTCTCCTCGGCAAACCAACCTAACGATCACACGACGAAGTTCACGATCTTGCCCGGAACGTAGATCTCTTTCTTCACGCCCGGCTCGAGATACTTCACGACTTGGGGATCGGTGCGAGCGGCGGTGAGGACATCCTCCTTGGAAGCGCTCGAGGGCACGGTGACATTGGAACGGAGCTTGCCGTTCACCTGCACCACGATGGTCATCGTGTCGGATACGAGCATTGCAGGGTCGTGCTCAGGCCAGGGCTGTTCCATGGCGAAGCCCTTGCCGCCGGCGAGCGACCACAGCTCCTCGGCGAAGTGCGGAGCGATGGGGCTTAAGAGTGTTGCGTAGGTCCGCACGAAACCGCAGGACAATTGCTCGGAGCGCTCCATGCCGTTGAGCAGCTCCATGAGCGCGCTGATCGCGGTGTTGAAATGCAGGCGTTCCAAACTCTCCGAAACCGAAGCAATTGTTTTATGAAGAGCCCTTTCCAAAGAGCTTTCTGATTGATCTACTTTTTTATTCATTTTGGCAGTGATACAGCGCCAGCTGCGCTGAATGAAACGGTCGGTACCCTTGATACCCGTGTCGCTCCAATCCCCTCCTTCGGTGAACGGGCCCATGAACATGAGGTACATGCGGAATACGTCAGCGCCGTGACGGTCGATAAAGGCGTCGGGGCTTACCACGTTGCCCTTGCTCTTGCTCATCTTGGCACCCTGGTTGGTGATGAGACCTTGGTGTACTAATTTTTTGAACGGTTCGGAATGCTGTACGTAGCCCATATCCTGCAATGCCATCATGACAAATCGTGCATAGATCAGATGCATGCAGGCGTGTTCCGGTCCGCCGATGTACATCGACACGGGCATGCGCTGCTGCTCAAGCGTTGGGTCGATCAACTGCCCTTCGTTGCCCGAGGCAAGGTAGCGCAGGTAATAAAAGCTGGAGCACACAAAGGTGTCCATCGTGTCATACTCGGGCTTCCAGCCCTTCCCGAAGAGCTTTTCGGTGCGCTCCAGGAATTCCTTGGAATGGCGCAGTGGCGACTCCCCCGTAGGTTTGAACTCGACATCCGTCGGGAGCAACCACGGCAAATGCTTGTCGGGAACAGGGTGTGGGTTGCCCTGGGGATCGTAGACGATCGGGATGGGAGCACCCCAGTAGCGCTGGCGGCTCACCAGCCAATCGTGGAGCCGGTACGACACGACGCGTTTGCCGTGCCCGCGCTTCTCCATTTCGTCCATCATCTTCGGGATGGCGGCATGGGGATGAAGACCGTTCAAGAACTCCGAGTTGATCAGCTCACCGTCATCTTCGAATACCTTGTCCGCAGTGTCGATCGGCCCGGTATCGCCATCGGCGCTCTTGATGACGCGGATCACTTCGATGTCGCCCATGGCTTTGGCGAATTCGAAATCGCGGAGATCATGCCCGGGCACGCCGACGACCATACCGGTACCGAAGCCCATGAGAACGTAATCGGCGACGTAGATCGGCATCGCATAGCCCGTCAGATGATTGATGGCAAAGCTGCCCGTAAACACCCCTGTTTTCTTGCGGTCGGTATTGGCGCGCTCGCTGGTCGACTTCTTGCGTGTTGCCTCCAGGTACGTCACCACAGCCTTGGCGTTGGGGCCCGTCGTCAGGCGTTCCACTTGGGGATGCTCCGGGGAGATGACCACGAATGTCGCGCCGAAGTTCGTCTCGGGGCGCGTCGTGAAGACTGTGACGGTCTCGCTGGAATCTTTGACGGGATACGTGATGTCGATGCCGTCCTTGCGACCGATCCAGTTGCGCTGCATGGCTTTCGTTTTCTCCGGCCAATCAAGGCCGTCCAAACCGTCGAGCAGCCGCTGGGCGTAGTCGGTGATCTTCCAGAACCACTGTGTGAGCAGCTTCTGCTGCACCTCGGTGCCGCAGCGCTCGCAGGTTCCGTCCTGCGCCTGCTCGTTAGCGAGCACCGTCTGACAGCTGCTGCACCAGTTCACCGGCGCTTCCTTCTTATAGGCCAGCTTCTTCTCAAACATTTGCAGGAAGAGCCACTGCGTCCAGCGATAGTACGATGGGTCGGACGTGTTGAGTGTGCGCTTCCAGTCGTACATGCAACCGATCCTCTTGAGCTGCTCCACCATGGTCTGCACGTTCTTCGCGGTCGACTCTGCCGGTGGAATCCCCGTCTTGATCGCATAGTTCTCGGCGGGGAGGCCGAACGCGTCGAAGCCCATGGGCTCGAAAACGTCGAAGCCCTTCATGCGCATGTAGCGGCCGTGGCTGTCGGCCGGAGCGAAGTTGTACCAGTGACCCACATGCAGCTTGTCGCCGCTGGGATACGGAAACATCACGAGGTTGTAGTAGGGATTCTTTGTCTTGGCCAAGTCGGGGTGGGCTATTCCGGCTTTTTCCCATGCTGCGCGCCACTTCGCTTCGACGGATGTAGGGTCGTAGAACTCTTGCATAGGCGAATTGTAGCGTTTTCGGGTTTTTTGCCCAACACGAAGCGGAAGAAGTGGCGTATAGTGCTGCGCACACATGGCACGCATCCCCACGGTCGCCATCATCGGCCGCCCCAATACCGGCAAATCGACACTCTTTAACCGCCTTCTGGGTGAGCGAAGGGCGATTGAAAGTCCGGTGGCGGGCACGACCCGCGACCGCGTGGCCGCAAAGGTCGAGGGAGAGGCTGTCGATTACCTGCTCGTCGATACGGCAGGCATCGGCGGAGGCACCGAGGACCACGAGCTGGAGCAGGACGTCACGCAGCAATCGCTCCTGGCCTTGCAGCACTGTGACCTCGTACTCTTCACGATCGACGCCAGCGAGGAGCTCACCGCCGCCGATGGCAACATCGTTTCCATTCTGCGGAAGCAGAAGCGTTCACACGTTCCGGTGATCATCGCAGCAAACAAGTGCGACAACGAGAACATCCTCGACCAGCGCATCGGCGAGTACCACAAGCTTGGCATCGCACGCTCGATCATCGGCCTGAGCGCGTCCCACGGGCGCGGGGTCGGCGACCTCCAAGACGACATCGAGCAGGCGCTCACCGGCCTTTCCTTCGGCAAACAGGAGCGCGACAGGACCGCGATGGAGGACCGGCCGCCGCGCATCGCCATCGTCGGCAAGCCCAACGTGGGCAAAAGCTCGCTGATCAACGCGCTGATGAGCGACGGCGAGCGCGAACGTTCGGCGCGCATCGTTTCGGACATCCCCGGCACCACGCGCGACACGTCCGACACCGTCGTGCGCCACGAAGGCAAGGAATACATTTTTGTCGATACGGCAGGGCTGCGCAGGAAATCAAATATCGACACGCCGATCGAGCACTACGCCGCAATGCGCAGCATCCAGGCCGTCGAAGAATCCGACATCGTCGTGCTGCTGCTCGATGCCACCGAGGAACTTTCTCGGCAGGACAAACGCCTGGCACGCATGGCCGTCGATGAAGGCCGAGGCCTCGTTCTGGCGCTCAATAAGATCGACAAGATCACCACGGAGGAGCGCGATGAATGTGTGCGCATGCTCCGCCGCGAGCTCCCCTACTGCTCCTTCGCGCCTATCGCGGCGCTCTCGGCTGTGCGAGGCACGAACATCGACAAGCTCTTCCCGCTCTTCGCGCACATTCGCACCAATTTGACGCGACGCATCGCAACGAAGGATCTGCGCCACTGGTACGAAGCCGCCGTGCAGCGGCTGCCGGCCAATGCCCTCGCCCAGGGCAAGCACGTCACGCAGGCCGATGAAGTGCCGCCGACGTTCGTGCTGTTCGTGCGGCGAGCGCAGGACATCCAGAAGAGTCAGCTGACCTTCCTGGAGCGCAGCCTCCGGGAGCTCTTCACCTTCGACGGCGTTCCCATCCGCTTCATTGTGAAAGGAAGATGATCGACCGCCTGCTTGATCGACGGTGGTTTTTGCCATGCATGCTGGGGCTCGCAGCACTGCTCGCCTACGGCGCTTCGCTGCACAACGGCCTGGTGTACTGGGATGATACCTATCTGCTCGCACGCAACCCGATCGTGCGGTCGTTCACGCCGCTGACGATTTGGCATGCGTTCAGCGCGTATGATCCCGAGCTCTATATCCCCCTAACCTTCATCAGTTATCAGCTGACGTACCTACTTGCGGGCGCGAGCACGATCGCCGTGCATGGAGTAAATCTCCTCTTGCATGCAGCCAACGCCTACCTGGTCTTTCTGTTGCTGAGGCGCTGGTGCGGGCGGCCCACGGTCGCCGCGGTCTGCGCCATGCTCTTCCTCCTCCATCCTCTCCATACAGAAGCTGTCGCCTGGGCCTCCGGCAGAAAAGACGTCCTATCGACCTTCTTCTTCCTGGTGTCGATGCGGTCGACATTCCGTTCGTGGGATCGCAACGTCTTCCCTGGGCGCGGCGTGGCCTTCTTTCTGTTGGCATTGCTTTCGAAAGTGACCGTGTTCACCCTACCTGTGTTGCTGCTCCTGGAGCGATGGCGGACGCGATCGCTGAACCGCAAGACAGTTACCGAACTCCTGCCGTTCTTCGCATTGTCGGTGTTCTTCGGGATCGTTGCGATCGCTGGAAAAACCCACATCGCATCGACGCTCACCACATCCCAAACAATCCTTCTTGTCTTCCGCAGCACCGCTCTCTCGATCCAGCACGCTGTTGTGCCCTTCGGACTCTCGCCGATCTATGAAGTGCGCGATGCAATCACCCTAGCATCCCCGGCGACCATGCTCTCGATCGGCATCATGGTCGTTTTCATCGCTGCCGGGCTTGCAACCATGCGCAAGACGCGCGACATCGCATTCGGCATCTTGTTCTTCCTCATTGCGTACGCGCCGAGCTTTACCACGTTTTCCAAAGCCGGAAGCATTATGCTGACATCCGATCGTTATGCGTACGTACCTTCGATCGGCTTGCTCTTCCTTCTGGCGCTTGGCTTGCGCTTCCTGCTTGGGCAACGCTCTTCACGACAATATACACTCGCGGTCTGCGGATGCGCACTTATCGCTGCAGGCGTTGCTGCTGCCCAGCAGGCAATGGTTTGGCGCGATACGGAATCTTTATTCAAGCGCGTGCTCTTGCTACAGCCCGAATCAACGTTTGCCCCAACCAACTTGGGTGTGTTCTACGGCAAGCAGCAACGTTTCTCGGAGGCTGAAGAACTCCTTCGCCGCAGCATTGCGATGCGCGAATCTCCGATAGCACTCATCGCTCTTGGCAATCTGCTTGAGGCCCAAGGGAAGTTGCAGGAAGCTCTTACACTCTATGAACGTGCATCCGCTGCGGATGTTCGCGATTCTGCCGGCGCATTTGCGCTCGGCGACGCGCTTGCACGCAACGGTCGCAAGCAGGAAGCAATGGAGGCCTTCCGCCTGGCCATCGAACGCAATGACCAATACACGCCTGCGCTCCAGAACCTTGCCGCACTCTTGCTCGAACAAGGCGCCCTGGAGGAAGCCGAACGACTCTTCGTGCGCGTGCTTGAGATCAATCCCTACTACAGCGACGCGCATTTCAATTACGCCATCCTGCTCCAAGCCACGGGACGGACGGAAGAAAGCGCCGATGCATTCATCGCTTCGCTCAGGGCTCAACCGTCACTGACAATCGCCCTCGAGTCGGCTGTGCCAGCACTGCGGCGGCGAGGGAAGGATGACGAAGCCGTGGCTCTGCTGCTTGCGGCCGTCGAAGACGATCCAGAGAACGCCGACAACGGCGCCCTGGCCCTTGCAACGGCGAAAGAGATCCTCGCCCGCGAGCCGGAGCGCAGCGACGTCAAAGCGCTCGTCGAACGAATGTTTGCGCTCGGCATCCTCCAGAAGAAAACCGAACCGAAGCCTTAGCCCCTGCCCTGACGCATGTCGCGTACGCGTCCGTCTTCGCGGATGGCGAGTGGGAAGTTGCGAATGGCAAGCTCCAGCTTATCAAGAAGCCTCGAAGGATCGTCATCGAGCACGGTGCTCGGGAGCATCTTGCGCTGGCACAACTCTTCGACGACGTAGGGAATGTTGTCGCTGATGCCGCCGCTCTTGGTAACGATGCCGATGGGGCGGCCTTCGTCGTACGCGATGGTGAACTCGTTGAGCGTGCCGATGCCGCCGCCGATGATGATGATGCCGTCGGAGGAGCGAATGTTGATGATATCGCGCTCCATGAAGCCCATGCCGGTGAAGATGATCATGTCATGATCATGGGGCGACAGGTACTCGTTGGCATGTTCGTATTCAGAGAACGCCGGCGAAATGCCCATTGTGAAGCCCCCCGCCTCTTTGCAGGCGAGCATGGCGTCGTTGGGCAGACCCGGACATGCGCCGTTGATGAAAATATGGCCGCGGCGGCCAATCTCGGCGCCGAGCAACCGTGCCTTCTCGCGAGCGACGGGGTCTTCGGTCTGCGGTCCGCTGGCCGATCCCATCACGCCGATCTTCAGCCGATGGTAATGGGCGTTGCCGCCATGCGGAGTCTCCGACATAGGTTCAGTGTATTGTAGCACGAAGACCGATTCCTCTCAATGCGCTTGTATCAGGGAAGGAATTTGGCCCTGTTCGCATTGTGCTCGTCGTTGGTCTCGGCGTAGCGGATAACGCCGTCCTTGCCGTGGAGGTAGTACCAGTAGGACGACTGCTGCGGGCTGGCGGCAGCGCGCATGCTGGCGAGGCCGGCATTGGCGATGGGACCGGGAGGCAAGCCGCGGAAACGTCGCAGGTTGTAGGGCGAATCGATATCCAGGTCGCCGGCAGTGATCGTGCCACGCTGCTTGCCGAGCGCGTACCGCACTGCGGCATCGACGCCCAGCGACATTCCCCCATCGAGCCGTTTCCAGAGGATGCCGGCGATCACCGGGCGCTCCTCGTCGTTGGATGCCTCTTCCTCCACCAGCGACGCCATGGTGACGATGTCGTTGAACGTCCGCCCGGAAGCCGCGACGCTCGTGCCAAGGACATCGACGACGCGGGTGCGGAAGTTGCCGAGCAAGCGCTCCAAGAAGGCCTGCGAACTGAAACCTTCGCGGACGACGAAGTACGTATCGGGGAAGAGGTATCCCTCCACGCGCCCGCCACGCTGTGCTCGGGCATCGTTCTGAGGAAGGAATCCGAAGCTGCTCACGTCGCAGCTGCGGGCGCAGGCGATGAACGCGCCGGGATCAATGAGCTTTTTCTCGGCGAGCAGCGCGTCGATATCGGCCACCGTGTAGCCCTCGGGAATCGTCACGGTGATTTCGTTGGCGACACCCTTGGTGAGTGCGGCCAGCATGTCGGACACCGAGAAGGACGGCTGCAGTACGAAGGTACCCGCCTGGATCTGGCTCTCGACGCCCGTCCACTGCGCGTACAGACGGAACGCCAGGGAGGATCGGATGACGCCACGCTCTTCCAGGAGATCGGCGATCTGCTCGGTGGAGAAGCCCTTGGGGATCTGCACCAGTTCGCGGACCTGCGCGTTGATATTCACGGGAGACAAGGCACCGTGCATCCAGAGGCCGGCACCGCCGACCGCAAGGACGCCGAGGAGGAAGAGGGTGCGAAAGCGCATGAGGTGCGACGCGAAAGGAATCAGGCTTGCCCGGGTGCCGCCATGCCCATCTGCCCCATCACGCCTTGCATGCGCTCCGACGCCACGACCTGTGCCTTTTTGAGGGCGCGATTGAGACAGTCTTTCAGAATCGCGGGGAGTTGCCGCATGTCGGCATCGGGAGCAATGACGATGGAAACGATGTCCTGTTCGCCACTGACAACGACTTTGACGCCCGGACCCTCCGCTTCAACGTGAATGGCAGAAAGCTCCTTGCGGACGCGCTTGGCCTCCTTCTGGAGGCGATACATATCTTTGAGCTGCGAGAATGACGTCATGTAGCCACTCTACCGATGGCGAGCGTTGTTTTCCACCCTTTCCCAAGGCCATTTATGCTGCTTTGCCGATGCCGATGCGGTCTTCAATTTCCTGGTCGACAAAGACCCTCTTGCGACCGTACTTCATGCGGCTGTATTCCTTGATGAGCTCGGCGAGCTTAACGTTCTTATTCGTATTGTCCCAGATCGTCGCCATGCTGAAGGGGCGGCTCGTCGTATTGTTGATGTTGAGCTTGCAATAGCAGTGGAAGTTCGGGATGCCGATGACGTCCTGCTCGGAAAGCACGGGAGCCATTTCCTTGGCCATGTATTCGGCGTCCTCGGCGCCGATCTTGAAGCTCATGATGGTACCGACGTTACCGAAGACGGCGTCGCGCATTTTGGTGCTGGACTGCCCGTACGATTCGGTCTTGTCGACGAGCTGGCCGATGTACTGGTGGGCCATGATGAGACCGAGCTCGTACTTGCGGGCCTCGGAGAGGATGGTGGCGAAGGCGTCGGTGATGAAGTTCTGGAACTCGTCGACGTAGAGGTAGAAGCGTTTGCGCTGGTCCTGGGGCATGTCGGCACGGGCGAGAGCCGCCATGTTGACCTTGTTGACGAAGATCAGGCCGAGCAGCTGCGCGTTGATATCGCCGATTTTTCCCTTTGAGAGGTTCACCAGCAGCACCTTGCCCTCGTCCATGACAGTGCGAATGTCGAACGCACTCTTGGGCTGGCCGATGATGTTGCGAATCGTCGTATTGGTGATGAACGGACCGAACTTCGCCGAGAAGTACGGGATCATTTCTTCCTTCTCTCGGGAACCGGTCTTCGCGTACTCATGCTCCCAGAAACTGCGCACCACCACGTTCTTGCACTTGCTCACTTTGTAGCGCTGGAATTCGTCATCCACGAAGAGACGCGGGGCGTCGATGAGCGTGGCGCCTTCTTCTTCGTCGTCCATGAGCGTCAGACACCCGTTGCGGAAATAGTGCTGGATGCGCGGACCGAAGATCTCGTTGCCGTACATCTTGATGAAGATCGCGGTGGCATCGAGGGAGGCGCGGTCTTTTTCGGCTTCGTTGTGGGCTTCGAGGATATTCAAGCCCATCGGACGATCGGTGTCGGCAGGATCGAAGATGATGATGTCTTTGGCTCGCTCCTTGGGGGTAAACGCGAGAATGTCCTCGATCAAATCTCCGTGCGGATCGACGACGCAGAGGCCCTTGCCCATCGCGACGTCCTGACGTGCCTGGTAGCAGAGCAGGTTCGATTTGCCGCAACCAGATTTCCCGATGATGTACTGGTGGCGGGTGCGGTCCTTGTCGAGGAAATGGATCGGCGTTTCCAACGCACGATACTTGTTGAGCCCCAGGAGAACGCCTTCACTCGGAGCGTTCGGCGGCGGCGGCAACACCTTGTAGCTGATCCACTGAATGATCGGGATCTTGTTGTAGCGGCTGTCGGGGAAGTGGAAGAGGCTCGACAGTTCGCGCTCCGTGAGGATGCAGTCGGGCGAGTAGTAGCCATTCATGCGGAACTTCCAGAGCCAGTGAATCATGGGCGCGTTGAAGGCCAGCGGCATGAAATCGACGAACATCCGACGGTTGACGAAGTAGTTGCCGTAGAGATGCTTGAAGACGTTGAAGGCAACCTGGAGGTTGTTGGTGATGTCGATGGCCCTGGTATAACTCTTGCCCGATGCGAGGATGCGCACCGAAACGTGGAAGGGGCTCATGCCGGCCTTCTCACCCATCTGCTTGTAGAGTTCTTCCTCCGGCTGAATCATACGCACGAACGAGTCGCCCTTGCTGGCGCCGGGCGCGAAGCTGTCGCCGTCGCCGCCGGTCGTGATGCCTCCCACGACGCGGATGAGCGTCGAGAGAATCGGGATGCGGCCGACCCAGCTGTCGCTCTGGCCTTTGAATTTGAGCGTCGCGTGACGCTTGGCGATGCGGCCCCACTTGTTGGAAAACGACGGAGAGATGACGACTTGCACGGCCACAGTTTCGCTCGGCTCCATCTTGCTCAAGACGTTCGCCATGTCGTTGAGCGGATCATCCTGCATCTGCTCGTAGAAGCGAATCGGGTAGTAGAACTTCTTCCCAAGCGCCATGTTGTAGCCCACGAGCTTGGTGCCCTTCGGCCAAATTTCGGGAGTCTTGGTGATCGCGACTTCGGCGTCAGGGTAGAACGCGGTGATCTGCTTCTCCACGATGGACACGAGGCCGGGCTGGGTCGCCACGTAAAAGCCGAGCTCGCCGTGTTCGACGTACAACTCGAAGCTGATGATGATGTAGCGGAAGAACCAGTAGTGCACCGTTTGCCAGAAGGTGAGGCTTCGCACTTCCCAGAGGGCGCGGTAGAGCTGCTCCATGATGGCGATCTTCTCCTTGAAGTCTTTTTCGGTGCGCTTTTCCTGATCGATCTTGCTGTCGCTTCTCGGCAGCAGCACCTTCATGATCACGAGCTTCTTCGCCGTGTAGTAGGCGTACGTGAAGCGGATCGTCCGCATCGTGAGCTTCGAGCCGAAGTAGATGCTCAATACCGTGAGGAATGCTTGCCACGGATCAGACACAGCCCACGAGAATAGATCGCCCCAAATTTTCTGATTCAAGATGTATCCGACGGCGGATACAACGAGCCAGAGAAGCGGCCAGAAGAGGAAACGAAGGAAGAAAACCACGTCGGAGAATAGGGTACGGGAACGAGCGGGTTCGAAGACAGGGAAAATCTGTTCATTGTACCACAGAACCCTGCTTTTGAGGAGGGCATCGGAACTGAATCGCGCTTGGGAGGCTTTTGTGGTACAATAGTTCCGTAACCAACATCCACATGCTGCTCTACTTTCAATCTCGAGAATCGCTCGGTGACGGCCTGCCCGAGTCTTCCGACGCGCCGCGCTTGCAGCAAGTGGAAACATTGACCGCAGAGGCGCGCTTCAATGTACGCCGTCTGCAGCTGCGACAGCGCAAGGAAGAGCTGGAGACGCAGATCGGCCGCGTGATGGACACCGCCCCCGACGGCCGCCGCGAAGCCATGCGGCAGCACCTGCTGGCATTTCAACAGAGCTACGAATACTGGAACACGCCCTACGAGGGCATCGGCACCGGGCATCACGATGCCTTCTTGCAGAACATGGAGCAGGTCATCGACCGCTTCTCGTTCATCGTGAATGGGTTTCAGCGCGAGTACAGCAGCATCCAGCCGACCGACGAAACACTCAATAGGATCGGACCCGGCATTCTGCGACGCGTGCAGGGCAGGCCGCTGACGTGGGAAGTGGCGCTGCCGGAAAGCGGCGACATCCGCCTGCGTTTTGAGAACTACCAAGACGACCTGCTGTTCTCGCCCGATACCGTCGGCATGGGATCGCTCCGCGACAATGGCTTCCGCATCGAAAAAGACCCGGCCAATCCCCGCCGCATCACGATCCAAAGCGCAAAGCCGTTCCGCATCACCATGCCCGACGGGCGCACGGAAACGGTCCAGGAATCGCAAGCGCGCGAGGCGGAAGCTGTGCGCCGAAGCCTTTAGCCCTGTTGGCAGGCAACGACGTGCATCTCCATCGTGCGCGCTCGCCCCTTGGCGTCGCCGACGCGCAGCGTATAGACGCCCGTCACCGACGGCGTGAAGGCGTAGCGCTCTTCGGGCAGCACCCAATCTTCGATGCGGCTCGTGAAGCCGTCGGGGTACGTGATGGAGCGGACGACGAACGAGCGGGTAGAGGTGAGCGTGAGGACTTCGCCGAGCCCGAACGAATGGGGAACACCGCGATCGAAGCGCGTGTCTTTGGTGATGCGCTTCTGATAGCGATCATCGGCACAGGCGGAGACAAGAGAGACATCGCCGAGGCGCTCGAACGTTGCTTGGAGCTTTCCATAGGAGCGCTCCTCGATGAGCAGGAACGATGCGAGGCTCAAGTCCATGTCGCGCCCGTTCACGAACGGCCCGCGGTCGTTGATGCGCACCACGACGCTCTTGGCGTTGCGTTGATTCGTAACACGCACGAGCGTGTTGTACGGATAGCTTCGATGCGCGGCGGTCAACGCGTGCATGTCGAAGCTCTCACCGAACGCCGTGCCCTTCCCGTGGAATTTCTCCGAATACAGACTCGCCTCATGCACCTCGGCGAGCAGTGCAGCGTCGACCTGCTGGAGCAAGCCGAGCAACGCCGACTCCGTGAGCATGGCATCCATCGCGGGGGCATCAATGCCGTATTGCTCCACGAGCGGCTCGACGTCCTCCCGCTCGGCCAGGCTCACGGTGATCTGCGTGTGATCCCAATTGTAGGGCTCGACGCTTCTCGTACGGAAGATCCAGGTGAGCGCTTCTCCGACCGTGACGGCGTCGTCCGGGCGGAAGTTCTCGGCATCGCCAAGAATGCTCCGCGCTTTGGCAAACGTGATTTCCTTGAAGCCGGGAGACCCGGCAGGGACGTCGGCGTACGGCGTTTCGCGGACCTCTTCCGCGGGCCTGGCCGTGCTCTGCCAAATGAGCAAAAACGCATCTCGCCGATGGATGCCATCTGCCGCAACGGCGTGCAGCGGCAACAAGAGGGCGGAGGCCGAAAGGAGAAGGCGCAACAACATGCGTCGATCATAGCGCAGCTTCACTCAAAGAGCTTGCCATAGTCACCATATCCTTCGTCTGCCAGTGCTTCTTTGGGGATGAAGCGCAGCGCGGCGGAGTTCATGCAGTAGCGCTGGCCCGTAGGCTGCGGACCGTCGTTGAACACGTGGCCCAGATGCGAATCGCCATGCTTGCTGCGGACTTCGGTGCGCGGGTAGAGCAGCTGATGATCGGAACGTTCGACGATGTTGGCGGCGTCCAACGGCTGCGTAAAACTGGGCCAGCCAGTGCCGGAATCGTACTTGTCCTTGGAGGAGAACAGCGGCTCACCGGACACGACGTCGACATAGATGCCGTCCCGATGCTCATTCCAATACGCGTTCTGGAATGCGGGTTCGGTGCCTTCCTGCCGCGTCACATCGTAGGATTCTTCCGACAGTCGGCGGCGAAGCTCGTCGTCCGACGGCATCGAAAAATTCCGCCAGTCGGAACCGGATGCGGCGGGGGGAACGGGGGGCTGCGGAACGTGGGCCATGGTGCAGGAGGAAAGCGCTGTGGCGCAGAGGAACAGGGCGAACAAGCGCATGTGCCCATCGTACAACACGAGCCGTCTTAGAGCACCTTCAAGCCGAAGCTTCGCACGCGCAGGTAGGCGTCTTCCATGGCGACGCGCCGGATCTTTCGCAGCGTCGTCGGGCCCACAACGCCTGCGCCCTGGCCCGCAGGGGAATCGATGATGCCGTGATCGAGCTGGAAGGCGATGACCGCGGAAGCGGTGGCGGGGCCGTAGTTGCCGTTGATCTTTTCCGCGTCGAAGTACCCCTCGGCAGCGAGAAGATTCTGGAGCAGCGTCACGTCGTCGCCCGCGCTGCCGTCGCTTAAGAAGCGGTCCGGCAACAGGCCGGAGTTGGCGATGCGGTCGGCGACATTCTGGAAGAGCAGATACTTCTCCGCACGCTCCGCAATCCGGCGGCGACGCCAGGAGGCCGTAGCCGTGGCGCGCGTCGTGGGACCCACGATCCCCGCTCCGGCGACAGTGTCAGAAGCGATGATCCCCTGCTCCCGCTGGAACGCGAGAATCGCCGCGCGCAAACCGACGTCATACGCGCCGCTCGTCCTGCCATGGTAGTACCCGAGGTAGCGCAGCATGCGCTGGACGGAGGCAATGTCCGAAGCGGAGCTCTTCTCGGTGATCTGCGGCAGGCGCATCGCATTGCTCTGGGCATGGGCCGCAAGGAGCAATGCCGCTGTGTGCGCCGAGCACGTCTCCGCGGAATCGGTGATGCCCATGGCATCGAGGAAGCGCCGCAACGCGGCAACGGTGTCGGCGTCGTACGTGCCGCTGGAAGCAACCGGAAAACCGGCTTCAGTTAGGGCTTCCTGTAGAAGAAGGACGGAGAGGCCGGTATCGCCTTTTGCTAGATCAACGCCAAGCAAGCCCGTCTCCACAGTGACATACTGGCGCAGCCGCTCCGGCGGAGAGGGCAGATGCGAAAGATCCAATGATTCCTCCGGCTGCTGCGTGCCCACCGGATAGACCGTGCCGCGGACGCGCTGCACGCCGAAGGCCAGCGCGCGAGCGAGCCCTTCTTCGCCGTACCCCACCCACACGTCGAGGCGATCCGCATGTTCCATGGCAACGATCGCGCCGCCGCGGTCGTGCACGCCGACGATGCCGATGCCCGGAAGGGCGATGCGCGTGCCAAAGGCGTACGTCGACGGAGCGGCAACCATCCCCGGATACACCGACGTGCTGTCGGCTCCGGCGATCCCCTCCCCGTTCATCACCTTGTCGGCGCGCTCACCGCCGAGCACATAGCAACACTGGCCGGGCTCCGGAGAATAGTATGCGGTCAGGATAAACTCCTGCTCATACGGCGCGGGAGCATCGGGTGCCAGCGGCTGCGTGAGCGCTCGCACCGGCGCGATGATGACCAATGCGATGATGAGCAGGCGGATGTGACGGGGCATGCCGTGGGTGAGCATTGTGGGTGTTTGGTGTCGAGACATCTGCGTACTGTAGCAGAAATCCTCAATCTTGTCCGTCGTGTATGGATGACGAACGGGAGAGGTCGTTGTGCAATGCCATTCTGGAGTTAGGCCTTGTCACTGGCGATGAACGCCATGTCCTCGATGCGAACGCCGAATTTCCCGGGGAAGTACACGCCCGGCTCGACGGCAAGAACTTCGCCCGCGACGACCGCTTCGCGCGAGCGCGACGACAACGTGATACCCTCGTGTACTTCGAGGCCGACGCCATGGCCAAGGGCATGGCAAAAAGCATCTTCCATGCCGAATGTCGCCAGGACTTCGCGAGCTAACGCGTCGAGCCGGTCAGCGCGCGCGCCCGTACGCAAGGCCGCGAAGACTCTGTCCTTCGCCGCGCTGACGGCCTCCACCGCCTTGGCCTCCTCGGGCTTGGGATCGGCAGTGAAAAAAACGTCGCTCACGTCGCTGCAGTAGCCCTTGTACACGACGCCGACATCGATCTGGACGATGTGGCCGCGACGCAGCTGCTTGTCGGTAGGGCGATGATGCGGGCGACTTGTATGCGAACCAAACGCAACGATCGGCTCGAAGGAAAGCTTCTGCGCTCCGAGCTCCCGAGCCCATTGCTCCAGCCTCCATGCCAACGCGCGCTCGGTCAACGTTGCGCGCAGCGCCGAGGGGACGCGACGCAGTAGCTCGCGGGCGATCTTGCGGGCACGCTTCAGACGCAGAAGTTCCTGATGATCTTTGGAGCGTCGGAAGCCTTCCACTAGGCCCTTTGATTGAACAAATTTTGTATTCTTCATGCGCGTCCTCCAGACGCCGAGGCGCGCCACGCTTACATCCTCGGCTTCGAAGCCACATACCGGCACCGATGCCAGATATTGTTGTAATTTTTCAATGCCGCGCACCTGCACGCCTGCGGCGACGTCGGTCGCGGCCGCTTCGGCGTAGCGGGCGTCCACGAAGAGCACATAGCCGCGCTTGGAGGCCAGCAGGATCCCTGCAGTGAGCGAAATTCCGGTGATATAGCGAATATTGACCAGATTGGTGATGAGCACTGCCGATGCACTGGATGTGCGCAGGAGCGCGGATGCCGTGGGACGCATGGCCTCCAGGGTAGCTGCACTTCCGCCACCGCGACAGCACGGTATGGCGCAGAAGAGCTCTTTCTGGTATGATAGTTCGATATGTCCACACCTCTATCCTCTCTCGTTCGCCGGGCGTCGGCTTCCGTGCTCGGACTGCTGCTGGGGCTTCTACCCGCGATGTCATTCGCGCAGGATTGCCCCTCGCCGTGCTTCAATGGCGGCGGCATCGCCGCGGGCCTCGGCTATGCCACGGGCATCGTCGGGCTGCTCAACGGAGATCCGGCGTCGATCATTTCGGGCGTCATTGACCGCATCATCTTCTTCCTCGCCATTCTCTGCGTGCTGGTGATCGTGATTGCCGGCTTCTACCTGATCCTCGGCTTCGGCGAAGAATCGGCCCGTGACCGCGCCAAGCGCATCCTGCTCTACACGACGGCGGGCGTGTTCGTCGTGGTCTTCGCACGCGTGATCGTCGGCTTCATCTTCTACATGGCAGGCGTGGGCAATACGACCATCGCAACGGACATCGAAGGCGTGATCAACCGCGTGGTGATCTTCCTGGCGCTGGCCTGCGTCATGGTCATCATCGTCGCCGGCCTCTTCCTGCTCCTGGGCCTCGGCGAGGAGTCCTCGCGTGATCGCGCAAAGCGCATGATCATGTATGCGGCGATCGGTGTGATGATGGTGCTCTGGGCCCGCGAAATCGCCGAGTTCATCTTCTACCTCGCCGGAGTCGGCAGCTCCGACCTCGCGACCAACATCGAAGCGCTGCTGAGCCGCGTGCTCATCTTCGTGGCGCTCGCGCTCGTCATCGTCATCATCATCGCAGGGCTCTTCCTGCTCCTTGGGCTGGGAGAAGAAAGTTCGAAAGACCGCGCCAAGCGCATCATCCTGTATGCCGCCGTCGGCGTGATGATCATCCTGCTTGCCAACCACATCTCTGGCTTCATTTTCTACCTTGCCGGCCAGGGCGGCGAAACGTTGTCGGAAAGCATTGAGGCCATCATCGACAGGATCCTGTTGTTCCTGGCGCTCATCTGCGTCATCTGCATCATCGCCGCGGGCCTCTTCCTCATCTTGGGCCTCGGCGAAGAAAGCTCGAAAGACCGCGCCAAGCGCATCATCCTCTACACCATCGTGGGCATCCTGCTCATCGGTCTTGCCAAGCAGATCGCCGACTTCATCTTCTACCTCATCCAGGGCGGAGGCGAAGGGCCGTTCCGCAGCGCCATCACCGAGCTCATCCGCCGCGTGCTCAACTTCTTGGCGCTGATCGCGGTGGGCGTCATCATTATCGCGGGCTTCGTGCTCGTGCTGAGCCTCGGCGAAGAAGCGCAGAAAGACCGAGCGAAGCGCATCATCCTCTACTGCCTCGTCGGCCTCGTGGTAATCTTCTTTGCTCGCGTGATCGTTGAGCTTACGCTGTACTTCGCCACTGCCACATAATGCGAACGAACGCGCGGGTCCTCGTCGGCATCGCCCTGATGGCCAGCCTGCTCATCGGCAGGTCCGTCAATACCCTCGCGCAAGTCCAGGAGCTGGGGCCGCCCGACGCATTGACGCTCGGCGCCGGTGACGTCCTGGAGCTCCTGCCCGTGCATGATTTCAGCAACGCGCAGTACGCCTGGATTCGAACGCAGGGGCGCACCTTCCTCGAAGCCAGCCAGGAACGGGTGTACCGCACGCGCATCCTGGAACCGGGAGAGTACACGCTCACGGCCGACATCACCGACATCACCACGGGCTCGCGCCTCCACGGAGCGCTGCGAATCATCGTCGTGGAGCGCGAAAAAATGACGAAGGCATTCACCCCGAGCCCCGTCGACTCGTTCGTGCGCACCATTCCGATGCGCAACGGCCAGGGCCGCGCGATCTTGAACCCCCGATCGAGCCTGCTCGAAATCGTCGGCATTCCCGATACGCCGCGTCCGCTCTACTTGGACATCGATACCTACACCGACGCCGACAGCGATGGCGACGCCGGCAATGACATCGACGATAACGACACCTACTTCCAATCCGAAGGAACAGCCTTGACGCTGTGGTTCATCCAGCCGTTCGACGGCTGGGGCATCTCCGTCTTCCCGAGCAAGGATGAAGGACCCTTTGAACCGATCACGGTGTTTGAAAATACCGCCGCCCAACAGCAGGGGTTGCTCGTGCAGAACGGCCGTGTGATGACGAGCCCGTCCGATGAGGGATCCGTCACCTTCAGCCTCCGCACCGACGGCATCCCGCCCGAGGTGCCCATGATTTACCAATGGGATTTCGGCGACGGCTCACAGAGCATCGCCACGACGCCGTCGCACACGTTTGCCAAAAACGGTTCCTATACCGTGTCGCTCTCGGTGATCAACGTCCTCACGGGCGAGACAATCGCGACCCTCACCAAGCCCGTCATCATTGATTCCGCCACGGCGGACGCAACGGTGTCTTCGGTTGCGACGCAAAGTTCCGAAGCCTCCTCCGCAGCAACAAGCTCCGCCCAAAGCAGCACCACCTCTTCTGTACAGGGCGGTACGACATCATCGGGCGGCATGATGCGTCTGCTCCTCATTCTGGCCATCGTCTTCATCGTGTCACTGGCTGTGGGTGCAGGTGGCCTGCTGCTCTTCTCCATCATCCGCAAGAAGCTGCCGAAGGGCGGGGTGAACCAGTTGCTCGCGAAGATCGAAGCGTCCGTCGCCAAGACCGGGCCGCAGGCCCCGGCGCCCCAGGCACCCGCAGCTGCTCCTCCCGTCACGGTGGTGGTGCAGGCGCAACCCAAACCTACGCCACAGCCCAGCAAGGCGGGCGTGGAGCTGGTGAGCAATGACGCTCCCGATTGGCTGAAGAAAGGCATGTTCAAACAGGAAGCAAAATCCGCACCGACACCGACACCAGCCACACCTACGGCGCAGCCTTTGCCCAACTGGCTTGCTCCGACCCCCGCACCGGCGACACCTCCCCCGGCCCCTGCTGCCCCTGCGCCCGCACCCGTGCAAGCCCCGCCTCCTCCTACGCCGCCGCCCGTACCACCCACACCGCCGGCGCCCGCACCCACTCCGCAACCGACCGTCACGCCCGTAGCTCCGACGCCCGCACCCGCACCCGCTCCGGCACCGGTCTCCTTCAGTACCGCGAGCCCTGCCCAGCCCTGGTCACCTCCGCAGCCAAGCGCACCCAGCGCACCGGAGCCCGTACCCGATTGGCTGAAGAAAGGCCTGGATCAAGCGGAAAAACGCCAAGATCTGCCCCCGACCGGAACGCCTGTGACTGCGGCGAGCACGCTGCCGCCTGTGCCTGCCACGCCTGTGGCCCCCGTTGCGCCGCCAACCGCCGCTCCCCAGCCGTCTCCGGTACCTGCGGCTGCACCGACGCCCGCGCCCGCTCCGGCACCTGCGGTACCGGTGACTCCTCCGCCGCCGAAACCTGCGCCGACCCCCGTGGCAACGCCTGCGCCTCAACCGGCTGTCACCCCGCCGCCGGCACCCGCACCCGCACCCGTGCCCGCGCCCCAACCCCAGCCCGCAGCGCCTGCTCCCACCCCAACTCCTGCGCCGCAACCGGCGAAGCCGCAGGCCGCTCCTACGGTGCCAACAACATCTGCTGCTGCGAATCCTGTGCCCACGCCGCCGAGCGCTGCTCCCCAGGCTCCCGCTGCTTCTGCACCGCTGCCTCCGAAGCCCGCCGAAGACGCAACCGTCGGCATTGTCCGGGTGGAAAGCCTCACAAGCGCCCCGCCGAGCCCGCCGACGACGGAGAAAAAGAGCTGACGGAGCGCCGCCTTCGCGCTACACTCGCGCGGCAGGAAAGCCTGCCAGCGTTCCTTAGTTGTTGTCCGTGGCGATCGTAGCTCAATTGGTTAGAGCGCCAGGTTGTGGTCCTGGAGGTCGCGGGTTCGAGCCCCGTCGATCGCCCCATCACTTTCGCACAAACACCCTCTGGCAATGCCCTGCATGGAACCCTTCCATCCCCCTCCCGGGACTGGTAAACTCCACAAGACATGGCAGCCAGCGAATACCGCTCCCCCAAAGGCGTGCACGACGTCCTCCCGGAGGACCACCAGTACATGACCTACATCAAGAAGGCCGTGCGTCATCGCGCGCGTCAGGCGGGCTACAAGCGCATCGACCCCCCGATGTTTGAGAACCGCCAGATATTCGACCGCGGCATCGGCGCACACACGGACATCATTGAGAAAGAGCTCTTCCTCGTGAGCTCCAAACAGCAGGACGCTGAGGCTGAATTCGCGCTTCGCCCCGAGTTCACCGCAGGCATCTGCCGGGCCTTCGTCGAGCACGCCATGGACCAGCTGCCCCAGCCTGTGGAGCTCTATTCGATCGGGCCGTGCTTCCGCTACGACCGCCCGCAGAAAGGCCGCTACCGCCAGTTCCACCAATTCGACTTCGAAATCATCGGGCTCAAGGACCCGAGCCTCGACGCCCAACTCATCCATGTGCTAGCGAATATCCTGAGCGATCTGAAGATTCTCGACCGCCTCACCTTGCAGATCAACAACATCGGCATCGCCGACAACCGCAAGGCGTTCGCTGCTGCACTGCAGGAATTCTTCGCTGGAAAAGAGCGCCACCTGCCGGAGCTCGACCGGAAGCGGCTGGAACACAACCCCATGCGCCTCCTCGACTCCAAAGAAGAGGATACGCAGATCCTGCTTAAGAATGCCCCCACGCTCTCCCAGTTCGTCGATGACGAGAGCAAGAAATTCCATGAGCTCGTGCTGGAATACCTCGAGGAGCTCGGGGTGCGCTATGTCCTGAACCCCTCGCTCGTCCGCGGCCTCGACTACTACAGCCAGACGGTGTTCGAGTATTGGGATGCGTCCGCCGGAGCACAGAACGCGGTAGGAGGCGGCGGCCGCTACGACGGGCTCATCGAGTTGCTCGGTGGCAAGCCCACGCCCGGCATCGGCTTCGCCTGCGGCATGGAGCGCATCATCTGGCACATGAAGGAAGCGGGCATCCCCGCCCCCAACAAGGATCAGGTGGACGTGTTCGTGGCGCAGCTCGGCCCGGAAGCGAAGAAGAAATGCCTCAAGCTCATCACGATGCTGCGCAACAAGGGCGTGCACACGCTCGGAGCCCTCGGCGAAGCCAGCCTCAAGAGCCAGATGCGCTTGGCTGACCGCTTCGATGTGCGCTACTGCCTCTTGCTGGGCAAGATGGAAGTGCTCAAGGACACGATCATCGTCCGCGACATGAAGGCCGGGAAGCAGAAAGAACTGACCTTCGAAGAAGCCATCCCGTACGTCATCAGCGAGATCGGCAAGAAGAACCTGGATACCTACACGCTCAAAGATCACCTCGGCAAAGGCGAAGTCGATGAGGATTGATTCTCTCCTCTCTCATGACCACATCCCGGGTCTATCTCGGCTACATCGCCTCGGAGGTGACGGCGTTCGGCAGTCCGGTGTTCTACGTTCCGGCTATCGTATTCCTTGCGCGCATTGGCGTTGCGCCATGGCTCCCGGGGCTGCTCACGATGCTCACCACCGAGGTGGTCTGCGGGGTCTGGAAACTCGCATGGCCCGTGCCGCGCCCCGTGCCGCGACGCTGCGAGAGCATCATCGATCGCTATGACGCGGGAAGCTTTCCGAGCATCCACACGGCGCGGGCAGTCGCGTTTGCGACGTGGTTTTGTTCAGTTATCCATGACCCGCTGCTCCAGGCGATGGCCGTCGCCCTTACGCTCGGCGTGGGATGGTCGCGGGTACATCTGCGGGAGCATTTCTGGCGCGACGTGGCGGGAGGAACCTGCTTCGGCGTAGGGCTTGCGCTCCTGGTACAACGATTCCTGTGAAGGCTCTGCGCACATTCTGGCGACTCTTTCGCCTCCATGCCGCAGGCACCTATGCCGTGGTCGTCGTCTGCGCGCTCGGGTCGGGGACGTTGCCCGTGGAGCAAACCATTGGACGCTTGCTGCTGCTGTTCGTACCTTTCGTCGTACTGCTGTACGGCGGCATCTACACGATCAACGGCATCGCCGACCGTCGTGAAGACGCACTGCACGCCACAAAGCGCTTCCGTCCGGTGGCCTCCGGTGCGATCTCTCCTGCGCACGCATGGATCATCGCCGTCACCGCGATCAGCTGTGCACTGCTCTCCGCCTATGTGCTCGGGGGGGCTGCGCTCACCATGATCTTCGGCGGATTCTTGGCGCTCAACGCCGCGTACACGTTTGTCGCCAAGCGTATTCCCTACCTCGAATTGCTCTTCAATGGATCGACGTACCTGCTGCGCGGCGTCCTGGGCGCGTCGATCGCGGGAGGGGCATTGCCATGGAGCGTGGGGTGGGCGCTCTTTTGGGCGATCGTGGGCGTCTCGACCGCCCGGCGCATGGGAGAAATGCACGACGGGCACGGGCATGCCAGGCCGACGCTGCGCTTCTATACGCCGTTTGCGCTGCGCTGCGTATATCACTGCTGCACGCTGATGATCGTCCTTGCATTTGTGGCGGGCTCACCGAACGAGCGCCTGGTTGTGGCATTGTTCGGCGTGGTCCATTGCTTTATCGCCTACGGTTCCGAGCGTTTCGCTGGCGTACGGCGAGCCGCGCAATGGTGACGCCGCGCGCCGTGCGGAGTACCGCGGCGGTCAATTCCTTCGACATCCGCAGCGCAATGGCGCGGGGTAAGCGCGCAAACTGACCCGGCAGCCGCCGTAAGCGCTGATGACGACGCGGTTTGCCGTGGTGGATCGTTGCCGCGAGCGCATACATACCGAGCAGTTCGTCGGTGAGGTGCTCGATGGAAAACTGTTCATACTGCTGCAACGCGGCCTCCCTCATGGTTGCGGCAAGGGGCGGGGTCGCAAGGACAGTGCGGAGGGCTTCAGCGAACGCCGATACATCGTGCTCGTCGACGATCATGCCCGCGTCGCCGACCACCTCGGGAATCGCACCGACGTTCACCGCGACGATCGGCAGGCCATGGGCCATCGCCTCCACGAGCACCATGCCCTGGCTCTCCATCGTGCTTGCAGTGGCAAACGCATCCGCCGCGGCATAGATGCCGCTGGTCAGCAGCTCGGCATTGGGGATGAAACCGATGAAGAACACGCGGCGATCGATGTTCAGTGCTTTGGCAAGCTGCTCCAGGCGCTTTCGATCGGGGCCATCGCCCACAATGAGCAAGGCTGCGTCGTCGGGCAGAAGGGCGACGGCGCGAAGAAGATGATCGATACGCTTCTCCGGCGAAAGCCGGCCCACGTGCAGCACGACCTTTTCGGGAAGCTCGAAGCGCTTGCGGATGGCGAGGCGCGCTTGCGCCGCACCCTCGGGGTGCTGGGGGCGCGGCACGCCGTTGGGCAGGTACATCATGGTGGTGGTGATCTTCTCTTCCTTCAGCGCCTCGATGAGGCGGCGCGACGGAGCAAGGCACAGGTCGCACGCGTTGTAGAACGCGAGCGAATAGCCGAATGCGATTTTGGCGAGGTGCCGTAGGATCACCTTTTTCTTGGTCAGGAACGCCAGGCATTCCCACTCCGTGGACGTCAGAAAAATATGATTGGTGCCGACCAGCGGGCAATCGAAGAATTGCTTCGCCGCAACGGCATCGATGGAAATAGCCAGCGTCGTCTGGAGATGGATGACATCCGGGTGAAAACCGCGCAGCGCCGCGAGGCATTTGGGCAGCCCCACGAGCGGGCTCAGCGTGATGCCCGGATACAGCAAGGCGGGGAACGACGGCAGTCGCACAACCTGCACGCCTTCCGATGACCATTCCTGTACGCGCTTGCGCGCCGGAAGAGCGGGGCACACGATCATCACCTCATGCCCGCGGCGGCCGAGCTCCTGGGCGAAATTGGCGATCGATGTGGCGACTCCGTTGATCTGCGGGAGGAAAGTGTCCGACAGAAACACGATACGGAGCCGGTGTGATTCCTTGGCCTTCTCCGAATGCATGCGAAAGGATGAGGAAGGCGGGCGGCTGGCCGCGTTAGACGTCAAGGTTCTTCACGCCCTTGGCATGCGTCTGGATGAACTTGCGGCGCGGCGCCACTTCAGAGCCCATGAGCGTCGTGAAGATCAAGTCAGCCTTCTCGGCGTCATCCATCGTCACCTTCAGCATGATGCGGTTCTCGGGATCCATGGTGGTCTCCCAGAGCTGCTCGGGGTTCATTTCACCGAGACCCTTGTAGCGCTGGATGTTGACGCGGGCTTTGCGCGGAGGCGCAGCCTTCTTGCCCTTGGCGGCAACGACTTCTTCCTCTTCCGAGGGACCTTCGACCAAATCCTCTTCCGACTCTTCCAGCTCCACGGCTTCGACGCCCCATTCCTTGAGCGTCGCTTCCTTCTCGGCGTCGTTGAAGGCGTACCGCATCTCCTTGCCATGTGACATCTTAAACAAGGGAGGCTGCGCGATGTAGAGCATGCCCTTGTCGATGAGCTCGGGGAAATACCGGAAGAACAGGGTCAGGAGCAGCGTACGGATGTGGGCACCGTCGACGTCGGCGTCGGTCATGATGACGACGCGGTGATAGCGCAGCTTGCTGAAATCCTTCACCTCGCCGACGCCCATGCCCATGGCGATGATGAGCGCCTTGATCTCGTTGTTGGCGAGCATCTTGTCGAGGCGAGCCTGCTCGACGTTGAGAATCTTTCCCTTGAGCGGCAGGATGGCTTGATATTCGCGGTTGCGACCTTGCTTGGCGGAACCTCCGGCGGAATCACCCTCGACGATGTAGAGCTCGCAGCTAGCGGGGTCGCGGCTGGAGCAGTCGGCGAGTTTGCCGGGGAGCGTCATGCCTTCGAGCACGCCCTTGCGGATCACGCTGTCGCGGGCGGCGCGGGCGGCCATGCGGGCGCGGGCGGCGAGCAAGCACTTGGCCACGACTTCCTTGGCTTCGGCGGGGTGCTCTTCGAGATACTGGGAGAGTTTCTCGTTGACGACGGTTTCCACCGCCGTCTTCATCTCGGCGTTGCCGAGCTTCGCCTTGGTTTGCCCTTCGAATTGGGGCTCGCGCAGGCGAACGGAGATGACAGCCGTCAGGCCTTCGCGCACGTCGTCGGCGGTGAGGTTTTCCTCCTTCTCTTTGAGCAGCTCAAACTGGCGTGCGTAGGCGTTGATCGTGCGCGTGAGAGCGGCCTTAAAGCCGGTAAGGTGATGGCCGCCTTCGATCGTGTGAATGTTGTTGGCGAAGGAAAGTACACACTCTTGGAACGCCTGCGTGTACTGCAGCGCCACTTCCACCTGGCCGTCGTCGGTGTCCTTGTCGAACACGATCGGCGAGCCGATGCGTTCTTTGGACTCATTGAGATGCGACACATACGCGCCGATGCCGCCGTCGAACTGGAAGCGGTAGAGGCGGGGGAATTTTCGGTCGCCTTCGGGGCGCTCCTTGCGGGCGTCGAGCACGCCGAGGGAGATGCCGCGCGTCAGGTAGGTTTGCTGGCGGAAGCGTGTCAGCAGCGTTTCGAGGCTCAGCTCCAACGTGTCAAAAATCTGCGAATCCGGAAGGAAGCTGATCATGGTGCCGCGCTTCTCCGTCTTGCCGCCGACTTTCATGTCGCCGTGCACTTTGCCGCGGCGGAATTCCTGCACATGGCATTTGCCGTCGCGCCACACTTCGGCACGCAGCCATTCGCTGAGCGCGTTGACGACGGAGGAACCGACGCCGTGCAAGCCGCCAGAGACCTTATACCCGGAAGCGTCGCCGCCGAACTTGCCGCCGGCGTGCAGGGTTGTTAGCACCACTTCGAGGGCAGGGCGGCCGGTTTGCTTGTGCTTGTCGACGGGGATGCCGCGGCCGTTATCCTCCACGCTCACCGAACCGTCTTCCTGCAAGGTGACAAGGATGGCGTTGCAGTGGCCAGCCATGGCTTCGTCGATCGCGTTGTCGACGATTTCGTACACAAGGTGATGCAAGCCTCGGGCATCGGTGGAACCGATGTACATACCCGGGCGCTTGCGCACAGGTTCAAGGCCTTCGAGGACTTGGATGCTATCGGAGTTATAGGACGGCTGAGCGGACATGCGGGAAACTGGCGAAAAGATGAACGGAGTCTACGTGAACGCACGCTGCGTGAAAAGCCCCGTTTTTACCGTTTTACTCCGGATTTCGTTTGTTTCTCGCGCCCGACCGCCGGCCGGAAGAGGCCTACTTGCATCGGCGGCGCATGTGCCGTACCCTCTCTGCACGTTTCCCCTGCATTTCTCGTGGCTATCTACGCAGTACGCAAAGGTGAAGAATCCAACGACCGCCTCCAACAGCGGTTCAAGCAGCAGTGCCAGAAGGCTGGCATCGTGAAGCTGCTCCGCGTCCGCAACATCTTCAAGCGCAAGCCCAACCGCCGCTTGAGCCGCCTCCGCGCGCTCAAGTGCGAGGAATTCCGCGCGGTAAACCGCAAGAAGAAGTTTTACTCCAACATGTAATCCTTCCTCGGAAGGTTTGCCCGCGGCGGTGTTTTTTCGTAATGGCACTTCTTATTTAGCCTTGCCGCGGCAACAACGCTTGAACTTCTGGCCGCTGCCGCAGGGGCATTTGTCGTTTACCCCGATTTTCTGGCCTTGGTTACGCACGGTCCTGCCAGGCAATAGGCGCGACAGCACCTTCTTGGCGCCTTGATCTTGCGCAAGCTCCGTCACCGCTTTGGTCATGGCGGCAGGGTCCGTCACATCCACGCCCTCGAGTGCGGCAAGCACCGGGATTTCTGCATCGTCGATGTCGTTGCCGACCCTCAGGAGACTCTTGAGACGTTCTTGAATGACCGCGGCCAGATCCATCGCTGTATCGCCTTGGTTGCGCGTGCTCAGAATCTCGTGCGCCAAGCGCAGCACCTGATCCTTGTTCATGCCGATGCGTTTGCCGCCGGCCTTACTAAGAATGCCGTCGAGCACAGCTTGCACTTCGGGCTGCGCCAAAGCGCCGAGGAGCGGCAACTCTTCGGGGGGCACATCATCGGCCGGCAGCTGCTCTTCATTCGGCATCGCTCGGCGCATCGTAAAAGAGCATGCAACAAGAGGCAAACACTCCGGAGGCGATCGTGGCTCGTCAGCGCAACAAATCGAGTGCGCGGAGCATCTGCTCGTCGCGGACGTCTTCGTTGCGCACGGTGAAGTCGGGTTCGATGCCTTCGCCGTCGATTTTGCGGCGATTGGGCGTGAACCACTCGGCGATGGTCATCTTGAGACTGGAGCCGTCCTTGAAATCGACCACCTGCTGCACGGTGCCCTTACCAAAGGTGCGCTCGCCGACGATGTTCGCGCGCTTGTAATCCTGGAGGGCACCAACGACGATCTCCGACGAGCTCGCCGAGCCGCGGTTTGCCAGGACCACCACGGGGACCGACGGGTCGAGCGTGGGCGGATCGAGTGTTTCCTCGGTGTATTCGTCGCCACGGGTCTTGATGCGCACGACGGTCGAACCCTTCGGCAGGAAATTGCTGAGCACGACGGTTGCCGCGTCGAGCAGGCCGCCGGGATTGTTGCGGATATCGAGGATGAAGCCCTTGGGATGCTTGTCGTTGACGTCCTGCATGATGGACCGCAGTTCGCGCTGCGTGCGCTCGCCGAACTGGACGAGGTGCACCACGGCGATGGACCCCTGCCAGGAAAGCTCGACTTCGGGGACATTGATGACGGCGCGCTCCACGAGCACATCGAACTGACTTCCCTCGCGCTTGATCCTGAGCTTCACGCTCGTGCCTTCCTTGCCGCGTACTTTGCTCACAGCCTCGACAAACGACATACCGCTCAAGCTCACGTCGTCGGCGCTGATGATCTCATCACCCGAGAGCAAGCCCGCGCGCTGCGCCGGAGATTGCGGCAGGGGCGAAACGATGAGCAACGCGTTGTTGTGGTATTCCACTTGGGCGCCGATACCGGTGACTTTGCCCTCCAACCGCGATTGAAATTCATCGGCGTTGACCGGTCGTAAGAAGGTCGTGTAGGGGTCGTCCAAGGTCTGAACCATCGCCTCGGCGGCGCTGTAGGCGGCTTTTTCGGGGTCGATCTTCTCGGCGTGCAGGTACTGATCCTGCAACAACATCCACATCGCCTGCAGGACATCCTGCTGCGGGAGCGGCTCACGCGCGCGCGACTTGAAGCGGATCACCGTCTTGCTGCGCTGTTCGTCGACGGGTGCCGCGATATCCTCCCCCGTCACCTTGCGCAGGAGCAGGCGCGCCGAGGCGCCCGTCACCGCGCGCTCGGGTACGAAACGCTTGCCGCGGGCGGCCGTGACCCAGTGGCGTTCGACGGCGATATTGACGGCGCGCTCCAAGGCAGTGCCTTCGGGTACATCGGTGAAGTGCGTGATGGGCGGCGTGGGTTCAAGACTTTGGAGCTGCATGAGTATTTGCAGCGCTTCGCCCAGCGTGATAGGCCGGCCGATGTTCAGCTCGCTGCCGAAGAGCGACAGCGCACCGCGCTTGTACGCGGCGGCGATGAACGGACGGTAGGACGACGGAATGGCGCGCGAGTAGGGCATCTCGACTGAGACGTCCTTAGGCATGCCCAACGTATCGACGGCAGCGCGGATGAATTCTCCGCGAGACACGGGCTGATCGAGCGACTTGGCGAATGCGTCGACCCACGGAGACGACGCACTAGCCGTGGAAACGGCGAAGACGAACACTCCAAATGCAGCCACGCGGCAACAAGCCCTGAATGCAGGAAACTTCATGCTGCGCATTGTACTCCCCTTCCCCTACACCGCAACGCCGTCGACGTCGCGCACGAAGAGCTCGGATGCCTGAATATGGCCATGTTCCTCGCGATTTTGCTTGCACAAGAAGAGCCACGTCAGAAGCCAGAACCCTCCCACTACGTAGAGCAACGCCGGAAGGAGCAACAGCGGGATGAGCCGCAACGAAGAGCCGGCGGGGCTGCCGAGCAGTTCCCCGATATTCGTCGGTTGGCCGGGCAGCAAATCGGGCAGTGTGACGAGGAAGTTGAAGACAGCATGCAGTACGATGGCCGATACGAGGCCGATAGAAATCATTTCGATGCGGAGTACGCGCTCGTCGCTGATGCGCAGCGCCTGCGCGATGCGTCCGGTGATGCCCGTGCCGCGGCCGCGCGCCCGCTGCTGCACCAAGAGAGGCTTTGCGAAGATGGCAATGCCGAGGAAGTACCCCATCACGCCGGTCGATACGATGTGGACCATGCTCGTGAGCACCGACCGCCCCAGCACATTGCTGAAGAAGCCCATGACATCGGGCGTTTCGGGGCGCAGCAGATATCCCTCCACGAAGCCCTGGAAGTAGAGCGGATTCACGACGTTCTCGGCAAACGAGAAGCCGATCGCCGCGATCACCGACAGCTGCAGCACATCGTCGACGCTGGTGAACACCGGCTGGCCGCTGCGGCGCATCACCCAGTATTTGCTCACCTCTTCAAGGACGCCAACGAGCAAAAACGCGACGAACTCGGTGGCAAGCAATGCCGTGAGTTTGTTGTGGATACCGAGCGTGTCGTGCACGAAGGAATTGGCAGATTGGTGGAAGCTTTCCGGAACGATTTTGACGAGGAAGAACTGCAGCTCCACGCCGTGCCGCACCAGCGAGTCGTAAAAGAGGATCGGCAGCGTGGAAAGCATGCCCGCGAAGAAGAGCAGTAAAACGGCGGAGCGCCGCTCTGTGTGGTACTTGAGGAAGAGGCGACACCAGACGATGGCTGGTATGAGCGCCACGGCACCGGCGATGAGGTGGGCGTTGCGGTCTTGCGGGGCTTGATGACTGAGGGTGCTAAGCCCCAGCCAGAAAAGGAAGATCCCCAGGATCGTTACTTTTGTTTCCACTTCCCAAGGGCCGAAGAGCGCCTTCCATCCCAAGATGAGCAGCAGGATGCCGACCGCCGACACGTACGCATTCACGACAGAACCCGGCGTTTGGTAGACCGCGGCGATTTTGAGCATCGCCACCGAGCAGAGCGTGCCGAAGACACACGCAAAGAGCAGGTGCAGATTGCGGTGCTGCACGCGCTGGGACAGGTCGAACGCCGCAAGCAACCCCACAGCAAGAAGCACCATGACCGTGCGCTGCGAGAGGAGATCGGCAAAAGGCATCGGTATATTGTACCAGGTTCTGAGAAGTTTCGCTAGCGTTGGCTGCGCATGGGGCCATGGCACGGCCGGGCGTCAATCGCTAGACTCCAGGCCATGCAGCTGCCTTTTTTCTCAAAGGACGACGCGTTTGAAGGACGTACCGGCGCCTGGCTCGGCGGCGTAGCGGTGCTCGTAATTTCGTTCTTCAGCGTCTTTTACAACTTCTGGACCCCTCGTTCGTTCTTCTGGGATGAGAACTACCACGTGGCCGCGGCACAGAAATATTTGAACGGCGTCTTCTTCATGGAGCCGCATCCGCCGCTCGGCAAGCTCGTGATCGCCGCGGGCGAAGCATTGCTGGGCTTCAACACGACGAACGACCAGTTCATCGGCACCGATTACGCCAACAACCCGCCGGAGGATTTCGTGATGACGGGCTTCCGTCTCTTCCCCACGTTGCTGGCGTGGCTCTCGGCCCCGCTGCTTTTCCTGTGCTTCCTCGCGCTCACCAAGAAGCCGCTGCACGCCACGCTCTTGAGCTTCTTCTACATGTTCGACAACGCCATCCTGGTGCAAGTACGCGCGGCGATGCTCGAAGGCACGCTCATCTTCTTCTGCGCGCTCACGATCCTAAGCTTCCTCCTCCTGCGCGACGCGGTGGATCGGCCCAAGCGCTGCTTGTGGCTTGCGGCGCTGTTTGGCGTTGCATGGGGCGCCGCGGTGACTACCAAAATCTTCGCGCTGATCTTCCTTCTTCTACTCCCAACCATCGCCTGGTGGCTGCGGAAATCGCCGGCGCTCCTCCTGCAAACGCTCGGTGTCATTGCCGCGACCTTCCTTCTGACGGGCGTCGCGGTGTGGCAGGTGCACTTCGCCGTCGGCACGTCGATCCAGCCGAGCCTCTCCGATGAGGGCTACTACCAGGCTTCCGATACCTACAAGACGTACCTGGAAGAAGGAAAGAATCGTTCGCTCACAGCCTTCCCGGTGATGCTGCGCGACTCCATGGCGTACATGCACAGCTACGAAAGCGGCGTGCCGAAGCTCAACCTCTGCAAAGACGATGAGAACGGCAGCCCGTGGTTCTTCTGGCCGGTGGGCGGACGCACAATCAGCTACCGCTGGGAGACGCCCGACAACAGCGTCTATCAGTATCTCTACCTCGTTCCGAACCCCGTCGTGTGGGGCCTCGCCCTGCTCGCCGTGCTCTTCGCGGTGAGCTTGGTCTTCGGCGCGCTGTTCGGCGGCGGCATGAAGGACGTGAAAGACCTCCCGCTACTCCTGACGTTCTTGGCGCTCTACTGCGGTTTCTTCGCCGCAGTGGCCCATATCGAGCGCGTGCTCTACTTGTACCATTACTTCCTGCCGCTCATCTTCGGCATGCTGCTCGTGCCGCTGTGTGTGAGCAATATCCGCAGCTTCGGCACGAAGGTGGCAACCGAGAGCGCCAAGACGACGCTGCTGCTCGTGCTCAGCGCCATGACCTTCCTGTCGTTCCAGTACTTCCGGCCGCTGACGTATTACGAGCCGATGTCGGATGAGGCCGTCGCGCGCCGCGCACTGCTGCCTATCTGGGAACTGCGCTGCGCCCGCTGCACCCGCGATAGCAAGATCGCCCTGCCGGTCGTCGAGCAGAAGGTCGATGTCGTCGAATAATTCTTCATGACGGGACCTTCGTCGACCGGAAGCGTCAATGGCGCCTGCACCCAATGCTTGCGATACTGACGCGCATGCGGTCCGCCCCTTCCGGGAACCCGGAGTGTTGCACGATCACGTGGCTGAGTATCATAGTGGTCGGCGCGATCTTACTGCGCGTGCTGCTCCTGGGTTCGCCGGGCAACGGCTTTGACTTGCATACCAACGAAGGCTGGGCGCTCAGCGGCGTGGTGTATGGGACCCCTGCGTCGTACGTCCATCAGGATTTCGGCACGATGCTGCCCAATTATCCGGCGTTTTCACTGTCACTGTTCTCCGGCATCGGCAGGCTCTACGCCCTCGTCTCCCCCACCCTCGACCGGGGCCCGCTGCTCCGCAGTCTAATTAAGCTGCCGGGTGTGGTGGCGGATGTCGCCATCTGCATCATGGTGTTCTTCTTCGTGCGGCGCATCGGCGGCAAGCAACGCGCGCTGGCGGCCTCGGCCATCTACGCCGTGCACCCGGCGGCCCTCGGGAACTCCGCGATCTGGGGGCAGATCGACAGCGTCCATAGCGCCTTCATGCTGGGCTTCATCATGATGGCTCTCGACAAACGCTGGTTTCTGGCCGGCGTGCTCCTGGCTTTGGGGCTGCTCTCCAAGGTGCAAACGGCCCTCCTTGGACCGCTGGTCGTGGTGCTGACATTTACGGATTTCCGCTCCCTCTGGAAGCTGCCCGCCGGGACTATTGCGGGCGCCATGGCCGTCTTGCTGCCGTTCGCGGCGGGAGGGCACCTGAGCAATGCGCTACACATTCTTTCGAGTTCGGTGAATTTCTATCGGCAAACCTCGATGAACGCCTACAACCTTTGGTTCGCGGTCTACGGCCCGGCGAGCTTTCACATCACCGACAGCACGCTCCTGCCGTGGAAGCTGAGCATCCATACCACGGGGCTGCTGCTCTACCTCGCATCGGCGGTGGTGCTGCTATGGTGCGTCCGCAGGAGCATCGTCGCCACGCCCGCCAAGGCACAGCAGACACCCCTGCTGACGCGGGCAACGGGCCTGCTCATCGCATCCGCTGGGCTCTCCTTCGCGTTCTTTATCGTGAATACCCAAATGCACGAACGGTATTTGCAGCCGCTGGTCGTCCTGGGCTTGCCGCTGGCGTTCGTGAGCCCCAGGTGGGCCTGGATCTACGGGCTGAGCACCACGCTCTACGCGATCAACATGATGAACGTGATCGGCGGCAACGGCTGGGCTCAATCCATCGTCCGTGCGGTTCCGCATGGTGTCACCGTCATCGCCGTCTGCCAAACGCTCCTCTTGGCATGGTTGTTCTGGGAGGCGCTTGCCTGGAGGAAGCGGCTGCGCCTCAGCGCAGCGAACGCTTGAGCTGGAGGAGCTCCGAAAACATGCGGATGATCACGGAGAACTTGGCGCCGGTTTGTTGGCCGGCGCGGCGTGGGTAATGCGGCACGGGTACTTCGGCCCAACGGATGCCAGCGCGCTTCCAGCGGTAGAACATTTCGCCGTTGATGAGTGCGCCCGTGGCGATGGTCGGCCTGCCGATCTTCCACGCCTCGCGGGTGAAGAGCTTGAGCCCGCAGTTTACGTCCCCGACACGCACCCCGAGAATCGAGCGGACGAGCGCGCCGTAGAGCCGGGCGTTGAGCTTGCGCCTCCAAGGGTCGGCCCTGCGCACGCGAATGCCCGTGACCACCGCATGGGTTGCAATCTGTGCGAGGAGCTTGCCGGTGTCTTCGGCATGGAATTGGCCATCGCTGTCCATGAAGGCGATCAAGTCTGTGTCGGCGCTGTCGCAGCCCGTACGGACAGCGGCGCCGTATCCCTGGTTGGCCGCATGCCGAACAAGGCGGACGCGCGGATCGTCCTTGGCCATCTTCTCCACGATCCCCACCGAGGCGTCCTGGGAACCGTCGTCGACGACGATGACTTTGCCCGCAACACCCTCGGCGTCATACCAACCAAGAACATCGATGATAGTGGCCCGAATGTTCGGCTCCTCGTTATAGCACGGCAGAACAATGGTGAGGGAACGCGCTTCGGCCATGCGCCACAGTGTCCCAAGACAATCGCCGCAAGGCAAGAAGCAGATGCAACCACGCAAATCGTGGTAGGCTTGCAGCATGTTGCCTTCTCTGATTCAGCGGATTTCCCGGTGCGTCCCGTCGCTGGAACGCTGCTTTGCCCATCGGCGTGCGCTCTGCGCCGCAGGGCTCCTGTCGCTGCTTGTAGCAGCATTCCTGCAGAGTGCGGCGCAGCCGAAGGTGTTGGACGTGAACTATCGGTTCAACGACGGCGAACGGACGTGGGCCACACTGCCGTTGTCCTTTACATCCGATGAAGGCGGCACGATCGCCGTCGATATTGTGTTCAAAATGGGGCTGCTGACGCCGACGTCGCTGCGCTTCATCCCCGATGACTGCATCGAGGACATCGCGCTCAACGCCGCCCCGATCGTGTTGCCCGAGGGCGACGTGTGCGACTTTGAACGCGGCATCGCCATCGATCTTTCCTCGGCGCTCAAGCCGGGGGAAAACCTCGTCAGTATCACCCTCTCGGACTTCGGGGGCGTGGGGGGCATCGACATGACCCTGCCCGCGTTCGCCGCAGTTTCGCTCGTGCCCCAGGCGCTGGCGATCATTGGCATGCTGCTGCTCGCGCTCGGCATCTTTCCGAGGCTGCGCTTCTTGCGCGACGACCCGCTGCTGCTCGGCACGCTGATCGCAGGAACCGCGCTGCGCACCATCTACCTGCTGCTGACACCGGCGAATGTCCGGGGCCATGACGTCGACGGGCACATCGAATACATCCTCTACATGACCAGCCACGTCTTTCCGCCGCCGTCGGACATGGGATGGGAGACCTACCAGCCCCCGCTGTACTACGGCCTTTCGGCCCTCTGGCTCCACATCACCCGGCTGCTGCCGTCGAGCATGCTGTCGGATCGTTCATCGCTGCAACTCTTCTCGCTACTACTGTCCGTCGCGACGCTCACGGGATGCGCGTGGATCGCCAAGAAAACGCTCGGCAGCTTCGGCCGAACGTTCCCGGCGCTCGCACTGGGCCTGCTGGCTGCGCTGCCGTCGTGGGTGTTCTTCAGCGCGCGCATCAACAACGACGTCCTTTCCCTCTTCGTGCTTGTCTGCGGCGTTGCTGCCGCGATAGCGTGGTGGGAACGGGGCGGCACGGTGCGCTGGTACCTCTGCTGTGTCATCGCCGCGCTGGCCGTGTGGGTCAAGGCGAACGGCATCGCGCTGCTGCCCCCCATCCTGCTCCTCTACGTTCTGCGCCGCGGCGAAGGAACCGCCCTCCACCGCGTGGAGCGGGCTTGCGGTGGGCTCGTGCTGGCAAGCGTGCTGATCCTCAGTATGTACGCCCCGCGGATGCTGAGCCATTCCGAAGGACCGCGCCTCGTGGGCAACGCGCTGCATATCGGCGACGAAATGCGCCTGCCGAACGCGCTCGAAAACCTGACGACGTTCGACCCGGCACGCTTCCTGCTGGAACCGTTCAATTCGCCCTGGGAGGGTCACCGTCGTGAATTCTTCCTGGAGTACGTGTATCGATCGGCGTTCTTCGGCGAATTCAATTTCGGCGATGCGCTGATTCCCTTCGGCTCCGCCATTCTCGGCGTCAGCCTCTTCGCACTTGCGTTGGCGGTGGTGGGCGGGGGCATGGGGATGGTGCGTCACGCGAAGCAGTTCACTCCAGTGATGCTGGTGGGTCTGGCCGTCTTCTTCGCACATCTGTGCTTCCGTCTTTCCTACCCCTTTTCGGTCAGCCAGGATTTCCGCTATTCGCCGCTGCTTGCGTTGCCCGTGGCTATCGCGGCGGCCGCCGGGGCGAGTATGGGCGGCAGCGCGCTGCGGCGGGCTTCGACGTGGCTCTTGGTGCTGCTGTGTGTCCTCTGCACCACCTTCACACTGATCATTGCGCCAGGCTCTGCATGACGCGCGGCGCCCGCCAGCACCGGGCCGCCTTCCCTCCGACATGGGCACATGCCATAGCTGCGCTGCGCAACGAATGGGTGCTGCTCTCGCTCATCGTGGCGTTGGCGATGATCGTCCGGCTCTACCGCTTCGGCGCAATTCCGGGCGGCCTCAACCAGGACGAAGGATCGCTGGCCTACGACGCCTATTCGCTGCTGCGCTACGGCATGGAACGCAATGGCCACACATGGCCGCTGATGCTTGAAGCGTATGGATCGTCGATGAGCGGTACGTTAGCGGCGTACCTCTCGATGCCATTCATGGCCATCGGCGGACTGACAATTGCCACAGCCCGCTCGCTTAACGCCGTCATGGGTATCATCACCGTGGGGACATTCTGGGCCATCGGACGGGAGGGTTGGAATGCGCGCACGGGTCTTCTTGCCGCGTTCTTCGTGGCCATCAGCCCCTGGCACATCATGGCCTCCCGCTGGGGACTCGATTGCAACCTCTTCCCGCCGCTGTTTGCGCTCGCCTTCCTTGTACTGCTGACGCTCCGCGAACGGCCCTGGGGGCTCAGCCTCTCGGCGGCGATCTTCGGACTCTCGCTCTACAGCTACGGCGTGGCGCTTGTGGCCGTTCCCGCATTCTTACTTCTTGCGCTTGCAGCGCTCCATCTGCGAGGAGAGTGGCGATGGAAACCCATCCTTGCGGCGGGAGCGTGCTTCGCCGTGATCGCGCTGCCGATGGCTGTTTATCTGTTCGTGAATGAACGGGAGCTGCCGACGGTGCATCTGGGGCCATTCACCATCACCAACCTCGCCACCACGCCACGCTACCGCGAAGGATCATCCGTGTTTTCAGCGCATTTCTTCATGGACGCGGTGCACAACCTCCGCACCTTCGGGTACGCGCTACTACGCCAGCATGACGGCTGGTCGCACAACACCATGTGGCCGCACGGCATCGTGTACTTCCCGGGCGCCGTCGCGGCCGTCCTCGGCGCGGGGGCATTGCTCCGTCGCGCAGTGCGCGAACGCCACAGCGGTTCGCTCTACATGCTGGCATGGATGGGAGCCGCAGTGGTGCTGGGCGGCGTCGTCCATGCGGACGCCATCAACCGGATCAACATCGCCATGCTGCCGATGATCTTCTGCTGCGCGCTGGGGGTCTCCGTCGTCCCGTGGCCGCGCGTGCGCGTCGCCGTCGTGTGCATGTTTTTAGTGCTCTTCGGCTGGTTCAGCTGGGACTACTTCACCGTATTCCCACAGAAGATCGCCCCGGAATTTTTCGCGGGCCTCACGGACGCCTCCGCCAAAGCATCTTCACTCACCACGGGCAAGATCTGCGTCACTGAGCAAGCCAACATGCCCGAGATCGCCGTGCTCTTCGGCACGAAGCTCGATCCCCATATTTTCGCCTCCACTGTCGAGTACGCGGACCCCAACGCCCATTATCGCCACGCGATCCGCTTCGGACGTTATACATTCGGGCTTGCGCGCTGCGACGCCGAAGGCGGTGGCGCTGCGTACGTTGCGCATGCGGCGGAGGTACCAGCATTGATCAGCCGCGGCTTTGCGCTCCAAGGCACGTACCAGGGCTACTCCGTACTTACGCCGCCGACGGCTTCCGCACTTTGAACAAATCCAGCATGCCCAAGAGGAAACGGTGCCTGCGCTCCACGACGAAGCCGACGCTCTGCGCCAGCTCGCCGAGCGCTCCGTTTTGAAATGACTGTACATGCGTGTCATCCCAAATGATGCCGCGCGTGCGCGTCCATACCGCCCAGATCATACGAAACAGCAGGTTGTCGCTCGGAACGAGCAACAATGCATAGCCACCAGGCTTCAGGATTCTCAGCATCTCGGCGAGGGCTTTGCGGGGTTCGAAGACATGCTCGAGCATTTCAAAGCAGGTCACCACATCCGCCGATGCATCGGGAAACGGCAACGCATGAGCGTCGGCGACCGAGAAGTGCATCCCCGGGATCGAAGCCCAATGGTGCTTGGCCCATGCGATCGAGTCCGGCAAGACGTCGATGGCATCGATCCGCGCGGGTGCGACCTGATCCCATACCACCTTCGTGAGGACGCCGTCGGCGCAACCGATATCGACGATCGTGGCGCCGGGGCATCGCTCAAGGAGCGAGCGCACGGCATGAAAACGACGGGTATGCCAGAAGCGCTGCAGCGGATTCACCTGCAACGAGCGGTGGTACCAGTCCGGGGGAACATTCCTGTGGAGATGTGCCGCATCTTGCTGTCGTGCGTTGGTCATTTAGCTTCGGCGGCGGCGCATCCAAGCAATGCCACCGGCCGCGCCGGCTGCCATCACCGCGATGATGCCGGGGCCGGACTGCGGCACCGGAGCGCCCGTGGGCAGCTGCGCAGGAAGCGTGGAAGCGGTTGTTGTGACGGTGGTAACTGCCGATCCGCGCAGGAACCGGAAGAGCGAGGCATCGGTCCACTTCTTCGCCATGACCACTTCCCGCGCCTGCTCTTGCTTACAGGTCCGCGAGCAGCCATCGCCGTGGATCAGGTTGCCATCGTCGCACTCCTCGTCGCCGTCGACGATCAGATCACCGCAGCGCGCGAAGGAACAATCGGACCTGCACATGCTTCCGGGGCTGTTGGCGTTGTCATTGCCCATGTCACACTGCTCGCCGGCCTGGCGCATGCCGTCGCCGCATGAACGAGACAGGAAGCGGCAATCGGGCGTGCAGATATAGGGAAGCGACGGATTGTGCTTCTTCGGCTCGCACTGCTCGCCGAGCAAGACCTCCACGACGCCGTCACCGCAGGACCCCTTCTCGAAGTAACAATCGAAGCTGCAACCGTCGCGGTCCTTCGTGTTGCCGTCATCGCACTCCTCCTGCTCGCCGTCCAGCCTGCCGTTGCCGCAGAGCGGATGCCGGCGCAGCCAATCGAGCATCGCAAATTCCTCCGTTTCCAGGATGGGTTGGGGCACGTCCTCGACAACTTCTTCGACGACTTCTTCCTGCCATTCTTCCTCCGGAGGGGTATCCGCCTGCTCCTCGGGGATCTGCTCTGTTTCGTCGCCCTGGCCTTCGTCCGTCAACACCTCGTCAGACGGGGGAACCTGTTCTTCCTCAACGACAGGCTCATCGTTGCGCTCCATTTCTTCGACGGGGATCGGCTCCAACACATTCTCGGCATTCAGCCGCAGCGGCGCTCGACGCTCGGGCTCTGCGGGTGCTCCATCGCACGCGCCGTCGGAACAATCCGGCTGGCAGGTCATGACATCGGGGCGGTCCGGCGCGGGCAGACACACGGAAGCGTAGGGCCTGTAGGCCTCCGGGTCGGCGTCGGCGGGCGCTCCTTGGTAGCACTGCATGGAGCTCTCGCACGGCAGACCGTCAGCGATGAACGCATAGGAATCGCCGGACGGATGCATGCCACACTGACGCATGCGAATGTCGGGGGCGCAGATCGCCGGATGGTCATTGGGGGCGGACGGGTCGAGCGAGAGCCGCCAGGGTTGTGGCAAGGTGTTTTCGACGAATGCCTCCCAGACGCCGTCCACGTTCCGGAACGGCCCCTTTGCGGGGTCGCACATCGTAAAGGCTACGGCGCCGCGCGGGCACTTGCCGTTGCAATTGCCGTCGGGAGACCACGCGACGTCGGCGTTGGGGAAGAGCCCCTGTTCCAGGAAGGAGACTTCCTGCTCGGTGGGCATACGGATGCAGACCGGATACGACCATGTCTTCGTACACTCGCTGTCCAACTCCGAATTCTCTGCATCGCATCGCTCGGTGCAACCGATATCCGCGCCGAAGAGCATGGCATTCTCGGGCACATCGCAGGCCACGGCGCCTTCGGTTGCGGCTATGCAATCGTCGACGGACGGGTACCACACCTCGCCGCTCGCTTCGTCGCACACATCTTCAAAGAGCGGCGTGCAGATGCGTTCTTCGGCAAGCGGGGGCGACGAACACGCGCCCTGGGGGGCCGCGACCTCGCCGAGCAGTGAGCGCATCGACGGCGATCCACCGTAGAGCATGACCACTCCGCCAAGGAGCAGGAGTGTTCCGCCAACGGCAAGCAGCGACCGTCGTGTCATTGCGCACCATTGTAGCAGCACTCACCCACGTTGCACGCCATTGCATTCGCACGCGACTCGCTGCCTGGTATGCTCTCCCTGTTCACACTCTTTTTTCCGCATCATGCCCGCCACAGCACTCGACCAGATCGTCTCCCTCTGCAAGCGTCGCGGCTTCATCTTCCCCGGTTCGGAAATTTACGGAGGACTGGCCAATACGTGGGATTACGGCCCGCTCGGCATCGAGCTCAAAAACCGCGTGCAGCGGCTGTGGTGGAACCGCTTCGTGCGGCAGCGCCAGGACATGGTGGGCCTGGAGAGCGGCATCCTCATGAACCCCAGAGTGTGGGAGGCCAGCGGCCATGTGGGCAACTTCGGAGACCCGCTCGTCGATTGCAAATCGTGCAAGCAACGGTTCCGCGGCGACAAGCTGATTGAGGAGAAGCTCGGCGTGGAGGCGGCCGCGATCCTCAAGCTCGAGCAGGTCCAGCCGATGCTCATGGCCGAGAAGATCGCCTGCCCCGCGTGTGGCAAGCTTGATTGGACGGTGGCCAAGAAATTCAGCCTGATGTTCAAAACGCAACAGGGTGTGATCGAAGGTGAAGGCGCCGACATCTACCTGCGCCCCGAAACGGCCCAGGGCATGTTCGTCGATTTCAAGCAGGTCAGCCAATCGATGCGCAAGCGCTTACCGTTTGGCATCGCACAGGTGGGCACGGTCTTCCGCAACGAGATCACGCCGGGCAACTTCACGTTCCGCACCCGCGAGTTCCAGCAAATGGAGATCGAGTACTTCGTGGAACCCGGCAGCGAAGCCGCCATCTTCGAGGACTGGAAAAACCAGATGTGGCAGTGGTGCCTGGATATCGGCCTCTCACCCGAGCGCCTGCGCATCCGCGAGCACACCAAAGAAGAACTCTCGCACTATTCCAGCCGCACGCTCGATATCGAATATCTCTACCCCTGGGGTTGGGGCGAGCTGTACGGCCTGGCGAACCGCTCCGACTTCGACCTCACGCAGCATCAAACGACGTCCGGCGAAGACCTGCAGTACACCGACCCCGACGACGCGCAGCACAAGTTCCTGCCGTACGTTGTGGAGCCCACGTTCGGCCTCACGCGCACCGTGCTCGCGCTGCTGCTGGAAGCATACGACGAGGAGAAGCTCGCCGAAGACGATACGCGCACCGTGCTGCGCCTCGTGCCGGCCATGGCTCCAGTGGACGTCGCCATCCTGCCGCTGAGCAAGAAGGAGCACCTGCTCGGCAAAGCACAGGAGTTGTATAAAAAATTGATTCATGAAACGCCCCTCTCCATCGACTTCGACGTGACGGGTTCGATCGGCAAACGCTACCGCCGCCAGGATGAAATCGGCACGCCCAAGTGCATCACGGTCGACTTCGGCACGCTGGGCGAAGACCCGGCGCAGGGCGAACCCGATACGGTCACCGTCCGCGACCGCGATACGCTCCAGCAGGTACGCCTGCCGATTGCGGAACTCGTAGCGCATTTGGCCAAGTAACGCGATCTTCTCCGAACGCTCTCTCTTTCTTGATCATATTTTGTATACAAGAAAAAGACGCACTGTAGCTTGCCGCTGCGTCGGACAATCGGTAGACACACGGCATGACAGAATTCCCCCAGCCTTCCGAGGAGCCGCACATGATCATCGTGCGATGGCAAAGCGACGTGTTCAAAGCGCACGAAGCACTGTCACCGCAGACGCGTCAGAACATCGAAAACCTCCATACGATGCGTCTGATGCGCGTCATGACGGACTATATGGCGCTCGTGCGATCGGTCGTGGAAAGCATCCTCAAGCAGAATGCGCCCGGGTTTCCTTCTCGTTTTGCCTATCTGCCGCCATCGATTGTGTGCGATGACGAAGGCATTCACGGTGCGCTGACGGTGATCGCCACGGCCCCCGCCCATCTCTGGACGACGGTGGAGCACCACGTCACGCAAACACTTGAAGGCCTGCACCAGGAGGTCTGCACGCAATGACAACATCCGGCATTCGTGCTAGCTTTGGGGCCATGAAGCCCAAGGAATTCGCCCAACGACTCGGGGAAACATTCGCCGTCATCCAGCACGGCATGGACCTCGGCGCCGAATGGGCATTGAAGAAAGTCGCCAAGATGCAGGAAGAGCAACAGCGCGAGGAGAAGCAACTACGCGCAGAGCTCGCGGCCGCCACAGGCGAAAACCCCACCGCAGAACCGCCGGAAGCGGCGCAACCATCGTTCGTCAGCCGCGGTTTACAGGGTGCGAAGACCTTCTTTCAGATGCTCACCGACATCGGCGAAACCTATTACAAGCGCTACGGCGAGATCAAAAAAGACACCGCACAGGCCCATCCGAAGCCCTAAGCACTTGCATCGAGGGCCTTGGGGCGGTATATCTATCCGGTCCCTTCCGACCGATCGCTGCGGTCCTGACCCGCAAGGGTATCCTCCGCACCAGGCGAAATGACGTCGGAAGCAGTCCCCAAGGATCCACTACCGCTCCCCTTCCCCACGCGTCCCATGACGACGATTCCGTCCGAAAAAGAGCTGATCGCCGCTGCCTGCCACTTCGGCCACCCGAAAGAGAAGTGGAACCCGAAGATGAAGCCCTATCTGTATACGACGCAGAAAGGCATCCATATCTTCGACCTCGTGCAGACGCGCGCCCATTTGGAGGAACTCTGCCAGCATTTGCGCAAGTTCCAGGCCGAAGGCAAGACCGTGCTGCTCGTTTCCACGAAGCAGCAGAGCTTGCACTTGGTGGAACGCCTGGGCCAGAAGCTCGGGCAGCCCGTGGTTACGAAGAAGTGGATCCCGGGGCTCATCACCAACTGGGCCACGCTCAAAAAGCGCCTCCAGTACTACAAGGACCTCCGCAAGGGCTTCGTGACCGGCGAAGTGGAGAAGTTCACGAAGAAGGAACAGGTCGCCCTTCGCAAGAAACTCGCCAAGCTCGACAGCGCCCTTGCCGGCGTCGCCGAGATGACGGGCCTGCCCCAGGCGCTGTTCGTCGTCGACGCGCTGCGCGACAACGTGGCCGTAAAGGAAGCGATCAAGATGAAGATCCCCGTCTTCGGCATCTGCGACAGCAACGCCGACCCCGACGAATTCGCCTGCTTCGTGCCCTGCAACGACGATGCTACGAAGTCCGTCGAGATCGTCCTGCAGACCATCGAACGCTCCCTCGCCGACCTGCGCCCCAAGCAGGATGATGAGGAAGAAGTGTCCATCTGATCGCTCCGTTCGCCTTCCCCCCTCCGCCATGTCTTCCGTTTCCGCCGCCGCCGTTTCCGCCCTTCGCGCCCGCACGGGCGTTTCGATTCTTGCCTGCAAGGAAGCCCTTGAGGAATCCGGCGGCAATGAGGAAAAGGCCATTGAGCTGCTGCGCAAGCGCGGCATTTCTCAGGCAGCGAAGAAGGCTGAACGCGCCCAGGGCGAAGGAAAGATCTTCGCCGCCGAGGCCGATGGCAAAGCTGCCGTGGTCTTGCTGCGCTGCGAAACGGACTTCGTCGCCCGTGCCGACGGCTTCAGCGCGCTCGGCGCCGAGCTTGCTGACGCGTTGCTGGCAGGTGGCGAAGCCGCTGTGAAAGCCCTTGCCGACAAGAAGCTTCCCGAAGCCGTGCAGTCGTTGGGAGAGAACGTTTCGATGGACGAAGTGCATGTGATCTCCGCTCCGGTGATCGGCACGTACGTGCACTCCAACGGCAAGATCGCCGTGATTATCGGCCTTTCAAAGGGAAGCCGCGAGATGGCCCGCGACGTCGGCATGCATGCGACGGCCATGAACCCCCAAGTAGTGAGCCCCGATGAGATTGCCGAGGCCCTGGTGGAGAAGGAGAAGGAAATCTGGCGCGAACAGCTGAAGAAAGAAGGCAAGCCCGAAGCGATGTTCGACAAGATCATGCTGGGCAAGGAGAAGAAGTTCCGCGAGGAGAACGCCTTGCTCAAGCAGCCATTCGTGAAAGACGGGCAGAAAACCGTGGAGCAGTATATCGACGGCGCCACGGTGACGGCCTACATCCGCCTTTCCGTCTCGTAGGTTTCTCGCATCGCCGGTTACCAGCCCAAGAGCTTTTTCATTCTTGTGCCGAAGGTTTCGGCAGGCTTCACGAGGCCGGTCTTCTGATCGTAGCTCGGCAAGCCTTCGATCTGCATGCCGGGATTCCACGTATGAAGATCGGCGATCGAAACCTGTTTTCCCTGCTCGCTATTGGCATAGAAGACAACAACACGCAGCTTGCCATCGGCATTGCGACGAACAACGGAAGGGCCTGCCGACACCATCGTCTGTTTGGTCTTTGAGAACACCTGCAGTTGATGGTCCGCATCATCGACAGAGATAGTCCAACAATTCTCAGCCACCTGATGAAACCGCAGTGTGCAGGGCACAACTGGCTCGGCCTCGCCGTGTTCGGAATCTCCGGGAATAGATGGATCACGCATACAATATGGGGGAACAAAAGGCTTACCAGCTTCTCCAGGGCATCTCGATTTCATCGAGCGGAACGTCTTCGATAGATAACAGATGGCCGTCCTGCCCGCTTGCAGCCGGCGCCGGCTTGCGCTTGCGGATGCGCGCAATGACTAGAGAAAAGAGTGCCACCACTGTCAGGCCCGCAAGGCCTACAAGAAGAGGCTGCGGGTTGATCATGGAGAGCACGGAAGTCGACGGCGCGGCGTTGCGCATGAGCCCGCTGCCCGCCGAGGGCGGCTGCTGGCCATTCGCGGAGACCAAGACGACCTTCACGGCAATCTTGCAGCCGCTGCCGCAGTCGGTGCCACCGTCGCATTCTTCCTTGCCCTGGACGATGCCGTCGCCGCAACGGGCCTTCCTGCACTCGTTCGTGCACATATCGTCGTTGATCGCGTTGGCGTCGTCGCATTCTTCCGCCAGCTGACGGATGCCGTCACCACAGAACACGGTGTGGCAGCCATTGGTACAGCCGTCGGTGTCGATCAGGTTGCCGTCATCGCAGTCTTCTCCGCGCTGAATAAATCCGTCGCCGCACGACTGGAATTTGCAGAGCGCGGTGCAGGCGTCGGCGCTGCTTGTATTGCCGTCATCGCACTGTTCGCCCTGCTGCACGATGCCGTCGCCGCACGACGGGAGCTTGCAGGTATTGGTGCAGGCGTCGGTGTTCATTTGATTGCTATCGTCGCACTGTTCGCCCTGCTGCACGATGCCATCGCCGCACGCGGGGCTGCGGCAGGAATTGGAACAAATGTCCCCGTTGACGGCGTTGGCATCATCGCAATCTTCGCCGTATTGCACGATGCCGTCGCCGCAGGTCGGCGGGCGGCAGGCATTGCTGCACCCGTCATCGTTGATGCCGTTGCCGTCGTCGCACAGTTCCGGTGACTGCGTAAAGCCGTCGCCGCAGCCGGGTAAACGGCACGCAACGGTGCAGAGATCGGCGTTGTTCTCATTGCCGTCATCACACTGTTCGCCGTACTGGAGAATAGCGTCGCCGCAGCTGGGCATGGTGCAGTCGGCCGTGCAACCGTCATTGGAGCTGCGATTGCCGTCGTCGCACTGTTCGCCGTACTGGAGGATGCCGTCGCCACACGCCGGACGCTTGCAGGCGTTGGTGCACATGTCCGCATCGAATGTGTTTCCGTCGTCGCATTCCTCCCACGGCTGCAAAAAGCCATCGCTGCACCGCGAACTCAGGCAGAGAATCGTGCACGAGTCGGCACTGTTGCGGTTGCCGTCGTCGCATTCTTCGCCGCGATCGAGCTGGCCGTTGCCGCATTGAGGCGAATACTCGACGACATTCCCCTGCACTGCGGCTTGCTCCTGCGGACGTTGCACGGCTTGCGCCGCGGCGACCTGTGTTTGCTGTGTGCAGGCGGCGAGGAATTGCGACTCGCAGCCGCCGAAACAACCGTCGTCACCGCAGTCGGGTACGGTGCAGATCTGGCCACATGCGGGCTGCTCCTTAAAGCGGAGCACGATGGCATTTTCATCGATTTCCTGGTCGTATTCACCGTACGCGTAATACTGCTGCGGTTCACAGGACTCGCCGATGGAAGGCGAAACGACGCCATCGCCGCAGAAGAGCTGGCGGCATTTGGCAGTGCAATCGCCGCTGCCGTTCCTGCCGAAGCCAGTGTCACACTCCTCCCCCTCCTCCATTTGGATCGTGGCGTCCCCGCAATGCGGCGGACGGGGAATGTCATCCTCGGAAAGCTGCACCGGGGGAGCAAGCTCCACGGGCGGACAGCCGGGCGTATTAATGGCAAGCCCGACGCATTCCATCTGGGCCGAGCCCATTGCGGCGAAGACGCTGAGCGTCACGCCGCCGAGGAGCACCAAGCTCACAACCGTGGACTGGCGCGATATGGCTCGGGAGGAAGTCATAAATCCAAGTAGTATAGCAAAGAACATCGAATTCTGCTCTTGGATACTCTTGTCAAATTATCATGACAGTGGTAGAATGTGAAGTTGGATCGGGTAGAGAGCACCGCACCCCCGTCCTCACCAACACCCATGGCCAAAGGAACACTCATCATCGCGGAAGACGACATGGCTCTCCGAAACCTCTACATGAAGAAGTTCGGACTCTCGGGCTATAACCTCAAAACGTGTGAAAACGGCCAGGAGGCACTGACTGCCCTCCAGACGATCACGCCGGATATTCTCGTGCTCGACATCCACATGCCGGTGATGGACGGCTTCACCGTGTTGCAGAACCTTCCGCCCCCGGGGCAGCGCCCGTACGCCGTGCTGATGCTCACGAACTTCAGCGACCCGAAGGCGTTCGAACAGGGCAAAGCGCTCGGCGCAGACGGCTTCTTTGTGAAGAAGGATATGAGCATCCGCAAATTAGTCGAGATGGTCGATGCGCTCATGCTGCAGAAGCGCCAGGGGCAAAGCTAAAGGCCGATGCGCGCAAGCATGCGCGCGAACCAGCGCAGCGATGGAGGGCTGGTGAGCGGCTCACTACTGAGGATATCGCCGCGAAGGGCTTCGCGCATTTTGGTGACGGCGATGCTGGAGGATGACTCGACGAGCACGTTCACCTCGCCCATGTCATCGAGGGAAGAGGTCATCAGGTTGGCCGAGCCGAGGAACAGCGTCGAGCGATCGACCAGGATCACTTTGCCGTGGACGATCCTCGGGTAGAGCAGCAACTGCAACTTCCCCGGTGCGCCTTCGGCGATCAGCCGCGCCATGGACTGGAGATTGGCATGGTGATGCAAGTCGACGCTTTTCGGCATGATGACGACTACACGCAGGCCTTCTTTGCTCCGGCGTATGAGCAAATCGATCACTGCGGCGTCGCTAACGTAACAATGCTCCACGACGATGGATTCCCTGGCATGTTCGAGGAGGCGCATCACGGTGGGGCGGATGCTCTTTCGCACCTCGGTATTCATGATGAGGCGCACCGCGCCGTCGCCTCCCCGGTCCGAACGCTTCAAGAATTGCTCCACGAATTGTTCGCCACGCAGCTCCACGAGGTAGTCGTGCCAGTCGTAGCGATATTCATCGGAAATGTTCATGCCCGCGAGCAGCAAAATGGACCCGTCGATGATGTAGACCTTGGTGTGATCGTTGTGCTTGGCGTAGACGACTTCGATATTCGGATGCGACCAGAACCGCTTCCATAAGGGCAAATCGCTTGTGCGAGTGCCGAGGAAATCCTCGTGGAATTCGAAGAAATCGCCGATGACCTCTTTCATCAAACTCACTTTGACGCCGCGGTCGGCGGCTTCGAGGAGCACCGAGGCGATGCGTTGGCCGGTGCTGTCGTCCTTCCAGATGAACATCTGGATGATGATGGTGTGGCGCGCGCGGCGCAGCAGGAGTTCGATGCGCGGGAACGCCTCCTGGCCGTCGACCCATACGCGCACGGGAGGCCGCTGGACGATGCGTCCGACGTGCTCGGACTGCAGCACCACCTCCATGCGGATGCGGTAGAACAGGCGCAGGAAGCTCACCATCCGCTGACCCTTGCGGCCGAAGAGATAGCGCGAGAGGAACCGCGCGATGGTGCGCACATGACGCTGCTGCCAGAACCACAGATTGGCCATGTGCACAGCCTACGGCAGCCGAAAGAAACGCGCTCGTGGAAATATTGCTGCAAAAAGGCATTTATGCTATAATTCTCAGAACATTCCGAACATCCACACCCATGCCTCCCCAAACACCTTCTTGGCTTACCGGACGCACGGGAACCGCTCTCGCCACGGGTGCGCTCGCGGTGATCATCGGCGTGGCGGGCCGCAGCATGCTCAGCGCCTCCGTGAGCACGCCGTTTCCGGATGTTCCCGACAACTACCCGTACCTCCAGGCGATTAACTTCGTCCGCAAGAACGAGGTGATGACGGGGCATGACGACGGCACGTTCCGACCGAACGTATCGCTGCAGCGCATCGAACTCGTCAAAATCGTGATGACGCTCAACAGCACAACGGATCAGCGCTTCGCATGCACCGAACGCATGCGCGCCGAGCCCGTGCCCTTCAACGACATCCAAACGGAACGCGGCATCTGGTACTGGCCCTATCTGTGCCTGGCGCACGAACGCGGGATCATCAACGGCTATCCCGACGGTTCGTTTAAGCCCACGAAAGCCGTCTCGTTCGCCGAGCTTTCAAAGATCGTCGCCAAGGCGTTCGGCATCGAACCGATCGTCGTGGTAGAAGACGATGCGCCGTGGTACGCCCGCCCGATGCAGGCTCTCTACGACCACGATCTCGTGCCTCCGACGGTCCAGGAGCCAGCCGTACCGGTAAGCCGTGGCGAAACCGCCGAAGTGCTCTACCGCATTCTGAAGCAAGCGGCAGATGGGCGGGTCGGCGACGAGGGCTGGCACGGCGCGGCGCCAAGCCAACAGGGAGACGTGGAAACCACATCGTTCGATTTCGGCGAGTGGGCCTCGCGCTTCAGCTGGACGCAGCCCGAACCCAAAGGCCTGCGACCGATTCGCGGAGCGACGTCGAGCGCCAGCATTTACCTGGAAGACGAGGATTCGAGCAGCAGTTCGGATGATGACGAGAGCTCTTCCAACGGCAGCGACGGTAATTCTTCGGGCTCATCCCAGCGTTCCTCGAACGATTCTTCGGATGACGATGGCGGAAGTTCGTCCTCCAGCAGGAGCACGAGCGGTGGCACGACGAGCGGCTCCCTCAGTAGGACAACGACGAGTAGCAGGACCTCCGTTTCCAGCACCCGCAGCACCACACGCTCTGCGTCGTCTGATGGGCAAACGTCATCGTCCGACAGCAGTGACAATTCATCGACGTCCGACAGCAGTGACAATTCGTCAACGTCGTCCGATGCGACGTCCTCGGCGACATCAAGCTCCGTCAGCAGCTTCCCCGTCAATCGCTACCCCGCGACCTACGAGGCTATTTCGTACGATGAAGTGCGTGACCGCAAATTCTTCTTCCGCGATATGAACGGCGGCGATGAGGCCTTCTCGACCTTCTTCAGCATCTATGGGTTCCTGCCAAACGTGGTCAGCAGCGACCCGGGCTTCCTGCCCGAAAGCAACGGCACGTTCAGCGCGGAAACCCTCGACCGCTGGGAATGGTTCATCCGCGACAATGCAGAGTTCTTCGGCATCGATGACCCGGGCCGGTTCCACTTTGACGACGTCACTCCGGGGAAGAACCTCTACGTCGCCTCCGATCCGGCATTCCCCTTCCAGCTGCCGTTTGCAGGGCAATATAACCCATTCGGCTCACTGCGGCTCCAGGCGCAAGTGCGGTATGACGGCACAAGCGAACGCCGCGTAGCAGTCGTCACCGGGCACTGGTGGCCGGAAGCCGGGTTCCCGAACCCGCGCTTTACGTTCGACGCCGTTGCAGAACGTCTCATCGACAAGGAGATTCGCTTGATCGTTACAGTGCGATCGTCGAAAGTCCTCGTCGACGGCCAGGTGCAAAGCTCGTCGCAAGCCTGGGGCTATGGCGGCATGGAGGATAATCCCCTCGCCCGGTGGACGCCGTGCGACCCTCCGGCATGGTGCCCTGAACCGGAGCCCTACGAATGGTGGGATGACATCCAGCCTGAAGATCTCACGGTGAACCTCATGTACATGGGCTTCATCCCCCAGCAGGGGTTCAATATCCGGCACGAGGACACCAAGCTCGAATTGCGCCTCGTACACCGCGTCACGTTCCGCCGTGATCTCGGCGACGGCGTCACCGTGATGTTCACCAAGTACTACGACGCGATCCAAGGGAACGAGCTCAAGATTCCCGTCATGTGCCCCGCGCAGGAGCGCGTCTGGCCGGAGCAAAACGGCTTCGATCCTTCCGCGCTCGACAAGCCGACGGAAAACCCCGACCAGGACATCGAGGGCTACCCGAAGCCTCTGACCAGCAACCATCGACTGCAGCCCCCGGATGATCCGGAATCGTGGCAGGGGCTCAGCATCGAAGAGTTGATCGACCGGCGCAAATGGGAATTCATCGACCGCAACCCGGACGTGTCGTTCGACCTCATCGACATGGATTCCAGCGGCATCATCCGCCAACTCGTGACCCGCGACCCGCGCTTCGTGCAGGACGTCGACGACGACGTTCCCGAGTATCCCCTGGAATGGTCGCAGATCGACTTCAACGGCGGCGAACAGGGAGAATGGCGTGCACTCCTCGAAGACAACGCCGAATTCTTCGGCCTGGAACGGGGCTTCGGCATGCGGCACATCAGCCACTGCCCGGCGCCGATGGACACGATCTTCGGGCGCTCGCCGCGCTCGCTCGACATCGGCTACGAAATCGACGGCGGGTTCGATTTGGCGCTGCGCATGATGCCGACGTCGACCCCCTCACCAAAAATGTTCTACGCCTCGGGAGGGCCCAGGGTAACGAAAATGTCCGGGCTCTACAGCACAGGCCAGATGAGCCGGAAGATGGTTGCAACCCTCACGATGGCCTTTTACCCCGATGCTTCGCTGCCGCGCAAGCCGGTGCTCGCCCGTTGGGAGATCGAAGATCGCTTCCGCGATTTCATCCCCATGGACAACCTACAAATCCGCCTTGGGCCGATGTTCGTGTGGAGCGGCGGGCAGAATGCGCTGCGCCTTGTGTATGCGGTTGGCACGCACTTCGATGATCGGTCGCCCATGGGCCTCTGGGAATGGATCATTGACGCCATGACCGGTGAAGAGCTCACGCAGTAAAACCGTCCCGTGCGCATCGCAAGCGAGTCACAGACGCATCCTTCCCCCTCCTGCTAGGATACACCCATGCAATTCCAGATTGCCGCAATCGCCGCTCTTGTCGCCGCCATCGTAGGCGGGGCCATCGGCATACTGCGCTTCCTGGCCGATCGCAAGCGCGAGGAGGACATGGTGTGCCTGCAATTGCTCGTACCGAAGAAAGTGACGCGCGAGGAAAAGGATGAGGAGAGCGATCAGTACGGCAAGGACTTCAAGGAGGTCACGGGCGTGATGGACCACCTCTTCCAATCGGCGCACAGCATTTGCGAGGGGTCGCTCTCGAGGCTCTGGAAGGGGCAACCGTTCTTCTCGCTCGAATACGCAGCGATGGAGGGAGAAATCCTCTTCTTCGCGGTGTGTCCACGCTCAATCGCGGCCACCCTCGAAAAGCATTTTACGTCGTTCTACCCGGAATGCCTCGTGGAAGAAGTCGAGGATTACAACATCTTCACTCCGCAGTCGGTCGTTGCCGCATGCACGCTCGCCCCCTCGGGGACCTATGAAAAAGTCTTCAAGACATACCAGCACATGAAGAGCGACCCGCTGAATGCCATCACCAACGCGTTCTCCAAGATCCGCAGGGACGAAGGCGCGGCCGTGCAGTTCGTGCTGCGCCCCCAAGTCGGCACCTGGCAGCACCGCGTGCAGAAGGAGGCGATCAACCTCCTCAATCCCAAAAAGAAACGTGGCAACGGTTCCATCTTCAACCCGCTCTACTGGGTACGCGCCGTCTTCGAGTTGATTACGGCCTCCGGCGACGTCGTCGATCTTTCGGCCCAAGACCAGCCCACGAGCGAACGTGTTTCCCAGATGCTTGAGGAATACAGCAAGGCGGTGGATGAAAAGGCGTCGACACCGGGCTTCCAGTGTACCGTGCGCATCGTGGCCTCAGCGCCCACCCAGGCACGCGCCGACGGCATTCTCGACGGCATCGTGGGCTCCTTTGGCCAATTCACGGAAGTGCGCGGCAACGGCTTCCGCCGGGTGCGCTTCTCAAGCAAGCGCTCGATCATCGATCGCTACCTGCGCCGCACCCCCCATCGCACATTCCGTCAGCGCCTGCAGTTCCCGGCGATGCTGCTCGGTACAAACGAGCTCTCGAGCTTCTTCCATCTGCCGCACATCAAGTACAACAAGGCCGACACGATCAAGTGGCAGAATTTCAAACTCGCCCCCGCCCCCAAGAATATTCCCGAGGAGGGCTTGTTCCTCGGCTACAACACCTACCGCGGCGAAAAACGGCTCGTCAAAATGCACAACGAGGATCGCTTCCGCCACTTCTACATCATCGGACAGACGGGTACGGGTAAATCCTCGATCCTCCAGCTCATGGCACGCCAGGATTTCAGCCAGGGCAAGGGTGTGTGCGTGGTGGATCCGCACGGTTCACTCATCGACGACTTGATGCCGTATATCCCGCGCGAGCGCGCCGACGACGTCATCTACTTCAACCCGGCCGATACCGAGCGCCCGATGGGCTTGAACCTCCTCGAAGGCAAGTCCCCGGAGGAGCGCGACCTCATCGCCCTGGACGCCATGAACATGATGGTGAAGATGTTCGGCGAGGAAGTGTTCGGCCCCCGCATCCAAGACTACTTCCGCAACGGGTGTCTCACGCTCATGGAAGACGACGAAGAGGGCGGCGCCATCACCGACCTCGTGCGCCTCTTCACCGACGATGAATGGCAGAAGTACAAAGTTTCCAAGGTGAAAAACCCAATCGTAAAATCCTTTTGGACGAACCAAATGGCAAAAACCGGCCAGCGCGAGAAGCAGGAGATGATCCCCTACTTCGCCGCGAAGTTCGGACAGTTCTACACCAACACACTGATGCGCAATATCGTCGGCCAGACGCGCAGCTCCTTCGACGTGGCACAGTGCATGAATGAAGGGAAGATCTTGCTGATGAACCTCTCGAAAGGTCTCATCGGCGACATCAACTCGACGCTGCTGGGCATGATCGTGGTCAACAAGATCCAAGTGGCCGCCATGCGCCGCCAGCGCGAGGACGTTTCGACCCGCAAGGATTTCTTCCTGTACATCGACGAATTCCAAAACTTCGTCACGCAATCCATCGAATCGATCCTCTCCGAGGCTCGCAAATACCGCCTCGGGCTGATCCTGGCGCACCAATACATCGACCAGCTGGAAAAGGAGAGCAAGCTGTCTGGCTCCGTGAGTCTCAAGGGCGCAATCTTCGGTAACGTCGGCTCCATGATGTTCTACAAAATCGGCCCGCAGGACGCCGAAGTGGGCGCCAAGGAAATGGGGCCCGTCTTCAGCGAACAGGATCTCGTGAACATGGACAAGTTCAAGGGCGCCATGAAGCTCTGCATCGACGGCCAGCCCTCGCGCCCCTTCACAATCGAAGTACCGCGCCCCTGGCTCGACACCACTTACGTCAAGGACAGCCAGGCCGCCGAAGCGTTCAAGCAGCTCTCGCGCCTGAAGTACGGCAGGCAGAAAGATTTCGTCAGCCGCGAAATCCTGCGGCGCATCGGCGCGTAATCGCAGTGTTTACCACGCGTCGGCTACTTCGTGTTCGGGCGTCGCGATCACCAGGTAGCGTTCGCTGATCGAGTCCGGAGGCCAGCAGGTATAGAGGATGAGCTCTTCGCCGTCGCCCTCTTCCTGGTAGGTGGCGAGGTCCTTTGCCGGAACGGTCTTCTTCTCGCGGACGAGGTAGGTGAAGGTGCGCCCCTCGAAGGACACGGTCACGCGGTCGCCGATCTGCAACTCGCTGATGCGGCGGAAGATCTTGGTGAAGGCGGACACATCCCACGGGTAACTGCTCGAGTGACCGTAGACGAGGATTTTACCGCCGCGTCCGGGGTAGCTGAAGAGGTGTCCGACGCCGTCCCGCAAGGGCGCGAGCAAGCCCTGGTGTGTGAAGGGGTCAGCCGGGTGGTTAATGTTCAACGAATCAATCCCAAGGCTTGGCAGCGAGATGGCGAAGGTGTCGTTTGCGGCGGGCGAGGCATCGGCGACGAACGTGGTGGTCGAGGGGGTGAAGCGCTCGATTCGGGGAGCCGGTGCAGGAGGTGGCAGATCGACATGCTCCACGTCGAGGGGCTCTTCGATGGTCGCCGCTTCCTGCGGCTCCTGATGTTCCAACACCAACTCCGGATCATCTGCGGGCGAGGCAGCCTCCTGCTCGGGTGCAGTATCGACGTCCTCCATCTCCTCCTCGGGCGCTGTAGCAGGTTCGTCCGCTGGGACAGCATCATCAAACACGTAGGGTTCACCGGGCGCGTGCTGCCCTCCGACACTGGCCATCAAGGCACCGTTGCCCACGGCGATCTGGCGGCCGCTCCACTGCATCACAGAAGAATCGAGCGATGCGACGGCATCATTGCCATAGAGGAGGCTCAGCAAATAGACGTACTCCTCGCGCGGCAGCGGCACAGAGCTCACCGGCGTGCGCATGCCATAGGCGGCTGCCACTTCCTGGAGCGTGGGGACGTACTGCACGTCGGGGTTCGGGCCGGGGACGTAGAGGAGCGGGCTCTCCTGCTGCCAGGCGCGCGACAACAAAATCGCCGCCTCTTCGCTGCTGAGCACCGAGCCGGGGCGGAAGGTGCCGTCGGGGTTCCCCTGGATCAACTTGGCTTGGAACGCGCTCTCCAAGAACGGTGCATACCAATGATGCTGGCGCACATCCGAAAAGAGCGCCACCGGAGGCATGCCGGAGCGGTAGTGATCGACTGCATCCCTCGCGGCGGGGCTGGATTCCACAAGCAATGCAACGGCCTCGGCGCGCGACAGCGTCGCGTCTTCGGCATGGGCGGATACGGCAAAGACTCCTCCGGAGGCCAGGATGACGCTGAGAGCCAACAGGGTGATACCACGGGTGGCGTTCGTCATAGTTCGAACAACTTAATACTTTTTATGACTTTTGTCAATATCGACTCCTGCATGTATGCTCTGTGCTCCTATGGCGCTCCAAATCGGCATCGTCGGCCTCCCCAATGTGGGCAAATCGACCCTCTTTAACGCCTTAACGCGCACCCGCGGCGCCCAGGCGGCCAATTACCCCTTCTGCACGATCGACCCCAACGTGGGCATCGTGGAGGTACGCGACCAGCGCCTTTCGGAGCTCGTGCGCCTGGTGGAGCCCAAGAAGTCGATTCCCGCCACCGTCCGCTTCGTCGATATCGCCGGGCTCGTGAAAGGCGCCAGCCAGGGGCAAGGCCTCGGCAACCAATTCCTGCACCACATCCGCGAAGTGGACGCGATTTGCCACGTCGTCCGGGCGTTTACCGGCGGCGACATCATCCACGTTGAAGGGTCCGTCGACCCCAAACGCGACCGGGAGATCATCGAAACCGAGCTGTGCCTCGCCGACCTCGACAGCGTGCGCAAACGACTCGATAAGTCCCAAGGAGCGGCGCGCACCGGCGACGTCAAAAAGCGCGCGGAAGTCGACGTGCTGCAACGTGTGCTGGCGGCCCTGGAGCAAGGGATGTTGGCCGGAACGGTCGAACGGAGCCCGGATGAAGCGCTGCTGCTTGCCGACCTGCACCTCCTCACCGACAAGCCGATCATCTACGCGATCAATGTCGCCGAAAATGACCTCAAAACAGCGATGGGGCAGGATTTCCATGCACAGCTGGGTTTGCCTTCCACGGTCCAGATCACCCCGATTTCGGCAAAAATCGAAGAGGATCTTCAGGACCTTACCCCCGAGGACGCCTCCGTCTTCCTCCAGGACCTTGGCGTGACCTCCTCCGGCCTCGATCGCCTGATCGATAGCGCCTACGCAGCCCTTGGCCTCCAGACCTTCTTCACTGCCGGCGTGCAGGAAGTGCGCGCCTGGACGGTGCATGTCGGCGCTACCGCCCCGCAAGCCGCAGGTGTCATCCATACCGACTTTGAAAAAGGATTCATCTGCGCGGAGACTATTTCGTATAAAGATTTTGTTCAATTTGGAAGCGAGCAGAAAGCCAAAGAAGCAGGAAAGATGCGCCAAGAAGGAAAGGGGTACGTGGTCCAAGATGGCGACATCTTCCACTTCCGTTTCAACGTCTAAACACCATGAGCACGTTCATCGCCCGCGAGGAACCGTTCGTCTGCGGCAGATGTGGCAAAAACGTTCATCCCTTGGGAAAGGGCTCCTATAGGAACCATTGCCCATTTTGCCTCTGGAGCAAACACGTCGATGATGAAGGCCCGGGCGACCGCGCATCGGCCTGCAATGGTTTGGAGCAACCGATGGGTGTTGATTTCCGCTCCAAGAAGGGCTGGATCATTCTTCATGTCTGCACGAAATGTGGAAAAACCATCCGCAATAAAGCTGCTCCGGATGATGATCAGGAGATTCTTTCCACATTGCGTCCACAGATCTGAAGTATTTTTGTGTTCGGTTTTTCCTTCTTCTGCAAGGGCTCTTTTCCTTATGGTGCTTGCTGTCGAAGAAGGAGTGAGAGTAGCGTCACCCCTTGCCATGCGTTTCCTGGTGTTTGCCGCCCTCTTCGGCCTGTTGTTCGTCAGCTTTTAGGCTTCCCTCCGCCTGCCGACAACACCTGAGCGATGTACCGATCGCTGAAGCTGGTCTTCACCGGCAGACGTTCTTGCACATTGCCTTCGGGGAGGGCGTGCACGGCGTCTTCATGGGTTGCGGGGTGCGGCTCCACAGCAACGGAGAAGTTCCCCTGCTGCATCGCCGCACGGACACTGGGGGGCGCCTCCTCGGCGTCGAGCACGGCATCAATGCCGTGCGTGCCAATATCCTCTCGCATGCGCTCATACACCATTCCCTGTGCTTGGGGTTCTGCCTCCAGCGCAAAATGGAATTCTGCGAGCTGTTCGGCTTTACGCATTTCCTTCTCCAAATCTTCGGGGCCCTTCACGTTATCGCGCAAACGCTCATACGCTTCGGGGCTGCGCATGCGCTGGCGAATTTTCTCTCGTTCATGCGATGGCAGATGATCGACCCAGGAACCTTGCATGCGCCCATGCTACTGGAGGAACGCGCGGCCGACGAGCGCGGCGCCTACTTGGTTCGCCGCATCGGCATTTGCTGATCTCGCATGTCCATCTGCATTTCCTGGCGCTGGCCCTGGCGCATCATATCCATCGGTTTACCGGTGCGGGCGTCGCGCATGCCATGGAAGAACATCGCCGCGAAGACCCCCATCATCAGGACCCACAGCAGCAGGAACACCGCCGATACAATCACGTGCGCCACGAGCGCGTGCCCGTAGATCGCGAAGCAGCGCTTGAGGAAGTTGTCGGACGTAAGCCAGGTGTCGTGCTTCATGGCGCGCTTGGGGGAAAAAGCAATGCCCAGCATATCACGAGCAGCCGCTGGTGGCACCACAATCAAGGCAGACCTCGCACGACCCGTTGCGCTTCATCTTCACAGAACCGCAGCCGCCGCAAATGGCGCCGGTGAACCCCTGGAGCTTCGCCTGCTGCAGCTTGCTGCCCACCGTAGACGACGTGTGCACGGCATTCTCCAGCTCGTGATGGGTCTTGTCGTCGGTGCGGGTGAGGAAGTCCGACGGCGCGGCGGAGCCTTCGTCGAGGACGGGCAGGCGCATGGCGAACGCGTCTTTGCTCTTGGTGCCCGTAGCGTAGGCGATATCGACCAATTCGCTATTGTGCACGCGCTTTGCCTTTTCCTTGGTGAGGAACTTGAGGGCGAGCCAGCGTCCCATGTAATCCATCAAGCTCTTGGCCATGGGGATTTCCTCGTTCATGGTGAAGCCCGACGGCTCAAAGCGGGTGTGGACCAGCTTGTCGCAGAGCACTTCAAGCGGCACGCCGTACTGCAGGTTGAGCGAGAGGCTCAATGCCAACGTATCCATCACGCCGGAGAGCGTGGTCCCCTCCTTGCTCATCTTGATGAAGATCTCGCCGGGCTGGCCGTCTTCGTACATGCCCACGTGGATGTAGCCCTCGTGGCCGGCGATGGAGAACTTGTGCGTGATCGACAGGCGTTCGGCCGCGAGCTTGCGGCGGCGCGGCACCTCCTTGATCACGATTTTTTCGCGGATTTCCACCTGCTTCTCCTCCTTCTTGTCGTCTTTATCGGACGATGAGGTGTTGAGCGCCTGGCTCATCTTGCAGCCGTCGCGGTAGAGCGCATTGGCCTTGATGCCGAGCTTCCAGCTGAGCAGGTAGGCGTTCTTGATGTCCTCGACGGTCGCTTCGTTGGGCAGGTTGATCGTCTTGCTGATGGCTCCGGAGATGAAGGGCTGCGCGGCGGCCATCATGCGGATGTGGCCCTGGTACGCGATGAAGCGCTTGCCGATCTTGCCGCACTTGTTGGCGCAGTCGAAGACCGCCATGTGCTCGGGCTTGATGTGCGGGCAGCCTTCGGTGGTCATATAGCCGCAGACGACCAAGTTGGCCTCTTCGATCTGCTCCTTCGTAAAACCGATGGCCTCGAGCAGGTTGAACGTGGGCGACTGCATCTGCTCATCGCTGATGCCCAAGCGCTTGAGCGTGGCGTCGCCAAGCGCCCAGCGCGTGAAGGCGAAGCTCAGTTCGAACACCTGCGAGAGCTGCGCCTCGATCTTGGCGATGTCCTCGTCGGTGAAGCCTTTCTGCTTGAGGCTCTGGCGATTGACGTGAGGCACCCCCTCGAGGCTCATGGCCCCCATGACGTAGCGCATGATCTCGCGGACCTCGGTATCGCTGTAGCCAAGCGCGTGCATTGCCGGCTCCACCGACTGGTTGGCGATCTTCATGTAGCCGCCGCCGGCGAGCTTCTTGAACTTCACGAGCGCAAAGTCGGGCTCGATGCCCGTGGTATCGCAATCCATGACGAGCCCGATGGTGCCCGTGGGCGCGATAACGGTGGATTGGGCGTTGCGGTAGCCGAACTGCTCGCCGAGGCTCAGGGCGCGATCCCAGCACTCCTTGGCGGCTTCGAGCATCGCGGGAGGGCAGATGTCCTGGTCGATGCCGACAGGAATGACATGGAGGCCTTCGTAGTCTTTGGCCGGAGCGTCGTAGGCGGCGCGGCGGTGATTACGCATGACGCGGAGCATGTGCTCGCGGTTCTTGTCGTAGCGGGCAAACGTACCGAGCGGCTTGGCCATTTCGGCGGAAGCGGCGTACGACTGGCCCGTGAGGATCGATGTCAGTGCGGCGCAGATGGCGCGGCCCTGGTCGGAATCGTAGGGAATGCCCATGCGCATGAGCAGGGCACCCAAGTTGGCGTACCCCAAGCCCAGCGTGCGGAACTTGTAGCTGAGTTCGGCGATCTCCTTGCTCGGGAACTGGGCCATCAGCACGGAAATCTCCAAGACGACGGTCCAGAGGCGCACCGCGTGCTTGTAGCGCTCCAGCTCGAAGGTGGCGTGCTCCTGGTCGTAGAACTTGAGCAGGTTGATGGATGCGAGGTTGCAGGCCGTGTTGTCGAGGAACATGTATTCGCTGCAGGGGTTCGACGCATTGATGCGGCCGTCCTCGGGGCAGGTGTGCCAATCGTTGATCGTCGTGTCGTACTGCAGGCCGGGGTCAGCGCACGCCCAGGCGGCGTAGCCGATTTTGTCCCAGAGCTGACGCGCCTTGAGGGCCTTGCAGGCCTGCGCGGGGCGGCCGGCGGCCGCAGACTTCGCAAGCTCGGTGCGCCAGAAGAGCTGCCAATCGCCGTCGCGCTCCAGCGCCTCAAAGAACTCGTGGGCGATGCGCACGGAGTTGTTGGAGTTCTGGCCCGAGACGGTGGCGTAGGCTTCGCCGTTAAAATCGCGGTCGTAGCCTGCGGCCACAAGCGCTGCGACTTTCTTCTCTTCGTTGACCTTCCAATCGATGAACGCCTCGATATCGGGGTGGTCCAAGTTGAGACAGACCATTTTCGCGGCGCGGCGCGTGGTGCCGCCGGACTTGATGGCCCCCGCGGCGCGGTCGCCGATTTTGAGGAAGCTCATGAGGCCCGAGCTCTTGCCGCCGCCGGAGAGAGGCTCGCCTGAGCCGCGCAAACTGGAGAAGTTCGTCCCTGTGCCGGAGCCGAACTTGAAGAGGCGTGCCTCGCGGGTCCAGAGGTCCATGATGCCGCCCTCGTTGACCATGTCGTCGGACACGGACTGGATGAAGCAGGCATGGGGCTGGGGGTGCGTGTAGGCGTCCTCGCTCTTGTGCACCTCGCCCGTGGCAGGGTCGCAGTAGTAGTGCCCCTGTGCGGGGCCGGTGATGCCGTAGGCGTAATGGAGGCCTGTATTGAACCATTGGGGGCTGTTGGGAGCCGCCATCTGGTGCACAAGCATGTACGACAGCTCGTCCTCGAACGCCTGGGCGTCCTGAGGCGTGGCGAAGTACCCGTGCGTCTCGCCCCAAAACCTCCAGCAACCAGCAAGGCGGCGCACCACCTGCTTCACGCTGCGCTCGGGCCCGAGAATGACGTTGCCGGAAGCATCGCGGATCACGTTGCCCTTGGCATCAAGCTGGGGCACCCCGGCCTTGCGGAAATACTTGCTCACCACGATGTCGGTTGCCACCTGGCTCCAGCCCGCCGGGATCTCTGCGCCTTCCATTTCAGAGACCACGGAACCGTCGGTGTTCTTGATGCGGCTCGTGCGCTTCTCGTAGGTCACTTCCTCCAGCGGGTCGCTGCCCGGCGTCGTGAAGACGCGCGAGATGGAAAGACCGGTGCCGTACACGGACGACGAAGGCCGGGAAGAGGTTGCCGCGGAAGCGGCAAGAGAGACGGGAACCATGGGGACAGGGGGAACGACGGTGAAGGAGGGAGGGACACAGGATCTAGTGTCCCTTGGGCGACAACACCACAAGGTATAGGAGTCCTCCCGTCGCGCCAACAGTGCCGAGGGTGGACGACCGGACGAGAAAGCGACAGGAATTTTTCGTGATTCCTGAGCGCAACTCCCAGGTGCTGTAGTGGAGACGGAAATGGTATTCAGGCACGCGTTGGAACGCGGTGCAAGAGGAACCCCGCACGGCGTGTCACGACGCATTCACATCGGGCGTCCAACGACGGCTACGGCGGATGCAGGCAGCCAGAAAAACATGGTACGCTGTGGCGCATGACGATCCTCCTCCTTCTTGCCGGTACCAACGAACAGAGCAATAGCGCAATGCTCGCGGACGCTTTCGCCGAAGGTGCGAGAGCGGCGGGCGCCACGGTGGACATCCTTCGTCTGCGCGAATTGCACATCGAGCACTTCACGCTCGACTGCTACAAGAACGACTATCCCCACGAACCCGATTTCCTCCAGGTGCAGCGCGCAGTCCAGGGCGCTCACGGCCTGGTGATCGCTACGCCCATCTGGAACTTCGGCGTTCCTGCACACCTCAAAAACCTCATCGACCGCATGGGGAGCTTCGCTCTCGACCCGACGCATTCCAAGGGGACGCTCGGCGGCAAGCCGCTCTTTACGATCTTCACGGGTGGCGCGCCGCTGCCCGCATGGCTCGGCCTGATGAGGAAAACGACGAGCTTCGTCGCCGAGGGGCTGCGCTACTTCGGCGCGACGCCGTGTGGCACGTCGTTCGAACCCAAGTGCACGCCGGGCCGCGGCGTCTTCGGGGTCGTTGTCGACAAGCGCCCCGACAGCCTTGCCAAGGCACGCAGGGATGGCGCGGCCTTCGCCTGCGTCGTGGAGGCATTTGCCAAGGACGGCACGCTGCCAGCTGCGCAGGGGCTGCTGCGCAAGTGCTATGCGCTCGGGCAGAAGATCATGAAAGCCCTGTAAGCAGCACCTCTTCATCCACGACACCGGCATCGCGGAACCTACGCCATGTGGCACCACCTCCCTCCACAAGGACGCTTGTGATGCCCCCTGCTCCGCCCCGATGCGACAACAGGGCATCCCAGAGCGGTGCCCATGCGAAGCCGCCTTCCGCAAAGGGCAGGCACTCTACGGCAATGCCCCGCGATCGGAGCTCCTGTACTGCCGTGTCGCCATCGCTGACACGGGCGGCATCCACAACAAGCATCGTACGATCGGGCCGGTCGTCGGTCAGGACCCTGGCGCCTCTCGGGCAACGCAGCGTCGGATCGAGAATGATGCGAAGCGGTTGTACATGATCAATTTTTGTACTCGTTCTATTTTTTTGTTCAATGATATTGTTTTCTTGAAGAGAAAAAATTTGAACACTTCTGTTATTCAATAATGGATCATCCGAGCGAACTGTGTCGACGCCTACGAGGATGGCATCGTGCCGCGCGCGCAGCCAGGCATGGGACCATTGGTTCTGTGTGTCGCTCGTGATGCGACGCGGGGAACCGTCGGGGTTCGCGATGGCACCATCGCGGGCAATCGCCTGTTTGAGCGTCACCCACGGGCGGCCGAGGCGACGGGCGGCAACGAAGCCGCGATTGAACCGTTCGCAGAGGAGCGACGATACCGGACCCCGCACGTCGACGCCCTGCGCGCGCAGCCGCTGGATGCCGGCGCCCGCGACTCTCGGGTCGGGGTCGACCATGCCGACGACGACGCGCCGGATACCCGCCGCAACGATGGCCTCCGTGCAGGGAGGCGTTTTGCCCGTGTGGCAACAGGGTTCCAGATTGACGTAGAGGATGTCTTCTGAACTAATTTTTTGATCAAACTTTTGGAGAAGATCTCGCTCCGCATGCGGATTTCCATATCCGCAGTGCCACCCCTCCGCGAGCACAGCACCATCGCGAACAAGGATGGCCCCGACGAGCGCGCCGTTGCCCACTAATCCCCTGCCCCGCTCCGCGAGATCGAGGCACCGGCGCAGCAACGCGTCATGGTGCTCGAAGCTCATCGGCGGTCGAGGTACTTCTGCAGTGGTGAGAGGTGCGGTGGTACTTGCGGGAGCGGCGCGGGTGGTTCTTCTGCGACGGGCTCCTCCATCGGCGTCTGCTCGGCGGACACGCTCGGCTTGGGCAGCAACCGATGATGGCGATGGATCTTCAGAAGATTGCGCAGGCCGCCAGTGCCGTTCTCGAGGACATGCGCGATGCGCGTCACTGTCGCCGTGCTGGCTCCGGTCTCTTTGGCGACCTGGCGGTAGCTCCACCCCTTGCCGATGAGCCGTGCGATTTCGAGGCGCTCGCTCAACGCCTGCATCTCGCTGAGTGTGCTCAAATCACGGAGCACATCTTCAAACGGAGCATCCGATCGGGCGGCCGTACGCAGGGCCGAAACCAACGATCGAAACCACGGTTCCTTGCGCCAAGCGTCTTCTGTAAAACGTCGCTTCATGCGAACAAGACTACTATAGACCATTCCAGTGTCAACGTAGTAAAACATTGATCATCTGGATGACGCTTGGAATCCTTCGCTCCTTTTGACAGCCGTACTACACTGTTGACGCATGCGCAAAGAAGATGCATTAAACGCTGTAGAGGACGTGTCGAGTTTCCTCGCCGGCGGAGGCTCGGTGTGCTCGTTTGCAACCATGGCCGCGCGGTGCGGCCAGGTACTCTATTGCCCCACGACAATTGATGCAGGCACTCAGCGGACGATTGCTCCCGTGATACGCAGATTCCTCCAAGGGGCACAGCGCGACACTGCAGGCCGCGCCTACGCCTGCATCGTCATCGACACTGCGGCGCCGACCACGGCGGCGGAACACCGCGACCGTGCCTATGCGTTACGGGAGGAGGTCGGCGTGGCCATCCTCCAATCGCAGCGTCTGCTGCCGATTGCCTGGGGTCTTCGTTCACAGGCAAAGCACCTGCTGGAAGAGCGCCCGGGCGTCTTGTCGATCCCGGCGGGCGCGCTGGAAACCGTGCTCTTTGCCATGGCACCGCACTATCCCCCGCGCCATCGCCGCCACGCCCCGAGGCTCATCCTGCCACTCACGCTGCGCAACGACGCGATTATGCTGGGCACGGCGCACCCCAAGGTCGTCGAGATGATCCACGACGAGGTATTCCAGCGCTGCGACGAACTGCTGGGTGCTATGGCCTTCTACGAAGAGATGACGTCGGAAAGCAGTGGGGCGTAGAATGCCGGCATGTACGAACGCCTCCTGCGCGCGTCGGCTCTTGCCTTCACCATCGCGTTTGCCGCAGCTGCTATTGGCATGTTCTTTCATGATATCGCGATCAACCCGCAGTACGACAATCAAGGCATCTGGTACGCATCCGATGGAATCACGGCACTCTACCGCGGAACGCTGGATGACTTCTACTTCGCCAAACGCAAGTACCCGCTGCTCTACGTCATGCCATACATTCCCCTCCTGCTCCCACTGCCGTACGGGGGACCGCCCACCGCCATCTTCTTCGCCATCGGGCGCTTCGTGAGCTTTGTATACGGCATCGGGACGCTCGCGATGCTCTGGCTTGCTGGCAAGAGACTGCACTTGGGCAAAACACCCATGCTCCTCGCAATGACCAGCATCATGCTGGTGTTGTTCTCTTCGGCCATACGTCCACACATCGCCGTTACGTTCTGGACACTGTGCACGTACATCTGCGCACTACGCCTCGCGGAGCGGCGGACCACTTCACGGGCAGTGCTAGCATTTGGCGCAGCGACCATCGCTTTCTGCACCCTGCAGAGCGGACTGTTGGCATTCATTTTTCCGGTCTGGGCATGGCTGCGGACGAGTCGCTCCCGGCGCGACGCCCTCCTCCTTGGCTCGATCCTGTGCGTGTGTGCCGGAGTCAGTGCGGTGCTGGGCTACCCCTTCCTCTTTGCGCCAGGTACCGAAGTTTCGGCGGACTTAGGTCACGACGTGGGCCTGCGGTTCGGTGTCGCACACCTGCCTGCCCTCCTCGCACACCTCCTGGGTAATAGCCCCCTTCTCTTCCTCCTCGCAGCACTTGGCGTAGCACGATGGATCCGCGGCCCGCGCGAACCATGGGACGTCCGGTTGACCCCCGTCGTGGTCTACATCGCCCTCTTCACAAGCATATTTACCCTGCACACCTCGACCGTTGGGCGGTTTTTCCTGCCCGTACTCCTCCTCCTGCCTCTCCTTACGGCGCGCACGTTCGTGTCACTCCCCCGTCCGCTCGCCGCAGCATTCCTCCTCGCCATGACCGTCGTGCACGGGAATATCGCTCGGCTCTCGCTGAAGCCCAATACCTACCAGCGCACCTGGGAATTCCTGGACCAGCGCGAAGGATTCGTTGCCACCGTAGGGCAGCCGTACTATTTCTTCGGCCTGGAACAGGCACGCATTGCCACTACGCCGGAAGAGGTGGAGCGCACGCAGACGCTCGTGATCCCTGACTATGACGGCAGAACGGGAAACCCCGAAACGTGGTCCTACTGCTTCCGGGTAGAATCGTCGCACTGGACAAAGGAGATCGTCCTCCTCTGGAACGATACCCCATGGGCATTCGTGCACGCGCTCGAGGCCCGGGCGCTTGGCCCGAACCTCAGCGTATATTGCAGAAAGGAGGGTGCTTAACCGTTGCTGCGATCGATGGTCGTGGCACCGGCGCGTGACTTCACGATCTCTTCGGCGACGTTCCGCGGCACCTTGTCGTAGTGGCTCGGCTCCATCGCGTAGCTCGCGCGACCCTGGGTCATGGAGCGCACGTCGGTGGCGTAGCCGAACATTTCGGCCAGTGGCACGCGGGCGTCGATGACTTTGGCCGTACCACGCTCGGTCTGGCCCAAGATGAGTCCGCGGCGGGACGACAGGTCGCCCATCACGTCGCCGAGGTATTCCTCGGGCGTCACCACTTCCACCTTCATGATCGGCTCGAGGATCACCGGGTCGGCCTTGCGTGCGGCGTCCTGGAACCCGATGGATGCAGCGAACTTATACGCCATTTCGGAGGAGTCGACGTCGTGGTACGAACCGTCGAGCAGCTCCACTTTGACGTCCACGACGGAGAAACCGGCGAGGATGCCGCGGCTCATACCCTCCTGGAAGCCCTTGTCGCAGGGCGAGATGAATTCGCGGGGAATACGGCCACCCACCACGGAGTTGACGAATTCGTAACCCTTGCCCGCTTCCTGCGGGAAGAGCTTGAAGACGACGTGACCGTACTGACCGCGGCCACCCGTCTGCTTGATGTACTTGCTCTCGCCGTCGACTTCCTTCTGGATCGTTTCGCGGTAGGCCACCTGGGGCTTACCGACGTTGGATTCCACTTTGAACTCGCGGCGCATGCGGTCGACGATGATATCGAGGTGGAGCTCTCCCATGCCCGCGATGATCGTCTGGCCGGTCTCGTCGTCGGTGCGGACGCGGAAGGTCGGGTCTTCTTCGGCCAGTTTCTGGAGGGCAATGCCCAATTTCTCCTGGTCGGCCTTGGTCTTGGGTTCGATGGCCATGGAGATCACCGGTTCAGCGAAGGAGATCGATTCGAGCTGGATCGGCTTGTCGCCGTCGCAAAGGGTTTCACCCGTGCGGACATCCTTGAGGCCGATGACAGCGCCGATGTCGCCCGCTTCGATCTGGGTGATTTCCTCGCGGGAGTTGGCGTGTAGGCGCACCAAGCGACCGATGCGCTCGGTGTTGCCAGAGCGCGCGTTAATGACGCCCGTACCGGCCTTGAGCACGCCGGAATAGACGCGGACGAAGGTCAGGCGGCCCACGAACGGGTCGGTGGCGATTTTGAACGCCAAGCCCGAGAAGGGCTGGTCGTTTGCGGCCTTGCGGGCCTCTTTCTCGCCCGAGTTCGGATTGGTACCTTCCACAGCAGGGATGTCGAGAGGGCTCGGGAGGTAGGCAACGACGGCGTCGAGAAGGAGCTGGACGCCCATGTTCTTGAGGCTCGATCCGCAAAGCACGGGGTAGATCTTGCCGCTGACGGTGGCCTGGCGGATGCCGCGGTAGAGCTGCTCGTCGGTGAGCGCGCCGTTTTCGAGGTAATGGTCGATCATGTCGTCATTGGCTTCGGCGACTTTCTCCATGAGCACAGCGCGGTACTCAAGCATCGGCTCATGCATATCCTCTGGAACGGGGCACTCCACCTGCTTCTCGCCGTGTTCGCCTTCGAAGGTGTAGGCCTTCTTGGCCACGAGGTCGATGATGCCCTTGAAGGTGCTCTCGGAGCCGATGGGCAGCTGAATCGCCACGGCAGCCTTGCTCAAACGGTCGTGGATTGAGCCGAGCGACATGAAGAAGTCACCACCGGTTTTATCCATTTTGTTGACGAAGGCGATGCGCGGCACGTCGTACTTATCGGCCTGGCGCCACACCGTTTCCGACTGGGGCTCCACGCCCTGCGAGCCGTCGAAGACGACGCAACCACCGTCCAAGACGCGAAGGCTGCGTTCCACTTCGGCGGTGAAGTCGACGTGTCCGGGAGTATCGATGAGGTTGATTGTGAAATCGATGGGCGTGGGCTCGCCGGGGGCGATGCCCTTCCAGCGGCACTGCGTGGCGGCGGCGGTGATGGTGATGCCGCGCTCGCGCTCCTGTTCCATCCAGTCCATGGTGGCTTCACCCTCGTGCACTTCACCGATTTTGTAGTTCTTGCCGGTGTAGAAGAGGATGCGCTCGGACGTCGTCGTCTTGCCCGCGTCGATGTGGGCGATAATACCGATGTTTCGTACGTGCTTGAGATCCATAGAACGACAGGTGAAAACAGGTAGCAAAGGCGGACTCCGGGCACGGTGCCCGCAGACGCTTGGGGACTATAGGGAAGCCCCGAAACAAGCGCAATGGCTGATCCGGCGGCAAATCGCTTTGCCGTCAGGCCGCGAGCCAGGCTCCCCGACGCTCCAACTCGGCATCGACGATGGGGCCGATCTGCGCGAGCGCGGATTCCCCTTCCCCCATCGGCATATCCGCTGCCAGAACCGCCCCCCAGACGTCGCGACGCAGCACATCGCTTAGGCCCACACGCGAGGCTTCCATGAGCGACGTATAGTATGCTTCAAATGCGCTTTGGAGCTGCGGGAACAGGGAATCGTTCATGGGAGCTGCGTTGGGGGAAGTTTTTTGACCGAACTATTATACTGATTTTTCTATTTTTTGCAATGGTCCATGAGGCACTCCCAAAGAGAGCGTACCCAGCCGCACCACCCTCAAGCCGTACGACGTCCGAGTTCGCGCCATGTATACCCAAGACGCCGCAGCCGCCAGGCAGAGCGCCCTGCAGCCGCAAGCACGAAAGCAAAGAACAGCCACGGAATGAGTCCGCCCACCACCACCGCGACCAGTGCCACCAGCGGCGGAATCCGCAGCTCCACAGCCACCTGGAAGAGGAAGTACGCCACCGTGAAGAACGCGGCAATATCGGCAAAACTCAGCAGCAGGCTGAGTGTGGTCGCCACGGCGAGCGGAAGCCCCTGCAGCAACGGCGAGGCGAAGAGTACACAAAGACCGATCGTCATCTTCGCGGCGACGGCGATCAGCAAAGCACGGTTGGTGCGCGCAAGGTCGGGCAATGGCCGCGATGCTGTGCGGCCGTGGACGATCACTTGGCAAGATGCGCGAACGCCTTGTTGGCCTGGGCCATCTTGAGGACGTCCTGCTTCTTTTTCACGGCGCCGCCCTGTTCGGCTGAGGCATCAAGCAGCTCGAGAGCGAGCTTCTGTGCCATGGGAATGCCGCTGCGATCGCGCGCGGCATTGAGGATCCAGCGGAAGGAGAGGGCCTGCTGGCGCTTGGGGTTCACTTCGACCGGCACCTGATACACGGCGCCACCGACGCGCTTGGGGCGCACTTCGACGAGCGGCGTGGTGTTGAGCAGGGCCTTCTGGAACACTTCGAGCGGAGCGTCTTTCGTGCGCGTCTTGATGACCTCCATGGAATCCCAGAACACGCGGCGGGCTACGGACTTCTTGCCGTCGTGCATCATGCAGTTGATAAACTTCTCGATGAGAGGAGAAGAGTCGGCCGGGATGAAAGCTTTGATGGGCTTAGGCATAGAGGGGGGCGATCAGGAGATTATGCTTTCTTGGGACGGCGCGCGCCGTAGCGGCTGCGGCCTTGCTTGCGGTTGCGAACACCTTCGGTATCGAGCACGCCGCGGACGATGTGGTAGCGGACACCCGGAAGGTCTTTCACGCGGCCTCCGCGGACAAGAACGACGGAGTGTTCCTGGAGGTTGTGGCCTTCACCCATGATATAGGCCTTCACTTCGTGACCGTTGGTAAGGCGAACGCGGGCGATCTTACGCAAGGCGGAGTTCGGCTTCTTCGGCGTCATGGTGGTGACTTTGAGGCACACGCCGCGCTTGAAGGGGGCGCCTGCAGGCAGCGGAACCGGCTTCATGAGCAGGGAGTTCCAGGTGTACTGGAGCGCCGGGGACTTCGATTTGGCGCGCTTATTGCGGCGAGGCCGACGGATGAGCTGGTTGATGGTAGGCATACGAGGCTGGAAGGGTACTGGGAAACAAACGGGGTGACAAGGGCTTACGCTTCGTCGGCGAAGCGCTTTCGGTACACCTCGCCCGTGGGGATGAGGCGTCCGATGATCACGTTCTCTTTGAGACCCTGCATCATATCGATGCGGCGGGTGGTGGCGGCGTCGACAAGCACGCGGATCGTCTCCTGGAAGGACGCGCCCGAGAGCCACGACTCGGTGGCAAGCGCCACGCGGGTGATGCCGAGGAGCAGCTGCTCGATGATGGCCGTCTTGCCCTTGCTCTTGGTGCGCTTCTTCATCATCTCGATCTCGTGGTCCACTTCGCTGCGGTCGACGGTCTCGCCGGGGAGGAGCGTCGTGTCACCCGGGTCGGTGATGCGGACCTTGCTGAACATCTTGCGGACGATGATCTCCAAGTGCTTGTCGTTGATGGTCTGGCCCTGGGAGGCGTAGATGTGCTGCACTTCCTGCACGACGTAGTTCTGGACGGCGTAGACGCCCTTCTTCTCCAGAAGATCCTGCAGATTGAAGTGGCCCAGGTTGAGCGGATCGCCGACGTTGACGACCTGACCGGACTTCACGAGCATCGATTCGCGGGGGCCGAAGTTGTAGATCTTCTCCTGCGCTTCGAGGTGGCGGACGAGGATCTTACCGTCGACGATGGACGAAACCTTGCCCGCGAGCTGGGCGCGGACGACGGACTTGTCGTGGAGCGAGCGAGCGATGACGGTGCGCTCGGAGACGTCGTCGCCCTTCTTGATGCAGACTTCGAAACCGGCGGGAACCGTGTAGCCCTCTTCGCCGGGCTCTTCCTCGGTGACGGTGACGGTGGTCTTGCCCCCCTGATGGCTCACCTTCACGCGGCCGGCGATATCGGCAAGCTGGGCGCAGGTGCGGGGGTTGCGGGCTTCAAAGAGCTCTTCAACGCGGGTCAGACCTTGGGTGATGTCGGCGCCTTCGGCGACGCCTCCCATGTGGAAGGTACGCATGGTGAGCTGCGTGCCCGGTTCACCGATACTCTGAGCGGCGATGATGCCCACCGGTGTGCCGACTTGGACGGTCTTGTTGTTACCGAGGTCGCGGCCGTAGCACTTCACACAGATACCGGCGCGCGTCTTGCAGGTCATGACCGAGCGGACGGGAACGGCGTCCACGCCTTCGGCATTCAGGATTTCGATGAGGTCGGCGTCGATCTCCTGGTTGCGCTTGGCGATGGCCTTCTTGCCCACGAGGATGTCCTCGGCGAGCGTGCGACCGAAGATGCGGCTCTCGAGCTTCTCTCCGATTTTCTCGGAATCCTGCTTGGTGATGAGGTGAACGGCTTCGGAGCCGCAGTCGTCCTCGCGGATGACCACGTCCTGCACGGCGTCGACCAAGCGACGCGTGAGATAGCCGGCTTCGGCGGTCTTCAAGGCGGTATCGGACTTACCCTTGCGTCCACCGTGGGTGGCGATGAAGAACTCGAGCACCGAGAAGCCCTGGAGCAAGTTGCTCTGGATCGGAAGTTCGATGGTGCGACCGGACGGGTTGGCGACCAAACCCTTCATGGCGCCGAGCTGAGCGACCTGGCCCCAGTTACCGCGGGCGCCGGAGTCGATCACGTAGGTGATGTCGTTCTCGGGGGCGAGGAGGAAGTCGCGGACCATCGCTTGGGTGATCTGGTTCTTCGTTTCGCTCCAGAGGCGGATGGACTGGATGTAGCGCTCGTCGGCGGTGATGAAGCCCTTCCAGAAGTAGTTGTTGATGAGGCGGATGCGCTCGTTGGCGGCGTCGAGCATCGTCTGCCATTCCTTGGGCACGAGGATGTCGGAAGCGGCGATCGAAACACCCGAGACTGTGGCGTACTTGAAGCCGATGTCTTTGACGCGGTCGGCCAGCGACACTGCTTCGTCTTCGCCGCAGATGTCGAGGGTCTTGGCGATCAAGTTACTGAGCTTCTTCTTGGTCATGACATCGTTGATGAAGCCGAGCGGCGCCGGGACGATCTCGTTGAAGAAGAGACGGCCGATGGAGGTCTCGATGACTTCGTACGCATCGCCCTTAGGCATGCGCACTTTGATCTTCGCCTGGAGGTCGACGGCGCCATGGTCGTACGTGCGCTTGGCCTGGTCGGGCGAGCCGAACAGCATGCCGTGACCCTTCTTGCCGTCATGCCACTGCGTGAGGAAGTAGCAGCCGAGCACCATGTCCTGCACCGGGTTGATGATCGGTTCGCCGGCGGAGGGCTTGAGCACGTTGCGTCCCGACGCCATGAGCGTGCGGGCTTCCATCTGGGCGTTCTCGGAGAGCGGGACGTGGACGGCCATCTGGTCGCCGTCGAAGTCGGCGTTGAAGGCGGTACACGCAAGCGGGTGCAGCTGGATGGCCAAACCTTCAATGAGGGTCGGCTGGAACGCCTGGATGCCGAGGCGGTGGAGCGTCGGCGCGCGGTTGAGGAGCACGTACTTGTCCTTGATCACCTCTTCGAGGATGTCCCACACTTCCCTCACGCCGTCTTGAATCAAGCGTTCGGCGGCTTTGACGTTGTGGGCGAGCTCGCGGCGGATGATGGTGCCGATGACAAACGGCTTGAAGAGCTTCATCGCCATTTCCTTCGGCAGACCGCACTGCTTGAGGCTCAAATGCGGGCCCGCCACGATGACGGAGCGTCCGGAGTAGTCGACGCGCTTGCCGAGGAGGTTCTGGCGGAAGCGACCCTGCTTACCCTTGAGCATGTCGGAGAGCGAACGCAGTTTACGGCGATCCCCTGCGGTAAAGAGGGTCTTACCGCCGCGGGCGGAGTTGTTGAGGAGCGTGTCGACGGCTTCCTGCAGCATGCGCTTTTCGTTGCGGCAGATGACTTCCGGAGCACCGATGCTCATGAGCTTCTTGAGACGAGAGTTGCGGTTGATGACGCGGCGATAGAGGTCGTTCAAATCCGAGGCAGCGAAGCGGCCGCCGTCGAGCTGCACCATCGGGCGGATGTCCGGCGGGAGCACGGGGAGGCGCGTGGGGATCATCCATTCGGGCTTGATGCCCGCCTGCATGAGGGAGTTCACGAACTTCATGCGCTTCATGACCTTCTTGAGCTTCTGGCCGCTGCTCTTTTCGCGCTCGCCCTGGAGGCCCACGGCGAGGCTCGCCAGCTCGACGTTCATGATCACTTCGCGCAGGCTCTCCGCACCCGTTCCGGCGCGGAAGACGTGGCCGAATTTCATGTTCATTTCACGGAACTTGAGCTCCGAGAGCACGGAACCCGGGTGCAGGTTCTTGAGGTCATCCAATGCCTCCTTGTGGTTCTGCTTGAGGGTTTCGAGCTGCTGGGCCATCTCCTTCTCCAGCGCGTCGATCTGGGCGCGGGTGGCGGAGCTGTCGGCCAGCTGCTTCTTAGCTTCCTCATACTCGCGCAGCACCTGCTTCTTGCGGTTCTCCATGCTGGCATTGAGCTCTTTCTCGGCTTCGGCCTTGGCGTCGTCGTTGACGGTGATCACCACATACGCGGCGAAGTAGACGATCTGTTCGAGGGTCTTGATGGGCAAATCGAGCAGGAGGCCGATGCGCGACGGACTCGAGCGAAGGAACCAGATGTGGGCGATGGGCACGGCCAGGTTGATGTGGCCCATGCGCTCGCGGCGCACGATGGAGCGGGTCACTTCGACGCCGCACTTTTCGCAGATCACGCCCTTGTAGCGAATACCCTTATATTTGCCGCAGAAGCACTGGAAGTTCTTGGTAGGTCCGAAGATGCGCTCGCAGAAGAGACCGTCGGGTTCGGCACGCTGGGTGCGGTAGTTGACGGTTTCGGCCTTGGTCACTTCGCCGCGGCTCCAGGCGAGGATGTCCTCGGGGCTGGCGACGGAGAGGGCGACGGCGTCGAACGAATCGGTGGCGGACGTAGCGATCTGGTGAGCCATGAAACGCTTGGGGAAGAGGAAAAATGCACACATGCAAGCCGGTCGCCTCCTGGCCACGTTCGTCTCAAACGTGCGGAAAACGCCCGGTGAATGGGTCTATTGTACCGATCCCCTACTTTCTCGCAAGCGGTTTTTACGCGAGTTCGTCGCGGGGGGGCATATCCGGCAGCGGAGGGCGGGTGCCCATGCGCGCCGTTCGGTCGCCTCCTTCCACGCCACTGCGGATCGCAGCGGGATCGAGGCCGGGCATTGTGCGCTTCACGGCTTCATCGGCAAGCACGTGGGCCTCGCCATACGTGTGTAGGGGCGAGCCATCGGGCTTCTTCTGGTCAAGGAAGTGCAGGAGGTAGAAGGAGTAGTACGAGCTTGCATCGCTCCAGTCGCCGCCCACTACGCCAGTAGCAATATTGGTGACGATCTCCTTGGTATGCACGATCATCGTGACGCGTCCGGTATGGGCGCTGGAAAGCTCGGTGTAGAGGTTGGTCCGGAGGTTCGCGGGGTCAAGACCACCGCTGTGGCAGGCGATGACGTCGAACGTGAAGCGGCAATCTGGGAAGGCATCTACAAGCCTGCCAACATCGGCGGGGCTTAAGGGGAACCGCGTTCTGCCGTCGGCGCTGGTAAACGACATACCCGTTGTGGAGCCGTGCACGCCAAGTGAAATGTAGAAATCACGCACACCCTGGGCAGTCATGGCGCGCACACTCTCTTCCATCATCGCGTGAGGATCACGGTCGACGCCGCGCGCCGGCGCGCCGGAACTTACGAACGTATGCCCACGGCCGGCGAGCATGCGCGGCATGTTCGTAATGTTGTTGCGAGTGATGTTCTGCTTGGCGTCGTAGAGGCCGATATAGCCAATGGGCCGATCGCGAGGCAGGTCGAACGTGCGCATCCTTGCGCTGTCGGCGCGCTCGGAAGCGCGGATCGCCTCGCCACGACGCATGGCCTGCTCTACATCGGGCTTGATGGCCGGGGTTCCGGTGGAAATATTGGTAAAGAGATCGCCCAAGTGCAGGCTGATCTGCGTCGACGGATCATCGGCGCGGCGCAACGTCACCTCGCTGCTATCACCATCGTCGCCTCGGAGGTCCCAGGTGGAGAAGAGCCAACGCTGGGCAACGCCATCGACCGTGCGGGTAAACCCAAAGCATTCCCAGTCCGCTGCACCAGCATTCTTGAATACCTCGATTGAGGTCGTGCCGCTGGTATAGCGCGGTGCGCGGGTGAAGCAGCGGTCGACGGATTGGTAGAAATTGAATTTGTCTTGGTTTGAGAGAGCCCTTCTGCGCAAAAGGAACAGCACCGAGCTGCGAGTATTGACTGAATTGGCTCCGCCTTCGGGCGTTTGCGTCGAGGCATCGTAGGTCATCTGCCAGCCGCGGTAGCTCATGTGCACTTTGCGACCCTCGATGCGATGGCCCATGGTGCCCCAGGTGAGGGCATTAACGCGCTTGGCAAAGTCCTGGTCATCGGCGGAGGGGCCGATGGCATCGGCACCCGTCACATCGCCTGCGCTATACTCGGGAGGCCGCACCGGCGCAGTCTTCACGAATGTAAGCGCTCTACGTTGCTCGGCGGCAGGATCGGTAATGATCCTGTTGCCCTCTGCGGCACGATTACGAAGCAACGTACGCGACGTATCGTTGGCAGCAAGGGCGGTCAGCGCTGCGGGTGCTTCGAGCGTGTCGGCTACAGCAAGGCGCTGCTCCACCGTAGCGTTCTTGATGAGGTACGATGACCCGCTCGCCGGCACAATCGTGATGATGCCCATGAGTCGCGTTGCCGAGAACGGCGCAGGATCGGCATCGGGCAAGGCGATCGAACCGTTGGCTTGAATGGTGTAGCGCTTGGTTGTAGCGCCAACGGTGACATCGACAGTCACGGCTGCCGTCGCAGGATCGACTGAGAAGGTGGTTGCCCTGTTCTTGATGAGCCTTGGAGGCAAGCCCACAAGCGCTGCTGGGCGCACGGCCTCAGGGGCGACATCGCGCGTCACGGCGGGGCTGCCGGCGGGCTGGAAGGTAAAGCGGCCGGGCGTGCGGGAGGTAAAGAGCACGGCGCCTCCTGCTCTACCGATGCTAAAGGGCAAAGTGGTGATATCCACGGCGCGGCCCCCCGTCTTGAGGCTGCCGTCTGCCAATACTTCATAGACAGTGGTCGTACCGTTGATGACTGCGGTAAAGGAGATCGGTGATGCGGGCGGCGCAACGCGGAATTCGTGGGTGCGGAAAATCGTCATCGCAGCCGGGAAGCCCTCGAAGCCGGCCGCTGGCGCGGTGGGCACGCGGTCGACTTCATCGCGGAACGCGCGCGCCGCAGCTTCGAGACGGTCTTTGACCGTGCTGTTCGGCTCGAGCACGTTGAACGAGCGCGTGGTGCCCCTGTAGGTAAGGGCGACGCTGCGGGGAGGCGTGATGGCAAAGGTCATGCCCGCGGGCAACACAGCGGAAGCCACTGCGGCTTCGAAGCTGCCGGGCGGGGCCTCTGGGGCGTTGAGCGAAATGCCCGCGGCGATGATGGCATTCGTGTAGGTCGTTTCGAGTGCGGCACCCGAATCAGGCTCCGCGCCCACGGGGGCCAGGTTGATATCGACGGTGCGGGTGACGCCCGTCTTGCTCATGCGGACAAGGGTGTAGCTCGGGTACGCCTTGGTGATGCTGCCCGGGAGCGTCACTCTCGACCATGCCCGCTCAAAGCCCCTGCGGCGCTGCAGCTCCCTTGCCGACATCGTGAGGAAGGGCGTGATGGCAACGGCGGTGGTGAGGCCGGGAGCAATCGGGACCGTGCGCGTGAGGCCGTCAAACGACAATGTCACATCGCGCCCGGCGACCGTCACGATCGAAACACCTGCGGGCAACACGATGCCGCGGACCATGGCTTCGAAGCCGGGAGCGGTTGTTTCTGCAATGGTACGACGTACGGTCTGCGTGCCGACCTGGAAGGCGAATGTGCCGTTTTGGGTGCAGGTGATGGTGAGGGCTCCATCGCGGCGGGTGACCGTGAACGGCGCGCCGCCCGCAGGAACGATGGCGCCCGCAGCGTTGATCACGAACGGCCGGGCATCCGCGCCTTCCCCAAAGATGATGGTCATGGGCGACGTGGGCGGCGTGACGGTGACGGTAAAAGCGGTGTTGCGCTCGATGCGCTCGGGGATGCCGCGCATGGCATCGGGAGTCTCGGGCGAAGAGCCCGGCGTCTCGCCGCTGACAAAGCGCGCCACCTGGTCTTCTAAGTACCTGGCGACGGTGTCGGGACGCTGGCCGCTCAATGGAATCACATGCGTGCGGCCGTTCAACTGCACCGTCACCTGCATGGTCTGGTCGTTGAGCAAGACGCCCATCTGCGGGTTGCGCAGCGTGAGGCTCGTCATGGTCGTGCGCACGTTCTGGAGGAGCAGCATGCGCTCCTGCCCGCCCTCGGGGGCGGAGCCGGGAGGCGTCATGCCCGGGTAGGGAGAGGCGCCGGGAGGCGCGTACCACATCCACGGGCTGGGGTAGGCGTAGCTCTGGTTGGCATACGGGTACATGCCCGACGTATCGAAGGTACCGTTGGGCCACGTACCGTTCATCGCCGGATAGTTCTGCAGGTTGTAGACCATCCCGTAATAGTTCTGCTGGATGCCCTGCATCATGTTGGCGTACACGCCCTGCATCTGCGGCCACATCTGCTGCTGCATCTGCGGGTACTGGTTGAACATGGGCTGCATCCGGTGCGACATCTGCGCGAAGGTGTTGCACATCTGCAGGCAGAACGCGGCGAAGCCGTCGACGTTGAGATCAAGCTGTTGGGGGGCTTCGGTCGTCTGCTGCACAGCCTCGGGAGGCGTGGGCACGGCACCGCTTTCCGGAGGAGCGGATTGCCACAGAAGCCGGCGTTCGGAGAAACGATGCGACATGCTATGCGTCGAAATTGGGAAGCGGCTCACTCTGACGTTCCTGTTCTTCCTTGCAGCTGCGGCCGAGCTTCTCCCCTTTCTTCACGAGCTGGTCCATGGAATCGATCCCCTCTTGCACGACGCGTGCGTGCGCATCAAGACCATCACGGAGGAGCTGGGTGATGCTGATGCGATCAATTTCCTTCAGACGATCGCTGGCATCGGCAAGCGCCTGACGCACCGGAGGCGGCAGGAGAGGCATGGCCAGCACGAAGGCGCGGAAGGTGGCGGAGTCCATGTGTGTTTCTCGCCACTATAGCAAAAAAGCCCGATTGAAGCAATACGGACATCTTCGCATAAGACAATGACCGTTTACGCGCTTGCGCCGGGCGAGATGCCCGGAGGCAGAGGAGGATGCGCATCGGAGCGCGCCGTGCGCTCGCCGCCTGCAACACCGCTGCGGATGACCGCCGGATCAAGACCAGGCAACGTCCTTTTGATCGCCTCGTCAGCCAGGAGATGCGCTTCGCCATACGTATACAGAGGAGAGCCATCGGGCTTTTTCTGATCGAGGTAATGCAAGAGGAAGAACGTGTAGAACGACGTAGCATCGCTCCAATCGCGTCCGCCATTGCGAATCCCGGTGGCGATATTATTGACGATTTGCTTCGTGTGGACGAACACGGTCACGCGCCCGGCGTGCGCACTGGAAAGCTCGGTATAGAGGTTCGTACCAAGATTTGGCGCATCCAGGCCGCCGGTATGGCAAGCGATAACATCGAAAGTGAAGCGACAATCCGGATGCGCATCCACCAGCGTGCCAATCTGCTCGGGCGTGAGCGGATAGCGCTCCGAGCCGTCCCTGAACGCCATACCCGTCATGGAGCCATGGACCCCGAGGGAAATATAGAAATCATGCACTCCGCTGCGATACAGTTCCGTCACCCGCTCTTCCATCATGGCCAACGGAGCGCGGTTCACGGGCGTGGCGACGTCGCCGGATGTCACGAACGTATGCCCTCTGCTCGCGAGCATGCGCGGCATATCGGTCATCGTGTTCTTCGTCATATTCTCATTGCGATCATAGAGTCCGATATACCCAATGGGCCGATCGCGCGGGAGCTCGAACGTGCGTATCCGTGCGGCATCGGCCCGCTCCGAAGCACGGATTGCCTCCGCACGACGCATGGCTTGCTCCACTTCGGCCTTAATGGCCGGCATTCCAGCCTCAATGTTGGTGAACATGTTCTGGAGCTCCACATTGATTTGCGTCGAGGGATCATCGGCGCGACGCAGTGTGATACTGCCTTCGACGCCTTGCGCACTGCGCGTTGTAAATACGGAAGCGAACCAGCGCTGTGTGACGCCATTGACGGTGCGGGTACATCCGAAATGCTCCCAGTCATTCGCCTTGGCATCCTTGAAGACTTCGACGGTCGTGCCAGCGTCGCTCCATCGCGTTGCCCCTGTGAAGCAGCGATCAAGCGATTGGTAATAATCGAATTTCTCCTGCGTTCCCAAGGATCTGCCACGAGCAATGAAGAGGGCATCAAGCTCCTCTCTGACCAGTGCTGCCGCGGCTGCAGGCGTTTTGCCTGCCGTGTCACACGTTCGCATCCAACCTCGGTAGCTCATATGAACAAGGCGCCCTTCAATGCGATGCTTCATCGTACTTCCCCATGGCAACGCATTCACGAGCTTTCCAAATTCCTGATCGGCAGCTGAGTCGCCTATGGCATCGGCGCCCGTAACATCGCCTTCGCGATATTCGTCAAGCACGAAGGGCTTCTTTCGCTGCAAGCGAAAGAGATCCTGCTGATCGAAGAGTGGCTTGGTGAGCAGCTGATCGCCCCGCTGCGCTCGCAACCTCAGCGCATCACGCGATTCTTGATTGGCTGTAAGGAGCGTGAGGCCCTTTGGCACGACGACAGTATCGGCAACGGCAATACGCGACTCCGCCGCGCCGTTCTTCAACGCATACAATGTACCGCTCTTCGGCGTGATCGTGATCGCGCCCAGCAGACGGGTGACAGTGAATGGCGCAAGAGTGTCATCAGGGGTGGCGATCGTACCGTTTGCCTGGATTGCATAGCGCTTGGTGGCGTCACCATCGGTGACATCGACCGTGACGGGCGCATCGGCCGGATCGATGGAGAACGTGCTCGGCTGGTTCCTGATGAAACGCGACGGCAAAGCAACGAATGCCGACGGACGACGAGGCTCCGGAGCAACGTCACGCGTAATGGGAGCTTCTGCACCGGAGCGGAACGTAAAACGCCCGGCGACGCGCGATGCAAACGCTACGGCGCCTCCGGCGCGACCCAGGCTGAACGGCAATGCTGCAATATCCACTGCCTTGCCACCCGTCTTGAGTAGGCCATCGGCACCAAGGTCGTAGACGGTGCTGACGCCGCCGATGAGCGTCGTGCATGCCAGTGGCGCAGCAGCAGGCACCATGCGGAACGTGGATGCTCCGAAGATCCTCATCGCTTCAGGAAAATCCTCAAAGCCTCCGGAAGGAGCATCTGCAACGCGCTCCGGCTCACCTTTCGTCTGCACAGCGCCATCTGCGTCCGCGCCAACCGCAGACGTGCCGCCCGGCGACGGCGTATACCACGTCTCCGGCTGTGGGTAGGCGTCGCTCTGGCCACCATGAGGATATGTACTCGCCGAGCTGACGACATCGTTGGGCCAGGCGCCGTTCATGGCGGAGTACTTCTGGATTGCCTGAAGCATCCCGTCATAGTTCTGCTCAATGCCCTCCGTCATGGTGGCGTAGACCCCCTGGATCTGCGGCCAGAGCTGCTGCTGCATAGCCTCGGGATAGCGCTTGAACATAGGCTCGAATGCATGTGTGGCCTGCGAAAACGTGTTCACAAGCTCCGGAGAGGAATCTCCGGCATCCTGCATGGCGGCCGGCATTCCTTCAGGAGTGGCGGCAGGCTCGCGTGCCTGTTCGGGGTTGGTAGCCTGGTTCAGAAGCCGTCGTTCGCGAAGGCTCGCGATCATGCGGCGGAAGAAAAGTCGGGTAGAGCTTCCGACGAACGCTCGCTCTGCTCATCCAATGCACGCATCATTTTGCCGCCCTTCTTCACGAGCTCTTCGATCTGCCTGATGCCCTCATGCAGCAGGCTTGCATGTTGTTCCAGTCCTTTGCGCAGAATCCGGACGATGGCGATGCGATCAGACTCCTGAAAACGCTCACCGGCGTCTGCGAGCGCCTCACGTACCGCGGGCGGCAGCAAGGGCATGGCGAGCACGTACGCGCGGAAGCTGGCGAGATCCATAGGGGTTTCCCCTAATCATAGCAAAAAGCGCCAAATTCCTCAAGAATACGCGGCGATTCAGGCGATGTCGGTTTCTTTCGTCGGCTCGATGAGACTGCCGAACGAACCGTTGGTCGACGCAAGCGCCTTGCGCAGCTCACCGACGTCAACACCCTCCGAGCACAGCTGGGTCGAAGCGTTCACGCCGGTCTTCTCGGGCTCGGTTTCGATGACGCCCTTCGTAAGGCTCTGGAGAGAGGCATGGAGAACGATGTAGGCATCACACGCCTCGCACTTGAGCTGCATCAAGAGAAAATCGTCCCCCGTCATGCGGACGGACGTGAATTCCACGGGGACCTTGCCCCCGCATTGCGGGCAACGCATCTGCTGACGGATGCGCTGGAGGATGAGGTGCAACGTGTGCGGATCCCAAATCACGAAGTCATTGTAGCAGATTGGGTCGAAGACGACAACGATTTCCTGCTAGAATATGCCCCTGGTCTATGCGCCCATCTGTCTTCCTCGCCGCACTTGCGGCAGCGGCCATCCTCGCACCGCTCGCCGCCCTGTCGCTGCGATTCTCAGCGGCGGTGCTCCCGCCCGCGGGCGGCGAAGTGGTCATCGGCATCGACCATCAACACGTCGCCACCCTCACGGTGACGGCGACACGCAGTAACGGAAAGCTGTTGTTCGCGGCCGATAACACCGGAACGTCGGGCTTGGGCCTGCTCGTGCCCGCCGACTGGAAACGCTCCGAAGTACGCAACGTTCCTATTGATTCGATGACGATGGAGCCTCCGGTGCTCGGCATGCGGCGGGTGAGCATCGCGTCGGGAGCGGGCGTGAGCTTCACTGGTGCCTTCCCTGCAACACTTAAGCTCCATGCGGCCGGAGCGGCGGCGCTCAAAGTGACGATGATCGCGGTGGATCTCGATAACGGAACATCGAGCCGGGATGTGCGGTTAGTGCAGCAATCGACGGTGGTGTTGTGGGGAGAGTAGTTCTTTGCAGTAGGGCCGCTTGGGAAGCAGACTCTATTCCCACTTTTTTAGAAAAAGTTGCCAACGAAACATGCCGGTTTCTTTGCCAACCACACGAATATTCCACCCTTGTCCAAGCGACAAGGGTGGAGCCCAAGCGCGTGCCGTCAAAGCCCCCACTCCACTTGCGGCACCACCCCCGGCGTTGACGGCGGGCCACCCCAACACGGCATCGCCGTCTACCGCTCTCCTAGGTATACACATCGGGAGGAAGGAGAACGGGAGGGCCGCCGGGCTGCTCCATCGCGAAGAATCAATCGAACATCCGAACCAGAAGAATGTTGTACAGAAGCGCAGCCTGGTTTCTTCTACCAACCTGGCGCGGCCCCGCTGCCACGGGGGGTGTGAGGGGTAGCCCCGCCGTGTCGTGGCGCAGCGAACCGAGCTGCGCCAACGAGACGAGGAGTCGGACGGGAAACCTTGGACCGTCCGACGACGAGGCCCGGGGCGGTGCGGAGTGTGCACTTGGCGGCGGAGACTTTTCTTTCGCCGGTTTCTTTGTGTGGTGACAAAGAAATCGGCATCTCTCGTTACGGCAATTTTCTAAAAAAGTGGGAAAGAGAATTTCTCTATGTAGCAAAGAAAACCTAAATAAACCCCTCCACATGCAAATGCTGTTTCTGCAAGCCCCACGTTTCGAGACAGAGTTTTTTCACCTCCGCCGTCATGTCGGGGTTGCCGCATACGTACACGGTATGGCCGGAGAGATCCGGCAGGATGGTGGGCGTGATCTGCTGGATGCGTCCGCGCAGCCCCTTCCACGCCGCGCTCGGCTGGGAGAGCGTGACATGGAGGCGAACGTGCGGATGCTTGGCGCACAGCGCCGACCACTCTTCGAGCCAGAAGAGATCCTCTTCGCTGCGCACGCCGAACACGACGTCCATGGGGCGTGTATCGCCGCTGGCAAGCGCCGCACGCACATGCGAGCGGAACGGCGCGATGCCCGTGCTGGTGGAAAGAAACATCAGCGGCCGCCCGTCGTGCTCGAGAACAAAACGTCCGAAAGGCCCCTGGATATCGACACTCCCCCCTTCGCGAAGCGCATGCTCAATCCAGCGGCTCGCCCTGCCGCCGTCTTTGCGCTTGATGATGAAGAGCAGCGTGTCTTCCTCGGGCGAAGAAGCGATGGAATAGGCGCGCGGCTGGATATCGGATGGATCATCGAGGCTTGGCACACGCCACAGGACGAACTGCCCGGCTTCGTACGCAAACCCCTCGGGGCGCTCCAGCACGATCTCGTGCGTCCCGCGGGCGATGACCGCATTCTTGAGGCAGCGTACGGCAAAGATGGGTGTAGCCACAGAAGCCCACTGTACCACGAGTTCACGCTTTGGCCGCCTTGATCATGGCCAGAAATTCGTCGAAGAGGAACGCGGCATCCTCGGGTCCAGGAGAGGCTTCGGGGTGGAACTGCACGGCGCGGAAACGATCGCTCTCGTGGCGAATACCTTCCACCGTGCCGTCATTGGCGTTACGGAACCACACCGACCAGCCCTTGGGCAGCTCTTCATTGACGGCGAAGCCGTGGTTTTGCGAGGTGATGAGGCAGCGCTTGGACGGAACGCAGACGCCTTCGCGACACTCGTGCATGAGACACGGTTGGTTGGCTCCGCGATGGCCGTACTTCAACTTGTAGGTGTCGCTGCCGATGGCCAACGCCATCAGCTGGTTGCCTAGGCAAATACCGAAGGTGGGGATGTCGCGCTCGATCGCCCGCTTGATGGAGCGAATCGTGGGCACGCATTGCTTCGGGTCTCCGGGCCCGTTGCTGATGAAGACGCCGTCGATGGCGCCGACGTGCTTGTCGATGTCGTAATCCCAGGGGACACGGACGATGCGCGCGCCGCGCTTGAGCAAGCTGCGGAGAATGTTGCGCTTCATGCCGCAGTCGTAGGCAAGGATCGTGGGGGCGTCGGGCAAATTGCCGGGGGGTTCGTACGTCAGCACTTCGCCGCAGCTCACTTCAGCGACAAGGTTCTGCAGATTTGGATCGGGCACCGTGCCGAGCACGGCATCGTCCTTCTGTGCGATGCGCCCGAGCATCACCCCATGCTCGCGGAGCCGCTTGGTGAGCGCACGGGTATCGACGCCGGAAATGCCGGGGATCTTGTGGTGTTCGAGCCAGTTGTGGAGGGAGCTCACCGACGCTTGGTGGCTCTTGAAGCGGCTCTCCTGAGCAACGACAACGCCGCGCACGTGCACGGCCTCGCTTTCGAGCAACGCGGAAAACCCTCGCGCATCACGCTCCTCGCTCGGGATGCCGTAGTTGCCGATGAGTGGAAACGTGAACACGAGGATCTGCCCGCGGAAGCTGGGGTCCGTGAGGCTTTCGGGGTACCCCACCATGTTCGTCGTAAAAACCACCTCGCCATGGGCATCGTTTTCGGCACCGAATGATGCACCGGAATACGTCGTGCCGTCATGCAGGAGAAGCTTCGCCATGGTGCAAATCTGCAGCATGGTAGCGTCGCCACTCGAGGATGACCAAGCATTTCCGGTGTTTACACCACGTCGGAGCCAGCAGACAGACCGTCAGGGCGGAAGCTCGCCGTTTCGACGCCGCCGGTGGGTGTGGTGCGGAAGACGCCGGCGTCGAGGCCGGGCCACGCGCGTTTGGTGGCTTCGTCGGCGGCGACATGAGCCTGGCCGTACGTCATGCCCTGGTTCAAGAAATGCACGAGGTAGTAGTCGTAGGGCGTATCGAAGTTGCGGCTGCGGCTGCCGTCGGGGTTCCTCGTTCTGCTGTCGGTGGTCCGGATGGGGTTCGGGAGCTCGGGCTTGGTCTGGATGAAGACGCTGATGCGTCCGGACTCTCCGGCAGCTCGGAATTGCTCCGCCATGCGCCCGCTTTGGAAACCGCCGCTGTTGCAGCAGTTCATGCGCAGCACGAAGCGGCAATCGTTGTACTTGCTCTTCTTGAACAAGTTCATGAGCTGGCTCGGCTCCAAATCAATCCTGCCTCCGCCGGGGATACCAAATCCTACACTCGTAGTATCGCCGTGGACGGAGAAATACAGATAGTGATTCTTGATACCGGCGCGGTAGGCAGCATCGAAACGCGACTCGAGGGTGCCAAGCAAGTCCCTACCCGCGGCAAAGGTGTCGTTGCCGCCGCCAACCATGTTGTAGCCACGGCTGCCGAGGAATGAGCCGAAGTTGCGGGCATGGTTCTCCTCGGTGGGATCGGTCTGATCGAAGACACCCGTGTAGAGGATCGACTCGCCACGCGGGAGATCGAAGTTCCGGACGTTTGCGGCGTCGTTGGTCTCGCTCGCGCGGCGTTTGCGCGCAACTTGCAATGCTTCCTTGATGGCAGAGCCGTTAAGACCGGGTGATGCCAAGAAGGTTCTCGTAAGACCTGCAGCCTGCATGAGCATATCTGAGGCATTCTGGAACACGATATTTTGTTCCATGACATGGTTGGTGACGGCCGCTGCAACGTACCAACGTTCGGTCGTACCACCATGATTGACTTCGATAGCGTACCTGCGGCCATGCTCCGGAGGATTGACGCGCTTGAGCGTGACACCATCGGAAGTACGATCGATACTGGCATCCAATCTGGTCCGAACACTGGAATCGTAGTCATTGGCCATTTGCCGGTACACCGAGTTCGGATCTTCGGCAGTGGTACGCACCCAATCGAGACGTGTTTGAATGAAGGACCGTGCCGTCTCGGAATATTCGACGCGATTGTAACCGGCACCTGGCGCGACGTCGGGGCCGCGCGGCATTGCGCCAGGCGGCGTTACTCCGGGGCTTGCCGAACCCGACACGGTAATGTCCTGCCACTGGTAGGGGTTGCGCTCCATTTGATCCTTCCAGCCCACGGAGAAAAGCCCCGGCCGGGTGAATTCGAAGCGGAATGTATGGATATCGCCGAAACGCGTGGGGCGCACGCGCACGCCGGCCGCCGCTAGAAGCGCGTTGCCGTTTGCCGGCTCCACACTGAGCGTGCGGCTGTTCACGTACACCGATTGCTGCACGCCACCGGTGCCCGGGAGTTTGACGGCAACAAGGGAGGTGGCATTCAGAATTTCCGTGGAAGCGAGCACGCCGCCGGGCGTCACCTCGGGAGCGCCGGGGGGTGGACCATAGGGAGGCGCATACGGGTTCGACGGCGGGCCACCATACGGCGCATACGGGTTCGACGGCGGGCCGGATTGCGACGAAGAGCCGGGTCTCCTGGGCCGCTGGGGGACTCGGCGGCCACCAGGAATGAAAGGCGAATTCGAAGGGTCGGACTGCGGCATGCCGTTGTAATACGGCGGCATGTACTGCGCGTAGGGATTCGCCTGCTGGCCGTATTGGCCGTAGTACATGTGGGGATATTGCTGGTTGCCCTGCTGCATGCCCGGGTAGCCACTCATCCCCTGCTGCTGCATGAACATGTACATCGAGGCATCCACACCCTGGGAGCCGTACTGCTGATACACATTCTGGTAGCCGGGTGAGGCATAGAACTGATTCACGTATTTGAGCGCTTCCTGGACGCCGGATTCGATGTCGCGCGGCGTTTCACCGGCTCCCTCGGGGGGCGTCGGTCTGTTCTCGGGAGCGGCATGCTGCGCAAGCAGGCGACGTTCCGCGGCCGTCGAGAAAGCGATGCGGTGGTTCATACAGACATGCGGGAAGAAGCGGCGTCGGCACCCAGAAGTTCGTCGGCCATTTTGAGCTGCCACACCCGCTCCCCTTCTTCTTTCGTGACGCGATCATTGCGCCGGTGCGTCTGGATTTCCTGCGCCTGCACATAGAGATAGCCGCTGAATTCCTTGAGCAGATCGCCGAACGTGCGGAAGGCCCTCCCGTAACGCTCCATACGCAGCCCGTGCTCCTCGGCCGTTTCACCTTTGTACTCCATGTCGAGGTACGGTAAACGGGCGCTGGTGAGCTCCGGCTCAATCACCGACATGAATCGGTCGTAAATCCACTCCGGGGGAGGCAAGCCTTGTGGGTTTGGTGTGGAAGGCATCGGCGAGGAATGGCGTATGTGTTATGTATATTATACTTTTTTTACCCCAGAAAATCAAGCATCCGACGCCAGGTGCTGGGCACGATCCCACAGCGACTGCATGAGCGCGGAGCGGCGATTGCGCTCCTCTTCGGTGAGCGAAGACCATTCCTCCGGGGATGACCAGCGTTCGAGCAGCGTTTTGAGTGACTGCGCCTGCCGCAGGGCGGCCATGGAAGCTTGGTCGCTCTTGCCGGTGAACTGCTCCTGGATGGTGCCGACCACCTCGGCCGCCTTGCCCGCCGGCGCGAAGCCGGTCTGGCGGATCTGCGGGGCAAACTGCATGCCCGAAGCAGTCGACGACGGCTGTATCTGGGGCTGCGCAGGAAGACCGCCCGTAGGCTGAGCAGCCAGCTGCTGGGCGCGAAACGGCGGCGAAAGCAGGGCAAGCAACTCCTCCGGCACCACGCACCCCGCTTGGAGGCACAGGCCTTGGCAGCTCATGGAAAATTGCGTCAGCAATGCGAGGCGGCGCTCAAGATGCTCCACAGCATCGCGTCGCATGTCGAGGAAGATCTGGGGGGTGGGCGCCTGCAGAGCGCTCTCCCAATCGGGCTCGGGGATATCGCTCTGGAGTAGCGGATCGAGGGTGGCGAAGGCAGCGGCCGCGAGAGGCTGTGCGGCAACCGCGATGTCGCGCAATGTGTCGCGCGCCATAGCGAGCAGGTTCGCCCACTGGTTCATGCCTTCGTTGAGACGGCGCCAGCTTTCCTGGAGACCAGCAATGCGGCGGCGCAACACGTCAGGCGTCTGTTCTGCGGCGGCAGCAGTGGCATCCTTCTGTGAGAACAAGGCCTCAAACGCATCGCGCACCGAGGGGAGCGAAGCGGAGAGCGTCATGCCGGAAGCGGTCGGTGTGGAGGGCATGGTCGTTTATTGGAAATAGGGCGGATATCCGCCTGGGCCGGGAGGCAGGATGCCTTCCGGCGAGCCGCTGGGAGTGCCCGGGTACCCGCCGTAGGGCGAGGTTCCCGGCAGCATGCCCGGCGGATACTGCCCCGGAGCACCGGGGAAGTTGCCATAGGACGGCGGGCCTGAAGGACGCATACCACCGTAGGGCAGAGTGCCCGGAATCACGCGCGGCGCACCGGGCCGGGTGCCGTAGGGTGCCATGCCCGGACCCATGCCGGGGTAGCCGCTGGGTCCTTGCGGCATACCCGGATAGCCGGGCCGCCCCTGGGGCATACCAGGCATCCCGGGCATACCGCCGTAGGAGGGTGGGCGCGGCGCGGACATGCCGCCGCCACGATTGTGGACGATCTGGTTCCAATCGAAATCCCCGAAACCGATGAACGCATGTTGGGCGTTGCCGCCCTGAATGGTATTGGTGACGATGGCCGAGATGCCGCCGCCGCGTGCAGCCACCTCGCGGGCGCGACCCTGCGCTTCGGGCGGCATGCCCTGGGTACTGGTGAGTTCCCAGTCGACGCCGCTGCGACCGCCGCCGCTCCAGATGGATTGCATGGCTTCGGCAGGATTGCGATAGACGCGCGGCACTCGTTGGAACCCGCCGGTGTCGATCTTGCAGAGGATGTATCCCCCGTTCGACGAACGTTCCAGATAGGCGCACACGTAGTGACCGGGGGTGGCGCGAGCGACGATGTTGCTGATGCCCGCGGCATCCAGAAGGCTGCTCGCGAGCACGGCGAAGTCCTCGCAGTCGCCGGTGGCGCGCATGAGCGATTCTTCGGCCGACTGGATGTACTGCTGGCCCGCAGCCTCCGCTTCGAAGTTCACGGTGGAAGCCGTACGAATGCGGTTGCCGGTGCGCGTGATGCTGTCTTCGACGGTGAAGTACGATGACACGAACGCGCCGATCGCCTCGGGCGAACCAAGCTGTCGACCCATTTGCTGGAGCATCTGGCGTGCATGATCCGGGCTCTGCGGACGTTGATTGAGAGACACGGGGCCACCTTCGCCGACGACGTGCATGCCGTGAGGAAGCTGGATCGGGGCGCCTGTGCCGTCGGCACCGGCGGACACGGACGCCTGCTGGCCGTTGATGCGCACGAGCGCGGGGCGATCGGTGCGGCCGTCGTAGAACACGGTCGCCACAGGGGTGGAACTGCCGTTAAAGATTTCGCGCACGGTGCGGCCGTCCTGCAGCTCCACGACGCGCGCACTGCCGCCGGGGCCCTGGATGCGGAATTCATCGCCGCGCGCAGTGGTGCCCCAGGTGACCTGACTTCCATCGGAGCCCTGCCAGGAGCCGCTGCCGACGCGGACGGGTCCGCGGCCGACGAGCGTCTGCGTCCGCGTGACGACCACCGCCTGGCCCGACGCACCCTCCGCCCAGATGCGCATGCCGTCACTCATGACGCGCATGGGGCCCATCGACTGGATCGCCATGGTGAGGCGTTGTGCCATGTTCTGGAGCTCCGCGCCGTGCTCCGCGAGGCGGGACGGCGGAATGTTGTGGCGCAGATGGAACGTGCCGCTCACGCCTTGCACCTCGATGCGCTGCCCAGCGACGGAGAGTTGCTGAAGGACATTCATGATGTACTGACCGTTGAGCTGCTGCTCCTGTGCGTCCCACTCCACGCTCACGTTGGTATTCGAGGGCGTCGGGCCCATGTTGGGTGGAGCTCCGTACGGAGCTCCCGGAACTCGGCCCATCTGCGGATATCCGCCCTGGTACATGCCGGGACGGTTGATGTTCACCTGCGGCATGTTGCCCCAGGCGCTCGGAAGGCCGGGGTACATGCCGGGATTCAATGCATGCGCGTACGGGCGGGCAGGGGCCAGGTACGGGCTACCCGGCTGCGGAAACTGGAACTGCCGTCCGTAGTTCATCTGCTGGAAGCGCACCTGCGGAGGCACGCCGTGGTTGGAGGTGACGTGATGCATGGGGCCGCCGGGCCGGTGCGAGCTGAAGAGCTGCGGCGCGCCGCCGTTGAATGACTGAATCGCAAAGCGCTGGTCGGGGCTGCCCCACACCGGTCCGCTCGCCTGGTGCGGAATGGCCGACGGCCAGCCGCCAAGCTGCGGTTGCGACGGCATGCCCGGCATGACGAAGGGCGACGTGCGCATGGTCGTTGGGCCCATCTGGGGGCCCATCTGCGACCAGGAGTTCATAGATTGCTGCACCTGCGGCATCTGCCCCTGCATCATCTGCGTTTGCCGCTGCTGCCACTGCATCGGGTGCATCATCCCCGGATGCATCATGTCCTGCCCATGAGGAGATTCTGGCTGGAACGGCATGGATTGAAGAGGGGGCGTGGGAACCGATGTCCCTCCGCCCCCGGGGAATTCCGATGGAAGGACTTCAACGAATGTCGATGGATTAGACGGGGCGGCTGTCGTTGCCGGAGGGCTTGGGTGCGGTGAAGAATCCGCCGCCCATCACCATGCCGCCGCCCATCATCGGAGGGCGCGGAGGGAAGGGCATCGGTCCCGGACCCATCATCGGGCCCATCATGGGAGGACCCATCATCGGGGGGCCCATCATGGGCGCTCCGCCCATCACGGAAACCGGTCCGGTGAAGACGTTGGGGCCGTAGCCTTGCGGGTAGTAGCCGATGGCGCCGCCCATGGGGCCGACGCGGCCGTAGCCGTAGCCCATGGCGCTGTTGCCGAGCTGGTTCATACCGTAGAGGTCAAAGCCGCCGCCGCCCGGGCGCATCATGGGCATCATGCCCATCTGTCCGCCCTGACGCTGCATACGCAGGAACTGTGTCATGAGTTGGCGCATGAGCGCCTGCATTTCGGGCGAACCCGTCGTGGTGGCGGTGCGGAGCGTGGCGATCTGCTGGGTGAGCTGCTGGACACGGAACTCAAGCGCGCGGATCTCACCTTCGACCTGCGTGCGCTCGGCGGAGCCGGGGGCAAGGGTGCCAAGGCGAGCGCGGCGCTCGGCGAGCTGCTGGTTGCGGGCGGTAAGCTCCGTCTGCAATGTGGCGACCTCGCGGCCGTTCATGGCGTTGAGCGCCACGGTGAACGACGGCGGCAGGAAGCCGATGCTCTGGAGCAAGCCGAGCAACGGGCGAGCCTGGTTGAAGAACGCGTTTGCAGGCTGCTCCATGCCCGGAGGCAGCGGCGGCAGCGCGCCCATCACGCCGGGGCCTGCCGGAGGATACGTGCCGGGTGCGCCGGTGGATGTCGCCGTGCGATCGACGACCGACAAGACGGCGCCCGTGAGGCGGACCATCTTGGGCGTGTTGCGCAGATAGGTGTTGAGCAATTCGACGATGCCGGGGCGAGCGCCGTCGCCGATACTGGCGAGCTGGGCGTTGAGGCCCGCGATCGCGGGGCCGGTGTCCGTGCCGGCAACGATGCCGTTGCGGAGCTGCTCTGCGAAGGGGCGCATGCCCGTGGGCAGCGCGTTGAACGCGCCTTCGGGCGTGGAGGTCGGTCCGGTGGAGGGAGTCGTCGAAGGGGTTGTGGAAGGAGCGACAACGGCAAAGGCGCGATTCAGCTCGCTCTGCACCAAGCTGGAAGACTGGAACATGGTGGTTGCAACCCGCTCGGCCTGCTGGTGGAAGCCACCAGGGTTCAAACCATCGGCGATGTCCTTCACATCATCCAAAAGACGCGGGGCGATCTGGTCGCGGACAGTATTCTCCAGGTAATTACGCAGCACGGCGGTACGGACGACATCGCCCGGTGCAGTACTGTTTTTCTTCGCAAGGAACTCCGTGACGACACGGACAAGGCCGAGCTTCTGGGGCGAGTTGTCCGGAGCCGTGGGATCGCCGTTAATGATCTTCTCCTGATCGCCAAGTGCCTCAGCTGCCGTACGAGGGGCATCACCGCCCACGGGCCAACCGGCGGCGCGAGCGCCGGCCGGAGGAGCAGCGAGCGTGCTCATATTGAGACGGGGGTTAGCCGGTGCCAGAGCGCGCAAGCGTGAAATACCAGTGAAGTACTCCTGTAGGCGCACTCGGAAGTTGGCTGGACGATCGGCAACGGCAAGGCCGATCAAGGTCGAGATATCAGCGTAGTAAGCATTCGTTTTGCCTTCGACGGCAATGGCCCAGGCATTCGCCGGGTTGTCCCTGTCTGCGGCAACTGCGGGGCGGGCCGTGGTCTGGTCGGTGACATCCCTATTGATCCGCTCGCGAATGGCTGTAAGTTCAGTACGTTCGGTGGCAACGCGGGCACGCAGCGCAATCATCGAGGTAAGCCGGGCGTTGACCGCAGGCTGCTCGGCAACCGGAACGGTGCCGATGTACGTCGAAAGGCGGGTTTGGATTGCATCAATGCGTGTCAGCGCCGCATCTGCGCCGGATTCCGCTTCTCGACGAGCTTCGTCGAGCAGGCCTTCGGCGTGCGTCTCGTGCACCGAGGGCGACATCCGCGCCATGCGGTGCTCGCGCAGCGATGCGCTGGAGCCGAACCGGAACGTGTGTGTGTACTTCTCCATAAAGGAGGGGGGAAGGGAGATCAGCTGAACGCTGACTCGAGAGATTGGAGTGCTTGACTATCGTTCTGTTGGGCGGCCTGCTCCTTGGCCTCAAGCGCGCTGCGCTTGGTGGTGCGTACCTCGGCGTTCACTTCCGCCATGAAGGCATTGAACTCCGCGTCGAACTTCTTGTAGGCGGCTTCGTAGCGCTTCATACGCTTAGCGTGGTCCTCGGGTGTTTCACCCTGGTACTTGGCATCGAGCGTCGGAATGCTCTCGAGCATGAGGTCGGGTTCGATCTCGGCCATCAGCACGTCGTAGAGCTGCTTGGCAAGCTCTTCGTTATCCACGCCCTTGAAGTCAGCGGGGTTCGGAGTCATGAGAGTTTTTGTGTGTTCGTTGAACATTGTAGCATAAAAGTGGGGTTTGTTGCAAGAAGGGGGTTTGCAGCTGCCTTCAGAGAAGCCTGTGTTTGTGTGCAAGTTGGTGATTTCTTTTCTAAGCCAAGCAAACTCTATTTCCCACTTTTTTAGAAAAAGTGGGAGGAAAAATCGTCGCTGTGGAAGACCTTCTGCGGTGTTCTCCGCGTGCTCGCTACGCAGGCAGGCTCCTCGCCTTCTTCTGAGAAGGCTTCGTCAAACAGGTGCCTGCGTTTCACGCTGCGCTCACGGACACCGCAACGAACGTCTTCCAGGCGACACGAGGGAGCGACGACGAGTGTCTTCTGCTTGCACCCATTCGTGTACAGGTGGGATGAGGGTTGCACACGGTTCATTCTCCGGAAAAGCATGCTGCCGCGAGAGGGTGACGGGGGTGTCGGGGGGTTGAGGGAGACGTGCCAAGTCTCCCAAGCCCCCTGACGGTTGCTCAAGCGATGCACGAGTGGTCGGAGAGGTTTGGTGTGACGACGAATGTTATGGCGTGGTTGGCAAAGAAACCGGCATGTTTCGCTGATCAAGCACAGAACAGACTGTATTTGACAAAATACAATAAAATACATAATATTGCATAGTTCAGAGAAGCTCCTTCACAACACCATCCTCCCCTTATCGACGCCTCTTCCAGGAGGCGCTCTCTTCGCGAGATACCCTACAAAGGTGACTGCGGGGGAGCGCAGACACTGGAAGGGGCATCCCGTGAGGGGAGCACGCAACAACTGACTTCAACCGAGGACCGAAGATGCAACGCGCGTTCACGCTGGCCATCGTACTGGCCGCCCTGCTGTGCGGGGGCAATTCCGCACAGGCGCAGAGCTACGGCTACTACTACCAGTACCACTACTACTACGGCGGCACGGCGTACCCGCTGCCGACGGCGTACTACACGTACTACCCGAGCTACATCTACCCGACGGCTCCGCCCGTCTGGTTCACGCCCCCGGCCCCCGCGCCGATCGTGATCAACATCAACGTCAACCCCGTCGTCGTCACCCCCGCCATCCCGGCCGCGCCGGTCCGCGAATGGAAAACGATCTACCCGGTGTGGGCGAAAACGTTGCTTGGCAAGGAGCTGAACAACGAGTTCTGGAACGGCAAGGATCGGTACAAGCTGCATGAAGGCGACGGAACGCCGAAGCTCCCGTCGGGGAAGATGCCGACGGAAGTCTTCATCGCGACCTACACCCGCGACTCCATGCAGTTCATCGAGTACCATCACGTCGGCGGCAAGACGTCGCTGTACAAGAAGCAGTGACACATCCCATGAGGCCTTCTGGCTCTCATGGGGAACGCGTGCTCCCCCACGCGTTTTGGCGTGCCTAAAGAATGGAAAGCAAATTGTTGACTATATTTGACAATATTCTATAATAATATACGCGCTGGTCCTTCAAACCATCGCGCGTGCATAAAAACCAATTCCTCTGGAGGATGTTTCGATGTGGGCGATTCTGATTCTCGGTATCGTGGTGGTGCTGACCGTGCTGGCCCCGCGGAGCGGCAGCGAGCGCGGCACGGCCAAGTGGTACGACTGGTTGCTGCTGACGCTGGCCCCGCTGATCGGCGGCTGGCTGTTGGCCCCCACCGCGATCGGGAACGTGCTGCATACCGTCGCGCTGCAATGGTTCGGCGACTGGGCTCTCCTGCTGTTCTTCGTCACGCTGGCAGCGGTACTACTCAAGCGTGGCGACTCGGCGTGGGGAAGCATGACCCTCGGCGATGGCTTCATGGTGTTCCCGTCGCTCCTCCTCGGCATCGCGCTGTACAACTCCTCTCTGGGCGCGGACATTCGCACGGGGATCGAGAAGATGCAGACGAACGCCAAGGAGTACGCGGCGAACGTGAAGAAGAAGCAGGAAGAAACCAAGGTCAAGAAAGAAGAAGAGGCGAAGAAGCCTCTCCAGAAACTCAGCAAGGACGAGCTGAAGCAGGTGTCGTGGAAAGGCGGCAAGGAGATCCTCTTCTCCGTCCGGTCGGATGGGGAGTGGGTCTGTGAGGGCAACATCGTCCGTGATGGCGCGTTCGTGGCAGGAAGCTACAGCGTGTTCATTGCGGCCGGCAAGTTGACCTACAAGTCGGCGACCGACTTCCCAGCCCCCGGACCTCGCATCTGCTTCAAGAAAAAAGACGGCACCTTCACCCAAGAGGAAGTTGTGAAGAAAACGCCGTAAACCACGCGCGCATGGCAGTACCGGCTAGCGCAAGGGGGTGGGCTTCTGCTCACCCCCGTGGTTGATGCTGCAAAAATTCTCGGTAATGTTTTGACAATATGTTCATTTGTTCTGTAGAATACATAATACACATATGTCAACAACCCCTCCGACCGGTCCTTCGGGCTCCGATACTCCAGAGAATGCCGCTCCGTCGAACTCCACGTGGAGCCGTATCGGGCTGAAGAATTTCTTGTGGAACTTCTCCACGCCGGCGGAAGTCGAAAATGCCCGCTACGAAAGCCTGCGCGTGGAAGCATCGCATGATGCCGGACACCTCCACGCAGACCGCACGGAGCTGGAACGCATCCGCGAAACCGACACCGACCCCGCAAACCAACGAATACTGAACGACGGACCGGATGACATGGAGCGTCTGGAAGAACTGCTGCACGCGCTGAGCAGGTTGCTCAATGCTGCCATGGCCCATAATGACCGCATCCGTTCGGCATCCGGAGGGGCTGCGAGCGATGTCATCGAAGCAAGCTTCTGGACGACAACGGTGCCGGAACTCGGCATGAGCGGCGGCGACTTCGTGCATACCGAAGTCCAGGGCCACGGCATCTTGCTCCAGAGCATGGTGCGGGGAAACCTCTGGGTGCGCGGCGCGGACGCCTCGGTGCATAACCGCATTCGTGCGATCGTGCGCGATTTTACGGTGAACATCGGCGGCGCACGGATCAACTGCCCCATCAGCGTGCTGCGCGGCATGATCGGCGCAGTCGGCGATACGCAAGGCGCGATGGACGGCGTGCTGCGCGCGGCAGACAACGCGCATGACGGACGGCACGACCCCTCGCCCGGCGTGACCGCGGACTATCTCGACTGGCGCGGCGCGGAGGATGTGCGCACCCACAATTGGACGGGCGTCATGGGCCATCTGCGCGCGGTGGCAAACCACCGCTTCTGGCAGCTCAATTACGAAGCTGGTCAGCCGACCATCGCTAGCCGCGCGACGGCGCTTATCGCCCGCATCGAGCGCTCGATGATCATCCACAGCCCAACGCGCATCACCGTCCAGCAACTCAACGAAGTCCAAACGGAACTTCAGAACCTGGCGGACGCCATGGCGCAGCGCGTTTCGCAACCGGCCAAGCCCGAGCACGTTCGCGTTGAACAGGGTACAGAGGCGTATGAACGAGCTCTTTTCTGGGGGAACGCTCGTGGCGGCCTGACCGTCGGCAGCAGCGTGACGCTCGCACTGCTCGCCACATATTTGGGACTCAAGATGCACGAATCGTTTACGGCTCCGCCTCCGCCCGACAAAGGCGGTCAAAAGAGAATCGCGGACGGCAAGGTGGTCGAGCTTGGGAAAAACCTGAGTGTCGTGGCGCGCGAAGGCAAGCGACTCGTCTTCACTCTCCCCGACGACATCAACCCGGCAAATATTCGCGAACGCTATCAGTTCACCATCCGTCCGCGCTTTGCAGCGGCGGGCGCTGCGGGGCGGACTGTGGTACCCGTGCAAGGAAACGACTGGAGCGTCGATCTTACGGATGAAGAGCGGCAAGCCGGGGGTGTTCTGCTTTCGATGCACGAACGAAAGGAGGGCGTTTGGACGGCGAGCATTGAAGACCGCCAAATCCCGCTCTCGCCGATCCCCGACAGCACGGAACCCACGGCGAAGGCAGAAAAATCCGCCGACCTGTCGCCCACGTGCCGCGTGACCGTGAAAGGCACGACGCTCAGCGTCCAACTGCCAAGCGACATCACGCCCGCAAATGTCGAAACAAAGGTGGTGCTCTTCATCGCCAAGCCAGGCGAGCAAATCCCCCGCCCTCTGCGGCTGCGCAAAACGGCTTCGGGCTGGGAAGCAACGCTCAGCGCCGAGGATGCCGGGCAGGAAGCGATCGAATTCGTCCTCTGGGACGACAGCTCCGGCGACCTCGGGCCTCGCGGCGGCAGAACGAAATTGCAGCTGAAATAGATTTTCTCTTGAGTATAGGATGAGAAAATACTTGCTTTTTTATGTATTTGTTTTATTATGCATAATGCTCCTTCACACCGTCGGGAGCAACCAACATCTTCTGCATATCGCAGACGGTGAAACGAAAACATAGGAGAAAAACTTGGAAACGAAAAACGTCGTCGCCTACGTCATCACGGCCCTGGCTCTGAGCCTCGGGCTGGGCATCATGACACACTGGATCGCAGGCGCAGTCGCCTTCGTCCTGGCTGCCGCCGGGTTCGCGGCATGGGCTGAATACGTGGATCAGGGCAACGACAGCATCGTCCTTGTTGCCATCGAATGGCTCAAAAAAAAGGCTCAGTGGGTCCAGCGGAACTGGATCGTTCTGCTGTGGCGCATCGTGCTCTTCATGGGCGTCCTGGCCCTCGTCATCTGGGCGCTCCGGTCCTGGCCCCAGCAAACGATCAGCGTCATCATCGGGGTCATCGTAATGGCCATCGCCGGAAAAATCATCCAAGCGGCGGATGAGAGCGGCCGGAAGGACTGGAAAACCTGGTCGATGGCGGCCTTCGGCGTTGTCATCATCCTGCTGGCCATCGGCGGAGTCGTGTACTTCGGCTTCATCTACACGATGCCAAAAGCAGCAGAGGCACCCACAGAGGAAACACCGCCTGCCGTCGCCAAAGTCGACCACCTCCAACAGCTCCGCGATCGCATCAAGGAACTGGAAGGGGCAATCGGCGGCGAGTTCCGGGTGGAGGGCGACAATCTTCATCTGGGATTTGCCGGCCTACCGGCGGCGCGGAAAACCGTCGTACAGAACAAAGCGAAGAGCGCGCTCAGAAAGCTCGAGGAAGACTTCGGCGGTGAACTCACCGGCGCGACCATCACCAAGGTCGTTGCCGTGGAACTCATCGCCGAAGCAAAGACGATCGACCGCGTGCGCGTGAAATTCCTGGCAGAGAACCCGCAAGGGCTGCTCAACCAGGGAAATCCCCTGCACGTCGAAGTCATCCTCGGGTTCGATGAAGCTCAAACGCAACGCTTCGCGGAAGAAACGTTCAACAGCCTCAAAACGCTCCCGACGCGATGAACAATCGCCGCTCTTCTTCGGAAAAGCGGCACCACCCCGGGCTCGAAGGAGCGCCCGGGATTTGGTGTACCCGCTTGCTAGATGAACGGGTTTGGCTGCAGGCGGCGCGTAGGCACCGGGAGCGCTATCCAGACGTTGTAGCGGGCGAGCATCTGCGCGGCGCGGGTGGCGTCGTCGGGGCCTGCTGCGCGGATGGTAGCGAGGGGCGTCGTGGCGATGTGCGTGTTGCCGGGTTCGGCGCGCGCCGGATCGTGGAAGCGCACCTGGGGGCCGGCACGGATCTCGAGTGTCAGCGGGGGCACGACGGCCATACAGGCAGGCTGGAGCATGTTAGTGACATAGTCGCGATCCGCGGCGTCAATCGCCGGAGCGGGGGTCAGCATGCTGTTAACCGTCGTGAGCCAGGCGCGCAAGCGCTCGGCCTCGGTGGTCGTGATGGTGACGCGGAGGTTGCCGGCTGCCGGGACGTTGCGCTCGATCGTCGGCGGCTGCGTGATGGCGCCGGCCGTCCGCAAGAGCGTCCAGATTTGCTCCCTGTTGCCGATGTCCGCAGTGTGGACGAAGGCGATCGAACCACCCGTGACCGTACCGTTGAGGTTGCCCCCCGCATCAAGGACATCGTTGCGCCACGCGCCGAAGCCCGCTGCGTTCGCGCGCGCTTCGATGCGCTGCCACTCCAAGTACACCGCGAACCGTTCGGCTTGCTCAATGGTGATCGTCCACGCGCGGGTCGCATTGTCGTAGGTCAGGAGTCCCGCGTCGCGCAGCACGCGCCACGCCACCGTGCCTTCGGCGAAGGTGATTACCTCGCGGCCTGCGGCCACCGCGGACCGATACGCCGTCATGAACTGCGTCTGGAAATTCTCGATGGTGATGCCGTTGCGCGCGAGGAACGGGTTGATGCGCTCGTTCCAGAGGTTGGGAATGTGCGTCGTGAAGAGGTTCACCACGGGGCGGCCGAAGTTATCGCGGGCGAATTCCCAGGTGTTCTGCGCGCCGGTCTGGATGCCCTGGGCGACCTCCGACGCGCTCCAGCCCGCGCCGTTGTAGTTGCGCAGGTTGTGCCAGTCGGACTGGCCCATCTCCATGATGAGGATGTCGCGGAAGTCCATGGCGCGTGCGCCCGTCTGCGTGCGCTGTTGCAAGCCGGTATGCACGTCGCGCATGGCGGCGGGGTCCAAGTTGCGGAATGGATAGAGCTCGCTGCCGGGCTGCGACGCCATCACCGCTGCCTGCCACTGGCCGTATTCGTCTTGGAAATGCGTGCCTTCTACGTAGCGCGAGAGCAGGTAGGCCACCGGATCCATGCCCGGCGTGTTGCGACCAATATGCTGGAACATGCGATCGGCGACGCGCAGCACGGCATCCACCTTGCGGCCGTTGCTGAGCTGGCGGAACCAGGTGGGCATACGCGCATTGCTGAGCGCGCGCTGCATCGACGGCGGCAAGCGCATCGAATTCGGATTATTGGAGCTTTGCCAGCCGCGCGCCTGCGAATACCATTCCAGGAATTCGCGTGGGTTCTGGTCGAGCATCGACTGGAAGACGAGGCGATCTTCTTCGCCCACGATGCCCAGCTGTTCCTGCCAGTAGCCGATGGCAGAACCTTCGCCCTCGGGGCCCATGAACGGACGGCGGATGGTGTCGCGGATATTCACGACGGCATCGCGCGCGCGCTGGCCACCGACGGTTTCGGCGACGCGCGCAGCGACTTCTCCGAGGCGAACGCCGTAACGATCGGCAACGAACGTACCAATCACCGTTGCAGCCGCACCGTAGGCCAAGAACTTGCCGGCGCGCGTGCCCTTGAGCATCTTGTAGATAAGGACTGCCGACACGACGAGTGCGATGCTCGTGCCCGGATGATTGCGGAAATCGTCGAGGATGAAGCGGCGTCCGTTCTGTAGACCAGTCTCGAGAAAGTTGACGCCAGTATTCTCGCGGAGCGCACGCAGATGCTCGCCCGTGCGGTTGCGCACGTTGAGCGTGTCATTGAGGCCGCGCGAGAGCGACAGTACCTGCTGGCGAGCCACCTCGGCCATCTGCGGGTTCATGGCCGCCCACTGCTGGGCGAGCAAGTCTCCCTGGCGTGGATCACCGGCCTGGGAAGCCACCGCGTACCACTGTTCCAGCGCGGCGAGCGCCGGGCTTTGGGGCATGCGCTGAGCAAGGAACGGGTAGGCCATCCACGGACGAACAGACCACTCGCGGAACGCGGCGTCGTTGATCTCTCCATTACTGATGGCATGCGTGAGCTCCACGCCCATGCGCTGCAAGTTGCTCTGTTCGAGCGTTCCGGGGATGCGGGGGTTGGGCCTATTGAAGGACGCGGGCGACCCGGGGATTTCACTCGGTGTCGGCTGCAAGCCCGGCCACAAGGGCTGGGGCATACCGGGCATCATGCCCGGCATCATCATGCCGCTCATATCCATCCCTGGCATCATGGGCATACCGGGCATCATGCCCGGCATCATCATGCCGCCACTGAGATCCATGCCAGGCATGGCTCCCATGTCCATACCCGGGATCATGGGCAGGTTCGGGTCCATGGGGACGAACGGGGTGGGGCCGAATTCGGGACCGAAAGGAGGCATAAATTACGAGGATTTCTTTTCGAAGAGCCAATTCATCAAGCCTTTCCCCTTCGCGGGGATACTGCTCACCGCAGATCCGATGCCGCGCAGGAGCTGACCCGGGCGCGAACCGATCCATTCCAAAGCACCGTAGATGCCGGAATGCTTGGGTTGGTATGCTTCATCCATCCCATTCCATACACCCTCCGCGAGTGCGCCGAGGCCGAGGCGCTTCCAGAGGAGGCCCGCGGGTACAGTAAGAGGAGAGGCGATGGTACGCAGCGTCTGCGTTCCTAAGTCCTCTGCCTTGTCCGTGCCCCATGCAAGCTCATGTGCAAAGTTAAGAGCGCGCGCGGGCAGGGTGATCGGCGAGGCAACCGCGCGGCCGAGCATGCCCCACGTACCCACGTTCTGCGGCGTGCCCCAGACAAGCTGATGCACCTTGCCACCAAGGTAGAGCGCGCCGACGGCTGCGGCCGGAACGGCTGCGCCTGCAAGCACGGGAGCCCAAGCTGGTGCCCCGAGGGCTGAAATCGAACCGAGCGTCGCGGCTGTGCCGTTGGCACCCAGCCACCACAAACTGCCTCCGACTGCGGCGCCGCTGAGTGCGCCGACGGTTGCGCCTTTGCGGCCGCCCAATTGATACCCGATGTATCCGCCAAGCGCGGTCGGAGCGAGACCCATGGCCAGCGTCATGCCGACGGGGTTGAGCACGGTAGCAATCGATGCGCCGCCGGTGGCGTGCAATGCAAGACCGAGGGGAGTAGCGGTGCCGAGAGCGCCCACGGTCGCGCCGATGGCACCACCATAGTCGCCGCCGATCAACTTACGACCCGCCATGTACCCCAAACCCGCACCGCCGGCCACCAGGCCCGTGCCGACAACCCAGGGGTTTGCGGCGCCAAGAGCGGTCAGACCGGCATCCAAGCTTGCAACGCCTCCGGCGATCGTCGGCGTCGCCGCCAAAACGCCGTACCCTGCGGCGGTACCGCCAACGGTACCGGCCATGGCGCCCATGTACGGGTGCCCCCAGCGCTTGCCGAGGTAATAGCCGAGTCCCGCGCCGCCGATGGCAGGCGCAGCGAAGATCGTCGATGCCGAAAGCGCACTGCTGCCACCGAGTGCAGCAAGCTGAGGGGCGGTACTCGCGATGAACGCCGCCGCGGGGAGCACGCCGAGCCCCCCACCGATCATGACTGCTTCGCGGATGTCGGCATCGTCGCGCCTTTCGGCGAGCGTGCGACCTGATGCAGCGTTTTCCTCGGGCTCTTCACTGTCATCCACGACCCGAGGTCCGCTCGCTGGCGTTGTCGCGGAAGAACCGGAGGGTCCGGAGGAAGGCCGGTTCGTGGACGTGTTGATTTTTGAACGAAGCTGGGCCATGAGCGTTTTCACGTTCGCCTCCGGCATACCCGACGCAATGGCCTGGCGCTCGATCTCGTCGAATGCCTCCGGCGATGCTTCCGGCGAACGCAAAAAAATGCGCAAACGTTCACTCACGCGGGGCATTGCCGCGGCGGTTGCCGCAAGCATTCGGTGCTCTGATGTATGTGTGAGCATCGAAGTATTGTAGCAGATTTCGCGCTCGGGCACCAGACCCACCTCTCACCGTCGCAGAACAAGCCACCAAGCCCCAGCCTGAGCCATGGCCGCAAGGCAGAGCAGCATCGCTAGAATCTTCGGGTATGGAATACCGACAGAGTGCTTCTGGAAGCCAAAAAACGCTTGTTGCGCAACGGGGAATCGATCGACAGCGAGCGCGGTGGTTGCCCGAGCAGCTTTGCGGGCCGCTGTTTTTCTCACGGTAGGAAGCTTGATTGATGGCTTGCGGCAGACGTTTTCCTGGCCTGGCGTCGGGAGCGTGGTGGCGCACCATCGCAGGCCGAAACGAGCCCATGTCTCGAGCTTCTTCATCGCGGGCAGCGTGACGGCATCGGCAATCGATCCGTCGGGGCGCAACAAGCGGACGTCATCGCCGTTGTCATTGAGTGTCACATGTGTCTGATCTTTCGTGAAGAGAAGGCGCTCATACGGTTTGAGCACCGTACCCATAGGAACCACCCACGGGCGGCTTCCTCCCGCGTCGATATCGTCGAGCATCCACCCCGCGAGATCGACGGGGTCGGCACCCGGATTGAGAAGCTCGATCCACTCCGGCGCGCCCTCGAAAGAACGAGGCTGGATTTCGCTCATCAGGACGGCTTCCGTCGTCGATCGCACGGGGAGATATTCGCCGTGCCAGATGGGTGACCGCAGGAGCGCCTCGGTGCCCGGGATGGGCACGGAAACATAGGCGCTGATCGCCATGTTTTCGTTGATGCGCAGGACTCCGCTCGAAATCCGATAGGCTCCGGAATTCACCGAGACAAAGAGCGCGCCGTCGATGCTCGGTCGCAAGATAAGCATTGCGCCGGACAGCACCCGCCCCGAGCGCATGCTGGCAATGATGTGTACGCCCCGCTCGTTGAGCGCGGCAATGACCGCATTCTGCTCCGACCGTTGGCGGAGCTCCGCAAGTGCCTCCGGCATCGTCCATAGGCCGCGCAGCTCGCGCTTCGCTTCCGCTTGGTACGGAAGCATCGACGCTGCATCGAGATGCCCTTCATCGACCTGGGCCAACCCCTCGCGGACGAGCACGGACGAAAGAGCTATCCCCTCGGGATCCACTGTCAGCTCGGCCCGCAAGACGCCGTCGATGCCCTGCAACACGCTTCCGAACCGCAGCAGTGCAGAGTGATCGGCGGCGATGCTCCGAATCCGCGTCACCGCATGATTGCTCCAGAGCGGATCCTCCGGCAGACGAACACCGGCGGGGAGGACGCGAAACGCCGGCGGCAAACGCTGTGCGGAAGGGCCCGACGCCAAGACGCGAACGCCGATCACGCCGTTGTCGTCGATGGTTTCGATATGGGCCTGCACATCACCATCCATCGGCGCTGTGACGACCACACCGCGCGCGGGATGCTGCCACGTCAGGACGGACCATATGTTGCCGTGTGCATCGAGCAGGGCGATGCCGGCATCGTCATCGGCGAGCGTCCAGCCGAGCGCTTCTTCATCGAGCGTAAGCACTTCTCCGGCATGCAGCGCAGCACCCTGAGGAAACCTTGTGCGGGCCGTGCCGAGCGCGCCATCGCTGAAGATTGCGGCAAGCGAGAAGGCATCGAGAAATTGCGGTCGTCCGCTGCAGTTGCTGAGCGTGACCCAAGCCTCCTCGTTCTCGCCGGGCGCAGGAAGAGCGGAGCGAAAACAGAGCGGAGCCATGCCCGCGACGTCCTCGGGTTCGCGAAACTGATTCGCGCTGCCCGGTGTTTGTTCTGGCGTCCACAGCACGCTGCCGTCGTCGCGCAGCGCCATGCTCTGGCCGACGAGCGCATGTTCATACGATCGACGCTCGACCAGCGGCCTCTGGCCGCCATCAATCGCCGGTCCAACGAGGCGCACCACATCGCGATCATCGTTGAGCGTGAGGCTCGTCACCGAACGGTCCAGCACGAGCCATCCGTCGTCAGCGATGCTCAGGCCATCCAGCGAGAATGGCGTGCTGCCGCCCTCATCGTCATCCAGTTGCCAGCCGCAGAGCCGTTGCTCCTTGCCCGAACCGTTCCACAGCTCGATCCATTCTTCGCCGCCGCTCTCGGGGCGCGGCAAGAATTCGCTGATTACGACGCCGGTGAAGGACGACGGCATGCACGACGCAGTCTGCGAACCGGTCTTCTTCTCCGTCACGACAATCGACAACGACGCCTCCGCAGAGACTCCGCAACTGTCGATCGTTGCAAGGACGAGCTGATACTGGCCGACGCGATCGTAGCGATGTGAACGTGGGTTGCAGGTGTCGGCTGTTGCGCCGTCGCCGTACGTCCAGGCACATGCCGTGATGCGCGGGTCATCGGTCGCCATGACGTTGATGGAAAGCGACTCTTCAGCCCGCAACGGACCTGACTGCACGATGATCTGGGGCGGCTCCGGAAGGCACGCTCCACTCTGTGTCGGGGCTTGCACGGCGGCCGTAGGCTCGGAATCGTGCTCGTCGGGAGGCGGGGCAACCGGCGGCGTCCCCGGCGTTCCGAAGATCGCAGCACCTTGGGAAAAACCAATCGTGTCGACGGAGGTGCGCCAGTTTTCGGGGTCATCGCCGGGGCGCCGCAGATCGATGCGCTCCATGCTCGCGCGCCCGATGCCACCCGAGGGATTGGCACCAGCGAAGGGCGACCCACTGCCGTCATCAACAGTGTCCACGGTCTCGCCATGCTCGTTCTTGAGGCGCAGCCTCAGCTTCGCGTTGGGCAACGATAGCGCCGAGGCAACGAGCAGCGGCTCCGGGGAGACTCGGCTCTCCTGCGAAGGAAGCCGCAGGACGACGTGCGCCATACCCGGCTGCACGAGATGCCCCGAACCAAAGCGCACCACGATATCTTCCTGCCCCGATGAGCGAAGGCTCGTCACCGTCCAACCGCTGAGCGAACGGGCTGCACCCTCGCCGACGGCGCTCAGCTCGATCCACTCGTCATTCGCCGATCGGTCGCTCCCGGCCCAGGCCACTTCGCCGATCACTACCGCAACGGGTTCCACGGCGTGCGCGACGCGTACGGCGAAGACCAGAACGACAACCACGGCGATGACGCACAGCGGGTGCAGACGCATGCTTCCATTGCATCGCATTCCCGACGGAGTACGACCCGATGCGTCGCAGGGAACATGGCGCGTCGCGGCACGGAAGCCTTCTGGAAGCCCAGGAAGCGGGTTCTGCAAAATACCGGAACACCTTTAGGGGCAATGCACAATGTCTGTCCTCGGCTTTACATCGTACGGATGGCTTTCCATCAACGAAATATCAATGCTCGCTCCGGGCGTTCACCTCGGGTAGAATGCTTGCGACCGAACTGCCCATGGCGCTCTTGTCTCTTCCGCTCCGGCATCTCGCGTTGCAGCTCCTCCGCGGAGTCGCGGCATTCGCCGCACTCGTTTGTCGCGGCGGAGTCCTCCGTTCTCCGAATCCCCTCCCTTCTCATGCTCCCCTCTATCGATTACACCGTCGTGTTTCTAGCCCTCCTGGGCGGACTCTTCCTTGGTCTGCTGGTCGGCTACTTCTGGTTTAGCAAGGGCAAAGGCGTTTCCCGCGCGCTCCAGAGTGAGATCAACGCAAAGGAACAAGAGCTCCAGAAGCTCAATATCGAGCTGTCCCAGCGCCGCAGCGAAATCAAAGCGGCCGAAGTCGAAGCCCGCAGTTCGGCGAAGGACATCCTCACCGAAGCTCGCCTGAAGGCGAACGAATTCGAAACATCGCTGCAGAAGCAGCAGGCGCGGCACGAAGAAAAAGAACGCGCGCTCGATGAAAAAGTGACCGAAGTCGAACGCCAGCGCACGAACCTCCACCGCGAACAGGAGGAAATCGTCGCACTGAAAAACGAGCTCAAATCCGCACAGCAGGAGCATCGCACCGCTCTCGAAAAGGTTGCTAACCTCTCGGCGGCTGACGCGAAAGAGGAACTCCGCAAGGAAATCACCGATGAGTTCTCCAGCTTCTTCGCCGAGGAAGTGAAGCGCGCGAAGGAGCATGCCAAGGAAGACGCCGAGGAAGAGGCGAAAAACCTCTTGGCACAGGCCATGCAGCGCTACGCCTCCGAAGTGGCCACCGAGTCCACGGCCACGGTCGTGCAGCTCCCCAGCGACGACGTAAAGGGCAAGATCATCGGCAAGGAAGGCCGCAATATCAACGCGTTTGAGCAGGCTACCGGCGTCGACGTGATCATCGACGACACGCCGGGTGTCATCGTGATCTCCGGCTACGACCTCGCACGCCGGTACGTTGCGAAGCTCTCCATGGAGAAGCTGATTCAGGATGGCCGCATCCAGCCCGCGCGCATCGAAGAAATCGTGGTGAAGATGAAGGAGCAGGTCGGCAAAATGATGCTGGAGTTCGGCAAACGCGCCACCGAAGAGCTCGGCATCACGGGCTACCCCCAGGAGCTCCTCAAGATCATCGGCCGCCTGCGCTTCCGCACCAGCTACGGCCAGAACGTGCTGAAGCACTCGGTGGAAATGGCCAACATCGGCCGCATGCTCGCCGCGGAAATCGGCGCCGATGAACGCATCGTCGTCGAAGGCTGCCTCCTGCACGACATCGGCAAGGCCCTTGACCACGAGGTGCAGGGCACGCACGTCGAGATCGGCGTGGAGATCTGCAAGCGCTACAAGATCCGCCCCGAAGTCATCCACTGCGTGGCCGCCCACCATGAGGACATCCCCATGCAAAGCGCGGAGGCCTTCATCGTCGCCGCAGCCGACGCCATCTCCGGAGCGCGCCCCGGCGCCCGCCGCGAGTCCATCGAAGAGTACTTCCGCCGCCTCAAGGAACTCGAAGAAGTCGCCAAGACGTTCGCCGGCGTCCACCGCGCGTTCGCCATCTCCGCGGGCCGCGAGATCCGCGTGTTCGTCGATACTGCGCAGATCAACGACCTCCAACAGCAGCAACTCGCCAAGGACATCGCCCGCAAGATCGAGAACGAACTCACCTACCCGGGCACCATCAAGGTGAACGTCATCCGCGAGCGCCGCGTCGAAGAGTTCGCGAAATAATCCCTCCTTCGCATCCATTCCGTGCTCCTGCCTATCGTGCGATCGGCGGGAGTTCGGGCATGCTCACGCGCGTCTGCGGCGGCGTAATACCTCCGACACCCGCGATGCTGTATTCGCCAGGACCGTAGAAACGCACTTCGATGGTGCGCGGGTACTCGCCCGTTTCGTACGTGCTCGATACGGGTACCACGCCCCATTCGCGGGCGATATCCATGCCGCGCATGTCCCAAAACGGCGCACTCTTATGCGGGTAATACAAGATGCGCTCGGTCGATCCTGCGCGGGAAATCGTGATGGCTCCGGCATCGCGCTCGGCCGCGTGCACGGGGATGGTGAGGATCTGCGGGCGCGGCTGACGCTGCTCCCAGAACTGGCGGCTGTCGCGCACGCTCAAGAACTGCGTGGTGCCGCGCTGGAGATTGTCGGTTGCTCCGCGGACGAGCTGATTGAAGAGCACGGTGTCGTGGGGGTGCGCTTCCAGAATGCGGATGGCCTTGCCCCACCAGCGGGCGGCTGCGGCGCGCACGGCGGGATCGGCGTGGAGGAAGAACGGCGAGTATGCGAGCGACAAGCGGCCTCCAGTATCGAGCGGGTGGGTCGGCGCGCGCAACGTGGGCACCGTCGGCGGACGCTCGGGAACGCCGGGAGGAGGCGTGCGCGGAGGCGGCGTGTACGAAGGAGGCGTTCCGGGAGGCGTCCGAGGGCCATGCGGATACGGACCATGCGGAACGCGCGGAGCATACGGCGTCGCGGGCGGTTGCTGCCAAGGATTCGGAGGTGTAAACGGCGGCATCATGCCGCCCCACGCGGGGTGGAACGCTTGCCAGCCGGCTCCATGGTGCATGTAGCCGTAGGGCATGTAGTGCCCCTGTGTCATCGCATCAAACGGCATGCCGCCCTGCCCGTTCTGGTACCAGGGCATGGCGGGCATGAATTGCATGTGCATGTACATCTGCCAGTGCATCGCCTGGTTCATCCACTGCGTGTCTTGCATGTAGCCCATCTGCTGGCCGTAGGGCATCGCGTTGTAGGCGTTCAGCGACAGCGCCGGACCCATGTTGGCATACTCCGGCCCGCCGGGCATTGCGCCCGGAAACATCTGGGAGAGCAGACGGGCCTCGCGGTGGATGCGCAGGGGGAACAACATCATGCGTCGAGAGAAGACAGCACCTCATCGAGGCCGAATGCGCGTTCCGCTGCATGGCGCCGGGAGGGCGCGAGCGCTCCGCGCTGGCGGTCGCTGAGCATGCGGCACGCGGCATCAAACGCCGCAAATGCGCGCTGGTAGGAGGAAAACCGCGCATGCCTTTCGATCGTGGTTTCGCCAGCGTAATAGGCATCGAGCAACGGCAGCGCATTCGTCAGCAAATCGGGTTCGATGTGGCGCATAAGCTCGTCGTACGCCCATTCTGGCGTCCCCGCGACGGAAGCATTCGGAGGCGCCTGCCACTGCATGGATGGTGCGGGTGAGGGCATGTGTTTTTCATATTATACAACTTTATGACATATTTTACAATGTCCGGCGCAACCGAACGCACACGGCGCCATGATGCGCCATCCGCGTCGCGCGCTCTCTCTACAACGCAGTCCTCTGCTCTGGTACCGTTCCTGCCGATGCGCTCAAAAGCGTCCGCATTTATCGGAACGGCGTTGCTGCTGATCGGCGTTGCGACCTTCAGCATCTTCGTCAGCCAGCCTGCCGCCTCCCCCCGCGGCGAAGTGCCAGTGGCGTTCGCCAGCATCATCGACCTGCAGCACCCCGTCTTCCTCCGCGGCGAGCTCGGCATCATCGCGCCGGAGACCAGCACGTTCGTGTGGTGCGAAACGGGCAAGCCCGGCGGCGCTGCCATCCAGATCAATCGCGGCCAGACGCAGATCTATGCCTTCGAGGGATATGAGTATGCGCTGCTATCGATCGGCGCGCGCGATTTCCCCGGCCCTCGCACGGTGATCGCGGGCGACACGTGGGTGGAAAACGGCGTGACGTCGCTGCTGCCTCAAACGCTCTACCATGTGTACTCCACCGTGGAGCTGCGGCTCAACTGCGCCGATGCGCTCACGGTCTCACTGCCGAAGGCGGCACGCCCCTAAGCCGGCGCATCGCCGCTTGCCAGCGTGTAGGAAGCTTTCTTTTTGCTGATCATGGCGTCCGCTTCGAGGGCACGCAGCAGCCCCAACAGCCAGGTCCGATGCGCCGCCGGATCCCAGTCGATGCAACTTGCGGCGCCGATAGCATGGACCCCTAAGCCCTTCGGCGCATCGCGCAATACATCGACGATACGGCCGCGGATGATCCGGTTGGGAACAAAGCGTCCGGCAATCATGCGCCCCGGCTCCGTTTTGGGTGCGCGTACGAGCGTCGGCACCTTGCCCGCAGCCTTCATGAGGCCGGCCGCGGTCAGCGGGCAACGCTCCCAGGCGGGCGAACGCTTCGTGCACACGAGGGACCCGAAATCCATGAGCGCCGCATGCCACTCTGCGCCCGCGGCGCCGCAACGGGGAATATCTCCGCGCGCCTCTTCCAACGTCTGCTCAGCAGCCGCGAGCACGCGCGCAGCCAACGCAAGCAGGTCATCATCGCGCACGCTCCACGTGCCGTCGGCACGCTCGGGGCCGAAGAACGCTCGGTGGAGCACGCGGCGGATATTGGTATCCAGGCAGGGGGTTGCGATGCCGAAGGCAAAGTTGCGGACCGCGGCGGCGGTGTAGTGGCCCACGCCGGGCAGCGCCTGGAGCTCCTCCATCGACGTCGGAAACACTCCGGCATGCGCATGATCGATGGCGCGCGCGGCGTCGCGCAGGCGCAGGGCGCGATTGTTGTAGCCCATGCCCCGCCACGCGAGGATCACGTTGGCATTCGATGATTGAGCAAGTTTTGTGATCAATGGAAACCTCTCCAAGAAGACCTTGAACGCGCCAATCACCCTGGGAACTTGTGTCTGCTGAAGCATGACTTCCGAGACCAACACCTTGTACGCACGTCGGTTGGGATCGGCATCGGTCAGATCGCGCCACGGAAGCGTGCGTTTGTGGCGGGCATACCACTCCCAGAGCACCGCGGTGAACCGGCGAATGTCGCTTTCGGATGGCATGGCGACATTCTAGAGGAAAACAATCTCCTCAAAACAGTTGCGCTCCACGAACGACGAGCCGAAACTCTGCGGCTCATGCTCCTCGTTCTGCGAATCATCTGGCGCAATGCCAAGCGCCACCCGGCCCAAGCCTGCACCCTGGCGGCACTCATGCTTGCGACATCCGCGCTGTGGGTGGTGGAGCCGCTGTATTCGGGGTACGCGGTCGACACGCTGCTCAAGCTCGGCCAAGGCGAACAGATCGACATCGTCCGGCTGGCGGGCTTCTGGGCACTGATCTATTTCTCGATCTCGATCATCCAGGGGTTCGATAAATATCTCATGTGGCGCCACAACATCCTCATGGAAATCGAGCGCACTGAAGATGCGTATGCGCATGCGCTCTCGCTGGAGATCGCCTTCCATAATAAGCAGAAGGCCGGCGAAGCCATCAAGACCATCGACGACGGTTCCACGGAGCTGGCGAGCTTGAGCCGCAACCTTCTTGAATTCGTTCCTTCCTTGCTCTCCTCCATCGCGTTCCTCGTCATCAGCATCACGATCGAGGCGCGCCTCGCGGCCGTGCTCTTCCTGGCGCTGTGCCTCTATGTGACGGTGGTGGTCCTGGGGACGCGCAAGACGAGCAAACGCCAATGGAAAATCAACCGCATGTGGGTGAAGCCGATGGGCCGAGCCTTCGACGTGATGATGAACATCGCCTCGGTGAAGTCCGCCGGCCGCGAGGTCGACGAGCGCAACCGGATGCACGACGTCTTTGCAGCCGCAATCCGCGAGCAGCTCAAGCTCAACAGGGTCTGGGCCCTGCTCGAAGGCGTGAACTTCTTCATGCTTACGCGCATCCTGCTCATCGCCATCGGCGTCTACCTGATGGTGAAGGGGCAGCTGACGCTGGGGCAACTCTACTTCTTCCAGGCGTCGTTCTTCCGCGTCCTATCGCCGTTTGAAATGCTCTCCGGCATCCTGCCGCAATGGAACAGGAGCGTGGGCAAAGTGCGCATGTCGCAAGAACTACTCGATATGATCGCGGAGCCCGGGCGCCGCACTCCGGGGCGGGTACTCCCCTCGCCCAAGGGCGACATCACCTTCGACGACATTCATTTTGCCTACGAGAAGAACGTCCCGGTGCTCGGCAGCAAGGATGACGACGAAGAGGACTCGCACCCGGTGACACCCTCGCCCGAGACTGAGCCTTCACCGCTGCGCGAACCGCCCATCGCCCGCACCGACGACATGCCCCAAGATGCATCGCCCCAGGAAGACGACGGCGTGCTCCACGGTATCAGCCTCACGATCAAAGCGGGCGAACGCATCGCACTTGTCGGCCACTCGGGAGCGGGTAAATCCACTATGGCCGCCCTCATCAACCGTTTCTACGATGTCACCGCGGGGCGCATCCTGATGGACGGCGTGGATCTGCGCGAGCTCGACGTGCGCTGGTGGCGCCAGCAGGTGGGCCTCGTGCTCCAGGAAAACCTCATGTTCCACGACACGATCCTCGAGAACATTCGCTACGCACGCCCCTCCGCAACCCGCGAAGAGGTCGTCGACGCCGCGCAACGCGCATCGGCGGACGCCTTCATCAAGGCGTTTCCCCAGGGCTACGACACGATCGTCGGCGAACGCGGCGTGCGACTCTCCGGCGGCGAGCGTCAGCGCATCGCCATCGCGCGGGCCATCCTCAAGCGTCCGACCATCGTGGTGCTCGACGAAGCCACTAGCGCGCTCGACTCCGTGACCGAAGTCGCCGTGCAGGAAGGCATCCGCGAACTCATCAACAAACGCACTTCCATTATCATTGCCCACCGCCTCTCCACGGTGCGCAGCGTCGATAGGATCGCGGTGATGGAACAAGGACGAGTCATCGCCTGCGCGCCGCACGAGGAACTCGTGCGCACCTGCGACGTGTACCGGCGCATGGTGGAGCTCCAAAGCCATGGGATGCTTGCGGAATAGGCGCGTCTCTTGCTGCGCCACATGTCGTTGCACAAGACTCTGGTCAATCGTCCATCGTTCGCCAAAAGCGCCATAGGCGCAGAAAATATGGAGATGCGGAGGTAGGAACGCGGGCAATCCTCGTTCCACGCGGGATCGGCGCATCCCGGGTGGAAAGAACCAGACCATATTTCTATTGACGCAGGAATGCCCCCTTCCCTAGACTTGGCCGGCTTTCAAGGGGTATCCTCCCTACGAAATTGTTTTGACCCTCTTTTTCTCTCTTTCCCCTTTCCGCTATGGCAGACGCCAAGAAATTCGTCCGTTCCAAGACGCACGTCAACGTGGGTACCATCGGTCACGTCGACCACGGTAAGACCACGCTGACAGCGGCGCTTTCCATGAATTTCTCACCGGAAGGAGAGAAGAAAGCGTTCGCCGACATCGACAACGCTCCCGAGGAGCGCGAGCGCGGTATTACGATCAACACCTCGCACGTCGAGTACGAGTCCGAGAAGCGCCACTACGCGCACGTCGACTGTCCGGGCCACGCCGACTACGTGAAGAACATGA
>CAZATU010000004.1:0-145097 GCA_964488165.1 uncultured Candidatus Peribacteria bacterium
GCTGACTTAACAGTACACCTCAAGGCACGAGCTGACGACGACCGTGCAGCGCCTGTCTTAGGATTCCTTGCGGCACTCCCGAATTTCTTCAGGATTTCCTAGATGTCAAGCCTGGGTGAGGTGCTTCGCTTGTCATCGAATTAAACCCCATGCTCCACCGCTTGTGTGGGTCCCCGTCTATTCCTTTGGGTTTTAGCCTTGCGGCCGTACTTCCCAGGCGGCGTGCTTACCGCGTAAGCTTAGGGCACAGGAACTGATTGAACGTTCCTACACCGAGCACGCATCGTTTAGGGCGTGGACTACGGGGGTATCTAATCCCCTTTGCTCCCCACGCTTTCGTCTCTGAGTGTCAGTACATCCCTAGCATCCTGCCTTCGCTTTTGGCGTTCCATCGTGTATCTACGGATTTTACCCCTACACACGACATTCCAGATGCCTCTGAGTTGCTCAATTCTCCTCGTTTTCGGCACGGGTCCGACGTTGAGCGTCGGGATTTCATACCAAACGTGGGAGAACGCCTACAGACGCTTTACGCCCAGTAATTCCGAGTAACGCTTGCACCTTCTGTCTTACCGCGGCTGCTGGCACAGAATTAGCCGGTGCTTTCTCCTGAGGTACCGTCAAAAATTTCGTCCCTCAGAACAGAAGTTTACACCCGTAAGGGCGTCATCCTTCACGCGGTGTCGCTCCGTCAGGCTTTCGCCCATTGCGGAAGATTCCTAACTGCTGCCTCCCGTAGGAGTATGGGCCGTGTCTCAGTCCCATTCTGGCTGGTCGTCCTCTCAGACCAGCTACCCGTCATCGCCTTGGTGAGCCATTACCTCACCAACTAGCTGATAGGCCGCAGGCTCCTCCCGGACCGCAAAAGCTTTACCCTTGCGGGACCATCCGGTATTAGCCCTCCTTTCGGAGGGTTATCCCTGAGTCCGGGGCAGATACCCACGTGTTACGCAGCCGTTCGCCGCTCCCTCTTGCGAGGGCGCTCGACTTGCATGTTTTAGGCGCACCGCCAGCGTTCACTCTGAGCCAGGATCAAACTCTTCGTAAAGAAAAGTTCGTCATGGCAATTTCCGACAAACGTCGGGATTGTTCTAACGATTATTAAGTTCAAAGGAATTGAGGGTCCATGCACCACGCATCTTGCGATGCGGGGATGGATATTTCTCTTCTCTGCTACACGATGCTGTGAAGGACCTTTGGGCGAGGGAGGCGAGAAGCCAGCCCTCCGCGTGGCTGCGGGGGAAACCCGCGAACCGCGGCCGTGCGCACCGTGGCGACACCAAACCGCGCTCTCCATCTGCGAGACGCAGAGCATGAGGCATTCTACGGAGGCAAAGCTCAGCGTCAAGGACTTTTGTGCACAATGTTGCGTCATTCGCCCGCAAGTATGCGATGTGGTATACTGAAACGAACACATTTCCTTAACCCGACCTCGCATGCCCACCGCGCTTGAAGTACCTCCGGAGCGCCCACAGATGCCCGCGGATCTGCCCACGATCCTGCGCCAAGTGCGCGAGATCCATCAGCATGCGACCGAAGGCGTCGGTGCGCCCGGGGAACACCGCGCCCACTTGCAGCGGCTTGTGGCGGAGCTGGAGGACCAGCGCGAGCTCGTGCACACCTACACGGTGGACCAGGCACGCGAGCTGCGCACGCAGGTGCAGCAAATGTTGCAGGAAATGCACAGCCGCGATTGGGTGAACATGGGGACGTATCAAACGCTGCAGGACGTGTACAACGCGCTGAACTTTCGCGTGGAAGATCTGGGTGCGCCGCTCGAAACCGCCGACCGGGCGGTGAACTTCGCCCAGACCGGCGCTGTCTTTAGTACGGGCATGCAGGTGCTCACGCCGGTCCTCGGCACCATCGGCGGCCCGATCCTCGGCACGATGGCCGGAGCTGGCGTGATGTGGCTACCGGAACAGATCGGCAAGTGGGCGGAGAAGGCCGGCGCCAACAGGCGCCTGGTGACGACCTTAACGCGCTTGGGAATTCTGGGAGGCGCCGTGGCGCTTGCCCCGGCGTACGCACTGCCCGCCGCCGTGATCGGCGGAGTGGTGGGCGGGTTCTATTACCTGCTCAACCGTTTCTCTGCTGAAGACGCGCGCCAGGTGCGTCCGGCCATGGCCGGCGTCCGCGCTTGACGAGCGAAACATCACTGGTACCATCCCAACTCCGGTTCTCCTCCACCGTCTTTGGTGGAGGGCTTCGCCCACGAACCTTATGACACAGCTCGTGCCATCATCGGAAGATACGCGCATCTACGAGATCGCGATTCTCTATCCCTACCCCATGGTCCAGAAAGAGGAGCAGCTCCTCTTGAAGGAATTTACGCGTCTGCTGGAAGAAGCGGGTGCGAAGGAGGTGTCCCGCGATGTGTGGGGCCGCCGCGGTCTTGCCTACCCCATCAAGGGGTCGACGGAGGCCACGGTGCTCATTTTTTACGTCGATATGGACCCGAGCAAGCTCAAGGAGCTCGATCAGCAGCTGAAGATCCTGAAGGGCGTGCTGCGCCACCTCATCGTGAAACCGCCGAAGCACTACCAGCTCGTGTCGTATGCCAAGGCCTTTGCGGATTGGCAGGCCTACAAGAGCACGGCTGGCGAGCGCGCCGCGCAGGAAAAAGAAGAGCAGCTTAAGCAGAAGGTCTTGGAGAAGGCCAAGCGCCAGGTGAAGCGCCCCGAGACGCGCTCTGCCGCGAAGAAGTCCGACACGCCCGCAGCCCCGATGAAGGGCGCAGCGCTCGACGCACAGCTCGACAAGCTGATCTCGGATGACGATTTGAACCTCTGATCCCTCTCTCCCACCTTTGCCCCCACCCCCCATGTCCAAGAAGAACACTCAGCAGCGCAGCGATCCGCGACTCAAGAAGTGCGAGTTCTGCGGCAAGGAAACGCTGTACATCGATTACAAGGATTACCCCACGATGAAGCCGTTCATCGACTACTTCGGCAACATCCGCCAGCGCTACTACACCGGCGTGTGCCTGAAGCATCAGAAGATGCTTCGCCTCGCCGTCGAGCGCGCGCGCTTCCTCGCCTTCCTGGCGTACCGCAAGTAAGGCTTACGCCTCGTCCTCGTCGTCCAGCAACGTATGCGTCAGGCGCCAGTGCGGGTCGGCGATAAACGCCGGGTCCGTCGCCAGTCCGATGATCCTGTAGCCGCTTTCTTCCATGATTGCCGTGACGTCGGCGGTGGCGCTTTCTTCGAGGTAGACCCGCATGCGCTCGGAGCCCGATCCGCCGGGGTGCTCCCCCCAAGCTTCGCGCAGTGCGTCGTGCACGCTGGTGATGCCCGCCGCCATGAGGCGCGAGCGTAGCTGTGAGGCGAGGAAGTCGATGCGTTCGAACTGGCGTTGCGGCGACGGGCTGGGCTCCACAGGCCACTCTGCTTCCGTCTTCTGCAGCTCGGCGGCGATGCGTTCGCGGATGACGGCTGCCCAGCACTGCACGTATTCTGCATCGGCTTCGTGGGGGCGCAGGCCCGCCACGAACACGGCTATGCCGCCGATGTCCCATTGTATGGCGGAGTGTCGACGCGTGCAGAACGCGGCCGGGGTGTCTTCGCCGGCGCGCCAGGCCGGAAAGCCCGCTCGGTTCATGGCGTCGACGAACACGGTCGGCGCCAGCGGCCTGCCGAGGCGTTCGGCGATGGTGAGGCAGACGCGCACGGCGGCCGTGCCGGTCGTGGCGTTTGTTTGATAGATGGCATCCTCCACCAGCGAAGCGAGGTCATGGTGGAGCGTGTCGCCCCCGAAGGCGATGCGGAGTTGGATCTCTTGTGTCGTTCGTCCGATGACATCCGGTGCAGCGCTCGTGGCGTTGTTGTGCGTGTAGTCCTTCATGAATAGCAATGAAACATAATTTTGCTATATTTGCAATGCTCCTCTTCCAGGTACACTCGGCCCATGTCGATGATCGATTATGACCGCAGAATGCTCGCCGACCGTGTGCGCAACGACGCGTTCGCCGCTGCACTGCGCTCGGTCATTACGCCCGGCGTAACGACCGTGAGCGACATCGGTGCCGGGACGGGATTCCTGAGCTTCCTCGCTTCGCGCCTGGGGGCTAAGGCGTGCATCGGCTATGAATTTTCGCCGATCGTGCGCGTGGCCCGAGAGCTCGCGCAGGAGAATGCCATCCGCAATTGTCGCTTCATCGAAGAGCATACGTCGGACGTGGCGGCGCCGGAGCGGACCGATGTCGTTATGACCGAAACATTCGGCAACTTCCTCGTGGAGGAGCACATCGTCGAAAATCTCCAGGATGCGCAGCGCTGCGTGCGCCCCGGCGGCGTCATCATCCCCGGACGCATCACGCAGTTCGTTTGCCCACTGGTGTCACCCCGGCATTTCGACGATATCACCGCGTGGCGCATGGTGGGGCATGACCTCACGTTCGCGGCTGCCGAGCGCTTCAGCCTCAACAATATGTACGTGCGGGACGTGCGCCCCGAAGAGCTTTGGGGCACGCCGGTCGCCTTCGATACGCTGGTGACGACGGGCGACCTTGCCAGTCGCCGCAGGGGCGAGGCGCGTTTCGATGCGGACCGCGACCGCATGATCTATGGCGTTGCGGTGTGGTGGGAGGCGGAGTTGGTGCCCGACGTGCTGCTTTCCACGAACCCTTCGGACCCGCCGACGCACTGGCAGCAGATCGTGTTGCCCGTGCTGGAGCCCCTCCAGCTGCGCAAAGGCGACGTGCTGCGCGTGCGCATCGCGAGCGATACGCGCCTCAAGGTGGGGCTGCACGTCACCTGGAGTTTTACGGTGGTGCGGCATGGCAAAGACGTTGCCACGCAGGAGCTCGACCTCCGCAAAGGCAGCGTGGAAGAGGCCTAGTTAGGCGTTGGCTGCAAGCCACGCACGTACCTCCCTGCACGTGAGCACGGCGCGCAGCGCCTCACGGACGGCGTCGCGTCCGCCGCCGTTGTCGAGCGCGACCATCTTCACGCGGATGTCGTTGATCAGGTCGCCCATTGCGTTCGGGTCGATCTCCGTTTTCGTTTCTATGAAATATTCCTGGGCGTACCGCTCGATGGTGGCGTTGCTCATGGCGGTTTCGGGCATGGGGGGGTGGTGAAGGGGGGTGGGAGGTGCGCTAGAATACCCATATGTCCGGACATTCCAAGTGGCACAACATTCGGGTGAAGAAAACGGCCGAGGACGCGCGCCGCGGCAAGGTGTATACGCGCCACGCGAGACTCATTGAGATGGCTGCTCGCTCGGGCGGCGGCGACCCGGAGACGAACGCGGGCCTGCGCACGGCGATCGACGGCGCCCGCGCGGAGAACGTGCCGAACGCCAATATCGATCGTGCGATCAAGAAAGGCCTGGGGGAATTGAAAGGCGAGCAGATGGCCGAGATCCTCTACGCTGCGTACGCGCCCGGCGGCGTGGCCTGCCTCATCGAGTGTCTGACAGACAACAAGAACCGCACCCTCGCCAACGTAAAGCTGGCCGTGGGCAAGCGTGGCGGCACCTTTGCCGAGACGGGCAGTGTGCAGTGGATGTTCGCCCGCAAGGGCGTCGTGGCGGCAAAGCGCGGCGCGTCGGCCAAGCAATCGCCGGAGGAACTGGAGCTGGAATTGATCGATTTCGGCGCCGAGGACATCGACGTGGAAGGCGATGTTCTCACGATCACGACGGATATCGGCAACTGGGTACCGGTACGCGACCTGCTTACGCAGAACGGTTACGACATCGTGTCGGCCGGGCAGCAGTATGTGCCGACGCAGAAGACGACGGTGAGCCCGCAGGGCGCCGAGAAGCTCATGGAATTCGTCGGCGTGTTGGAAGAGGACGACGACGTGTCGCAGGTGTTCACGAATGCCGACATCGCCGATTGATCACAGAAAACGATGGGGGAGGTGAACCTCCCCCGCTGCCTACAGCTCGTCGCGTTGCCGCCAGTAACGGCGGCGTTTCTTCCTTGGTTGATCATTTCCTTGTTCCTGCGACTTGCGTCTTTTTCTCCGCCGAATGCGGAAAGTTTGCAGGATAGGAATCATGACCAAGAGAAAGAACGCAACGGCAAGCAGACACTGAACGAGGTTTGGCATAGTGCACCTCCTTTCCTCGGACAGGTCGGAGAGCGTAGCCGGGCTGCAGGCGCCGCGCTACTGAGTAATCGTGATTTCTACGATATCCTCGCCTTCATTGCCCGCGAAGTCCGTCGCAACGGCGCGTAGATCGTAGGTTCCCGGGCGAATCTCGGCGTTGTAGCGCAGCTCAAACGGTGCGGTCGGCTTGGTGGAGAGGAGGCGGGTCCCGAGGAAGAACTGCACGTATTTCAGCCCTCCTTCGCCGTCGTCGGCGCTGGCCTGCAACACGAGCTCGGCCCCGGAGGGGAACGAGCTTCCCGCAGACGGCCGGACCAAGCGCACGGACGGAGGCGTGTTGTCGTCCTGGAAGCGGAAGCTCGCCGACGCTGACGCCTCGTTGAAGTATTCATCGACCACGGTGAGGGTGAGCGTGTGCAGGCCGTCTTGCTTCATGCTGCGCGGCGCGGTGATGCTCAGGTGCTCGGCGCCCGAGCCCGTGGCGACGAGACGCTCATCGAGCGCGTAGCGGATCTCACGGATGCGCGAAGCGGCGTTGGCGGTGAACTGCGGCTGGAAACCCGGGAAGGGTGCGATGCCGCCGTCCTTGGGGAAGCTCAGGGTGATCGTGGGTTTTTCCATGCGTCCGGGCGTCAGCGTGATGTCGCACTCTTTCGAGGGTGCCAGGGGCAGCGGCAGCAGCGAACCCGAGTGGTCCGGCCGCGCAAGCCAGAGCTCCATTTGCTTTTGCGCCCATGCCTGCACGCCGTCTTGCCAGCTCGGCCAGCGTTCGGCGGCCACGCTCGTCGCGATGAGGAAGCTGCCCTTCTCGCGTGCTTCCGCGGGGCAACTCGGTGACGCCAGAAGGCGGGTCACCTTGTCGATTTCGAGCGAGGCGCACGCGGGGTCCTGGAGGGACGGGGCGTTCTCTTCGAGGAAGAGATCCGGGCGGCGCAGCTCTACGGGCGTGCATTCGTTCGGCAGCTCGCCGGAGAGCGCGGAGATCTGAGGGAAGACCATGTTGGGAGGCACAGGGAATGTCGTGGGTTTGCCCTGCATTTTCCGCACGTGCGCCGCGGCCATGTACGACTTCCAGATGGGCGACGCGGTGATGAGCGATTCGGCTTTTGCTGAGAGCGCCGCGCCGTTGGCGTTGCCCACCCAGACGCCCGTGACGAGCGCCGGCGTGTAGCCGATGGTCCAGAGGTCCGAGGGGCGCAGGTCGGTGCAGCGACCTTTGTCTTTGCCTTCCTCGATGCGTTTCAGGCATTTGTTGCTGGTGCCGGTCTTCGCAGCTGCTTCCCAGCCCGGGATGCTGAGGACGCTTTGCCAGTACGCGTTCGGGCGCGCCGAGACATCGCTCAAAATCGACGTGATCTCGTAGGCGATGCGCGGGTCGAGCACGGGTGTGGGTTGCGGTGCCGGGGCGGCATAGAGCACGTTACCGCGCTTGTCGGTGATGCGGCGAATCGCGATCGGGGGGCTCGACTGCCCCGCGTCCGCGAAGGCGGCGAAGAGCTGCACCATTTCCAAGAGCGGCGTTTCCGCGGCGCCGATCGCGAGTGGGTAGCCGTAGGAATACAGGTTGTCCGTCGGCACGCCGCGCGCTCTTTCCGCGGCGCGGATGTCTTCGCGCTGCTTCTGGGGCGAGGGTGCGCCCAGGCCCGCGGCCAGGGCCAGGATGCGGTCTTCGCGGTCGCCTTCACCGGAGAGATAAAAGGCTTTGATGGCGGGAATGTTGCGCGAAGCGGCGAGGGCATGACGTGCGTCGATCAGCCCCCAAAATTGTCCGTCAAAGTTTTGCGGCTGATCTTCGCCGAACTTCGTGGGGACGTCGTAGAGCACCGTCGCCGGCCCGTAGCCCTGCTGGAAGGCGGCGGCGTACACGAGCGGCTTGAATGTGGAGCCCGGCTGCCGTGCGGCGCGGGTCATATCCACCTTGCCGCCATGTTCTTCGTCGTCGTAGTCGCTGTTGCCGACGTAGGCGAGGATCTCGCGCGTTTGCGGATCGAGGCTGAGCAGGGCGATGTTATGGGCTTCGAACCGCTGCAGCACGTCGTCCTTCTGCTGCTCAACGGCGTATTCGGCGGCCTGCTGGAGATCCCAGTCGAGCGTTGTTTCAATGGTGAGCCCGCCGCGGTCGAGCACTTCTTCGCCGGTGACATTGAGGATGTCCTGCACGAGCGAACGCACCCAGAGCACGAAGTGCGGGGCGCGGATGTCTTCGCGCGCGGCCTTGAAGGTGATTGTGCGCAATTCTTCCAGCGCTTGCTGCCGCTGCTCCTCGGTAATGAACTGCATCTCGAGCATGTTGTGCAGGACCTGGTCGGTGCGCCCTCCCACGTAGATCGTCGTGGCCCCGGTGCCGACGGTGTTGCCCATGAGGCCGATGACGACGTCTTCATCGCGCAGGTCGTCGGCCGCATGCACAGCGCCGCTGATGATGCGGGCGAGGCCTTCGTCGGTGACCGTCGTGCGGACGTGGTTGCCGTAGGGGCTGAAGTACGACGGGCGCTGCGGCAAGGCCGCGAGCACGGTCGCTTCAGCGAGCGTGAGGCCGGAAGCCGACTTGCTGAAGTACGCGCGGCTCGCCTGCTCCGCGCCGTAGGCGTTGCGGCCGAAGGGAATCCAGTTGAGGTACAGCACGAGCAGCTCGTCTTTGGAATATTGGCGTTCGAGTGCGCAGCCCAGGAAGAGTTCCTTGAGCTTGCGGCTCACGATGTTTTCGCGCCCCAGGTCGAGCGCGTTGCGGGCCAGCTGGCGTGTGAGGGTGGAGGCGCCGCCCGCCTGCCCGAAGCGCAGCACCACGCGTGCCATCGCGCGCATGTCGATGCAGCCGCGGGTGTAGAAGCGCGCGTCTTCGATGGCGACGATCGCTTGCTTGAGGGACTTGGGAATCGCTTCATCGGGGATGAACGTGCGGTCCTCTTCGTCGAAGAGGCGGTAGAGCTCCGTGCCGTTGCGGTCGGTGATGAGCGAGCTTTGGTCGGCGATGAGCGACCGCGGGTCGGAAATGTCGGGCAGCGTGAACCACAGGAAGGCGAGGTAAACGCAGCCGAGCAGGCCGCCGATCACCGCCCCTTTGATTGTCAGCGCGCGCCACTCCCGGCGCGTCTGAGGCAGGCGGCTCCGGAAGGCCTCAAAGGACATGCGGGCGCGTCTGCGCGGGATGCGAGGCCTGCCTGCGCCCATGGGGGTGATTCTGAAGGTGGACATGCTGGGAGGAGGGCGCAGTCTAGGAGTGATGCACAGTATATCGCAACGGCATGGCTCACAGGGGTGAGTTATGCTATACTTTTGGGATGCGTATACTCTTCGCTTTGGCGGCACTCTTCCCGGGGCTTTGCACGCCGATCGTGGCGCTTGCCCAGGGCGGAGCCGCTGCGTGTTCTTGCCCGGCCGGCGTGCGCTGCCTGTGCGTGTCGTCGGGGTACAACGGCGATCTGCCCGATCTCATCTGGCGCGTCGTGATCTACATGTCGTATGCCATCGGCGCGTTTGCGACGACGTGTTTCATTGTGGGAGGATTCATGGTCGTGATTTCCCGCGGTCAGGAGCCGTACCTGCCGCGCGGCAAAGCGCTCATGATCGAATCGTTGATCGGCCTCGGCCTGGTATTGGCGGCCCAGGGAATCCTGCGGCTCGTGGTGTGGGTGTTGTACGCTCCGGCGTAGCATCGCCGCCGCGGGCGGCGTACACTTCCGTCTCTCCTATGAACGACCCCCAGTTGTATCAGCAGCTCGAACAAGCCGAACAGCTCAAGCTTTCGGGTCAGTATGCCGAGGCGCTCGTGCTGTTGGAAAAGCTGCTGGAGCATGACCCGGAGAACATCACCGTGCTGGAGGAGATCGCGGACAATGAATTGAGCCTCGAGCAATTCGACCGCGCCGAAACCGCCGCCACGCACGCGGTGCGCCTCGACGCGAAGAGCTACACGGGTCACTACATCCTCGGCTTCATCCGTTCGCACCAGAGCCGCTGGGAGGATGCCGTTCGTCACTTGAAGCTTGCCAACAAGCTCAAGCCCAACAACAGCGAAATCCTGCGCTGCCTCGGCTGGGCGTTGTTCCATCACAGCCAGCAGCCGGAGGGTATTGTCACGATCGAGCGCGCGCTCAACCTGGACCCAGAAAGCCCGCTGACGCTGTGCGACTTGGGCGTCGCTTACTTGGAGCTGCGACAGTTCGACAAAGCGAAGCTGCTCTTCCGCCGCGTGCTCGAGATCGAGCCCGATAACGAGCGTGCGAGCGAATGCGCCGCCGTGGTGGAGCGTTTGCAGGAAGAGGGGAAGCGCGATTGAGGAGCCGCGCTATACTGGCGGCATGATGCTTGCCCTTGATGCGGTGTTCACGATGCCGCGAAACGAACGTTTCCCCGTCATTGCAGCGGCCTTGAGCGTCGCGCTCGCGCTGTGTGCCGGCTCGTTCCATGCCGTTGCCTATGAGGCCATGCGGGCGGGCCTGCACGCCACTCCGATCCGCATCGATGCCCTCGGCCCCGCCGATCCGTTGCGCACCGACATTCTGGAAGAAGCCCTTCGCGCCGCGCCGTTCGTTGCATCGGTGACGAGAGTGCGCAGGGAAGACGCGCTGGCGGAGGCGAGCGATGGCAGCGCCGATATCGCCCGCGTCATCGCGGCGTACCCTGTGGCGAATCCTTTTCCGGACGCGCTCTCGGTGACGCTGCGGAGCGCCGACGGCTATGACGATCTCTTCACTCTGCTGGAGACCGGTTCCTACGATGATGTGCTCGGCGACGGCATGCCCGCGATTCGCGCACAGGCGCGCAACGCGCTTATCGTGGTGCATACGTTGCGTCTGGCATCGGCGATGATGCTGTGGTTCACGGTGATGGCAGGTGTCCTTGCCGCCGCGCTGTGCGCGCTGCTGGTGGCACAATCGAACGACGTGTCGTCCGCCCGCCGCGCGCTGCTGTACGCGCTTGGCGCGGGCGCGGCGGTAGGTGTTGCAAGCGTGCTGTGCATGGGGATCGCCGGACGGGGCATCCCGGTCGTGGGCGCGGCGTTGTACGGCGTTCCGTGGCGCTCTCTCGTGCTCTTGGCCGGCATCGCGGCGTGGCCCGCCTTGCTCCTTCGGCGCGCCGCGCACGGCCCGTCCGCATGAGCCGCAAGCGCTCGTGCACCGGTGTACTGCTCCGCGTCATCGATATCGGCGAGGCGGATCGGTTCTGCATCATCCTGACGCGCGAATACGGCCGCTTGGCCGCGCGTGCCCGTGGCGCACGCAGGGCGGCAAGTACGCTGCCCGCCTTGCTGCCGGGGCGCACGTTGTCGTTTGAACTGCGCGAATCCGGCTCGGCATTCCTCATCACGTCGGTGCAGCCCGTGGCCGACGCCCCCCGCATCGAGGATGACGTGCGGGCGTTTTTGCAGTTTCAACACGCCGCCGAAGCGCTGTTGCAACTGCTCCATGACGATGAGCCGGTGACTGCGGTGTTCGATGATATCGTGCGCTTCATTCGTCTGTGCGCCGCCGGGGCCGCCGATCCGTTTCCCGCGTATGTCCTGCGCCTCTTTGCCACGCTTGGCTTGCTGCCGCTGACCCAAGAAGACCTGCGCTTCGCGCGCCTGTCGCCGCCCGCCCGCTCTGCCGTCGAGGCCGCCGCCGCGGAACATGCATGGTGTGCATGCGCGGTGCAGCCCTGCCACCCCGAAATGCGTGCCTTTGCCGATATGCTGCTGCGCGAATACGCCAGCAGCGCGCTGCGCGTCGCGGAAGTCGCCCGGCAATTTACTGCCGCCGGCGCGACGGAGGCTCAACAGATTTCGGCCGCGCGGTAAGCCGGGAGGAGCTGCTGCTCGCAGCTTGCGGGGGCTTCAGGACGTCGGACGGCGCCTCCGTGGGGATCGGCGCGACGCCGATTTGATGGAACAACGGTCGCGCTTCATAGGCGGAATAGAACGTTTCGGTGGCGCTGCCCGTGCCCGAAGCGACCGTGCGGAACCACATGACTTTCATGCCCGGCACCGCTTCGCCCACTTTGCGCGTTTCGCCGGGCGCGAGTTCGGTGGTGTATTCCGTCTTGGATGGGGGCGGGCTTTGCCGATCCCAGACGTAGGGGCCTGCGAGGGTCGTCACGCGGTTGTCGCGCGTGCCGTAGTAGATGAAGTATGCGTGGTCGTTTTCCTGGTGCGTCTGGATCACGATGTCGCCCGGCGTATCGTTGATGAAGCGAATGTCGGCGGAGGGTGGATAGATCGTGGCGTCGGTGCCGAGTGGCGCATAATAGTGGACGGCGTAGCTGTGGTTGCGCCGCACGGCGATGGGCAGCCCGTACTGCCACGCCCCGCGGTAGGCCGTGGAGCTTATCTGGCAGAGGCCACCGCCGTAATCGGGGAGGGTTTTGTCGCCTTTGATCGTGAGCTCCTTGCGGTAGCCGGTCGTCTGGTCCACCGGCCCCAGAACTTCGTTGAACGAGAAGGTGGCGCCTTGCGCGATGCGGTGGCCGCTGAAGCGCTTGAGGCCCACGCCGATATTGTGGCGGCGATTCGTTGGCGAGCCGCGGAAATCCGATTCACCGACGGCGATCACTTCGCGGATGCCGCGCGCGGCAAGGTCGTCATCGACGGTGATCGACGGCTGCGTTTCCGTGACGGGCAATTCCACGTTCGTGATGTCGTGGTCGAGCGCCACGATGATCAGGTCGATTGCCCGATCGACGTCGAGGCGCCTACCCGTAAGACCAACCCCTTCAAAAGTCGCCGACCCCGACGCGCTGTGGATCACTACCGTGCCGGCCTCTCGCTCCAGCGATGGAAGTACGGATGCGCGCAGAGCCTGTTCGATCGCGGTGCGATCCCACGCGGGTACCGTGGAACGCGCGAAGCCCGGCGGCAATGCCGGAGGGTCGTCGCCGTCGCTGCGCAGCGACGCGGGCGGGCTGATGGCGATGCCGTCGAAGGTCCAACGCTCCTCTTCGCCGTGCCATTTCGCCATCGCGGCGTCGCCGAATGTAAACAGCAAATACCCCGAGCGCAGCGTGAGGTCCGCGGCAGCCGCCGACAGCGGAACGCAGAACGTCATCACGGCGGCGATGGAGCAGCAGGCGCGTCGCACGCGGCCATTGTGGAGCGCGTCTCGCGAAAAGCAATGCGATGCTTTCACCAATCCCATTTCGCCTGCGGCGGTTCGGGTTTGCGCGGCTGAATCGCGGGCCTCGCAGGGATGCCTTTGTGCTTGCGTTCGCGATCCTCGTCATCGAGCACTTTGTTGACCAGGGCATCGGAGCGGTAGTTGTCCTGGCGTGGGATGTGCACGAACACCACGTCGGGGAGGTCGGCCGCAAGCTCGCGGATTTCCTCGATGAAGGGCCGCAGCGCTTCCATGCGCACCCGGTATTCGCCGTTGAGCTGCTTCACCACCAGTTCTGAATCGAGGTGGCAGATGAGGCGGTTGGGCTGGAATGACTGGGCGAGGCGCAGCCCGGCGATGAGCGCCTTGTACTCGGCGACGTTGTTCGTTTCGATGCCGATGGTTTCGGCGTGCTGCGCGAGTACTTCGCCGCGCACGGGGTCTTCGAGGATGCACGCGATAGCCGCGCGACCGGGATTGCCGCGCGAACCGCCGTCGGAGAACAAATGCAGTGTTCCGCCGATCGACGTCGGCTGGCGCTCCTGTTCGGCGGGGATGCCCTGTTGTTCGAGGCCCGCGCGCAGGACATCGGCGATGAATCGCTCGCGTTCCCGCACGCGCGGGAAGAGCTCCGTCAACCGTCGTTCAAGATCGGCCGGTATGCGCACCACGGCCGCAGTATACCCGCCTTTGGCGCCGTCGACACCGTCAGCTCGGGATGAGCGGTACGCGACGGAGCAGTGCGTCGATACGGTCGCGCACAGGGGGCGCGCCGACAGTCCTGTTATCGGCGCTCGGCTCCGCATGTTCTTTGAGGCGCATCAGCATGTCGGCAAACGACGTGCGCAATGCGTCATCCGTCGTTGCCGGAGAGGCGAGGCGTCCTTCCATGGCATCGATGACCTCCTGTTCCATCACGTGCACGCTCGCGCCGCTCGCACGCTGGCGTTCCCATGCGCGCAGCAATTCCGCCAATGCGCCGCGGGCTTCCTGCGGCGCGCCCTCGCGGACGGCGGCAAGCAGCGTTGCAACGGACGGGGAATGGTCGAGATGACCGCCTTCGGGAGAAGCTTCCGGGGAGCGCATAGGTGTTTGTGTACCCCTCCAGTATACCCTTTTTTACTCCTGCGTGCCATCGCCGCCCGCCGCCAGCGGCGGCACCTGGCTGGTGAAGAGCAGTTGTAGGGCGCGCTCCATTTGCGGATCGCGGCCGGCTTCGAGGTCCTCGCGCGTGCGTTCGACGGGGACGTCGGGCGTGACGCCTTCCTTGCCGAGGTTTCTGCCGTTGGGGGTGAGCCAGCGCGCGGCCGTCACCCGCAGGCTGCCGCCACCCGGCAAATCGATCACTTCCTGCACCGTGCCCTTACCGAAGCTCTTGCTGCCCACGATCGTGGCGCGGCCGTGATCTTGCAGGGCGCCGGCGAGAATCTCCGAGGCACTCGCGGTCGCTTCGTTGATGAGCACGACCAGCGGGATATCGGGGAGGAGAGGTCGTCCATCGACGTAGTGGCGCTGCGGCTCGCCGTCGCGGCGCTCGACGCTGACCACCTTGCCGCTGCTGAGCAGGAACGACGTGATATCGACGGCGCCGTTGAGGTACCCGCCGCCGTTATTGCGCAGGTCGATCACCAGGCCCTCAAGATCAACGGGCACGAGCTTGCGCAGCGCCTCGCGCACTTCCACTGTGGTTTCTGTTCCGAACTGGTTGATTTCCAGGATGGCGACAGCGCCGCTCTGGGTTTGCTGCACCGTCGAGCGCACGCTGGGAATCGTGATGTCGTCGCGGACGATGCTCACGATCACCGGCTCGATGTCGTCGGGGTGAGCGATGAGCAGGCGGACCGTCGTGCCCTTCTTGCCGCGGATGCGCGTCACCACGTCGTTGAGCGTCTGACCTTCCGTCGACCAGCCGTCGACTTCCAGCACGATGTCTTGCGGCAGCAGGCCCGCGTGCTCCGCGGGCGAACCTTTGAGGGGATTGACGACGATGATGCGGGCGTTGCGCAGCGCCAGCTCCGCGCCGATGCCTTGCAGATGGCCGTCGAGGCTCTCGTGGAATTCCTTGTTTTCATCGGGCGTCATGAAGGTCGTATAGGGGTCGTTGACGGCGCCCACCAGCCCGCGCACCGCACCGAAGATCATGGTCTGACGCTGGAGATTCGACGGTTCGATGTAGTGCTGCTGCAACAGGCGCCACACGCTCCACAGCAGGCTCATGTCGACTTCCTGCTCCGGGTCGCCGAGCACTTGCCCGGAGCCTGTGCCACCCGAAAAAAGCTGGGAAAGTTCCTGTTCGCGCTGCTGCAACATGCTCCGTTCAAATTCCGCGCCGAGGTTCCACCCCAACGCAAGGCTCGCGATGGGCAGACACGTCAGGATGATGACGCGGGAGCACCGGGAAAGGAGGCGTGAGGCGGGCATTGACAGAATGGCTTGCGGAACGGGACCATCAGTCTATGCCTCGCCCCCGGTCCACGCCAGGAAGTCACCGAGCCGTTGCACCGGCGGTGACGGGTGACATGCGCGTGAGCGAATTACTCACGGTGTTGCCCGAGGCCTCCACTGTCTTGGCGCGCTACGGACTGCACTGCGCCGGATGCGTGTACAACGGCATCGAAACCATCGCGCAGGGCTGCATGGGGCATGGTTACACCGAAGAAGATGTCGCGCTGCTGCTCGCCGATTTGAACACGCTGGCGCGGGAACGGCCGGAACGCCCGCAGTCGATCACCGTCACGCAGACCGCCGCGGAACACCTCCTCCAGATCGCCACGGCCGAGGGGCGCGAACACGACGTGCTCGAAGTGGCCGTCGACGAACGTGGAGGTTTTTGCCTGGAATTCCGCGACAAAGCCCCCGCGGGCGCGCTCGATTTCGGGCATCCGCAGGTGCGCCTGACGATCGTGGCGACGCCGCTGACGCTCGGCCGTATCGGAGGTGCTACCGTGGATTTCCGCGATGAGCGCTTCAAGCTCGACCTGCCCGAAGACGCAGCGGCGTGCTGCGGCAAGGGCGAGGGCTGCGGATGTCGTGCGGCTCAGTAAACGAAGAGCTCCTTCTCCGAAAAGAAGCGTGCCACTTCGGCTTTGGCAGCCTCGGGAGAATCGGACGCGTGGGCGATGTTGACCATCATATCGACGCCCATGTCGCCGCGGATCGTGCCGGGGGTCGCCTTGCGGCTGTCCGTCGGTCCGAGCATGTCGCGCACCTTGGCGACGACATCGTCGCCTTCGAGCACGAGGGCGATGACGGGCGTGGAGCCCATGAACTTCTCGACGTCGGGATAGAACGGCTTATCGGCGATGTGCGAGTAATGATCCCGCAGCACGGCGCTATCAAGGTGGATCATTTTCGTACCGCGGATCTTGAAGCCCGCCGCTTCGAAGCGCGAGAGCACGTTGCCGCAGTAGCCCTTCGAAACGCAGTCAGGTTTGAGGAGGATGAGGGATTGTTCCATAGGGTGGGGTTCGGAAAAGTGCGGATATCCTAGCTGCTTTTACCTTGCTTGTCTGCACCTCTTGTTGCGTCGCGCTGATAGAGCGAATTGCGCAGGCATTGGCGCTGTTTGGCGCGCGAGCCGGTGAAGCAGGCGGTGTTCTTGGTGCTGGGTTTGACGGATGCCTGCACCGGGACGGCCCGCGCCGCCGTGTCGTCGCGGACGCGCTGCCGTTCTTCTTCGATGGCCCGCCGCAGCTCGATGAGCGTGGCGTTGTACGCGTCGCGTTCGGTTTCGAGCTCGGTCTGTAGTGCCCGCAGGGCGCGGGTGTATTCGGGGGACAGGCCCATGGAGGCATGTTCGAGGCGCCAGGCGTCCATGCGCTCGTCCTGCTTCTTGAGGAATTGGCGCTGGCCTTCCTCCAGGCTCTTGAGCTTGTCGCGCAGGCAATTGCCCACATCTTTCCCTGTTTTGCGCGTGCATTGGAGTTCCTCGGCCACGCGCGCGCGGTCGACGGCGGTCGCAGCCGCGTCGCGGGCCATGGCGGGGGCGACGGTGTTCATGCCGATGATGCAAGCGAGGGTCAGGCGAAGTGTGCGCATAGCGAGAGTATAGACGCGCGGGCGAGCCAGGTCTTACAGTGCGGGCATGGATCTCCTTGGCCACCGACGCATCGACCGGCGGACATTGGCGTTGATCATCGGCGGCTTTGCCCTGCTTGCCGCGGCGATCTACGGCCCCGTCGTGACCTACGGCTTCGTGCGGTGGGACGACGCGCTGCTCATCACTGATAATCCGGCGGTGCGCGCGATTGCCCCGTGGTCGCTGCGATGGATCTTCACGCACTTCGACCCGGAGCTCTACATCCCGCTCACGTTCCTCACGTACCAATTCGACTGGCTGATCGGCGGCGGTAGCGCGTGGCCGTTCCACCTGGGCAACGTGCTCCTGCACACCGTCAACGCGCTGCTTGCCGCGTGGACGGCGCTTCTGTTGCTGCGCCGGAAGGACATAGCCTTGCTCATCGGCCTGCTATTCCTGCTGCATCCGCTCCATACGGAGGCCGTCGGCTGGGCCAGCGGACGCAAAGACGTGCTCTCCGCTGCACTCTACTTTGCGGCGTTCATCGCATACTTGCGCCATCGCGATCGCGGCGAAGCAGGCGTGCCCTGGGGCAGCGTGGGGTTCTACGCTCTGGCGCTCCTGGCGAAGGTTGTCGCCGTGACGTTGCCAGTGGCGTTGCTCATGGTGGACTGGCGCGAAGGGCGTCTGTGGCGCAGGAGCCAGTGGCGTGAGAAAGCCCCCTACGTTGCGTTGGCGGTTGTGTTCACGGCGGTGGCGTTCATCGGCAAGGAGAAGCTGGTCTCGGCTACGACGCCGCTCCAGGTGGCGCTCATGGCGGGCAAAAGCACGCTCTTCTACCTGCGCCAGATGGCGTGGCCGGATCGCTTGTCGTTGCTGTATCCCTACACGGGCGACATTACCGTCGCCAACCTTGACCTCGTCGGGTCCTGCGCCGGGGTGCTCCTGCTCGTCGTTGCCGCGCTCGCCGCGCTGCGAAGGACGCGCCTGCCGCTCTTCCTGCTCGGCTTGTACATGCTCACGCTTGCACCGACGTACATGAACTTTTCGAAGGGCAAGGAGCTGGAGACGTATTTCGCTTCCGACCGCTACGCGTACATTCCGTCCTTCGCGGTGTTCCTTGCGGTCGCAGCGGCGCTCGGCGCGCTCGTCGACGCCTGGCCAAAGCTGCGCAAACTGCTTGTCGGCATCTGCATCGTAATGCTTGCGGTGCTCGCGTTCCTTGCGTCGCGCCAGCGCATGACGTGGTCGAGCACCGAGGCGCTCTTCCACAATGTGATCGCCACGTATCCGGCGGTGTCCCACGTGGCACACAACAACCTCGGCAATGCGTATCGTTTGCGCGGAGACATCGCCGCTGCGGAAGCGGAGTTCCGCTTGTCGGTGGCGCTCAAGCCTTTGGCGAAGCCCTGGAGCAACCTCGGCGCCGTGCTGCGCCTGCAACACCGCTACGATGAGGCGCTCGGGGCGTATCAGCAGGCGCTCGCGCTAGAGCCCGAGAGCCCCCACGCGCATTTCGGCAACGGCATCGTGCTTGCGGAGCTCGGCAACTTCGCCCAGGCTGAGGCGGAGTACCGCGAGGCCATGCGCCTCGACCCGACGTACGAGGAAGTGCCGACGAACCTCGGCGCGCTCTTTGCCAAGCAGGGGCGCTGGGAAGATGCCGCCGCTGCGTACCGTCTGGCACTCTCAAAAAATCCGTACTACCCGGAGGCGTGGTACAACTTGGGTATTGCGCTTGATGCCTTGGGGCGCAAGCAGGATGCCGCCGCCGCGTACGACCGCGTCGTGGCGCTGGTGCCGGGCTTCGTCGCCGCGCGCATCAACTACGGCATTCTGCTTTCCGAGCTGGGCGACCGTGACGGTTCCATCCGGCAATTCCGCGCGATCCTCTCGGTGAACCCCGCCAACGCGACCGCGCGCGAAGCATTGCGCCAGCTCGGAGCGCAGTGAAGCGAGGTGTATGCTGCGGGCATTCCCCGTCTTCGTATGCGTGCTCTCGTCGTCACCGTGCTCTTCCTGCTCCTCGTCCCCGCGGCGGAAGCGGCGTCATCATCGCGCTCGTCGACGAAGAACACGTTCTCCGTGCGCAGCGTTGTGCGACGGACGATCAGCGTCTCGCGGACGTCGAGCGTGCACAGCACGCATGCACGCACTTCCACCGTGCGCACGTCCAGGTCGAGCTTCAGCTCCAGGTCATCCATCAGTCGTTCGTCCGTGAGCGCGGCGACGGATATGGCGGTCTATGCGCCGTACGTCGCAGCAGTCCTTGGCGATGGGAAGCCTAAGGTGCTGTTCTTCCACGCATCGTGGTGCCCGGTCTGCACCAAGAACGATATGACCGTGAAAGCGTGGTACCCGGCCAAATCTTCCCTGCCGCTCTACAAGGTCGATTACGACACCGCGGCGTCGCTGCGGGCCACGTACGGCGTCCTCGTGCAGGATACGTTCGTCAAAATCGACGGCGCGGGGCGCAAAACTGCGATGATCAACGACCCGACGATCGCCGCGCTCAAGGAGTTCCTCGCGCGTTGAGCGCTCAGTCGAGCAGCTTGCGCAGGCCCGCTTCGGTCTCGCCCTTGCCGATCACGACGAGGCGCAGTTCCTCGGGCTTCAGCAGGCGCGCCGCAAGCGCGTTGACCTGCGTGAGGGTGACGGCGTCGATTTGGCGGAAGTAGCCTTCGAGGTCGCGCACTTCCGGGTAGAGCAGGAGCTGCTTGCCGTAGAAGTGGCAGCGCTCCTCGCTGTCTTCGAGCGAGAGGGTCACCTTGCCCTTCAGGAACGACTTGGCGCGCGTCAGCTCGCCTTCGCTGACGCCTTCCTTGGCGCAGACGAGGTATTCATGGCGGATGGCTTTGACGGCTTCTTCGAGGCGCGACTGATCGACGCCCGCGCGCGTGGAGAGCGAGCCGGCATCGAGGTAGCTGTCGACTTCGGTGGAGATGTAATAGCACAGGCCGCGTGCTTCGCGGATGTTGAGGAACATGCGCGAGCTCATGTTGCCGCCGAGGACGATGGCGAGCAGCTTGTTGGCGAAATGGTCGTCGTCGAGGGCGCCGACACTCGGCACGCCCAGCACGAGGTGGGCCTGCTCGGTGTTCTTGCTGCGCAGGAAGACGCGACGCTTGTCGTAGGTGGTGAAGGGGGCGAACGCTTCGCGGCCCGAGCCGGCGAGCGGCCCGAAGAACTCCTTGGCCAGCGCCACGGCATCTTTCTCGGTGATGTTGCCGGCAAACGCGAGTACGGTGTTCTGCGGCGTGTAGAGGCGGTCTTTGTGCTTCTGGAAGTCGGCCTGGTTCACCGAGCGGATGACGCTTTCCAAGCCGATGGTGTCCCACCCGAGCGGATGGTCGCCGAAGAGCAATTCCTCAAAGTCCCAACCCGCGCGGTACATCGGGGTGTCCTGGTACATGCGCTCTTCCTCCATGATGACGCCGCGCTCCTTCTCGATTTCCTCCTGGGGGAACGTGGCGTGGAGCAGCATGTCCGAGAGCACGTCGCAGGCGAGCGAACGCTGCTCGGCGGCCACCTTCACGTAGTACCCCGCATACTCCTTGCCGGTGAACGCGTTGAAATCGCCGCCGACGCTGTCGATGGCGGCGCTGACTTCCTGCGTGGTGCGGTACTTGTTGCCGCCCTTGAAGAACATGTGCTCCAGGAAGTGGCTGATGCCGCGTTCGGCATGCACTTCGTAGCGCGACCCCGCGCCGACGAACACGGTGACGGTGATCGACGCTGTGGCGTCGCTCGGAGCGGTGATGACGCGCAGGCCGGAGGGGAGGGTGGTGACGGAGTGCATGGGGTTAGTGGAGGAACGGGAGGACATCCCAGAAGGTAAGAAGGACGAAGCCGAGGAACAGCAAGGAGAGCGGCGCGGCCAGGCACCAGCCGACGACGCTCATGGCGCCCTCGTGCTCGCCGAGGCTCTTGAGCGCGCTCGTGCCGCCGAAGATCAGGCCGCAGAGTAGCAGCGGAAGGTCGGCGATTTGCATCCAGAGGAGCGGCAGGGCACCCAGCCGTTCGTTGCGCCAAAGGATGTAGGCGGCAAAGAACGAGGCCCCCAAGACGTAGAAGCAGACCATAGCCGTTCTGCGGACAACGGGAAACATGGCGACAGTATAGCTCCCGGAGACCGGAAGTATTACTTCGTCTTTTTCTGGACCGTGAGGCGCTTACGGCCCTTTGCACGGCGGCGGGACAGCACTTTGCGGCCATCTGCCGTTTTCATGCGTTTCAAGAAGCCGTGGGTGCGAAGGCGCTTGCGCCAGCGAAGTTTTCCTAACATGGTTCCGGCAGACTACAGATCACCTCCCGTCCGCGTCAAGCCAAGCCGTCACGTATAGTCGACCTGAACGTCGTCCCGGCCCGCCTCCAGATTGGCCCCGCGCGCCAAAAGAAACAGCAAATCACTCAATCTGTTGAGCAGCTGCAGGGCGGAATCGTTGATGGCGGTGTGGCGTTTGAGGGTTACGAGCCAGCGTTCGGCCCGCCTGCAGACCGTGCGGGCCTGGTGCAGCAGAGCGGCGGAACGCGTCCCTCCAGGGAGGATGAACGCCTGCATCGGCGGCACCCATGCTTCTAGTTCACTGATCCAGTGCTCGATATCGGCAAGGTGCTCCGCTTCGACCCGGTGCGTGACGGCGGGGGCGTCGATGGGCGTGGCCAGATCGGCTCCCAGGCGAAACAGCAGGTGCTGCAGGCGCAGGAGGCCCGCTGCCATGCCATCGGGCAGCTCTGGCTCCGCGGCGATCAGGCCGAGCAGGGCGTTGAGCTCGTCGACGGTGCCGTACGCGTGCAGGCGGGCGTCGTCCTTGTCGACGCGCGAGCCTCCAAAGAGGCCGGTCGTGCCGTCATCACCGGTCTTCGTCACGATGCTCATGGAAACGCAGGGGGAGGAGGGGCGTCAGGCCAGGGAGGCGGTGACGAGTGTGTGTGCGGCTTTGGCTTCGTCTTCCGTGAGCGTGCGGTCGGCGGCTCGGTAGGTGAAACGCAGCGTCAGGGCGAAGTTGCCCGGGGTCTGAGGTTTGCCGTCGTAGAGATCCACGATATCGACGCCTTCCAGGAGCTCGTGCTTGCCGCGCAGCGTCTGGAGGAGCGCCGCTGTACCGTCGCGCTGCGAGCGCTGGAGCGTGAGGTCGTAGCTGACCGCGGGGTACGCGGGGAGCGGCGTGGCGAAGCGGACGGTCTCCGGCTCGGCAACGAGTGCGGTGAGGTCGAGGACGGCGACCGCCGTCGATGCAGGGAGGTCAAAACGCTCGCACAGATCCGGATGGAGCGCACACACCTGGCCGATGGCACGGCCGTGCGCGAGGACATCGCCGCAGCGCCCCGGGTGGGCGAAGTGCGCAGGGGACGCCGCTTGTTGCACGTCGATATCGGCGCCGATCTGGCCGACGACGGTGCAGAGGTGCTGTTTCAGGTGCAGGGTCACGTCGGAGAGTAGGCCCGAGGCACCGGGCTCGGCGAGCAGGAAGCCGCATTCGCGATGTTCGCTACGAGGCTGGGAGAAGACGCGGCTGACCGTGAAGGTTTTAAGCATTGGGCAGCGGCGGATGTTGTGCTGCGCCTGCTCCAAGAGCTTGGGCACGACCGACGGGGCGAGCAGCGAATATTCCTCGCCGAGAGGATTGGCGACGGCGACGGCATGCCCGGGGACGAAGCCGGCTTTGGCGAGGAGTGCCGGGCCCAGCAGCGACAGCGGCAGGAGCTCGGTGAAGCCCGCGGCCACTGCGGCGTCGCGCAGGCGGTTGAGGCGCAGATCGCGCTTGAGCAGGCGTACGGGTGCGGCGGGCAGGCGCGGCTCCACCGCATCGAAGCCGATAATGCGGCCGACTTCTTCCACGAGGTCGCGTTCGTGCTTGAGGTCGCGCAAGCGGTGGAGCGGCGGCGACACGTTCCATGCCGCATCCTTGCTGTTCGCCACCGTGCAGCCGAGGTCCGTCAGGATCTCGCGCATGCGCTCGGCTGGGATGTCCATGCCCAGCAATTCCGTGGCGTATGCGGTGCGGAACGCGATGACGGGCGCTTCGCCGTCGTTCCCCCATTCGTGCAGTGCCGACGCGACGGTGCAGCCGGGCACCAGCTGCGTGAAGAGTTCCACGGCGCGGAGCAATCCTTGCTTCGCCATGATCCGTGGCACGCCTTTTTCGTAGACGGTCGCGGCGTCGGTGCGGTGGCCCGTGGCGATGATTGTGCGGCGGATGCGCACCGGGTCCACGATGGCCGAGTGCAGGTAGATGCGGCGCGTCGTGGGTTTGGTGGAGCTGCGCAGCCCGCCCATGACGCCCATCAAATCGAAGATGCCGTCGTCGTCGCTCAGGACGATCGCGCCTTCGGGCAGGTCGCGCGGGACGTTATCGAGCGTGGTGATGCTCTCGCCCTTCGTCGTGAGGCGGAAGCGCACGTCGCCGCGGATGTCGTCGGCGTCGAAGCTGTGGAGCGGCATGCCGAGCTCGGTGGCCACGTAGTTGGTGATGTCGACGGGGAGGCTGACCGACCTCCAGCCTGCGGCGGCGAGGCGGCGCACCATCCACTCGGGCGTGGCGCCGAGACCGTCAATCGTCAGGACGCAGGCGCTGTAGCGGCTGATGGCCTCGGGGGCTTCGACGATGCAGTCGAACGGCACGGGGGTCTTGGCGAACGCCGGGGGCTTCGGGGAGGTCTTCTTCCAGCGGGCGAGCTTGAGTGCCACGCATTCGCGCGCGAAGCCGATGTGTGAGAAGAGATCGGGACGGTGTGGGATGGCCTTGTTGGAGACATGCAGGACCGTGTCGGTGAGGCCGAGCGCTTCGCGCAGGGGCGCACCTGTTGTGGTGATGCCGCTGCGGCCCAAATCGACGATCGCACGCTCGCCGTCGTCGGGAGTCGCAGGGAAGCGATCGCCAAGCTCCAACTCCTCTGCGGCGCAGATCATGCCGTCACTCGCTTCGCCGCGGATCTTCACCGGTGCCAGTGTCATGAGCTCGCCACCATGCCAACGCACCGTTGCGCCGACGTGCGCGAACGCGATGTGCATGCCTTCGCGCAGGTTGCTACCTCCGCAGACCACGCGCTTTGCCCCCCGGTCGGTCGCTACGTCGACGAGGCGCAGCTTGTCGGCGTTGGGGTGCTTGGCGAGCGCGACGATCGTGCCGACGCAGCAATCGCGCAGGAGCGCGCCCTGTTCTTCAATGTCTTCCACCTCCGCACTGCAGACCGTGAGCCGCTCCGCGATGACACGCGGGTCGGTTTCGATCCACTCTACGAAGTCGCCGAGCCATTCAAGTGAAAGGCGCATGCCCCAAGCCTACCGCAGGCCACGCCACCTTGCACCATCCGCGCAATTGTTCCCGTGACGGACGGTGCGTAGCATGGCCGATTGTCCCTTCCAGACCACTCTTATGCTCTCTCGATCCACCCCTTCGCCCTCCTGCGCGCCGTGCATGTTGCTGTCGTGGGTGTCGGCGATCCTGCTGTTCATGGTGATGCTGTTCTCGCTCGTCGGCGTCTACAAAGCACATGTTCTCGGCGGAGGCATGACGTTTTCCACGAGCGAAGGAGCTCTCTATATCATCGCCTTTTGCCTGAGCCTGACGCTCTGGACTCGGCAGATGACACTGTGCTGCGGTTGCGAGCCGCGGAAGAAGTAAGGGGCCTTGCGCCTTGTCTGATCGCGTTTTCTTGTGCACAATCCGCCATACGCGGAGAGGTCGCATAGTGGCCTAGTGCGCACGCTTGGAAAGCGTGTGTCCCTGAAAGGGGACCGAGGGTTCGAATCCCTCCCTCTCCGCCATCCGACTACGCTCCACAGGAGCTTCGCCGCGATAGGCTGCAACATCAACGATGCTGTCCGGTCCGGCGTAGCTCGCAAGCCCCTCTCCGCCATTCGTTGTATCACCAGGGGGCGACGAGTTGCCGCAGCACGAAGAGCCCGTGGAGGAGGAGTGGCACGAAGGCCACCGTCCAGACAGCGGCGAGCTTGGCATGCGGCAAGGCCGTGAGCAGCTTGGCTTTGCGGATCACGGTGCCGATGGCGCTCAGGATGAGCAGTGGGATGAACAGGGCCAGGAAGAGCAGCATGGTTTTGCCCCAGTCGTAGACCTCGGGATTGGTATGGGTGCCGGCGTAGAGCAGGGTGACGAGCAGCATGCACTCCGACAGCACCGTCGCTTCGATGATGCGGTTGCCCGCGACCCGCGCGTCGCGCACCTGCCAGCAGGTGGCAAACGATGCCGGTACGGCGGCGCAAATCACCCAGAGTAAACCTGCCAGGACGCCTTCGAGGCGGTACCCCGAGAGCACATTGGCCATCGCGGTCACAGACAATAGGGCCGCGAGAGGCAGCCAGATCGCAAGCGGACGAAGGCGCAGCGGCATTTAGACGGCTTTACCTAATTGCATGCGCTTTGCCAGCGTGCGGAGGAAGCTGGCAGAAACGCGCATCGTGCGGTACGTCTTGGTGGCGGGGTCGTAGACGCGCTTCTTCTGCAGATTGACCTTCCACGTCCTGCGCGTGTGGCGCATGGAGTGGCTTCGGGTGTTGCCGAAGGCGGTCTTCCGGCCGGTTTTGGTGCACGAACGTGCCATTGGAGCCGTGAGCTTACCCATGGGAGCAGCCTGTCGTCAATGCCTCTCTGCGCCGAAGGCGGAGGCCGCTATGATGGCGCCCTATGTCGAGCTTCCTGAACCCCGTCTACATCCTGGCCATTCTCATCGCCGTGACGGTGCATGAATGCGCCCACGCCTACGTTGCCCGGCGCCTGGGGGACCGCACGGCCGAATTCGCGGGACGCCTGACACTCAACCCTTTGGCGCATCTGGATCCGCTCGGCGCCCTGCTCTTCATCACCGTCGGCTTCGGCTGGGCCAAGCCCGTTCCGGTGGACCCACGCTATCTGCGCAACCCCCGCCGCGACAACGCGCTTATTGCGCTGGCCGGCCCCGTGTCGAACCTGATCCTCGCCTTCATCGCGTACTGCGGACTTGTACTGCTCTTTGCGGTGAGCCCCCACACCAGCGGCGAATTGCTTTCCATAGGGGGCAGCGGCTCCTTGGGCATTCGCTTCGTCGCCCAGCTGCTGAGTACCAGTCTGTTCGCCAACCTCGCGCTGATGGCGTTCAACTTTTTGCCGGTGCCGCCGCTCGACGGATCGAAGATCCTCCAGCCGTTCATCCCCTGGCGGTACCAGGATCTCTATGAGGAGTTCCTCTCCCGCGGGCCGATGCTCCTCTTTGCGTTGCTCATCGCGGAGTCGTTCCTGCCGATTCGCATCATTTCGGGATGGGTACACGGCATCGTAACGATCGTACTGAGCACGTTTGATCTGCTCGGCGGCCTTTTCCTCTAAACGCTGGAGCGGACGTTTGATTCTGATCTACACTCCGACCACATGACACAGCGTCCCACTCTTTGCATCGTCGGCCTCGGATACGTCGGCTTGCCGCTGGCGCATGCGTTTGCCGAGGAGCACTACCCCGTGATCGGCTACGACATCAGCGCCAAGCGCATCGAAGAATTGACCGCCGGCCACGACCGCACCAACGAGTTGACGCCCGAGCAGTTGAAGGCGGTCAGCATGCGATTCAGCAGCGACCCCGCGGCGATGGCTGAGGCGGATGTGATCATCCTGGCGATCCCCACCCCCGTTGACGACCGCAACCTCCCCGACCTCACGCTCTTGGAATCAGCGTCGCAGGCCGTGGGCCAACACCTCAAGAAGGGTGCCATCGTGGTGTACGAATCGACGGTGTACCCGGGCGTCACCGAGGAAATCTGCGGACCGATTTTGGAGAAGGCGTCGGGGCTGCGCTGCGGCGTGGACTTCACGCTCGGCTACTCGCCCGAGCGCATCAATCCCGGCGACAAGAAGCACACGATCCGGTCGATCCTCAAGATCGTTGCGGGCCAGGACGAACGCACGGCGGACGCCCTGTGCGAGCTCTACGGGTCTATCGTGCGGGCGGGCATCCACCGCGCGCCGAGCATCAAGGTGGCGGAGATGGCCAAGGCCATCGAGAACGCCCAGCGCGATCTGAACATCGCCTACGTCAACGAAGTCGCCGTGCTCTGCAACCACCTGGGCATCGCGAGCAAAGACGTGCTGGAAGCGGCGGGGACGAAATGGAACTTCCTCAAATTCCAGCCGGGCCTGGTGGGCGGACATTGCATCGGCGTCGATCCGTTCTACCTGGTGGAGAAGGCGCGCCAGCTCGGCATGACAACGCATGTCATCACCGCCGGGCGCAGCGTGAACGACAGCATGGCGTGCTTCGTTGCCGACCAGGTCATCAAGGCGCTGCCCGTGGCGGCGAACGCCGCGCGCGTGCTGGTCTTGGGGCTGACGTTCAAAGAGGACATCCCCGATACTCGCAACAGCAAGGTGCGCGACGTGGTGAAGCACTTTCAGGCCAACGGCTCGACGGTGCTGGTAGATGACCCGTTCGTGACCCCCGATGACCTGCGGCGCATGGGTGCCGAGGGCGGCACGCTTTCCGACGGCCCGTACGACGCCATCGCCCTGCTCGTGCCGCACCGCCAATTCCGCGACACATCCGCGTCGGCGTACATCGATGCCTTGAGCACAGGCGGCGTATTCTACGATATGAAGTCGCTTTTCGCCGCGAAGCCGTTCACCGACGCGGGCAAGACATACCTCGCGCTTTGACGATGGATCGCGGATGCAGCTTCCGGCCCATCGCCGCTGCGGCGCTCGGCCTGCTTGCCGTTGTCTGTGCGGCGTTGCTGCCGTACGGAGGCCGGCCCAGCGCGCTCTTCCACATGGATCAAGAGCGCGCCGCGCTCTACGAGGTGCCGCAGGGATTCGTGGTGCTGGATGTGCCCGGGTATGACGGCATGCAGTACTACCACATGGCGCGGTCGTTGCCCTGGCTCTTCACCGCGGAGGGGCGAATGAAGCTCGCAGAAGCGCCGAACCTCGCCTACTCGATGCAGCGCGCGCTGCTTCCCGCGGTGGCGAATGTGGTAGCGTTGGGGAGCGCGACGGTGTTGCCGTGGGCCTTCCTCCTGGTGCAGATCACGGCGCTGCTCGGCGCGTGCGCGGCGCTCCTCCATGCGCGGCCGAAGGCGTGGTTGGCGGCTGTCGCGCTCGCGTTCTGCCCGGCGGCGATGGTGGGTTTGCACTTCTCCCTCGCGGAGCCGCTGACGCTCGCATTGCTGGCAGCGTTCCTTGCGCGCTTCGAGCGCGGCCGCCGCCTTGCGGCGCTGGATATCGCGCTGCTCAGCGGCCTCGTGCTGACGCGGGAAATCAACATCCTCCTGCCGCTCTTGGTGCTCGGCGAGCGGGCATTCCGACGCTCCTGGCGCGACGTGGCGCTGCTGCTCATCCCGGTCGCGGCATTCTGCCTGTGGCACGGGGCGATCTACGTCGTGTTCGATGCGCTGCCGTTTTTCCTGAGCGCGGAGAAGCGCACGCTACCGTTCTTCGCTATCGTGGAATTGCTCTCGGGTGCGCGCGGATGGGACAGGCTCACGCTCTCTTCCGCGGCGCTCTTCCTCGGCTTTTGGCTGCCCGCTTGTGCGCTGGCATGCATGACGCTGCGTCGCAGACGTTGCGATCCGCTCGCGCTCGGCACGCTCGCGTTCCTCGGCGTGATGAGCATGATGCCCGATCATATCTGGGGGTCGATCACGAGCATCGGCCGCGTCATCACTCCGGTGTACCCACTGGCGCTCTTCCTCGCCGCCCGCGAAGGCTCGACGCTCGCGCGCTTGCTCGCATGGTCGACGCTGGCACTCGGCCTCGCCGCCGCACTCGGCCTCGCCTTGCAGCTGCATCCCTGGCATCTGGCATGACGAAATCCCACACGCCACCGATGTTTGCCCCCGGCTCTCTCGCCGTCGGTTATGCGCTGCTCCTCGGCGCATGTCTTTTTCTGTGGCCGGTAGTGGCGGGGATTCCATCGGTGTATCTGCGTTTCGGGTGGATTGCTCTTGCGTTCATCTGCGTGTTCGTAAGCGCGTATGCCGTAGCGCGTTTGGATGATGCGCCACTCCGCCTGACAGCGGTTTCTGTGCCATGGAAGACGCTTGGCGCTGTGAGCATTGCACTTGCAACCTATGGATGGCTGCTGCCGCCACTGACCTTCTCCGATGAGGTGACTATCGCGCTGCCCGGCTTTACTGTGGCGCATCATCTGGCGGCTCCATTGGGATGGATGCCGGTGTGGCTTGCGGTCGCTTTGACCGCCGGGATCGTGACGATATTGATGCGGTCCGGCGCGAAAAGTGTTGCGGCTTTTGTCGTGGCAGGCATGGCCCTCGTGGCCTGCGTCGTGGCGTCCAGCGGCCTCCAGTCGGGCTTGGCCATACGCTATCCGCCACTTGTTCATGTGATACAACTCTTCTCGACGGCGCTTGCCGGAGGTTCTCCATGGCTCTTGCGCGTGCCGAATCTGCTTTGGACATGCGCGTTGATCACCACAGTGTGGAACGCCCTGAAGGAATGGCCCCGCTTGGCGCGAGCGGCATTGTGCCTGGGTATGGTGCTCGGGCCACTGGGGTGGACGTACCGTACGGCGCTGTTCCAGGCGTGCGGCGAACTGACGCTGGCGCTCTGGCTGACGCTGCTGCTCGCCTCGCGGTCTTCGTGGACCAATCGTCGCGTGCTGCTCGTCGGTGTCGTGGGAGCGCTATGGGTCCTGTACCGACCGACCGGTCTGGCGCCCGTTACAGCGTCGCTCCTTCTCCTGGCGATCCTCGGTCATCGTCCTGAAGCGTGGCGCGCGGCGTGGATCATCGGACCGGTGGCTGCCGCATGGTTTGTGCTTTCGCCGTTGTACGCCGCCACATACAGCTTCGTCGGCGAGCAGAGCGCCGTCGTGCATGCCGGGCTGCGTACGCCATGGGTGCCGCTGCTTGCCATGCTGCGCGCACTGCCGATCAATCTTCACCCCGTGGGACTCGCGGTGCTTGTGCTCTCGAGCGTGCTGGCGTTCGCGCTTGGTGATCGCGTGCATCGTTCGCTGCTGGGGTGGGCGTGGTGCATCGCGCTCGCATCGAGCATGCCGCAGCAGTTGCTCGTCGGTGATCTGTTTACCGGTGTGGCGCGCATGAACGTGCTCCTGTTGGTGCCGCTGGGTATGAGTATCGGTTGCCTCGCAACGATGCGCATGACAGGCAAGATTGCAGCCGCTGCCGCTCTTTCGGCTCTCGTCGCCGTGACGCCGTTTGGCTTCGCGCGGTATACGCAGCATTTGCGCGCCACATCGGTCGATATCTACCGCGAGCCGATCGAAGCGTACGTGGCACTCCCTCTCTCGCGGGCTTTGGACGACGTCTTGCGTCGATCCACCGCGCCGACGGTGCTGGCGCCGGAGTACAACATACTCGATCTGCATGTGGCCATGGGTACTCTGACGCTTGCCGAGCGTGATGCGATCATCGCGCGAAGCGCTGCATGGGTCCCAGCATCCATCGATCGACCGGTGGTGGTGCAAGCCCCCGTCGAAGCGGGGTATGTGCCCAGTGTCACGACCGCCACGGAGGAGCGTTTGCGAGTGGCACGGGAGTGGGCAGTGCGACAACAGCACGACGTTTATCGCTTGGGCTCGGAGGAGGCGCTCGTGGTGTGGTGACGTGGGCGGAGGTGGCTGAGGAGACGGTCGTAGCCGATGCCAGCCAAAACCGCATAGGCGAACATGACCGGCAGAAGGAACCGGGGGAGGGCGTACGTCACCGAGAAGAAGCTCGTTGCGTACGCGATCAACGCCCAGCAGATCCACAGCAGCGCGGAGGGCTTCCTCCATCGGCCGATGCCCCAGGGAATTCCGAAGTACACGATTGCGGTCCAGAGCACCGCGGCAATGTTGTACCAGCGGCCCCAGCCGTTCACGTAGGGGAGGTGGAGTTCGATCCCGCTGAAGACGGAAAACCAGAGGTGGTTGAGGAAATGCTTGCGGATTTCCCGCCGACCTTCCTGGGCTGCGATGATATCGCGATCGTCGAGGTAGAGGCCATTTGGCCAATCACGATGGTAGATGCCGGCATACGCGCAGGAGGGAGACCTGCCAGACCAATCACGCGTGACGTATTCCGACCAGAGGCATCGCAGCGGTTCTAAGCCCCGCAGCTCCCGCGCCTGCTCCCCACGGACGTACCACATCACCGCTGAACGGTGGCAGGTGGAGACGCAGAACGTCCCCGTGTGTTTTTGCACCCACAGTCCCCACAGACCGAGCATGACGCACGGGCCGATCATGAGCGTGGCAACGTGCCGCGGGCGAACGCCGATCCAAAGGAGCGTAGGCAGAAGGAACGCAGGTAGGAACATGTACGGAACATAGGTGGTCAGTAGCGTGCCAAAGAGCGCCGAAGCGATCAGCGCATCGGCCGTGCGGCGCGTTCGATGTAGGCGCAGCAGCATGCAGGTGAGCCATTGGAAGAGGGCAAGAGCCAGCGCTTCGCGGTTGAGCGTGAAAATTGTGTGGAAGATCGGCGCGGAGAGCAGCAGTAATCCGCCCGCGATGATGGCTGCTCGTTCGCCGTGGGCGCGGCGCACCTCCCCCGCAAGACAGACGATGGCGAGTGCGGAGATGATCCAGTGCACCAGGAATACCGCGCCGAAGTTGCCGATACCGAACACCGCGTAGATGCCTGCTAGGAAGATGCTTTGCCCCGGCTCGCGCTCGGTGTAGGGAAGTCCGCGGAACTGGTACTGACCCACGGTGAGCAGGCTCACCGCGCCGCTGTGATACCCTTCGGCGTCTCCTTGGGTGAAGAGTCCGATGGGGCGTTGCAGCGTCCAGAGCAGCAGGCCCAAGCAGATGATGCTGGAGAGAAAGACGGCCGTCAGGAGTGAGCGTCGGTAGTTCATGCAGTGTGCTGGTGCAGCCATTCGCGTAGCCAGAGCAGAACCCATACGTGGTCGGAGTAATCGGTTTGCGAAGCGTAGTAACCGCGGAGGAAGCGCTCGATGCCCGCTCGATCGAAGAACCGCCAGAATGTGGGGTCATCATGGCTGAGTAGCGTGTCTTCAACGAACGGGCGCAGCTCGCTGCGGAACCACGTGTCGAGCGGCAGACGGAATCCGCGCTTACGCTTGGTGAGCGTCGCTGCGGGCAGAATGTCGCGCAGGAGCGACTTCAAGAGCACCTTGCGCCGCCTGCCTTGCACCTTGAGCGACGAAGGGATCTGCGCGGTGAGTTCGAGCAGCTCATGATCGAGGAAGGGCGAGCGCGCTTCAAGGCCGTGGGCCATCGTGCCAAGGTCGACTTTGGGCATGAGGCAGTCGGGCAGGTAGGTGGCGAGATCCATGCTCATCGCCTTATGAACGGGGTCATCGCCGCGGGCGCGCGCCGAAGCGGTGATGCCCGCGTACCACGCGTCTGTTTTGCCGACGCCGGGGAATGCATCGCGTCGTTCGATCAGCCGCTTTTCTTCTTCCGTGAAGAAGCTGATGTATTGCAGGTAGCGCTCTTCCCACGGTAGGGAGATCGTTCGCTGAAAGCGTTGCATGCGGTAGGTGAGCGTTGTGGGGCGCACAGCGTGCAGCAGGTCGCAGCCGAGCTCCACTGCAGCATGGAGCGGCGACGGGAAGCGGCTCCACCACTGCGAGAATGGCGCGATGGAATAGCGGACGTAGCCGCCGAAGTTCTCGTCGCCGCCGTCGCCGTTGAGCGCCACCGTGACGTGTTTGCGGGTCTCGCGCGCCACGAGGTACGTGGGTATGGCCGAGGGGTCGGCGTAGGGTTCTTCGTAGGTGCGCACGAGTTCCGGCAGCAGATGGATGATGTCGGCGCTCAGCGGAATCGGGTGATGGTCGGTGCCGAAGGCGGTCGCGATGCGCTGCGCGTCCGGCAGCTCGTTGGTGGCGATGTCGTCGCTGCCGATGGAGAACGTTTTGATGGGCTGGGAGGAGTTCCTGCTCATCAGCGCCACGATGGCTGCCGAATCGATGCCGCCGGAGAGGAATGCCCCCACGGGCACGTCGGCCACCATGCGGATGCGCACGCTTTCCTCCAACGTGGCGAGCACACGGCGTTCCCACTCTTCCTGCGACGTCGCATCGGAGCTGCGGTAGTGCAGCGCCCAATACGGCTCGATGCGGCACGCACCCGAGGAAAGATCGAGCGTGAGGCTGTGGCCCGCGGGCAATTTGCGGATGCCGTGGATGCCCGTACCTGGGGAGGGCACGTACATCATCGTGAGGACGTGATGGATGGCCGCAGGGTCGACGCCCTTCGGGCATTGCGAGAGCGTTTGCAGCGCCTTGAGTTCGGAGGCGAACGCGAAGACACCAGCATGCTGGAAATACTTGAACGGCTTTTTGCCGAGCCTGTCGCGCGCCGCGAAGAGGATGCCGCGCTTGCGGTCGTAGATGGCGAACGCGAACATGCCGCGCAGGCGCTGGAGGCACTCGGGCCCGTACTCGCGGTAGAGGCCAAGCAACACCTCGGTATCGGAGTGCGAGCGGAACGTGTGCCCTTTGGATTCCAGGTCGGAGCGGTGGTGAGCGAAATCGTAGATTTCGCCGTTGAACGTCAGCACGACGTCGTCATCATTTCCTCGCATGGGCTGCGCGCCAGCGTCGGTGAGATCGATGATGGCAAGACGCCGGTGGCCCAGGCCGACGTTGCCGTGCTTCCAGGTGCCGCGGCCGTCCGGGCCGCGATGGGCGAGCGCGTCGGTGAGGCGATCCAGGTCACCCTGGTCCGCGTCCTTGCCGTCGAGCCGTACGATGCCCGCGATGCCGCACATGCGGCCATACTAGGTGCGCCGGACGATTCGGACTAGCGCACCCCCCCGCGTGCTCCCGTATACTCCCCGCATGCTTGCAAACGACAACGATATGACTGTGCGCGGCGGCGAGAGCGGCGCGATGACTCTGCTTTTCCGCCTGTTGCGCATCCCCCGCGACATTCAATCCCGCGCGATGTTCCGCGCCATACGCGAGCATTGCCGCGGTGACGTGCTCGACGTGGGCGGGTGGGATTTCTTCCTCACGGCGCGCGCCATGAAGGGCGTCGCCTTTGATCGTTGGACGACACTGGAATGCTCGAAGGACAAGCTTCTCACCTACGATGATCCCCGCTACACCTGCGTGCTCGGCGACGGCTGCGCGATGACGATGTTCAAGGACGCGTCGTTCGATACGATCCTGAATTTGCAGGTGCTCGAGCATGTCGTGGAACCGAACGCAATGATGCGCGAAGTGGCGCGTGTGCTGCGCTCGGGCGGCAACGCCATCTTCCTGATCCCGCAGACCGGTTACATGCACATGGCGCCAGATCACTACTACAACTTCACGCGTTTCTGGATCCAGCAGCAGTGCGAGCTCAACAACCTCGATATTCTTTCGCTGCATCCCATCGGCGGGCATTGGGCGTCGGTCGCCATGCATTCGATTTTCTTCTTCTTCCAGAGCTTTCGCCTCCCCGGCTTCTCCACGCCGGGCTGCAGACGCCGGTTGGGTTTCTATGTCCTTTGGCCGTTCATGGCGCTCACGGCGCTGTGCCTCATTCCCATCGGCTTCGTGTTCAGCGCGTTCGGCGACCTCACCGAAGCGGCCAACAATCACCTGGTCGTTGCCCGCAAGCGTTAGTCGCGCCGGAAAACCACCCAAAGCTCCGCGGCGCAGAGCTCCGCACCTGGCAGCCGCGCGAAGACGATGTCGAGCACTTTGACAGGGGCGAGCAGCGTAAGGAAAACGTACTGCAACACCGCCTGCAATCCGGTGAACCCGCACGAGAGCACCGTGGCGAGGAAGGCGGCATTGAATCCTACGAACGCCGAGCACGGCCCCGCCGCAATGCCTTTGCGGACGACGGTGCAATGCGGGAAGAGATCCGCCAGACCCTCGTACGTCCAGCGCGTGTAATCGGATGGCGACGGATGCCAGGGGAAGATGAAGGGTATTGCGATGTGGATGACGCCGCCGGGCTTCGTGACGCGGATCATTTCGGCTGCTGCCCTGTGGGGCTCGGGGACGTGCTCGAGCACCTGCTCGCTCGTGACGGCATCCATGCAGGCATCGGGCAGCGGCAACGCGCGAAGGTCGGCGACAAGGTCGACGCCGTGGAACGGGAGCAAGTCGACGTTGAGGCAATTCGCGGCGATCCGCCTGCTGCCGGAACCGGCGTTGAGAATATGGGCGTCTGGCGCAAGCGTGCGCACGAAGCGTGCGGAAGTGAGGCCCGTGAGGAACGCTGGGCCCACGACGGCGAAGAGCACGGCGTAGAAGCGCGGCCAGCGCTTGAAGAAATTCTTCAAGGCGTCATCCGCGGTTGTGGGGACAGACGGCGGCAGCGTGGCGCCGGGGAGCAGGATCGGGACGTCGCCGTGGCGCGGGTATCGCAGGTTGCAGGAAGCGCACGTCAGCGTCAGCGCATGCAGCTGCGCTCCACAGCCCGGGCAGCAAAGCGTCGGCAGCGTCACGCGCGCGGCGGAAAGGTATCGCGGACGGCGTAGGATTTCGTTTTGCCCATTTGGAAGTGCGTCCGCATCAGCATTTCCGCAAGGACGCCCATCAGGATGCATTGCATGCCGATGATCACGCAGAGCGCGGCGAGCGACGGCAGGGGCGTGTCGATCAACGAAACGCCACCGAGGACGCGCCAAGCGACCGCGGCCGCCGTGATCACGACGCCGAGGAGATTGAGCAGTAGCCCGATGCCCCCGAAGAAATGCATCGGCCGCGTGAAGGATTTCATGAAGAACACCAAGAGCAGCAGGTCCAAGAGCACGCGCCAGATCCGGCCGAAGCCGTATTTCGACCTGCCGTGCAGCCGCGGACGGTGGTGCACGACGACCTCCGCGATGCGCGCGCCGCTCAGGGCGGTGTACGCGGCGAGCAGGCGGTGCATGTCGCCGTAGAGCCCAACGCCCTCAAGTGCGGAACGGCGGTAGGCCTTGAGTGTGCAGCCGTAGTCATGGATTTCCTGGCCGCACGCGGAGCGGATGAGATGGTTTGCCACTTTGGAAAAGACAGAGCGCAGCCAGGCGTCCTTGCGGTTGCGCCTCCAGCCGGAAACGACATCGTAGCCCTCGTCGAGCTTCGCCAGCATTTTGGGAATGTCGGCAGGGTCGTTCTGGCCGTCGGCGTCCATCGGAATGAACACGTCTCCCCGGGCGGCATCCACGCCCGCAGCGATCGCAGCTGTTTGCCCATAGTTGCGGGCCAGGCGCACGACGCGCAGAAAGGGGAAACGCCCGACCATCGCCCGGAGCGCATCGGCGGAGCCATCCGTGGAACCGTCGTCGACGGCGATCACCTCAGCGTCCGCATAGGCCTTGAGCACCCCGGAAAGCTCCTCGAGCAGGGGCGCGAGGTTTTCGGATTCGTTCTTCACCGGCAGGATCACCGAGAGGCGCATTGGCCTCAGTGTATGCCCTTTTCGGCTTCCGTGTCACCGCCCGAATGCCGATAGATCCTGGGGAAGGCCGCTTTGTCCTGCGGATACCAGAGATTCCAATCTTCCGGTTTGCAGACGGCGTCGAACCATGCGCCGCGCTCCGGGAACTCGATGACGAGATACCGTGTGCCCATGGCAGCGAAAGCATCGGGGGCGCAAGAACGCTCAAAGCGCTCCTCTTGCGCGCGTTGGTAAGGGGTGAAGTTTCCCCAATGCAGGAAGCCCACATTGTAACGACCCGTATGCATCATGAAGAGCATGCGTTCGCGCATCTGGTTTTCTTCTTCGCTGCGGTCTTCGACACGCTCAACAGGGTCGACGGCGAAGGGGTCGCCGGGCAGCGTCCGCGTGTAGAACCAATCTGACAGCGACGAATGGCCGCGGACCCAGGCGTACATCGCCTGCTGCTCGGGGGTACCCGTGGGGAGGGAAGCGAAGGCCGGCGCGGCTTCCAGGCGGAAGGTGGGCAGCAGAAGGCGCATGGGCAGATAGATTGCCGAGGAGAGCAGCATCGCCAGTAGCGCAGCGCCAGCAAGTAGGCGCATTTTTGCACCAAAGCGTTGCCACCCTTCGCCGATCGCAAGCCCCAAGAACATTCCCGAGCATGCCAGGGCGATATAGAGCAGGCGGATCATTTCATTATGACGCGGGCCGTACCGGATGATGAACGGCGTGAGCGCATGGCTGACCATCAGTCCTGCGAATAGGACGACCAGCGGCTGTGACCGTCGGCGCCAGGCAATGAGGATTGCGACGGGCAGTAGGAGGAAGGGGAGGCCTACGGAGCGCAAGAAGGGCCACTCCCATGGCCCGTAGTATGGGCCTGCCGGAAAGGCAGCAGGTAGCATGGCATTGCTCCACTCAAAGCTGCCCGGAGAAACTTGCGAACCGCGCAATGCCTCAGTGAGTACGCCACCCTGAAGTGCCGATCCTATTACTGCACATGCAAAGATACCGATGACTGTAGCGCCCATGGAACGCAGAGGCGGTTCGCGGTCTGCCGTCCACCAATGACGCAACATGGTCGTGACTACGGCCGAAGCGCCCAAGAGGACGAGCGCCGTTTCGGCGGTAAGGGCTAATGCAAGGCAGAAAAGAATGCCCATGGCTCCCGTAAGCAGCGCGCGATGTTTGGACGAGGTGTACCAACAGATGTCGATCATTAGCAGCACGCCTAGCAATGACGGAACTCCCAACGTGTAGGTACGACTGCCGAAGGCGATCAGCAATGATGGGCCGAACGTGTTGGCAAATGTAGGTGCAAGGTTGCGGAAGGGGTTCGTCGCAAGCTCACCGGTCCATGCCATGAAGAGATCGGCGGCCAGGTCGAACAGGTGCAACCACTCCAGGCCGGATGCGCCCAGGAACAGCAGTGTGGCGAGTAGAACTGCTAGCCAAGAGCGTGTCATTCGCCGGGCGGCGGCGGCGGCGAGGAAGAGTGCTCCCGTAAACCCGACGAATGGCTGCAAATTGTATGATGTTGCGAGTGAGACGCCCGTGATGAGTGAGGTCACCGCCGCCAGGAATTGCGCACCGTAATGGTAGCCCAAGGAGTGAGACGGATTCACAGGCTCGACGATGGGGAAGTTCCCGGCCATGACCGTCGCCGACACAGGGAGCTGTCCCCACGTCCAGAGGTCGCTCGTCATGAAGCGTGCAGTAGCCCAACCACCGAGCAGCCCCAGTATTCCCAGGGTCCACAGCAGCCAACGAGGGGCAGCATCAAGCGGATCGGGGCGTGGCAGCCGCAGGCACAGGGCGCAAATCGCGACAAGTAGTGGCACCGTCGCCATGCTTGCGGTGCGGATGGGCAAGATGTAGCCCAAGGCGTTGGCGGCGATCATTAGCAATGCTGTGCCCGCAAACGCTGTCATGCCAATCACAGCCAGTGAACAGCGCAAGCCCAAGGCACGTCGAGCAAGGAGATAGCCCGTGACGCCCAGCAAGAGCAGTAGTACTCCGAGGCGAAGCATGATGATGGTGGACATGCTTGCAGCTTACGCGGAGGCCGTCTCGGGAGCCACGGGTCGGATGAAGGGCAGTACCGTTTCGCGGATGAAGGGATTACGGAAGCGCCAGATGAAGGAGTCGATGTAGAAATGAATCACCATCAGCCCCACGACGATGTTGGGAACAACGTTGAGCAAGACGGGGTACTGCTGCGGCACGCCCCAGCGCAGCCCGGCCATCACCGCTCCGTAGCCGAGGATCGCGAGCAGGATCGCGGGGTAGTGCGACGCGATGGCATGGAGCAAGGGATTGCGCTTGGCGTGCTCAGTTTCCTTGCCGTATTTGTTCACGTTGATCAGCCACACGATGCCGATGTATTGCATGTAGTGGGCGATGAGCGAGGTGAGGGTGGCGATTTCCATCTGGTAGATGTCGACCAGCACGACGCTCGCGTACAGGTACGGCGAGTACATGAGGATCGACGTGATGAGAAAAATCGTCTTGGGGATCGAATTGGCGCCGCGCCGCACGTATTGGACAACGATCCAGAGCGTGCCGATGGCGCTGAGCGTCAGCAGCGCTGCAAGGCCGTACCATGTCAGCCCGAGCAGCGTGCCGAACTGTGCTTGGAAGTTGGGGAGCTGGAGCGCACCGAACGCACCGAAGAGCAGCGACCAGGCGAAGATCGTTCCGTTTTCGACGCGCCGTGTCGGCAGGTCATACTCTTTGTTGCGCATGCGATAGAGTTGCATGATGCCGAGGTTCTGCTTCGTGACGTGGTAGAGCGAGGCAATGGCCACCAGGATGATCAGCAGCGTCTGATTCACGGCGCCGAGCGCGAGCACCGCGATGAAAATGATGACCGGCATCACGAAGTAGATGAACGGATGCTGGCAGTAGTACGCGAGGTTTTTCTTGTCGAAGAAGATGAACCAGGTGGAGCCGAAGTGCGTCTGGGCGAAGACCACCCACACGAACGCCGTGATGAGCAGCGCGTGCCCGGGTGCCAACATGAGCGACACGAAATACAGGAGTCCCAGCAGCATGGGTGCCAGGAAGAAGATGGTGTCGAACTTGGGGCTGATGACCCATTGGTGCTGCGCGATTGCGGGCATGCCCGTACGGTATCAGGTGAAGCGTCCGGCACACAAACCGCTCGACGCAGCGATTGTGCCCGGCTTTCGCTTCCATTAGCATCGCGCAGTGAGCAGGTTTACCTTTGGAAAGAATTGGCAGGACTTCAATGCGCGCTACTTGAACCGCGAGCGCGTCGACCTTGCTAAGAAATCGCTGCGGGATTTCCTGGGCGTAGGCGACCTTCGGGGCAAGACGTTCGTCGATGTTGGCACGGGCAGCGGCGTGTACTCGCTGGCGGCGTTCGAGCTGGGAGCCGAGCGCATCGTCAGCTTCGACGTGGATCGACAGTGTGTGGCCTGCTGCAAGGATTTGCATGCGTCCGTCGGCGCTCCCAGCCATTGGACCGTGGAGGAAGGTTCGGCCTTGGACCGTACGTTTATTCGCTCGCTCGGCGCCTTCGACGTCGTGTATTCCTGGGGCGTGTTGCATCACACTGGCAAGATGTGGGACGCCATCGAGAACGTGTTTGGGTTGGTGGCTCCGGGCGGGGTGTTCTTCCTCGCGATTTACAACAAGGCCGACGGCATCTGCCTATATCCGGATGGGCGCTTCGGGTCATCGCGGTTCTGGCTGCGCGTGAAGCAGTGCTATGCGGCGCTACCCGCGCTGCTGCAGCGGTGCGTCGATTACGCCTGCATGGCCGTCTTGTTCGTGGGTTACGTCGTCACGCTGCGCAATCCTTTCCGCGTGATCCGTTCCCATCAAGACACCTTCAACAAAGGCATGTCGTGGGAGACGATCATCACCGATTGGCTCGGGGGGCTGCCGTATGAATACGCCACCGCTGCCGAGATTTTTCATTTCGCGCGCAAGCGGGGGTTCTCGCTCGAGAACCTGACGTGCAACAACGGCCTGCTCAATAACGAATTCCTCCTGCGCAAGACGGAGGGTGCCGTCGCATAATGCCGAGCAAACGGGCATACTGCGTTCATGTGCGGTATAGCCGGATGCACCGGGGAGGATCGCGCTCGCATTGAGCGCATGACTCGCGCGTTGGCACATCGCGGCCCCGATGGCGAAGGGGTGTTCGTGGGGCATGGAATGTCGCTGGGGCATGCGCGCCTGGCGATTCTTGATCCGCGCCCCGAAGGAAATCAGCCGATGTGGAACGACGATGGCACGGTGGTAATCGTCTATAACGGCGAGATCTTCAACTACCGCGCGCTGCGCGAGAAGGAAGGGTTTTCCTGCCGCACGGGCACCGACACGGAAGTGTTGCTCAAGCTCTATGAGCGCTACGGCATCGGCTGTGTGCGCTACCTGCGCGGCATGTTCGCGTTCGGTTTGTATGACGTGCGCAAGCAGCGTTTGTTTCTCGTCCGCGACGCCGCGGGCATCAAGCCGCTCTTCTTCACGCAGCTCCACGGCGGCATCGCGTTCGCGTCGGAAATGCGCGCGGTCCTCGCCGGTTTGCCGGAACGCCCGTCGCTCAACATGGAAGCGCTCTCGCTGTACCTGCGCCTGCAGTACGTTCCCGGCCCCGAAACGTTGTGCGAGGGGGTGCGCAGCGTGGAGCCCGGCACCATTCTTACCTGGCACGGCGACCGGCTGGAGCGGGAGCAATTCGACCCCATCGCTCCGCGCACGCTGCATTTCGCCACGCGCAGCACGTTCCACGAAGCGTTCCCGGCAATGATGGACGACGCCGTGCAGGAGCATCTCGTGTCCGACAAGCCCGTCGGCATGTACTTGAGCGGCGGCATGGATTCGTCGATCGTGCTTCACCATATGGCGCGGCACGCCTCGGCGCCGGTGCGGACCTTCACGGTGCGCTTTGAGGCGACGGAGGAAGAGGGCGCGGCGCGGTTCAATACCGACGCCGACCTCGCCGCGAAGACCGCCAAGCACTATGGCACGGCCCATACCGAGATCCTCCTCACCGCGCAGGACTATCGCGACAACTACGCCGCCACCGCGCGCGCCCTCGACCAGCCGAACGCCGACAGCGTCTCGGTGGCGCAGTTTGTTCTCTCGCGCACCGCCAAATCATCCGTGGATGTCGTGCTCAGCGGCGCAGGAGGTGACGAACTCTTCGGCGGCTACCCGCGCTACCGTATTGCGCGCGTGCTCCAGATGCTGCGTTCCGTGCCCCGCGCGGCGCGCGGTTCCATTGGCGGTCTTCTGGGGTACCCGGCGGACGTGCTGCGGCTCGACCCGGGCCCGGTGCTCGCCGAACGGCTCCTGGCGCGGCCCGTTGTGGAATGCGCGGAGATCGTGCGCGGAGAGTGGTTTCGTCCGGAGGCCGCAGGCGCATTGTTCGCATCGCGGTTCCGCGCGTTGCATCAGCTCGACGGCGTACTGCAAATGGAAGAGTTCGACCGCGGTCTGTGGCTGGTCGACGAGTCGCTGCGCCTCATGGATGCGACGACCATGGCACACGGCGTCGAAGGGCGCATCCCGTTCCTCGACTCGCGCATCGTGGTTGCCGCGCATGCCGTGCCGACGTCATGGCACGTGACGCCGCGTAGGACAAAAGCCCTCCTGAAAGACACGTATCGCAACGTTTTGCCGCAGCACCTGTTCACCCTCACCAAGGCGAGCTTCTATCCGCCGCTCGCGAAGTGGCTGCGCCGGGAGGCCGCCCCCCTCGCGCAGGCGATGCTGGAACACCGGCGCATCCGCGAACTGTTTGACGTCGAGCGTCTGCGCGCGCTGCTCGACGATCACCGCAGCAAGCGCCGGTATGGCCTGCACGCGTTGTCGTCGCTCATCCAGCTGGCGTACTGGTTTGACGAAGTCTACGACGCCGCCCGGTAAGGCGGTATACTTCCCCCGTCATGCTTCAGCGGTTGCGTGCGTTTCTGGGCATTCGCTTCGTGCGCGACGTTCTAACGTTGCAGGCTGGCACGGGTGTGTACATGGTCGGCACGTTCGTGGCATCGATCGTGGTGGCGCGCGTGCTCGGACCCGACGCGTTCGGCGCCTACGCCATCGCACTCTCCGTCGTGGGGACCGTCACCGCGCTCACGAGCCTGGGCCAGGGGGGGACGCTTCTCGTGTTCTTCTCTGAAGAGCACGGCAAGCGAGACATGCGCGGCATGAGCATCGTGCTGCGTAACTACATTCACGTTGGGATCGCCGCGTGCGTCGTGTACGCCGCCGCGTCCTGGGCGGCCCCCTCTTGGCTGCGTTCCTTGTACGGCAACGACGCGTTGGCGCTCCCCGTGCAGGCGTTTCTCTTTTTCCAGATCACGGAAATCTGGACGAGCATGACGATTGTCATCTTACAGGCACTGCGCCGCATCCGTTCCAAGGTGCTCTTCGAGCAGGGCTCGCGGCTCGCGGGAGTCGTGGCGATGATCGTTGCCGTGGTGGGCGGCTACGGCGTGGTGGGCATCGCGCTCTCGCAGTGCCTTATCGGCGTTATCATGTCATTCATCTCCGCGTACATGCTCCGCTCGCTCGCGGCGCGCGGGGAGATCCCGGGGATGCAGTCGATCCTTCGTGTCGCCGTGGTGGATACCAAGCATCACTTCTTCCAAGGCCTGCTGATCGCCGCCGACAAGAGCCTCGGCAATCTGTTCCCGTCGGGCTTGCTCTTCCTCTTGAGCCTGTGGGCGCCCGCGGCGAGCGTTGGCATCGCGCGGATCGCCACGCAGCTTGCCGGGTTGCCGCGCATGGTTTTCCTGCCGCAGGTCGTGGATATGTCGGTCTCCGTCCTCGGCCAGCTGAAAGCCGCCGGGCTGACCAAGCTCCGCCAGCATGCCGCGCTGATCGTGAAACACGCGCTCGCTGGCCACGCACTGCTGAGCTTTGCGTCGATGATCGTCCTGCCCGCGCTCGTCTCGGTGGCGTACGGGCCGGCGTATGCTCGTGCGGTGCCGCTGACGCTGTGGTTGATCCTCTTGTCATTGCCCGTGGCGCTGTGCGTCGTGAACTCGCCGTTGCTGCGGCTGGAGCGGCGCACGCATCTTTCGATCGTGCAGGGGCTGGCCGCCTGGGTGGTTATGCCCTTCGCGCTCCTCGCGGGTGCCAGGCTCGGGAACCCCCTCGGAGGCTTTGCCGTTGCCTATGCCGTCGCCCAAGTCTTTCCGCTGAGCGTGACGGCATACCTGTTCTTCGTGCGGTTGCGCCCCGTCACAGTGAAATCCCGCTAACATGCTCGCGTGCGCATCGTGCATCTCATCGACGGTATGCCGCCAGCCGCGGCGGGCGGAGCGGGGAGGATCGCCTTGGAGCTTGCGCGTGCCTGCGTGTTGCGTGGGCACACCGCGGTGATGGTGACGGCCGCCCGGCCAGGGGACATGCCCGCGTCGGTTGACGGTATTCCCTGCATCGTCGTGGAGCAGGCGTCGTCGCGTTTCGCCCATTACACGAGCGTCTTCGGCGTCCGACGCGCGAAACGGATCGCCGCGTTGATCCTGGCCCAGAAGCCCGATGTCGTGCATGCGCACGTCGTCGCGTGGCACCTGGGATATGCCTGGATGCCGATCGTGGCCCGCGCGGGCGTGCCCGTCGTGTGGACCGCACATGACGCGATGAGCGTCGCGTACGGCAAAATCCGAGCGGATGAGGCGCACCCGGTGCTGCGCGACATCCGGCGCGTTGGCATTGCATGGAATCCTCTGCGAAATGTATGCATCCGGCGGGCATTGCGCACGTGCGCAATGCGCATCGCCGTGAGCGACGCGCTCGGCGCGTATTTGCGTTCGAGCGGCATTCCGATCGACCGTGTTTTGCATAATGGCATCGACGCCGCATTCTGGATGCCGGGCGTCCGCGCCGAGGCGCGGCGTGCGCTTGGCATCCCCGAGCATGCCTGCGTGTTCTTGCTTGCCGGCCGCTTAGGCTACGACAAGGGCGTCGCCGCGGCGCTTGCCGCACTGCCCACGGATGCCGTGCTACTTCTTGCGGGAGAGGCCTACGGGCAGGGCAAGGATGATGTTCGCGTCCGAGCGCTGGGTCCGCTTGGGCCCGAGGCGATGCGCCAAGCGTATGCCGCATGCGACGCCGCATTGGTGCCGTCGGTCTACCTCGATCCGTTCCCCACGGTGTGCTTGGAGGCCATGGCGTGTGGTCGGCCCGTGATCGCTACGTCGCACGGTGGCGCGCAGGAAGCTGTGCGCCACGGCGAGGACGGCTGGATCGTGGATCCGCTTGATCTCGATGCCCTGCGCGAGCGCCTTGCATGGTGCGCCTCTCACCCTGACGAGCTTGCCCGTTGCGGCGCGTCCGGACGCGCACGCGCGTGCATGTCGTTCCCGCTGGATGCCTTCGCCGCGGCGATGCTGGAGATCTACGCATCGCTTGCTCGGGGGTGACATACTGCAGGCGTCCTTGCCGAGAACATCGCGCGGGAACGCGGTTGATTTGCTACGCTGGTTTCGTGCGCATCGTTTTTCTCGTCCCGGACACACGCGGCCAGAGCGGTTGGAGCAGATATGCCCGTGATTTGGGCGCTGCTTTTGTCCGTCAGGGGCATGATGTCTATGCGCTTGTGCATCAAGCATCGTCGCAAGCGCCGTGCCCGGAATATGCTGTTCTCACGCGCGCGACGACATATCTGGGCTCATCCATACATCGCTACCTTGGGGGCTATCGCGTCCGCCGAGTGATTAATCACATTCGTCCAGATGTCGTTCATATCATTGCTGAGCCTTATGCCCAACTCTTGCCCTCTTTGCGTGGGCCATGGAAGACCTGCATGACCGTTCATGGGACATATGCGGTGTCGCCTCTGGCAGCCCCCGGCGCTGTCGGGAGGCGGGCTCGCGACGCATTCATCCAGCTCGACGGCGTGATTTCCGTCAGCGCGTTTACCAAGGGGTATATGCATCGAGCGGCGCCTTCACTGTTCAACGCTGCCGATCTGGAGCGTAAAATTCGTATCATCCATAATGGTGTCGATCTTTCTCGGGCGGGGCGGCATGCTCCCGGCGAGGCCGGCATCAAGCGCATCATCGGCGTAGGCGCAGTGAAGGCTCGCAAGGGATACAAGGAGGCGATCGATGCCCTTGCAATAGTGCGTCAGACAAGCGCCGTGCATGTTGCGTATGACATTATTGGTTCGCTGGAGGAAGACCCTCAGTACGTTGCCAGGCTTCGGGCGCATATTCATGATTTGGGTCTTTCGCAGTGCGTGCGATTGCGGGGTATCGTCACGGAAATGGAGCTCCGTGAGGCCTATGCCTCAGCAGATCTGTTTTTGCTGTTATCGTTGCATGAAGGATTCAGCGTCGAAGGCTTCGGACTCGTGTTTCTCGAAGCGAATAGCTGGGGCGTCCCCGTCATCGGTCCCACCACGGGCGGCTGCCCAGAGGCTATCAGCGACGGCGTCAGCGGGTACGTGTGTGACCCTCATGATGCGCGTTCGGCTGCCGAGCATATGCGCGCTATACTCGAACGGCGATCCATCGATCCCGAGACGTGCCTACGCTGGGCGCAGGCGCACTCCAGTGACGTGATGGCAGCCGCAATCGCCGAGTATTACCGCACTCTTTAACCCTCTTGCCATGCCCCGCACCTTCCGCTGCCTCTGTTCTTCGACACAGTTCATGTGGCTCATCGCTGCGGCCGTCTTCGGCTTGAAGGTGCTCTTCATCCTTTCGAGTACGTTGCGTGGCCTCGCTACGACGACATGGTTGATTGATGACAGCATCATCGAGATGGCTGTGGCTCGGAACGTGGGTCACGGCCTCGGCTTCACCCTCGACGGCGTCAATCCGACCACGGGCGCCCCGTTTTTGTGGATCTATCTTACGTCGTTGAATCACGTTTTCTTCGGATTGGAAGGTGCTCTCAAGGCTACGCTCATTGAGTCCACGCTTTTTGGTGCGCTCTCGACCGTGGTGGTCTACTTCCTTGCTCGTAAGGTGAGCGGCAGCGACGCAGTGGCGTGGGTCGCTTTCTTACTTTCGATATTCACTGCCAATGCCTTCTTCAACGCGATGAATGGCATGGAAACGGCATTCTTCACGCTGGTCGTGCTGCTTTCCTTCGCTACATTTTTCGGCGTCGGGAGGCCTGCCGGCTGGTCTTCGATGGCCTGGGGGAGCGTAACGGGGTTATTCCTTGGACTGACCGTCATGACCCGCGGCGACGGCCTTTTCGTTCTGCTCACCCTCATGGGCATGCAATGTGTCGATAGTTATGGCGCACGGGGCGACGAACGTGGATCAAAGCTTCAGCAGCTTGCGGGCATGATGCTTGTGGCTGGCCTGTGTTTTGCGGGGTTCATGACATGGCAGTTGGCGCAGACTGGTTCGCCGTTTCCCGCCAACCAAATGGGTAGACGTGGCATGTCACTTTCACTGCATAGTTTTAGTTATGACGATTTCTCCCCCGCTCGTTATGTGAAGATTGTGGTGTGGAACATCTTCCAGCTTGAGACCCTCGTGCGCATCGCGCTGGGATCTTCTGCGCTTGGTCTCCTGGCTGTGGGCAGCGGGCTGCTGCAGTCGGCCTACCGCCGCTATGCGGCGTTACTGGGCGTGTACTGCGCTATTTTCTTCACGCTGCTTGTGGCATACCAGTGGTACTTCCCCGATTTCCACGGGCTGCGTTATATCAATCCTGCAGCGCACCTGAGCTTCGTGCTCATCGCCGTCCTCCTGTGGCAGTTGCCATCGCACCGTTGGAAGCCGGCCGTCGTTGGGGTTATGGCCTTGAGCCTTGTGGTGCTTGGCGGGTACCGCCACTATGATCTCGCTCTTCACATGCCATGGGCCAAATACATGAGTTATGTGGCGCGCCCCTCACAGGAGGACCTCAAGACGTTCTGGGGTCTCATCGACTGGATGGATGAGCACTTGCCCCAGGGTACAGTGGTCGGCGTGCGCGACTACGGACGTGTGACGCTCTTCACGGATCTCACGATCCAGGATATTTCCGGCAACATCTATTTGGATGCCATTACCACTCTCAATAACGGCACGCTCGACGAGTACCTGAAGAGCCGAAAGGTTGAGTACTTGATGATCCCCAGCCTGGAGATGCGCGGCGACCAGCTCTACCAATATCTGCACAACGAAATGCATCTAGAGCTTGTTGAAGAGGCGCCGAAATCGCCCACGCAATATCTCTACAAAATTGTCTGGGATCGCTGAACGGTGCTCAGCTCAGCACCCCCGAGATGTCCATTACCGGCTGGCGGAATGACATCGACTTGTACACGTCGTGTGGTGTGCCCACGACGAGCAGGTCCGCCTCCGCGAGCACGTCTTCCAATGGGGTCAGCGACGGGTCGCGGACATAGGGATCTGTGCAGAGCACCTGCTTTGCCTCGAGCTGTAACACCTTGCGTAGTTTGTAGGAAAGCGAGCTTCGGGCGTCATCGCTGTTGGGTTTGAACGCCATGCCCAGCACGCCCACGGTCATGTGCTGTAGGTCGTGCGTTTGCTTGATGCGCTGCACCCAGAGGTAGGGCAGGCCTTCGTTAATCATCATGGCGGCTTGGCCAAGAACGAATGAGCCATGGTTGAAGGCTCCCAGCTGCATCGTGTCTTTGAGCAGGCAAGGGCCGGCCGCGAAGCCTGCGCGGGCGAAGGATTTCATGCGGGGGTAATCGCGACGCAATGCCTCGTGGATCTTGGCGAAATCGGCGCCGAATTCTTCGGCCATCACCCAGAATTGGTTGGAGATGGCGAAGTTGATGTACCTCCATGCATTGGCATAGAGCTTGGAGAGTTCGGCCTCGATCGGGCGGAGGAAAATGGTCGAAGGCGAGATGCTGGCAAAGAGTTCAGCAGCGCGCTTGGAAGCCTGTTCGGTGCAGCCCGCGATCAGCTGGGGCAGCTGCGCAAGTTCCGCAAGGGATTCGCCCTGCACGATGCGCTCCGGGCAGTACGCCACGTCGATTGCGCCGATGCCCATAGAAGCCACTTGCCTCCCCAGGCGCTCGGTGACCCCGGGGAACACCGTGCTGCGCAGCACCAGGAGCTGGCCTGAGCGCATGGATGACGCGACGGCATGGAGCGAGGTATCGAACGAGCTGACCGAGGGGTCGAGGTACTCATCCACAGGCGTGCCGATGGTCACGATCACCACGTCGGCCTTTCCGATATCCTGCGCATCGATCGTGGCGGCGAGCAGTCCTGAGGCACGCACTTGCTTCAGCAGCTCAGGCGCGCCGTTCTCATCGAAGGGCATGACGCCCTCATTGACCATGGCCACGCTCTTGGCACTAATGTCGTAGAGGCTGACGCGGTGCCCCTCGCGCGCAAAGGCCATGCCTAGCGGAAGGCCAACGTGCCCGCAGCCGCCGACGATAACGATAGATGGTTTGCCGGTGGTTTGTGCGGTGGGCATGGGCAGCGGAAAAGGAGTGGGCTCTGGTCTCGACGATTCTCCGGAACAACGCCCGGTGAGTCAATTGCGCGGCAGCGGGTGGGATGCGCTCCAGCGCTCCAGAGCCCCCGGTACCCAGGCGTGCTTGAAGCCTAGGGCATACCAATGCAGGTACTGGGGCAGCCATGCCCAGAGCTTGAATTGCGATTCGCCGGCGGTGCGGTCCTGCCATGTTGTGGGCAGCTGCTCGATGCGCCAGCCGTGCCAATGTGTCTTGAGCATAAGTTCAAGTCCCAGCGCGAAGCTTGCCTTGCTTTCGATGGGGATGCTGAGAATGCGGCGGTTATAGGCGCGGAAGTTGTTGGTGGCGTCATGGGTGGGAACGCCGGCGAACCAACGCAGCGTGAGGCCTGCTACCCGTGAAAGCGTCCGGCCTAGCAGCGGTCCTCCGATGCGCCTTCCGCCCCGCATGTAGCGCGATGCCGCCGCCACGTCTGCGCCCCCGCGGATCAGGCGCGCCAGCGCCGGAACGTCGCGCGGGTCATCGGCGCGATCCGAGACCATGGTGACGATGACATCGCCCTTTGCTGCCGCAAAGCCCGCTCTATAGGCATTGAGCACGCCTCGGCCGATGGTGTTCTGTACCAGGCGCACGCTGGCGGCGGGCGGCTCGAGTGCGGCGATGGCCGGCAGCGTGTTGTCCTCGGGGAAATCGTAGACGATGAGCGTTTCGTGTGGTTCGGCGACGGAAGCCTCAAGTTCCCGCAGGAACCATGCGATGTTGTCGCCCTCGTTATAGACCGGCACGACGATGGAAAGCAGTGGCGCCTGCATGTCTGGCCGAGCATACTGCACCCCACCATGGGGGGCGAGCACATCGGTATCGGCATTATCGGCACGGGATTCGGTGCGAAGGTGCAGTTGCCAGGCTTTGCGCTGCTGCCTTCCGCGCGAGTCATGGGTATTGCCTCGAGCGACAGCACCCGTGCGGCGAGCTTGGCTCGGGAGCGTGACTTGCCCCTAGCGCCTGCTTCGTGGAGGGAGTTGGTCGAGCACCCGGATGTCCATCTCGTGAGCGTGGCCGTGCGCCCGGCGCTCCAAGAGGAAGTCGTGCGCTACGCTCTGGAGCTCGGCAAGCATGTGCTCTGCGAGAAGCCCTTTACTCTCGATGTCGTCCAAGCGACAGGGTTGCTCGCGGCGGCGGACAGGGCGGGCATCGTCCACGCTGTCGATCTGGAGTTCCGCGCTTTGCGCACGGTACGCATGCTGCGAGAGCACCTTGCAGATGGTCAGGATGGCCCTCTGCGTAGCATCCAGCTTTCGTGGAATGTTGGTACCTGGGCCGATTCTACATTGCCCTGGCGCTGGCAATGCGACCGGGCGGCGTGCGGCGGCGTGCTGAGTGCTATCGGTGTCCATCTCTTCGATATGGCAGAGTGGCTCTGCGGCCCCGCCACGCGCATGAAGGCCACGCTTCGCACCGTGATCCAAGAGCGTCCGGGGCCTGACGGCAAGCCGCTTGCAGTCACTGCCGAGGATACCGCCGAGATCGAATGTTCCCTGCACTCCGGATGTGAGGTGCGGATAGCCACTTCCAACGTGGACCCGGCAGGAACAGGGCTGACGATCACTGCCGCATGCGAACGCACCACCTTCACGCTTGATGGCGGAACGCAGCGTTACGGTTCAGCGCTCTGCCTGCGGCGGGGCGATGAAGTGCTGCTGCGCGAAGAGCCTATCGAGGGGGATCCACGTATCGGGCTTTTCGCTCAGAGCGTTTCGTCACTTATTGATGCTATCGCTTCCGTCGAGACATACCGCGGACCGACGTTTCGCGAGGGTGTTCGCATGCAGTGCTTTCGGGAGGCCGCCATCCGATCTTCGGAGCTGTTGGATTGGGTGGACATTGCGGAGACTGAACCCATACAGTGAGCGTGATGCACAGGACGCTCGTCACGGGGGGGCTTGGCTTTCTTGGCGCGGCTCTAACCCGCGCCTTGGCGGAGCGTGGCGACACCGTGCGTGTGTTTGATAACTCCTCTCGTGGCTCGGCCGAGAAGCTCGGAGCGACGGCGAAGGACGTCGAGATCATCGCCGGCGATATCCGCGACCCAGCGGCCGTGCGCGAGGCCGTGCGCGATTGCGACCGCGTGTTGCACTTGGCCTTCGTGAACGGCACCGAGTATTTCTACAAGCACCCGGCGTTCGTGCTCGATGTGGGTGTGAAGGGCATGGTGAACGTGCTCGACAGCTGCATTGCGCTGGGTGTGCGCGACCTCGTGGTGGCGTCGAGCTCCGAGGTATACCAAACGCCTCCATCGGTGCCTACAGCAGAAAATGTTTCTCTGTCGGTGCCCGACCCCCTCAACGCTCGGTATTCCTACGGCGGTGGAAAGATTATCAGTGAGCTCATGACCGTGAACTACGGGCGTCAGTATTTTGAGCGTGCCGTGCTGTTCCGCCCTCACAACGTCTATGGCCCAATGATGGGCTATGAGCACGTGATCCCGCAGTTCATCGGGCGTATGGGCCAGCTGGCTGCGGCCAATCCCGAAGGTGTGCTGCCGTTCCCTATCCAGGGGTCCGGCGCGCAGACGCGCTCTTTCATCCATATCGATGATTTCACCGCCGGACTACTCCTGGTTGCCGATAAGGGCGCGCATCTGAATATCTACCACATCGGCACCGAGGAGGAGGTGAGCATCGGTGAAGTGGCGCGCATGGTGGGCGCCGCGATGGGCCGCGAAATTCGCCTAGAGGCCGGGCCCGACGCACCCGGTGGTACGCCGCGCCGTTGCCCGGACATTGGTAAGATTCGCGCTCTTGGATTTCAGCAGTCGGTCTCGTTTGCGGCAGGACTGCACCCCACCGTGGAGTGGTACCTCGCACACCCCGCACCTGCTTCGAGGGCAGCACCCGAACCGTCGCTCTTCTTCCTTCCCTGATCATGCCCACGTACGGACCAATCTCCGCCTGCCAAACCTGTAGCTGTTCCCGGCTTGAGCCAGTGATGTTCCTGGCATTCTTGCCTGGTGTAAACGTCATGACGCCTCTCGATGCTGAGCGTGATGCCGAGCGATGGTTTCCGGCGGAAGTTGTTCGCTGCCCCGAGTGCACACTGGTGCAGCTGGCGTACGTGGCTGACCCGTCGATGATCTTCCCGCCGGAGTATCCGTATACCAGCGGCACCACCCGCATCCTGCGCGAGAATTTCGCCGATCTCTATGCGAACGTCAAAGCTCTACTACCGCTGAAGCCGGAGTCCCTGATCGTGGATATCGGCTCCAACGACGGCACGCTGCTCAAGAACTTCAAGGAAGGCGGGCATACGGTGTTGGGCGTCGAACCTTCACTCCAGGCCAAGCGCGCCGAAGAGGCGGGCATCGAGAGCATCATGGCGTTCTTCGGCGATGAGGTGACCGACCGCGTGATCGGCAGCCACGGCCATGCCGATGTCGTCACGGCGGCAAACGTGTTCGCGCACATCCTCGACCCCAATGCTGTGACCGCTAATATCGCACGGCTGCTGAAAGATGGAGGCGTGTTTATCTCTGAGTCGCACTATTTGCTCGATCTTGTCGCTACACTTCAGTACGACACGATCTATCACGAGCACCTGCGCTATTACTCACTGCGCAGCATCATGGCGCTGCTCGAACGCCACGGCTTCACGGTCTTCAAAGTACAGCGCATCCCCACACACGGCGGTTCGATTCGTGTGTATGCGGCCAAGGGCGCCGCGCCCGCGTCGGACGGCTCGGTGGAAGCATTGCTCCGCGAGGAGGCCGCGGCCGGGCTCGATGGCACGTCGTGGATCACCTCTTTCCGCGAGCAGGTGCTGCACTCCAAACTCGATCTGCATGTGCTCCTGCGCGATGTCATTGCACAGGGCAAGCAAGTGTATGCCATTAGTGCCCCATCACGCGCGAGCACGCTGGTGAACTATGTCGGTCTTGATGACGGCATGATTCCGTGCGTGCTGGAGATCGCAGGGTCGAAGAAAATCGGCAAGTTTATGCCAGGTCGCAACATTCCCGTTCTGGATGAGAAAAAACTCTACGACGATCAGCCCGCATACGCCCTGCTCCTGTCATGGCATATCGCTGCGGAACTCATGCCCAATCTCAAGAGGCGCGGCTTCCGTGGTGATTTCATCGTGCCCTTACCCACGCCGCGTATTGTGCGTAATGCAGATATTACCGCGTGATCAGCCGCAATAGGATCTTTGCGATGCGTTCGCCCGCGCAGCCGTCCCAGAGCGGGGGGATCGTGACTACGGGTTGCTGCGGCGATTGCGCTTCCTGGAGCACGCGCTCGCGGTCGGCGGGTTTGTCGATATCGATCAGCACGTTGCTGCCGCAGGCAATGGTGACGGGGCGCTCGGTGTTCTTGCGGAGCGTAAAGCAGCGCTTCCGCAGGAGGACGGTTTCTTCCTGGATGCCGCCGGAGTCCGTGAGAATGAACTCGGCCGCGCGCGCGGAGCGGAGAAAGGGCAGGTAGCCCATGGGCTCGCAGAAGAGCATGTTGTCCGGCGCCGGAACCCCGAACTTCTCCATGCTGGCGCGCAGCCGGTGGTGGGCCGGAAGCACGATGGGGAGGCATGCGGCCACTTCCGCCAGGAAGGCCATGTTGGCACGCAGCGCCTCCGCGGTATCCACGTTGCTCGGCCGATGCAGCGTCGCGAGAGCGAAGCATTCGGGCAGGCCAGGGGGCAGCTCGGCATCATCGATGGCGGGCTGCATGCGCAGCAGCGTGTCGATCATCGTATTGCCCACGAGGAACGCCTCGCCCGCGAGACCTTCCTTGGCGATGTGCTCCAGGCCCGATTGTTCGGTGCAGAAGAGCAGGTTGGAGAGCCCGTCGATGGCGATGCGGTTGTGCTCTTCGGGCATGTCGATATCAAACGAGCGAAGCCCCGCTTCCACATGGCCCAACGGCAAGCCGATGGCGGAAGCTGCCTGTGCGCCGCCGACGGCGCCGTTGACGTCGCCGTACACCAGGACGACATTTGGCGATTCCTGTTCCAGAATCGGGAGCAACGCGAGCCCCGTCTGCTTGATGGTGTCGCTGCGGTTGCCGCCATGAATACCGAGATTATGCTTCGGCACGGGCAGTTTGAGCTGCTCGAAGAAGACATCGGAGAAGAGCGGGTCATAGTGCTGCCCCGTATGAATGATGACGTGCGTGCAGTGCGGAGCGACGTCCACGAGGGCGTGATGCACCGCCGCGAGCTTCACGAAGTTGGGACGGGCCGATGCGATGCTGATGATCTTCATGCGGAGGCCGGAATGTTCCTGAGCGCGCGACGCATGCGTTCTTCCCAGGTGTGGCGCTCCACGAGCGTACGCGCGGCGGCGGCTCGTGTCGCCGCTTCCTCGGGATTCCGGCGGATCCATTGCAGCGCCGCCGCCAGGCTTTCCACGTCGCCGGGTGTGCAGAAGACCGCCGTTTGTTCGGAGAGGACGTCGCGCACGGTGGGGAGATCGCTGGTGAGGAGAGGTCGCCGCGCTGCCATGTACTCGAACATCTTGAGCGGCGACATGTGCGTGCGGTAGTGCGGCAGATCGGGGAAGGGCATCGCCAAGATATCGCATGCGGCAAGCGACAGCGGCACCGCGTGCGCTGGGATTTCACCGGTGAAGAGGACATCCTCCGGGCCAAGGCCCAGCGACTGCGCCATCTGGGCGTACTGCGCACGGTCGGCGTCGGGCCCGCCCACGATGCAGCCGAAGAATGCCGCCTCGTCTTTGAGGCGCGCGAGGGCCTGGAGCAGGTGGCTCACGCCCTTTTCCATGCCGAGCGTCTTGAGCCTGCCCACGTAGCCCACGACGATGCGGTTCGTGGTGATGCCGAGCAGGCGCTTGCCTTCCGTGGCATCCGGCTCAGGTGTAAAGCGTCGCAGGTCCACGGCGTCGCCTTCGACCATGAGCAGCTCGTCGCGCACACCGCGCCGCCGCAGCTCGTCGCGCATGGCACCGGTGAGGCAGAGCACGCGGGCGCAGCGGTTGCAGCGGCCGATGAAGCCGAAGTGGTGCTTGCGGGGGATCTGATGTAATTCCAGCACGGTGGGTACGCCGCCGCGGAGCAACGCCTGCAGCAGCGCCGGAGAGCGTGTGTAGGCGAGGTCGAATGTTTGGGGGGTCACGGCGGTGCCGTAGTGCTTGCGCAGCTGCCAATGGAGTACGGGCAACTGCACGGGTTTCGGCAGGAGTGGATGGTCGATGGGGTCGAATGTGCCCAGGTGTGCGAGCCGCACCGAAGGCTCCGCGCGGTAGTACTCGTGGTACGACGCGTGAACGGTGTTCTTGCGGAAGGGCGCGAAGACCGTGACGTCATGCCCCAGGCGCGCGAGCGCGTCGCACACTTGGGCGATTTGATGCCCGTGTGCCCGTTCGCTGGGAAGCCGTACGTCGGTGCAATACGCGATGCGCATTGGATGCGCAGTGTAGCGCGTTTTCGATGGCAATGCCCGGGCGAAACGCCTCCTGTATAGTGCGCCGCAGCCCATGGCTACTTCGACGCCCGTCCTTCTCTGGCGCCTGCTCACGACCGTGCGCAACTGGCCCGTGTACCTCCTGAATCGCTTCGGGCGGTGCGAAGCCTGGCCTGAAGTGCGGCTCACGTTCTGGAATGGGCTTACGATGATCGGGCGACCGAAGTCGGTTGATCGGTGCATCTGCAACGAGGAGTGGCTTGATCGTTGCTATGAACCGCACCAGGCGGGCATTCCGTTCGATTGGGCGTCCGCTGGAACGATCATCGATATCGGCGGGCATATCGGTGGCTTCACGCTCTATGCTGCGGCTCATGCGCCGCGCGCCCTGGTGATCGCCTACGAGCCCGAGCCGAACAACGCCCAGATGCTCCGGCGCAACGTGGAGGTGAACGGATTGCAGTCGCGCATCACAGTGGAGCAGAAGGCGGTGGGCGGCCAAGCGGGCACGCTCAATTTGCACCGCTCCTTTACGGCCAGCGGCAGCGGCGGTCATTCGGTCTACGATTATTCTGGCAAGGGCGAGCCCGTGCCCGTGGACATGGTCACGCTGGAGCAGGTCTTCGCCGCGCATCGCATTGATCGCTGCGACTTCCTGAAGATCGATTGCGAGGGCACGGAATACGAGATGCTCTACGGCCTGCCGCGTGCGCTGTTCGACCGCATCGGGTTCATTGCGCTGGAATACCATCACTTCTCCAAGGACCCCCGCCACACGCCGCAGCAGCTCCAGAAACACCTGGAATCGGTGGGTTTTACCGTCATGGAGCCGTCGAAGTCACTCTTCTTCGCCTACCGCGCGTAGACGAACCATTTGTACCCCGCAAAATTCACTGCCGCGATGATGATGGTGCAGAGGGGTTTGGCGAGGACTTCGGGGAGCCCCGCCCAGGCGACGCCGCCGTAGAGCAGCGCCGTGGTGGCCACGATGTTGCCTGCGCCCATCATGCAAAACCGCGCGAACTGGGCGCCCGTCGAGCCTTGCGCCGCAAAGACGACATGCTTGTGGAGCATGAAGGCCGTAAGGAAGGCGGCGATGCCGCTTACGACCGATGCGGCGATGTACCACACGCCGTTGCCGAAGAGCGCGTAGAAGAGGCCGAGGTCCACGGCCGCGGCCAGCGCGCCGGCGCAGCAGTAGGACACGATCTGGCGGACAATCGGCGGGATGTCCGCCTGCGCATACCGCACCGTCGGCGGAAACGTGTAGGCGATCGTGAACACTGCGTGCCCGATGAATTGCACCTCGTAGAGCAGCGGTAGACGCTTGCCCCGTTGCGGCGTGACACGTAGCCACAGCGCGCGCGCAGCAAGTCCTCCCGCCGTTTTGAGATTGCGCCAGAGTACCCACTTGCACCACCTTCCCCAGGGGATCACGCCGAGGCGGCGCTGCTCCATGCGCAGGTAACGGCGGTACTTGGGCAGCAACGTGAGCGCCGGAGGGAGCGGCACGTCGATCGACCCCGTGAGTAGTGCAGGCGTCACGCCTTCGTGGAGCTGCAGGCGTTCGTGCACGGCTTTGGTGTAGCCATCGGTGCACGAGCGGTGGAAGAAGCGCATCTGCACGCTGGGGTAGGCCGCCGCCCTGTCGATCGTTGCTCCCGCGATGGAGAACAGGCGCGGTACATCAAACACGCCCGGCACCCCTACTGCGATGATGCCGTCGATCTCCGTCAGCAGCTCGGGGGTAGCACGCTCATCGGCGTCGATCACGATGATCCACGGCAGAGAGGCGACTTCCAGGCCTGCGTTGCGTACGGCGGCGAAGTCGGCAATGCGTCCGTCGCCGTCGAGGTGGCGTTTGTCTTGCTCTACGATGCGCACGTTGGGGAAGCTCCGGGCGATCGTAACGGTGTCATCCGCGGAACCGCCGTCGACGACGAGGACTTCGTGCAGGTCGCGCAGCGATTCCAGGCAACGCCCGATAGTTGCGGCGCTATTGCGCGTGAGGACTTGAGCCGAGCACGGAATACCGCGCGTCATGCGCCTTTGGCGATGAAGGAGTCCATCAACGCGATCAGCCGATCGAGGCCGTGCCTCTGCTCCACGATGGCATAGAGCGCATCGGAGTCCATGGGTGAGGTTGCGGCATGGCGTTCCACGAAGGCGGCCACGGCTTCGGGCGTGTCGTCATCCGGCGCAGCCGAGATGCCGATGGCGTCGGCGTTACGCTTGGTCGTGACGGGGTAGCAGCCGCAAGTCATGGCTTCGAGCATCGTCTTGTCGATCGTTTCGGAGGCCATGTTGAGGATGAGCCGATGGCTGCAATACAGCGCGGGGAGATCCTTCGCCGGTATCGTGCCGTGGAAGCGCGCCCGTTCACCCAGGCCCAGCGTCGCCGCAAGTTCGCGCATTTCCTTAGCATAGTCGGCTTCGGCGTCGATACCGTAGATATCGAGCGTGCAGCCAGGGAGCAGCGTGAGCGCATGGAGGATGATTTCGAGGCGCTTGCTGCGCGACAGCCGATGCACCACGAGTAGCTTCCTAGGGTCTGTCGCCGTATTCCGGCGCTTGGTCCAAAACGCCATGTCGATGCCGTGGCCCGTGACGATTTTCTTCGGGGTGCCGTCGTACTGCGGCAGGCTTTGCGGCGTGGCGCAGAAGAAACGCGTTCCGAACCAGCCGAACAGTCGCACGCCGATCTGCATCGTATAGTGCGTGTACCACAGGTAGACGGGGGTGCCCTTGAGTAGCCACCACCACCAACCTAGCGCGTACCACACCGGCGACATATGGACGAATACGCGGTCTGCAGGAGTCGTTACGATGAGCGTTTCAAAGCGCAGGATTTGTGCGAGCTTGCCGGTGCCGCGTTCCTTGCCCAGCGACAGGACCCGGATCGGCAGCGCGTCTTGGCCGAGCGCGGCCGCTCCTTCGCTGAGGCGGTTCTCCAGGCAGAGCACCGTGACGTCGTAGCCGCGGCGCGCGAAGGCGCGGATCCACAGCAGCCCGAAGGCGTCCTGCTGATGCAGCTTCTGGGTGATGAAGAGGAGCTTCATCGGTGCGCGGAGGAAGCGATCGTTTTGAGGTAGTCGGCGTACATGGCGATTGCGGAGGAGCGTTCGAAGCGCGCGAGCACGCCGCGGGCGGCGTCGCCTATGAGCGTGCGCAGATGTTCGTCGTCGAGCAGGCGCTGGATCGCCGCCGCGATGGCGTCGGGGGCGCCGTCCGTCAGCAGGCCGTTCTCGCCGTCGCGAATGACGTCGGGCATGAGGCCCACGCGCGTGGCGACGACGGGGAGACCCAGCGCCATCGCTTCCAGCGCCACGCGCGGCCCGCCCTCGCTCAGCGATACCATCGCGAAGACGCGTCCCTCCTGGAGCGTTGCATAGAGCCCGTTGTGCGGGAGCCAGCCCGAGAATGCCACGCGGTCGCGGACCGCCAGGTGCTCCGCGAGGCGTTCCAGGCGCGCGCGGTCGGGTCCATCACCGACGATGCGCAGCGTCGCTGACGGGAGCAGTGCCAGGGCGGCGATGAGGCGGTCGAAGCCTTTGTTGGGCACCAGCCTCCCGCATGCCATGACGTCGACAGTCTTGCTGATCGATGCGCCTGGTTGCAGCTGTGCATGGTCGAGGTACATCGAGGGAATCACGTCCACCGGCACGCGCACGCCCCACCGCCGGAGCAGATCGGCCTGCGTCCGGTTCACGCAGCGCACCGCCGCGGCGCCGCGCGTCACCCATTGCAGCCCCAGGCGCGAGAGCGCTTTCCCCGCGAGTTCTTTCATGTCCGCAGCTTCGGGCCAGCCGACGACGTGGTGGATTTCGATGACGTAGGGCAGGCCTGTCGCCCTGCTCAGACGCTTCGCCCCGATGCTGTTATAAAAGGGCGGGTAATCATGCACGGTGGCGACGGCGTGGCGGTGCGTCCGTACGAGGTCGGCCCCCGTTTCGGCAATCCATTTGGGCTGCCGATGCAGGCCCCACGGCGACGGGTGCAGGAAGACGTTGGGAAAAGGCGAGGGCTGCGGCGCAGCGACGCGCGGACACACAACATCAATGCGTTCCCAGTGGCGGCGCAGCTCGTCGAGTGTGGCCCAGAACGCGCCGTGTTTCCCCGCGGCCAGCGCGCGATCGCCGCTGATCATGAGGAGGTTCATCGGGGTGCGGTGAGCTTGGCAAAGAGGGTGCAGTGATCGTCGGCGACCTGTTTCCATGTACGCAGGGCGTGTGTTTTCGCCGCTTCGGTCGCCAGCTCCGCAAAACGATCACGTGCTTCGCCGATTGCCGATGCGATCTCGGCGGGTTCGGCGAGACGGCGCAGGAACATGCCCTGCGTCAGCTGCTCCGAAAGCCCTGTGCTCGTGGTGAGCAGCACGGGCAAACCGGTGGCGCGGGCTTCGAGCGCGACGTTCGGGCTGATCTCTGTGAAGGACGGCAGCACCAGCAGGTCGTGCTCGGCGAAGAGCTCGGCGCGTTCGCGTTCCCCGATGGCGGGGAGGAAGGTCACGCGTCCGGTGAGGTTGAGCGTAGATGCGAATTGCTCCAGCGCCGCTCTACATGGGCCGTCGCCGGCCAACGTGAGTGTTGCATCCGGCAGGCGGCAAAGCGCGAGCAGCAGATGGTCGAGGTTTTTGAAGCGCACGAACCGCCCCAGGAAGAGCAGGCGCAGCGGCGTATGGAGGTGGTGCAAGGCGGGCTTCGGCTCGGGCAGCGCGTTTTCGATGACGGATGTCGACGCCAGCGCCGGGTGCCTGGCCAGCGTGAGCTCGCACTGGAAGCGCGATGAGAACACGATGTGATGGAACCGCCGCAGCAGCCAGCCCATGATGGCATGATGGAGTCCGTTCTGGCGCATCCACTCCTGCAGGGGCAGCCTGCCGCCGCTGTCGGTATAGCGTTCCCAGAAGAATTCCCCGCCGAGCCGCAGCACGCGCCGCGGCGTCCGCAGGCCCGAGAGGATCAGGGGCATACCGCAGCTCACCGAGGAAAACGCTTCAATGACGTCGGCGTTGGCGCCGACTCTGCGCAGCGCCATGGCATAGCGCATCCACCGGATGAGCGGCCCGCCGCCGCGCGGAACGCGGATGACTTTCCAGGTATCCTCCGGCAGCGCGCCTCCGCTCATCGAGGACGGCGCGTAGCTGATCACCGTCACGTCGTCGCCCGCGTCGCTGAGCTGCTTCGCGAGCGCCCGGACGTACGTCGCCGGGCCGCCGAAATCCGGCGGATAGATGCCGGTGGCAAGGACGATGCGCATGGCGTGGCGAAGGTGCGGATCAGGCGGCGAATTGCCGCTTGTACCAGGCGACGGTGTCGCGCAAGCCTTGTTCAAACGGCACGTGCGGCGACCAGCCGAGCTTACGAATTGGCGAGGAATCCAGCGCGTAGCGCCAGTCGTGTCCTGGCCGGTCGGCGACAAATGTCAGGAGCGATTCGGGTTTTTCGAGATGACGAAGGATCGCTTTGGCGACGTCGATATTACGGCGCTCGTCGTCCGCTGAGACGTTGAAGATGTGCCCCGTGCCGATCTCGGGGTCGTGGAACGCCCAGTCGGTGGCGAGCACGAGTTCGAGTGCGTCGCAGTGGTCGTGGACGTGCAGCCAGTCGCGGACGTTGTTGCCCGTGCCGTAGATGGGCACGGGTTGGTTGACCAGCGCCCTGCGGATCACGGTCGGGATGAATTTTTCAGCGGCCTGATGGGGTCCGTAGTTGTTGGTGCAGCGCGTGATGCAGGCGCGTACGCCGTGCGTGCGCATTGCCGCCATGACGAACATCTCTCCTGCCGCCTTGCTCGCCGAGTACGGGGAGCTGGGGGCGAGCGGGTCTTCGGTGGTGCTGGGGCGGTCGCCGTCGGCGAGGTCGCCGTAGACCTCGTCGGTCGACACATGGAGCAGGCGCGTGTTGCCCGTCGCCTTGCAGATTTCGAGAAGGCTTTGCACGCCGATGACGTTGGTGTGCAGGAAGGGCGCGACGTTCTCGATCGAGCGGTCGACGTGGGATTCGGCGGCGAAGTTGACGATGGTGTCGACGGCGCCTTCATGCATGATTTTTGCAACGAGTTCGACGTCGACAATGTCTCCTTTGACGAGGCTGATGCGGTCGCGTACCGGCGCCAGGAACCGCTCGTCCGCGGCGTACGTCATGTTATCGAGCACGATGATGCGGTCGTCGGGGAAGAGCTCTACATGGCGCAGAACGAAGTGCGAGCCGATGAATCCGGCGCCGCCGGTGACGAGAAGTCGCATAAGGGTACGGGTGGACGCAGAGGGCAGGATAGCGTACGCTTGGCCGTCCGTCTTGCACGGAACCCTATGAAAGGAATCCTCATTTGCGGCGGTACGGGCTCCAGGCTCCGTCCATTGACCGAAATCACGAATAAAAGCCTCCTTCCGGTCTATGACAAGCCGCTCGTGCTCTATCCCCTGGAGACCCTGCGCGAAGGGGGCATTCGCGACGTCATGATCGTGTCCGGCAACGAGCATATCGACCAGATGGCCGGTTTTCTGGGCAGCGGCGAGCGTTTGGGCTGCAAATTCACGTATCGCGTCCAGGAGCGCCCCGAGGGCATCGCCCAGGCGCTGGGCATGGCAGCCGAATTCGCTGACGGGGAAAGCGTCTGCGCGATCCTCGGCGACAACATCTATTTCGACCATATCAGCTCCGCGATCACCTCGTTCCGGGGCGGCGCGCACGTCTTTCTGAAAGAAGTGCCCGACGCGCAACGCTTCGGCGTCGCGGAAGTGGCTGCGGATGGGCGCGTGCTTTCCATCGAGGAGAAGCCGGAGCATCCCAAAAGCCCGTACGCGGTGACGGGCTGCTACATCTATGACTCCCGGTGTTTCGACGTCATTGAGAACCTGCGGCCGTCGGCGCGCGGCGAATTCGAGATCACGGACGTGAGCCGCTGGTACCTCGAGCGCGGCGAACTTTCCGCATCCGTGCTGCAAGACCATTGGATCGACGCGGGCACGTTCGAGAGCCTCTACCGCGCCGCGACGCTCGTGCGTGAGCGCAAGCAGCGCATGGAAAAGATTGTTGCGGGCAAAGTGGCCGCAGTGGAAGCGGCGCGCGCGGCCTAAGTCACAGAGGCGTCGTCAGGATTGCTTCCCGAGATAGCGGCTGAGCGCCTGCAGCTTGCGCTTCCAGATGTCGATGCAAACATTGAGCTTTACGCTTGCGCCGGGCAAAGCATCGGCAGTGCTCAGGAGCGCTCGAATCGTCTGCAGCTGGCGAACAAGCTGAATACCACCGTCATGGACATCGTCCATGGAATGGGCGGGGAGTTTGCCCTCGCCAAACAGCGCGATATTCTCGAACACTTGCGCGAGAGCGTTTTGCGCCGAAGCGAGATCTGGCGCATCTTTCATTGCCTGTAGTGCGACTGCGCAATTGTGTACGCGTTCCTGTGAAAATACGCGAGAAACTTTCTTGATTGCTGTTTCGAATGCAGTCGCCACTTCCGCACATTGCCTGCGGTGTTCCAGTGTGAGACCAGGTTCGCCCGCGGGTACTTCTGACGCAGGGTTGAGATCATCAGTGCGTGATGGTTGCAGCATGGTTTTTGTTGGTTGGGGATCTTGATGTTATTTTACCACATATTATTTATTCATTCAATGTAGCCCACCCTGCCTACCGCAACATGGAAGCGTAGACAGCTTCATATTCCGCTGCAATTTTTGACCATTCGTATTTCTTGGCGTTCTCGATGCCCGCGGCCGCGAGCTCCGCTACGCGTTCGGGGTGGCGCAGCATCGCCCGTAGCGCCTCGGCGGCGACCGTCGGGCTTTCCGGCGGCACGAGCAGCCCCGTTTTTCCGTCGAGCACGATGTCGGGGATGCCGCCCGTGCGGGTGGCCAGTACGCCGCAGCCAGCGGCCTGTGCCTCAAGGAACACGTTGCCGAGCGCTTCGCTCCGCGAGAGCGCGCAGAAGATCGGCGCCTGGGCGTATTCGATGGGCAGCGCGTTTTGCGGCACGAATCCGACGAAGGTGATTTTGCCGCGACCGATCAAATCCGTGACGGATTGTTCAAGCGCCTTGCGTTGCGAGCCGTCGCCCACGATGCGCAGATGCGCGCGCGGGAACTCTTCCTGGATTGCGCGGAACGCCTGCAGCAGGGTGTCGACGCCCTTCATAGGTTCCAGCCGCCCGACGAAGAGAATGCGGCCGTCGATCCGCCGCTCGCGCGTCTGATCGCTGGCGAAGAGGGCGGTGTGGACGCCATTGGGGATGCGCAACACATCGCCGCGCTCCAGATCGATCGCGCGTTTCGAAAGCACGCTGCTGATGGCGGTAACGATATCCGCGGAGTGGTGCATGCGTCGCAGAAAGAGATGCGTGTTGGTGCTTTGGCATGTCAGGATGCGCTTGGCTTGGGGGTATGCCCAGGCGCAGAGCGTCATTGCCATGCCCGCGAACGATTCCAAAACCGCATGCACGATGCGCGGTTGCAGCTCGCGCACGGCAAGCGGCGCCAGGAAGACGTACAGCCATTTGTCGATGCTGCGGCCGATGCCCAGGCGCAGGACGGCGACGCCCGACGGCAGCACCTCTTTCCTTGGGAGATCGCGACGCATCCTCGCGGCGACGATGATGATGTCGTATCGTTGTTGCAGCTGCGCCGCCACTTCTTCGGCGCACGCTTCCGCACCGCTGCGCAGCGGCGAGACGAAAGCCGACAACAGTGCGACGCGCGGTTTCATTGCAGTGCCACAGCATAGCGACTCGCGCGCACGAGAGGGAGTTCCTCCTTCCTACGGAAGCTGGTCGAACAATCGCTCGTACAGTTTGCCTACCACGTCCCAGCTGAAGTGTTCCCGGATGCGCTGCCGCGCCGCTTCGCCCATCGCCGCACGCTTGGCACCGTCGCGCAGCAGACGTTCGATGTGCGCGCGCAGCGCCGCCCTGTCTCCCGCAGGGAAGAGGAAACCGGAGACGCCGTTTTGGAGCAGGAAGCGATTGCCCCCAACGTCGCTGGCAATACAGGAGCAGCCGCTGCTCATGGCTTCCATGAGCGCGTTGCTGAGGCCTTCGCTGTGGCTTGGGAGGACGAAAATGTCGGTGGAGCGGAGCACGCCCGGTATGTCATCGCACAGCCCGAGGAAGCGCACGCGATCTTGGTATGCCGTGACGAGCGCGTTCCCTTCGCGGTACCATCCGGCGACCTGCACCGCGACGCCCGGGCGCACGAGCGGCGCGGCTGCCGCGAGGAAATCGTCGACGCCCTTCACGGATTCCAAACGGCCCACGTACGTCACCGTGACGTCGTTGCCCGGCGTGCGCGCCGCAGCATACGGGGAGGGGTCGATGCCCGTGGGGATCACGCCGCTCTTCGCGGCGATGCCGAGGAATCTGAGCAGGCGCTCGGGTTGCGGATGGAAGAAGGTAACGCGTTTTGCGCACAGCAGCACAGCCCATCCTACCGTCCATGCACCGGCGGCCATGATGCATTTGGGCAGCAGGCTCCTGGGCCACCACGTCATGCCGACGAGTGCATCGGTCAGCAGCAGGACGCGATGCCCCGTGAGGCGCAGCGCGATGAGCGAGAACGACGTCCAGAAGAGCACCTTGTTGACGATGATGAGGTCGGGCCGCTCTTCGCGGATGATGCGGCGGACCATGCCGGTAAACCCCGGAGCGATGCCGAAGTTCAGCGGGTCTGGCAAGAAGACGTCGCGCTTGCGATAGAGCGTGAGCGTGGGCGACACCGTTTCTTTGCCGCTCGCAGCGCCCATGCAAGCCACGACGACGCGGTACCCCAGGCGCTGCCAAAGTTCGGCAAGCTTGTAGGAACTCACCATCCAACGATGGTTCTCGCGCCAGTACGGGCTGATGAGGAGGATAGTGCGCGGCATGCGGCGGCGTTTACGTCGTCTTCCGTTCGGGTTCGCCCTGAACGTCGATGGTTTTTCGCAGGCCCGCGTCGCGCAGTGCGATCGCGCGGATCATGCGCGTGAGGCGTTGCTCCAGCTCCTCAAGACGGATGACCATGTAGAACACGATGAAGAAGAGGATGCCGATGAGCGTCACGAGCACGGCGTTGGTCTGGCTCTTGATGCCGGTGATGGCGCTTAAGTACGTGAGGAAGCCGGGTTTGATGGCGATGAGCGCCAGGCCGCCCCAGAAGAGCGACCACAGGCATGCTTCCCAGATGGTTTTGCGCTGGCGGATCGTGAGGTTCCACGCATAGCTGATGGCGACGAGCGCGACGATGGGCACGAAGATTTGGTAGGGCGTGAGCGTCATCGAAGGAAGGAGCGAAGGAGAATTTTGAACGCCGTCTGGATGCCGCGCGCGAACGATTGCCCCTTCGCGAGGGTGTACTCGGAGTAGAGCACTTTTACCGGCACCTCCGCGATGCGCCAGCGGTGGCGCGAGGCCTCACGTACGATCTCGGTGCAGAACTCGTAGCCGCTCATGCGCAGCTGCAGCTCGCGGACAGCCTTCGGCCCGAAGGCTTTGTAGCCGCATTGGCTGTCGGCCACCCAGAGCCCCGTCGCCAGGAACGACACAATGTTGCCGAGGAAGTTGAACAGGCGGCGGATCGCGGGGATCTGGTTGCGGCGTCCGAAGCGGTTGGCGAACACGACGTCGCAACTGCCGCTGAGAATCGGCTCGAGTACGAGCGGAATCTCCTTCGCATCATGCTGCTCGTCGGCATCAAGCGTCACCACGGCATCCGCGCCCATGAGGCGTGCCGCTTCCACGCCGGTCATCGTCGCGGCTCCTGCGCCGCTGTTTTCCAGGTGCCAAAGCACTGTCGCTCCTGCCGCAAGGGCCACGTTGCCCGTGCCGTCGGTGGAGCCGTCGTCCACCACGATCACCGTGTCGACGTACTTTTTGGCGTCGAGCACGACGCCCGAGATGCGCGTCGCTTCGTTGTAGGCCGGGATGACGGCGATGACGCGCATCATGGCAGCAGGATGAAAGCGATGCCGTTCTCCGGGTCGTTGACCACGATCTTCATGCCCAGCTCCGTGTGGTTCACGAAGTCGAGGAAGGAGTAGACCTTCTGGTGGAGCGTGCCGTTGGGGTCACGCTCAATCGTGAAGGTGTTCGTGTCGAAGATGATGCTGTTGAAGCCGAGCGTCTTCAGGCGCTTGAGTGTGAGCGCGGCGTCGCGCTCCATGTAGAGGCACTTGAAAATTTCCAGTTGGTTGTCGGCCACCGGCAAGTACTCCATGTTCTTCGGAATGAAGTACGGGATGAACGTTCCCACGCGGAACACGAACGGCGCCTCCGGCGTTTCCAGCGCGCGGGAGAGAATCAAATCGCGCACATCGTCGTAGTGGGGGATCGTGCGTTCCTGCATGGCTTCCGCTGAGACTTTACCGAGGGGGAATTCGTAGAGGTTACGCATGTTGTTGAATTGCCACGCGCGTTGCGACAGGCAGAAGATGATCGAGACCGCGAGGAGCGACCCGGCTGTCCAGCGCGTCCAGCGGTCCGGCCCTTCGGTGGCGAGTGCGGCAAGAGTGACGCTGAGGCCCAGGAACATGCCGATGCCGTACCACGGGATGCCGTTGGCCAGGAAGATCCACTGCACCACGAGGAGCGCGGACCCCGCCCATAGCCAACGCAGCCAGCGGCCGCGGGTCGACCAGAAGAAGGGCAGCAGGAGCAGCAAAGGGAAGAGCAGCAGTGCCGGCATCGTCGTGATGTAGTACCCGGCGGAATCGATGTTCATGACCGAGCGCCACGGCAGGTACGCATAGTGCTGCCAGCCCGTTCCGAAGCCCCAGTAGCGGTCGAGTTCTTCGGTCTTGGCGGTGGCGGTGGCGTAGCACTTCTGGACGTCCACTTTGAGCTCCGGTGGCAGCGTGCGGAAGTTGGCCGTCGCTGGTTCGGTGCTCTCTAGGTTGATGTCCGCCATCATGTGGTTGGGCGGGTTGAGGAGCACGCTCGGCGAGGAAACGCCCGCGGCGACGTTGTTGTAGATGAGCCAAGGTGCGGCAGTAGCGATGACGCCGATGACGAAGAGCGTGCACGACAGGAACCATTGCCCAGCCTTGTTCTTGTGGCGGAACAGGCCGTAGCCGAGCAGGATGATAGTGAGGAGCGCTAGCGTCCCGATGATGAGCGATGGGGTGAACGTTTCCGGCGAAAGGCCGAACCTGCTGATGACGTCGGGGAGGCGGAGGGCCGTTTTGATGAATACCACGAAGGCGCCTAGGCCCGCGCCAAGAAAGCCCGCAATGCCGAGGAAGGCGCCACTGGCGATCGCGAGTAGCGACATGATGACCATGACGGCCGTGGCTTTCATGCCGAACGCGAAGCCGGCAAACGCTCCGGCGACTACGAACCAGATGCGCGCATGCGTCAGTGCACGTTCGTCATCGTCGCCAAAGAGGCCGATGAACATGCAGAGGAAGGCGAAGGCACCCATGGCAAAAACAGCGTTGTCGATCTTCATGTCGGCGAACGAGAAGTGGCCGACCAGCGGCAGCACGTAGTAGAGCACGGCGGCGAGCCATGCTCCGCGCGGCAAGAACATGCGGCAGAAAGCGAACACGGAAAGCACGGCTAGCGCGCCCGCACCCCAGTTGATCACCATCGCTTGTGTGGCGGCGAACGTGTTGTCGTAGCCGAGTAGGAGGAAGCTCAACGACGTGAGGTATTCCCATTGGAACGATCCCATCTGGGGGATCAGGAAACCGTAGCTGACCAGTTGGCGGGGCTTATTGAGGTAGACGCCCAGGTCGTCCCAGCCGATGGGGAAGGGGCGGATGACGCTGAGGAAATTGAGTGCGAGATACGTCAGCAGCAGCCAGGCAAGCAGCAGACGTACGTCGTACCACGACAGCTCCACGGTCCAGCGCGTCGTGAGCAGGCGCACGCTGGCGCGGAAATCCTTCGACAGCATGAGCGCCAGGACGAGGAGGAGAAGGAGCGCCAGAACGATCAGAGGTGAGTAGATTTTCAGCGCCGCTACGGTCCACAGCATCGCCACGAGCATGCAGGCACCCGCGCCGATCGAGAGGGGGACGGCAACCGCGGGGAAGACCGGGTGCACGCCGATGCGTCGCAGGACCGCGCCACCAAGCGTGAGGCAGAAGAAGCCGAACAAAAGAAGGAGGCCGAGCTGGGGCAGCACGCGGCTGAAGAACGCCCCCTGCATGCAGAGTCCGCTCAGGGAATACGCATTGCCGCCCGTCGACGTGGTGCCCACCGGCGTCAGGCAGCCACGATCTTTGAGCGTTGCGAAGTTGTTCTGCAGCGCTTGCAGCGCTTCGGAGCCGATGGAGCCGTAGACCTCCTGCTCCGGCTCGTAGATGCGGCGGTACGGAGCGCCATCCACGGAGCCGAAGCTCATTGTGGTGAAGAGCAGCCAGAGCACGCCGATGAATACGGCGACGGTGCGCAGGGGCGAGACTGTCAGGTGCAGCACGGATGATTGTGTGCGGCGGCGTTGCCAAAACACTCCGGCCGCGACGATGAGCGCGCTGCACAGGGAGAAGGTGAAGAGGAAGGAATTTTTGTCCGTCCATAGCCAGCGGCTGACGCCGTACCAGATCGAAGGGAGCAACGCCGTCATGCCGCGGCAGAAAAACGCTTCCGGAGCGCAGCCTGTTCCGGTGCTGGATTGCAGTGCTTCCGGCAGCATCACCGCGCCGTGGACGGGTACGCCCGAGAAGGCGATCGTGACGTAGCCGCCCCACAGAATCAGGGAGGCAAGAAGGCCGATGCGCAGGTAGTGCCAATAGCGTTGCAGCATGTGTTGGCGGCAGTGTAGCCCTTTTTCTCGGGGAATACCTAGCGTTCTTGGCTGTGCCCAGCCAGGCTTCTTTGCCGTATACTGCTCTTCTATGGCAATCGACCCCGTTCGCCTCCGGGCGGAGTTCCCGGCGTTTGACGCCTATCCCGGCCTGGCATATCTCGACAGCGCCGCCACGGCGCAGAAGCCGCAGTGCGTTTTGGATGCCTGGCGGGAGGCTTCTGTTCTGCGCAGCGCCAACGTGCATCGCGGCATGTACCCGCTGGCCGAGGCGGCGACCGATGCCTACGAAGCGGCGCGCCACGCCGTCGCCCAATTCCTGCATGCGCCCGTTGGCGGCATTGTGTTTACCAAGAGCGCGACCGAGGCGATCAATCTCGTCGCGCACAGCTGGGGGGCGCTCCATTGCGCCGAGGGCGATATCATCGCCGTCACAATGCTGGAGCATCACAGCAACATCGTTCCGTGGTTCCAGCTGGCCGAGCGTACGGGGGCGGAAGTGCGCATGGTGCGCATCGCCGATGACGGCACGGTGGACCTCGAGGATCTCCGCGGCCTGCTCGCCACCAAGCGGGTGCGCATGCTCGCGACGACGGCGCAGAGCAACGTGCTCGGCGTGCGCCCGCCGCTCGAAGCAATGATCGCGATGGCGCACGCGGCGGGGAGTGTGGTGCTCGTGGATGCGGCCCAGGCCGTTGCCCACGAGCGTTTCGACGTGGAGGCGCTTGCGTGTGATTTTCTTACCTTCTCAGGGCACAAGCTCTACGGCCCGTCGGGCATTGGCGTGCTGTACGGAAGGCCCGCGCTGCTTGCCGCCATGCCGCCGTTCCTCGGCGGGGGCATGATGATTCAAGAGGTCACGGCGGACGGTTTCGTACCGGCGGACGTTCCCGCGCGTTTCGAAGCGGGCACCCCGCCTCTTGCCGAAGCGGAGGCGTTGCACGCGGCGATTCGCTGGGTATCGGCGTTGCCGTTTGCAGAGCTCCGCGCCCATGAGCAGGCACTGATCGCTGGTGCCTACGACATGCTTACGACGATCCCTGGCGTGCGCGTGTTGGGCCCGACCGATCAGGAGCAATGGTCGTCGTGCCTGAGCTTCGTCGTCGACGGCGTCCACGCGCATGACATAGCGGCCTTGCTCGGAGAGCGCAGGCTCTGCCTTCGCGCGGGGCATCATTGCGCGCAGCCGCTGCATCGCCGCTTGGGTATCGCCGCGAGCGCGCGTCTTTCGGTGGCGGCGTACACGACGCGCGACGAGGTGGAACGGCTTGGCCCTGCTCTGAGGGAAGCCATTTCCCTACTGCACTGACATGGATCTGTACGCCGAAAACATCCTTGAGCATTACCGGCATCCGCGTCATCGCGGTGTTCTGCCGGGCGCGTCCGTCGAACATGAAGAGCGCAACGTTAGCTGCGGCGACACTCTGACTGTGCGGCTGCAGATCGACGACGGACGCATTGTCGCGCTGGGCTGGGAGGGAGCTGGATGTGCCATTAGCCAGGCGGCAATGTCGATCGTGGGCGAGACGCTCATCGGGCTTTCGCCCGATGCCGCTGCAGTGCTCAGTGCGCGTGACGTGCGTGCGTTGCTCGGCGTCCCGATCGGTACGCGCCGCGCAAAATGCGCATTTCTCTGTTTGCATGCTTTGCAGAATGCCCTGCATGCGCTTCGCACCGAGCCGGCCCAGGATTGGGCGACGACCTTGCACGAGTAGGCTTGTGATGTCACCCTTCCTCCGCGTAGGCTGGCCCACCGCAAGGCAGGGTAGGTATGCCGTTGTAGCTCAGTGCCCGCGCCGCCTGCGGCGCAGATGAAGGCACATTGCTCGGTTCCTTGCGTTTCTTTTCTCCACCGTCCGATACAAGCCGTTGTAGCTCAGTGGTAGAGCACGTCCATGGTAAGGACGGGGTCACGGGTTCAATCCCCGTCAACGGCTCCATTTGGCTTGTTTGCCGCGCGGAGAAGCTCCTGCTGGAAGACCTGTCCTAACCTAGCGCAATTCATCTTCGATGCGGTCGATCTGTGCGAGCGCTGGTGCGAAGCCCGGGTGCAGCTCCAGCACGCGCCTGTAGGCGACGAGCGCTTCCTCGGGCTTGCCGCGTTTCCAGAGCACCCCGGCAAGGTTGAACGTGGCCTGGAGATGCTCGGGCTTCAAGGAGAGCGCTTGCGTCAGGAAGTGCTCGGCTTCGTCGTAGCGTTCCTGGCGGCCGCGGATCGCCCCCATGTTCGCCAATGCATCGGCGTAGTCTGGGCGCAGTGTGAGCGCCGTCGCGATGGCATGTTCGGCGCGCTCCAAGTCACCTGCGGAAAGAGCGGTGTCGCCGTTGTTGTTCCATGCCACGGCGGAGAGAGGAGTGCGTTCCACGGCGGCGGCGAAGAGCGTTGGCGAATCGCGCCACAACCCCGCTTGGACGTGCGTCAGCGTGCCCAGCACAATCGCCGCGCCCATGACGGCAATGCCGGTGGCGGCCGGTGCGCGCTTTGCGAGAAGCGCCAGCACGCCCGCTGCCGCGATGGCAATGCCGATGAGCGGCATGTACGCGTAGCGGTCCGCCGCGAGCTGGATTTCGTTGGAGCGGAGGTAGGTGAGCAGGCTCGGGGCAAGCGCGGCGGCAAACCACAGGAGCCCTGTCCACACCAGTGCGACGTGGCGACGGAGCAGCCAGGCGGTCGCCACGTAGGCGATGAGGGCGCATGCGGGCAGTGCGGCATCGGCGGCGTTGAGCGGCTGTGCAACGGTATAGAGCGGCGAGAGCTGCATCGGCCAGAAGACCCGCGCGAGCACGCTGCTCACGCTGCGGATGGCCAGGAGCGACACATCGACGGGCGACAGAATCGCGGCGGTTTGCGCCTTGCCGCCGAAGGCGACGGCGGCTCCAGCGATGGCAATGACCGTACAGCCGCCCAAGGCTCGCCAGCGCCCTCCCGCCAGGCGCGCCAGCACGGGCGTGACGATGGCGGTGGGCTTGCTGAGCACGGCCAGGACCATCGCGGGGGCGGTCCATCGCGTTGCGCCGCGCAGGAAGAGCAGCGTCGTCACCAGCGACCAGAACGTCCACAGCAATTCTTTTCGTCCGCTCGCCCACGCAACAGCCTCAGTCGTCAGAGGGTGCACCGCGAAGAGCAGCGCCGCGCCCGAGGCGATCCAAGGGCGGCGCGTCATGCGCGCGATCAGCGCCCAGGCCAGCGCCGCATTCGCTGCATGCAGCAGCACGTTCGTCAGGTGCGCCATCCACGCGGTGCCTCCGGAGAGCAGGTATTCGACTTGGTAGGTCAGCAGCGTGAACGGAATGTAGAGCTCAGGGTCGTACGACCAGAAAATGCGCGGAGAAAGGCCACGAACGAGCATATTCTCGGTGATGAGCTGCGGATCGTCCCAGCGCACGTAGCCGTGGCGCAGCGTCGCTGCGTAGACCAGCACGGCGGCGCACGCGGGCAGGAGTGCGGGCAGCCACGGGTGGGCAGCGATGCGGCGGAACGCTCGGTGCATGCACCGAGTATACGTCTTTGTCGCGCACCCCGTCTTCAGGCTACGCTGTGGGCATGCAGTGGCGCGATCGCACAGTCCTCGTCACCGGCGGAACCGGATTCGTGGGGAGCTATCTCGTGGAGCGCTTGCTGGCGGAGGGGGCCAAGGTGCGCGTGCCGATCCGCGCCAAGAATTACCGCGCGCTGTCTGCGCAGCGGGCCGATGTCGATTGGCGCGAGGGCGATCTGCGCGACGGCGACTATTGCCAGTCGATCATCGCGGGAGTCGATCACGTTTTCCATCTCGCGTCGTGCCGCCGCATGCCCGACGACCATCGCAACCGCGCGAGCGACGTGCTCAACGCCAACGTCGCCATGACGCTCGCGATGCTGGAAGGCATCCGCGAGCACGGCTCGATCTCTACGACCGTCTTCAGTACCGCCAATGTTCCACTCGATACCGATGTGATTGCCCTAGCTCGCGCCGATGAAGTCGACGGGTACGTGCTGGGCAAGGCGTTGAGCGAAGTGCTGTGGCTCACCGCGCAACGTCAACGGCCGTTCCCGCTCTTGATCGTACGGCCGGTGGGTGCCTACGGCCCCCGCGATACCTTCAATGAAGAGGCCAACGCGATCCCGTCGTTCATGGTCAAGGCGCGCGCCGCCAAGACGTCGTTGGAACTCTGGGGAACGGGAGAGGAGCGCCGCGCCTTCTTGTACGTGGAGGATTTGGTCGACGCCGTGCTATCGCTCATTGTAGCCGATGCGACGGGGATCCAGTACATCAGCTCGCCCGAGGCATGGACAGTGCGGGAGCTGGCCGAGAGTATCCGCGACCTGGTACACCCCGACTTGCCCGTGCACTTCGATAGCAATCATGCGATGTCGCCGCGCATCATCCCCTTGCCCATGCATCCCGCGCTGCGGTCGTTTCCGTGGACACCGCTCTCCGAAGGCCTCAAGCGTACGTATGACTGGTGGAACGACGCCCAAGCCCGTCCCGAAACCCTCGCCCGTCGCAAGGCGCGCAATCGTGCTACGCTGGCGGCATGAAGTTCGTGCTCCACCATGCTCGCCACCATGCGCCGAAGGTGCTGCGTTTCGCGTTGAGCGGCGGGCTCGGCGCTTGCGTGGATTTTTCGTCGCTGTTCCTCCTCACCGCCGTGCTGCACGTCGCGGCACAGTACGCCGTGGTGCTCTCCAGCCTGCCGGCATTGCTCGTCGTGTTCTTCATGAACAAGTATGTGACGTTCGGCAGCCATGCCAAGCACGGCAACGTCGGCTCGCAGGCCATCAAGTTCGTCCTGGTGTACGCGGCGGCGTTCCTGTGGAACTCGGGCTTGTCGCTGGTGTTCCTCTCGGCCGGCGCCACCGCCTTCCTCGCAAAATTCCTGGCAATCGGCTGCGTGGCCCTCTGGAATTACATCCTCCTCCATTCGTTCGTCTTCCGTGGGTCCAAGGCGTGATTGCGTCCCGCCTCCCAATCGTTAGACTCCGTTCCACCTTATGAGCCGTCGCATCGCCGTCATCGCAGGAGCCGGTCCCGCGGGCCTCACGGCAGCGTATGAGCTGCTGAAGCGCACCGATATCACTCCGATCGTCTTCGAGGCGACCGACGCCATCGGCGGCATCGCGCAGACGTTCAACTACAAGGGCAACCGCATCGACATCGGCGGGCATCGCTTCTTCAGCAAGGACAAGCGCGTGATGGATTGGTGGTTCAACATCCTGCCGATCCAGGGCGCCCCCGCGTGGGATACCGAGCGCAAGAACCATGATATCGATTACGCGACCGAAGCGGCGATCCGCTACCTCTGCAAGAAGTGCATCCCCGGGGGATACGAGCCCGACGCGGACGGCGTCGTGCGTTTCCCCGCGCCCGACCCCGCCACGACGGACAACGTCATGCTGCAGCGCCCGCGCCTCAGCCGCATCTTCTACCGTCGCAACTTCTTCCCGTACCCGATCAGCATCACGCTGAGCGTGGCGCGTAGGCTGGGCCTCTGGAACACGGTGCTCATCGGCTGCTCGTATATCTGGCGGCAGGCGTTTCCGCTCAAGGACGAGACGTACCTCGACGCGTTCTATCGCAACCGTTTCGGCGACCGCCTCTACAAGACGTTCTTCGAGGCCTACACCGAGAAGGTCTGGGGGGTGCCCGTGGGCGAGATTCGCGCCGATTGGGGTGCGCAGCGCGTCAAAGGCCTCTCGCTCAAACGCGCCGTGGCGCACGCCATCAAAGACCTCCTGAGCTCCGATTTTAAAAAAGCTCAGCAGGACCGCGAAACCAGCCTGATCACTCGCTTCTATTATCCCAAATACGGCCCGGGCCAGATGTGGGAAGTGGTGACCGAGCAGGTGAAGGCATGCGGCGGCGAAGTGCACATGCGCCATCGCGTCATCGGCGTGCACAAAGAGGGCGATCGCGTGACGTCCGTGACGGTCGAGGACGTTGCCACCGGCGCCACGAAGAAGGTGGAATGCGACTACTTCTTCTCCACGATGCCCATCAAGCACCTCGCGGGCATGGTCACGCCGAGCGTGCCGTCGAGCGTGCGCGAGGTCGCCGACGGCTTACACTATCGCGACTTCCTCACGGTCGGTCTCCTGCTCAAAAAGCTGCATGTCCAGCAGCGCAAGACCGTCGATACCGACGTGCCCGACAACTGGATCTACATCCAGGAAGGCGATGTGCGCGTGGGGCGCGTGCAGGTGTTCAACAACTGGAGTCCGTACATGGTGAGCGACCCCGAGCACACGATCTGGATCGGGCTCGAGTACTTCGTGAGCGAGGGCGGCGACCTGTGGGTGAAGCCCGATGAGGCCATGATTCGCTTCGGCATCGAGGAGATGGTGAAGATCGGGTTCCTCAAGGCCGAGGATGTGCTCGACGCCTGCGTACTACGCATGCCGAAGGCCTACCCCGCGTACATCGGCAGCTACGACCAGCTCGGGACCGTGCAGCAGTACGTTGAAGGCATCGCCAACATGTTCCTCATCGGTCGCAACGGCATGCACCGCTACAACAACCAGGACCACTCCATGCTCACGGCGATGATGGCCGTCGACAACATTCTCGAAGGGCGCACCGACAAGACGAACCTCTGGGACGTGAACTTGGAAATGGTCTACCACGAGGAAAAGAAGGCCAAGCACTGAGCGCTTACATCGCGTTCGCCTTGTACCACTCCACCGCTTTCTTGATGCCTTCGTTAAACGGCGTCTTGGGGTCGTAGCCGAGCGCTGCGCGGGCCTTGGCAATGTCGGCGATGTAGCGCGTCACTTCGCCCGTGCGCGACGGCTGGACGTTGAGTTCGGAGGAGCTGCCCATGAGCTTCTTCACGGCTTCGGCAAGCTCGACGATGGTCGTGCCCTGGCCGTACGCCAGGTTGTACGTATCGTTCTTGGCGCTGTCGAAGTTCTGGAGCATGGCCATGACGCCAGCGACGGCGTCGTCGATGTAGGTGAAATCGAGGCACTTGTCCTTGCCGAAGATCGTGAGCGTTTCATTGGCCTTGGTCTGGCGGATGAAGAGCGGCACCACGCGGATGGAGTCGTCGTACATGCCGTAGACGTTGCTGAAGCGCACGATGATATGGTCGATGCCGTAGCAGCGCGTGTACGCATGCACGAGCGCCTCGCCGCCGACCTTGCTCGCGGTGTAGGGGCTTTCGCAGTGCTCAATGCGCACCATGTCCTCCTTGTAGAGGTCGGTTTTGATGTTGCCGTAGCCCTCGCGCGAAGAGGCGAAGATGAACTTCTTGATGTTGTTCTTGCGGCAGAATTCCAGCGCGTGGAAGAGCGTGACAAAGTTCTCCAGTGCGCGCGGCGGGTCCTCGACCAATTCGTACACGCGGGCGTTGGCCGCCAGGTGCACGACCGCGTCGACGTCCTTCGGCAGCTTGTCCATGGCCTGCGGAAAGAGCAGGTCGGTGACCGTCGTGACGGCTTGCACCGACGGTTGCCATTTGTTGGGCACGCGATCGACGCCCACGACGCCATGGCCGGCGCTCAAAAGCGATTCGCAGAGACGGGTGCCGATGGTGCCAGAAGCACCGGTAACAAGGATGCGCATGCCCGCAGTGTGGGGGCCGATGGCCGTTTGGGCAAGCGCTGAGTATGCTACGGACGTGCTGTCCATTGTTTTACCCACCTTCAACGAAGCGGAAGGCCTTCCGGGCTTCCTTGCGCAGCTGCAAACCGCCCTTGGAGAACAGCCCCATGAGGTGATCGTCGTGGACGACGATTCTCCCGACGGGACCTGGGGTGTGGCGGAGAAGCTCCAGGGGCAGTACCCGTCGCTGTCGGTGTTGCGCAGGCTGGGGAGGCGAGGTCTTTCTTCTGCCGTGATGGAGGGGTTGGCGCTGGCCAAAGGTGACATTCTCGTCGTGATGGACAGCGACGGTCAGCATGACCCCGCCGTTGTGCGCGACATGGTGGGCGCCATCGCAGGCGGTGCCGGGCTCGTGGTGGCGTCGCGCTACATCTCGGGCGGCGGCATCGGCGCCTGGCAGCAGTCGCGGCGGTTCTTAAGCAAGGCCGGCACGCTTGCCGCACGAATTGCCTGTGGCATCGCCGTAGCCGATCCTCTCAGCGGGTTCTTCGCGATGCGCCGGGATGCGTATCTGGCGACGCGCGGCCGGGTACGCCCGACGGGCTTCAAGATCCTGCTGGAGTTTCTTGCATGGCTTCCTGCCGGCATCGCCGTGCGCGAGGTGCCGCTGCAGTTCCGTGAGCGCATCGCGGGGGAGAGCAAGCTCACGTCTCGCGTGCAGCGGGATTTCGCCCTGCAGGTCCTCCGGCTTGCGCTTGCAAGGAGGGCGCAGGCGACGATGCTCTGGCTCTTCGTGCTTGCCTGCGTCGCATTGTTCCTCTTCCTCCTGCCGAGGGCGCTTGCGCTCTCGCCGCTCATCGCCGACGGTGCGCTGCGCACGCAGGCCCAGACGGCGTTGCGCGCCTCCGCCGAGCGCGAAGGATGGCTTCTGTCGTGGATGGAGGTCCGTTCGCTCACGCCGGAGTTCATCACGGTCGACGTGCATCGCCAGCGGCGCGGCGCGGATGATGCGTTCTGCGTGCACATTCCGCTCGATCTCTCGCCTTCACAGCCGTGCGACGCGCATTGACCGTCACGCTCGGCATCGTCTGCATGGCGTTGCTTCTGGCGTTCGTGCAGATGCGCCTGGGCGTGCACACCGATGAAGCGAAGTATTTGTTGAACGTGCCCTATCCGCACCCGCCCCTCGCCCGCTGGCTCCTGAGCCGGATCGACGGGTGGTTCCTGCAGGAGCAATGCTGGCGCATCGTGCTGGCCGTCGCGCTGCTGCAGAGCGGTTGGATCGCCGCCGACTTGGTGGATCGCCGCTACCCGCGCGAGCGCATCGCCGCCCTGTGCGCGTGGCTCGGCGGCGCGGCTGTCTTGCTGCAGGCGGGCACCGTGATGATGGCGCCGCTCAGTGCCATGGCTTTGCTGGTGTTTTTGTGGCTCCTGCGCCGCCCATCGTGGCCCGCTGGTGCCATAGGCCTGCTGTGGCTTGCGTCGCTTGCCACCGCCTACCAGGGCGTCCTAGCGCTGCCCGTCGTATGGGCGGCCCTGCGTCGCGGCGGAGCCTCACGCCTGCTGACATTGGGCATCGTGGGCATGCCGCTGCTCCTGCTTGCGCTCTACACGCTCACCAACCCTCTCGCGGCTGCGGCGCTTCTCGGGCGCGGTAGTGGTGACGGCGCGGGGCATTGGGGGGACGTGGCGATGCTCCTGGGTATGGGCGGAAGCTTCCTCGGCACGGGTATCGCGCTCTGGGGCTTGGGACGCGCGCATCGCGCCGTTGTGGCGTCGTTCACGCTGACACTCGCGTATGTGCTCACGTCATCGCCGCACGAGTACTACGCCGTCCTGTTTGCGCCGCTCCTGGCGTACGGCTTGGCGCATGCGCTGGAGGCCATCCCCTCGCTCTGGCGCGGCGTCCTCGTCGGGGTGCCGCTCATCGGCGTGTCTGTCGCGCTCGCGACGTTCTCCTCCGCCCCGGTCGTTCCGGCGCGCGCCACGGCGGCCATGCTCAGTGCCGAAGGCATCCGCGGCGTCGTGCTCCTGCAGGAGCCGTTCGGGCACGAGTGGCAGTACGAATTGCCGAATCCCATCTTGCGCTTCGAGCCACATTTGCTGCCGCGCGCCGAAGCGGTGATCTGCCCGGCGAACTGCCCGGCCCTTCCGACGTGGGGCGATGCATGGGTGCGCCTTGAAGCGGCCCCCGTCGAGACGTGGATCCGGCGATGATCGCCGTTCAAAGCTTGTGGTATTCCCGGTACCACTCGACGAATTTCGGCACGCCTTCGCGGATGCTGGTTTTGGGATCGAAGCCGAGCATCGTTTTCGCTTTCTCGATGTTGGCCGAGCTGCGCGTGGTGTCGCCGGGCTGCATGGGAAGATAGTCTTTCTTCGCTTCCTTGCCGCAGCACTGCTCCACCATGCCGATGTAATCCATCAGTTCCTCGGTGCGGCCGCAGCCCAAGTTGAATACTTCCTCGGGGTAGTTCTTGTCGATGGAGGCCACGATGCCACTGACGATGTCGTCGACGTAGGTGAAGTCGCGCTGCATCTTGCCGTGGCCGAATACCGAGAGCGTGCGGTCGTGCAGGAGTGCGTCGGTGAAGAGGAACAGCGCCATGTCCGGGCGGCCCCAGGGTCCGTAGACCGTGAAGAAGCGAAGCCCCGTCACCGGGATGCCGTAGAGCTTGTGGTAGGTGTGGGCCATGAGTTCGTTGTCCTTCTTGTTCTGGCCGTAGAGGGAGAGCTGGTCGTCGGTACGGTCGCTCTCCGACGAGGGAAACGTCGTGTTGCCTCCGTAGACGGAGCTCGATGACGCGTACACGAAGCCGCCGATCTTCTGCAGGCGCGCCTCGTCGAGCATCTCAAAGAACCCGTTGATATTGATGGAGATGTACTCCTCGGGGTGCTCGAAGCTGTAGCGCACGCCGGCGAGCGCGGCCAAGTGGCACACGCGGTCGCAGCCCTGCATGCAGGCCCGCACCGTCGCGCGGTCGCGGATGTCGCCGCGGGTGAACGAAAAGCCTTTCATGCCCTGGAGCATCTTCAGGCGCGCCTCTTTGAGGGCGGGGTCGTAGTAGGGGCTCATGTTATCGAGGCCCACCACTTCGTCGCCGCGTTCGAGCAGGCGCTTGGCGGTGTGGAAGCCGATGAACCCGGCACAACCGGTGAGAAAGACTTTCATGCGGAGGGGGGGACGCCGATGCCATGGTAGCGCAGGCCTGCCTGCAGGGCTTCAGAAGCTTCGTACATATTGCGGCCGTCGAAGAGCACATCACCTCGCATGGCTGCACGCACGTCGCGCAGGTCGATGCCGCGGAAGAGATCCCATTCGGTCAGCAGGGCAACGGCGTCAGTCTGCTGAGCGGCTTCCAGGGGTGATGCGCAGTAGGTGACTCCGGCGGGCAGCAGCGGCTTGGCGCGCTCCATGGCCTGCGGGTCGTGGGCACGGACGGCGTGCCCGGCGTCCACGAGTGCTTTGACGATGTCGATGCTCGGGGCGTCGCGCATGTCATCGGTCTTGGGCTTGAAGGAGAGCCCCCAGACGGCGACGGTGCTTTTGGGCGGGAGTGTCGCGAGCAAACGAGCAATGAAGCGCTGGCGTTGATGCCGGTTGACCTCGTCGGTCGCCTCCACCAGCGAGAAGTCGAGCCCGTGCTCCTTGGCCGTCGCCAGCAGCGCCTTCACGTCCTTGGGGAAGCAGCTGCCGCCGTAGCCGATGCCCGCGTGGAGGAAGCGAGGGCCGATGCGGCTGTCGAGGCCGATGCCCTGCGCAACGTTGCGGATGTTGGCGCCGGTTTTTTCGCAGAGCTCGGTGAGCATGTTGATGAAGCTGATCTTCATCGCGAGGAAGGCGTTGGCCGCGTACTTCACGATCTCGGCGCTCTCGCGGTCCATGAAAACGATGGGCTTTCCCACGCGCGTGATGGGGCGGTAGAGCTCGTCCATCAATTCGCGCGCTTCGCTGTCGCCGTTGATGCCCACCACGATGCGCTCGGGCATGAGGGTGTCGGTGACGGCCATGCCCTCGCGCAGGAACTCGGGATTGCTGACGACCGGCACGGCGAATGCCATGCCGCGCGTACGCAGGATATCGTTGATCTTTTGCTCGCAGACCGCGCCGGTTCCCACGGGCACCGTCGATTTATTCACGAAGACGATCGGCTTCACTGCGGCGTTCGCCACAGTCTCCGCGACGGTGAACACGGCGCGCAGGTCGGCTTTGTGATTCTCACCCGGGGGCGTCGCGACGGCGGAGAACACCACCTGCACCTGTGCCACGGTGGCGGCGAGATCGGTCGTGAACGAGAGGCGGCCTTCCTTGAGCCCGCGCTGCAGCAGCTCCTCCAAACCCGGTTCGTAAATGGGGCTCTTGCCGTCTTTGAGCATCGCCACCTTCGCTGCGTCGATATCGACGCCGATGACGGTGTGCCCCAGCTCCGCGAAGCATGCGGCACTCACGAGACCTACGTAGCCGGTGCCGACAACTGCGATCTTCATCGGGCGGGTTGGAGGACAGTATGGCCGATTCCCTCGCCGTGCAACAGGCCGTTCCTACGAAAAAGCGCCCGCAGGGCGGGCGCTTTGTTCGAAGCAATGCAAACGACTTAAAGGTCGCTGCCGCGGACCGTCTTGCGGTCGTTGGCCTTGGCGCGCTTGATGGCCTCCGCGAGCAACCACTCAACGAGGGCGCTGGCGAATTCCGGCAGGTCGCCGGACGACATCATGTTCTTGCCGTTGACGTACTGCTTCACGGCCGAGGCGACCACGAAGGAGGCGCTGGAAGCCGAGAACACCAGCATGTCGGAACCGCGGACCGTCTTGCGGTCGTTGGCCTGGGCGGCCTTGATGCCCTGGGACAACCACATCTCAACGACCTTGCTCAGGTCATCAGACAGGTCGCCGGCGGCCATCATGCCTTTGCCATTGATGTATTCCTTAACCTTGGAAGCCACAACGTAGCTCATGGGTAGGGGGGAACGAATAAGAGCGGGGGAATTGTAGGAACCTTACGGATTGCCCCGCAAGGGGTGTTTTCACAGTTCGCAGTGACATTGGGAAGGAAGTTGCAATTGACTGCGCACGGCAAGTGCGTGCCCGTGCGACAGGAGAAAGTGACATTGCGGCGCGTTTTTTGATGTTTTCGCCTCTTTCCCACTCTTTTGTCTGGCGGAGGGAGAGGGATTCGAACCCTCGAGACCCTTTCGGGTCTACACGATTTCGAGTCGTGCGCTTTCGACCACTCAGCCATCCCTCCGTGGTTCGCCCACGCTATGCGATGCGTCCGCGTCCCGCAAGGCGACACTAGCTTCCTTCTTTGGCGAGTCGCTTGAGCTCGGCGTCGATGAAGTCTTGGATATCGCCGTCGAGGACGGCTTGCGTATTGCTCGTTTCAACGTCCGTTCGCAGGTCTTTGACCATCTGGTACGGGTGCAGCACATACGAACGGATCTGCTGGCCGAAGTCGGCGCTCTGCGAGGCGCCCTTGAGTTCGGATTTTTTCTCCATCATTTCCATGCGCTGCCGCTCCATCAATTTCGCCTGAAGCATGGCCATGGCGCGTGCGCGGTTTTGGATCTGGTTGCGTTCGGTCTGGCACGCGACGACGACGCCCGTCGGGAGGTGGGTGATGCGCACGGCGCTCTCGGTTTTGTTGACGTGTTGCCCTCCCGCGCCGCCGCTGCGGTAGGTGTCGACGCGCATGTCATTGTCGGGGATGGTGATCTCGATGCCTTCCGGCAACTCGGGCAGCACTTCCACCAAAGAGAAGCTCGTCTGGCGCAGCCCCTTGGCTCCGAACGGCGAGATGCGCACGAGCCGGTGCGTACCCTTTTCGCATTTGAGCTCGCCGTAGGCCAGGTCGCCTTCGATGAAGATCGTGATCGACTTCACTCCCGCTTCCTGTCCGTCGATGCGATCGATGACGTCGGACTTCCAGCCTTTGCGCTCCGCGAACCGCAGGTACATGCGTGCGAGCATCGCCGCCCAATCCTGCGCTTCGGTGCCGCCCGCGCCGCCGCTCACCGTGAGGTAGGCGTTGCAGCGGTCGAATTCACCGGCGAGGTAGAGCCCCGTTTCGAGTGCGGGCCACGCGGCGGAGAGCTTATCGGCTTCCTGCTGGAGGCTGGCGAGGTCGCCCTCGGACGCCTGCTCGGTGAGCTCGACCAATTCCCCGACGTTGCGATGCATGTTCGCGATGGGTTCCCAGAGCTTGCGCAGCGTGCGCAGCTCCGCGAAGAGCGCGTTGGCCGCTTTTTGATCCTGCCAAATGCCTGGGTCCTGCGCCTTCGCTTCTAGTTCGGCGATGGTTTTTGGGATGCCTCTGGCGTCAAAGCGAGTCCCGCGCCGTTGCGACGGCGGCATGGAGAGCGCGGAGTTGTGCGAGCAGTTGCTCCATGGAGGCGGGGGACTGTTCGCAGCCTAGCCGTGTTTGGGCTTCGGCGCGAGGCGCACTCGCAGCATCGTGAGCATGCCCTTCACGGCGTCGGTCCAACGGATCTTCTTCCCTTCGGCGATAGTGCGCGGCTTGTAGGAGATTGGCACCTCCGTAATAGGAATGCCCGAGCGCAGGCACAGCGCGCAGATTTCTGCTTCCAGCTCGAAGCCGTTCGCCGTCAGCGGCAGCCCGCGAAAGAGTGCCGTAGGGAGCAGCTTGTAGCAGGTGTAGCTGTCGGTGAGGTGCGTCCAGAACAGGATGTTCATCCAGGTCGTGAGCGTTTTATTGCCGAGCAAGAAGCGGCGGTAGATGCAGGGGTTTGGGCGCAGGAAGCGCGAGCCGAAAACGCCGCTCTCCGGAGCATCCTGTGCCGCGGAAACCAACAGTGCGATTTCGTGCGGGTCGTATTCCAGGTCGGCGTCCTGGATGACCGTGTAGACGCCATCGGCTTCCTCCAGGCCCCGGCGGATTGCTGCGCCTTTGCCGCCGTGCTTCGCAGCGATGACGCGGTCGGACGGGCGAGCATGCGCGCGCAGCAGCGCGAGGGAGGCATCGGTGGAGCCGTCGTCGATATAGATGATCTGTGCGTCGGGCACGGCAGCGCCGATGGCCCCCATGACGGAGGCGATGGTCCGTGCTTCATTGAACACGGGAACGAGAACGGTCAGCGTTGGCCGCATGCGCGCATACTACCCTTTCCGCTTCGTTGCTGTCTCCCTGGCGTTTCCCCGGCGATTCTGGTATACTGCCTTGATACCCATGTCGCTTCCCGAAGCCATTTCCACGGTGCGATCTCTGCGCGGCGCCTTGCGGCGCATGGCCGGGCCGTTCTGCGCGTTTTCTGTGACGTTGGCCGCCGTGCTCGCGGTCGTGGCATCCACCGTGGTGCCGCGATTCCTCCTGCTGCCGGTGGGTGGCGAGCTCCTGACACCCGCTCAGGTGGAGCAGAAGCTGCGCGTCGTCGAAGCGGATCTTGCCGAGGTTGAACGTCGTCGCGACGGCCATTTGTCCCCCGTGCACGACCCCGCGTACGCCGCCATGCTGACGAAGCGCAGTGCGGCGCCGTCGTTGTCGGCCCTACTCCGCGCAGCGCAGCAGCTTGCCGCCGACGTCCCCGGAGGGAATGCCATCGCGGTCCGCGATACCGTGTTCGATGCATCCACGGGGCGCGTGACGCTCACGGGTGACATCCGCGGTATTGGCGCTTCGGGCATGACGACCCTCTCGTCGTTCGTCGACGCGCTGGGGCGTTTGGAGATGCTCGACGGCGTGTCGCTTCCGGGCGTGGAACGTCGCGATGATCCTCGCGACGGCGTGATGATTTTCTTCACCATTGATTGCCAGTTCTCTTCCACCGACCGATGACGCAGTCCGCCCGCCGCTGGCCTCTCCTCGCGACGCTGCGCCACGGCGCGCCCGTCGCATATTGGTACATCGGCGTGTGCGCGTTCGTGCTGGGAGGATTACTCATCGTCCGTCACGTCGCTTTGCTGCGCACCTTGGAAGATCGCGGCGTCACGGCGGCAACCACGCTTGCCGCATCCGTGCAGCGCGTCGACATGCTGCGCAAGCAGATCGAAGTCGCCGAATTGCATGAGGCGCTCATTACCGGTTCCCGCGAAGAGCTCGTCCGCACGGCCGTCCTTCCGGCAAAGCCGGATCCGGGCGCGCTTGCGGCGACGCTCGGCGACATGCTGGCTGCCGGCAAACGTGCGGGGTTGTTCGTTTCCGCGGCCGCGGTGCAGGTGGGCGAGCCGGTCCCCGGCCTTGCCGGACTCTTGCCCGGGCAGCCCGTCATGCTGGATGTCCTCGCGACGCCCGAAGGCGCTGACGCGCTGACGACCTTGATCGATCTTTCGGGCCTGCTGACCGTCGGCGATATCCTTTCAGGCGATGACCGGGCATTGCTCACGCGGCTCACTGAGGAAGAGTCGCCCGCCGCCATGGTGGCGCTGGACGAATTCCTGTCCGCCGATCTGCTCGCCTACGCGCGTGATCCGCAAACGGCCGAACAGCTGCTCTTGCGGGGATTCGCTTCGCCGCTCGCCGAGCGCGCCCTCTACGGCGTCACCCAGCAGTCGACGCTCCGCGACGCCCGCGAGACGCTCATGGGTCCGCTGGGCTCGGCGCTCATCGAGGGGAATGCCTGGCCGATGCGTCTGTTGCTGCCGCTCGGGGTCCATCGTCAGGAAGCCGACAAGGGCCTCGTGCGCATCGCCATGACTGTCGTTGCTCCGTTGCGCGACGCGGGGGACGGTTTGTAAACGGGCCATAACCTTGCCCGAATGCCAGAATTCCCCTACACTCTGCGCGTTCTTCCCCTTTCTCTTTCTTGCGTCAACGACATTCCGGTCCCCCTAATCGATCGCTGGAGAAGCGCCCTCGCGTCAACGGGCAGATCACGGTGCCGACGGTTCTTCTGGTGAATGACGACGGTACGACGGAGGAGATGGCTACGGCTGACGCCCTTTCGCGCGCGAGCGCCGCCGAATTCGACTTGATCGAAGTATCGCCCAAGGCGGTGCCCCCCGTCGTGAAGATCGGCGATCTCGGCCATTATCTGTATCAATTGAGCAAAAAGGAAAAGAAGCAGAAGTCGCACAGCAAGCAGAGCGAGGTGAAAATGCTGCGCTTCGGCTTCCGTACGGAAAAGCACGATTTGGAGCGCCTCATGGACCGCGCGAAGGAGTTCTTCGAAGAGCGCCACCTCGTCAAATTCTCCGTGCGCCTGCGCGGACGCGAATTCACGAACAAGGACTACGCCGTGCAGAAATTGAAGAATCTGCTGGCGGGGCTGGCGGACGTGTCCGAAATCGAGCAAGATGTGAAGCAGCAGGGCAACCAGTTCATCGCCGTCCTGCGCCCCAAACGCTGACGTTTGGGCCCGTTATTTCCCTTTGCATTCCGTCATCTCCTCAGTATACTCCCGCACCACATGGGTAAATTGAAGTCACATAGCGGCGCAAAGAAGCGGGTTCGCAAGACCGGCGGTGGGCGCATTGCGCTCAAGCGCAGCGGCCGCAACCACTTGCTCATGCAGAAGAACAAGCGCCAGAAGCGCCAGAATCGCACCTTGATCGTTTCGTCCCGCGAGCACCGCTCGATCCAGGGCCTTCTTCCGAACCTCTAACATGCGCGTCAAGCGAGGAGTCGTCCGCCATCGGCGTCACAAGAAGATCCGCAAGCTCGCGAAGGGCTATATGGGTCAGGCCGGCACGACGTTCGTGAAGGCCAAGGAGGCCGTCATCAAGGCCGGGCAGCATGCCTACCGCGACCGCAAGAAGAAGAAGCGCACGTTCCGTGCGCTGTGGATCACCCGCCTGAGCGCCGCCGTGCGCGCGGAGGGGATGAAGTACAGCGTCTTCATGAACGCCCTCAAGACGAAGAAGATCGCCCTCGACCGCAAGGCCTTGAGCGAGCTTGCCATCCAGGAGCCTGAGATTTTCGCAGCGGTGCTGCGCGAAGTCAGCGCGAAGTAAGGGCGTTCGGTCTTCTCTTCTCAGCGCTTCCGCTTTGTCATGTTCGCTGTGCGGGGCTGCCCGTCGGTCTTCTTCTTGGCGATTTGCGCGTAGCTCGCCACAAGCGTCAGCCAGAAGAGCGTTTGCCCGAGGGCCGCGACAACATGCGAGAGCACGGAGCCGGAGATGATGATGAGCTCGGGGGCGGAGGCGGTCCGGGCCGCGATCACGGCATCGAGGAGCATCGGTACGCCTAGGCAGAGCAGCGCGCCGAGCAGCAGCGTGACTCCCGTCTTGAGCATGTGCCCGGCAACCACGTTCGCGCTCGCGCGCAGAGCGGGGCGATATGCGCTGCCGCCTTCGGCCACGATGATGACGGAGAAGAAGACGCCGCGGATGGCGACGGCGATGCCCGGTAGTACAAGCAGCAGGCCCCACAGCACCATCGACGCCGTCCACAGGATGTCCGTAAGTAGCAGGGGGATGATGAAGGATCGTGCCTCGCGCGCGACAGCGCGCATCGACGTGCGTGAGCGACCCGCGGTGCGTTTGAGCATGCGCCGCGCTACGACAAGGATCGAAGCCTGCCCCCAGAGCGTGAAGATCCCCACGATCAAGAGGAGCATCAGCACCGCGGGCGATGCGTTGCGTACGCCGCCGCCAGCGGCGAGGAGGTTCGTCTGCCATCCGCCGCGAGCGAGCGAGCCGATGACGGCATCGGCAATTGCCGCGGGTACCAGCACGAACCACAAAGCGATATCCAGCACGATCGGCTGTTTTCGCACGAAACCGCAGGCGGTGCGGAGGGCCGGCAGAAGCGACGGACCGCGTTCCATCAGAAGACCGATACTGTACAAGATTTTTCGAAAATAGCAAACACCCGTTTACTTGCGGCGATGGCGCACAAAGCCCGAAACCGCGAGAACATCCAGCTTGCCGGCTTCCTTCTCGAGCTTGTCGATGAGCAGGTTGATGCCGATGGAATCGGAGGCCATGTGCGAGCACTGAATCATGTTTACGTGGTGCTTCTTTGCTTCTTCGAGGGTCTTCTCGGTGACGTGCATCGAGAGGATGGTGCCGACCCCAGCGCGCGACTGCGCTTCGAGGAATTCCTCGGGGCCGTTGGTGCCGCCGGTGAATTCGGTTGCAACGATCTTGCCCGGGCGGCCCGACTCGCTGCCGCTGACGATGATCGGCGGGTTGCCCTTCTTGGCGTACTCCTTGTACTCGGGCATTTCGAGCAGCATGTTTACGATGTCCTTGAGGGTGTCGTGCTCCTTGGCGCAGATGTGCTTCTCCATGTAGCGGTACACCAAGTTGTCGGTGACGGTGTGGCAGCAGAACGCGGGGAGGTCGAGCAGCTCTGCGGCACGTTCGGTGCGGAAGAGGTTGTCGGCGTGGATCGCGCGCCAGATCTTGTCCATGCGGGGGCGCAGCTGGCCTTCAGCATGGTTCACGGGAACGCCGAGGCTCGTGAGCACGTCCACTTGGAGCGGCATGATCTTCTCGAGGTCCGCGAGCGCGCGGCCTTCGGGGTGGTGGATGAAGAGACAGTCGATTTTCTCGCCTTTTTCGCGAAGCCTGTCCGCGAGCAGCACTTCGGGCGTTTCGATGTCGATGCCGACCATGATGCGTTTCACTTCTTCGTTGCCCGAACCGTTGATGATGCGGCAATCCGGGAAGGGGTTCCAGGTGCGCTCCACGTCGAAGAGTTCCTTCTCCACGCCGTCGAGCTTCTTCTGGCGGTCGCTATAGCGCTTGAGCAGCTTGTCGATGTTCTTTTTGCCGCGGGGGTCAGCCTCAATGCCGATCTCGATGGCGCGCTGGAAGAGTTTGCTCAGCTTCATGGGTGCGTGGTGGAGAAAAACCAAACGGTGCGCGTAGCGTAGTGTTTGCATGCACGTCGAACAAGCCGCCCGCCCGCATGTTCATTGCCAGGCTGGCGTTAGCGTGATGTTTTGGGCGTTTGCACCACCACTTTGACATCGGCGATGCTCACACCGCCGTCGTTCACGATCACCGGGTTGCAGTCGAGCTCGGCGATCTGAGGGCATTCCTCGAGGAGGAGGCCCACCTGTACCAGCGTCCGCGCGAGCGCCGCGATGTCGCGCTGGGCTTTGCCGCGCATGCCGAGCAGCAGCTTCCAGGCTTTGAGCTGCGTGAGCATGGCATACGCTTCGGCTTCGCTTACAGGAGCCATGCGGAAGCACGTATCGCGGAAGAGCTCCGTGTAGATGCCGCCGAGCCCCACCATGACGAGCGGCCCGAACGACGGGTCGCGCACGCCGCCGATGATGAATTCGTCGCCCGGGGGCAGGAGCCGTTGGAGCAGCACACCGTTCCAGCGCGCCTGAGGCATGTGCTCGCGTACGTTTTTTTCAATCTCGCCGTAGGCCGCGACGGCCTCCTCGGGCGTCTTGATGCCCACGCGCACGCCGCCGATATCGGTTTTATGGAGAATGTCCGGCGAGCTCACTTTGGCCACGAGCGGCATGCCGATGTCCGCGGCGATGCGGCCTGCTTCTTCGGGGTCGTGGGCAACGCCTTGGTGCGGCGTGGGGAGGTCATAGAGGGTGAAGAGCCGCTGCGCACGGCTTTCATCGATGAGCCCCTCGCTTCCCGCAAGCAGCGCGTGTGCGTCGCGACGACGGCCCGCGTCGACGATCGGCGCGGGCGTTCCGTTGTCGTGGGTGTGTGGACGCAGCGCGGCGAGCGCGGCGATGGCGCGCTCGGGGGTGTCGAACGTCGGTATGCCGGCGTCCGCGAGAATGGATCTCGCTTCTTCGACACTGGCTCCGCCCATGAAGCTTGCGGTCATGGGGACCAGCGGCGTTGTGCGTTTTGCGGCCACGACCGCGCGGGCGACATCGGCGCACGGCGTCATCACTTGCGGCGTCAGCAGCACGGCAATGCCGTCGATGCCCGGGTCGTCGATGCAGGCCTGGAGGGCCGCCTGGTAGCGGTCGAGCCCGGCGTCGCCGATGACGTCGATGGGGTTGCCGGTGCTCGCGGTGGGAGGCAGCGCTTTGCGTAGTTCCGCTTCCGTCGCTGACGTGAGGCGCGGCAAGTTGAGCCCGACCCGTTCGGCGGCGTCGGATGCGAGGATGCCCGGTCCGCCGGCGTTGGTGATGATGGCGATGTCGCGTGATACCAGCCCGGGTTGCGAGCTGAGCACGCGCAGGAGATCGGTGAATTCCTCGAGCGTCGTCGCGCGGTGGATGTTGGCCTGCGCGCAGACCGCGTCGATGGCTGCGGTGTTGCCCGCGAGCGCCCCGGTGTGCGACGACGCGGCGCGCGCGCCGAACGATGACACGCCTGCCTTGATCAGTACGATGGGCTTGATGGCGCCGACACGTTTGGCAACCTCGCGGAAGCGGCGGCCGTCGTTGATGTTTTCGAGGTACAGGCCGATGACGGTCGTTTCGGGGTCCTGTGCGAGCAGCTCGATCAAGTCGCATTCGTCAGTGACGGTTTTATTGCCGACGCTGACGACGGCGGAGAAGCCGAGCTTGAGCTGCGCCGCCGCGTCGAGCAGGGCCACGGCGAACGCCCCCGACTGGCTGACGAGCGCGATGCCGCCCGCGGGCGGGAGATCTTTCGCAAAGGAAGCGTTCATCTTCGCCTGCGGACGCAAGATGCCGAGGCAGTTGGGCCCGATGAGCGTCAGGCCGTGCTCGCGGGCGATCGTCGCCAATTCCGCCTCGCGTGCTTTGCCCTCGTCGGTCCCGGTCTCCTTGAAGCCGGCGCTGATCACCACGATGTTCTTCGTTCCTTTCGTCGCGCATTCCAGCAGGATGCCAGCGACGGTCACTGCCGGAGTGATTACGATTGCAAGGTCCGGAGCCTCGGGCAGCGCGGCGATATCGACGTAGGCCGTGATGCCTAAGATTTCCCCGCCCTTGGGGTTCACCGGGAAAAGTTTCCCCGCATAACCCTGGTCCTTGAGATTTTTCAGCACGTCGTGCCCCACTTTCCCCGGCTGCGCCGATGCGCCGATGATGGCGATGGATTGGGGAGTGAGTAGCATGCGGCGTCCTGAAGATTACACATCTTGCACGATGCCTGTCTCCACTGCGCTCACGGGAATGTCTTTGCTGAGCAGCGCCTCGCGCGTGTCGTCCGCGACGGTCGCAATGCCCTCAAGGTTGATCACCTCCGTTTCGTCGCTCGTCGGCGCTTCCAACGTGGCTGTCGGTTCGGCCGTGTCAGACGTGCCGGGGGAGTTTGGGTCGAGCATGGACATGGGTGTGGGGGTATCAGGAAAGTATACCGGAAAACGTCCTATTCTTCAATCTTCGGCGTCGGGTGGCGACGGCGCGCGGGGAGGAGCTAGAATGTGACCGTCATGCCCAGCTGCACCATCGTCTACGCGTCGACCACCGGGCATACGGAGTATGTCGTTGAGCGGCTTGTGGCAGAGCTTCAACGCCTGGACGCCGCGCTTGCAGTACGCGCCGTGCGCGTGGAGTTGGCGACCGCCGAGATGCTCCGCGCATGCGACGTACTCGTGCTGGCGTCGGGAACGTGGAACACGGGAGGCATCGAAGGCCAGCTCAATCCGCACATGCACGAGTTCGTCTTCGGGCGCGCGAAAGCGGTCGATCTGACGGGCATGCGTGCCGCGCTCATCGCGCTTGGTGACGATCGGTATTTCTACACCTGCCGGGCGGGTGAGCATCTGCGCCAGTTTGTGCAGAGCCACGGAGGCGAGGTATGGCCGTCGACGCTGACCATCGTGAACGACCCCTACGGGCAGGAGGCCAAGGTCGCAACATGGGCCGCGAAACTTCTGGGATTCATCCTGCAGGCTCCTTCCGCCGCGCGCGCATGAGCCGCATTGCCCTCAAAGTTGTCGGCGCGCAGGGGCAGGGGGTCAACTCCGTCGGCGAGATGTGCGCCAAGGGGCTCAAACGCGCTGGCTACTGCGTTTTTGGCTACCGCGAATACATGTCGCTTATCAAGGGCGGGCACAGCAGCTACCAACTCGATGCCTCGCATGAGCGCATCGAAAGTTCGCGCACCACGGTGGATATCCTGGTGACATTCAATCATCATGGGCTGGAGAAAAATCTCAACGATGTTGCGCGCGGAGGCATCATTCTTCACCAGACGCCGCAGTGGACGTTTTCGCCCGAGCTGCAGCGAGATTTGGAACGTCGCAAGATCAGCGTGATGTATTTGCCGAATGAAGAAATTCTGAAGCGCATCAAAGCGAAGCCGATGCTCGGCAACGTGCTCATTGCCGCTGTGGTCTGGGCGCTTCTTGGTCGTGATGCCGAAGAGCTAAAGGCATTGGTGCGCGAGCAGTTTGGCCACAAGGGCGAAGAGGTTTTGCGTCTCAATTTCGCCTGTATCGACGAGGGTTTCCACTACAAGGAACAGCATGCTCCCACGACGCATGTCGCCCTGCCCGAGCCCGATCTCCAACGATGGAAGCACTGCCTTCTGATTACGGGGAGCCAGGCGATGGGCTTGGGGTTGATCCACGGCGGATGCCGCATGTACGTCGGATATCCCATGACGCCGAGCAGCCCGCTCCTCTCGTACATGGGCGAGGTGCAGAACGAGGCGGGGTTCGTACTCAAGCAGGCCGAAGACGAGATCACCGCTGCGCAGATGATGAGCGGCGCCATGGCGATGGGCACGCGTGCGGCCACGGGGACGTCCGGAGGGGGATTCGACTTGATGACCGAAACCGTGTCGCTCAATGCCATCATCGAGAATCCGTCCGTCTTCGTTCTGGCGCAGCGCCCCGGGCCTGCGACGGGGCTGCCGACATGGACGGGGCAGGGTGATTTGCTGCTTGCGGTGTATTCCGCGCACGGCGAATTCCCGCGCATCGTGCTCTCAGCAAGCGACAGCGCCGATTGCTTCGCGCTCATGCCCGAAGCCTTCAACCTGGCCGAAGAATGGCAGACTCCCGTGATCGTTCTGACGGACAAGCAGATTGCCGAAGCGCTCTTCACCCAGGAGCCGTACGACCAGAAACGAACGCGCATCCGCCGCGGCAAACTCGTGACGAAGCCCGCCGAGCTCGAGAAACTGCGCAGCGCCGACCGGTATGCGACATCGGCCAAGGACGGCGTGTCGCCGCGATGGCTCCCCGGCACCAAGGCCGCGACGTATTGCATGCAAGGCGACGAACATGCACCGGACGGTTCCGTGGATGAAACTTCTGCGAATGCCGTTGCACAGATGGACAAGCGCATGCGTAAGCACGACGCGATCCTCAAGGCGTTCCCCGAGCCGGAGGTGTACGGCGCGGACGGCAAAGCGCGCAAGGCTTCGACGAGCGAGAAGTATGAAACGCTCATTGTGTCCTGGGGCAGCAACAAGGGCGTACTGCTCGATGCGCTGCGCACGCTCGGCAAGGATGCCGCGAAGACGGGGTATCTCCATTACACTCATTTGTGGCCGCTCAAAACCAAGCGTTTCATGGCGCTGGTGAAGAAGGCCAAGCGCGTGGTGCTCGTGGAGTGTAATCATCAGGGGCAGCTGGGTATTTTGCTGCGCCAGGAGACCGGCATTGCCATCGAAAAGAAATTGCTCAAGTACGACGGCCGCCCGTGGTTCCTCGATGAACTAGCGACGAAGCTTCGTTCCCTCCTCAAGCGATGAGCATCCCCTTGCAGACCGGCACGGGCGCCTCGATGGCGGAGTACCACTGCGGTACCAGCTGCACCTGGTGCGACGGCTGCGGCGACTACGGCATCTGGAACGCGATCCAACGCGCGCTCGTGGAGCTCAAGCTCGCGCCGTGGCAGGTGATGTTGTGCTTCGACGTCGGTTGCCACGGGAACGGCTCCGACAAGCTTTTGGGGTATCGCTTCCACGGCCTGCACGGCCGCGTGTTGCCGTTTGCCGCGGGGGCCAAGCTCGCCAACCCGCGCGTGCCGGTGATCGCGTTCGGCGGCGACGGGGCGTCGTTCTCGGAGGGCGTGGGCCACCTGGTGCACGCGGTGCGCAGCAATTATCCCATGACGTTCGTGCTCCATAACAACGCCAACTACGGGCTTACCACCGGGCAGGCGAGCTCGCTGACCTGGCAGGACCAGCCCATGAACTCGTCGCCCAACGGCATCCCCGAACGCACGATTCATTCTATGGATTTCCTGTTCTCGCTCGAGCCCACGTTCATCGCGCGCACCTTCAGCGGCGACATCCCCCACATGATCAAGATCTTCACTGAAGCCATCCGCCACCAGGAGCATGGCATGGCGATCGTCGACGTGCTGCAGGCGTGCCCGACCTATAACCACTTTGCGACGCATCAGTACTTGCTGGAGCGTTGCTATGATGCGAACGCCGAAGGCCACGATCCGACGGATTTCGCCAAAGCCCGGGCGTTGGCCACCGCCGATACCAGCAAGCGCATCGCGTGCGGCGTGCTCTACCGTCGCGACGATGCGGTGAGCTTCTACGACCGGCTCGCTCCGCGCAAAGACAAGACAACAACGACCGTCGAGGAAGTGGTGACGATGGACGTCACGCGATGGATGAAGGAGTTGGCGTAAGTGTCGCGTGCCTCTCGTCGTTCTGTTCGCGCACGCTCGCCTTCCAGCGTTCGAGGTTCAGGCGGATCTCGTCGAGCTCGCGCTGCATGGCGGCGAGGGCATCGGTGTTCTGCGATGCCGCCAGAAGAAGGCGCATCCGCAGCTTGTCGCGGGTCATTTCCAGCCTGCGTTCGTGGGTCTCCGCCAGATGGTCGGCGTGCTGTTTGACGCAGTCCGGCAGGGCATCCCAGAGAAAACCTTCGTGTCGCATAGGCGAGATAGTTTCGGCATTCGGGCGATTTTTTCAAGAAAGTTTCGTTGTCATTTCCCCTCGCATGCCTCGTTCTTGATTTCCTCAAGGTCGGCATCCTCCGGCTCGCGGCGCAGGAGCTCCATGGCGTAGAGCAAGTTGTGCCCGCGTGGGTCGCGCATGAGCGTGATGCCGTCGAGTAGGCGTATGGCGATCTGCCGCCGCAGCGTCCACAGATGGCTGACCCCGTGCAGCGCCGTTTTTGTTAGATGCTCCAGCGCTGCGCCATTGTCGATGTGTTCCGGTACGGACGTCGAACCGTGCACGATGAACGGCGCATCGTCTTTGAGGTGCGCATGTGCCGTGTCCGCCGCGCGCCGAAGGAACCAGGCCTGCATCGCTCGTTGGGCTTCCTGCAGCGCCGGGGAAGAGCTTTCGCGTGCGCGGTTGAACTGAGGAGCGAGGGCTTCTCCGGCTTCGCGGTCGAGCAGGAGGCGTTGCGTGCCGAGCGCCGTGCCGTTGTAGGATGCGCAGTCCACGCGGGCGTCGTCGACCATCGCCGTCATGGCCTCGCCGCCGGGTACGTCGCCGATGACGAACAGCTTTGGCGTCGTGCCCTTCTTGCCGCTGCGGTGCTTGCGCATTTGTTCGATGAGCGGCGCTCGATACTGGAAGGTGCGCGAGATTTGGCCGCGCTCCAGCGTCATCATGCCGAAGAGGTGCAGCTGAATCGTGTAGTTCGTTCCCGGTTCCGGCATGGTCGTGCAATCGTTGATGAGGTCGTGGAGGGTCGTCAGGTTGTCTTCGACGACGATGATATTGGTCCTCGCTCCGCCGGTCGTCATGAGCGATTCCGCCGCACGCGCGCCGTCGCTTCCGAGCATCATGTGCGTCGCCCCCCGTGGTTGCAGTGCTTCGCGCAACCATGCGGCGATTTTGCTTTGCATCCCAAGGCGCTCGGCCACATCCGCGCGCTTGGCGCGAAGGTTGGCTTCTTCGATTTCCTGGCGGTCCAGGCGGATCACCATCGCCTCAACGGCGTGCCGCTCATAGAGTTCGTCAAACGCTTCGCTCGACATTGGTAGCAGAGCCTAGCGCGTCGTTTTGACCCCGGTCAACGCGTCAGGCGCCGCGCGACGGGTTCTTCAGATACACACTCGGCGGAAACGTCATGGTGAGGTAGGCCTTGGCGTCGTCGGTGTACTGCGCGTCGAAATGGAGGTCCTGGTCGAGCCACAGGCGCGTGAATTCGGTGACGTCCACGGCGCCGTCGTAGCCGTTGTCTTTGTTCTGTACGGCGCCGTTGCGCATTACTTTGTAGGTCCAGTGGAGGTGGGGCGCGGTGCAGAAGCCCGTCTGCCCGCTCTTGGCGATGGGGTCGCCCTGGTAGATCGCTTGGCCGTCCTGCACGAGCACCTGCGACAGATGGCCGAGGATGGAGCGCCGTTTCGGGTCGTCGATGACGAGGTAGAGCCCGTAGTTTTTGTCGCCGTCGTTTTTCACTGTGGCGATGCCGTCGTGAGGTGCGTAGATCACCGTGCCTGTCGCGCAGCCGAAATCGATGCCGTTATGCCCCTGGTACCCGAACTGGGAATAGATCTGCGGGTTCTGGCCGAAGCCCTGCGTGATCGTGGGCGAAGCGGGGAGCGGGCAGAAGATCATTGGCGTTCAGGCTTTGACGACGACGGTGCTCGCGATGAGATCGTGGATGCAGCGGCGGTCGTCGCGGAAGATGAAGAGGGCGTCGAGGAGCGCGTAGAGCGGCACTGCATTGAGCAGGCCGTTGAGCAGCGTGCGCAGCAGGACGTTCGTCACGAAACCGCCGTTCTTCCCGGTGTCTTGCAGCACGATGCGGATGCCGAGTGCCTTTTTGCCGAGCGTCTGTCCGTCGCGCGTGAGGAAGACGGCCTGCACGATGAAGACGGCGAGGAGAACGGCGCCGCCGAGCAGATACGCGTGGATGACGATGGGGAGCATCATGGCGATTTTCTGTTCATCGGGAATGCCGGTTTCCATAAGTTGCTCAAACGGCAGCGAGCCCAGCGCGTTCTGCGCCACGAACATGAGGGGGATGCCTGCGATCGCTTTGTCGACCAGTTTTGCGAGGAAGCGCGCGCCGCGCGTCGCCGAGGTGGTGGAGGTTTTGGCCATGCCTCGCATCATGCCTGATTCCCGTTTGAAAACCTAGCGTTGCAGCATGGCGCGGATGACACTCTTGCCGACGAGCAAGGGGTGGCGCAGGGCGAAGGAGCGCATCCACCCGGCGCCGCCCGACCGTGCGCCGGCGCTTTTGCCGGAGCGCAGGCGCGTCAGGAATTTCTTCACCATGCCGGCCAGCGCCGTATCGCGTGCGCGGCGGGCGATCGAACGCAGCGCGCGGTCGTCGAGGAAGGCGATCAGTCGCTCGAACGTTTGCAGGCGGTCGTACATCCCCGCGCCGGTTTCCTCGTTGCGCGCGGTGGCCGCGGCGCCGTGGACGCGGAAGAAGCCATGCTCCTCCGCAACGCGCCACCAGTGTGTCACCGCAAGGCACCGGCACCACATGTCGGCGTCGAGGAATTGCGGCATGGTCTCAGCGAATTCCCCCGTGCGCTCCAGAGTGCTGCGGCGCAGCGCGACGAAGCTCGGTTCGCCCAGCACGTTCGGGCGCAGGCCCATGGCGAGCCACGTCCGCAGGAACGCTTTGCCGTCGTGTTTTCCGGGTTGCACGGCGCGCGTCGCCTCCTCCACTTCCTTGTACGCGTCCGTCGATGAGGGGCGCCCCTCGAAGCGGTATGCGTGCCCCATCGATACGATGCCGACGTCCTTCTCTGCACTCAGGATGCCCTTGGCCGTTGCGACGTAGTTCGGCGCCCAGACGTCGTCCTGGAACAGGAACAGAACGACATCGCCGACGGTCTGCCGCACGCAGGCGTTCCAGTTGCCGCCGATGCCCAGGCGAATGGGGCTGCGGGCGAAGCGGATACGCTTGTCGCCCAGGTACGGCTCGACGATGGACGCCACGTCGGCTTTGGAACAGTCGTCGTGGATAAAGAGCGTCCATGCACGATCGGTTTGCGCAAGGATGCTATCGATTGCTTCGCGGAGGAACCCCGGGTCGGGTTCGTAGGTGGGGATGCAGATTGCGGCGGTCATGCGCAAAGCATACGCGAAACGTGCGTTGTTGCAGATGCACGGTATCATCGGGGCGTGATCGTCGATGTGTTGACGCTGTTTCCCGGCATGTTCGCCTCCGGCCCGATGGCCGAGAGCATCCTCGGCCGCGCCCGCGAGAGCGGCGCCCTGGATCTGCGCGCCCATGACCTGCGCGCCTACGGCCTCGGTGCGTACAAGCAGGTCGACGATCGCCCGTACGGCGGGGGTGCGGGCATGCTGCTGCGACCCGACGTCGTGGTTGCGGCCATCGAAGACGTGCAGAAGGACGGCCCAAAGCCGCACCGCATTTTCCTGACGCCCGGCGGACGCCGGTTGACGCAGCACCGGGTGGAGCTGCTCTCGCGCAAGGAGCGCCTGCTGCTCGTGTGCGGGCATTACGAAGGCCTCGACCAGCGCGTCGTCGACGGCGGCTGGATCGATGAAGAGCTTTCCATCGGCGACTACGTCCTCACGGGCGGCGAGCTGCCGGCCATGGTGCTCATCGACGCCGTCGCGCGCCAGATCCCGGGCGTGCTCGGAAAAGACGAGAGCGCGATGGAGGAGAGCTTCTCCCGTTCCATCGATCGTCAAAAAGAATACCCGCATTACACGCGGCCGGACGTTTTCCGCGGCCTGCCGGTGCCGCCGGTGCTGCTGAGCGGCAACCACGCCGAGATCGAGCGGTGGCGCAAGCGTTCTGTGCGCTGAAGGCAGACATCTGTAGAATATGCCTCATGTGGATCGTTCCGGCGCTCTTGGCGTGGCTGGCATGGGGGTGCGTCGGCTATTTCTCGAAGGTGGCGTCGTTCACGCTGTCGCCGCGCTCGGCCATTGCCTACACCATTATCGGCATGGCCATTGCCGGATTTCCGACGATGTTGTTCTTCTGGCCTTCGGAGACCAACGGCCGCGGCATGCTCGCGGCGATGCTCGGCGGCGCGTGCATCGTGCTGGGCGAAATCGCGTTCATCATGGCGCTCAACCGTGGCAAGTCGCCGGTGGTTGTTTCGCTCACGGCGTTGTATCCGCTCTGCACGCTGATGCTTGCGATGCTCCTCTTGGGGGAGCGGATTTCGGTGCGTGAAGGCATCGGCATCGCCCTAGCCCTGGTGTCGATGCTTGTCCTGACGCTCTGATGCTCAGGGGCGAAGGCCCTCGGCTGCGCGCGTCTGCTTCGTGGTCACGTTGGCCTTGAGGCGGTAGATCATCTCGGCCATTTCGCCGCGTGTGATCATCTCGCTGAAGGCGTTGATCGTCGTCGGGATCGCGCTCTTCTTGGAGAGCTGCTCGACGTAGGGCATGTACCACGCTCCCTCGGGTTCCTCCGCAAGACTGAAAGAGAAGACGTTGGCGATCATCTTGGCGGCTTCGACGAACGAGACTTCGCGCGAGGGGCGGAAGGTGCCGTCGGGGTAGCCGTTAATGATCTTTTGGATGCTCGCAAGGCAGACGGCGGGCGCGAACCAATCGTCGGTCGCGACGTCCGAGTAGAACACCGTCGTGAGATTCTTACCCAGGATTTCCTCCCGCACGCACTCATTGAGGCGCGCGGTGTTCAGCAAGAACGGGTTGGTGATGAGCTGGAGGAATTCCGCGCGGTTGATGCGACTCTCGGGCTTGAAGGTACCGTCCTGGTAGCCGCGGATGACATTGTTCTGGCGGAGGTATTCGACGGCCTCGAAATTGATATGGCTCTCGGGCACATCGGTGAACGGCTTCGTGGTGAACGGCGTCGCCGCCAATGCCGGCGCCGTCGTGAGCAATGTCCCGAGAAGAAGTGTGAGCAGAGTCGTCATATGGAGATTCTGCATGCCTGATGTTCGGGGTCAAGGATGCATGCTGTTCTCCGGTGCGCCGTTCTGCCATGATGCGGGCCCCTATCGCCGTTTCACTTCCAATTTCTGCATATGCGTACCGACTTGCTCCGCCGCCTTCTTGTGTTGTGCGGTGCCCTCGCCATCTTTACCGCTGTTGCCGTGCTGCTGATCGCCGATCCGCTCGGATTGCGGCCACAGACCTGCAGCGGACCGTGCCTGCTGGCCGAGGCGTTGCCGCGTTCGCAGCGCGTGACGGAGCAGTCGAACTTGCGCGTGTCGTTCGGCGAACCCATGGATCGCCAGAGCGTCGAAGCGCACCTGGTGTTGCCGGAGGGCGGGACGTTTACGTCCGTGTGGGAGAGCGATGACATTCTCGCGTTGCACTCCGCCGAAGCACTGCGGATCGGCGATGTGCATACGGTGACCGTGCGACGAGGCGCGCTCCGCAACAACGGCGTGCCGCTGGAGGACGATCTTGCCTTTACCTTCATCGTTGCGGGCGCGCCCGCGGTTGTGGCGCGTATGCCGGAGCCGAATTCCATGGAAGTCGTCGCTTCCGAGGCGACGATCACGATGGTGTTCGATCGGCCGATGGTGGCGCTCTCGGCGCTCGAGGATGACGCGGGCCGCGCGCTTACCGAACAACTTTCCATCGATCCACCCGTGCCGGGGCATTGGCGCTGGCTCGGGACGTCCGCGGTGGAGTACGCCTTCAGCCGCCCGCTGGATCCGGCGACGCGGTACGCGGTGCATGTGCCCGCGGGTCTGCCATCGCTTTCGGGCGATCTGACCGCGGCCGATTTCACCTGGTCGTTCCAGACCGCGCTGCCCGCGTTTCTCTATAGTGAGAGCAACCCCGGACCTGGAGCGCAAAACATCGGTCCGAAGCCGGTCTTCCGCCTGGCGTTCAACCAGGAGATCGACCTCGCTTCCGTCGCCAAGCAGCTGCGCCTCGAGCGCCTCGACGACGGCAAGCGCGTTGCGGTGCAACTGGGCCTCGCCGCGTTCGCGCGCGACCCCGTGGACGGCGACGCCAAGAAGACCGTGGAAAATAAGGCTGCCGTCACCGTGTCACCTGCAGAGCCGCTGGCCATGAACGCCCGTCACGAGCTCGTGCTGGACGCGGGCTTCCGCGCAGCGCGCGGTCCGCTCATTGCCGCAACGGGCGCGGTGATCCCGTTCAACACGGCGGGTCCGTTCAGCGTGCTGGGCATGACCTATGAATATGGCGGCTTGACGCTGCGGTTTTCCACGCCCGTCACAAGCGAGTCGCTGACCGGCGCCGTCTTGATCGCCCCCGAACCGAGCGGCTGGAAGAGCATCGCGTTCTCTCCCAACAGCTGGGAGAACGACATGGCCACCACGGCGTACCCGGTCTTCGCGCCGAGCACCACCTACACCGTCACGATCCCCGCCGGCACGCAGGACGCCTTTGGGCAGAAGCTCGCTGCGCCGTTCACTGCGTCCTTTACCACGCCCGATCTTTCGCCGTCCGTCAGCGTGCGGTCGCGGGGGATCTTCGGCATCTTCGAGCGCGAGAAGCCCCCGATCTACTACATGAACGGCATCAACGTCAGCCGCTACCAATTCAAGGCGGCGCGCCTGACGCTCGGCGAATTCCTCGCTCTACGCAACCAATATCGTTGGGACTACGCCGCGGCGCCTTCGCTTGCGGAATACGCCGATTACCATGCCTGGGAGGTGAAGCATGAAGCGAAGAAGAACGAGAGCCAGCGCGTCGTCGTCGACGTGGCGCAGCACATGGGCGGAGCGCTGAAACCCGGCATGTATGCCATGACGGTGCAGGCTCCGGAGTACATCGAGGAATGGGGCAGCCGCAGGCCCATCGTGTCGCCGCAGTTCTTCTCCGTGACCAATCTCTCCGTGGCGTTGAAATACTCGGCGTCGCAGGCGCTCGTCTGGGTGATCGATCTGCGCACCGGCGAGCCCGTGCGCAACGCGACCGTGCGCTTCCACAAGCTCGACGGCACCGAGGTAAAGAGCGGCAAGACCGACGATGATGGCCTGCTCGCGACCGATATCAGCCTGCCGTCGCTTGCCATGTCAGGCGACGACTGGGAAACGGAATTCTGGGTGACCGCCGAAAAGGACGACGACGTCGCATTTGTGTCGAGCACGTGGATGGACGGCCTTCGCTCGTACGATTTCGGTATGCCCGACGGGTTCCGCACGGTCGGCAGCTCGCCGAGCGATTTGTTGTCCTTCGTCTACACCGATCGACCGGCGTATCGCCCCGGCGACGAAGTGCATTACAAGGGAATCCTGCGGATGCGCGACAGCGCGGGCCGCCTGCTTCCCCCTCCCGCCGATCGCACGGTGCATGTTTCCATTCACGACGCGCAGGACATGGAAGTGCAGACGGTGACGCTGCCGCTGTCGCCGCTCGGCGCCTTTGCGGGGACGTTCCCTTCCGCTCCGGACGGCGCGCTGGGGTCGTACAGCATCATCGCCAACCTCGTGCCCGACAGTGACGTAGGAGGTCAGTCGGCCTGGGGTTCGTTCTCGGTGCTTGCGTACAAGAAGCCCGAATACAAGGTCGACGTGACGCTCGACAAGACGGAGTACGTCGCGGGCGACACGGTGAAGGGCTCCGTGGCCGGCGCATATTACTTCGGCATGCCGATGCAGGGCGCCGCGGTCGCCTGGCGTGCCACGAGCGCCGATTATTACTTCAACAAATTCACCGACGGCTGGTATTCCTTCGCGCCCGATGACGTGTGGTGCTGGATGGATTGCAGCTCCGGCGGCGAGCTGTTGACCGAAGGTCACGGCACGCTCGATGCACGCGGCGAACTGGCGTTCTCGCTTCCGACGAAGCTCAACGACAAGAAGATCAGCCAAATCATGACGCTGGAAGCGGATATTACCGAGTTCACCGGCCAGGTGGTGAGCGGCCGCACGGAAACGCTCATCCACAAAGCCGATGCCTACGTGGGCCTGCGCTCCGAGGATTACGCAGTGGCCCCCGGCGGCGACGCGCGCTTGTCGATCGTGACGCTGACGCCCTCCGGCGATCCGTTGCCCGGCAAGCATGTCACACTGTCGCTCTCGTCGCGGACCTGGACGAGCGTGCGCACCAAGGGCGTCGACGGTGAGTACTACTACGAGAACGACACGAAAGACACGTTCATCCGTTCGTTCTCCGCGCAAACCGACGGCCAGGGCAAAGCCGTTGTCACCGTGCGCATTCCGTCGGGAGGGGAATTCCGCATCGTGGCGGAAGTGCAGGACGATGCCGGCCGCAAAGCGCAGGCGGGGGTCGGCGTGTACGCCTGGTCCTCCGATTACGTCTACTGGCCGCGCACGAATAACGACCGCATTGAAGTGCTCACCGACAAGCGTTCCTACGAGGTCGGCGACACCGCAACGCTGCTCGTGCAGTCGCCTTTCCAGGGCGATGGCGTGAAGGCGCTCGTCACCGTCGAACGCGAAGGTATCACGTCCTCCCGCATCGTCGATGTCACGAGCACGGCGCTGCCCCTCAAAGTGGAAATCACGCCGGACATGGCTCCCAATGCTTTCGTATCGGTGCTCATCGTGAAGCCGCGTATCGGCGAAACGTTCGACGAAGACAACCGCGACACGGGTCTCCCCGCCTTCAAGCTGGGGTATGCCCAGCTGCACATCAGCGCCGAGCAGCACCGCGTGCAGGTCAACATCACCACGGACAAAGATCGGTACGCGCCGGGTGACGAAGTGAAGGTGGCGCTGCGGACACTCGACAGCGAAGGCAAGCCGGTCGCGGCGGATGTTTCACTCTCGGCGGTCGATGCCAGCGTCTTGGCGCTCACAGGTTTCAAGCTGCCCGACCCGCTTGCGACGTTCTTCGCCGAGCGTGGCCTTGGCGTACGCACCGCCCATGCGCTGCTGTACATCCTGGAACGCTTCAAGCCTGGCTCGAAAGGCGGCGGCGGCGGAGAACCTCCGTCCGACGTCCGCGGGACGTTCCGCGATACGGCGTTCTGGTCGCCCTCGATCACCACCGACCGCGACGGCAATGCCACCGCGAGTTTCCGTCTGCCGGACAACCTTACGACATGGAATCTCATCGCCATCGCCCAGACGCGCGACAACGGTTTCGGCGCGGCCGAGCATCAAGTGCTTTCCACCAAAGACGTCCTGCTGCGCCCGTTGCGTCCGCGCTTTGCGGTGGACGGGGACCGTTTCGAGCTCGGCGCTGTTGTGCGCAATGACCTCACCTCGGCGCAGGACTTCACGGTGACCCTCAGTGTTTCCGGGGCGACGATCGACGGCGCGGACCAGCAGTACGTCCGTCTTGCGGCCGGCGAACAGCGCTCGGTCACGTTCCCCGTGACCATCGGCCACGGCGACAAGGTGACATATACCCTGCGTGCGGCTGCGGCCAACGGCGGCGACGCCGTGCAGGAGTCGTTCCCCGTGTATGCCTTCGGCACGCCGCAGACCGTGGCGAACGACGGCGTGGTGACGGATGCGTTCGTCGAGGAACAGGTGGTGATCCCCGCCGCCAAGGACGCGGCGAACGTCGCGATGAAGCTCACGCTGTCGCCATCGCTCGGCAGCGCTCTGCCCGGCGGTTTGGAGTATGTGCTGCACTTCCCCTACGGCTGCGCGGAGCAGACGACCAGCAGCTTCCTGCCCAACGTCGCGGTGTCGCGCTTGCAGGGTTATGACGCCTTCCGCATCGTCTCCGACAGCGTGCTGCAGGAGCGCGTGACGGCAGGCCTTTCGCGGCTCTACACCTTCCAGCGCGGCGACGGCGGGTTCGGCTATTGGCAGAATTCCGACCAGAGCTACGTGTATCTCAGCGCGTATGTTCTTGAGGCGATGGCCGAGGCCAAGGCCGCGGGGTACGCCGTTGACGCGACCGTGATGGAAAACACCCGCGCGTACCTGCGCACGTCCCTGCGTGAGCAGCGCACCTCCGCATTGGACTCTGCCTCCCGCGCGTACGTGCTCTTCGTGCTCGGCGAAACCGGCGAGGTGAACACGTCGCTCTTGAGCAACTTGTACGACCGGCGCGGCGAACTGCCGCTTTTCGCCAAGGCGTATCTCGCCATGGCGTACCAGCGTTCTGCGGGCGCCGCTTCCAGCCCGCGCGCGCATACGTTGATCGAAGACATTCTCACCCAGGCCAAGACCGATGCCCGCGGCGTGCATTTCGAGGAACAGAACGAGCGCTACTACGCCTGGCTTATGCAGACCAATGACCGCACCACGGCCATCGTCCTCCGCGCGATGACGCGCATCACTCCGGGCCATGTGCTGCTCCCCGACATCGTGCGCGGCATGCTCGCGTCGCGTCGCGACGGCCACTGGGAAACCACGCAGTCGACGGCGCAGACGATTCTCGCGCTTGTGGAATATCTGGATGTGACCGGCGAACTCGACGCGTCGTTCAACGGCACGGCGACGATCGACGGAACGGCGGTGGCATCGATGACCATGGGCAAGGACGCTCCGCTGCTGCCCACTGTCGTTCGACTCGCGGGCGAGGCGCTGGCACCGGGCAAACACGTGATGCGTGTCGCCAAGGACTCCGCGAACGGCCGCCTCTATTACGAGCAGGAGCTTTCCTACGTCTGGACGAGCGATACGCTCCCCGCGCGTGAGGAAGGCATCGGCATCCATCGCGACGTCGAACCCGTACAGGGCGCTTCGAAGGATTTGCGCGTTGGCGACCTCTACCGCGTCACGGTGACGCTGACCGTCCCGGAAAACCGCTACTTCGTCGCCGTCGAAAGCCCGCTGCCGGCAGGCATGGAACCCGTCGATCTTTCGTTGGCTACCAGCCAGCAGGAGCTCTTGCAGGATACGGTGCACGCGACGAATTCCCTCTGGCCGCGCTGGTGGGGCGATTGGTTCTCCCATGTGGAGTTCCGCGATGACCGTGTCTTCCTCTTCGCCGATAGCCTGAGCCCCGGCGTGTACCGCTACCAGTATCTGATGCGCGGCGCCGTTCCCGGCGCCTACCGCGTGCGGCCGGCCCGCGTGTGGGAAATGTACTACCCGGAAGTCTTCGGACAGACAGCCGGCGAGCGCGTGGAGGTGAAGCCATGATGTTGCGAACAGTGTTTCATTGGCCGCGGCTCCTCCAGCTGTGCATTGCGCTGGGGGCGGCCGCGGCTATCGTCGCGGGATGGGTGTTGCTTGCGCCGCTGCCGCCGTGGGTGGAGCACCCGGTGCCTTCTGCGCCCGTGCGCATAGAAGATCGCAGCGGCACGCTGCTCTACGAGTCCCGCGGTGACGGTGAAGCCAGGAGCGATGTCGTTGCTTTGGAGGAGCTTCCCCCCGACGTCGTGCGGGCGTTGCTGTTCGCCGAAGACCGTTCCTTTTTTTCGCACCACGGTGTCAGCGTGCGGGGTATCGTTCGTTCGATGTTGCTCAATATCCGCTCGCTGCGCTTGGCGGCGGGGGGCAGCACCATCACGCAGCAGTACGTCCGCGCCAGTCGGGGCGGAGGCCGCTCTATGGCAGGGAAGCTCACCGAGGTGCTCTACGCGCTGCAAGTGGATGCCCGCTTGTCGAAGGAGACGATCTTGCGCCGTTACCTCGGGCTTGCGTCGTTCGGCCACGGAACGCGCGGCATCGAGGCCGCCGCTCGGACGTACTTCGGCGTTGCGGCGTCTGAATTGTCGCTGGCGCAGGGCGCGCTCCTCGTCAGCATTCTGCCCGCCCCGAGCGCCTTCGATCTTTTCGCCAATTTCCCTGCCGCCAAGTTCCGGCAGGAGCGGTTGCTGCGCGCCATGGCCGATGCGGGCGAGCTTGATGCCGAAGCCGCGGAGGCCGCCATGGCCGAATCTCTGACGTTGGCCCCCGACCGTACCGCAATCCAGGCCCCGCACTTTTCGCTCTGGGCTTTGGCACAGGCGGGCGATGCCGAACCCGGAACGTCGATCCGCACGACCCTCGATTTGAACCTGCAACGCGAGGTGGAGCGTCTCGTGCGGCTGCACGTCGAGCGTCTTGTTGATTTCCGCGCCACGTCTGCCGCCGTGGTCGTACTCGATGCGCGCAACGGCGACATTCTTTCCATGGTGGGTTCGGCGGATTACTTCGATGCCGAGCATGACGGCGCCGTGAACGTCGCGGTGTCGTCGCGCCAGCCCGGCTCCGCGCTGAAGCCCTTTACCTACGCGCTTGCCCTGGCCGACGGCGACACGCCCGCGACGACGGTCGAGGACATCGGCGCTGCCTTCCAGACGCAGGACGGCAACCCCTACACACCGCGCAATTACGATTACGACGAGCACGGTCTTGTGCGCTACCGCGAGGCACTTGCGAATTCCTACAACATCGCCGCCGTGCGCGTGCTGGAGAAAGTCGGCGTGGACCGACTGCTGCTCTTGCTGCGCGCCGCCGGTCTGACGACGCTTACCGAAAGCCCGGAGCATTACGGTTTGGCGCTGACGCTCGGAAGCGGCGAGGTCCGCCTGCTCGATTTGGCTGCCGCCTACGGCATGTTCGCGCGCGGCGGCCGCACGCTGCATCCGCGCGCATTGCTCGACGACCCCGTTCGCGGCGGTACCAAGCTCCTGGACGAGCGCGTCGCCTGGCTGATTGCCGACATGCTCGATGACGACGCCGCGCGCATGCCCCAGTTCGGCCGTGGCGGACCGCTGGAATTCGCGTTTCCGGTCGCGGCGAAAACCGGCACCACGCGCAACGCCCGCGACAACTGGGTGGTCGGTTTTACGCCGTCGTTCGTGGTGGGAGTTTGGGTGGGCAACGCCGACAATACGCCGATGCGTGGCACGTCCGGCGTCACCGGAGCGGGGCCATTGTTCCATGACGTCGTGGCGTTGCTCGAAGATGAACGCACGGTGCCGTCCTTTGCGCGTCCGCCGGGCATCACCGATGTCGACGTCTGCGCGCTGTCGGGCAAGCTCCCCACACCCGCCTGTACGGGCGTCCTGCGCGAACATTTCATCGCGGGCACGGAGCCCGTCGAGCCGGATGACGCGTATGTGGTGACGCGGATCGACACCCGCAACGGCCTGCTTGCCGGGCCGTCGTGCCCGCCGCGTTTTGTGCAGGAGGCGACATTCTTCCGTCTTCCGCCCGGGGTGCGAGCGTGGGGCGTCGCGCATGGCATGCCCCCTCCGCCGGAACGGTTTTCCCCGCTGTGCACGGGCACGATCGAGCAGACGCCGCCCCAGGTTCCGGCCATGGTGCGCATCGTGCGGCCCGTTGCCGGAGAGAGCTTGCGGTTGGACCCGTTGATCCCGCCGGATCGCCAACAGATGATGTTCCGTGCGGATGCCGACGGCGTGGCGCAGGTGGAGTGGTTTGTCGACGGCGTCGCGATCGGTATTGGTACTGCACCCGATTTCGCCGTTTCCTGGGCGCCGCGCGAAGGGCGGTGGATGGTGGAGGCGCACGCGGGCGACGCCGTGGATCGTCGCGCCATTGAGGTCGTTCGCTAGCCTTCTGCTAGTCTTGCCCCATGCATCCGCACGATCTGCTGTCGCTGCTTGCCCGTGACGGCGACGTGACGTTCGCGGTGCGCGCCCGCGCGGGAGCCCGTGCAACCCGCTGGGCGGAGCCCGCAGCCGACGGCACGCTGCGTGTTGAAATTCGCGGGCAGGCCGAACGCGGCAAAGCCAATGCGGCGCTCCACCGTTTCCTCGGGGATTTTTTTGGTGTACCTCTCGATCATGTGACGTTCATCGCGGGGCTTGCATCACCCCGTAAGACGATCCGTGTCACCGCGCGTCGATGACTTCCCGAATGCGTGATTGCAATTCGGCGTAGTCGGGCAACCCTGTCGAGAGTGCGCCGTCGAGGATGAACGTCGGCACGAGGTTCGCATGCAGGCTGTCGGCGACCGCCGCTGCGGCTTCCACGCTCACAAGGGTGGCTCCGGAACCGAGGCAGGCATCGAACGCTTGTGGATCGAGGCGCAGGTCGTTTGCGAGCGTTTTCAATGCGGCGGCGTCCAGGTTGTCCACGTCGGCAAGCGCGCCGTGGATGCGCCCCCCTTGCCCCTGCCTGGCCGCGCAGACGGCGACCGAGGCGATGCGCATGCTGTCGGGGAACTTCGAAAGCGGTCGGATGAGCAGGTCGATACGCAGCGAGCCATCGCGGACGAACGCGTCGATCAGGCGGGGCAGATGCCTGCGTGCGAATTCTTTGCAGTACCGGCAGGAAGGATGCGTGATGACGAGCAGCGTATGGGGGGCGTTGGCTGCGCCCAGCGCGATGGCCCCGCTGGGGAGCAGGCTCCCGCTGACGCTCGGTGGTTCCGGCGGCAGCGACGGCACTTCCCACTCCGTGTCTGCGGCCACCGGCAGCGAGGACGCCGTTGAGGATTCGTCGCTTGCCGGAGCCGTTTCCTGAAGCCTGGGGGCGCACCCGGCGCACGCGACGAGCGCAAAAAGAAGGAAGAGGCGTTGCACCATGCCGGGGGATTGTACACTGATGCCGATGGAGCGCACCGTTCTTCTCGGGGTCCCCTTCGATCGCGTCACGATGCGCGAGGCGGTAACGCGCGTGCTTGTCATGCTCGACGGCAATGCGCAGTCGCATGTCATGACGCCGAACGCCGAGATGCTCGTGGCCGCCTGCCGCGACGAGGCGTTCCGCGCCGTGCTCAACGCCGCGAGCTTGAACGTCGCCGATGGCATCGGCGTGGTGTGGATGTCGCGGTTGATCGGGCGGCCCTTGCCCGAGCGGGTTGCGGGCGTCGACCTCGTGCGCCGCCTTGCTGCGGAGCTCCCCGAACGGCACGGCGTATTCCTGCTCGGTGCCGCCGATGGCGTTGCGGAGCGTGCCGCCGCCGCGCTCATCGAAGCCAACCCCCGCCTGACCATCGCGGGTACCGCGTCGGGCTCGCCGCGCGACAGTGATGCTCCCGCTCTGCTCGAACGCATCCGCGCCTCCGGCGCCGCGCTGCTTCTCGTGGCGTACGGCGCACCGGCGCAGGATATCTGGATCCACCGCCACCGTTCCGAGCTTCCGTCCGTGCGCGTGGCAATCGGCGTCGGCGGCACCTTTGATTTCCTTGCAGGCAAACGCCGCCGTGCGCCGCTATGGATGCGGCGGGCCGGCATCGAATGGGCCTGGCGGCTGTGGCTGGAGCCGCGGCGCATCGGGCGCATCGTCACCGCTGTTTTCGTCTTTCCGTTGCTGGTGTTGCGTTATGGGGCGCGGGCACCGTCACGCTGACGGCGTGCTCATCGCGATTCATGGAGCCGCTCCGTCTTCGAGACATACCACTGCTCCTCGCCTTTGCGCAGCTGCACGAGCATGGAGCCGTCTTCCGCTTCTGCGAGGTAATCGCGCTGCATCTCATCCTCGCTCACGCGCAACAGCGTCGTCTTCCCCAGGTGCTCTTCTTCGAGCAGGAAGTAGATGGCGATGTCGGGCTTGTCGACGAGCGCAGCTTGCATGTTGCGCGCCGCGCGCCCCAGCATCGCCGCCGCGATGACGACCGACAGGCTCAGCGCCAGCGCCCAGAGTACGGCGCTCTGATACGCCTTCATCGAGAGGCTGCCGACATTGAAGTGGTTACGGCGATTGTGGTGCATATTTCTCCATAGTATACAGGATTGGAGGTGTTTTGCGCCAGTGCATGCTAGGATGCGCCCATGGGCACCCTTCTTCTTCTGCGGCACGGCCAATCACAATGGAACCTGGAGAACCGTTTTACGGGCTGGACGGATATTCCGTTGACCCCCCAGGGAGAGAAAGACGCGGCGACCGCGGCGGGCGCATTGCGCGAATTTACGGTGGATTTTGCATTCACGTCTCGCTTGATGCGCGCGCAGCAGACGCTGGATATCCTCCTGGAGACGCTCGGCGTCCCCGATATTCCCGTGGAGTGCGATTCGGCGCTCAACGAGCGCCACTACGGCGATCTCCAAGGCCTTAACAAGGCGGAAACCGCCGCCAAGCACGGCGAGCAGCAGGTGCAATTGTGGCGTCGTAGCTACACCACGCGCCCACCCAACGGAGAGAGCATGGAAGATTGTGAACGCCGCACACTCCCGTTCTTTACGCAGTACATCATGCCACTCGTGGCCGAAGGCGCGACGGTGCTGGTTGCCGCGCACGGCAACAGCCTGCGCCCCATCATCCGGCATCTCGAAGGGTTGACCCCCGACGCCACCGCGGCGCTGGAGATCGGCTTGTGTACCCCGTACATCTACTGGTTCGAGGGAGAGAAGCTCGTGCGCCACGAAGTGCGCGAGGTGCCCGGCATCGTCACCAAGGGCGCATCCCTCACGGAGAAGAGCGTGGAAGGCGGCAGGGTGTAGGTGTTGGACAAACGTCCGGCGCTCGTTTAGGGTCTGCCGCTATGGCCGAGCGTTTCGAGCCCATCGATGTCGGCATGATCCTGGACGGCAACCGCCGCTTCGCCCGCAAACAGGGGTTGGCGAGTATTACGGAAGGGCATCGCGCCGGCGGCGACAACTTCAAGCGCATCATGGAGCGCGCCCGCGACGAACAGCGCGTGCGGGTGCTCGCCGCGTGGTGCCTTTCCTGCAAGAACCTCGACAGCCGCTCGTCATTGGAGATCGAAGGCATCTTTGGCATTGGCCAGCAGTTTTTGACGGACCTTCGCGACACCTGGATGGACCGCGAAGAGAATCTCGGGGTGCGCCTGCTACACATGGGCAGGCAGGATCGCATGGAGCAGAGCCCCGGCGGCCGTCGCATGCTCGCTACACTGAACGACATCGCCGCACACACACGCGACCGCGCCGGCATGGTGGTGGCACTGTGCTTCGATTATTCCGGCGAGGATGAGCAGCGCCGCGCGATCGAGGCATGGAAGGAGCGCGGCACTCCGGGCGCGTCATTCGAGGAGCATCTCGATTTGCCCCGCCAGGGCGTTGCATATCGGCCGCTCGATCTGATGATCCGCACCGGGAAGGAAGACGGCGAATCCGACCGCTCAGGCGCGTTTCTGCATCCCTACATGATCGCCGGAGAAACGCGTCTCCGCAGCTCCGCAGCGCTCTTTCCGGAGTTCACGCCGGACGATTTCAGCGCCGTGCTCGACGCGTATTTTGCGGAAGCCAAACGGCAGGGAAAATAATTGTGCTAGTCTTGCTCCATGCAGGAAATCACGTATCGCTCCGGGCGTTTCTACGACGATATCGCCGACCACGGCGACCGCCATGTGCACCTTGTGCTGATCGCCACGAAGCCCGACATCATCAAGCAGGTGCCGCTCTACAAAGAGCTTGTGCGGCGCGGACGCCTCGCGGTGCTGGCGCACACTGGGCAGCATTACAGCGAGAACCTCAGCGGCGGCATGTTGAAGGAATTCGGCGTGGAGCCGGATTGCAATCTAAACGTGCGCGGCGACATGCACGAAGTGGTCAGCCAGATCATCGGCCGCCTGGGGCATGTGATCGGTGAGATGAAGCGCCGCGGCAAGACGGTAATTCCGTACGTCCACGGAGATACCACCACCGCCATGGCTGCGAGCAACGCTGGCTACTGCCACGGGTTTGCATCGGTGCATGTGGAAGCCGGTATCCGCACGCTCACGCCCCGCTACGAAGGAGAGTGGTCACTGCAATCGGAGCATTGGGAACGCCGCAGCGGCGCCTGGGATGCGCAGGCATGGGCCGCTTACCTCGCGGACCGCGGCAATTGGGAGCGTGGCTCGCTCGAGCCGTACCCGGAACAATTCAATACGCGCTGCAGCGAAGCCGCGTCCGGTCTCCATCTGGCGCCCGTCGAGCTCGACAGGTCCTTCCTACAAGCCGAGGGCTTCCCCGACGACCGCATCGTGGTGACGGGGAATTCCGTGGTCGACGCCACCGAAGCGGCGCTGGCCGACAGTGAGCACGCCACCGTGTTCGACCGCTACCCGGTACTCGCCCAGGGCGACTTCGTGCGTTTCTGCATCCACCGCCGCGAGAACTGCGCCTCCGAGCCGCGCTTCCGCGCCATCTATGAGGCCATGAAGCAGCTCGTGATTGAAGGCAGGACGGTGCTGCTTATTTCGCTCTTCCAAACGGAGAAGGCGATTGACGCCTTCGGCCTGCGTGCCGACATCGCCGAGCTTTGCGCGTCGCACAAGAATTTCTTCTACTCGCCGGTGTGGCCCGAGTACCGCGACGTCATCGCGGCGATGCGCCGATGCGCCGTGTGCGCCACTGACAGCGGCTCGATGCAGGAGGAAATGAACGTCCTCGGTGTGCCGTGTGTCACGCTGCGCTTCGGATCCGACCGCAGTGAGTCGGCCATCGGCGGGGGCAATATTATCGCGCCGCCGGTCGATGCCTGGCTCATCAAAAACATGATCGTGCACGCGTGGGGCAACGCCGCGATGCGTGGCGCGCCGAAGCTCTACGGCCGCAATGTCAGCGCGCGCTGCATTGATGCCGTGGATGCCGTGCTGCGCGGCGGGGAGATGTTCCGCGCGGAGGAGGAGCGCCTGCGTCTCTAGCATCATTTCGCCGCTATACTATCGCCGCATGACGTCCGCCTGCGCCCGCCTGCGAGAAGCGTTGAGCCTGTTGCTCCTCGGCCTTCTGCCATTCCACGCCTTGCTCGTGACCGTGGGCACGCGCGTGCTCGCGGGCCCGGGGCAAGCTCCGCTGGGCATGTTGGCCGCGTGGAAAGAAGCCGTCATCGTGCTGATCGTGCTCTGCGCCATCGCGGAGATGCTCGCACGGCGCCCGGCACTCCGCCTGGATCGTTTGGACCTCTGCGCTGCCGTCTTTCTGTGTATCGGTGCGGCGTGGTTCGCGTTGCGCCCGGGGAGCCAGGCGCTCTACGGGGTGAAGTACGATCTTGCGCCGGTGGTGGTGTTCGCGGTGCTGCGCCACGTCGCCTGGTCCGAGGCGTTTCGTCGTCGGATGCTGCTCGTGCTGCTCGGCGCGGGCGTGCTGACGGCGGCGTACGGGTTGCTCACGCTCTTCCTGCCTATCGAGGCGTTCCAGATGCTGGGATACGGCGACTTGCACTCGCTTTACCTGGCATCGGGCCCGCTGCCCCCGTTCCATGACATCGGCGGGACGGCGTTGCGCCGCATGCAGGCCGGGTTTGCCGGCCCGAACCAGCTTGGCTTGTGGCTCCTGCTTCCCTGGAGCATCGCCTGGGCCCTCCTGCTGCAATCGCCGAAGCGCACCTTTGCTGCGTACGCGGTGTTGTTCACAGGGTTCGGCATTGCCGCCTCGTTCTCGCGGGCCGCCTGGATCGCTGCGATCATCGTTGTGATTGCCGTTTTTGCGGGGTCCGCCGCCGCACCGCGCCGCCGCACGTTGCTGGGGACCCTTGCGGGCATCGCCGTGCTTATTGCCATGTTGTTTGCCGCTGCTCCGTCGGTCGTGGTGCGCATCGCCTCCAGCGCCGACCATTTGCGCCGACCCATCGCGGCGCTGCAGCAACTTGCGGTGTCGCCGATGGGCATGGGCCTCGGGACGGCCGGGCCCGCAAGCAATCGGTTCAGCAATACCTGCGTCGATCTTCCGGCAGGAGCCGACGTTGCCTGGGCAACGGAGCATCCGGAGCTCTGCGTTTTCGTGGCGGGTACGCAGGTGCAGCCCGCGGACACCGCCTGCGCGTGCCCCGTGCTGCCGGAGAACTGGTATCTCCAGTTGGGGCTTGAATTGGGCGTGTTCGGCATGACAGCGTTTCTCATGCTGCTCTTTATGATCCTGCGTGCGCTGCGCCCCGCGCGGCTGCCGATCGAGCGGGCCGCATGGGCGTCGCTGCTGGGGCTTGCTGCCGCGGGCATGGTGCTACACGCGTGGGAGGACGCCGCCGTGGCTTATTCCTCCTGGATGCTCCTTGCGGTCTGTCTGCCGCCCCGTGCTCTTGTAAAAAAGGCCTGAAACAGCTATAATCATGAGATTTCATGGCGTTTTTTGCTGCACATCGACGGCGGTGGAGAGGCGCGCTCGTCGCGCTTGCGTTTGCCGCGGTGCTTGTCGCGGCCGACGGCGTGCTGCCCGGCGCGCGCATAGCATCAGTGGCCTTCGTCGATGTGATCCCCGGCGATTCGCAATACGACGCCATCATGTACGTGCAGCGCCAGGGCATTGTAAGTGGATACGCCGACGGTTCGTTCCGGCCGAACCAACCCGTGAACCGAGCGGAATTCGTCAAGATGCTCATGCAGCGCCACCCGCTTGCCGACTCCGCGGATGCGTGCGCGAACGACCCGATGATGACGCCGCTGTTTTCCGACATCGATCGGCCCGCGGCGTATTGGTACGGGCCCTTGCTGTGCGTCGCCCGTCGTGAGGGGATCATCGGGGGATACCCCGACGGCTCGTTCCGCGGGGGTAACCTCGTGAATGCCGCCGAGGCCGCCAAAATCATCGTGCAGAGCCGGGGCTTGCCCGTGGCTCCCGCCTACGGCGTCGCATGGTACGAGCCCTTCATCCAGGCCCTGCGCGATCGCGATGCATGGCCCGAACGGTTGACGCGCCCCGATCAGCGTCTCGCGCGTGCGGACATGGCAGAGATTCTCTACCGGCTCGATGGCGCGCCAAGCATGGCACCGTCATCCGTTCCTGCTCCCGTTGCCACGTCGTCGCTGCGGCCCGCGCTACTCGTATCATCGTCCGCCGATGACGTCTTCGTTCTGGTTGGATCGCGGCGCCCCATCACGAGTGCTGCGCCCGTTGTCAGCGCTGCCGTTTCTTCAGTGCCCTCGTCATCGCTGATGCGTTCTTCGTCATCGTCTTCCAAGCCGACGTCGACCGCCTCTTCGAGGCCGAAGACGTCGTCGTTGCAGATCATCACGCCGTTGCCGAGGTCTTCGTCGTCCGCATCGGTCGTTGTGATGTCGTTTGCGAAAGTCAGCGATCTGTCCGCACCAACCCTCCCGCTTCCGGCGACATGGGGTGCCGAGCCCGAAGGCGTGATCAGTTCCTGCCTGCAGGACGGCCAGGGATACTTGCTCGATCGCCACAGCTTCGGACTTTCGGCTGACGGCCGGTTCCTGATTGCCACGCGCTTTGCGAACGCCGTTCGCAACGCGCTGCGTCAGCAGCTTCTGCGTTGGGATCGCGAACACCGCAGTACGTCCGTCCTCACGGAGGACGTCGTGACGTTCGATCGTCGCCGCGCGCGCATCACCCCCCAGGGCGATGCCGTGGTCTACGCGTCGGACACCGGCGGAGGCGTCAACATCATGCTGCGTAATTTCCGCAATGCGACGCCTATCGTCCTCGTGAAGGAGGCCGAGCTGGAAGACCCCGCCGGGGTGCAGCCGCTCATCGCCGGAGGCGGACGGTACGTACTCTTTACGGTGCGCGAGAACGGCGTGTTGCTGCTGCGTGTGTACGACCGCCAGGCCGGGCGCCTGCAAAGTGTCGGCGCCGCCAAGGATGACGGCGAGGGCACGGCGGTGTTCCTGCCGCCCTTGCCACAACTGCTCTACGTCGTCATGGCCCAGGGGACCTTGCGCACGTTCGATCTGGAGCGCGAAGTGCGTTCCCGCAATCTCCAGCCGAAATCCGGCGTGGAGCAGGTCGCCTTGTCGCCGGTGTTCAGCAGCGGCGATGGCCAATGGTCCGCCGTTAACCTGTTCCGCACCGACGGCGCTGATGCACTCTACCGCGTGTTGATCTTTGGCCGCGACGGGGCGCAAACAACGCTCTTCGGCCCAGCGGATGTCATGCGGGATTCCGACTTCGTCGCCGAACCGGACGACACGCGCTGGCAGCTGAGCGTGCACGGCATAACGAGTGACGGCAGCGTCATCTTACTTCGGCTACGCAGCCAGGGCCGGATGCAGACGGTGGAAACATCGTCCGACGCCGGGACGCCGAGCATCCGCTGCGTGAACACCATCAAGACGTCGGTTGCCCCCGTCGATCCGCATGCCGCCTGCGCGGAGATCGACAGGCTTTTCCTCTACGACTGGCGCGAGCGCCGCGTGCAGGCCGTGGTCGCGGATGTGCAGCCCTCTGGCGAGCGGCCCACGCTGCTGTATATGCCCTCTGGCTATCCTCACAGCGTCACATCCGGACCCGCGGGCGAAGCGCTCTCGGCCGACGGACGCTACGTCGTCTTCATGCTCGACGATGACGCGCGGCAGAATCTGCTGAACGTCGACGAGCGGGACGCCGTCATCGACACGCTCCACAACCCCGCGATCTTCCTCTACGACCGCCAATCCCATGGGATCGAGCGCATCTTGGAGAGCACCTGCGCACGTTCCGGCAGATGAGGCGTTGACCGCTCGCGCGGTCTGCTTACACTGCCTCTATGGAGGCCGTCGCTCATCCCGGTGCCATCGTCGTTCTGGACTTCGGCGGGCAGTACGCGCATTTGATTGCTAATCGCATCCGGCGCCTTGGGGCGTTTTCGTGCATCCTGCCGCCGGAAACCCCGGCTTCCGCCCTGCGCGACGCCGCGGGCATCATTTTGTCGGGCGGCCCGCAGAGCGTCTACGAGCCGGGCAGCCCCCAGGCCGACCCCGGCATCTTCGCACTCGGCGTGCCGGTGCTCGGGTTGTGCTACGGCCACCAATGGGTGGCGCAAGCGCTCGGAGGGGCAGTGCGCTCCGCTGGCGCCAATAAGGAGTACGGACAGACGCCAGTGACTGTCGTTCCCGACACCGCCGTATTTCAGGGTCTTCCGGAACAACTTTCGGTGTGGATGTCGCACGGTGATGAAGTGTCGGCGCTGCCGCCGGGGTTCCGCGACATCGCCTCGACGTCGTCGTGCGCGCATGCAGCCATGGCCGATGACGTGCGCCGGATTTTCGGCATTCAATGGCACATTGAAGTGACGCACAGCGAACACGGCATCGACATCCTCCGCCGGTTCGTCGCGTTGTGCAGCCCCAAGCCGTGGTCCATCGAGAGCTTCGCGGCACACGTGGGCGAACAGGTGCGCGCCGAGGTAGGCGACCGCAAGGTGTTCATGCTGGTGTCGGGCGGCGTCGATTCCACCGTCGCGTTCACCTTGCTTTCGCGCGTGCTCGGGGCTGACCGCGTGCAGGGCCTACTCGTCGATACTGGCATGATGCGCAAGGGCGAAGTGGCGGCGATCGGCGCAGCGCTCGGGCTGCTCAAGCTGCCCAATCTCCGGGTCGAAGACGCATCGGAGGAATTCTTCGCCGCGCTCGAAGGCGCCGTGGACCCGGAGCAGAAGCGCCGCATCATCGGCGACACCTTCCTCGCCGTCCAGCGGCGCGTCAGCGAGGAGATGGGGCTGCGCATGGAGGAAGGCTGGATGCTCGGTCAGGGGACGATCTACCCCGATACCATCGAGACCGGCGGCACGCGGCACGCCGACCATATCAAGACCCACCACAATCGCGTGCCTGCCATCCAGGCGCTGATGGACAAGGGGTTCGTCATTGAGCCGCTCAAGGAGCTCTACAAAGACGAAGTGCGCATCCTGGGTGAAGAGCTTGGGCTTCCGCACGCTCTCGTGTGGCGCCATCCGTTCCCCGGCCCGGGCCTCGGCGTGCGTATCTTGTGCGCCGGCGATGACGCGCCTGTTCTTCCGCCCACCCCTTCGCTCGACGTTCCTTGCGCGGTGTTGCCCGTGCGTTCGGTGGGGGTCCAGGGCGACGGGCGTACCTATCGCCATGCACTCGCGCTCTTTGCATCCGACCCGTGCACCGCCACGCCCGCCCATTGGGGGCTTGCAACGCGCATTCCCAACACGCTGCCCGCATTCAACCGCGTGTTGCTCTGCACGTCCCACGCGTCGTCGCCCGTGGAACTCCACGCCACGCCCGGCACGCTGACGCGCACGCGCGCCGACCTCCTCCGCGAGGCGGATGCCATCGTGCATGCCGCGATGGAGCGTGAAGGCCTCCTGCGGTCGATCTGGCAATTCCCGGTGGTGCTCTTGCCGTGCGGCGTCACGCCCGGCGGCCAGTCGATCGTGCTGCGCCCCGTGGAATCGCAAGAGGCGATGACGGCCAACGCCGCTGCGCTCCCGCCCGACATGCTGCGGCGCGTCACCCACGATCTTCTGCAGCTTCCCGGTATCGATTGTGTGTTCTACGATCTCACCAGCAAGCCGCCGGGTACCATTGAATGGGAGTGAACGGGCGAACGGCGGCCGGACTTGCGCTATACTCCTGGTTCCATGCAGCAGCAGCCGGAAGAACAGGCGATCCTTGCCCTCGTGCGCAGTGCGCAGGAAGGCGACAATGACGCGTTCGGGCGGCTGTACGAGCAGTACTTCGACGCGGTGTACCGCTATGCCGCGTTTCGTCTGCCACGCGAATCGGCCGAAGACGTGGTGGCCGACGTGTTCGTGAAGGTGTGGGAGAAGCTGCATACCTACAAAGTGCACAGCGGTGTTCCGTTCGCCGCGTGGCTCTTCCGTATCGCCCGGCACACCGTGATCGACGTCTACCGCACGCAGCGGTCGTTCGACGAAGTGCCCGAAACCCTTGCCGACCATGACGCGCTCAACCGCACCGAACACCGCACCGAACGCCATGAAATGCTCCGCACGGTCCGCGCGGCGGTCGACCAGTTGCCCGGCAGGTACCGCGAAATTCTGCTGCTGTCCTTCATGGCGGGCCTTCCCCATAGCGAGGTCGCCCGCGTGCTGCGGCTGACCGAAGGGGCGGTGCGTATTCTGAAAATGCGCGCATTGCGGAAATTGGAGGCGTTATTGCCACCAGATATGACCCCTCCCGCGTAACAAAAGCGCCTGTTTTTCGTTTGTATTGTGTACAGCATGTCCTCCGAACACCTTCTCCAACGGCTCCGCGACGCCTGCGCACCAGCGCCGGAGGCCAAGCAGCGTGTTCAGAAGGCCGTGCATGCCAGGATCGCCGACCCCGCTTGGGTGGAGGCCGTGCGCCACGCCGTCGCGCCCGCTGCCGGGGCGCAGGATCGCATTTGGGCGAGGATCGCCGGAACTATCGAATCCCCCGCGGCGTCGCTCTTGGATCGCATGCGCGATGCGCTTGCCCCCGACCTCTCGGCCATGCGCCTGCCGCTCGCCGCAATGACTCCCGCGCCCGTGAGCGCGTACGCCCCGTGGATGCGCTGGGTGACCGGCTTTGCGGTGTTTGCGCTGCTCGTGAGTGCTCTTCCCCCCGTCTTCCTCGCAACGCCCACCGTCGCAGAGTCTGTCATTCTGATCGTGCCGACGGGCGGCACGGTGTACGTCGACCAATCGGTCACGTTGGAGCCGCTCCGCGAGAAGCAGGCCATGACGAAGCCCGTTCGCCTGCGCACCGACGCCGACGGCAGCGTCACTGTGGCGGCGTATGACGATTACGTGCTGCGCCTCGACGGCGACACTGACGTGGAATGGCATGACCTCACCGACCGCCCCGAGCCGACTATCGGCGGCCCGACGGTCACGCTGTGGAAGGGGCGCGTGTGGCTTGCGGGTTTGCTACCGACCAACGTGCATGCCGTGGCCGTCGCAACGCCTGCGGGAGACATCCAGGTGCAGGAGGGGAGCGTTGATATCAGCGTCAACGGTTCCGCCGTGCGGGTGCGCGTCTTTGACCGCCGGGCGACCATCGTGCATGACGGCCGCGAGATCGTTCTCGTCGCCGGCGAATCGACGCACCTGTGGCGCGGCAACCTGCCCGCCGTGGAGGAAATCCCCGGCAAGGACTACAGCGAGGCGTGGGTGACGAAGAATCTGAGCTTCGACGCCGTGCACCGCCGCGAAATCGCCCAATGGCAGCAGGAGCGCCGCGCCGAACAGGCGGGCATCCTGCCGACGTCGAGCTTCTACTCTGCCAAGCGGGCGTTGGAGCGCGTCTCGGAATTGACCGCGTTCGACGAAGAAGCCCGCGTCCATCGCAAGCTCGACCAGGCGGATGCTCGTTTGAATGAAGCCGCCGCGCTGCTGCGGGATGGCGACCTCGTGGCCGCCGCCGTCACCCTGGAGGAATACCGCGATACGATTCGCACCGTTGCTTCCGGCAGCGGCGACAGCGTGACGCATTTCCTCCTGCGCCAGAAGCTCGCCGAAGACGCTGCCGACCTGGCTGCCAGCGCCCCGGATGATCAGGGGTACGTGCTTAAGCGCACCGCGCTGGAGGCGGGTGCCACGCTGGAGACCGGCGTCGATCCCGATGAAAGCGACCTCGTGCTTGCCGATGCCCTCCATGCGCTCAACTCCGCGGTGCTGACTGGCGACCACACACGCGCCGACGCCCTCTACCGCGCCATGCGCCCGTCGCTCGTGGCCCTCGATGATCGCAATATCGCCCCCGTCGTGCGCAAGGAAGCCTCCGCGGTCTTGCGACGGTTCGCGACGGCCGTGGCTGATTCCGGCGCAGCCGGGACCGGCTCGGAGCTTTCCGATGAGTTGCGGCAATACCTGCCGCCCGACACCTCAACCGCGCCTCCGCTCTCCCTGGAGGAGATTGCCGCGATCGTCGGCGGCATCCTGGACCGTTCCACGGGCATTTATCAGACGGATCGCGGCCTCATGAATTCCTTCACGCATGAGCTGAGCCTGCTCCGGGGCAACCCGGAGGAGCCGCGCATTTTGGAGCAATTGCGCCTCAACCTGAGCTATCATCCTTCGTTGGATATCTACGTCCGCGCCCGTTTGCGCGAATTGCGGCGCGATCGCCTGCGGGGCGACCGGGAGGTTCTGTAGGGTGTTGCCAGGGCATCGGGTCCTCCGTACGATGCTCTCCACTTCCCATTGTTGCATGTACGACATTACCGATTTGAAGCCCGGCACCGCGATCCAGATTGATGGTCAGCCCTATTTGGTCATCAGTTCGCAGTTCGGACGGAAGAGCCAGTCGAAGGCGAACATGCAGTGCAAGCTCAAAAACCTGAAAACGGGCGGCGTCGTTTCGCGCAACTTCCAGGGCAGCGAGAAGATCGAACCGGGAGACGTGGGGTATCGCCGCGTGCAATACCTGTACTCCGATGACATGGGGTTTTCGTTCATGGATCTGCAATCCTACGATCAATTCGTGCTGAGCAAAGAAACGCTGGAGGAGGTCGCGCCCTACCTCGTGGAAGGCGGAGAGATGGACGCGTTGATGTTCCAGGACCAGCCGATCGGCATTCAGCTCAAGGCGACGGTCGATCTCAAGGTCAGCGAGACCATGCCGGGCGTTAAAGGCGACACGGCCACCGGCGGCACCAAGCATGCCACGCTGGAAAGCGGCCTCACGCTCAACGTGCCGCTCTTCATCAACGAAGGCGACGTCATCCGGGTCAATACGGAGACGGGCGAATATATGAGCCGCGTCGAGTAACCGTGCTTACGCCAGCAGCTTGCGCAGCGCTTCGTTGAGCTGCACGGGGTTCACCTTGCCCTTGGATTCCTTCATGGCCCAGCCCACGATGGCGCCGAAGGCCGAGGCCTTGCCCGCTTTGAAGTTGGCCGCGGCATCCGCGTTGGCGGCAAGCGCGCGCTTGGCAAGGTCGTCGACCGCCGAGACGTCGTTGATCTGCTCCAGGCCTAGTTCATGGATCACGTCCGCCGGGCGTTTGCCTGTGGCGACCATCGCCTCCAGCACCTGCTTGCCGGCGTTTGCAGAGATCGTGCCTCCGTCGATCGCAGCGACGAGTTCGAGCATGGCGTCGAGTGACGGCGCTTGCTCGATAGTTTTTTCGCCCGCCCGCAGGAAGCCCATGAGCTGTGTGAGTACGAGGCTGCTCGCGCGTCGCGCGTCGCCGGTCTTGGCATGGATGCCGTCGAACATCGCCCGCAGCGTTTCGTCATCGAGGAGCTGCATGGCCTGAGCGTCGTCGAGGCCGAGGGCGCGATAGTGTTCGCGTTGCTCGCGAGGCAGCGGCGGCAGGCCGGCGCGTAGCGCTTCGACCATGGCTTTGTCGCAGATGATCGGCGGAATGTCCGGCTCGGGGAAGTAGCGGTAGTCCTGCGCGTCTTCCTTGTCACGGAGCATGCGGGTCTGCTCGCTGTCATCCATCCATCCGACGGTGATGTTGCCTTTGAGAGGGCCGCCGGTTTCCTCCCAGAGCGCCCGCAAGCGTTTCTCTTCGAATTGCAGCGCTTTTTCCAGCGATTTGAACGAGTTCAGGTTTTTGATTTCACTGCGGGGATTGAGCTTTTCGGTGCCGATTTCGCGCAGCGAGATCGAGGCATCGAAGCGCATCTCGCCCTTGAACATGTCGGCGTCGGAAGCGCCCACGGCGATCAGGATGCGGCGCAATTCCTGGGCGAACGCCACGGCTTGCTCGGCGTTGCGCAGGTCCGGCTCGGTGACGATTTCCATGAGCGCGGTGCCCGCGCGGTTGTAGTCGCAGAGCGTGGAGGAGCCGCGGTGCGTCAGCTTGCCGGCGTCGTTCTCAACATGGAGGCGGTGAATGACGCAGGTGCGCGACTCGGTGACGCGGCCGCTGTGGTCGATGATGTCGTAGAGTACCTCGCCCTTGGTGGCCAGCGGGAAGTCGTACTGCGAGATCTGAAAGCCTGACGGAAGGTCGGGGTAGAAGTAGTGCTTGCGATCAAAATGGCACTGGTCGGCGATGGTGCAGCGCAGCGCAAGGGAGGCGATGACCGCCTTGCGGATGGCTTCACCGCTCGGAACAGGGAGCGAACCGGGGTGGCCCATACAGACAGGGCAGACCGTGGTATTGGGTTCTGCGCCAAAACTGTCACGTTTGCAGCCGCAGAACAGCTTGGTGTTCGTGCCGATTTGCGCGTGCACTTCGAGGCCGATGATCGTTTCGAGCTGCGGCATGGACGCTGCGAAGACTAGCCCAAAAGCCTCCGGAAGAGCAACGAAACAGATGCTTGTCCGGCCGCCGAGGATCACGTACGGTACCCGGCCGGCCTATGGCTTCTGGCAATGTTCCCTCTGGCGATGCGGAGCCTCTCGGCAGCGATGAGGATGATGTGCAGGCGTACCTTGCAGGGCCGCACACGGCGGAAGGGCAGGCTGCCATTAATCGTTTACTCACTCGCTACCGGCCCATCCTCTTCGCCTGGGCCATGCGGATCGTGCGCAACCCGGATATTGCCGAGGACGCCGTGCAAAACACGCTCCTGCAAGCCGTGATCAAAATCGATACCGTGCGCGACCCCGCCGCCATCAGCGGTTGGCTGCGCGTCACCTTGCGCCATATCACGCTCAATATGGTGCTGCGCACACATGCAATGCTTTCCCTCGACGGAGGGGATGCCGAGGAGGTCGCCGATGACCGGCAGGAGAGCGAGATCACCGCTGAAGAACGCACTGCGCTCCTGGCCCTCTTGGAGCGCCTGCGCCCGTTGGATCGATCGGTGCTGCAGGCGTTTTACATTGAGGGGCAATCCATACGCGAGGCTGCCGCATCGTTCGAGGTGCCCGTGGGCACCATCAAGCGCCGCCTGCATGTGGCGCGGAAGCGGTTTCGTAGGCTGCTGAACGGCCACCCGCTCTTCGCGGAGGCTGCAGCGTCATAACAGCATCGCGTTGGTCGAGGCGCTGGTGACGTAGTCCACGATGAGGATGCCGTCGAGGTGGTCGACTTCGTGCTGCACCACGCGGGCATCCATGCCTTCGAGCTTGCGTTCCTGCTCCTTGCCTTTGCCGTCGAGGTAGCGCACGACAATGGAGCGCGACCGCGTCACGGGTACGTAGATGCCCGGCAAGCTGAGGCAGCCTTCCTCACCCGTCTCCAGCGTCGCACTTTTCCAGGTGATGACGGGGTTGATGAGCGGCGTCAGGCGACCGTGGAGGCGAGCCAGGCAGATGCGTTGCCCGACGCCCACCTGCGGGGCTGCAAGCCCCAGGCCGTCGGCGGCCTGGGTCGTGTCGTTCATGTTGCGGATGAGCACGAGGACATCCTTGGTGACTTTCGGCACCGTCATCGTTTTCTTGCGCAGAATGGGCGACCCCTGGCCGGTGATGATCGGCAATACAGCCATATGCGCAGTATGACCGATCCGCTTCGGAAGATGAAGCGCCTCCTCAGGAGGTCGCTCTCTTGCCGTTCTCAAACGCAGCGCTCTCGCCTTCGGCGTACCGGGGCACGATGCGGATGCCCGTGCGCGGATCATCTTCGACGTCGAGGCGGTAGATTCCCGCATCCGTGGTCGGGCCGACCGTCCGCAGGCCGCGCTGCGAGAGCACGGCGGCGACACCGGCATCGGCTTTGCCGGTGGAGCAGGAATCGAGCACGATCCATGCGCTTTCTTCCATGCAAGATTCCAGGAGCGCCTGGGCGCGTTCATCGAGCATATGACTCGTCGATATGTCCCGCCCGGGATGGATGGCATGCTCGCTGCCATGCGCGCCCAGCAAGCAGAATTTGATGCGATGGCCATGCCCCTCGGGGGCGTCCGTAGCGTAGCGCCTGCGCAGGCTCAGCAGGCGGCGTGCCAGGCTTTGCGGCGAGCGGAATTCCACGATGCGCAGCAACGTATCGCGCTCTTGCGTTTCTTTGGCTACTTCATCGGCGATGGCATCAAGATGCTTGAACGCGCTGTTGTGATCATCATTGCCGATGGCGAATAGCCCATAGGGTTCATGCGTGTCGCGGGTGTCGAATTGCCGCACGAGCACCTCGACCGGGTAGCGCGCAAACTGACAGATTCCGAATTCTTCAAACAGTGCCTTCACGATGCCTTTGCCCCGTCGCTCGCGCTCCAGTTGCAGCAGGGCGTACATATTGGACGCCACTCCGTAGGGCGCTCCTTTCCAGCTTTGGAGCAGAACTTCGGCGTCGATTCCTGGCGGCAACATGTCCGACAATGCCTGCTTTGCAGCGAATCGTACGGTGGAGAAGGTGCTGTTGAACCCTTCCTCCAGATAGCGGAGCGAGCCATTCGTCGGTTGCTCTTTGGCCGCTTGCCATTGAGGTTTGAGCAGTTCCAGGGTCGTTTTGTAACGCTTCGGGCTGCGCAGGAAAAACCGCAGATAATAGGTGTTGCTTGGGTCGCGTATGACGGGTTCCAGCCGGTCCAGCAAGCATTCTTGTTGGTAGCGAGTGGCGTGGGCAAAGACCCCGTTCAAGACGTACGCGATATGTCGAAGCGCCAAAAGATCTCCGTCGTAGCGCAGCAGCATGTCGGCGACGAGGACGTTTTCCTCCTCGTTGTTGCCGGTGCAAATATTTGCCAGCATGCTCATGCACGCGTTGATTTTTGCGGGGTCTCGCATGGAGCGTTGCACGTGCTCCCAATGCGCCAACACAAAATTACCATGGTGTGTTTGCGTGCATAATTGCTGCCATACCTCGTCGTCGGACATGGTATCGGAGCTCGCATCATGGAGTGCGGCGTGCACTTTTCCCATGACAGCATCGCGACATTGGGCGACAAGAAAGGCGTTGTCTTGGCGCTCCAGCTCTTGCCGATCTTCGGGTGTTTCTGGCATGTGGTTGGTGTTGTTTTTACTATTATACGTTCTTTTGCCATAATCGCAACGTTCTACCGCGCCGAAAGTTCACGGATGGAGGCTTTCTTGCGGAGCTCTTCCAGTGAAGCGATGTGTGCCATGCCGAGCATTTTCAGCAGCGCATTTGCCGAAAGAATCACATCCGGCAGCGCGCGGTGGCGGTCGGGGGGCAGGGGCAGTTGCAGGCGATCGGCCAGTGCATCGAGATTGTGGCGGAAGGCCGTGGGGAAGATCGCCTGGCTCAAGCGCATCGTGCAGAAGCATTCCGGCAGCTCCAGGTAGCCCCAGCAAAATTCCTTTTCCACCATGAGGAACCCCATGTCGAACGCGGCGTTGTGCGCCACCAGCACGCTGCCTTCGGCGAATTGCAGGAACGACGGCAGGACCGTCATGATCGTTGGTGCATCGGCGACGTCGGCGTCGCTGACGTGGTGGATTTGCTTGGTCTCCCAGGGGATGTCGCGCTCGGGGTTGATGAGCGAGTGGAACGTCTTCTCGGTGATGGCGCCGTTCTCGATGCGTACCCCCGCGATCTCGATGACGCGATGCCCGCGTTTCGGGTCGAGACCCGTGGTCTCCACGTCGAAAACCGTCATTGGTGGTAGTGCCGCCATGGGCTCACTATAGCGTTGCCTGGGGGGCGCGCCAGCAATCCTTTTTGACCTCTTTCGCTGCTCTGCGGGCTGCCCCATACTCGTCGCATATGCGCGCCAGGAATGCCGTTCCATTGGATCTTGTGCTGCGGGAATGCCGCAAGGCCTACGCGCCGCCGCGCACGTTCCTCGCCTTTCGTACGCCGCTCGATTTACTCGTGGCCACGATGCTTTCGGCGCAGTGCACCGACGACCGCGTGAACCTCGTGACGCGCACCATCTTGTACCCCAAGTACCGCACGGCCAGCGACTACGCTGCGGCGTCACAGGTGCAGCTGGAACGCGACGTCAAAAGCTGTGGTTTCTACCGCGCCAAGGCGAAGAACATCCGTGCCATGGCGGGGCTGTTGCTCGCGCGGCACGGCGGCGAGGTGCCCCAGACGATGGAGGAGCTTGTGGCGCTGCCGGGCGTGGGCCGCAAAACCGCTGCGATCATCCTCAACGCCGCCTTCGGCAAAGCCGAGGGCATTGCCGTTGATACGCATGTTCTGCGCTTATCTCAACGGCTCGGGTTGAGCACCCATGCCGATCCCAAGCGCGTGGAGTTGGATTTGATGCGGCAGCTGCCGCGTGAGGATTGGGGTGAGTTTACAACGCTGATCATCAGCCATGCGCGCGCGGTCTGCACGGCGCGCAAACGCGCGTGCGACCGCTGCGTGTTCGCGCAGCGGTGCCCGTCCTCGTTCGTGCTCGGACGGGCGGACCGCGCGAAACGATCGTGATGGTGGTTATACGCTTCTCGTGCTGCACGCCGGTTCGCGGATGAGCTCAAGACGTTCGGTGTGCAGAATGTATGCCGTCGAGCCATGTTCGTGGTCATCCAGGCCATCCATTTCCACGGCAGCAGGAACCCGAAGACCCACTGTTGCACGTACCAGCATCCAACACAGTGCCGATGCTGTGAGCATGAATCCTCCGACGCAAGCCACGCCGATCAGTTGCGACGTCAGCAGCGCCGTCCCACCTCCATAAAAGAGCCCGTCGAACGCTCCGACCGAGCCAGCCTTGGTAGCGAAGAGGCCGACGGCGAGCGTCCCCCAAATACCGTTGACCAAGTGCACCGGCAACGCACCGACAGGATCGTCGATCCGGCAGCGTTCCAGGAGCGGCCCGGCGATGGCGCAAAGTAGTCCTGCGATGATGCCGACAACCAAGGCTCCTCCCGCAGAAATCGCATTGCAGCCCGCGGTCACCGCTACCAAACCCGCAAGCGTTCCATTGAGGATGAGGCCAAGATCCGGTTTGCCTCGGCTCCAGCTGTAGGCCAACGCAGAGGCCATGCCCGCAGCTCCTCCGAGCATTGTCGTCATGGCGATGTGGGCGATGGCATTGGCATCGGCAGCCATGGTGCTGCCAGCGTTAAAGCCGAACCACCCCATGAACAGAATGAGCGCGCCGAGCGTTGCTATGGAGAGGTTGTGCGCAGGCATCGGTACAGCCGATCCGTCACTGCGGAAGCGCCCCAAGCGTGGGCCCACGAGCAGCGTGCCAGTGAGCGCCGCCCATCCACCGACGGAGTGCACCGCCGTGGAGCCAGCGAAATCTTGGAACGGTACCGTGAGCTGGCTCAAGAAACCACCGCCCCAGATCCAGTGGCCCGTAATGGGGTAGAGGATGGCGACCATGAACACCGAGAAGAGCAGGTAGGCCGAAAATTTCATCCGTTCAGCAACGGTGCCTGAAACAATTGTTGCCGCAGTGTCCGCGAAGACCATCTGGAAGAGGAACTTTGCGGCGAGCGGAACGCTGGTCCAGCTCAACGCTTGGAAGAGCGTTTCTTGCGATGGGAGCAATGATGGGAAGAACCCGGTCATGCCCATGAGTGGCGAACCGTTGCCAAACATGAGGCCGAAGCCCACTGCCCAGAACCCGAGGGTAACGATGGCTACGACGGCGTAGTTCATCGCGAGGACATGCACCGTATGTTTCACCCGGGCAAAGCCTGCTTCGATCATCGCAAAGCCTGCGCACATCCAGAAGATGAGTACGGTTGCGAGTAACACCCAGACGGTATCGAGGGAGACTTTGAGCGAGGCAATGGAGGGGTCCATGGGGGCAGGGGGGAAGGCAGGAGGATCAAATGTCGTAGTACTTGAAGAATTCCGAGGGTGACGGGCGGCGCGCTTCGTCGCTGGCTTCCGCGCGCTTGGTGGCGACGTAGTCGTTCAGGAAGGACTGCGAGAAGACCCCCGAATCTGTCAGGAATGCGGAGTCCGCCTCCAGGGCGTCGAGTGCTTCGTGCAGCGTGCCCGGAGCGTGCGTGATCTGGGCGAGGCCCGCCTCATCCATCTCGTAGAGGTTCTGGTCAGTCGCAGCGCCCGGGTCGATCTTGTTGCGTACGCCGTCCAAGCCTGCGAGCAGCATGGCCGCGAATGCGATGTACGGGTTCGCTGCCGGGTCCGGCGAGCGGAACTCGATGCGCTTGGCTTTGGGATTATTGGAGTACATCGGGATGCGGATCGCCGCCGAGCGGTTGCGTGCGGAATAGATGAAGTTCACCGGAGCTTCGAAGCCCGGCACCAGGCGCTTGTAACTGTTGGTCGTCGGATTGCAGATGGCACAGAGCGCACGCGCGTGCTTGAGAATGCCGCCCATGTACCACAGCGCCGTTTGGCTCAGGCCAGCGTACTCGTTGCCGGCAAACAGCGGCTGCCTGTTCTTCCAGAGGCTCTGGTGGGTGTGCATGCCCGAGCCGTTATCGCCGAAGATGGGCTTGGGCATGAACGTCGCCGACTTGCCGAATCGCGCAGCGACGTTGCGCACGACGTACTTGTAGCGCATGAGCTTGTCGGCCATGACAAGCAATTCGTCGAACACCATGTCGATCTCCGCCTGGCCGCCTGTCGCCACTTCGTGGTGGAAGGTCTCCACCTTCACGCCCATCTTCTCCATTTCGAGCACCATCGCTGCGCGCACGTCCTGATGCTTGTCGAACGGGGCCGCGGGGAAGTAACCCTCCTTGTGGCGGATGGTGTAGCCCAGGTTGCGGCGGTCCACGCCGTCACCGTCACCACTGTTCCACGTAGCTTCCTCGCTGTCGACGCGGTAGTGCGAAGCGCCCGTGCCCACGCTGTAGCTGACGTGGTCGAACACGAAGAACTCTGCTTCGGGGCCGAAGTACGCCGTGTCGGCGATGCCACTGTCCGCGAGGAATTGGAGCGCCTTGCGCGCAATGGTGCGGGGGCTCCTGTCGTAGAGTTTTTCGGAGAAGGGATCGCGCACGTCGCAGAGGATCGAGAGCGTGGGTTCGTCGGTGAACGGGTCAAGGCAGGCGGTGCTCAGGTCGGGGATGAGCAGCATGTCGGATTCCTGGATCTGCTGGAAGCCGCGGATGCTCGAGCCGTCGAAGCCCGCGCCTCCCTCCAGCACGTCCTCCAATTGGTGGATCGGTTTGCTCGTGTGGTGCAGGGTGCCGGGGACGTCCACGAACGTAAGGTCGAGGACGGTGCACTGGTGCTTCTTGGCAAAATCCAGGACGTCTTGCTTCGTGCGGATCGTGGGGAGGAAGGAGTAATGCTCCAGGTTGGAGCGTTTCGCGTGGGTCCCGGAAAGGACCACGGCGCGGTGTTGCTCGGTCGTGGCGGAGGTCATGGAGGTGGGGGAAGGAATACCATGGCTTGTACAGCTTCGACTTCTTCCTTCACAACGCCCGTCCTGCGCACAGCTTTTGCTCTGTTTATTATTCAAACAACACGTCGGATCAGGCTGTTTTCGTCATTCCCGGTTGCTGCAGGGCAACGTTTTCTCGGCGGCACGTTGCTTTTTTCCGGTTGTCGTCGAAAATAAGAACATCTTGATACCCCGCTGATTCGATGGCGAAAGACCTGCTCCCCATTCTGCGCGCCGCCGGCTTCGATGAGCGCGAGGCGCAGCTGTACCTCATCGGGTTGGAGCTTGGCGCGGCGCCGGCCGCCGACTACGCTCGCGCGTCCAACCACAATCGCATCACGACGTATGCGACGCTCGAAGATTTGGTGCATCGGGGGTGGTTCACGCTGGAGAAGCGCGTGCGCGGTAAATGGTATGCGCCCATTGCTCCCGAATATTTGGCGGTCGAAGTGCGCAAGAATGCCGAGGCATTCGAGCGGGCATTGCCCGAGCTTCGCTCGCTGCGAGGCTCCCGTGGGCGTACGCCGCAGGTGCGGTATTTTGAAGGTTGGGACGGCGTGCGGCGCGTGTATGACGACACGCTTGCGGCGCAATCCGAGCTGCTCAACTTCGCCAACTCCGCGGTAGTGCGCAAGCATTGGCCCGCCTACGACAGCGAATACGTGGAGGAGCGCGTGCGCCGGGGGATTCGTCTGCGGGGCATTGCGCCGGATGACGCTGCAGGGCGCCGTGTGCATGGCGAAGACAAGGAGCGGCTCCGCGAAATACGCCTCGTCCCCGGGAGCGATTTCGATTTCACGAACGAGATCAACATCTACGACCACAAAGTCGCCATCTGTTCGTTTGCCGCGGTCCGCGGCGCAAGCGACGTGTTTGGCGTGATCATTGAGAGCAAGGAAGTCGCCGAAACGCAGCGTCAGATCTTCGAGATGGCCTGGCGCTACGCCGGAGTGCTGCGCCGGGCGTAAGCAGGGTCGTGTTGCGCTCCGCGCCCGTCTGTGCCCTAGGCAGCTAGGCGTGGTCGGCAAAGCGCGTAGAATCATGTCGTCTTTTCGCTTCGACTTATGCGCTTTTCCCAGATCCGCTGTGCAGCCGCTCTCGCCGGCGTGTTTCTCGTCGCCGCGTGCAACGCCGAGCCGACGGAATTGCGCGTCGACAGGCAACCCCCGTCCTCCTCGCCGGGCCGACAAGGAGCCATGGCTCCTGAGGCCAAGCAGAAGCAGACGGAGAAGCGCGCCGAGTCCAAGAAGGAATACGACGAAGCTCTTGCCCGCTTGGAGGCGCGCGGCGTGAAGCCTAAACCGCAGAACCAGAAAGACGACGAACGCAAGCTTGCGCCGACAGCGCACAAGAAATCGCTGCCCAAGGGTTCCTATAAGACGTACGACAGCGCCGCGGTCGCGGCAGGGCAGGTGATCGTGCTGTTCTTCCATTCCGCGTGGTCTCCCAAGAGCGACATGGACGACAAGATGCTGACGACGTGGTACGACGGCACCGAACGCCCCCTGCTCACGGTCTATAAAGTCGACGTGGATGCCGAAGCCGAGCTGAAGAAGCAGTACAAGGTGGCCGATACCCCGACCTACGTGAAGCTCGACACGCATGGGCGCGTGCTCGACAGCGTGTTCGCCCCCAGTGCCCAGGAGCTCAACGTGTTCCTCAACAGCGCACGCGCGCAATGACGCTGTACGTCACCTTGTTTTTGGCGGGAGTGTTGACGATTTTCCTGCCATGCATCCTGCCGCTCGTACCGATTGTGGTGGGGGCGAGTGTTTCCGGGCGCAGCCCGTGGCGGCCGCTCTGCGCCGTCGCCGGCATGGTGGTGAGCTTTCTCGGATTCACGTTCCTACTCTTCGTGGCGTTGGCGCAGTTCGTCGCGCTCGCCGATATCCTGCGTGTGGCGACGTATGACACATTGCTGCTCTTTGGCATCGGGTTTCTCACCGAGCGTCGCTGGCTGCGTTTTGGCGTTAGCATTGGGGGTGGCGCCTTCTTCGCGCGATGGGGCGCGCCGGGCATGGCTCTTGCCGCCGTCGCAGGGTGCATCGCCATGCTGATGGGCGGCGCGGTGGCGACGTGGCTGCAGCAGCGCGGCGTCGACGCGCAGGGCAAGGCGCGCCAACGTTTCGGTTCCGATCAGCCGCTGACGGCGTTCCTCGTTGGCCTCACCATGGGGCTCGTGTGGGTGCCGTGCGCCGGCCCGGGTCTGGGCTTCGCGCTTGCGCTCGTGCGCGATGAACCCGGCCTGCGCGCCTTTCTCGCGCTGAGCGCGTATGCGCTGGGCACGGCCCTGCCGCTCCTACTCGTGGGGTACGGCGGGCAGTTCGCCGTGCATTCAGCGCGTTCGCTCGCGCGCTTCAGCGGCGTTGCCAAGCATATCGCGGGCGGCCTGCTCATCCTGACGGCGCTCGGTTTGCAGTATCAGTGGCTCGTGAATCTGCAGACGTATCTCGTGGAGCGCACGTCCTACGGGTTGCTCGCGAGCGATTGGGAAGAGCGTCTCTTTGCCGATCAAGAGCCGCCTCTGCCCGGTCTCCCCGCCGCAGACGCGGCGTCTTCACAGTCCTCTGCATCCTCCGCCGCGCCATCAATCGCTTCGGCGGCACGCTCCGCCACTTCCTCTTCCGCGACATCTATGCCGCTGCGCAACGTTGAACCCCAGCCCTCGCCCCTGCCCAAGATCTCGCGCGCGCCGACCGAGCTGCCGGGCGGTCCATGGCACAACAGCGTGCCCCTCAAGCTTGGGGATCTGCGAGGCAAGGTCGTGCTGATCGATTTCTGGACCTACAGCTGCATCAACTGCATCCGCACGCTGCCGTACATCCGCGGATATTGGGACAAATACAAGGACGCGCCGTTTGTCCTGATCGGCGTGCATACGCCCGAGTTCGTCTTTGAAAAAGACCAGAAGAACGTGGCCGACGCTATCGCACGTCACAAGCTCACCTACCCGATTGTCCAGGATAATGATTTCCATATCTGGAGGTCGTTCGCCAACCGCTACTGGCCCGCGAAGTACCTGATCGATGCGGAGGGGTACATTCGCTACACGCATTTCGGCGAGGGTGATTACGAGGAAACCGACGCGGCGATTGCCGGGCTGCTGCGCGAAATCGGCGTGGACGTGCAAGCGGGCGGGGTGGCTGCCACCGCACCTGTCGTGCGCAACGACATCACGCCTGAAACGTACATCGGCGAGCGCAGCTGGCCATCGCTGGAAAACGGCGCAGTGCTGCCGACGGACGACGTCATTGCCTACACAGCGCCCGCCACGCTGCCCCTGCACCGCTACGCGCTCGACGGTTCGTGGCAGCTGGAGGACGGCGAGCGGCAGATCTTGCGCGGGAAGACCGGCGAGATTCGCCTGCACTTCCTCGGCGGCGAGTGCAACATCGTGCTGGGTAAGCCGCCTGCGGGCGCGGCGACCGTCGAGGTGATGGTGGACGGCGTAGCCGGCCCAACGCTGCCCGTGGACGCGAACGATCTCTACCCCGTGTTCAAAGGCGCCTATGGCGAGCACAACATCACACTGCGCTTCGCGGGGGAGGGCGTGTCGGCGTATGCCTTTACATTCGGGTCATAGGAGATCTCTGTTTACGGCCGGTCGGGGTCGCGGCGCGTGGGCAGAAGTTCGGGGGCCGGAGGCGGAACAAGAACGGTCGGGCTGATGGTGCTCCGTGTTTGCTGCGAGGAGAGCATCATGGCAAGCCCCGGACTTTTGCGGAGCATTTTGCGGTACATGGTTTGTACACAGCCGATGATGTCGTCCCAGTCAGGGCGGCGATCGGGGTCAAGCTTCAGCATGCGTTCGAGCAGGCGGCGCATGGGGACGTGCGCCGCGGCAATGATGTCGTGAATGGTCCCGGCGGTATCTTTGCGATGCATGGCGTTGGCAATATCCCAAGGCGACTCCTTGCCGCCCGTCACTTGCAGTGCGATGTCGTGGCCGCTGAGCTCGTGATACAGCAGGCATCCCGCGGCAAAGATGTCGGTGTGGCGGTCCACTTCGCCGTCCCATTGTTCCGGGGCCATATAGAGGGGTGTTCCTTTTGTCGCGCCCACGGCTTTGCGCCTATGCGGCTGCGGCGCCTCCACTGCCAGGCCGAAGTCGAGCACTTTCAGTGAGCCGTCGGGTCGCAGCATGATGTTGGGCGGCTTGATATCCGCATGCACCACTCCGGCGTCCATGATATCGCGAACCGCCTGAATGACCGCAGTACACAGCTCCAGCCGAAGGTTCGCACTGACGCCCGAGGCATCCAGGTCTTCGAGCGTTGTGCCTTCGACATGCTCCATGGCGATGTACGGCGCGGCATCATCATGCGCGTTGTAGCAGTGTGGGGCACGGGACACGTGCGACATCATGCGTCGTTCGTTGGCGAGATCGCCGATGCCCGTTGCCGCGAATGGTGTTTTGATGGCAATGGATCGAAGCGCCGCATTCGTTCTGTGCGTCACCCGGTACACCGTGCCACAGCCGCCTTTCCCAAGGATGCTGACCTCATAGTCCAGTGGCCCGCGGATCCAGCCGTTGGCTTGCAGGTCGCCCAACGCCTGTTGGAGGTACGGATCCGGATGACCGCATGTGATCGGTGCAGCATCGGCCAGCATGGTGGCAGGGTTCACCGTCATTGCCGGGCACTGTATTCTCATCATGTTTAACGTCAATTGTCCAATTCTGAAAAAGGCGGCAGAACGGCTCTTCATAGCATTTTGTCGCTACAGAAAGCCCTATTATGCCGCCATCGATCTTTCCTGTGCCTGCGGACGTCGCCCGGTTAGGATGGCCTCGTGCAGCCGTATCATGATTTCCTTCGGCATATCCTGGAGCACGGTGAGCGTCGCGAGGATCGCACGGGCGTGGGGACGATCAGCGTCTTCGGCTACCAGATGCGTATCAATCTTGCGGAGGGGTTCCCGTTGCTCACGACGAAGAAAATGGCGACCAAAGCCATCATCCGCGAGTTGCTGTGGTTCCTAAAGGGGGATACCAACATCAAAGAACTGGTCGATCAGGACGTAAAAATTTGGAACGAATGGCCGTTCGACGATTACCTGGCTGCCAACAATCTGCGTGAACAGTTTCCGCGCTATTCCGACGCGTGGCATGCCGAGTTGCAGCGCTTCGTGGAGCGGATCAAGACGGATGCAGCGTTTGCCGCGCAATGGGGCGACCTCGGCCCCGTGTATGGCAAGCAGTGGCGGCGTTGGGAAGGGCATGGCGGCCAGCGGCACGACCAGATCGCCGCCGTCATCGACCAGATCAAGAGTAACCCGACGTCGCGCCGCATCCTGGTATCGGCGTGGAACGTCGGCGACGTGTACGGCCACACCAAATCGGCGCCCCCGCTCTGCCATACGCTCTTCCAGTTCTATGTGCATAATGACGGTCGCCTGAGCTGCCAGCTCTACCAGCGCAGCGCGGATGCATTCTTGGGCGTGCCGTTCAACATTGCGAGTTACAGCCTGCTCACGCACATGATCGCCCAGGTGTGCGGCCTCAAGCCGGGGTTCTTCGTGCACACGTTCGGTGATGCGCATATCTACGCAAACCACATCGAGCAGGTCAATGAACAGCTCTCCCGTCCGCTCCGTCCGCTCCCTCGTCTTGTGCTCAACCCGGCCGTCGCGTCGATCGACGGCTTCCGCTTCGAGGATATCGCGATCGAAGGTTACGATCCGCATCCGGCCATCAAGGCGCCGATCGCAGTGTAGCGCTATGCTATGGGTATGCGCCTCGTGCTCATCGCCGCCGCTTCGGAGAACAACGTTATCGGCGTGGCCGGCGGCTTGCCGTGGTCGCTGCCCGACGACCTGAAGCGCTTTCGTGTGCTGACAGCCGGCAAGCCCGTGCTGATGGGGCGCAAAACGTACGAATCACTGCCGCCGAAATTTCGCCCGCTGCCGGGCCGGCTCAATATCGTGGTGACGCGCCAGGAGGGGTATATCGCGCCGGGGGCAACGGTCGTGTCGTCCCTGGAGGACGCCGTCGCCGCGGCGGAGGTAAGCGGCGCCGAAGAAGCGTTCGTCATCGGTGGCGGTGAGTTGTACCGGGCGGCGGCGGATCGCGCCGATCGCATCGAGCTGACGCGCGTGCATGCGGTGCTGGAGGGCGACGTGGTGTTCCCCGCGCTCGGCGCGGGAACATGGCGACTTTCGGCATCGGAAGAGCACCCCGCAGATGAGCGGCACGCCTTCGCCTGCACGTTCCAGACGTTTGACAGAATTCGCACTTGATTCGCTGCGTATTCCCTGAACAATAGCCGTCATGTCGCGCGAGGCGTTGATCGACGATGGGCAACATCTTGAGCGCGGTTCTTGCCAGGGGCGTGCCGCGCGGCTGCATCGCCATCATGCGCAGTATCGTCATGCATGCCGCGAGCAAGCCTTCCACGTTGTGCAGGGGTCGCTTGCGGAGCGCGAGCATCCTGCCTTGGGTGATGCGCCGTTGCGTGTGCGCCTGTATGTGCCTCCGGAGCAGGAGGCTTCACCGCCAAGCGCCGAGCAATTGCAGCGCACGCCGGAAGAGGAGCGGTGGATGGTCCTGGCAGACCCCGCTGTCATGCTCGAATGCCTTGGAGCAGCGGGTTCCGAGCGCAAACGCCGCTTATTTGCCTGCGCCTGTGTCCGGCGCATTGCCGATGTGGGCCTTGCACAGGAGAGCATGGACGCCATCGCCGCCGCCGAGCGTCATGCCGACGGCGAGATGGATGCGGCGGCACTCGCTGCCGTTCAGCAGAAGGCGCGCGAAGCCTCATCCGAGGCAGTGCGGCGTGCACACAGCGTATGGTCATCGGGTCCGGCCGCGCTCGATGCCAGGCAGGCATGGATGAGGGCGTGGGCCGCAAAAGCGGCGGAGAATACGTGTGATCCGTTCGCGTCTGTCTCTGTGCCGGAAACAAGTGTTCCTTTGGGAGATCTGGCCGTTCGCACTGCCCAGCTCGCCGGATGGGTGCGAAACGTTTCACAGGAATCGCATGGCGTTGACGAAGAAGCGCCGACAGAAACGGCGTTATTTTTCTCCTTTTTGCGCAGCTTGCGAGAGATCGTTCAGCGCTCCCAACGGGCCGTACTTGCGCGTGATCCGACGAATGAGACCGTGATCCAGGCCGACCTCGTGCGCGAGATCTTCGGCAATCCGCATCGCCCCTGCATCATCCGTGATGCGTGGAAAACGCCGACCGTTCTCAAGATCGCCCGCGCCATCTACCAGGATCGCGCGTGGGATGACATGCCGTACTTGAGCGATGCCCTGGAGGACGCCGGATGCAAGGACGCGGCGCTACTGGAGCATTGTCGAGGCTCCTGCCCGCATGTGCGCGGATGCTGGGCGATCGATCTCCTGCTGGGCCTATCGTAGGTTATAGAGGAATGGATTTTTCCCTTCATAGAGAGCAAAAACAGGCACTTGCCCACTTCGTTTTCTTCTCGTGTTGTGACGGAAGCGCGGATGGCGACAATAGTGGCACTATGCAAGAGAACGCCTACGCCACCGCCGAAGAGCAATTCGATGACGCCGTCGACGCCGTCGACGGCAGCGACGCCGCCGCACTGCAGGCCGAGCTTGCCCGCCGCGCCGAGGAAGCCGAGCGTATGGCCGACCCCTGGATGGAGGAGCGCCTGGCTCAAAAACGAGCCACGACACGCAGCGCATTGCAGGAGTCATTCGCGTCGCCCGAGGGGCCGCCGGACCCGGAAACCGCAAAACGCGTCGCCACGATCCTCCGCAAGACATCTCGTGCCGTCGGCACGTCCATGAAGGGTGCGACGATCGAGACGATGGAGGACGGCATCGCCGGGAAGGGGCAATTGGATTCCGACAAGATGTGGATCGATCCGCTCAAGGCCAAGCGTGAGAACCCGGGCGGCGACGTGCTGATCGACGTTGCGCAGGCCGAGGATACGAAGAATCACGAACTCGAACACAACCGCCAGTCCGCGACCGCCGACGCCGAACAGATCACCGTGCCCGGCGCAACGCTTGAGGCGTGGGAAGTGCGCGAGGCGGGATCGATCAGCGTGCAGAAGCGCGTCGATTTCCTCTGCGCGCGCTATAAGCAGATCCACGCTCTCTTGCCGGTGAATGAGGCCGAGCGCGAGCTGATCCGCCAGGGGCGGTTCCGCGAGCTGGAGGCACGGAAGAACGGCAGGCGCTTGCCTGAACCGTCCCTCAACTAACGACGAAGAAGCTTATTTGCGGATCCAATCGCCGATCGGCGAGTTCAGCGCTTTGCGGCAGAGCCAGCGGTTCACCGTGATGCCCGAGAACATGGAGACAACGACGCCGAGCCCCAGCGTGATGGCGAAGCCACGGACGATCGAGGAGCCGATGATGAAGAGCAGTGCGCAGGTGATCAACGTCGACACGTTGGAATCGCGGATGCTCGGCCAGGCCCGGACGAAACCGGTTTCGATGGCGGCAGCTGCGGGCTTCCCGCGGCGGCGTTCTTCGCGGATGCGCTCGTAGATCAAGACGTTCGCGTCCACGGCCATACCCATGGAGAGGATCAAGCCCGCCATGCCCGCAAGCGTCATCACGACGTACTGGTCCGTGACGAAGAACAGCGGCAATTTCATGAGTGCCAGGAAGACCGCGGCGTAGACCAGGAGCGAGATGTTCGCGAGGAGGCCGAACACGCCGTAGGCGAAGAGCATGTAGATCATGATGATGATGATGCCGACGACGCCAGCGAAGACCGACGTACGAACGGCGTCGGCGCCGAGCGACGGTTCCACGGTGCGCTGGCCGACCAGGTGGATCGGGGCAGGGATGGCACCCGTATTGAGGTCCGTCGCCAAGCGGCGCGCTTCCTCGATATTCTGGCTGCCACTGATGATGGCCGAGCCGCCGGAGATCTCCTGCTGTACGACCGGCGCGGAGACGAGCTCGCCGCCGACGAAGATCGCGATGCGCTTCTTAATGTTGTTGCGCGTCAGTTCCTGGAAGATGCGGCCGCCTTCCTCATCGAAGAGGATTTGCACCACAGGGAAGTTCGTCGTGGGGTCCGTTGCAACGGCAGCGGAGCGGAAATGCTTGCCGTCGAGGGTGGTGTCTTGCCATCCCGTGGGTTCGAGCGAGAAGAAGAGCAGCCGGGCGGTGACGGCATCCTCGCCGCGCTTCACCTCGCCGTTCTTGAGCCGCGTGATGAGCGCGTTGCCGCGCGACAGGCCGTCGGGTCCGGGCACGATCAACTCGTCATACGAGGCGACCGCCGGTGTGGAGACCGGAGCCGAATCCACGCGGATCAGGTGGTAGCCGAAGGGGGTTTCCACGGGGTCGCTCACGGCGCCGACCGCCTGGGAGAAGGCGACCTGTTCGAAGGCGGGGACCATGGCCCCGCGGCCGAATGTGCCGAGGCTACCGCCGTTTAGCTTCGACGGGCCGTCGGATTCCTTGCGCGCGAGGTCTGCGAATGACCCGCCGTTGCTGAGCTGCTTCTTCAATTCCAACGCGCGGGCGAGGGCTTCTTCTTTGGTGCGTGTCACGGAAGGCTCGGCCTGTGTGGCGCCTGCGTAGCTGACGAGAATGTGGCTGGCGCCGACTTCTTCGGTGCCGGGAGTGAAGAGGCGCAAGAAGATGACGCGCGCGGAGCCATCATCGAGCGGGAAGGCGCGCAGTTCGCCCGCTTGCATCGTGCGCAGGCCACCGGCTACGGCCGTCGGCACCGAGGCACCGATGGGTTCGCTGTCGTGGCTCGCGTAGCGCGTGCCAGCTTCGGTTTCGGCCAGGCGGGGGAATGCTTCATCGGCGCGGTTGAGGACGCGCTCGACCTGCGAGAGCGGCTTGGTGACTTCCGCGAAGAAGACACCCTTGATATCGCGCGCGGTCTGGTTGCCGTCCTCGTCCTGTTCGCTGATTGTGGCGACGCCATCCTTGCGGATGACCTTGCCATCCGGAGCGCGGCGGAAGAGCTCCTCGAGCGATGCGGGCAGCTGGGAGCGGAAGAAGGGGCGCTCTTCGGTATAGGTGATGCCCAATTCGTCGCCCAGGTCCTGGCCGATCGTCTGGAGGCTTTCGCCCTTGCCGATGCGCGCGAACGCGAGGTCGGCCTTGGCGCGCGCCGCCTTTTCGTATTCTGCGGTGGCGACGGTAGCTTGCTCCTTGAATTCGAGCTGGATGGTCTTGCCGACGGTTTGAATGCAGCGCTGGACGTCCACGACGCCGGGGCATTCCACGAGCAAGTGCTTCTCGTCGCCGATGTAGGACGGCGTGATGGAGGCCTCGCTTACGCCCAGGCTGTTGATGCGGCGTTCCAGGACGGTGCGGATGGCTTCCACGAGCGAAGCGCGCTGGTCTTCGAGCACCTGGCGCTGGAAGTTGATTTCCGTCACGCGCTTGCCCGAACCCGGCTCCAGATTCTTCTCTTCTTCATCAAGGAGGCGCAGCTGCTCGGCGATGCCATCTTCCGAAATGCGGAAATCAAGCTGCGTTCCGCCCGCCAAGTCGAGGCCGAAGCGGAAATCGGCCGAGCCCAGGAACCACGGCAGATTGCTGCGCCACTGCTGCGGCAGGGCGAGGACGACGACGATGACGCTGATCACCGCGACAAGGACGCGGGTGGCGGTGCGGGAGTTGTTGCTGCGGGCCATAAATTACGGCGCGGGAGTGAAGGTGATATGGAGGCCGACGTTCAAATCGTCGGCGAAAATGCGGGCGATTTCGGGGCTGGGCAGGTCGCGGATGACGATGTCGTCTTTGAGGGTGTTCGTCTCCACGAGGAGTTTGCTTGTGAGCTTGCCCCGAATGAACAAGCCGATGTTCTTGCCCTTGTTCTTGCGGAACACTGCCGAGAGCTTCTCGCGGCCTTCTGGCGAGAATTGCAGCGTGATGACGCCCTTTCCGTCGTCGTCTTCCTGGGCGATGGCTGCATAGAGCGACGCACTGTCGACGCCGGTGGCCTTGAAGCCGCCCTGACCCGTGATCACGATGTCGGCTTCTTCCACGGGCACTTCTTCCATGATCTGGAAGTTGAGAGGCGTTTGGAGCTCGTCGGTGAGAAGCGTCGCCACGGCGGGGTCGCTCACCGTGATGAGCAGGGCCATTTCGCCGTTGGTGTTGCGCACTTCCTTATCGATGAGCGCTTCGCCCATATGGTCGAGGCGGCGCTCGATGACGCGCATGGCGGCGAGGCCCAAGTCCTGCTGCGACGCCGGATCGGGTAGATTGAACGCGAGCGTGTAGGCGACCGTTGTGGTCGACGAGCCGCACGCGGCGAGCGAAAGGCTGACCAGAATGCCGACGATGGGCGCAATGGTGCGACGCATGGGCTCTGAGTGTAGGGAGGGGTGGACAAGAAGGCAACACGGTGCCAAAACCCTCACCGGACGAGCTCCGTGCCTTCTCGGAGCATTTTCCCCGTGAGGTCGATGCCGCGGAGCACGCATCCGTGGTCCAGGATGCAATCTTCCAGATGGCAATCGACGATCTCACAGCGCTCGAACGCGATGACGTTGCGCAGCGTGCTCCCGCGTGCCGCGGAACCCGCGCCCAGCACCACCGTCCCCGCGTGCGTCGATGCGTCGATCGTTGCACCTTCCCCAAGGATCACCCCGTGGCCTGCGACGGCGCAGGAGGCTTCCAAATACGACTCGAAGGAGCCGATATCGAACCACGGTTCGTCGAAGCGGAAGCAACGCAGTTCGATGCCGCGCGCGATCATCTCCTCGAAGATGCCTCCGACGTTGTCGGGCCGGCGCGCGGCGACATCGGCGATGATCGGCAGCACCGACTTGGGCAGCACGGAACAGCCTGTGCTGATGAGAGTGGTTTTGGGGTGGGGGGGCTTTTCTTCAAACCCGACGATGCGGTCGCCGCCTGGCTCGGTAAGCACTGTGCCGAAGCTGCTGGCCTTCGAGAGATGCCCGATGTCGTGCGCGGCGAGCAGGGGGTGGCGCTTGTTGTACGCGCCCAGAAATGCATCAAAGGAGAACCCGCAGTAGTTGTCGCCGGTGAGCAGCAGCACGTCGTCGTCGATGCGTTCATCTGCGAGCCAGGCAGCAAGCGCCCCGACCGCGCCGAGCTTGTGGTGGTCGTGGCTGCTCTCCTCCGTTGCGATGGTGATCTGCGGATGGGCCACCGTTGCTTTCCATTCCTCCATGCTCCGGGCGAACACCGCGTTGGTGCTCACCGTGACGGGCAGATCGTGCGGCAGCGCGTCGACGATCCAGGTGAGCAGCGGCTTGCCCGCGAGCGGCAATAGCGGCTTGGCGCGGCGCTCGGTCAGCGGCCAGAGCCGCGTGGCGAAGCCGCCGGCGAGGATGAAGCAGCGCATGGGTGATCATCGGAAGAACCATTCCCACCAGGCATTGCGATGGTGCACGGCGATGACGGGGTGCTGCTCCAGCGTTTCGCTGCGCACCAACGGCTCCACCACGCCGAGCGTGTAGGGAAGCAGTAGGTAGCTGAGTCCGTGCGCGCGGCAGACGCTCGCGAGGTTGATGCTTTGTTCGAGGCAGTCGCACTGCACGATGTGCGTGATGTGTTTTTTACGGATGACATCCTCCAGCACGTTGAGCTTGCCGAGCACGGGGACGCCGCCGATTTCCTTCGGCCCGCCGCCGCGACCGTCGAGCACGGCCACCGGCTGGAAGGGCGAACGCGAACGGCGCAGCGATTCGATGAGCGATTGTGCCTCGCGGTTGGTGCCGATGATGAGCAGCGGATACACCGGCGGGTTCGCCCGGAGCGCCAGGCGCTGCAGCCGGTCGTAGACGCCGTGCCACGCGAAGACCGCGCACGCCGACAGCACACCCGCCAGCAGCAAGAGCTGGCGGCTGAACAGGCTCTGCTCGAAGAAGTAGAAGACGAGTGCGAACCCGGCCATGCCGATGAGCGAGGCGTAGGCGATGTAGAAGAAGTTCTGCAGCGAGAGCTGGCGGCGCGTCAGTCCGAAGTTGCGCATGGTGGTCATCACAAAGAGCCAGCCCGGCACCGTGAGCAGGACGGCGAAGAGATAGGTGCGCAGCGGAAGGTCGGAGGAGAGGATCCAGCCGACGCGCAGGAAATAGGCCAGCGCGTACGCCCCCGTGTATACCAGGGCGTCGGTGGCGAGCCAGAGGATGGTCAGAACGGCGCGTCGCATCGGCGTACAGCGTAGTCGTTTCCGGGCGTTGCGGCGAGGCTTTAGCGCCCCAGAGCCACGGTGACCGGCTGCCAGTCGTAGGGCAGCAGCGTCACGTCCCACGGCTGTTTTTCCTTGCCGGTGGTGCGGCCGTTTGCCGGCGGATCGTAGTTGCGGAAGACGTTGGCCTCGAACCATTCCAATTTCCGGCGCAGCACGTCGTTCTTCTTGGCGCGGGCGCGGAAGGCGTCTTGCTGCAGGACGTAGTACGCGAATGTTTCCGCGAACTCCTCGAACGGATCCCAGCTGGCATAGCCGGAGATGAAATCCTCTTTGCGGGCGCCTTGGCGCTTGGTCGTCGCGTCCTTCCAGGAGATCGCATAGAAGCCGATGCTCGGGTCGTCGTTGTAGATGGCGTGGCTGCCGTCCTTAAAGGCGCTGGCTCCGGCAGCCTCCGATCCTCGCAGGCAGCCTAAGTCGGTGATGTGGCCGAATTCATGGATGAACACCGCGCGCAGCTCGTCGTCGGAGACGTCGCCGTTCAAGATGATCGATTCCGAACCGGCCATGCCGCGCTCGATCTCCTTCCGCGTTTTGACGTAGATGTTTTTCAGCGACCATTGGCAATCAGCGGGGAGTGCCTGGAGTGCATCGGCAAGGAGGTCGCGCTGGCGCACGGGGATATCGGCCTGGCGGAGGGGGGTGGGCGTGAACTTTGGTTTCCAGGCCTTGTCGGGCGCGGCTTCGTGTACGCTTGTGCCCGACTGTGCTCCTGCTACACTTTGGCGCAGAAGAACGGCGGATGTTGCGGTGACGATGGCTACGCCCAGGAGGGCGGCCGGTACGCGATTGAACATCTGCTGAAAGGAAAAAAGGGTATATTATTACTATAATTTTCAGTAATGTCAACTACTGAGGAAACTACAGCACCAGGGCAGCCTGCAGCCCCTTCTGTCCATCCCGGGCAGCAATACACCGTGACCGTCGAAAAAGTGACGCACGGCGGGGCGGGTCTCGTGCGGATCAACGGCCTTTCGGTGTTTGTCGAGAACGCTATTCCCGGCCAGGAGCTCCTCATCGTCATTACCAAGTGTCGCGACCGCTTCGCCGAAGCGCGTATCGAGAAGGTGTTGCGCCGCGCGCGCGAGGAGATCCATCCCCGCTGTCAGCATTTTCACGATTGCGGCGGCTGCACCTGGCAGAACCTCCCCTACGACAAGCAGCTCATCTATAAGGAGGACATCGTCCGCGAAACCCTGGAGCACCTGACACCCGTCGAGCAAGAGATGCGCCGGCAGCTGCCGGGGCGTGTGCTGAAGATCATCCCGAGCCCGCAGGTGTTCCACTATCGCAACAAGCTCGAAATGTCATTTGGCTACGCGTCGATGCGCGTGGAAGAGAAGCAGGGCAAGCGCATCTATTTCGATGAGAATCCCACGGTCGGCTTCCATCAGCCCGGCCAATGGTCGACGGTGTTGCCCATTTCGGAGTGCCACCTGTACGACGAGCAGATCGGTACGCTGCTCATGGACGTGCGGCGTTTCATGCAGGAGACGAAGCTGCAAGTGCACAACCCCAAGACGCATAAGGGATTGTTGCGCACGATGCTTTTGCGCCGCGGCGTGCACACCGGCGAGCACATGCTGTGCTTCCTGGTGAACGCGCGGAAAAAAGAACTGGAGCCGCTGTTCCAGTATTTCATGCGCTTCGCGGGAAAGCCCGGGCTGGCGTCGCTCCAGGTGATCGAGAACACCGGCCTCAACGACAAGCCCGAGGCGCCGAAGGCGCACGTGCTCATCGGGAAGCCGACGATCAGTGAACGCCTCTTCGATCTGACATTTGATATCTCGCCGTTCTCGTTCTTCCAGACCAATACCCTCGGTGCCGAGAAGCTGTACCAAGCGATCTCCGCCGTGGCCGATTTGAGCCAGCGTGACACGCTGCTCGACCTCTATTGCGGTATGGGAACCATCGGCCAGTATCTCGCACGCTACTGCCAGAAGGTCGTGGGCGTGGAGAGCCATCCGTCGGCGATCGATGATGCGCTCAAAAGCGCGGGCAAGAACCGCGTGGGGAACATCAGTTTCTATCGCGGCCGCGCCGAGCAGGTGCTGCACGACCAGCTCAAGCCCGGCGGCAAATACGTGTTCGACGCGATCGTTGTCGATCCGCCCCGCGCGGGCCTCCACCCCGATGCGCTCAAGGCGGTCATCGCCCATCAGCCCAAGAAAGTCATTTATGTGTCATGCAACACGGCGACGCTCGCCCGCGATTTGGGCGGCTTGCTCAATGCCGGGTATGAGCTGCATACCGTGCAGCCGGTGGATATGTTCCCGCACACAGCGCATATTGAGACGGTGAGTTTGTTGCAGAAGAAGTAGTCATCGTGTCGCTCGTTTCAGCGGGCTTTCCCTTTTGCCAACCACAGAAGATATTTCCCACTTTTTTAGAAAAAGTGGGAGGAAAAATCGTCGCTGTGGAAGACCT
>CAZATU010000005.1:0-101454 GCA_964488165.1 uncultured Candidatus Peribacteria bacterium
CGTAGCGAGCACGCGGAGAACACCGCAGAAGGTCTTCCACAGCGACGATTTTTCCTCCCACTTTTTCTAAAAAAGTGGGAAACGGTGCTCCTGTGAGAGCAAAGAAGCCGGCACGCTTTGTTGGGATATTGTTCTCAAAAAGTGGAGAATATCCGCTATACTCCACCCCCATCCCCCAAGCCTTCCATGAACATCAACGAAGCCCTCTCCTGGCGCTACGCCACCAAGCAATTCGACCCGAGCAAGAAGCTCTCCGAAGCGCAGCTCGCCACCGTCACCGAAGCCCTCCGCCTTTCCGCGTCCTCCTACGGTTTGCAGCCCTGGAAATTCATCGTCGTCACCGACCCTGCCATCCGTGCAAACCTGCGCAAGCATTCCTGGGACCAGGCCCAGGTCACCGACTGCTCGCATCTCATCGTCCTCTGCGCCAAGAACTCGGTGACGCCCGACGACGTCCAGAGCTACGTCGATCTCATCACGAATACCCGTAACGTCCCCGCCGAGAAGCTCAATGCCTACAAGGCCATGATGCTCGGCTCCATCGGCCGCCATACGCCCGAAACAATGCGCGTCTGGGTGGAAAAGCAGGTGTACATCGCACTCGGAACGCTGCTGACCGCCTGCGCCGTCGAACAGATCGACGCGTGCCCCATGGAAGGCATCGACCCCGTGCAGTACGACGCCATGCTCGGCCTCGGCGAAAGCGGTTATCACGCGGTTGTTGCCTGCCCGGTAGGCTTCCGCGCAAGCACGGACGCTTCTGCGGCATTTGCGAAGGTGCGCTACCCCGCTGCGCAGGTCATCGAGCATCGTTGATATGTTTCCCCTTGATCGCATGCGCTTCCGTTTGAACTTCGGCATCTGGCTCGTGCTCTTCATCGCCCCCGTGTTTGTTCTGTGGGCGGTGTTGGTCTTGCTTATGATCGGCTCGTTCGACGGCGTCCGGACGATCGACACGGTCGACGTGCACTTCGACGTCGTCTGCGAAGCACAGCCCGACGCGCAGAGAAGCTGCACCATGGCCTACAGCTACGGCGGGCAACGCTTTTCCTTCAACGACAGTTCATCGCCGATGATTCCGCTCGACGACGTGCACGAGAACCCCTGGGAAGCGCTCATCGAGTTGCCAAGCAGCTTCTTCGATCGGCGCATCTGTGCGGAGCTCTCGGGCAAGAATGCCGGATCGTCCGTCGTGCGCCTGCAGCTGGATGCCGAAAAGCCGGCCCTCTCAACACTCGCGGTCAACGGGCGCATCTGCACGCTACTCATTGAAGACGGCGAGCGACGCTTCTCTATCAGCCGTCCGCAGCTGAGCTCCATCGATTTCGACCCGGTCTTCCGCAAACGGGCCATCGACGTGCTGCAGACGGCGATACTCAATCCGCAAGCGCCGACGGTGGCGACCGACGACCTCGACCTGCGCGTGATGCTTTCCTCCGAACTCGTTCAATCCGATGCAATCAAGGTGATCCACGCAGTTGCCTTCGTCCTGGCGCTGCATATCACGGTGCTGCTCTACGAGCTCTACAGCATGGCACGCGCGTCGTGGCTGCGCCGGTGTTCCTCGAGGAAGCAATGAGCCTCGGCGACGCGCCGGCGGGTGGCGCCGAAGTGGGCACGGCAGCACACGATGCGTTGCTGACCGACCTCATCGCCTCATCGGAAAGCCATATGCACCGCAGCATCGCCGTGCTGCAGCAAACGACGCTGCGGAACCTCCACGAGGATCTGCAGGTCGAATGCCGCCGGGTGTTCTTTCGCTGCATGGAAGTCGGGCTTTCGCCGCAGGAAGCGCAGGATGCCGCCAACCAGCTGCGCATGCAGCAGTACGTGTTGGCAACGGTGGGCATGCGCCAGCAGATCGCTGCGTTGCACACGGAGCATTGGTACCGGGTGGAAGCGCTGCGCCGTTGGTATGCGCAGCACGTGGCAACGCGCGTCGACGCGCACAACGAAGAACGGGCGACCTGAGCCGCCCGTTCGTTGCAAACCGATAGCGAAGAAGGATTACAGCAGGCGTTCGATCGCCGCTGCGAAGTTGGCGTAGGGCTGCGCGCCGCTGATCTGCTCGCCCTTGCCGTCGCTGCCGACCACCCAGAAGCCCGGGGTGCCGTCGATGCCTGCGGCGGAGCCGTCGGCGAGGTCCTTTTGGACTTCATCGGCGAACTGGCCGTTGGTGACGCAATCGGAGAACGTGCTCGTGTTGAGCTTCAAATCGCCGGCGTACTTGGCGAAGGTTGCAACCGGGTCAGCCGCGTTGCTCCACTCAGCTTGCTTGCCGAAGAGGGTGTCGTGCATTTCCCAGAACTTGCCCTGGGCACCGGCGCACTCCGTGGCTTCGGCTGCCTTCTGCGCGTTCTGGTGGAAGCTGAGCGGGAAATCACGAACGACGTACTTCACCTTGCCCGTGTCGACGAAGTTCTTCTTGATTTGGGGGTATGCCTGCGAGAAGAAGCGCTCGCAGAAGGGGCACTGATAATCGGTGAATTCGATGAGCGTCACGCCTGCGCTCTTGTCGCCGAGCATCGCGTCGGTATCGACGCCTGCAGGGTTGGCCGCGACGGCCGGGGGAGCGTCCGTCGGAGCCGACGGCACGGCTGCCTGAGGCGGGCGCACCGCAAGCGGGCTGCCGCCCTGCATGCCGGCTGCAAGGCCGTAACCGACGATCAAGCCGAGCAAGCCCATGGACACCGCGAACCACGGATTGTTACCGGAGGAGTTTGGAAGCTGCACCATACGAAAGAAGTGGGTAAAGAAAAACAGTACGCGCACTATAGCTGGGCGCACTGGAAGGGCAAAAACGCCGACCTTGCCTTAATGTACCAACTTGCGTGTAATCGTACAGCCGGAGGTTTGCAGTGAGCGCGTCAGACTTGATGTCACGCTCTGCAGTGCACGCGAGTGGGGGAGCACGACGCGGATGGCCTGCGGCCGGGGGGAAGCGCGGACCCACTGCACCATCGCGTCGATCGTTTCGGCGGCGGGGAGGGCATCGCGGAAGAGCAGCGACCAGTCGAGGGTGATGGAGGGCGAAGCGGTAGGCATGAGGGGAGTGTACACCCGTACACCTTCGGTGCAAGCGGGTGATGCTGACGAGATACGGCGAACATGGTCGATCGGCGCTTTTGAGGATCCGATGCAGCGTCGAAGAACCGCACTACGAAGACGCGCGGCCGTGGTACCGCTCATGCACTTCCTTTAAGCGGGGATTGGTGACGTGCGTGTAGATCTGCGTCGTGGAAAGATCTTTGTGGCCAAGCATTTCCTGCACCGAGCGCAGGTCCGCTCCGTTTTGCAGGAGATCGGTGGCAAAGGAGTGGCGTAGCGTGTGCGGCGAAGGATTGCTCACGATGCCGGCCTTGAGCGCGTACTTTTTAACCATCGTGTAAATGGAAATACGCGACAGGCGAAATTCCTCGCCGGGTGGGAGTGCCTGCAGAGCGCGTTCGGGGTTGCGAATGAACAGGGGAGACAGGTGATCGACGCGGCTGTCCAAATAGATGCGAAGCGCATCGACGGCCAATGGGGAAATGAACACCACCCGGATCTTCCCGCGCTTCCCTCGAACCGAAATCTCCCGCGTGTCGAAGTTGAGATCGCGGCGATTGAGACTCCGAAGCTCCGCAAGGCGCAGGCCCGTAGAAAAAAAGAGTTGGAGAATGGCGGCATCGCGCTTGCCGATCCGCGTCGCCGTATCTGGGGCACCGAGCAGGCGCGTCAGCTCATCCTTGAAAAGCACCTTCACCTTGCGCTGCTCCTCGGTGAACCTCCCGACGCGATCGGGTGGATAGACGTCCATCTCTTCTTCCTGCAGCAAATAGCGGAGAAACGCGCGCAGCACGGTGAGATGATGGTTCTTGGTGCGAATCGTAAATTCCGTCGCCTGCTTCGTTCGATATTCGTGCAATGCTGATTTATAGACCCGAATGACCTGCTTATTGATGAGAAGAGGATCGGAGACCGATGACAGTTGACAGAACAGCGCCAATGATTGGTCGTAGGCGCTGATCGTCAGCGGCGATTTATTCTGTTCCGCACGCAGGAATTGCAGGTACCGCTGTACTGCAGCTTCCAACGGTGTGCGTTTCGGGCTGCCGGTGCGGGGGAGAGGCTTTTCCACAGGTGATCTAGGTTAACATAATGCATTTTATGTTTATGTGGATGGACGGTGCAAGTCGACAGTAATCAGACTTGTGGCGCGATATCCCAGAGCTGATCGATGCGCAGCATGTAGTACACATATGCAGCTGTTTCGCGCGCGACACTCTGCACTTCGAAGAGTGCGGTAGGCACGCTCCCTGCGGGGTAGGTGGGCAGCCTCCCCCACCCCGTGCGTGCCGCCAAAAGCTCAATGCGGGCCAAATGGTAGCGGTCACTGACTCCGAGAACACTGGCGCAATCGCCCGTCAGGGGCTTGGAATAGAGCAAATTCTCCATCGTGGAGCGGGCTTTGGCCTCCTGCGTGATCACCGACGGCGGAACCCCCTGGCCTACGGCGTAGGCCGTCATCACAGCCGCTTCCGACACATCCACGCCATAACCGATGCCGCCGGTGACGATGATGCGGTTGGCATGATGCTCCTTCCACAGGGCAATCGCCGTATCCATGCGCCGGCGGATGCCGGGGCCGGGCTGGTCGCCGCGGCGTATGGCGGCCCCAAAGACAAGCACGCAATCGGCCTGCAGCGTCGTTGCTGAACCGCGGAAGCCCAGCAGGACGGTGCTGAGGGCGTAGAGCGTCACCCAGAAGGGCAGAAGCAGCGCCAACAGCACGACAATAGTACGGCGGCGCAGGATCATTCGGAGCGGATGAGAATATGCGCGGGGATCTCCGGAAGCCGCCTCGACCACGGCGGCCACAGAGAAATATTGATGTTCTCCACTTCCGGCATGTTGCGAATCACGCGCAGCGCCTCCTCACGTGTCTTTCCGGCAACCCGCTCGCGGACGCGCTTGGCGAACAGCGCACCGTTGGGGGTCAGCGGATCGAGAATGAAACGGTCGGTTCCCGCCAGGTCGGCTGTCAGTTTGATCCACTGGAACGCGTCGTCGAAGCCGATGACGCGAATATCGAGGTTATTCAGCATCAGCGAGTCGAGCAGCAGCTGCTTGCCCTCGCGAACGTGCGACTGCAATTCATCGGAGAGCATCGAGAGAATGGCCTTCGCATCATAGGCAAACGCCGTGAACGTGATTTGTTCTTCGAGCGGCACCGAGAGCACCGCCTCCCCTAGCAACTCCTCCGGATAGGCGAAATCGTGGTATGTCGTGATGCTGAGCTTGTTGAACTGCGGGCGAAGCACCTCAAGCTGCTGGCGAGGGTTGCGCTGGTTGCGCAGCAGGCGCTCGTCCTCCACCGCCTTATTTGCATCGGCCAAGAGCTCGCGCTCCAGGCGCTCGCGGCCTTGCTGGATATCCTCCTTCGTCAGCACCGTCCGATAGGACGTGCTGCCGCCAGTGCCCGACGTGCGATTGACGCCGTAGACGAACGTTCGCTCCTCGACCGGCAAACCGATGAAATCCCAACGGACATCGGCGGGCACGTTGCCTCGATCGCCGATGATTTGACCGAAGATATCGGTATCGTCGGAATACGCGGGGACGGTTGCCTCGCTACGCGCGGGCACGACGACGGCGTCGCGCAGGCGGAACACCATGCCCGCCTGGTTCGTGAGGCGCGTCCCCTTGCGGAAGGAGTAGGGCTCGTCGGCGTTGTTGATGACTGTGATGGAGAGCTTGGCGGCAACGCCCTCGAAGACCTTGGTAATCTGATCGAAAGTAATCTGCTTCTGGAGCGTCACGACGATAGGAATGAGCGGCATCGTGCGCACATGCGCGGTCTCCAGCTGAGCGCCGCTGAGCGCCAGAATGATGTTGGTGGTCTGGCTCACGGTTTCCTTGCGCGGCCACACGCGGATTTCCGACGACGGCAGGAGCCGGAACACGACGAAGACGAACAGGAGCACGCTCACGGCGGTGAGCCCGTAGACGCGCATCTTGGGAAGCGACAGCAACCCCAGCCGCTGCAAATGAGTCGTCAGCTGCAAACGCCAGAGCTGCGGCGAAAACGTCCGGAGTGCTTCGGGCAATTCATGGATGTCGGGCAAGTGCGTGCGGAGGTCTTCCTCCGAAACGATGCAGCGCACGCCGCGGAGCTTCGCCGCGGAAACAAGCGCATCCGCTTTGCAGGCCAGAAACAGCCTGTTACCGATGGAGCGGCATGCGGAGAGAAACGCCGCAAGCTTGGGATCAGCGGCGAGATCCTCGCCCTGCTGCGGCGACAGCACGACGAGCAGCGTGCCGTCGGTGTCCTGCATCCTGCGCAGGAACGACGACCATGCCTCGGCATCGTCAAGCGTCAGCACGATGGTGTCCTGGCGGGGGTCGCTCATGTCACTGGCGCAGAGCGTCGAGCGAACGGAACGGGGTTCCGGCGATGAATTCCAGCATCGCACCTCCGCCCGTGCTGACGAACGTGTAGGCCTCAAGCGGCAGGCCTTCCTGCGCATGGAAATCGATCGTGTCGCCGCCGCCGATGATCGAAACGGCGCCCGCGGCTGTCGCGTCGGCTATCGCTTCGGCGATACGGCGCGAAGCCCCGGCGAAGTGCTCGCGTTCATACATGCCGAGCGGGCCGTTCCAGACGATCGTCTTCGAGGTGCGGAGAATCTTGACGTAGGCATCGACCGTCAGCGTGCCGACATCATAGGCCCCGCAATCCTGAGGGATGCTGGCGACCGGCACGTCGAGCACGGCATCGGCATCGGGAGCCGTGGCAACCACCACATCCTCGGGGACGTGGATCGCCGCAGAACCCTTGGCGCCTGCCGCCTGCAGCAAAGCCGCTGCCTCGGCCACGAACTCCTGTTCGTACTTGGAGGTGCCGAGTGTGCACCCCTTGGCGGCGATGAAGGTATTGGCGATGCACCCTCCCAGCAAAATATCGTCGCCCTTCTGCAGGAATTTGCGCACGACGGGAACCTTCGTCTCCATCTTGGCACCGCTGATGACGAGCGTCACCGGGTGTTCGGGCTCGTCGAGCACGAGCGAAAGATGAGCCACTTCCTGCATGAGCTGCAGGCCGATGAATGCCGGCAGCAGCTTCGGCACGCCGACCATGCTCGCATGGTCGCGATGGCAATTGGTGAACGCATCGTTGACGTACAGGTTGCCGAGCGCGGCAAGCTCTTGGGCAAACGCGGGATCATTCTTTTTTTCTCGCGGATCGAACCGCAGGTTTTCGAGCAGCAAGACCTCCCCGGGCTGCAAAGCATCGGCCAGACGTTTTGCCTCCGGCCCAACGCACGACGGCGCAAATAGCACGCGGGCATGCAACATCGCTTCGAGTACGGGGACGAGCGGCTGCTGGCTGAATGCTGGATCCGGCGCGTCCTTCGGGCGGCCCTGATGTGCGAGGAGAATGAGCGACGCGCCGCCGTCGAGGATGGCGCGCATGGTGGGAAGCAGGGCCTCGATGCGCGTGGCATCGGTGACGGCCCCGTTCTCGATGGGGACGTCGAACCCTGCGCGAAGAAGCACGCGCTTGCCGTGAAGATCGGCCTGGTCGAGCGTGCGGTAACTGCGGGGTGTGGTGGGCGGAGTAGTCATCGCACGGAGTGTACTCCCGAGCGCTGCATGCCTACAACGCGCGAGGTGGTAGGATGCCCCCGTGTCGACGCTCGCCGTGCTCCCTCTCGTGGCTTTCCTCTTCGCGCTGGCGGCGCACGCCGCTGCGCTGCGCCTCTTCCCCCGGTGGAAGCTGCTCGATTTCCCCGAACGGTACGGGCTTCGGCGCGGGCGGCTTCCGTACCCCACGGGCATTCTTTCGGTTGTTCTGTTCCTCGTGCTGTTCGCCGCAATCGAAGGGCTCTCGCATCGGTCCATGGCCACGATGGCAGCCGTCGCCCTGCTCGGCGCAACCTGCTTCCTCGACGACCGCAAACAACTCCACGCCGTGCCGCGTCTCGCGGCGCAAGTGGGAGCGGCGTTGCTCGTGATCCTTGCGGGCGATTGCACCGGCGGACAAATCTGCTCCATCACCAACCCGCTGGAAGGGTTTGCCGGGCCCGCCGTGCTCGATCTGCACGCCGTAAGCCCGCTGCTGCCCGTGGTCGTGGCGGCCGCGTGGCTTGTCGTCACCACCAACGCACTCAATTGGTTCGACGGCGTGCCGGGGCAGACGCACACGATTTCCGCCATCGGCTTCCTCACCATCGGCATGCTCTCGCTCAGCGGGCGCGTCGGCCAGCCGGAGCTCGCGCTCGTGAGCTTCGTGCTTGCAGCGCTGGCGCTCGGAGCGTTGCCATTCGATCTGCCGCCTCCGCGCGTGGTACCAGGCGATTCGGGTGCAATGTTCTTCGGCTTCCTCCTCGGCGTGCTCACGATTTACGCAGGCGGCAAAGTGGCGACGGGGTTTTTGGCGCTGGGGGTGCCGGTCTTCGACAGCATGTTCGTGGTGATCCGGCGCATTCGCGCTGGGAAATCGCCGCTCAAGGGCAGCGCGCGCGGCGAACACCTGCACCATAGGCTTCTGGCCGCCGGCTACTCGCCGCGATCGATCATCGCGCTCAATGCGCTCATCGGTGGAGCCTTCGGCGTCGGCGCGCTCTTCCTCAGCACATCCGGCAAAGCACTCGCCGCCTTGGCGCTGCTCGCGGCGCTGCTGTGGCTGAGCGTATCACTGCGCGATGAACCCCGCGTCAGCGGCCCGCGTACTTGAGGGGCTTGCTGAGGGCGTTGAACGGTTTCACGTCGATCACCACCGTCTGGGTGCCGCGCGGGAGGATTTTGGCGACAGCCACGCCGTCGTGGAAATCCTGGGCGGTCAGTACGGGAGGGTCAAAGTCGGCAATGCCGAAGGCCGTGCGCAGGTAGAGCGAACCCTGGAGTGTTCCCCCGGAGGCGCGGTTGCCCGCAGCGTCCAAGAGCGTAAAACGCACTTCCGTCCAGGCGCGGCTTTCGAATTTGCCATTATGGTCAATACTGATGCCGGCTACGTGCTGCTGCGAAGCGCTTGCCGTCGAACGGGGCGGCGTCACCGACGCAACTGCAACGACGGGGGCGGAAGAGGAGGATGGTAGAGACGACGATGACGAAGATGTGCTCGAAGAGGAAACGCGCACCACGCTCGAGCGCTCTGCGACGCGCTGCTGCAAGCGGGAATTCCGAGCGGCAGCGAGGCGCTGCGCGATGCTTACGCTGCTCGAGGATGCCGCGCGCGGGCGCTCATTCGGGTCGGCCATGGCGACAATGTGCTTGGTTCCGGTCGTGGCGCGTACGATCGCGGTCGACGGAAAATTGTCCTGCACGTAGCGCATGGGATGCACGGTGAACGCGTAGGCGTTGCTCTGGCCGAGGCCGTTGTTCACCGCGCCGTTGAAGCTTAAGCGCGACGAGCGCATGTCGGCGTCGTTGAAGGGCCAGTACGGGTGGAACGGAACGATCTCGCCGTTAAGGCTCACTTCGCGGTCGATCTGGAAATGCAGGTGCGGCCCGGAGGCGTTGCCGGTCTGCCCGGAAAGCCCGAGGGGTTCGTCCTTGTCGACGATTTGGCCAACGGTGACGAGCTGCGCGCTCAAGTGGGCGTAGGCGCTGTAGAGCGTCGTCGTCTGCTTGGGATTGTCGGGGTCGGGGACGTTCGGGTGGCGCAGCACGACGTACTTGCCGTAGCCACCAGCGTTGGTATCGACCGTTTCGACGATGCCATTCATCACCGCGACGACCGGCGTGCCCGGCGGCAGGCGGATATCAATGCCCGGGTGACTGCCGGCGCCCTCGTGGCCATCGTACGAACCCATATACCCGACGGAATAGATCGCGCTCGTGGGCATGCCCGTGGCATCGACGCCGTAGCGCGGTAGCGGAACGAGCAGATCCCTGGGTACTTGGCGGAATTGATGGTCTTCGGCGGAGCCGCCGTACTCGGACCAGCGGTCGTAATCGGGGGCAAGGTCAACGGGGGCGACTGTGCCGGTATACACAATGAGACTATCATCCACCTTGCCCAGTACGGACTTCCAGAACACATGCCAACCATGCATCCCCATCATGTTGCCGCCGACGAACGCCACCAGCGCGAACGTCGCGATGAGGAACGACGACGTGTGCCGCAGGTAGCGCGCCGTCACGGGCTGCTCTGCACGGCGATACAATGCGGTCGAGACGAACCCTACCGAACGTGCCGATCGAAGGCGGGAAACGCGCATAAGTTTGCTGAGTTCTTTGTTTGTTTCATAATATCATTTTTACCGCCCGAAGTCAATGACTGACCACATTCATCTCCATCTGTCGAATGCGGCTGCAACGGGCGCATTTGGCGCTTCTCTGGCAAAGGTGATCTACACTCGCCCGCTGGACATCCTCTGGGAAGGCCCGGTGGGTTCCGGCAAATCCACGGCGATCCGCGGCTTGTTCGGCGCGCTTGGCGTACGCGAACACGTTACAAGCCCCACGTTCGCCCTGGAGCAGCACTACCTCGCGAGCGACGCGACTCCCCTGTTGCACCTGGATTTGTACCGGATGGATGCCATGGAAGCACGCGCGTTTCTCACGCAGACCGATGAACACGAAGGCGTTCGCTGCATCGAATGGGCCGAGCGCGGGGCGGGCTCGCCCGCTCCCCTACCCCGAATCACGGTCGTCATGGCCGAAGACGGCACAGGCCGCAGCGCCGATGTGACATGTACCGACATTCCCCTCCCCGACGACACGCAGATCGACGCCTGGCGCGACGAAGTCTGCCTGCCAGAGCAAGTACGTTCCCATTGCGACGCCGTGGCGCGCATGGCCTGCGCATGCGCCGACAGCGTGCTTGGGCGCGGCATCGCCGTCCGTCGCGAAGCGCTTCGGAAAGCGGCGCGACTGCACGATCTCCTTCGCTTCATCGATTTCGCGCAGCCCATCTGGGGCGAGCAAACGCCTGCAACGCGCGACTGTTGGCGCACCTGGAAAGAGCGCTTCGCCGGCCAGCGCCATGAGGATGCCTGTGCCACGTTCCTCGCGCAGAGCGGCTACGACGCGCTCGGAACAATCGTGCGCACCCACGGCCTGCGGCTACCCTCCCCCGAGCGCAGAACCATCGAGCAACAGCTGCTGTACTACAGCGACAAGCGTGTTGCGTTCGATACCGTCGTCACACTCGACGAACGTTTCGCCGATTTTGCCCGGCGCTACGGCAAAACCCACGCCGACGCGGAAGGAAGCATCTGGATGAAGGAGGCGCAGGGCGTCGAGCAGGAATTGTTCCCCGACGGTCGGCCACCAGTTTGATTTAGAGCAAGCCCGGCGTCAGCTCGATCCGCAGTACCAAAAGGTACGTGCTCAGCGGCACATTCAGCAGGATCGGCGCAGCCGACAGGAGCAGCACCAGCGTGACGAGCACGGCAAGATACGAGCGCTCGGACGGGCCGAACGCCCTCGGTCGCTCCAAGTCCGTCCAATCCAGCAACCCCGCAGCACGGCCTGAAAGCTGCTGCAATGCCATGAATTTCGGGAGCACGGTGGCCATGCCACGCAGTACGGACGCCTCGGCGAGCGCGATGCCGCTCAACCCCGCGATGATCCCGAGCGAGGGGTGCAAATACATCGAAGCCGTCAGCCCCGTCAGCAGCAATGTGAACATCACGATCGTGGAGCGCATCGCCTGTGCGGTGGAAGCGCGCCAGGAAAGGCCGTGCACATCATGAAATTTCACCAGGTCGAGGCACGCGTGGGCGGTAATCACAAGGAGGAAAAACCCCGTCGTGCACAGCGAAGCGATGACGAACGTCAGGACGATCGCCGCCGCATGAAACGCGGGAAGCTCATCGTGCTGGCGCGCAAACGACCGAAACGAAAAGAGGAGTGTCTGCATGAGGGTGGTGTTTACACCATTATACAATATTTTATATATTTTGCAATACTCAGGCGACGGTGCGTGCACCGTGCACAATCGCACGGATACGCGCCAGACGTTCTGCAATCGCGGCTTCGTCGCCGCGGTCGGAAGGCTGGTAATACGCCGTCGGCTTCATGCCCACCGGAACATAGGATGCGCCGACGACGCCATCCGGGTGGTCATGGGGATAGCGGTAGCCGTCGCCGTACCCCTGCGAGGCCATGCCTTTGAGCGGCGCATTGCGCAGATGCAGCGGCACTTCCACGGTGGACGCCTGCGCCAGCGCGCCGCGCGCGCCGCCCATGGCGCGTTTCACGGCGTTGCTTTTCGATGCGACGGCCAAGGCGATGCACGCCTGCGCCAGGAAATACTCGCCTTCGGGAAGCCCGACCATTTCAAACGCCTGCCAGCACGTCACCACCTGCGCCAACGCCCCGGCGTCGGCCAGGCCGATATCCTCGGAAGCGAACACCGCCATTCTGCGGAAGAGGAATCTTGGCTGCTCGCCGCATGCAAGCATATGGAACATCCACAGCAACGCTGCATCCGGGTCGCTGCCGCGCAGCGTTTTGATGAATGCCGATGCCGCATTGAAATGATCTTCCGCGCTGGCGTCGTAGCGCTGCGCCCTGTCGCGGAACGTCTGCTTGGCCTGTTCGAGGGTGAGCCCCTTGCCGTGCAGCAAGACGGCAAGTTCCAATGCATTGAGGGCTACGCGCGCATCACCGTTGGCCCGCGTGGCAAGGTGGCGCAGCGCCTCGTCGCCGATGGTCACGCCGCCCGCGTAGCCCTGAGGGTGCTCCACTGCGCGCCGCAGCAATGCGCACAGGTCGTCCTCGGTATGGGGCTGGAGCAGGAACACCTGCGAGCGCGACACCAACGCCGCATTCACGGAAAAGTAGGGGTTTTCTGTGGTGGCCCCGATCAACACGACCGTCCCCGCCTCGACATATGGCAGCAGCGCGTCTTGTTGCGCGGCATTAAAGCGATGGATCTCGTCGACAAACAGCACCGTCCTCTGCCCCGAAAGACGCTGGCGATCGTCGGCCTCAGCACAGACGGCGCGCAATTCCTTCACGCCACTAAGCACGGCGTTGACCTGGCAAAAATGCGCCTTGGTCGTCGTCGCGATGACATGTGCCAGGGTCGTCTTGCCGGTTCCCGGCGGGCCAGCCAAGAGGATCGACCGCAGCGCGTCGCGCTCAACGGCCTCCCGCAAAGACTTGCCCGGCGCAAGCAGGTGCCGCTGCCCCACGACGTCGTCGAGGGACACGGGGCGTAGGCGGTGCGCAAGCGGGGCAACGGGCAACTCCATACGGCGATCCTACAGGGAAATCTTGACTGACATGTATACTATGGGTCTTCATTTCTCCTTCCACGATGACCAGCCCCCTCTGCCCGTACTGCGATGAAGCAATGACAGGCCGCTGCGATTGCGGGAGCATCGCCTGTGTCTGCGGTTTCTGCCCGCGGTGCGAAAGCACGGTTGATTTGGATGAAGACGAGACGCTCGATGCCGAGACATCGGAAGAGAGCGACGATGAATGAAGTTCGCTTGATCCACGGTGAAAATGTGGAGCGATGAACGTTCCTGCTGCTACTATTGAACACAATTATTCGTCAATTCCCCCTGTCCCCATGAACAAGCTTGGTCAATCCTTCACCTACCTCCTCGGCGCCATCTTCATCGTCGTCGGCGCATTGGGCTTTGTCCTACCGAGTCCGTTGCTCGGCCTCTTCGAAGTGGATGCCGTCCATAACATCATCCACCTGCTCAGCGGCGCCCTGGCGCTCGCGGCGGCTTCTGCCGGAGTGCAGATGGCCCGCATGTACCTCATGGTCTTCGGCTTGGTCTATGCCATCGTGACGGTCGTCGGCATGTCGATGGGCGGCGATATCCTCGGCATCTTCCACGTGAACATGTTCGACAACTACCTCCACGCCGGCATTTCCGCGCTGTGCTTGGGCATGGCCTTCAACATGACGTCGAAGAAGTCGTAACGTTGCTTCCTAAAAAAACCAGTGGTCCCCCACTGGTTTTTTTGTGCCTGAAAAAAGCTCGCCTTGTCCGCCTGGACTCTAAGCACGGGTTCAGGCAGCTCTCTGCTGCCTACCGAGCGTGTACACGAGGTGGAGAGAACCGGCAGCGCTCTGAGCCAACGAGAATGCCTCGAATGGCAGACAGTTCATCAGTACGATAGGACGCATCGGGGCGTAGCTCAGTTGGCCTACCGAGCGTGTACACGAGGTGGAGAGAACCGGCAGCGCTCTGAGCCAACGAGAATGCCTCGAATGGCAGACAGTTCATCAGTACGATAGGACGCATCGGGGCGTAGCTCAGTTGGCTTAGAGCGCCTGGTTTGGGACCAGGAGGCCGCAGGTTCGAGCCCTGTCGCCCCGACCACGAACAACATCACATCTCTCCGCTGCCAGAACTCACCATCAGGTTGATCTGGTCGGTGTTCATCTTGCGCAGCGTTTCATAGAAGAACACCAGCACGAGCAAATTGGCGAGCGCAAAAACGGCAAGGAGAACGTTCATGCTGAAGCTGTGGCGATCGGCAGCAAACACGATTTCGACTGCGGACGCGATAACGGAAATCTCGATGATGTGATAGAGACGCACGTGGTGCGTCGCGAGATACGACACCAGAACGCGGACTGCTTTGAGCATGACGAGCAGCACAGCGAAATCCTGCAAAATATTTCGACGGTCACCCACGAAGATATCCGCGTAGGTCGAAACCACCTGCTGCCCCATGGCGATCAGCAACGCAAGCGTCGCCAAAGCGATGAGCGTACAAACGAACAAGCGGACGAGTGGCAACGGTTTTTGGAACAGACAACGGATCGATTGGTCGGTCAGCTGCATGCGCCTAGTGTACAAAATCTGCGCTAAAACGGAAGCAGGGTATGCTGTACCCGTGCGCGTCACTGTTCTCGTTGCCTCCAAAAGCCCGGCCCTGGCCGAAGGCCTCACGTACGAGGCGGGGGACGATGTGCGTCCAGGCGACTTGGTGCGGGTGCCGCTACGCAAAAGCACAGCCGAAGGCATCGTCTGGGAATTACATGACGACGGCGCGTCGATGCCCATCGAGCTGCGCGCGGTGAGCGCCGTGCTGCAGCCGGGGTTCGTCCAGCCGTCGTTGCTGGCGGTGGTGCGCTGGCTCTGCAGGCGGTTTGCCGTCCGGCCGCGCCAGGCGCTTGGCGCTGTGCTCCCGGCACCGCCCTGGGGGAAGCTGTGCTCCACCGAAACGGTTCTGGAGGCGCTGCTTCAGGAGGGCGAGCCGCGCGGCCCGCGCCAGCGCGAGGCGCTGGGCATGCTGCGCGCCGCCGCAACGGCCGTGCCCGAGAAGGAGCTTGGGGCAACGGGCGCCGTTCTGCGGGGGCTCATCGACGGCGGATGGGCGGTGCGAGCAACACGCACGCCCGTGCCGCTCGCCCCGAAACGCATGGCATACGCCGGCAACGGCACACCTCTCACCCAAGGCGCCGCGTTGATCCGTGGCGGAGAGCGGTCGCAACGCTACGAACATGCGCTCGCGTCCATCGCGGCAACGCTCGCTGCGGGCAGACGCGCCATCGTGCTCGCGCCAGATCTCGGCGTCGCGCGGCGCTGGGAAGCGCGGCTCTCCGCCATGCTGGAGCCCGGTCGCCTCGCGCTGCTCCACAGCGATGCTCAGCAGCAGCGCAGCCGCTGGAACGCCGTGCTCCGGGGATCGATTGATGTCGTCATTGGCACACGATCGGCGGTGTTCGCCCCCGTCGCGCCGCTCGGGCTCATCGTGATCGACGATGAGGAAGACTGGTCGTACAAAAGCGAACGTACGCCGCGCATCCACGCGCGCGACGCCGCCGAAGAACGGTGCAGGAACGACGGCGCTGCACTGCTACTGCTGAGCGCCGCGCCGTCCTCCGAGACATGGCTGCGCGCCGAGCGCGGCGAGCTTGCCACGCTCGTGGAACCTCCACCAAAGCGCGCCACCGTCATCGTCGACGCGGCGACGGCAGCGTGGGGGAAAAGCTATCCGCTCTCGCCGCCGTTGCTTGCAGGCATCCAAAAACGCCTCGCCGCAGGCGAACGCTGCGCGCTCTTCTTCAACCGCCGTGGCATCGCCACGGGCATCCTGTGTTTGCAATGTCGTCGGCGCCTGCTCTCGAGCGTCACGCAGCTGCCACTCGTACTGCACCGGTCTGCACAGGGAACACCTGAACTCGTCGACCACGCCACAGGGCAACGTACAGCCGTCCCGGCAATCTGCCCGTCCTGCGGCTCTGCAGAGCTCAAGCCTGTCGGCGCCGGCACAGCACGCCTGGAAGACCTGCTACAACAACATTTCCCACAAGCACGCATTGGAAGAATCGACGCCGACGCCGTTGCGCCCGGCGCGGCAAACGCCCAGATCGTCGTGGGCACGCAGGGCATGCTGCGCAAGGGCATCCTCGAACACTGCTCGCTTGTGGCGGTCGTGCTCGCAGATATCGGCCTTTCGCTGCCGCACTACCGTGCTGGCGAACGTGTGGTGCACACGCTGGCACACATTCGCGACGTCATCCCTCCATCTTGCGAACTCCTCGTGCAGACGTTCCGCCCCGACGCCCCCGAACTCGCATGGCTCCGCAGCGGCGACGTGGCTCCGTACTTCGCCGCCGAGATAGCATTCCGAACGCAACTGGGATATCCGCCAGCCGTTCCTCTGACCCAGCTCACACCGCGTGATCGCACGGTGCAGGAACTCTCGACGCTCCTACAAAAACATGCACATAGCCTTGGCATCGCGGCGAGAATCACGGTGGAGAAGGGCTTTGACGGCAGTGCGGTGGTCAACATCCGCAGCACTAAAACCGACGCACTGCTCACCGGAGCGGACCTCTCGTCGACGATCGTCGACAGGGACCCGCTGTGGTGAGCGGAAAAACTTCGTCTTGACGTGGAGATTTGAGGCGCAACAATACGCGCACTTTTTCCTTCCCCCCTTTGCCATGTTGCACCGCGACTTTCCCCCTCCGGATATTCCAATCGAGGCTCCCACGGGCACCGCTGGCCTCCTGCACCGCGATGCCACCGAGACCACGATGAAGCTGCAACGCGAAACCAACACAGACAACCACACTTTCACCCTCCTGACCAAGGCACGCGAGCACTACGTCATTCGCATTGCCGCTGAGCTCGTGCTGCTGGAGCAGGCGACGAATCAGGAAGACCCGCGCCCGTCGCTGAACGTCGAGGTCAACGGCACGATCCTCGCCACGGGCGGCGCCATCGAGAAACTCGGCATCCCCGCCGTCGACATCAACGCGCTGCAGAAACTTGCGCGCGAGGGGAACAACGAGGCCACCGACGTCTTCATGCGGATTCACGCGCTCCTCACGGAGTACATGACGCGGGTCGACCGCCTGCACCGCCGTCAGATCGACGCAAAGCGGCAGGCATAGAGCGCGATGCCCGCGGCCACGGCGACGTTGAGCGATTCCTTCTGCCCGAGCATGGGGATCTCCACGCGCACATCCGAGGCGGCGATCAACGACGCTGGCACGCCGCTGAGCTCATGGCCGACAATGAGGCACGTCTTGTCCGCAAGGCGTGCTTCATGGAGCGGCACGGCCTCGGGGTGACGCTCCAGCGCCACGATCTGCCATCCGTCTGCCCGCAGACGATCGACGACCGTATGAGGGTCGTCCTCAGCGTCCCACGGGACGAATGCCTCGGCGCCGATCGCCGTCTTGGTGATTTCCTTCCGGGGCGGCGTGGCCGTGTACCCGGTGAGATGCACGTGCTCGACGCCGAGCGCGTCGCACGTTCGGAAAAACGACCCCACGTTCCAGAGGGAGCGCACGTTATGGACAAGCAGGCGGACGCGTCGGGTGGACATCAGATTTTCATGATTTCCTCTTCCTTTTTCTTGCGAACGTCGTCGATCTTCGTGTTGGCGGCGTCGACTTCCTTCTGCAGCGTTCCTTCGAGCGTGCGCTTCACGTCTTCGTCCTTCTCCTCCTTGATCTTGTCGTGGGCGTGCTGGCGCACCTGGCGGATGGAAATGCGACCTTCCTCGGCGAGCTTGTGCACGATTTTGACGAGGTCCTTGCGGCGTTCCTCGGTCATGGGCGGCAAGTTGAGGCGGATCGACAGACCGTCGTTGACGGGGTTAGCGCCGACGTTGGCGATCTGCAACGCCTTCTCGACGGGGCCAAGCAGCGACTTATCCCACGGCTGCACGACGATGCAGCGTGCGTCAGCGACGCTCACACCGGCAACCGTCTTGAGCGCAACACGCTGGCCGTACGCCTCAACGTCGACATTCTCCACAATCGCCGGGTTGGCGCGGCCCGTTTGAAGCTTGGCGTACTCACCCTGCAGGAACTGCAAGATGCGTTCGACCTCCTTCTGAAATGCCGAGATGCGTGCGTCTGCCATACGTTCTGATCCTAGCAGGAGCCTCAGCCATGCACCAGCGTACCCACGTCCTCCCCCTGCACTGCGCGTTCCAGCGACGTCGGGTCGGCGAAGTTGAAGACGCGGATGGGCAGGTGCTGGTCGCGGCAAAGGCTGAACGCCGCTTGGTCGAGCACGGAAAGATTCTTCTCAATGGCTTCCTGGTACGTGAGCTCCTCATAGCGCTTGGCATCCTTGTGTTTGCGGGGGTCTTTGTCGTAGATGCCATCGACGTTGGTGGCCTTGAGGAGCACTTCGCACGACAGTTCCAGCGCGCGCAATGCAGCTGCGGAGTCCGTGGTGAAGAACGGGTTGCCCGTGCCGCCAGCGCACACGACCACCCTGCCCTTCTCCAAGTGACGCACGGCGCGACGACGAATGTAGGGCTCGGCGAGCTGGGGCACGGCGATGGACGAGAGCACACGCGTGCTCGCTCCGGCCTGCTCGATGGCAGCCTGCAACGCGACGGCGTTGATGATCGTGGCGAGCATGCCCATGGCGTCGCTCACGGTGCGCTCGATGCCGCTCTCCTGCGTGTCGCGGTAGCGCCAGATGTTGCCGCCGCCGACCACCACCACGACCTCGATCCCCTGCTTCGCCACCGCGGCGATGCGCTTGGCCACGGCGTGGAGCGTGGGCTGGTGCAGGCCTTCCTCCTTGCCTTCATTGGAGAGGGCTTCGCCGGAGATCTTGAGCATGATGCGCTTGTAGTGGGTCTTGGTCATGCGGCGGGGGGAGGAGGAACCGGAGGAATGGAGGGTTCCGGCGGGGCGATGGGAGGGGCGGGCGGCGCGGCCTGCATGAGCGACACCGACGAACGCGGTTCGGCGGCGGGGGCAACAGGAGCGACGACGGGTGTTGGAGCCTGCTGCGCAGCCGGTGTGGGAGCAGTCGGCGATGCTGATGGGGCGGCGGGAGGCGGTGCCGATGTCGTGGGCGTGGGGATATTGAGCGACTTGGCGAGCGCTCCGGCGGCCTCCACGAAATCCTTCCAGCTGGCGCGCACACCCTTGAAGTCGCCGCGTGAGAGCGGCCCCACGAGCGGCACCTCGACCCACTTGCCCTGCGCGGCAAACACGAAGCCGATGGCTCCCAAGAGCAACACGAAGAGCTCGAGCACCTTGCCGACGAACGGCACTGTCCAGAAGAGGATGCTCAGCACGAACAGCGCCATGCCCTGGCGGGCGTGGTACTGCACGAACGGGCTCTTCCTGCGGAGGAAGAACGCCACAACCGAGAGAATCCACACGTACGACAACGCCGCGATATCCTTATTCAGCTGGATATCGGCGGGGTCCGGGGCGGTAGCTGCCTTCGGCGGAGCGGTGTCCATCACGAACAGTATAGCAAGAAACAGGGCAAAACGCCTATACTGACTTCCGTGCCCCCGTAGCTCAGTGGATAGAGCAGCAGCCTTCTAAGCTGTTGGTCGCAGGTTCGATTCCTGCCGGGGGTACCATTCGACTCGGCCCTGCGGTGCGGCGCTGCTACGCCGCGATAGATACGCGTGATTTCGCCCGGATGCAGCGGCGTAATTCCGCATGCAAGAGTTTTCAGAGACAACGAGAAGGCAGCACTCTGAAGCTCTTTTTTTCATATCCACAGAGTTCGGTGCGCAAGGGAGTCGAAAACTGCGCAAATACCTACAAACTATCAATGCCATGCTTCGCATTCTTACTATCGCCTGCAAAAAATTAGGTTCATTGATCTCCGTACTCATCACGGGAGGGAAATATGGCGGATCATCACCAGCTTCTCATTCCTATCGATATTCGAGGCATCAGGAGCAGCGGCGAAAAGAATTTTCTGACTTCGGTGGACGCCCATGCAAAATTTGTGGGGTACGCATACCCGCAAACCGTTCGTATTGTGGCGCATGTTATTTTCAATACATCAAAAAATAGCGGGGTCTATTGTAGCCCCCTCAACCTCCTCAAATGCTCCTCCGCGTTCTCGTACCCCGGAGCTTTGCGCACCACATATTCCAAGTGCTCAATAGCCTCGGGGATCTTCCCCTGCTCCGCCAGAATCGCCGCCGCCAGGTAGCGCGTGGGGATCGATGACCGCGCGAGGGCGACCGCGCGGCGCACTGCGGGCTCGGCCAGGTCGTTGCGGCCGAGATCATGGGCAACCACCGCCAGATTGTAGAACGCTTCCGGGTGCGGCAGGTCGTATGCGTCTGCCGCAATGAACTGCGCCAGAGCTTCGTCACGCTGGCCGTTGGCGAGTAGCCTCTGGCCATAGACGTAATGCGCAGTGAGCGCGTCGGGTGTCACGGGATGTGTGGTGCCGAGTGCCGCGACCGCCGCTTTGTAGGCATCGAGCGACTCCGCGGCGAAACCGCTCTCCTGCAGCGCCGTGCCGATGTTGATCCACGCGCGGACATAGCCTGGGTCCAACGCCACGGCTCGGCGGTACGCCGCAAGAGCGCCATCACGATCTCCAAGCGTGGCACGGTGCGCGCCGACATTGTTCACGGCGACGGCGAAGCCGGGGTAGCGCTCAAGGACGTTGGTAAAGAGTGTTCCGCTGTTCTCCCATACCGCAGCTTGCGAAGCAGAGCACACGGCGCACAGCGCAAGCACGATGCCCAGCACGCCGCTCCGAAGAGCGACAGGCAAGCGAACGCGGTGCGCAAGCCATCCCGCTGCGGAAACGATGCCCACGAGAACGGCGATGAGCGACAGGTACGCGTATCGCTCGGAAACAACATACGTAAAACCATTCTTCACCATATTCAGCGGCGCCGGAGCGAAGAACAGTGCGCCAAAGGCCATCCAGAACACGATGCCCCTCCGGTCGTTGTGCCACGCCCAGAGCGCACCGGCGGCAAGCGCGGCCAGCAGCACGAGCGGCAGAGCAAACTCGCCCGAAGCGGCATTGATCAGCGTCAGCTGCGGATGCGTGACGGCGAGGCCCGCGGGCCAGAGGGCGAACCCAAGCGCCATGGCTATTCCTTTGGCGCCAAGGAGCGCCTGCTGCACCGCCGTCAGCCCACTCGGGTTGGTTGCCTTGCCGGGGATGGCGATGGCGATGAAGAGCGCGCTGAGGAGAAGAAAGGGAGTGATCCGCAGCAAGAAGGCCCGGTCGAATGGCCGGCGCTCACGCCAGTGCTCCAACACCAACAGCGCGGGCAACGGCGCGACGGTGACCTTCGCCAGCAGCGCGCACAGGAACGCACCGATGCTCAGCCCGTATCCCCTCCCCCCGCGGCCGTCGCTACGCAGGTGCAGCACCATGCTCAGCAACGCGAAGCACGACGACAGCAGGTCCTTGCGCGCCGACGCCCATGCCACAGCCTCACTTTGGAGCGGATGCACCGCGAAGAGCAGCGCGACCGCAGCGGCCGCTGCGCGGCTACCCAAGAGGCGCGTCAACAACAGGAAGAGCAACAACGCATTGAGCGCGTGCAGCACGGCATTGGTGGCATGCACGGCAACGGGCGAAAGCCCCGCCGCCGCATACTCGACCTGGTACGACAGGAGCGTGAGCGGGATGTACAGCTCCGGATCATACGAGGAGAAGACGTGCGCGACGGACGCCGGGGTGAGCGCATGCACCGCAGCGTTCTCCACGATGAGTGTTCTGTCGTCGAATGCAACGAACTGATTGCGCATCACGGCTGCGCCATATGTCACCGCTACAAGCAGTGCAATCGTGCAGCCGACCGTCGAGGTCCGCAGATACCAAGCCATCTCCGACATCGTACAAAGCGCGAGGCAAACGCGCGAGACATCGCTTTCGGCTCCATTCTGCGGTATACTGGAGGGGTTTCACCCCATCTACGATGCGTTTAACAAAGATCATCTGCACGCTCGGGCCCGCCTCCGCGACCCCCGAGACGCTCCGCGCCCTCGCCGACAACGGCATGGATGTCGCACGCATCAACTTCTCCCACGGGCAGCGCGAGGATCAGCTGAAGTTCCTCAAGCTCGTCAAAGATTTGAACGCCGAACGCGGCTCCTCCGTGGCGCTCTTGCTCGATACCAAAGGCTGCGAAATCCGCACGGGCGACCGCAAGGAACCGCTGCTAGTGAAGGTCGGCGACGAGATCGTCTTTTCGCCGTTCCCTCCGCCCAATGAGAAGCGCCCTATCGTCCACGTGAATTACGATGGCTTCGCCGCTGATGTCGCCGGGACCGACCGCATCTTGATCGACAACGGCGAGATGGTGTTCGACATCGTATCGATCGACCCGAGCGGCTTTGTGGTGGCGCGCGCGAAAGACGAAGGCAAGATCGGCTCTCGCCGCCACATCAACCTTCCCGGCGCCGATATCGACCTCCCGTCGATCACGCCGAAAGACTGGGAAGACATCGCGTTCGGCATCGAGCAGGGCATGGACTCTGTCGCGCTCTCGTTTGTGCGCACGGCCCAGGACGTGATGGAAGTGAAGTCCTTCCTCAAGGACAAGAAGAGCTCGATGTTCGTCTTCGCCAAGATCGAAACGAAGCAGGCGGTAGAACAAATCGACGACATCATCGCAGCGTCCGACGGCATCATGATCGCCCGCGGCGACCTGGGCGCCGAGATCCCCTACGAGCGCATCCCCGCCATCCAAAGCAAGATTGTCCGCACCTGTCAGGAAACGGGCAAGCCGGTCATCGTGGCTACGCACATGCTCGAAAGCATGACACTCCACCCCATGCCCACGCGCGCCGAAGTGACCGACGTCGCCCACGCGGTGATGTCACGTACTGATTGCACCATGCTCTCCGGCGAAACGGCCAGCGGCAAGCACCCCGTCCTCGCTGTCGAAGCCATGGCGCGCATCATCCGCGAGACCGAAGCGCACCTGGAACCCGACGACACCCTGCGGGCCGGCTCCGACGAGATCGACGCGCGCGCCGAAGCCGCCGTGCGCATGGCACATGCCATTCATGCCCCGGCCATCGTGGTGCTCACGCGCAGCGGTTGGACGGCCAAAGCAGTCAGCCGCTTCCGCCCGAGCATGCCGATCCTCGCCGCTACCCCCGATGAAGCCGTGCGCCGCAAAATGCAGGTGCTCTACGGCGTGCACTCCGCGTGCATCGGCTTCAACGCCGACCCCGAGGTGACGACGCGCGACGCCTTCACGGCGTTCCTCAAAACGGCCAAGTTGCGCTCGGGCGACCGCATCGTGCTGTTGGCCGACACGCTTGCCGGAGGCCACTCAGTAGACACCGTGCAGGTGCGCACCGTGGCGTGATCACATCGTCACGTCATTGATCGCGACCCGGCTGTCCATGTCGACGTACACGGGCTTGGTGACTGGCACCATGGCGCCGACCAATTGATCTGCTGAGAGCTGTTCGAGCGACTGATCCTGGGCGATGCGCATGCGCAGCACCTCGTCTTCAAGCATCAGCTGTGAACGCTCTCGCTCCAGTGAGCGAAGGCGATAGCCTTTGGTGGCGTTCGCGTTTTGGTGAAACAGAATAAGCACGGCGAGGATCAAGATGAGCGCACCGATCGACACCATGAGCAGCATCGTGCTCTGTTCCACAAGACGCCCGAGCGACGAACGTCGTGGTATGGCGGCCTGTGGCATAGAGCGCAAGGACATAGGCGAGAGTTTCAGCGGAGGCGGAGAATGGCGCGGAGGACGGCGCTGCGGGAACGGGGATTTTCGGCGATTTCGTCGTGTGTGGGGAGGACGGGCTTCTTGGTGAGGAGACGGTAAGGGGCTTCTTCGAGCGGGGCGCCGGTGAGCTGGTCGCGCGCGGCAGTCGACCAATCGCGCAGTGCATGCTTCACGATCCGGTCTTCGAGCGAATGATAGCTGATCACGGCGAGCCTGCCGCCGACCGCAAGGAGGTTGGACGCCGCGGCGAGGAAATCTTCCAGCGCGCCGAGTTCGTCATTCACTGCGATGCGTAGCGCTTGGAACACTTGAGGCAAAAAGCGCGGCGTTCTCCAGCGATAGACCCTTTCCACGCTGTCGCGCAGAGCGAAGGTGGTCGTGGGAAGATCGGCAATCAGCTGCTCGGCAAGGCGGTGGGCCTGCGGCAATTCGCCATAGAATCCAAGCGCCCGGGTCAGCAGACTCACATCCTCGTCGGCGATGAATGCCGCTGCGGATTTCTGCGCGCCGACGCCGTAACGCAGGTCGAGCGGACCGTCGAAGCGAAACGTAAAGCCGCGCGCCGGGTCGTCGATATGCGCCGAGCACAGACCCAAATCTGCAAGGATCACGTTGCACGGCGGCAAGCCGAGCTCCGCGATGTCGCGGAAATTGGCGTGCAGCACGCGCACCGTTCCGGGCATCCGCAGAAGCCGCTCTTCGGCGATGGCGCGGTGGCGCTCATCGGCGTCGAGAGCGATGAGCGTCCCCCGAGGGCCGATGGCTTCCAGCAGCGATGCGCTGTGGCCTCCGAGCCCGACGGTGGCGTCGAGCACGGTTTCGCCGGGCTTTGGCGAAAGCAGTTCGAGAACCGTCCTGTGAAGGACCGGAACGTGCACCAATGGTGGCACGGGCGCACCCACACGGTGCACAGTAGCAAAGTGTACGGCGCTCCGCACCGCCCGCAATCAATTGCCCTTGCGGCAAAGCGCGAATCCTTGAAGAAAATTTGTGCTCACGATGGCCAGTGAAGCCTCATTGTTATTGTTCACAATAGTTGTTCAGGTTTTTGGTCTTCAAACCAACATAGATCCCGTTTTATGCAGTGATTGACTCGGAGGCTAAAATAAGTACAATGACACACTTTGCTGCTTTTGTCATTGCTCACGGCGAGCGGCGCGCTCTTTGCGCCCCATCCCCTCCCCGGCCCGATGGACCGGGCCGATTGGCAGCCGCGCGTGGGCGACCACGTGATGGTCGATACGGGCCAGAGCACGGTGTACCTCGTGCACACCGACGGCTCGTGGCTCGCAATCGACGGCCTGACCGGGCAGCGACGCACCGTTTCCTATATCGGCCGCACCTACTACGCCGGCACGCCCGATCGCGCCTGGGAACTCCGCTCCATTGAGGAAAAGGGCAAATCGACAACCTTCGGCAGCGGCCGCTTCCTGCGGCTCTACAGCGGCCATGACGCCAGTGCTGACGGCCCCGACGGGCGCACGGCCTACGCCATCCACAGCCATGCATCATTCGCCAGGATGCTTGCCGACAAGCGCGAAAAGAACGCTTGGGATAGGACGGGCACCGGGCACCGCAGCATGGGCTGCATCTTGGTGTCAGAAGACGATCTCACGCTTATTATAGAAACCTGGACGATCAACGAGGGCACGCTCGCCGTCGTCACGGGCGACGGCCTCTCCCCGGAGCATGGCGGGGGCATTGCCATGGCAAAGGAATAGTCGACGGTGCTCTGCGCGTGCACTACACTATGGCCGCTTTCACCCGTACGGAGAGGTGGCTGAGTGGCCGAAAGCACCACACTGCTAATGTGGTAAACGGGTAAAACCGTTTCGAGGGTTCGAATCCCTCCCTCTCCGCCACACCAACAAACGGCGCCTACCACTCCCCTGTCTCGGCGGGTGTTTCGGCGCGCAGCGCCTTCGCGCGGTAGGCGCACCACGCGCACCCCGTCGTCGCCGGGGGTGGCAGGGCGTGTTCGAGGCAGCTATGGGCGTCGAGGAGTGCATCGTCCACCCAGGCGTCATTGCCGTCGTACGCGGAAAGCGAGAGCGAGAACCGCAGCGTCTGGTCGAACGATGAGCGCGACCGGTCGGCGTTGGCGAAGAGTGCATACGCGGTGCGCTCGACCGTAAAGCCCAGCCGTCGCAGCAACCATTGGTAGCATTCCAGCTGGCGGCGATAGCCGGTCCGCGACGGGTCCTCCATCGACGGAGTGCGGTCGGAGCTCGTGGCTTTGTAATCGACGACGATCAAGGAACCCGCAGGCGTCACCCACAGATCGTCCGGCGCTCCGGTGACGAGGAAGCCCGAGGGCGCGTGATGATAGCGCAAGCCTCCACGCAGGGGTTCGCGCCATGTCTCGAGCTCGGGATGTTGGTACGGCACGGCATCAATGCCGTGGAGGCGCATCAGCGGATGCGGCTCGCCACGCGCACGGCAGCTATCGAACTCGCGCTTCAGCAGCGTATCGACAGCAATATTGAGCGAGAACACCATGCCGTCCGGGCGCCCCACACCATCCTTGCGGTCGAGGTAAAAACACCGCGGGCAATCGAGGAACAGCTGGAGCTTGGAGCGGCTGAGGGTAAACGGCTCAGCGGCATCGGCGGTGAAGAGCGTGCGTGCGGTCATGCGGGCGAACGCTACCACAAGTTCGGCATCTTCTTGCAATCGGGGCGGGCGGTACTATCGTTCGCACATGCGACGCCTTGGTATCGTCCTGCTTCTCGTCGGCGCAATCCTGCCCGCTTCCGCGCTTGCCGCTGTCGCGCAGCCCGACCTCACGCGCCTGACGCAGCTCTTTGCCGAGCAGCGCGCGCATCCGTCGACCAGCGTCGACAAGCGCATCGCCGACGAGCGCGACCGCATCCGTCAAAAGATCGACGACGAGCTCAACGAGCTGGTGAACCAGGCCATCCGCAATACCGCCACCGAAAGCGCCGCCGATCTCTCCGGCGCGGTGGACCGGCAGCGGTCGCTCGTCAACGCCCTCGAAGAGCAGCGCAACGAAGCCAAGGTGGACCTCGCACTCGTGCGCGAGGAAGCGACGCAGGGAACGCCAGAGGATGGCATGCAGGCGCGGCCGGCGGAACGCATCGATGCCGAGACGGCGGGCCTGGAAGAACGCGTTGCCGCGTTGGAGTTCTTCATCGGGCAGCAGCGCGAGCGCCTCGACAAGCTCGTGGGGCGCGAGCGTATCCAGCAGTTCGCCACACTCTTCCTGCTGCTCAAAATTGTGCTCGCGGTGGCGCTGGTGGTAGCTCTGGAACAGGCGGTGCGGACGCACGTGCTGAGCATGCTTCGCTCGCCCTCGCAGCGATTCTTTGCCCGCAAAGCCGTCACGATCGGCACGTATTCCCTGATGACGCTCTGGGTCATGGCGACCCTCACCGCCGAATTCCCCGGCATCGTGACGTCGTTCGCCATCATCGGTGCGGGCCTTGCGGTGGCGCTGCAAGACATCGTAAAGGATATCGTGGGCTGGCTGCTCATCATCCAAGGCAGGCGCTTCAGCGTGGGCCAGCGCATCACGCTCGGGGGAAACACGGGCGACGTGCTCGACATCACGCCGCTGCGCACGACGCTCCTCGAAGTGGCCGTCGTGGAAACCGAAGGCGGCAAGATCGACGTGGGTCGGACGGGCAAGACGCTCTCCATCCCCAATGCCGCGCTGCTCACGCAGCCCCTCATCAACTACAACACAATCTCCGATTATCTGCGGATCGAAATGGGTGTCATGATCACCTATCAAAGCGACTGGAAGAACGCCGAAGCCATTCTCCGCGACATCCTCGAGCAGCGGACATCGGCATACAGCGCGGCCGCACGCCTCCAGCAAAGCAGCCGCCTGCAGCTGTTCTACGCCTCCGAGGAAGCACCCGGACCGGCCGTCTACGTCGACATTGTCAGCAGCGGCGTGCAGTTCGCTCTGCGCTTCTTTGTGCCCGTGGGCGAGCGCCGCCGCGTCCTGTCGGAAATCAACCGGGAGATCCTCGAGCGCTTTGCTGTGCAGAATCCGCCAATTGAGCTCGCCTACAACACGGTGCGCTCCTACTCCACGACGCTCACCGTCGACGGCAAACAGGCGCCGATCCCCGGTCACCCGATGCCGCCGATGAAGTCGTGAGGCGCTGGCTTATCGCACGATGCAGACGTCCATGATGGAGCTGCGGATGCCTTTCGCCGCGGCATTGATGGCGATGAGGTGCTCGACGTTGCGCGCACGCTCCTCCGGCGACAGGCCTTTTTCCGCGAGCGCGATCATCATTTCCTGCGCTTCGGCGAGCAGCGCAGTGACGCGTCTGCAGCGCTCATCAACTTCGCTCACAGAGGCGTGCTCCGGGTGTGCATCTACATTGGGATGCGCTTCCCGCACAGCGTTGACATAGGGAGCTCCATGCATTGGCACATCCGAGATCGTCAGTGTTTCCATAATGGTGGGAAAAGTAAGGAAATAGAAAAAGCTCCTCCGGCGGCTGGGGAGGGCGGTTCTGCGGTCTCGCTTGTCTTCAGCGCGCAGCCAACCGGCCTCCCTGCATAAGGAGGAGGAGAAGGCCGAGAGTAATGGAGCGCTGAGGACGCATGAACCACGCGAGAGTACGCAGACTTCGGGAGAAGTCAAGAACGTGCCGCTATGCCTGCCGCGGGTGCGGAGACACGCTCTGCAAATATGCCCGGGATTGCCGCTTGGCCTGCTCGACGAGCGCCGTGACCTCCTGCATGTACACGGTGAGCTTTGCCTTCTTGACGTGCGTCGCCTTGGCAAGCTGCCCCTGGATCGCAGCCAGGCGGGCGCATGTCTGCTGCTGCAGTTGCAGCAATAGCGATTTCTCCATATCCCCCATGGCGCGCTCAATGATGGCAGCGAAGAACCCCTGCACCTCGCCGTCGGCTTTGGCAACCGACAGCCGCAGCTGGTCGCGCAGCGCCGCCGCCGACAGGCTCGATGCCTGGAGGCGGATGCGCTGGGCCTGTAACGTTTCGCCGGGGATGCGCTGCACGTCCGACACGATGCCCAGGAGTTCCCAAGTGCGGATGATGACGCCCGACAGATCGAACTGCCACCAGCGCATGCCATGGAACGCGCTGCTGGGGAAGGCATGGTGATTGTTGTGCCAGCCCTCGCCGAAAGCCAACAGGCCCACCAGCCAGTGGTTTCTGCTTTCATCAGTCGTCTCGTACTCGCGGCGCCCGAAGGTGTGGCAAATCGAGTTCACGCTCCAGGTGACGTGCGTCGTCAGGAAGATCCGGACGAATCCGCCCCATACCAGGCCGGTCCACCCGCCGATCAGATACGGAATCACCAGCGCGAGCGCCATCCACAGCGCCGAGAAGCGATCGACCCAGACCAGCGTTGCGTCTTCGAGCAGGTGTGGGGCGTACTCCTGTGCGGTGGGAAAATTCTTCGATGCGAACAGCCAACCCATATGCGCGTGCCAGAAGCCGTGCAGCGGCGTGTGCGGATCATCGTCTTCGTCGGAGTGCGCGTGGTGCTTCACATGGGTCGACACCCATTGCACCGGGGAACCTTCCCAGGCCATCGTGCCGCAAATCAGAATCAGCGCGCGCATCCACTCGGGCGCCTTGAAGCCATTGTGCGTGAGCATGCGGTGGTACCCAATCGTGACGCCGAGCGTCGTGAAGAAGTACATGACGCCGAGCACGAGAAGGTCGCTCGCGAAGACGTATCGGTTCCAGCACAGCACGATCGCGGCGATGAACCCCAGCAGCGGCACGACGACGATGAACAGCGCGCGCAGCTTCTGGATGAACTCCTTTTGTTCTGCGGGTGAGCGTGGCATGCAAAGAAGTCTACGCATCGAGCGTAACGGGTCAATCGCGCGGGGGCGCAAATGGTGTGTTGGCGACAATCGCTGACATCGACGACAATCGTGCTACGATGGCGCATATGTCCGGCACGATCCTCGGCGTCGACGTAGGCGGCACAAAAAGCTCGATCTCCCGGTACGATGCCACGACCTGGGCGCTGCAAGTGCATGAGCGCCTGCCCACGAAGGCATCGCGGGGGTGGGACGCCGTCTACGAAGACATCGTCGCGCTTATCGAACGCATGCGCCAGCCCGACACCGTCGGCGTCGGCGTGGGTGTTCCTGGTTTGGTGCGCCAGCCCGAAGGCATCGTGGTGCGCATGCCCAATATCCCGGGCTCGAACGACATCCCGCTCCTGAAGCTCCTCACCGAACGCTTGAAGATGCGCGTCGCCATCGACAATGACGCGAACTGCTTCGCCCTTGCCGAAGCGCAAAACGGCGCCGGAAAGGGCGAGCGCGTCGTCATCGGCATCACGATGGGCACGGGCGTCGGCGGTGGCGTGGTGATCGACGGCAACATTTTCCACGGCGGGCGCGGGTTTGCGGGAGAGATCGGCCACATGCTCCTCGTGCCGGGGCAACCGCCCTACGACACCGACGACCAGCGCGGCGATGTGGAGCAGTTCCTCTCGGGTACCGCCTTCAGCAAACGCTGCGTTGCGGCACAGCGCCCCCAGGATTACCTCGAAGGACAAGTGTGCTCCTTCCTACAGCCGCACGTCTTCCGCGAGGTGGCATGGCTCTGCAGCAGCCTCACGCACGCCTTCGACCCCAACGTCATCGTCTTCGGCGGCAGCGCAGGGAAAGCGCTGCGACCGCACCTGCCCAAAGTGGAAGAAGAATTGAAGCGATGGCTTCTGCCGGGGACCCCCCTGCCTCGCCTCGCCGGCGAACAAACCGAACACGCCTCCACGCTCGGGGCGGCGCTGCTCACGGCGGGGCGCTGACGCTATTCGTGAAACACGACCTGCTCGCGCACCGGGCGGCGCTGATGCCCGTTACTCGCCTGCTCTTCGCCGCGTTTCCAATGCCCGAGCAAAATGCCGCCGATAACGACTTCGGTGGGCGGCAGACGCAGCACTTCGTGGACGATGCCCTGATGGAGTGATACCCAGCACGACGCAAGTTCCCGCGCGGTGGCGGCCAGCACGATATTCTCCATGGCCGCGACGCACGAATATTCAAGTTCTTTGGGATGCCACAACGTTTCGCCCGTCACCGGACGGATGGCCTGGTCGCAGGTGACGATGACAAAAGCGGCCGCTCCTTCGATGAAGTTCCCGTAGCACGGAGCATCGCGCAACTTCGTGAGAAGCTTCTGGCTCATCACCACGTGGAATTTCCAGGGCTGGATGTTCTCGACGCTGGGAGCCATGTGCGCCACATCCAGCAGCGACAAGATTTCTTCGGCGGTGAGAGCGCCCTTGTCGAAGTAGCGAATACTGCGTCGTTCCTGGCAAAGCTTCTGGAATGCATCGAAGGATTTCGTCATGCACCAATACTACGCCAACGCCCCTCCGCGGGCAATCACGCGACGTGCTTCCACGGCGAATGAAACGCTCCTTGCTGATCCGTGCGCGCAAAACCGTGAGCGCCGAACGCATCGCGCTGAGCCTGGATCACGTACTGCGGAAGGCGGTCCCGACGCAGCGCGTCGACGTACGCCAACGCCGACATCATGGCCGGAACGGGCACCCCGCGGCTCACCGACAGCTCCACGGTGCGGCGCCATTCCAACTGGCGCTCTCCTTCGAAGCGATACAGGAACGTTTCCCTGCTGGCCGTGGCCTGCTCCGGATCATCGCCGAACATGCGTTGGAACATGCGCAGCGCGCCCGAGCGGATGATGCAGCCACCCCGCCAAATACGCGCCGTCTCGGCGAGATCAAGCGACCAGCCTTCGGCCTTGGATGCCGCAGCCAGGAGCTCAAAGCCCTGCTGGTACGCAGCAAGCGTCGACAACTCCAGCGCGGAACGCACAAGCGACCGCATCTTTAACGGGCGCGGAGGCATTTCCTGCAAATCAACGACGAGCGGCACGGCCTTGCCGCGCGCGCGAAGATCGTTGGAGCCAGAGATGATCCGCGCGTCGACGGCCGCGGCGATCGTCGGCACGGCGACCCTGTAGCCATATGCAGCTTCGACGGTCCATTTCCCCGTTCCTTTTTGACCCGCCGCATCGCCGACCATCTCCAGTAGGCGGATTTTCGTTGTGGGGTCGATGTACTCCAACACCTGCGTCGTGACGTCGAGGAGGAACGACTCGGTCTCGGGCATCTGCCTCCAGGCGTCGAAGGTTTCCGCGAGTGCGGAGAGATCGTAGCCACCGATGGAGCGCAGCACATCGACCGCCTCGGCGATGATCTGCATCATCCCGTACTCGATGCCATTATGGACCATTTTGACAAAATGCCCCGCGCCGCCCGGACCGCAGTACGCCACGCACGCGCCGCCCCCGCCGTCATCGGCGGCCATGAGGCGCAGCATGGGTTCCACATGGTCGTAGGCGCTGCGATCGCCGCCGGGCATCATGCTCGGGCCGTGCAGCGCACCCTCTTCGCCGCCGCTCACGCCAAGACCCAGGTAACGCACGCCCTTCTTGGCCGTAAACGCGCCGCGACGTTCGGTATCGCGGTACGCGCTGTTGCCTCCGTCGATCAAGATATCCCCCTGCTCCAGATGCGGCAGCACTTCCTCGATGACGCTATCTACCGCCTCGCCCGCCTTGACCATGAGAAGAATGACGCGCGGTGCTGGAAGCGCGTTGCAAAGATCCTTGAGCGTCTTCACCCCTTCCAGCATGCCCTCATGGCCGTGTTGCTTGAGGAATTCCTCGGTGCGCTCATGCGTTCTGTTGTAGACCGCAACGCTCACACCGTTGCGCGCCGCATTGCGCGCGAGGTTGGCGCCCATGGTGGCGAGTCCGACAAGCCCGAGATGCATGATGCGGAGGGGAACGAAGGAAAAGAGGCGCCTCAGCGCTTGGCGATGAGTGTTGCCGGCTTCTTCGTCACCTGTTCCCAATCGGCGCGAAACGCTGCCAGCCCCTTGTCGCTGAGCGGATGCTTGGGGAGCTTCTGGAACACCTCGTACGGCACGGTACAGATGTGTGCGCCCAGGCGCGCGGCGTCGATGACATGGCGGGGGTGCCGGATAGACGCCACGAGCACTTCCGTCGAAAAGCCGTAGTTGCTCCACGCCTCCATGATCTCCGCGATGAGCCCCATGCCGTCTTCACCCGCGTCATCCAGGCGGCCGATGAACGGGCTGATGATGGACGCGCCCGCCTTTGCGGCAAGAATCGCCTGCGCGGTGGAAAAGATCAGCGTGGTGTTGGTACGGATCTTCTTGCTGCGGCACCACGACAGCACCTTGAGGCCGTCGGTCGTCATCGGGACTTTGACGACAACGTTGCGATGCCAGCGCGCGTACTCTCCCGCCTGCTTGATCATGCCCTCGGCGTCAGGAGCCGTCACCTGCGCGGAGACGTTGGGAACGAGCTTGCACATCGCGATGACCGTCTTCTTGAAATCGGCGCCTTCCTTGGCGACAAGCGTGGGGTTGGTGGTGACCCCGTCGAGCACGCCCCATGAGGCGATCTCGGCGACCTGGGCAAGATTGGCAGTGTCAATGAAGAGCTTCATGCACCGAGCCTACTCCCGCGCCTGCGAAGGCTCAATGGACTCGCGCACACACAGTGCGTGCAGTAGGCTCTGCCCGATGCGCTTCGTCCTTCTCTCGCTCGTCGGCATGACGCTCGCAGCGTGCGCACCCGAAACGGCGACGCGCCCCGTCGCCGAAGGTGCGCGTTCCTCGTCGGCTGCCTCCTCCACAGTCTCTTCGTCTTCCGTCGTTGCCGCAGCCGCACCGCGCTCGTCGCCAGCGGCAATGCCCGCAACATCATCTGTGGAGCGCCATGCGAAGGAACCGCGACCGAACGCCGTGGCGCTGGATGTTCCCTTTTCGCCGCAGGCGCCGTTCGCCGTCTGGGACGAGCTCCACGAAGAAGCCTGTGAGGAAATGAGCCTGATCATGGTGCATCACTTCTTGGAAGGGACGCCGCTCACGCGCGACGACGCCGAGGGTGAACTCCTGGCGCTCAGCGCCTGGCTGGAGCGCAACGATCTGCCGCACGACATCAACATCGCCACGCTCGCGCGCGTCGCCGAACAATACTACGGCTACCAAAGCACAGTGCTCACGGGCGACGCCGTCACCCAAGGTGCCATGCAAGATGCGCTCCTCGATGGCATGCCGGTCATCATCCCCGCGCAGGGGCAGCAGCTGGGCAACCCCTACTTCTCCGGCGACGGCCCGCCCTACCACATGCTCGTCATTACGGGGTATGCGTCCGATGTGTTTATCACCAACGACCCGGGCACGAAACGCGGCGAGGGGTATCGGTATGCGACACAAACGCTCCTCGACGCCATCCACGACTGGAACGGCAACAAAGCAACCGTCGCCGACGCCCCCAAGGCCATGCTCCTCCTCCACCGCTAATTTCCCTATACTCCGATCATGCCGCGCCCCACCTCCGCACACCTCCAGCAGCAACCGACGGACGTCGTACCGATGTCGCTGCAACGCCTCGTCGCTGCGGCGCGGACCTTTGACCGCGTATGGATCGGGCCGGACGAAGCGGCGACACTTTCCAAGGAGGAAGTCCAAGCGTACACCCTCGCCCATCAGGTGCTCTGCCGGCTCGCCATCGAAGCGCCGACGAAGCACGCCTCGGGCCACCCAGGCGGACCGCTCTCCGCCTTCACCTTCGCATACTGGGTCCACAAGCTGCGCGACCCCGCAGTCGACCAGCCCCTGCGCTACAGCGCGGGCCACCTCTCCGTGCTCGCCTACGGCATGCAGTGGCTCTTCGGGCGCGGTGCCGATGACGCGCGCCTCTCTTCTCCGCAAGCCATCATCGATACGTTCCGCACGCCGAGCGGCCTGCCCGGGCATGTGGAAGCCGGCATCGGCGATATCCCGTTCGGCACCGGGCCCCTGGGCAAGGGCGTCTCGCACGGCCTGGGTACGGCGCTCGGCCTGAAACTGCAACGCAAGAAGGGCATCGTCGACGTGCTCCTCGCCGACGGCGACGCACAGGAAGGCCAGGTGATGGAAGCCTTCCGCCTGGCATCGCACCTGAAGCTGGGGAACCTCGTCGTCCACATTGATCTCAACGACGTACAGCTCTCCGACCAGCCCTCGCGCACCGTCGCCGCCGATCTCGCAGCCATCGCGCATGCCTGCGGCTGGCAGGTCATCGAAGTGCAGAACGGCAACGCGTCGAGCCACGTCGTCGCCGCGCTCCGGCACGCGGAGCAACTCGCGAAGAACGATGCTCCCATCTGCATCGTCTACTACACCACCATGGGCCATGGCGTTGCAGTGATGGAGGAAGGCTCGAACACGGGCAAAGCCAACTTCCACGGCTCGCCGCTCAAAGCCGACGTTGCCGCAGCCGCGCTTACTGCCTTCCCGCCCATGGAGGAGCTTGCGAAGGCCTACGCACCGCATCGAGAAAAGGAAATCGCCCGTGCCCGGACACCGGTGGAAACCGATATCGCGCTCGCCTGGAAACCCAAAGGCTACACACGGGCCGTGACGTCCGAGAAGGGCGCCGCCCGCCGCGACCTCGGCGCCGTGCACATCAACGCGCTGATGCACGCCGACCCGCGCATCATCGTGCTCCATGCCGACCTTGCAGGCTCCGGCGGGTTCGACGCCGTGGCCAAAGAATTCCCCGAGCGCGTGCTCAACGTCGGCGTCGCCGAAGGCAACATGGCGATGATGGCCGCAGGCCTGCGCCAGGCGGGGTTGCTCCCCGTGACGTACACGTTCGCGGCGTTTGGCACCAACGAGGCCCGCGCCTCCTCCCGCCTCATCGACATCAACTGCGGGCACACGCGCTGCGGCGTCTTCCACGATTGCACCCACGCCGGCATCAGCGTCGGCGAAGACGGTGAGACTCACCAGGAGCAGAACTACTGCACACTCCCCTTCCGGCACACCCAAGTCTGGGTCGGCGCCGACAGCAACCAGATCGCCGCCATGGCCGAACGGGCGTTTGCACTCGTCGCCGAAGGTCATGAGAGCGTTTACCTGTTCAGCAGCCGCGACGGACAAGGGCAGGTGCTGCGCGGCAAGACGCCATTCTACGACGCCGACTACACGTTCACCGGAGCGGCCGACATGCTGCTCGGGCACGGGGATACGCGCGACACGCTCACCATCCTAGCCGTGGGGAACGCCGTCCACGACGCCCTGGCTGCCGCGACGGCGGCGCTCGCGCGCCCCGAAGCGGGCAAGAACACCTCGATCCGCGTGCTCAATATGGCCTGTGTGCGCCCCATCGATGCCGGCGCGGTGATCCGCGCGGCTCTCGAAACGCGCCACCTGCTCGTGGTGGAAGACCACAACGTCGAGGGCGGCCTCGCGACCCAGGTTGCGGATGTGCTCGCCGATTTTCAGCTCCCCTGCTCGCTGCGCCGGCTCGGCCTTACGCGCTACTATCCGTCGGCGTCGTCGAGCGACCTCAAGCTCATCGCCGGCATTGACGTCGACAGCATCGAAGACGCCATCCTCGACGAGCTGCGCGTGGAAACGTCCGGCGGCGAAGACGCCGCGGTCACCGCGCTCTTCCGGCTTCCCGAGCTGGCGACGAAGACGCGCCACGGCAACCTCTCGGCACTCTGCGAAAGCCTTGCATCTCCGGCAGCAATTGAGGCCATCCGCGCGACCTGGCGGAACGCAGCATGCCCACCCGAGCGCCTGCCGAAAACGCCCCAACTTGTCGATCGCCTCCAAAACAGCGTAGATATTCCGCTGCCGCCGATCGACGAAGACGCACTATAAGCCACGCCTGCGGCTCTTCACGGAGAGCTGTTTTTGTGGTACAATTTCTGGATTTTGCCCTCTGCACATCGCCATCGGCAGAAGAGCGCGCACGCGCGTGCCATGCTTGCGACGGGAGCGCTCCTCACGCTGCTGTCGTGGAGCGCTCGTGCCGCGGCGGCATCCTCCTGGTCGCCGACGCTGCTCGTCAACACCGAAGCATTTCAAGTGATCGACGACAGTAGCAGCGCCAACCTGGTACTCAAATTCGGCGCAACAGTGAATAAAACGCTGACCTACGACCGCACGGCGACGGCGTTCCGCTTCAACGACGATGTGTACATTACAGGGACGCTGAGCGGCACGGTTCTCAAAGCCGATGCCACCCTCGCCTCCTCCGGAACACTTGTCTTCGAGGGCGCGGGCACGGGCAACAGTCTCTACATCGCTCAGTCACTCACGGGTGTTGGGCTCGTCGACTGCGATACGGGAGCCACCAGCAAGCTCCTGTGGGACAGTGCGACGGGCAGATTCTCCTGCGGAACGGACCAAAGCGGCGGCAGCGTCCCCGAAGTGGGCACGGAATCGTTCAGTGGCGGGGTCATTGTCATCGGTGATAGCCGCTATGTCCTCACGCAGGGCGACACCATGACCGGCGGCCTCACGATCGACGGCCAAACCGACCAGGTGCAGCTGAACGTACAGGCCGACGACGCGCAATCGGGCAACATCGTCGACATTGAGAACTACGATAGTACGAGCAACTACATGACGATCGACGCCGGCGGCGCAACGCAGTTCTTCGGCAACGTGACGCTGGGCGATTCGTCGATGGACACGGCCGTGTTCAACGCCTACGTCGGTTCGAGCATCCTGCCGTCGTCCGACAACACCTACGACCTGGGCGGTGGCAGCAATCGCTGGGGCAACATCTACGGCAACAACGGGTACTTTTACTTGGCAAATGCCACGTACATGAACGGCACGTTCGGCACGTTCGGCAACGCCACGATCAGCGGCACGACCAACTGCAACGGCGCGTCGGTCTTGGCGACGGACATATCGGGCAACGTGTACTGCGATACGGACAATGACACGCTCGCCAGCTTCGGCATCACCGACGGCGGCACGACCGAAACCGTCGACCAAGGGGAAACGATCACCTTCAGCGACGGCACCGATATCAACGTGGCTGTGTCGCCGACGAATACGGTGAGCGTGGCCTTCACCAACGCCACGGGGTACATCACCGCAGCGGGTGTCCCAGGCGCGGAGACCGACCCGGAATACAGCGCCAATACGTATGCCATCGACATGAACCAGAACGTGGGGACGGATGACTCACCGTCACACCCCGGCATCACGCTCTCCAGTATGACACAAGGGAGCGTGGTTTTTGCGGGAGCCAGCGGCGTGCTCTCGCAGGACAATGCGATGTTCTTCTGGGATGACAGCTCGGACCGCATGGGTATCGGCACGGCCACCCCTGACCGGCGTTTAGAAGTGCTCGACCCCAACGGAAATCCACAGATGCGCCTGACATTCAGCGACAGCTCGAGCTACGTCGACTTCTCTGTTGATACCTACGGAGACTTCACGGTGACTCCCACAGGCGCCAACACAACGTTCACCGGCAACGTGACCATTGGAGCGCTCACCAACTGCGACACGATCGATACCGATGGCAGCGGCAACCTGTCGTGCGGGACGGATGATAGTGGTGCAAGCGACTGGTCCGGTACCGGGGCATTGCAAACGGCATTCGATACGCGGTACGTCAATGTCGCAGGCGACACGATGACGGGGGCGCTGACGGTGGATATCGGCACGCTCGGGCAACGCGATACAGGAACGGGGGTCATTGCGTATGAAAAAATTCGCATGCTCAGCGGGGCAATGCTCTCCGGGTCACTCCTGTTCACAGCCGGGCGCGACATGCCAAAAACAGGGAGCGGCGACATCCATCTCTTCGCCAAGGAAATTGCCGGGCGCGAAATGCTGCGCGCACGGGGGCCCAACGGTTTGGGAGCAAGTTTGCAGCCAGCGCTCTTCGAAAAAAACATCATGATTCTCACGCCGGGCGGCGGCACGACGGTCAACGGCTACGGCACCACGGTCACCAATGACACAACCGTGTCGCATCCCACGCCCATAGAAACATTCGGCTACATGAGCAATTTCGCCACATCGACAACATCCGCCGATGATGCCGGAACGAGCACGGCCACGAGCTCCGTCTTCCGTGGAGCGAACTCCGGCTCTGGCGGATTTTTCTTCTCGGCACGCATTGGAACCATTGAAAACACGAGCATTCGCGTTTTTTCGGGGCTCGCCAACCAAACCATCGCCACGATGGTCGGCGGCAACGACCCGGCAGGCCATCATATCGGGTTCCAGTTTTCGACGCCCCGCACGGATACCAATTGGCAATTCGAAAGCAAAGACGGCAGTACGCAGGCAGTCACGGACACAGGAATGCCCTACCGGAGCAACCACGTGTACGATCAATATTTCTACTGCTCCGATGCGTGCACAACGGTGTTCTGGCGACTCGATAACGTGACGCTGGGCACGAGTGCCGAAGGTTCGGTCACGAGCAATTTGCCGGGAGTCTCCACGGCGATGCGCATGGTTTTGGGTGTCGAAACTCAAACCACGGCCGCTCGCAACATCCGCATGCAGAAAATGTACGTCGAGTCGGATCGCTAAATAATTTCGCTCTACAGCTAGCCGAATAGCATGCTTAGTTGTTTTCATACTATTCTTGTATTTGTTGCAAGTTGTCCCGCAGGTCAAAGCCGGGAATTTATGGTACAATACAAGGATTTATGTCTCGAAAAAAACAGCTCCACCGCGCGCTTTCTTCCGTGGTCATTGCTGCGGGAGTGCTGTGCCATGGAGCAACGGCCGCCGCCATTACATTCGATGCAGCAGCCAACGAGTATTTTGAAACGGTCGACGAGTGGGGCCAGGGGGGAGGCACCGAAAGCATCGGCTTGCGTTTCGGCAGCACGTTGCAGGAATCACTGGTGTTTAACCAGCTCACGCAAAAATTCATTTTCAGCGACGATGTGGACGTGCGCGGAACACTCTCCGGTGCAGCGCTCACCATCCAGGGTGGCGACTCGACCTTCCTAGGGCGCATGGGGGTGGGCAGCAGCGCGACGCCCGACACACAACTGGAAGTTGTGGGAACCATTTCAGGATCAAATCTCCGCGTGCAGAACACGCTCTCCGTATCCGGGTCATTGGTGATGGAGCAAAATACGATACTCACCGGCTCCACGCTGCAAGGCTTCGGCCTCTCCGACTGCGATACGGGAGCCACCAGCAAGCTCCTGTGGGACAGTGCGACGGGCAGATTCTCCTGCGGAACGGACCAAAGCGGCGGCAGCGTCCCCGAAGTGGGCACGGAATCGTTCAGTGGCGGGGTCATTGTCATCGGTGATAGCCGCTATGTCCTCACGCAGGGCGACACCATGACCGGCGGCCTCACGATCGACGGCCAAACCGACCAGGTGCAGCTGAACGTACAGGCCGACGACGCGCAATCGGGCAACATCGTCGACATTGAGAACTACGATAGTACGAGCAACTACATGACGATCGACGCCGGCGGCGCAACGCAGTTCTTCGGCAACGTGACGCTGGGCGATTCGTCGATGGACACGGCCGTGTTCAACGCCTACGTCGGTTCGAGCATCCTGCCGTCGTCCGACAACACCTACGACCTGGGCGGTGGCAGCAATCGCTGGGGCAACATCTACGGCAACAACGGGTACTTTTACTTGGCAAATGCCACGTACATGAACGGCACGTTCGGCACGTTCGGCAACGCCACGATCAGCGGCACGACCAACTGCAACGGCGCGTCGGTCTTGGCGACGGACATATCGGGCAACGTGTACTGCGATACGGACAATGACACGCTCGCCAGCTTCGGCATCACCGACGGCGGCACGACCGAAACCGTCGACCAAGGGGAAACGATCACCTTCAGCGACGGCACCGATATCAACGTGGCTGTGTCGCCGACGAATACGGTGAGCGTGGCCTTCACCAACGCCACGGGGTACATCACCGCAGCGGGTGTCCCAGGCGCGGAGACCGACCCGGAATACAGCGCCAATACGTATGCCATCGACATGAACCAGAACGTGGGGACGGATGATGCGCCGTCATATAGCGACCTGACGCTGTCGACGCTCAGCAGCTGCAGCGCACTCGAGACCGATGGAGCCGGTGCGGTGGGCTGCGGCACCGATGACGCGCCGAATATCTATGCCATCGACATGAACCAGTACGTGGGGACGGATGACAGCCCGACGTTCCCCGGCGTCACGCTCAGTAACATGACCCAGGGCAGCGTGATCTTTGCGGGAGCCAGCGGCGTGCTCTCGCAGGATAATGCGATGTTCTTCTGGGACGACGCCACGGATCACATGGGCATCGGCACCGCCACTCCCGACAGGCGTTTGGAATTGCTCGATACGACGGGGCCGCAGCTGCGCCTCACGTATACGGACAGCTCTTCCTATGTGGACTTCGGAACGGATACGAGCGGCGACCTGACGATCTCGCCGACGGGGGCGAATACGACGTTTACCGGCAACGTCACCATTGGAGCGCTCGCCAACTGCGACACGATCGATACCGATGGCAGCGGCAACCTGTCGTGCGGGACGGATGATGGTGGTGGTGGCGGCATCTCCTACGTCAGTGCGGAAGGCATGTTCGTCAATCAAGCAGGTGACACCATGACCGGTGCTCTGCATATTCAAAGCGGCAATGCTGCCACAGCGACAACGGCTTCGCTCCTGAATATTCGCGGGGCGATGTCGGGCAAGCTGCTGCACGTCAGTGGCACGGGCGCTAGCACGGCGCCACTCATCGCCACCGATTTGCGCTTCGGCAGCATCATTATGGGCACGGGCGCAATACAGGACGGCAGTCGCCGGATCATGCCGCAATTGCTTGTCAAAAACCGTGTACCACAATCGTACCTCGGCTCGGGGACGCTCGCCGGCAACCCCAACGATGTTGTTGTGCAGGGGAACTATGCCTACGTCGCGATGGAAGGAGGCGCATACCAGGGCTTGAGCGTCATGGACATCTCGAAGCCGAATACGCCGACGCAAGTGAGTTTCCTTTCGCTTGCCAACGGGCCCCAATCCCTCGTCGCTCAAGGGCAATACGTCTACACGGTATCGAATCCCGTAGAAGTCATTGATATCAGCAACCCTGCAAATCCTCGAAAAATCAGTGAAGTGAGCGTCAATGGAGGGGGCTATCACGCCGTGATGCAAGGGGGCTACCTGTATCTGCCATCCCAAGTGCTCAATGGCCTGGAAATCGTCGATGTTCGCAACCCCCGCAACCCCGAGCTCGTCGGTTCGATTGCAACGGGCGGCACCAGCCAACCTTGGGGCATCGCCGTGCAAGGCAACTACGCCTTCCTGGGAAACACCAACTTGCCCTCTGTCAGCGTCATCGATATCAGCAATCCCAAGAAGCCATTCGTTGTCGATGAGCTCAGCACCGGCTCTGGCCCCTGGGCGGTTGCCGTGCAAGGGCGCTACCTGTACGTCGCCGACTCAAACGGCCTTGAGACATTCGACATTGCAGATCCGACCAATATCCCCGCTGCGGTGAGCACTGTCGATCTCGACAGTTTGGGGTACCGCATGGCCGTGAGTGGCAAACATCTGTACGTGGCGCAGCACTCCAACGGCTCCATACTCACTCTGGATATCAGCGACCCCAGCACGCCCGTGCGCATGGGCACAATGCCGATGAGCGGCGTCCACGGCGTTGCGGTGCAGGGGCGCTATGTCATCGACATCGCGTACTACACCAAAGCTTTCAATGTATTCGACATGGGCGGTGCACAGATCGACCAGCTTGAAGCAGGCGCCACAACGCTTGGCTCATTGGATGTCCGCACAAAGGCTACGATCGGCCATGACCTTACGGTGCAAGGCGCTGCTGCATTCGGGCGCGGCATGCATGTGGCTGGACCCACGGACATCCAGCAAACATCAACCGGCGCATTCGCACTCACCATTGCCAGTTCCACGGGCGGCCTACGTATCGGCGCGCAAGGAACGGTCGACCAGCCTCATGTGCAATTCGGTACAGGCACAACGTTCGACGCAAAGCTCTTCCGCCCTTCAGCGAGGACGCTGCGAATCGATAGCAACCTGCAAGTGGTCAACGTGTTCTCGGGTGCCACCGTCTACGCAACGCGCTCGTTCTCCGGCGCAGGCCTCTCCGCTTCAACCGACTGCGACACGGCACTCACGAGCAAGCTTCTCTGGGATGCGGCAACCGGGCGCTTCTCGTGCGGCACAGATCAGAGCGGCGCGTCAGGCATCGTGAATCACTATGTGCTCGCCAGCGGCGATACGATGACCGGCGCACTGACGATCGACGTCGCAGGCGAAAACACGACAGCGCTCTCTGTGTCGGGGGCCACCATCCTCAACTCCTCGGGGAAGGACAACGACGTTTCGATAAAGAACAATCAGAACAATCTCATCTTCTTCGCTGATGCCAGCCTGAGCCAAGTGCAAATTGGTCAGGGCAGCGGGCCAGAGTACACGCTGGATGTGTATGATTCGTCCGGAACATGGGGTTTCAAAGTCGGCCAAGGAAGCGCAGGACAACAGCTACGTTTGGGCGATAATGAAATAGGCTCTTTCAACGCAGGCAGCCCCGCCGCCCTCTACATCAACCCTGACGGAGGCAATGTGGGCGTCGGAAAAACCACTGCCAAGGCAGCGCTGGATGTCCTTGGAACCATGTCCGGCACCGTCGTGCGAGGGCAAAACACTCTCGCCTCCTCCGGCACGCTTGTCTTTGAGGGCGCCGGTTCCGGAGCCAGCCTCTACCTGGGGTCCTTCCTCCAGGGTGCCGGCCTGCGTGACTGCGACACGGGAGCGACATCGAAACTGCTCTGGGATGAAGCCACTGGGCGCTTCTCCTGCGGTACGGACCAGGGGGGTTCCGGCGCCCCAGGCGGCTCCGATACGTATGTGCAATACAATGACGCTACGGCCTTCGGCGGTGAAGCGGAATTCACCTGGAACGAAACCACCGACCTCCTCAACGTGCGAGGTACGATGTCCGGCTCCGTCGTCCATGCCTCATCGCGTTTGGCATCGTCGGGCGTACTCGTGCTGCGCCCGGGTAACCAATTGCAGCCCACGCTCTACGCCAACGGCGGGCAGAAAGTCGGCATCAACACAGCATCGCCCCACTCCTCCTTCACCTCTAGCGGTACGTTTGCCACCAGCGTACGCGTGGTCACAGCCACCGGCTCGATCAACGGCGGCGATCAGATCATCTTCGCGTCCGGCTCGTCCATGATCACCCTCACGCTCCCAACGGCCGTGGGCATCAACGGGCGCCAGTACACCATCAAGAAAACCAGTGCGACCAACGACTCGCAGATTCGCCCCGTCATCATCGCCACCACCTCAAGCCAAACCATCGATCGTGTCAGCCGGTGGCGCCTCACCAACCGCGGCCAGCAGGTGACGGTGGTCAGTGACGGTGCCAACTGGCAAGTAGTCGACGCATCGGGCTACGGCCTGAACGGCGGCTTTATTTCCATGGGCAACACCATGAACCAGTGGTACGGCGCGCCGGGCGACGGTACGGCGCTGACCACTGCGGTGCTCACCACCACGGCAACCATTCGCGTACTCCCCTTCATTGCCCAGAAAGTCATGACCATCAACGGCATGTCGGTCTCAGTCCAAACGACCGCCGCTTCGGCAGAAGTACGCCTGGCGATCTACAACGACACGGGCCGCGGCTACCCCGATACTCTCGTGGTCGACGCCGGCACCGTTGCGACCACAGCAACGGGCCAACGCTCCATCTGCCCCAGCGGCTGCACGACCACTGGCGGAGGAACCCTCCCCGTCACCATCCAGCCGGGATTGTACTGGCTCGCCATCAACAACAACTCCCTCGCCCACACCCTGCGTGGGTGGGCCGTGGGTAACTTAAACCCGATCAACGGCTTCCCGAGCGCCTACACCACACTGCGCAACGTGGGCTGGCAGGTGACAAACGCCTACACTGCATACCCGACGCAGTTCCCAACGACGGGAGCAACGGCGACCACAGCCGCGCCGCTGCCCGCGGTGACGGTGCGCATGCAGGAATAGCACAGGGCAAAGGCATGGTATGCTGTGGGGCATGCTGGATCGCTTCCATATGTTTCGCCGGTGGTGCACAGCGACAGGGCTCTGCCCAGCGCTCGCGTTCTTGACGTTGAGCGTGGTGCTCTACAGCAACACGCTCGGCGGGGAATTCGTCTACGACGACGCGTTCTTCTACCAAAACAGCGCGCTGCGTTCGTGGAACTACCTCTGGGACGTCTGGTGGCACCCCTCGCTCAACCGCCTTACTAGCAACGCCCACTACCGCCCGCTCACCTTCGCCAGCTTCGCACTCAACTACCTGCTGTTCGGTGCTTCACCCTTCTCCTTCCATGCCGCGAGTATCGCCCTCAACGGCCTCGCCTGCTGGCTCCTCTTCCTCGTGACGCGCAGGCTCTTTGGCAACTCGACGCTCGCTTGGATGACGGCACTCTGCTTCGCATTCTTCCCCATCCACACCGAATCAGTGGCGTACCTGAAGGCGCGCGACGAGCTGCTCGTCGCGGTGTTTGGCTTTGCGGCGTGGCTCTGCTTCCTGCATGCATGCGCTGCACGGGGCCGTTGGCGCACGGCGCAGAGTCTGACAGCCGGCGTCCTTGCACTGTGCGCCTTTCTCAGCAAGGAATCGGCCTTGGTACTGCCCGGCGTCTTCGCCGGCTCCGTATGGCTGTTGCAGGGGTGGCGCGGGCTGCGCGCAGCGCTGGTACCCACGGCAGCGCAAGCTGGTGCCATCGGCATCTTTTTCGCTCTGCACCACATCGCCGTGGGCAACACATTCGTTCCAGGCATCGAAATTCTCTACTTCGGGCAAAACCCGCTCGGGTACGTGTCACCGGAGCTTGTCCCGTGGACGGCGATGCAGCTCTTCTTCCTGTCCGTGGGCCTCACGTACGTGCCGTGGAACCTCTCAGCAACGTACGGCTTCGCGCACATACCACTCATCGACGCGCCCTGGGGTTCGTGGATGTCCATCGCGGGCATTGCACTAGTCCTGACTGCTGTCGTCACCCTCGCATGGCCCCGAGCGCGGCGATCACCCGCGGGCATCGGTGTGCTGACATTCCTCGTGCTGTACTTCCCCTTCTCCAAAATCCCCTTCTACCACTCCATCGACTTCTTCGCCGAACGTTGGCTCTACGCGCCGTCGGCGGGGCTGGCGATGATCGGGGGCTTCGCAGCGCTGCAGCTCTGGAACCGCTGGCGCCAAGTTGCGCCGACCGTCTTCACTGCGATTATCGTGGCCTACATCTTCGTACTCGTGCCCCGCAACATGGTCTGGCGCAATGAGACCGCCCTGGGCGAGAGCATGGTACGCAACGCGCCCCTGGCCGTCACCGGGTACGTGCTCCTGGGCAACAATCGCCTCCAGTACGGCCGCCTGGAAGAAGCCACCGCCCTCGTGACCCAAGGACTCGCCATCACGCGCAACCACCTCCCCATCCACCATGTCGCGGCGGCTGTTGCCATCGGCACTGGCCGTCTGGATATCGCCGAGCAAGCAGTGAGCACGGCAGAGGCGATGGGCGGCGACGAACTGGCCAATATCATCCTGCGATCCACCCTGCTGGCCAAGCAGCACAAGTACCAAGAAAGCCTCGATCACTTGCGCCAAAGCCGTTGGTTTGAACCCACGGAACACCGCACGCGCATGCTGCTGGCCCTCAATCTCTGGATGCTCGACCGCCACAGCGAGGCTGAGGAGTACTTCGACTGGGACGCCCACCTTCCCACAGTCAAGATGGACATCAATCAGAAGATCTACATGTTCGAGACGTACTGACATGCGCCACGTCCATGGCACGCGCGGCTCGGGGCTGCTGGAAGGCTACCTAGCCCACCGCAGAGCAGGCATGGCCGACCACCTGATCCCGGAGACACTGCGTTCGGGAGCCGTCCTCGACATCGGCTGCGGCATGCCGCCTACCTTCTTGCTGCAGACGCGGTTCACCTCCAAGTACGGTGTTGATCGGCGCTGTAGCTCGCCCAAAGCGGGCGTCTCGATCGCCGCTCATGACCTCGCGGGGGGCACGCCACTCCCCTTCCAAAGCGCCAGTATGGATGTGGTCACTGCGCTGGCGACGTTCGAACACCTGCCGCTCTCCGCATTGCCGTCTCTGCTTCGCGATGTGCGCAGGGTGCTCAAGCCCGGCGGCCTCGTGGTCATCACCACGCCCCATCCGCGCACTCACGTACTGCTAACCACTCTGGCGGCCATCGGCTTGCTCAGTAAGGAGGAAATCGACGAACATGCGCAGCTCCTGAGCGCGGCAACGATGGCGTCGCTGCTCCGCGAAGCAGGTTTCGAACGGGCATCACTGCGCAACGGAGTATTTGAATGGGGCTGCAACACCTGGTTCACCGCCCGCAACGTCGACCACGCTTGACGCCCCCACGGCGAGGCGTAGCATCGTAGGAAGACATGCGGCGCGTGCAACTGCTATTGGCAATCCTCGGCAGCGTAGTACTTGGCTCTGCCACAACGTACTGGCTGCACACGCATACGCCGCTCAAGGCATCAATCATGCACGGCTGTGACGGCGACTTTGCGCTCATCAACCCCTGGTTGCGCTGCGAGCCGGAGAACAACATCGCACGGAAGGAAGAATTCTCGAAATTCAAAGTCGATCTGCAGCAGCACATTGATGACATCTTCGCCGAGGGGCGGTCGAACCACGTTTCCCTCTACCTGCGCGATCTGCAATTCGGGCCGTGGATGGGTATCAACGAAATGGAAGAGTATTCGGCCGCGAGCCTCCTCAAGAGCGCCGTACTCCTCGCTGTCTTCAAGTATGTAGAAGACCATCCTGAAGCCCTGCAGCAGCGCGTCCTGATTACCGAAGATCTTCTTGCCTCCTACGCGCAAAATTTTGCCCCCGAGCGCTCCGTGCAAGCGGGGAAGACCTACACGATCGAGAAACTATTGGAGTACATGATCATCGAATCCGATAACGACGCCACCAACGCGCTCCATGCCTACCTCGATACCGTCAGCCCCGAGGAGCCGCTCTTCCTTATTTCCATGGAGGAGCTGGGGTTGCTCAATCGCGAGCGCCTCAACGATGATTCCCTCACGGTCCAACAAGCAACGTCCATCTTCCGCCAACTCTACAACACTTCGTACCTGTGCAAGGACTTGAGCCAAAAAGCATTGGCATTACTTACCCGTACCACGTTCCGTGACGGCCTCGTCGCAGGGGTGCCGCCGGGGGTGGCAGTCGCACACAAATTCGGGGAGCGTCGCACGGAAGATGGCGGCCGTCAGCTCCACGATTGCGGCATCGTCTACCATCCGGGCGGCGACTACCTGCTGTGCATCATGTCCCGGGGCTACGATTCGCACATCCTTGCCGGTGTCATCGGCGAACTCTCCAAGCTTGTCTACGACGAAATGACGCTCCGTTCGCAAGCGGAATAATTCGCCCTGTACCAAAACGGCCGACGCTTACGCGCCGACCGTGGTCGTCACTTTCCGGTGAGAAGCTTTACGGGTTGGTCGTTTCGAAGTTCAGGTTGAGGAAGCCTGCGGCGGCGTTGGCCCCAGCGGTGCTATTGGCCGCGAGTTTGACGTAGACCGTGCCGTAGCCCTTAGGCGTCCATGTTCCGGCGCTCTCAGGGCCGGTAATCGCCGCAGTCGTCCACGACGTGTTGGCCAGGGCGCCGCCGTTGGTCAGCGTCACAAGCGAGCCGGCCGTGTCGCGCAGGCGCACCGTCACATGGTTGTTGGCGTTCGACGCCACACCCGTCTTGTACCGCAGTTGGATCGGCGCCACGGCATCCCATGTGCTGAAGTTATCGGGGATGCGGAAGCGCACGGAAACCCAGTAATCCTGGGTGGTGCCCTGGGTCGACGTCCAGACGTAGCTGTTCTCCAAGCCAGTCGTGCCGCCCGAGAGCGTCAGCTGACCCACGTAGGTCGAGCCGCTCTGGAAGTACACGGCACCGGCGTATTCCGGGTGGAGCGAGATCAAGTTGCCGCTGCCATTGCCGAGCGACGTGGTCCAGGAAAGGTTGCCGTTGCCGTCGGTCTTGAGGAAGCCGTTGGCCGTCTGGCTCGTGGGGAACGAGTACGTTTGCCCGCGGATCGTCACAGAGCCGTCGACGGTGAGCGTGGCGCCGGAGAGGCTGCCTTCGGTACGAATGGCGCCGCTAGCCGCGAGTGTGCCGCGGATCACCGAGGCGCCGCTCACGTGCAGCGCAGAGCCGGAAAGCGTGCCAACGACGTCGAGCTTCGCCTTGGGCGTGGACGTGCCGATACCGACGCGATCGGTGGATGCATCAAGGAAGAACAGGTTTTGGTCGGTGTCACCTTCCATACGCGCATCATTATTGAGCCCGCTCTCGTTGAAGATGAATGCGCCGGAAACCGAGAGCGCCGTCGTTCCTTCGCCGGCGACGTCGATCGTCAGAGCGCCCGTCATGGTATCGCCCGCCTTACGGACGTAGCGATCGTCAGCGGCGTTCTGCGTGAACGCCGATCCGCTGTCGTCTACGCCACACTCGAAACGCTTGGTCGTGGAATTCCACAAGAGCTTCTGCAGTGCGCCGTTACACGAGGAGAGGCCCGCTCCCTCGAATGTGCCGCCGATATACAGAGCGGAGCCGGACGCCTGTCCTTCCCAGACGAGCGAGCCGGACGAGCGCAGGCTCGTGGCGGCGTAGATCGTGGAACCGGAAACCGTTCCCACCACATCGAGCTTCGCATCGGGAGTCGCGGTGCCAATGCCCACGCGGTCGGTGGACGCATCGCCGAAGACGAGGTTGGCATCGGTGTCGCCTTCCACGCGGAAGTCGGCATCATTGCTGTTCTCATTGAAGACCGCGCCGCCGATCGTACTGATCGTCACGCCGGAGTGTGCGAAGGACGCGTTGGCATCGATCACGAGTGACGCGCCGGAGATCGCCTTCTTGATAACGAGAGCGCCCGTGGCAACGATATTGCCCTGTACGCGCAAATCGCGGGTAAAGGTAAAGCGCGCATTCGTCACATCATAGAAGAGCTTCTCCGTCGTCGTGTCGCCGAAGCGCAATTCACGATCCGACGTTCCGCTGCCGGAGTCGATCGTCTGGAACGACTCGGTGTTCACCAAGAGCGTCGGCTCCCAGCTCGACGCTGCAAGTGCGACACTCGGCAGAGCGATCGCGAGCGCCGCTGCAAGCAAGCGCGTGAGTGCCGATGTGGAGCGTGAGCTCTGCATAAGGGGGTGGGTGTATCGGAATATCATACCAAAAGTGGGAAACAATTGCAAGGGTTACTCGCGATCCAGACGGACTGTGCCCAAGGTCAGCGCGCCGATGTGCGCTTCATGACTATCCTTGGAGGCAAATCGAATCACGACCGTCACTTCTCCGCCGGGCTGCCACGTTGGGGAACCCGCGAAGGTCAGCGTCGTCGAAGCCCATGTCGTCGAGGCAAGGTTCGTCGAGGATCCCATGAGCGTGACGGCATTGCCCGCGGTGTCGTAGACCGCGATCGACGCAATGGCGTTCTGACTGCTGTCGGCCGTGGCTGTGCGGTACTGCAACGTGATGCCACTACCCCAGCGCACGAAGTCGTTACCAAGCGTGAAGCGCGTCGTGAGGTCGATATCCTGGAGTGTCGGTTGCGTCGACGCCCACCGGTAGTAGTTGCGCTGCAGTGCGTCGTCCTTCTGCACGGAGAGCTGCCCGATGTTGTTGCTGCCATCGCCGGCGTAGCTGGCACCGGGGTACTGCGCAGCAAGTACAATCTTCTCACTGTGCTCGCGATCGTCGCTCAAGTAGGGGCGCCGGTCGTCGACGCCCGTCACCGCGCCGGCGTTTGTCGTCACGATCGCGAGCGGAATGTGGGCCTCGTCGGCGGGGAACGCGCCCACGCGGACGGTAAGGCCGCCCGATCCGAAGAAGAGATAGTTCGTCGCATTCGCGGCAACGGCGACGCCGCTCTGGCCGGCGAAGGCAGTCAGTTCGCCGTTCAGACGATACGTCCCTCCCGTCACCACAACGTTGAGGCCGCCACCGGAAGCAACACGCAGCAAGCCTCCGGTGTCCGCCTGGAGATTCGTGATGTCGACGCCGTTCACAAGGCCCGTCACCGTGAGGTCGCCCTGGATGCGCACGTCGTCGTTAAACGCGAAGTAGCCGTTGGCGATGTCATACGAGAGCGTCTTGGCGAGCGTGGCCCCGAACTGCAAGGTAACGGCCGAGGTTTCGGTATTGTTCGTATCGATGATGAAGCGGTCGGCGGTCGTCCCCGACGGCACTTGTGCGGCAGCAATGGTGCCGCCGCTACCGAGCACCGGGATGCTGCCACTGCCCGTGCCCACGTCGCGTTGGTCGAGCATGTCAGCGTTGAGCGCAAACGGCACCGAGAGCACCGGCGAGCGATCGATGGTCTCGCTGGCATTGGTGTCGAGCAGTTCGTAGCTCGTATCGGCCGCCGCTGCGGGCTTCACTTCCACCTGCAGATGCAACGAGAGCAGATCGCTCAGCGTGAAGCCGCTCATGCTCGGCAATGCTGTTCCGCTGCCCAGGCGCACCGAGAAGTACCCCTGTGCGTTCGGCGTCAACGTGTGCACCTCGGACCACCCGGCGTACGTCGCGGCGCCGGTGTTGATCGCTCCGCCCGCAGTGACGTCGCCGGTTTGGTAGTCGCTGGTGGCCCAGTAGCTGAAGCGGATCTGCACGGCGGTGGTCACTGGCGCATTCGCAGCGGTGAGGAGGTGACCGTTATAGACGTGCTGCAACGGTGCCGACGTAACGGCCTCCGCGTGCTGCGGGAACGCAGCGGCGCTCATGCTAAGCCCGATCGCCAGCAGCACCGTGAGCAACGCCGAGCGGCGTACGCCGGCCTTCCTCTTGGCGCGCTTGGTCGTCGCGGCTGCGGCCAGCAAGGCAAACAACCGACGTTCGCGGCGGGCATGGCAGACGCACGAAGCGACGAGCGCCAGCGCAGTGAAGGCAAACGGCCAAAACCATGACATAGCGCCGAGCGCCGACGCAGCGGCGGGGTCAAACACGCCCGGGCCGAAGCCGCCGACCGCGCGGATGGGCGACATTGTGCAAGGAAGGAGCGATACCTCGGGCGCGGGGCAAGCAAGATCAACACTGTTAAAGAAGCACCGATGCCCCGGCGCGCACGCAAGGTCGAAGGACCGTTTGGAGAGATTCGCAAGCGCGTACTGCACCGCAGGCATGGCGTCCTGGCGCGGCAAGCCTGCAGATGACAGCGTTTGCCGCGACGCATCGGGCGGCGCAGCGCTTGCACTCGTCCGCGATGTCCGCAGCGAGCTTCTCGAGGATGTGCCTTTCGGTGCTGCAGGGTGCCCTGCAGTCGATGCCGCGGAACGCGCCGTTGTTCCGGCTCCGCGGCGACCACCCTGCGGGGTCTGACTGACGGTCTCGGTGGTGCCATTCCCCGCCCCGCCCTGTACTGCCGATGTGGCGCGCGACGATGACGTTGCTTGCGGCGGTGTAATGACGACCTGGTAGGTTGCACCTGTCAGCGGCGGCCGTTCGTTCCAGGTCATGCCGCCGAGCAGCCGGTACGACGGCGATGTATCGCCTTCGCCCTGGGCCTGCGTCGGAAATTCGTCCATCAATCGGTACGATGTGCTCTCTGCCGCATGCGCTTCGCGCGGATGCAAAGCCGCAACCGATGCGAGCAACAGCACGGCCGCTCCGGCGGGCGCCGCCGCCCTGCCACCCTCGGCGAAGGGCTCGTCGCCGTGGTCCTGCGCGGGGTGCTCCATCGGCAACTGTTGCGTGGGGACATCTGCAACCGTTCCGCCGCGCTTCTCCGCGTGTGAAGGCGTCGCCGAGAAGAAAAACCCGTGGCGACGGATGATCCGGCCCACCGTCGATGCGGAGACCGTGAGGCCGTGCTCCGCGGCAAGCAGCTCGGCAATACGCTCTTTGGAGCACGGCTGTTGCACCTCGCGGTACCCGCGGATCAACGTGACGATCCGCTCGTCGCTCTCCGGCTTGCGCACGGTATGGGGTCGGCGCGAATACTCTTCCAGCGTTTCGGGGCGCTTGGGGTCGAACCGATCGGCCCACCGGAAGAACGTTGAGCGTGAAATGCCGAAGTGGCGGCAGGTCAGACTCACGTTCCCCCCGTGCGCGAGCGCGTACGCAAACCAGCGCAAGCGCAGACGGGCACCGACGCTCAGCTCGAGTACGTCAGCATGACGCAGGAGCCTGCGAAGATCCGCCTGAGCCGCGCGAAGAGGGTGTTTGTTGCGCAAAAATGTGTGTGTTTTTCATGAGTATTGTAGCAATTTTTTGCAGAGTTGTCCAGAAGCTGTATCGGAAGCACGTGAACTTTTGCTCAGCACGAGAAGTACACAATGCTTCACATGCCTCCGTCACGCGCGTATCCGCATGTCCATGATCTTTTGTCGCCGGAAAGCCGGTGGCGCACCACGCGAAGCATGCCGATGCAGGCTGCTGATGCATCGGAACATCGCGAACCAAGCTCGGCGTGCTGCCATGCAATTGCAGCAGTGCTGCGTACCAACGGCGATGTTGCAGCTGTAGCGGAACGTTCGGCGAACAGAAGCCATTTGCCGAAATGTCGATTGTAGTTCACAATCGACAGTGGAAGAGGCGGCCTTTTCGCTCTGCAAAGCCGTTCGCGGATGCAGCGCGTGCTTGTCGAACGTCTACAAGCAGTCGAACGGCCGCATGTCGCGTATTTTTGACATCCTTCACCATATGTGTTTGAGCTACTCTCTTGAACACAAGCTTTGTTCTTGATACGCTTGATGCCTTCCCCCTGTTTCCATGATGGTGCGTTGCACTCGACTCTGTTCCTTCGTCGTCGCCTTGAGCGTCGCCCTCCCCGTTGCCGCGCAAGACGCAAAGCAACCCTCTTTCAACGACGTCCCCGCCGACCACTTCGCCTTCGCGGCCGTGGAATTCCTGAAGGCAAACAACGTGCTCCAGGGCTACCCCGATGGCACCTTTCAACCGCAGAAAATCGTCACAAGAGGCGAAGCGGTGAAGATTATCGTCAGCACCCTCGTTGCCGCCGACCAGCTCGCAAAAGTCACGGGCACGCAGTACACCGACGTCCCCGCCGGAGTGTGGTACATCCCCTACATCGAGTTTGCCCGCGGCCCGCTGGGCATGATTGACGGGCCGCCGTCGGTACTGAGCTTCCGGGGCGATGCGGCGGTCAAGAAAGCCGAGTTCCTGAAGATCCTGCTGCAAGGCTACAAGAACGTGAACGAGGACCCCGTCGACGCCCTCTCGATGTATAGCGAAGTGCGTTTGCCGCTCGCTTCTGACGTCGCTTCGGCCGACGATTGGTTCTACCCCTACATGCGCTTCGCCATGGCCGCGTCCATGACGCTGCCCAACGAGCAGGGCCTGCTGCAACCGGGCAAGGAACTCACGCGCGGCGAGGTGTCCGTGCTGCTGTACCGCTTCCTTATGTACCGCCAGGGTGTGCGCAAGCAGGCGCTTCTCTCCCTCGCGGAGAATGAAATTCTGAACATCCTCCGCCTGCTCGACGAGAAGCAGGTAGCCGAAGCCGACTTCGCCAGTAATCGCGGCTATCTCGCCGCTCGCGGCGCGCTCGCCAGCAAGCATTCGTCCGATGAAGAAGGCGTCATCAAGGGCGCTGTGAAAACGTCCGAAGGTTTCGTTGCGCTGGTCGACGCCTACCAATCCGGCGTCATCGGCGACTTGCAGGGCGTCCTGACGCACTCTGGCGACGCCTGGCACCTTGCCGAAAAAGCCAAGGAATTCGCTCCTGGCCTCCAGAACATCGCGGACCAGATGCAACAAATCGCCAAGAACATGGCCGACCAGGCCCGGGCGGAGCTCGCAAAGCAAGGGTAAGCTCCACGTTCTCGCACGATTACAACGTTGTTCTACGGCCGCCTTCGGGCGGCCGCTGTGTTCCATCATTAATGCCAGCGCCGCGCCGCAGGTCTGCGATGCGGACAACCGGGCCAGCAGCACGGTCGACGCTTGCCCGCGCGAAGGTCGGCCACCAGGCGCTTGATATGCGTCTGCCTCGTTGCTGCCTTCTTCACGATCGTCACCCAACAAATCCATTCGTTACGCGCAATCGGCGTGATGTCCTCCCATGCAGCCAACGCCTCGGGTTGCGCGGCAAGCGCTTCGCGCATGTCATCAGGTAAGGCATGCAGCACGCCGTCGGAGATGGCGTCACGTTGCATCATAGATTGAAATGGAGGGGAATCGCGGCGTCGTGCCTCAGCGGGCACGAAGCCTGGATGGCTCGCCATGAGCCTGTCGAATGGCGGAGGGAGTGGGATTTGAACCCACGAGACCTTGCGGTCTACCTGATTTCAAGTCAGGCGCGATCGACCACTCTGCCATCCCTCCGGGGCAAGTATACCACCGCGCCTTTCGCTTGGAGGAGAGATTGCTATACTCTTGGCTCTCCCCTTTTCCACCATGCGCCTCGCCGCACTGAGCATCTTGTCCATCGGCATCCTTGCAGGCTGCACATCGCCGTCTGGGACGGCGGATACCGCCGCCTCCTCCGCAAGTACAAGCAGCGCGACGTCGGTTGCCATGGCCCAAACGCAGAACGTGTCCTTCCGCGGCACCATCGCCCCGGCCGGCATCAGCATCTATATGGAGGGCACGCATCGTCTGGAGCTCGCCGACGGCCGCTTCCTGCTCTTGGAAAGCACGACAGTCGACCTCGGTTCCGCACTCGGCAAATCGGTGGAGGTCGAAGGTGCGGTGCGCCCCACGGTGGAAGCCGGAGGCGTCATCATGGCCGTCACGCGCCTGACGCTCATGGACGGCAGCAGTTCGTCCTCATCCTCTTCCGCAGAGCAGTCCTCGTTGGACATCAACAGCCTTTCGATGACGTCGCTCTCCACGTCGGTGGCCGCCATGACGTCCTCCTCAAGCAGCACTGCCACCACGACCTCGAAGGCCCTGACCACCTCCGCCGCCGCGATCTCCTCCTCGCTCACGTCGGCCACATCGCAGGTATCGAGCGCGAAAACATCGATCGTCGCAGCACAAACCACGTCGGCAACAGCGCAGATTTCCGGCATGTTCTCCGAGGAAATGCTCACCCGCGCAACGGCGATGGGCGCAGATGACCTCTCAAGCGCCCGCTGGACGCAGCAGTATTGCTCGTCCCATGTCGGCTTCTGCATCCCGATCCACAAGAACTGGTGGTTCAAATCCTTCGGCGCAACGTCCGTGGCGCTCTGGCAGGTGGAAATCAGCAACGGACCGATCGACGTTCCGGGGACGGGCCCCGTCGTGGTCAAAGTGCTCAGCGGCACGGTGGAAGGCCAGAAGGCAACCGACGGCTTGGTGCGTACGGAAGGAGACGCCGTCATCGGCTACCGCGCCTGGACGGAGAACCGCCACGTCGAAGTGATCGCCCCCGCCGGCCTTGATGCCGTCGTGCGCTACATCACCGAGGGCGTGAAAGGAGTGTAAGAGGTGTACACTCTGCCCATGACCCCGCTCTCGCCGGATCACCCGCTGTCGCCGAGCCCCGAGCCGCCGCTGTACGCGCCGCTCCTCGAAACCGCGCGCCTCTACGCCGGGTGGCTGATGGCCTGGTACGGCATGGTGTTTCTGCTGGGTGGGCAGCAAGCCGCGGGAAAGTTGCCGCTCCACATCAGCTGGCTGGAAGGCATCTACCGATCGCCGCTCATCGTCGCCTGCGCGTTTGCGACGTTCCTGTTCCTGCTGCTCACGGATATCCACGCCAATCTGCGCGGAGGGCCGGTGCTCGGCTTCCTCCTGCTGATGGCCTGGCTCGCGCTGACGACGGGCTTCACGCTGGGAACCTGACGCTTACGACAACCCGAGCTGCTTGCGGATGTTCTCGGCTTCGCTCTCCTCCTGCGAGCGCGCGCTGTCTTGCACGGCGACCGTCTGCAGATCGCGCCAGTCTTCGGAGTGCTTCTGCTCGAGCTTCATCAGCTGCGAAAGGTGCTTGGGCGAAAGCTCGCCGAATTTGCGCCTCTCTTCTTCCAGGATCTTCTGCAGCTCATCGACCTGGAACTGGCTGAGCTTGGGAACCGCCTGGATGATGCGCCACTTCTCATCGCGCGTGAGCGAGATACTGCCGCGCAGCAGCGTGAGGAAGAGCTCTTCGTTGAACGTCGTGCCTTCGTGCGCGGGGATGCGGATATTCTCATTGGTGAGCTGCGCCGTGACGGAGCCGAAGCGGTAGTTGCCGACTTCGCCCAGCACGCGCAAATCCTCGTCGTCATAGCCCATTTCCTTCGTGGCAACCGCTCCCGGGGGAGGCGGCGGCGGGCCGGAATCCTGCGGAACACCATCATCGCCCTGGCCATCGCCCTGCCCGGAAGCTTGGGGCGGAGGAGGCGGAGGCGACGAAAACACCTGCGTCGGGTCGATGCCGCCCGTAGGGACGGGGTCGCCGGGACGAATGGGGGGCGTTGCCGGGTTGGCGCCGGAGGAGCCAGCGGGGGGGTTGGCGCCGGATGTTCCGGCTTGAGGATCGGCCATAGAAGCGGGGAAAACGCAAGAATTGTAGAACACCAAAGCAGGCGCGTACAGGGAAAAACCGCCTACACCGCGCGGTCGGCGCGCATGCCCACGAGCCGTTCTGCCGCCCGTCTGGCGCGCACCACGAGTTCGGGCGAGAGCAGGAGCGGGCCCACGCTATCGGGGATACCGCTTTGCCGCATGCCGAAGATCTCGCCCGGGCCCCGCAGCTGCAAATCGATCTCCGCGAGCTGGAAGCCGGAAGCATAGGTTTCCATCGCTTTGAGACGCGGAGCGGCGGCTTGCTGGGCCGTGGTCGTAAAGAGGAAGCAATGGCTCTTGTCGTCGCTGCGGCCCACACGCCCGCGAAACTGATGCAGCTGGGCCAGGCCGAAGCGTTCGGCGCCTTCGATCACGATGATCGTGGCGTTGGGCACGTCGATGCCCACCTCGATCACCGCGGTCGACACCAAGATGTCGAATTCCTTCGCCTTGAACGACCGCATGACCGTCTCCTTCTCCGCAGGCCGCATGCGCCCGTGCAGCGCGGCGATCGTCCGCCGCGGGAACGCTTCTTTGAGACGCGCCAGCTCGGTCTCCACGTTGCGAACTTCCTGCAGCTCGTCGGCCTCGGAGCCCGTGATGAGCGGGCAAATGACGAACACCTGCCGTCCGGCGTCGATCGTATGGTCGATGAAGCGCTCCACGGTCGCGCGGTCGCGCGGCGATACCACGCGCGTGTCGATGGGTTTGCGGTTCCCCGGCTTCTCGAGGAGCACCGAAAGGTCATGGTCGCCGAAGGCGGTGAGCGCGAGCGTCCGGGGGATGGGCGTCGCCGTCATCGAGAGGAAATGCGGGTTGCCCTTGTCGACGAGGCGCGCGCGCTGGGCCACGCCGAAGCGATGCTGCTCGTCGACAATGACGAGCAGAAGGTTGCGGAATTGCACGTTGTCCTCCAAGAGCGCATGCGTGCCAATGAGAATGTCGACAGTGCCCGCGGCGACCTCGCGGCGCACGGCATCGGCGTCGGGTTTGGGGAGGCTGCCCGTGAGCAGGCCCACCCTGGGGGCGTTGCGCAGGAGATCGCTGCCCGTGGCGTGCAAATAGGTGTGGAAGGCCACGAGCAGGCGGCTGATGGTTTCGCCGTGCTGCCGCGCAAGCACTTCGGTGGGCACCATGAGGGCGCACTGGCCGCCATGGCGCAGCACCGCGGCCATCACCGCCACAGCGACAAGCGTTTTGCCCGAGCCCACGTCGCCTTCGAGCAAGCGTGACATCGGCACGTCTTTTTCCAGATCCCGCAGGATCTCGTAAATCGCGATGCGCTGGCTGTTCGTCGGCGTGAACTTGAGCGAGGCGAAGAGCTGGCGGATGAGCGCGGGTTCAAACGGCACCGCCAAGCGCGACTGGCGTTCGCCCTGCCACTGCTGCTTGCGCAGCAGCGCCTCCTGCTGGAGGGTGAAGAGCTCCTCGAAGGCGAAACGCTGCTTGGCCTTCTCCACCATCGCGGCATCATCGGGGAAGTGCATGGCCGCCACCGCCGCATGGCGGGCCAGCAGCTCTTCCTCGCGCACGACGTCCGCCGGCAGGGTTTCGGGCAAGAGAGCGATGGCATCGCGCACGAGCAGCATCTTCTCCCGAAGCCATGCGCTCGAAATAATGTCGTGCTGCGGATAGACGGGGACAAGCCTGCCCGTGTGCACGGTCGGGCGGTCGCCGGAACGCTCGAAGCGGGGGCTCGCGATCTGCAGCGCGCTGCCGCGCTCCGTGATCTTGCCGGTCAGTACGACCTCGTCGCCATCGGCGAGCATGCGCAGCACATGCGGCTGGTTGAACCAACTCACGTGCGCCCTACCGCCCTGCGTATCGACGAACATGCCCTGCACGATCACCTTGCGGCTCCGGGTGCGCACCTGCTTGAGGCCATGGATCGTGCCCCGCAGCGTCACCTTCTCTTCCAGCTCCGACGCCGCCAGCGTGCGTACGTCGCTCAAATCCTCGTGGGAACGCGGAAGATACGCGATCAAATCCTGCACCGTCACGATGCCCATCCCCTCCAACACGGCAAGATGGGCCTGCGTTGTGCGCAGAACGCGGGCAAGCGATGTAGTGAGAAGCAGCTGCACAGCGCGAGTATACGCAAGCCGAAGCCCGGGCAAGCCGCAAATCGGACGAAGCGCTCCATTGTCACATTCTCTCGATTCTGGTATACTGATTGCAGCTTTCATCCACATCCACACACATTGCCATGGACCAACACTCCACCCATGCCCGCGCAGTCGCGCTGTTTGCCGGTCTTGCAACCGCCTTCTTCGTGTTTGCCCTGCAGACGCAGCACACTGAACAGGCGCTCTCGCAGGCCACGGCCAGGCTCACGATGTCCGCCGAGCAGATGGAGCTCTGGCGCAGCGAAAACGTGCAACCCGACGGTGCCATGCGCCGCTCCCAGCGCGGGCTCAAAGGTGAGACTGCTCTGCGTGCGCGTCTCCGCGCTCTGACCCGCCGCCAGGACCGCCAGGCGGAGCAGATGAAAGAGGACGCCACTTCCCAGGAAGCCAATCCTTCGTGATACACTCCCCCCATGGTCACCTTTGCCCAGCACATCGCGGCGCAGCAGGAACTCTCCGCAGCCGCGCAGAAAAAGGCAGGCAAGGCCATCGCGGGTCCCATGAATGACGAGCACGAGGCATTCCTGGCGACGATGATCGGCATGCTCGACCGCAAAGAGATCGACAGCTCCCATCCCGAAGGCCTTCTCAACCGTTCCGTGTACGACGCACTCCCCGAGGAATGGAAAGACAAAACGAACCTCGCGCTCCTCAACATCACCCAGCAGCTGCGCATGGTCGAGGAATTCTACCGCTCCACGGCAACCCCCAATTCGTCTCCCCAGCTGCAAACCATGATTGAACAGCTCTGGCAGATGAAGGACCGCATCGAAAGCCAAGGATACGACGTCTTCAAGTTCTAGCCTCTCCTCCCCCACCCCATGTCCGGTATCAACGCACCGAACGGCAACCTCGATTCCGCGCAGATCGTTCTGCCGGCGTGGGTACGCGAAACGCAGGCCAAGCTGGCGGCCCTCCGCAGCGACGTCAATCGTTCGGCGCAGGAGCGCAACCGCATCGAGCAGCTCGACCAGGCTTTCGGCGACACCATCGCCCAAGTGAACTCGGCCCTCACGAGCGGCGATCAGAACACCGCCGGGGCATTGATGCAGAGCGCGGCCGAATTAGTCGTCGATATCGAGCAAATCCAGGTGGTGGAACCCACGCGCAACAAGCTCGCCGCCCTGCGCGGTGCGCTGCCGCCGATGCCCGCCACGATGTCGGCCTAAGGCCGTATCCAATGAATACGCTCGTCATGGCGCCACCAGGTGCGCTGGCGTTTTGCGTAGCGGCGGGTGTTTGCGGCTATGGCGTCGCAGAGCGCAGCGTCCGCCTCCACTGCCGCCAGCACTGCGTCATCGTCGATGACGCTCTGCTGACGCTCGGCTTCCCGCAGAAGGGCGGCCGCGATTTCGCGGTAGCCATGGCTAATCATCGCCGGGGCCTCGGGGCGCACGCCGCTCTGCAGTAAGCTCGCCACTTCGCGCACCCATCCCGAACGCAGCAACGCCTCTGTTCGCGTGTTGATGCGTTCCGCGAGGATCTCGGGCGGCCACTCCATGCCGAAGACCAGCAAGTCGTAGGGGCACCCGGACGTGCGCCGCTGCGCCGACACCGGCTCGCCCGTCTGCTCGACAATTTCCAACGCACGGACGAGGTACACCTTGTTACGCGGCTCGATGGCCGCGGCGGCTTCGGGGTCGAGCAAGCGTAGGCGTTCATGCAATGCCGCAGCGCCAAAGGCATCGTATTCGTGTTGCAAGCGCTCACGCAGTGACGGATCGGCAACGGGGAGGGGCTCCAGGCCATCGATCACGGCGCTGAGATAGAGCATCGATCCGCCAACGAGGACGGGCACGCGCTTCGCAGCCAAGAGGGCGTCGATCGCCGCCGTCGCATGGTCGCGATACCAGGCAATCGTCGCGCGCTCCTCGGGGTCGAGCACGTCGAGGAGGTGGTGCGCGACGCCGCGCGCTTCGGCGGCCGTCACCTTGGCCGTGCCGATGGAAAGCCCCCGGTAGCACTGCCGCGAATCGGCATTGATGACCTCCGCCCCGAGCCATCCGCCGGCCTTGGCAAGGGCCGCAATCGCCTCGCAGCACGCGATGGAAAATGCCGTTTTACCGCTGGCCGTGGGCCCGAGCACCACGACGAGCGGGCGGGCGGCGCTGCGAAGATGCTCGGCGAGAATGGTCTGCCAGGAGGTCATGCGAAGCAGAGTGTACACGCTATCGCACCACAATCACGCAGGCGTGCCTACTGCCGCCAAAGCGCGGGAAAAGCTATACTGGTAGCGAACAAACAGTTCTTCCGCTTCCCACCCCGCATCCATGCATCCCCTCCTCCAGTCCGTTGCCAGGAACATCAGTGTCGGCCGCACGCTGCCGTCGAACACGCTCATTCCGAGCGTCATTGAGAAGTCGCAATTCGGCGAACGCGTGTACGACATCTACTCGCGCCTCCTGGAGGAACGCATCGTCTTCCTCGGCACGCCGATCAACGACGACGTGGCCAACTCCGTCATCGCCCAGCTGCTCTTCCTGGAAAAGGAAGACCCGAAGAAGGACATCACCCTCTACGTCAATTCGCCCGGCGGTCAGGTGAGCTCAACGCTCGCCATGTACGACACCATGCAGTACGTGCAGCCGGACATCTCCACGGTGTGCCTCGGCATGGCGGCGAGCGGCGGCGCCATCATCCTCATGGGCGGCGCCAAGGGAAAGCGCTTCGCGCTGGAACATGCGGAAATCATGATCCACCAGCCGCTCGGCGGCACCGAAGGCCAGGCCACCGACATCGCCATCCACGCCGACCACATCCTCAAGACCAAGGCGCTCCTCAACCAGATGATCGCCAGGCACGCCGGCAAGAGCGTCGACAAAGTGACGCAGGACACGGAGCGCGACAAGTTCATGTCGGCGAAGGAAGCGCTGGAGTACGGCCTCATTGATCGCATCGTGACGAAGCATGAGATTCCGGCGAAGAAGTAAGAACTTTTCCTCTGCGTAGTTTCAAAGCCGCCGCGAGGCGGCTTTTTTGTTCCCCACTTTTTTAGAAAAATTAATCGTCGCACCAAAGCTTTCCGACCTCTCGTGTCTCGCCTTCGATTTCGTCAGGGGGCTTGGGAACCTCGTCGGGTTCCCTCAGCCCCCTAACAACCCCGTCACCCTCCTGACGGCAGCATGCTTCTCCGGAGAATGATCCGTGTGCAACCCTCATCCCACCTGTGAACAAACGGGTGCAAGCGAAAGACACTTGTCGTCGTTCCCTCGTGTCGCCTGGAAGACGTTCGTTGCGGTGTCCGCGAGCGCAGCGTAAAACGCAGGCACCTGTTTGACGAAGCCTTCTCAGAAGAAGGCGAGGAGCCTGCCTGCGTAGCGAGCACGCGGAGAACACCGCAGAAGGTCTTCCACAGCGACGATTTTTCCTCCCACTTTTTCTAAAAAAGTGGGAAAGAGTCAGCTTCTTGAGCCTCATATAAAATACTGAGAAAGAAAAAACGCCCTTTGCAGGGCGCTTCTTGTTCCAAAAAAGAAAAAACTTACTTCTCTCCCCACGTCATCTTCACCACAAACAAATAGATGATGATCCAAATCCACGCATTGATCGCCGCCGCCATCATGTCGGCCAGGTCGAGGCCGAAGATCGTCTTGAAGAGCATGCCGACCGGGATGACCGCAAGCGACACGCCGGCGGACCAGGCGGCAAGCGCCGGGAAACGATTGAGCACGAAGAGCGCGCCGCCGAAGAGCATCAACGCGGGCTGGATGTAGGCCCAGATGGTCGGCAGAAACCACAGCGCTTCCAAGCCGTCGCCGACGACGATGGAGAACGACTGGATGTCGGTGTAATGCGCGAGTCCGACGAACATGAGCGACAAGCCGAAGCTCACGCGCACGATCGTAGCGGCAATGGCCTTGGGTTCGGAGGGGAGAACGATCTGCATACGACAGGGGGAAGAAAACAATCGTAGGGACGGAAGAGAGTATGCTGAAGCCGTGGAATTTGTACAAGATAGTTGTTCATAAAGCGCGTTCTTCCGCAAGACATTTTCCCAAACGCCCGCGAAGCCTCTACGATCCCCGGGATGTTCACGCTGCTCAACACGACGCCCCGCGGCAGGCGCGGCGCGCTGACGACCGCCCACGGCACGATCCAGACCCCCGTCTTCATGCCGGTGGCCACCGGCGGGGCCATGCGCGGTGTCATGCTCGAAGACCTCGTCGCTCTCCAGAGCGAGGTGCTGCTCTGCAACACCTACCACCTCCACCTGCGCCCGGGCGAAGCGGTGGTGAAGAACGCCGGAGGATTGCACGGCTTCCTCGATTGGAACGGCTCCATCCTCACGGATTCCGGCGGGTTCCAGGTGTTCTCGCTCAAAGCGATCCGCACCATCACCGACGACGGCGTGCACTTCCAGTCGCACTTGGACGGGTCGCCGCTGTTCATCGGGCCGGAAGAATCGATCCGCATCCAGTGGGATCTCGGGGCCGACATCATCATGTGCTTCGACGAATGCCCGCCCTCCACCGCCGACCGGGCCCACCAGGAATCCGCGGTGGCCCGCACGCTCGCCTGGTCCAAGCGCTGCCGCGCGCTCCACGACCGGCTCAAAGAAGAACGCCCCGAACGCACCCCTCCCCTGCTCTTCGGCATCGTCCAAGGCGGCCTGGAGCGCGACCTGCGCGAGCACTGCGCGCGCGAGCTCGTCGCCATCGGCTTCGACGGCTATGCGGTCGGAGGCCTGGCCGTCGGAGAAACGGAAGACCAGATGTACCAGGTGCTCGAATGGGTGTGCCCGCTGCTGCCTGCCGAAAAACCGCGCTACCTCATGGGCGTCGGGCGCATCGAGCAATTGCACGCGGCCATCGCGCTGGGCATCGATATGTTCGACTGCGTGCTACCCATGCGCGAGGCGCGGCACGGGACGATCTTCACAATGAGCGGCGAGAAGCTGCGGATCACCGGCAGTGCGTTCATCGATGACCATGCACCCATCGACGCTGCCTCCCCCGCCCCCACGAGCCGCGCTCACAAGCGCAGCTACCTGAGTCATTTGCTGCGCAGCAACGAGCGCTACGGTGAAACCCTCGCCTGCCTCCAGAACCTCGCCGTGACCCTCGAACATCTGCGGCGTCTTCGCGAAGAACTCTCCTGACAGACGTGGTAGGATGCCGCCCGTGAACGCACACACGCTCCCGACCCGCGGCAACGCAGAACTGACTCCGTGCCAGGACGCGGCGCTCGATCGTTTGAGCCGCGAGGGCAATGTGTTCCTCACGGGTGCGGCCGGCACGGGCAAGAGCTTCCTCCTGTCGCGCTACCTCGCGGGGAAATCGAGCGATGATTTTCCGATCGTCGCAAGCACCGGAGCGGCGGCCGTGCTCGTCGGAGGGCGCACATTCCACAGCTTCTTCGGCCTCGGCATCTTCGAAGGCGGCGTCGAAGCCGCCATCGCCCGGGCCCTGCGCAGCTCCAAGCTCGTCTACCGCCTGCGCCGCGCGTGCTGCGTGATCATCGACGAAGTGTCGATGCTCTCGGGCACCACGCTTGCCGCCGCCGAGCGCGTGTCGCGCCTCGCGCGCAACAGCAGCGAACCCTGGGGCGGGCTGCGGATCATCGCCGTCGGCGACTTCGCTCAGCTGCCTCCCGTGACACCCGGCAGCCAGCAGAAAGACTGGGCATTTTTGCATCCCGCGTGGCACGAGAGCGTCTTTGAACCCGCGCTGCTCTCGACCGTGATGCGCACCAAGGATGCCGCCTTCCTCGATATCCTCAACCTCATCCGCACGGGCACGGTGAACGACGACGTCACCGCGTTCCTCGAGGCGCACACGAGCGATGAGGATGACGATGACGCCACACACCTCTACGCCCACCGCCTGAAAGCCGACGCCTACAACACGCTGCGGCTTGAAGCCATCCCGCGCCGCGAACGATCGTTCAAGACGCGCTACGAAGGCGACGAACGCTCCATCGAAGCGGCCAAGCGCAGCATGCCCATCCCCGACGTGCTCACCCTCAAGGAAGACGCGCTCGTCATGATGCGCAAGAACGACATCTCGCCCGACATGCTCTACGTCAACGGCAGCCTGGGGCACATCGTGGAGATCGAAGAAGAAACGCTGCATATCGCGCTGCTCAGCGGCGAGACGATCGAAGTGGCACCGCAGCAATTCACGACGCTCAACGGCGACGGCAAACCCGTCGCAGCGGCCTGGAACTTCCCTGTGACACTCGCCTGGGCCACCACGATCCACAAGGCCCAGGGCGCCTCGCTCGACCGCATGGTGGTCGACCTCGCGGCCCTCTGGGAGCCGGGCCAGGCGTACGTGGCCCTGAGCAGAGTACGCAGCGCCGCGGGCCTCATGATCCGCCAGTGGCACCCATCGTGCATCCGGGCCGAGCCGCTGGTCACCGAGCTCTACGACCGCCTCGCCGACGCAGCGAAGTCCTACGTTCCCCGCCCGCTCTTTACACCCGAGGAACGTGCGACGGTGCGCGAGAGCGAGGGCGACGACGCTCCCCGCACGCGCAGCACCAAAGCCCAGCGTTCCAAAACCGTCCTGCGCCTGCTGCGGAGCGAAACCCCGCTCGTCGACATTGCCACCGCCTGCAACATCACCGTCGACCGCGTACTCCTCACCATCGAGGAGCTGCTCGCGGAGGAAACCACCGTGAGCCTGCGCTACCTCGTGGAAGACCTGCCCGAGCTGCCGCGCGTACGCGTCGCCTTCGCCGAGTGCGGCACGGGTAAGCTGCGCCCGGCGTACGACGCGCTCGGAGGCGATGTGCCCTACTCCACCGTGCGCCTGGTGCGCTGCGTGCTGCGCACGGAGGGCGAGGCCTAATTACGACCCGCGCACAAGCCAGCTCACGTCGTGGTGCTCCACGGGTGTGCTGCGGTTGCGGGCAACGAGCTTTTCAACCAACTTCTGGCGACGCAAAATCGCCTCCTGTGCGGCATGTCCCGCATCATCGAGCCCCTCGATGGGCAGCGCCTTCCATGTGTCATCGGTGCGTTCGCCCACCTTCCACTCCGTGAGCACTTGCCCCGAAATCTCGGCGTAATCCTGCGCGGTGTACACGCCGATGCGCTGGGCAACATCGGAGAAATACGTGTAGAGCTCGCCGGGCGCAAGCACGCGCCCTGTGGGGTCCACCTCGCGCATGTTGTGGGCAGGCATCACGATCCCCCGCTGGAGCATATCGCGCAACGCCGCCATCATGTTGTTTGGGTCGCGCTCGAAGAACGTGCGAACGAACGCAATGTACGCCTTGGCATGATAGCCTTCATCCGCAGCGATTTGCCCGCAGATGCGAGCCAGCAGCGGATTGCCCTCGCGATGTGCCAGCTTCGCCACATTGGCGTGCGATCGCTGGGTCGCAAGCTCCTGGAACGATGTGTAGACGAAACCTTTGTAGGGGTCCGCATCAATGCCCAAATCGATGCCGTCCTCATTGAACATCTGGACACTGCGCTCGTACGCCTTCATATCGACGCGGCCGGTGAAACGCATGTAGCTGTTGAGCAGCTCGCCATGCCGATGCTCCTCAGCCGCCCATGCGCGAAACCACTGCTGCAATCCCTCGGCGCGCGGATGCACGTCGCCGCTCTCGGAAGCGGGCAAACCTTGCAACGTAAACAAGCGCGACGCAAACAGCGGCAAGCCGTCTTCCGTCAGTGCGTCCCCCACAAGCACCGTGAGCAGCTCCGGCGAGAGCGTGCGAGCCTGGCGCTGGATGGTGCGAATGTCTTCGAGCGCCACCTCCCCTTTGCTCAAATCCGGAAGAAAATCCGACGGTTGCCAGGTAGCGACAATGCCCTTCATGGCGCTGCGGGTTTTCTCCGTGAGCGTCGGCAAGCGTGCTTCGAGCAACGCCAGCGATTCACGGCGGCCCGGCAATGCCTCATCGCCGGTGGGGGCGGGGGTGTTGGGATCTTTCATGCGCCAACAGTACCCGATACGTTGCAAATCTCCAGCGAGCGAATCTTTGCGGGGATACTGCGCATACCGTACGATACGTGCCTATGGAACCTCGCACGATCTTCATCATCGCCAGCCTCGTCATCCTTCTGGCACTCGTCATGTCGTTTGTCTGCTGGCTGCTCGTCTGGCAACGCACCAAAGCCTCGGCGCGCTTCGCGGCGCTCTTCTTCGTGATCTGCTTCGGCCTCTACATCGTGGGCCAGGCCCTCGCGCTCCTGCAGGGTCTTGGCATCGTGGAAGGCCTCTGGAGCCTCCCGAGCCTTCTGTACGCGCTGGCAGCGCTCCTCTTTGCCGGAGGATCGTGGCAGCAGTGGAAAAGTCTGCGCAGATAGAACAAAACGCTCCGCTGCAGATACCACTACTTGCTACACTGTGGACCTCATGTACAATTGTCAGTATGCCAACTGAAGTGCCGCCAGTGCGCGAATCTGATGATCCTACGAAGGACCCGATTCCGTATTTCAACCAAGCACTGCGGGACAAGATGGGCGTTGAGGATCAACGAAAACTCTTGGCACACCTCCAAAGCGGCGCTCGTGCTATCGTCAACGACTTGCAGAATGCAATTGGCGGTATTAACGAACGTTTTCGTGGTGATTACCACTATGTATACAAGATGCTTGAACAAGGCCTGAGCAATATCAACGCTATAAAAGATGTTACTGCAAACAGTCTGGATCTTGCTCTGATGCCGATCATTGAAGCACAATTCATTCTCGCCCTTCCGCCGGCGAGCGTCGAAATTGTGTCACCCCTGTTCCCTCGCCAAGTGTTACAGGTATACACCGATACAAGAGAATCGAACCACACTGGGCTACTCGCCGATCTCTGCGCATCGATTCGAATGACAAGGCGCGATGCACTTGCCTTTCACCAGATGAGGACGCTCCTGGCGGTTGCGCGTGGGGAGAACGCTGATGCAGCCATTCAAGTCACTGCGTTGATGCCCAAACTCCAGCACACCGTCGTGAATCTACAAGGATATAGCAAGGCGCACCTCGACGACGAAGACATGGAGATGCTCGTCAATACATCACTGTCACGAACGGCCGGAAGGTAATACTGCATTCCAGGAGTGGCAGCTAGACTCTCTGAGGCGGGAGTTTTCGTCGGCTCGTGATAGCAATGGAAAAGCATCAGGAAGTGAAGAAGCTATGCGCAGGTGCCCGGATTGCGGTACGCATTGCGTACCTTGCGCTCGCTCACGCCAAGCATCGACGCCATCGACGACATCAGCCACTTCGTTGCTCCTCGGCGGAACGTCATGCGCAACCGTTTCATACTGCAAATGAACTCGATCTCGCGCGGCGTCAGCTCGGGATTTGTCGTGTGATCAACGGGTAAATCGGTATAAATGTGCCGAAAGAGGTGGCGCAACACCACGCGCAAAATGTTGGTGTTCGCACCGCGGCTGCCGCCCGTGCCTCCGCCGCCACTCGAGGAGGAACCGCCACCTTCATCACCGCCACCGCCGCCACCGCCCCCCCCACCCTCCTCGTAGGCATGCGCAACAGGCAGGAGCACACCCGCATCACCGGCAAACGGCGCGGCGAACGGAGCGACAATAGTGAGCGCACCCGCAACGACGATGAGGCGCTTGGCGACAGAACACATGCAAACAAGGGGAAAAGGGGGTCATCTTCCCGAAACGGAAGCGTTTTGTATAGGGCAAACGGTATACTGCCTCCGTGCCCTCCTACCCCGTCGAGCTGCCTCCGGCCCTCCTTGCACTCTCGGCGGACGTGCGCCTCGACCCCAAGGACGTCACGGAGGATTTCATCCGCGGCAGCGGCAAAGGCGGCCAGAAGGTCAATAAAACCTCCAGTACCGTCCTGCTGCGCCACGCGCCCACGGGCATCGAGATTCGCATGCAGAAGCACCGCGAGCAGAGCCTCAATCGCCTCAGCGCCTGGAAGCTGCTCATTCTCAAGCTCGATGAGCGTATCAAGGGCAAAGCCTCACGCCGTTCGCAGGCGATCTTCAAACTCCGCAAGCAAAAGCAGCGCCGCTCGCGCAAAGCGAAGGAGAAGATGCTCAAGCACAAGCATCATCGGGGGGAGATTAAAGCGTTGAGGAAGGGGGTTTGAGGGGAAAGAAGTCTTCTAGAAATCTTTTTGATGGAATATTCTACGTCGCATGAAACTACCACGAAGAAGACCGTTGCAACCCCCGTCGTTCGCATGACGCATCACCATCACTCTCAGACGGCATTCGACAATCCCGCAATGTTCGCGAAGAAATTCGATGCACCCGAACGGGACGCATGGCAGAAGCCCGATGAAGTGATCGATTCACTGCGCCTGTCCGACAATGCAGTGGTCGTCGAGATCGGCGCAGGCACCGGGTATTTCACTGTCCGCCTTTCGGATCACGTGAAGAACGGAAGAATCATCGCATTGGATCAAGCCCCCCAAATGGTCGAATTTTTGAAAAAGCGCGTTGAAGAGTTGGGCCTGACGAATGTGGACGTGCGTCTCGCGAAGCAGAATGGCAGCATGCGTCTGCAGGAAAAAGCAGATGTCATTCTATGCGTTGACGTGTACCACCACATTGAAGATCGCTCCTCGTACTTCTCGAGCGTGGCACAGAACTTGAAACGGAATGGAACGATCGTCATCATTGATCTTCCGGTGGATTCCCCAATGACTACGCGGCATGCACATCGAACGCCGGCAGAACTCGTAAAAAAGGAAATGGAGCAAGCAGGACTGCTCTTGGTAGAGGAGCTGGATTTCCTTTTACCGTATCAATTTTATCTCGCGTTCAAACCTGCCACTTTCAAGGAATAGCTGTGAAAAAAACGACAAATGCGGTTCGCCGAGGCATCCGACACCCCTCGTTCGATGGTTGAGGTTGGAAATCTCGGCGTAGTCCAGCACAAGAGTGGTCGAACGAAGCTGGATGGCTGGGCACCACGACCAGGTGCACATCTTGGTCCGCCTTCGCTCTGCGAGCTACGGCGGGCTCAGCCTCGCCTGCGTTTCTGCTGGCCACAGACCAGCCGAAGCCTTGGCGAAGGCTGGCTGGACGGACGGGTCAGACACCCAATTTTGAGGGGATGTTTGGGAGTTGTACAGGGGCTTGTTTTGAGGGGGGTAGGGCAAGCGGGTCACCTCCATAAAATGAGACAAATGAGACAGTACAACAGGGGTGTGTCTCGCCGTACAAATTATTTGCTCAATATAGCGATTTTAGTAGTACCATATGCGCAATACACGAAGTAAACATCCAGTGCTTCGGTACGCAATTTCACCGATGACGAGAAGTAAAATATCGAACCATGGTTTCAGGAAAACATCCGTGCCCCAGATCTGAATGGAACCCCAAATAAGCAGGAGCATAAATAACGCCCAAACCTGTCTTCCGAGAGCGCGATTCTCCGATGGGGTCAGGCCATTTCTTGAAACATATTTTGTGCGATAGCGACGAGCCATAGCGGGGTATCATAGCATTACATCGTCGGGAAGCATTGATGTGCATTCGATCACTTTTGTCTGCTTGCCCCCCGTTGAGCAATTACGAACAAGAAATTATAAGGAAGTCACAATGGATGACTTTTTTGCTCAAATGCGTACAATATGCCCATTCATGAACATGAAGATTCTCACAAGCATAGGCTTCGGTGCTCATGTCCTGATCGGGAACTTCTGCATGATGCCCATGGCAGGTGCGGCGGAGATGCCGATGCCCCATGAGGAACATATGGAGATGGCCATGGCACCGATGCCCTCTGCAGAGTGCGAACATTGCGTGAAAGAAGAACAACCTGACGAAACTCCGATGAAGGGCATACCATGTAACGGCGGGCACTGTCTCTCACAATCCGTCCCTCAAGCTTCAACTGCAATCCAAACGTCTAGTCTTCTTGCTGCAATTGCGCTTCCTGTAGGCATTCTTCTGCCTTCAGCACCTCTTGAAATAAGCGGATCGCCAAACTCCACTGCTCCGCCCGGCATCCCCATACTCACTGACACCATCGTCCTTCGTTGTTAGGGAAAACTAAATAGTTTGCCAGCACTAATTGCTGGTCTTTATCTGTTTTCCTTGAACAAGCATGTCCCAATCCTTACCACATGAGCGCTACGCAACCGTCTGCATCGGCGGGATGACGTGCGCCAGCTGCGAACTGCTTCTTGAAAAGAAGCTCAAAGCCGTACCTGGCGTGAGGCATGTCGATGTCGATCATAAGAGCGGCATCGCACATATCACTGCGCAGGCAGACAAGCTTCCAAGCTCTGAGCGGATCTCCGAAGTCATCGAGAAAGCCGGATACACGGTCGTCGATGACAGTGCGCCTACCGTCTCCGCACTTTCTCCCGACAAACGGAAATGGATGGAAATCGGTGCGGCGCTCATCATTATCCTCGCCGGGTACAAGCTCCTGCAGACCTTCGACATCATATCGCTTGCCCCCTCGACATCCGGAGCGCTCTCCATCGGCGGCATTTTCCTCATCGGTCTCGTAGCCGGAACTTCCAGTTGCCTTGCCGTCACAGGCGGCCTCCTGCTCGCGCTGGCTGCGAAGCATAATGAAATCCATCAAGCGGAAACGCCTTGGCAGAAGTTCAAGCCGCTGCTGCACTTCAATCTCGGACGACTTGTTTCGTACTTTGTACTCGGCGGACTCGTCGGCATCCTCGGACAATCGATCACGCTCAGCACGCAGATGTCGGGCTACATGAATATCATTGTTGCCTTCGTGATGCTCTATCTCGCACTCTCGATTCTCGAAATTATTCCAAAAGGAAGTTTCCCAATTCGGCCGCCGAAAAAACTTTCTCGCTGGATCGCAAATCTCTCCGAAAGCGACCACCCTGCCGCACCATTTTCTATGGGTGCGTTGACGTTCTTTCTCCCCTGCGGATTCACGCAGTCCTTGCAGCTCGCGGCACTCGCCTCAGGCAGCTTCATCACCGGAGCGCTCACTATGGGTGTCTTTGCTTTCGGAACGCTGCCTTCTCTCCTTGGGATCAGCGCTATTTCCTCAACGGCGACTGGCGGCTTTTCTCGCATGTTCCTGCGCTTCTCGGGAACACTCGTTCTCCTGCTCGCGCTCTTTAATCTGAATAGCGGCTTCGCGCTGACGGGACTTGATCTATCACAAGTTTTTGCCGGCGGTACACAACAAGGAAGCAATACACCTCCAGTAATCAACGGCGATGTGCAGGAAGTGTCCATGGCTGTCACAAGTTATGGTTATGAACCAAAGAATCTTAAGATCAAAGCCGGTGTACCTGTCCGCTGGAAGATCAACGGCGATGAGGCATATGGCTGCACGAGCGTCATGACCATTCCGTCCTTGAACATCTCGCAGCCGCTGCGACAGGGCGAGAACATCATCGAATTCACCGCCACCCAGAAGGGCCAACTCGCCTTCATGTGCTCGATGGGCATGGTGCGCGGATCTTTTACCGTGATCTAACCTTCCCTCTTTATGACTCAGCTTCAATGGCATGACAAACCTGACGATATACCCGCTCGAACGAGCGGCGCATCCTCGACGAGTAACCCATGGTTCGGCGTCGCCATGGGACTCGTCGGCGTGATCGTCGGATACATCATCGGCAGCTTCTAGAAGATCTCTTTGACATTGAATATGGGAGGGATAGTATACCTATACCCCCTACCCCTTATAACATGAGAGATGATGCAAAGAAAAAGACGCTCGCTGCCATTAAGAGGCTGGAAGGCCTCATGGCAAAGCTGCGCAAAGACGTCGAAGATGACGCCTATTGTGCTCAGATCCTTGAACTCGCGCTCGCGATGCAGGGGCATCTGAAGCACATCCAAGCCGCGGTTCTTGAAAGCCACCTCTATACATGCGCGGAGAAGAAGCTTTCCTCTCCAAACGATAAAGAAGCCTTCATTGATGAAGTTATCAAGATTGTTGGGCTCTCCCGCCGCTAATTCTTTCCCCTCTATTATCATGCAAACTCAAGTGTCCATTCCCGGTATCCACTGCGCTTCCTGCGCCGCGCTCATCAAAGACGTCAGCAGTGAATTCCCATCCATCAAAAGTGTCGATGTGGATGTCGAGACGAAGAAAGTCACGGTCGAACACGACGAGAGCTTCGATAAGCAGAAGTGGACGGAGGAAATCGAAGCGCTCGATGAGAAGTACAAAATCCAACCCGTTTCCTGATTCCCCATGTCTTCCCAAGCCACGCTTTCCATCACCGGCATGCACTGCGCCAGCTGCAGTGCGCTCATCACCCGCAAACTGAAGAAAACTGCGGGGGTGGAGGAAGCGAATGTGAATTACGGCGCGAATAAGGCGCGTATCCGGTTTGATCCCTCGCAAGTAAATGAGCAGGGACTCATCACTGCGGTACAAGCTGCTGGATACGGCGCGAGTATTGCCGATGAAAAGGATCGGGATGCAGAAAAGAAGCGACGTGCAGCGGAGATCGCAGCGTATCGGAGCAAGTTCTGGATTGGTCTGATCCTGAGCCTACCGATGCTCGGCTTCATGGTGCTCACCTTCGTGCCGCATACGCCGGTTCATGAAGTGGTCATGCCCTACATGGGCATCGTGTCTTTGATCCTCGCTACCCCTGTCCAGTTTTGGCTTGGGGCAGGCTTTTACAAGGGATTTTGGAGCAGCCTGAAGATGGGAACCTTCAGCATGGATAGCCTTATCGCTATCGGGACGTCCACCGCCTATTTCTACAGCCTCTGGAACTTCATCGATCACTTCCTGACAGAAGGAACGGTCATCGGAGAGATGCATGATCTCTACTTCGAAGTTGCCGCCTTCCTGATCACGTTCGTGCTCCTTGGAAAGTGGCTGGAGACGCGAGCGAAAGGACAAACAGGTGAAGCAATACAAAAACTCATGGGACTACAGGCGAAGACCGCGCGGATACTCCGCGATGGCCAGCAGATCGATATCCCCGTGGAAGAAGTGCAAGCGGGAGATACGGTGATTGTGCGCCCCGGTGAGAAGATTCCCGTTGATGGCACGGTCATTCGCGGCCTCACGTCCGTCGATGAGTCGATGCTCACAGGCGAAAGCATCCCCGTAGAAAAGAAAGAAGGAGATCGCGTGTTCGGAGCGACGATGAACGGACACGGCAGTATCGAATTCAGAGCGGAGAAAGTGGGAGCGGAAACGGCACTCGCCCAGATCATCCGCTTCGTCGAAGACGCACAAGGCTCGAAGGCACCTATCCAGGCATTCGCCGATTGGGTGTCATCGTGGTTTGTGCCGGTCGTGATCGGTATCGCTATTCTGACTCTTATAGTGTGGCTGTTGCTCGGTGCATCGCTCACGTTCGCAGTTCTAGCATTCGTGTCGGTGATCGTCATCGCCTGCCCCTGTGCGATGGGACTCGCGACCCCGACGAGCATCATGGTGGCGACAGGAAAAGGTGCAGAGCAAGGCATCCTCATCCGTGGCGGTGAGCCGCTCGAAGCCGCGAACAAGATTCAGGCGATCGTGTTTGATAAGACGGGAACGCTCACAAAGGGCAAGCCGGAGGTGACAGACATCATTGCTTTGAAAGGAAAGGAGCAGGACATACTTCGGATCTCTGCAAGTCTGGAGCAAGGCTCCGAGCATCCGCTGGCCGAGAGCATCGTGAAGCATGCGAAAGACACAGGATTGACCTTAGAGAGTAGCGACGGCTTCAAAGCGATCCCCGGCCACGGCGTGGAAGGGTCTCTCGACGGTCAAACGTACTTCCTCGGGAACCGGAAGCTCATGCAGCGGGAGAAGGTTGCAATCGGTGAAATTGAAACGCAGCTGCAGGAACTGGAAAATGGCGGAAAGACAGCCATGCTGCTTGCTACGAAGAAGACGGTGATCGGCATCATCGCCGTGGCGGATACCGTGAAAGAAACGTCTAAAGAAGCTGTAGAGCAACTGCAACGGATGGGCATCGAGGTCTACATGATCACAGGCGACAACGCGCGTACCGCGCATGCGATTGCGGCGAGTGTCGGAATCAAGAATGTCCTCGCGGAAGTCTTGCCTGCGGAGAAAGCGAATGAGGTGAAAAAACTGCAAGAGCAGGGCAAGCGAGTGGCAATGGTTGGCGACGGCATCAACGACAGTCCCGCCCTCGCCCAAGCTGATCTCGGAATTGCTATGGGCAGCGGCACGGATATCGCAATGGAAACAGGCGGCATCGTGCTCGTGAAGAATGATCTGCGCGATGTCGTGACGGCGATCAAATTGAGCAAAGCGACCGTCGGGAAGATCAAACAAAACATGTTCTTCGCACTCTTCTTCAATGTGATCGGGATTCCCATCGCGGCCAGAGCATTCCAGCATTGGGGCATTATCCTGCGACCGGAGCTTGCAGGACTCGCGATGGCCTTCAGTTCCGTTTCTGTCGTCACCAATTCGCTCCTCCTCAAAGGGTTCCATCCACTCAAAAAGAACTGGCTTTCGGATCTTGCGCCGGTCTTCATGGCCATCGGCTTCACGGCACTCTTCCTTGGCTTCGCAAAGCTCAGCAGCGCGGAAACCCAAGACATGTCATCTGTGGGTAATCTGCCCGACATCAGCCGCCATGCTTCTGACCTTTCCTCTCCCATCACGCGTAACGGCGGTGGAACGGTCGTGATCAAGCTGGAGACGCGGGAAGTCATCTCGGAAATTGCTCCCGGTACGACATATCAATATTGGACATATAACGGCACCGTGCCGGGGCCGCTCCTGCGCGTTCGAGAAGGAGATACTGTGGAAGTGCAGCTGACGCATGCAGCGGAGGAAGAGGCATCGCAAGACGTCAGCTTCGACCTCGTTCCTAGCGCACTCGCGGATGGCGGTGAGACGGAAGACGCGCACGCAGATAGCGGCGGGGAGCATGCAGAGGAGGGCCACGCGACCCACTCCATCGATCTTCACGCCGTGACAGGCCCGGGCGGCGGTTCGGTGGTGACACAGGTGAAAGACGGCGAGACGAAGATCTTCCGCTTCACCGCAAACCGACCCGGCGTGTACGTCTATCACTGCGCGAGCCCGCATGTACCCACGCACATCGCCAACGGCATGTACGGGCTTATCATCGTGGAACCCAAGGAAAGTTTGGAGCCGGTTGATAAGGAGTTTTACGTCATGCAGGGCGAACTCTATACATCGGGCGCACTCGGCCGGAAAGGACGTCAGCAGTTCTCCAAAGAAAAGCTTCTTGATGAGAACCCCGAATACTTCGTCTTCAACGGACGCACGGGTGCGCTCGTCGGAAGCGGTGCGCTCAGGGCAAATGTCGGCGAGCGTATCCGGCTCTACGTTGGTGTTGGCGGATTTGTCCCCTCGAATTTCCATGTCATCGGTGCGGTATTCGACAAGGTATATCCCGAAGGCGATATCACCTCCCCGCCGCTGCGCAATGTCCAGACGACACTCATTCCCGCAGGAGGCTCCGCAGTCGTCGAGTTCACGGTGGATGTGCCCGGTAAATATCTTCTCGTCGATCACAGCCTGACGCGCTCCGTGGATCGCGGTGCGCTTGGGGAACTGATCGTCGAAGGGCTGCGTAATCCGGAAATGTTCTCGGCTGTGAATCCCGATCCCAATCACACGCACGCGGATCTCGCTGTGTGGGTGGAGGGACAACAAATCGATCTCTCCGCAGGGAAGTACATGCTGGATGAGGAATCTGTTGATCCAGAAAAGGAGACGAATCCGCATCTTCATGACGGCAACGGCCTCGTCATCCATCGGCACAAGGCGGGTCAGTCTCTGAGGGAATTCCTCGGAGCACTCGACATGACCGCCACAAACCAGTGCATCACGCTCGATGACGGCACATCCATGTGCAATGAGAGTGGCAAGCGGTGGCAGATGTTCGTGAATGGGACGGAGCAGCCCTTTGATCTTTCCTATGTCTTTGCTGATCTCGATCAGATTCTGCTGACCTACGGCGCAACGGAGGGGCAAATGGCAGAGCAGCTGCAGACACTTTCGGATGAGGCATGCCTTTACTCCCAGACGTGTCCCGAGCGCGGCACGCCGCCCGTGGAGAATTGTGTCGCTGATCCCGCCGTTCCTTGCGTCGAAGCATGACCCAAACATTTTTCTTTCCCCACCACGTATGACTTCTCGTCTTCTCCTCATCGGCTCCGCTCTCCTCACGCTCGCAGCCTGCGCTCCCACCGGTTCTGACCGGATGGGCAACGGCATGATGCACGGCGAAGGAATGATGGGTGGCAATCAAGGCATGATGCAAGGTTCCTTCCTCCCCGCACGGGACAAGGACATCAACTCACTCCCCGCAGCGAAGCCGACAAGCGTTCTTGATGTGAAAGACGGGGACACGATCACGCTCAATCCCGAGCTTGTCCGTGCGACGATCAACGGGAAGAACTTTGCGCTCTACGCTTATAACGGGGAGTTCCCCGGACCCACATTGAAGGTGAAGCAGGGATCGACCTTCACGGTGAATGTCACCAATAACATCGATGTCCCAACGACAATCCATTGGCATGGCATCCGGCTGGAGAACAGGTTCGACGGCGCGGCGGGCGTGACGCAGGAAGCCATCGAGCCAGGGCAGAGCTTCACCTACACGGTCAAAGTGCCCGATGAAGGCATGTTCTGGTACCACCCGCACGTCCGCGAGGATCTGCAGCAGGATATGGGACTCTACGCGAACCTCTGGGTAACGCCGCGTGAAGACAATCGCTATAGCAACGTGAATCGTGAGGAAGTCGTCATGCTCGATGATCTCTATCTTGAAGGCGGCTTGCCCGTGCCTTACGGTGCACAGGAAGCGGATCATGCGCTCATGGGCAGATTCGGCAACACGATGCTCGTGAACGGCAAAACGGACTACACTCTCTCCGTACCGCGCGGCTCAACAGTGCGCTATTACCTTACGAACGCCGCGAACACCCGCACCTTCAACGTGCGCTTCGGGAGCGCGAAGATGAAACTCGTGGGCGGCGATGCAGGAAGAGCCGAGCGCGAGGAATTCGTGGATTCCCTCATCCTCTCACCCTCCGAAAGAGCCATCGTTGAAGTGCAGTTCTCTGATGCAGGTACGTACCAGATCGAAAGCGTCAGTCCTGAGCGAACATGGCTCCTTGGCACGGTAACGGCTTCGGCAGCTGGAAATGTAGGAACGACTGCTGCCTCCGTGAAGGAGAATGCAGATGTTGTCGCTGACATCGATGCGTTCCGACCGTTTTTCGACAAGCCAGTGGACGAGACGATTCACCTTTCGGTCGAATCGAGGATGGCGGGCATGATGCAGCAGGGGAACCCTGGCGGGATGGATCACGGCATGCATGGCGGTATGGCTTCCGAGTCCGGCGATGGGATCGAATGGGAAGACCCGATGCCCCACATGAACGTGATGTCCACGAAGGGCAACACGCAGTGGAAGCTGATCGATGGCGCATCCAAAGCGGAGAACATGGATATCAAGTATCAGTTCAAGGTCGGAGACAAAGTGAAGATCCGCATTGTGAATGATGAGGAAAGCGACGGTTCCGATCACCCCATGCAGCATCCAATCCACTTCCACGGGCAGCGCTTCCTCGTGCTGGCTGTCGACGGGAAACAGAACGAGAATTTGGTCTGGAAGGACACGACGCTTGTGCCAACGGGGAAAACCGTCGACATCCTGCTCGATGTCACCAACCCCGGCGAATGGATGTTCCACTGCCACATCGCGGAGCACCTGACGAACGGGATGATGGGCATGTTTACAGTCACGCAATAATTTTCCCAATTTCATCATGAGCATCGAAGAGCCTTCACCACCGTATGAAACCGGGACCGAGCCGCAGCAAAATGCGGAACTGAAATGGAATGCTATACTGCTCGAATACGGAGCGACGCCGGAACGGTTGCCTGCCGTGAAAGCCGTCCTCGCGGGTGTAGGTGTTACAAGAGACAACCTTCGCGAACTCATTCGCCTTTCCGAGGGTCGCATGGGAATAAACAGCACATTCCGTGGATTCGGGGGAAGCGATGCGGAACTGGACCAAGTCGCAGCCGATCTTGAAGCTGAGAAAACCATGTTCCAGTCTCACTATCGCGATCATGACTAAGTCGCTATTTCCTTCCACCCTTCCCTCATGGAACCCATGATGACCACCACCGGCTGGAACCTCGGACTCACTGCGCTCTGGGGTCTCCATATCTTATCTATCGTTATATTCTTCAGCGGTGTCCTCTTCCTGATCGTGCTCGCGATCAAGACGTTCACGCCGGCGCAGCTCAAGACATGGGCAATTGGCCTCCTGATCGTCGGCACAATTTTGTGCCTCTCCACTGTCGCCATCATCGGACGTCCGTGGATCGGCTCCGGTCACTACGGCAGTTCTGGCATCAGCGGTATGCAGATGCAGCAAATGATGGAGATGATGATGAAGCACAACGGAGGAGCGAACGGTGAAGATCAAAAAGAGCACGGGGACATGATGCAGATGATGATGGGAAAAGGAATGGTAGGAGCATCCGGCACCGATGACCTCACAGACAGCAATTCACCGAGTGCAATTATCGATGAGCATCACGAAAGTTCTTCGTCTTCCCGCTAACTCCCCCCCCCTGATTCTCATGGCTCCAACCACTGATTACAGCTTCACGGCTACCTTTCCACTCACTCTTCCGGATATGGAGGCACATGTGCGATCCGCGCTCGAGAAGGAGCACTTCGGCATCATTACGGAAATCGATATTCAATCGACTCTGAAAAAGAAGCTCAATATCGAGCATCCGCCGCACAAGATCCTCGGCGCGTGCAATCCTCAGATCGCATACGATGCGTTGAACGAAAACCCCGATGTCGCTCTCGCCCTGCCCTGCAACATCGTCCTGTATGAAAAGGACAAAGGCATCACGACCGTCTCGGCAATGCTGCCATCCATCGCACTAAAGCCCTTTAAGGGACTTCATGTACAGGAAAGTGCGTGCAAAGCCGAAGAAGCTTTGGAAAATGTTTTTGATACTATTTGCCACTTACATCCGCATCATTCCCATCCCCATTCATGAAACACTTCTGCATTCCCCACTGGCTCTATTACACCTTTGCCATTGTTATGGTCGGCGCACTCATTTGGCACTGGCAGCACGTACTCACCTACGCGCCCTTCGTCTTCATCCTTGCATGTCCTCTCATGCATTTATTCCATGGCCACGGAGGCCATGGCCAAACTAACAGTGAGAAAAAGGATTCTCACCATTCTCATTAAATATTTCCTCCCCCGTCTTTTATGTCTCTCATCCGTTTCACCCCTTACCCACCCCTGCAGTGGGCGCATGGCTTCAGCCGCACATTCGCCGTCATCTTCGCGCTCTGCATGCTATACGGCTATCTCTTCCTGCAAGCCGATCCAACACTCAGCGCCCTTCATGGAAATCTTCTGCGCTCCTTCAGCTTCGGCTGGAGCGGCGCAGGCATGAACTGGCTCACGCTTTTGGCTGGTCTTGTAATCAGCTATGTGTGGGGCTTTCTCTTTGGCGGCACGCTCGCACTTTGCATGAATCACTGCCAGAAATCCTAGTCTATGCATTTCCTCCTTTCTCCATGGTTCATCGGCCTGAGCATCGCCTCATTCCTCGTGATGGCCGTAGAGCTGTGGGGGCTTTTCCGCGCCTGTAAGCGGCATAATGCATCACCCGTCGGCATCCTCTGCGGAAAAGACGAATGTCTCCCAACCACAGGAGTCATCATCACGGCCATCGTCTACATACTCCTGACTATGCTGTATGTGATTCTGCCTTCCATGTTCCATGGTTATTTCGCATGACGGACTCATCATCAACTATCAACGGCGAGTCACCCGTGCTGCTCATCCGCACACACTGGATGCAGTACGTCATGCCGCTCCTGCTGATGCTTCTCTCCTGGCTTCTCTATTCCCTCTGCACGGCAGTAAGTCTCGCACTTATGCAGTGGAACGGGACGGCGGCCGTCATCGCGCTCGTCAGCGGCCACGCGCTCCTGCTCCTCTTCCATCATGCGGCCTTCTATCAGATCTTCAGCATAAGTACGACGCGATTCCTCGTAACAAACAAGCGCATCCTCGGGCTGAAGCAGCGGCTGTGGTTCTCCGATGACACGCTCGACATTCCTCTCTGGAAAATTCGGTCGATGGAGATCTCCAAGAAAGGCTTTCTGCAGCATGTCCTCGACTACGGCTCGATTGAACTGAACAGGGGTGCATTCCCGAGCATCGGCCTCGTGCCGCATCCGAACACTCTCCATCACCGCATTACTTCCCAGCTGCAGGAGCTGCAATCCGCTTTCGGAAATGCCGCGCCTGACAGTGCACTTCCCGATAAGCCGCATGCATGAACACCACACCCACACCGGGCATGATTCACGAAAAGATAAAACCACACCGAAGTCAGAGTGCCATTGCGGTAAGAATTGTTTGAAGTGTAGTTCGGAAGCACTCTGCGTGTCTTCCGGTTGCACCATGGAAGCGAAGCAGTACGAATACAATGTGCATAAACATACGGAACATGAAAATCATGAAGGGCATGACATGAAAGCCATGAGCCACATGGATCATGAAGCCGCGATGACGGACCCGACGATGGCGAAGCAGATGGAAGCAGACATGCGTCGGCGATTCTGGATTTCGCTGCTTTTGACTATCCCTATTATCCTGTATTCACCACTTGGAGAAGGGTTGTTCGGTTTGCAGTTGCCGACGCCGATTCCCGTCAACTGGCTGCTCCTGTTCCTCACGACACCTATTGTCTTCTGGGCAGGATCTATCTTCATCACAGGAACGTACTATTCGCTCAAAGCTTGGAAGCTGAACATGGCCGTGCTCATCGCCACAGGCGTGCTCGCAGCATACCTCGGCAGCCTCATCCTCATGTTCACCATCGGCGGAGAGACGTTCTTCGACGCCGCCGCAATGCTCGTAACGTTCGTGCTCTTCGGGCATTGGATGGAGATGAAGTCGCGGAGGGGGACATCGGAGGCGCTTCGGGCGCTCTTCAATCTCATTCCTCCGCAAGCGACGGTCATTCGTGATGGCAAGGAGATGACCATTCCCAGCGCCGAGATCGTGAAGGAGGACATCGTGGTATTGCGTCCAGGAGACAAGGTGCCGGTGGATGGCGAGATAATCGAGGGCCAAACTTCCATCGATGAATCGCTCGTGACGGGTGAATCCATGCCTGTGCAAAAAGAGAAAGGAGCCAAGGTCGTCGGTGGCTCCGTGAATCAGACGGGAACGGTGAAGTTCAGGGCAATGCAAGTGGGTGCTGATACCGTGCTCGCGCAAATCATCAAGTTGGTGGAGACAGCACAGAACTCGAAAGCACCGGGGCAGCGCATCGCTGATAAGGCTGCCGCTGTTCTTGTGGTCGTGGCGGTAGGTTCAGGCATTGCGACGTTCCTTGGTTGGTATCTCTTTGGCGGAGGCGATGTCTTCATGGCGCTCATGTTCGCCATTTCTGCAGTCGTCATCGCCTGTCCCGATGCGCTCGGCCTTGCTACGCCGACCGCCGTCGCCGTGGGGACGGGCATAGGAGCCAGGCACAACATTCTCATCAAGAACGCGGCGACGCTTGAGAATACATCGCGGCTCACTGCGGTGGTGCTGGATAAGACAGGGACACTCACGGAGGGAAAGCCGAAGGTCACGGATGTTATCGCGCTGGATGGTTTCACGGAGAATGACGTTCTGAGTTATGAAGCAGGAGTAGAGAGCGGATCAAACCATCCACTGGCGAAAGCCATTGTCGACGAAGCAAAGCAGAGGAAAATTGAGGCAGCTGCAATTGAGAACTTTGAGTCAATCGCGGGGCATGGCCTGAAAGCGATGATTAAGGGCAAGACCGTCCTCGTCGGAACAGAGAAACTGATGAAGGATCACAAGATCGAAGTCTCTTCTGCTCAGGAAGCGATGCAGAAACTCGCCGGCAAGACATTTAGCCTCTTGGCTGTCGACGGGAAGCTCAAGGGCATCGTTGCCGCAGCGGACACACCCCGCGCAAGCGCGAAGAAGGCCATCGATGGATTAAAAGCTCTCGGCATCGAGCCGATCATGATGACGGGCGACCATCAAAAGGTAGCGGAGGTCGTTGCCAAGGAACTGGGGATCGATAGGTTCTTCGCCCAAGTACTCCCGGAACACAAGGCAGAGAATGTGAAAAAGCTGCAGCAGGAAGGAAAATTCGTCGGGATGGTAGGAGACGGTATCAACGATGCGCCCGCTCTCGCACAAGCGGATATCGGCATTGCCATCGGCGCGGGAACGGATGTTGCCATCGAGACAGGAGACATCGTCCTCATGAAATCTGATCCGGCGGATATCCTTAACGCCATCACACTTAGCAAGGCGACGGTGCGGAAGATGAAACAGAACCTGTTCTGGGCGGCGATATATAACGTACTCGCCATTCCTGTGGCAGCCGGAGTGTTCTATCCCTCTTTCGGCATCTCCTTGCGCCCTGAGATCGCGGCGCTGCTCATGTCGGTTTCCTCTATCGTCGTTGCGACGAATGCAGTGCTCCTGAAGCGGGTTGAGCGCACCCTTTCCTGATCTTCTATGAAGTTCAATTTCCAATCATTCTTGTACTGGCTCTGCTGGATCATTCTTATCGGTATTGCCGCGTATATTCTTATCCGCTTTTTCTCGTAATTCTATGGCCGATCCAAAGCTCACAAAAGCAACATACGGCGAATGGCAGGCATCCCTCTGGGGCGCGTGTTTCATTGCGTTCGGTCTGGGCGTTCTTCTTGCAAGTTATCTATCGTGGCTGGCAATTCCTGCGATGGCCATCGGCATCGTGATGCATGGCTGGGGGATGTACCGGATACATCAGAGAAATAAATTTTAATAGAGGGGTATAATCCGTCTTCTTATGCCTCACAAGAACACCAAAGAGCATGCCGAACCCTTCCGCCCGCCGCAAAATGTAAAGCAGGCTCCATTCCGGCAGACCACCCTTCGGACATCCGGCACCTTCACCAGCTACTGTGACCGGAACAACGCCCGTACAAGCGAGAAAGAACTGGAGAAGCTGCACCGCGAAGGGATTTTGTATCCGGCTGCGCGGGTCTATGTCGGCGTCGAGGAACTTCGCAAAATCTATGCCCATCATCAGGGCCAGGACAAATGGATCTATGTCTGGCCGAAGACCGTTGAGGAATTCAAGCCGAAGGAAGTTGATCCACAGATGTACTACCAAACGCCCGGTCTCATGATTGGACGGGAGAATTGGATGAAGTGGTACCAGAACGACATCGACTTTCCTTCCTCGCTGCCCTACTTCCCGTGGAAGGGCCGCTATCACGGCGGATTCACAACAGATCGAGAACTTGCCGGCAACGATTACGAACTCCTCTACGACGAGCGGCAGATCCTCGCACTGAAAGTCATCCGCATGTACGAGAAAACCCACGGACCGGACGAAGACTACCGTGACGCGCTTGTGAAGCGTCTCGCGGAGTTATACCACTTCCTGCGGCTCTACATCGATGCGGAGATACTGTTCGAGGACTATCAGAAAAAGCGATACGAGACATTCCACAAGTTTCTCGAGGAGTTCAATAATGCAACGGAGGCACGGCGCGAATGGCGATCGCACTATCGAACGACGGAAGAATCACACCTCCAGAAAAAGGCCAGAAGTATTCTGAAGGCGCACGGCCTGACGATTGAAGAAATCGACAGCTGGCGGTTCTTCCTCTCGAAGCAGAGCATCTTCAATGAAGGCTCCGTCTTCCGCAGAAGTCCCGCCATCTACATTCGTGAACTGGATGACAGTGCGCTCATGGAAGCCGAGGACACGAACAGGATGATCTTCATTGTGAATCAATTTCTCTTTCTCCTCACGGGAGAGGAACGGACGGTCAAAAGCATCGTCGGGCACTACGACGATCCCCGCTGCATCATCTGTCACAAGTGCTTCATTCCCGAGCCTCACAAGCCTAAGCAAGTGACCTGCGGATCAAAGGAGTGCATCGATAAGCAGCGCAAGCAACACAAGAAAGAAAAGGCGGAGGAAAAGAAAAAGGCAAACCAGAAATAATATCCGTCAACGGCACGCATGAGGCAGGTCATCCGTGCCCTGCCCATTTTCTTATGCTGACACTCGGCCAAGATCGCCCTTCCTCCTCTTTCTCTTATGTCTCGCTCCAAACATACCCCATCGGCCGCACTTCGCAAGCCGCCGCCGGATCTCCGGATCGTGATGGTGACAATCGATGACCTCCATCCAGCAACCTACAACCCCCGCAAATGGGATGATGCCGCACTCGAACGGCTTACCGAAAGCATCCAGAAGTTCGGATTCATCGATCCGGTGATCGCCAACTGTGCCACCAAACGAAAAAATATCGTGATCGGCGGTCATATGCGGCTGGAGGCAGCAAAAAGGCTCGGCATGAAGGCCGTGCCCGTCATCTGCGTCAATCTTCCGAGCATTAAACAGGAGAAGGAGTTGAACCTCCGGCTCAATCGCACCACCGGAGAGTGGGATTGGGAGAAGCTAAAAAATTTCGATGTAGGAATGCTCATGGACGTGGGATTCGGCGACAGTGAACTCTCGAGCATATGGGACGGTATGCTCGAGACGGAAGATGACGGATTCGATGTGGAAAAGGAATTGGAGGAAATCAAGAAACCGAAAACGAAACCTGGACAACTGTATGCCCTCGGCAACCACCGTCTCCTCTGCGGCGACGCGACGAATCCTGATGATGTGCAAAAACTCATGGGCAAGGTGAAGGCAGATATGATCTATCTTGACCCGCCGTACAACATCAATCTGAACTACAACGAGGGCGTTGGGCACACCATGCGCTACGGCGGCAAGACGAAAGACAATAAGAGTGATGAGGAGTACAAGAAATTCCTGCAGAGCGCATTTCAGAATGCTCTGAGCACCGCGAAGCCCGCCTGTCACTTCTTCTGCTACTGCGACCATAGCTACATCGGTCTTCTGCACACATTGTTTGCGGAAGTAGGGCTTAACCCGCAACGCACCTGTCTCTGGATCAAGAATAATTTGAATGTGACCTTGGAAGTCGCGTTCTCCAAATGCTACGAACCATGCGTGTACGGCATCCGCGGGAAGCCGTATCTCAATAAAAGTCTACGCAGCATGACGGAGTTGCTGAATAAGGAAATCGGGAGCGGGAACCGTGCCGTCGATGACATCCTTGACCATCTCGACATCTGGCTCGCGAAGCGCATCCACAATGCACAGTACGAGCATCCAACCGAAAAGCCGCCAACCCTGCACGAAAAACCCCTGCGCCGCTGCACGAAGCCCGGGGACACCGTGCTCGATCTTTTCGGCGGTTCCGGCTCGACCCTCATTGCCTGCGAGCAACTCAAGCGCCGGGCATTCCTCATGGAAGTTGAGCCGATTTTCTGCGACCTCATTATCCGCCGCTTCGAGGCTCTCACGGGCACGAAGGTTTCCCTCTTGAAATCATGACGAACCCCGTCATCAAGTCCGGCGATGCCTTCAGGCTGGGCGATCATCTCCTTGTCTGTGGCGATTGCACGGATGTAACGCTGGTAGACAACATCATTGGCAAAAAGAAAATCTCACTCATCCTCACCGACCCGCCGTACGGTATTGCCTACGTAGAAGGAAAAGAAGGATTCCGGAAGGCAAAGACCGCGCACACGGCGATCAAGAACGATCACCTTCAGAGTGACGGCGAGTACCGCATCTTCACCCGTAGGTGGATCGAAACGGCGAAGCCGTTTCTTCAGCGGAAGAACGCGCTTTATGTCTTCAACTCTGACCGGATGGTGTTTCCCCTGCGGGACGGAATGCAGGACGCAGGGTGCCATCTGGCACAGCTACTTGTATGGGTAAAGACCCAAGCCATCGTTGGACGGCTCGATTATCTGCCTCAGCATGAACTGATTGCTTATGGCTGGCTCGGCGTACATGAATTCCGCCGGTCGAAGGACAAGAGCGTGATCGTCTACCCGAAACCATCCAAAAGTGTCCTCCACCCGACGATGAAGCCCGTGGGGCTATTACGGCAGTTGATCCTCAATAGCTCACGAATCGGCGACACGGTCTACGAACCCTTTGCCGGCAGCGGCAGCACGCTGATCGCCTGCGAGCAGACAAAACGAAAATGCATCGCCGTGGAACTTGATCCTCATTATTGCGAAGTGATCATCCGGCGGTTTGAAAAACTCACAGACACCAAGGCACAAAAGCTTTCTTCGCACTCTTAATCATGGCAACTAAGAAGGAATCATCGGCTGTCATCGAGGCACGCAAAAGCAGAGAGCAGACTGTGCTTCTGGAGCAGTTGCGCAAAGTGCCCATCGTCTCCATTGCCTGTGAGAAGTCGGGCATCGGACGGGCGACCTATTACCGCTGGAAAAAAGAAGATCCCGACTTTTCCAAAGCAGCGGACGACGCATTGGCCGAAGGAACGTATCTCGTCAATGACATGGCTGAGAGCCAGCTTCTGGCCGCGATCCGCGACAATAACTTGGGCGCGGTCATGTACTGGCTCAAGCATCGTAACCCCAATTACAACAACAAGCTCGAGGTGACAGCACGGATCAAGCAAGACAACGACTCGCTCACGCCGGAGCAGGAAGCCGCGATCACCGAAGCCCTCAAGATGGCATCCCTCGGCGACGAGGATGCCGCTTCTCTTTCCTCTTCCCCGTCCTCCCATGATGAATAACAACCTCCCTCCCCGGATGGAGCAGCTCGTGGCGTTGATGCTGCGTGACCGCAAAGCCCGCCGCAAGCTCACGCGCGAGCACCATGAACTCTTCTTCCACTGCTACTTCTCCCACTATGTGAAGTACCGAACAGCACCCTTCCAGAAGGACATGTTCCGGATAACCGAGAGTGAGGGGATGCAGACAATCGTCATTACAGCGTTTCGTGGTTCCGCAAAATCGACCATCATGAACATGTCCTACGTGCTCTGGTCGATCCTCGGGATACCGGGCAAGAAATTCATCGTGCTCGTCGGGCAGACGCAAGCGCAAGCCCGTCAGCACCTGAAAAACATCAAAGAGGAGTTGGAGAATAATAAGTTGCTGCATGACGACCTATGGCCGTACCACGAGGAAGAGGATGAGTGGCGAAACTCCTGCCTCGTCATCGGAAGTTACGGTGCCAAGATCATGGCAGTCAGTATCGATCAGTCCGTCCGTGGCCTTCGCCATAAGGAGTTCCGTCCGGATTTGATTATCTGCGACGACATTGAGGATCTGCAGTCGGTGAAAACCCGCGAAGGCAGAGACAAGACCTACGCATGGGTGAAAGGAGAACTCATTCCTGCGGGTGACCGTGGGACGCGGATTGTGTTCGTGGGCAATCTCCTGCACGAAGACTGTCTGCTACGGAGATTACAGCGAGAGATCGCAAGCGGGACGATGCAGGGTACGTTTCGTGAGTATCCGATTACGACGAACGAAGGAAAGTGCCTCTGGCCAGGGAAATACCCGACGATGCAGACCATCGAGGCCGAGCGGCAGCGGGTCGGCAGTGAAGCCGCATGGCAGCGGGAATACATGCTCCGGATCATTCCGGATCTCGAGCGACTCATCCATCCGTCGTGGATCACGTACTACAGTACGTTTCCAGACGAAGATACCTTGCCCTTCCGCATGATCGGGACGGGTATTGATCCTGCAATCTCCAAGGAAGACGGTGCGGACAATACGGCAATGGTCTCGGGACGGATGTATGGCTACGGCGAGAATATGGTCATCTACATCCTGCCAAACCCCGTCAATGAGCACCTAAGCTTCCTTGATACAATCGAACGGGCAAAGTCCGTATCGCTCGTGCTCGGTGGTGGCGAGAAAACGGATTTGTACATCGAGGATGTTGGTTTCCAGCGTGGATTGATTGAGCAGCTGGATGCCATGCAATTCCCTGTGACGGGCGTGCCGACGAAAGGACAGGATAAGCGATCACGTCTCGCGCTTGCCTCGCACCTCATCCAATCGGGACGGATACGGTTCCCGATGACCGGCTGCGAGCGGCTCATCGAGCAACTCGTGGGTTTTGGAAATGAGCGCTACGACGATCTCGCGGATGCATTCTCCACACTGATACTGCCGCTTCTAGAGATGCGGGGACGGGGCAGGCCATTGAGTTTGGGGGAACTGAACAAAGGTCTCACGAAATCGGAGATGGACAGGAGTTCAGAGTGGGAAAAGTTCATGTACCCGGATCACAGCGATGATCGGGATAGCGGCAGTTACGGCGACATCTTACGTATGGAGTGGTGACGTTCCTCCTTCCAATCTTATGCCTCTCGACCCTCTTACACCGGATCTACGCCTGACGCTCATCAAAGACCAGAAGGTGCGCCGCGCTCTCACGCGCGAAAGCCACTTCTACTTCTTCCATGTCTACTTTGGGCACTACGTGACCTGTCCCACGGCTCCGTTCCAGAAAGAAATTTTCGGATTCACGGAAGATGCATCCCAAGGACTCGTCGCCATCACCGCGTTCCGTGGTTCTGCAAAATCGACCATCGTCAGCCTCAGTTTTCCGCTGTGGGCTATTCTTGGAAAGCTTGGCATCAAATTCGTGCTGATTCTTGGACAAACCCAATCCCAAGCCCGCCAGCATCTGAAAAATCTGAAAGATGAGATTGAACGGAATCCTCTCCTGCGTAAAGACCTCGGGCCGTTCGATGAGCGCGAGGATGAATGGAACTCATCCTCCATCGTTCTGCCGCTGCTTGGGGCGCGCATTACTGCCGCATCTACGGAAACGAGCGTCCGTGGCATCCGGCACGGGCCGCACCGCCCGCAACTGATCATCTGTGATGACATTGAAGATCTGCAGTCCGTAAAGACGAGGGAAGGACGCGATAAGACGTATCAGTGGCTCATGGGGGAAGTGATTCCGGCAGGCGGGCCAATGACGCGGACGTTTGTCATCGGGAACCTCCTCCATGAAGACTGCCTTCTCAAAAAGTTTGAGCGCCACATCCTCGATGGTTCCATGAGTGGCTTGTATCGCGAATATCCGTTACTGGATGCACAGGGCAAGACCCTTTGGCCGGGCAAATATCCGACCGAAGCATCCATTTTGCAGGAAAAATCTCGCATAGGGAGCGAAGCGGCATGGCATCGCGAGTTCCTCCTGACAATCCTCTCCAATGCCGAGCGAGTGATCCATCCGGCATGGGTGCAGTATTACGATGAATTCCCGACCGAGCAGTCGACGGCAAACGGCGGCACCAAAGTCCACTTCATGCACACAGGCACGGGAATCGATCTCGCGATTTCCTTAAGTGACAGCGCCGATTACACGGCAATGGTCTCTGCGCGGCTCTATTACATCGGCGGAAAGACACGCATGTACATCCTGCCAAATCCCGTGAATGAGAAACTGACCTCACTTGAGACACTGGAACGCGCGAAACAGGTGGCCGATCTGACCGGCAATGGAAACAAATCCAAGCTCTTCATTGAGGATGTCGGATATCAGGCGTCCCTTGCCGAACACTTAAAGGAACAGGGCTACGAGGCTGAACCAGTGAAAGTGAAGGGGCAGGACAAGCGAGCACGGCTCGCGCTCACTTCCCATGCGGTGCAATCGGGACAGGTGCTTTTCCCAAAGCAGGGGGCCGAGGATCTCATTAACCAACTGGTGAACTTCGGCATCGAAAAATATGACGATCTGGCCGACGCGTTTTCTCTCCTCATCATCAAAGCACTTGAGGAGAAACTAAACTCGTTTGGGATCTTCTTTATCGGGGATGACGGATCGCTGAGCGGATGGGACAGCATTCGGGGAAATATCTATGAGCCGGGGGATGATAACGACGATTAAGCGATTTGAAGGGTTTTAGGCTAAGGCAAGCGGGTCTTTCGCCTAGCCTTTGGGGTCGGGTAGCGCCATTGCTGTTGGTGCTTACTTCTTCCCTCAATAAATATGAGCACAGCGACTCTAAGCCAGAAGGCTCCCTTCACACCCACACTTGGTAACGCACGACTTAGTGCGCCGTCTGAAAAAGAGATTATCAATCCCCGCTATTGCCTCTATGCGAGGAAATCGAGCGAAGAAGATGAGAGACAGGCACTAAGTATCGATTCGCAGGTAAAAGAGATGCTTGCGGTCGCAAAGCGGGAGAATCTGGAGATCGTCGAAATCCGGCGTGAGAGTCACAGTGCGAAAGCTTCGGGTGCAAGACCTGTATTCAAACAGTTGCTCGAAGATGTTCGCCGAGGGGGTTTCACAGGAATCCTAACCTGGGCACCTGATCGCTTGAGCAGAAACGCTGGAGATCTTGGCTCGGTTGTCGATCTCATGGATCAGGGGTTCCTTATAGATATCCGCACTCACGGGCAAAGATTTACGAATAATCCAAACGAGAAATTTCTCCTCATGATCCTCTGCTCACAAGCAAAGTTAGAAAATGACAATCGAGGACTGAACGTGAAGCGCGGACAGAAGACGCGGGTAGAAATGGGATATCGTCCTTGCCTCGTACCCCTCGGCTATCTACTGGAGAAACAATCTGGTCTCGGAAGAGGTAAGGTCGTCATCGACCCCATACGCGGACCGATCATCAAGCAGATGTTCGAGCATGTAGCACATCAAGGTGCGAGTGGTCGGGTATTACAGCAATGGCTCAAGGAGGTGAACTTCACAACCCGCAAGGGCAAGCGCATTACCCTCAGCATGATTTACCGGATGCTACGCCAGCATTTCTACACCGGAAAATTCGAGTACCCCCAAGGCAGCGGCAACTTCTATAAGGGTGATTACGAACCACTGGTGCCACAAGATCTCTTCGATGAGGCGCAAAAGCTCTTAGACATGGGACCGAAGCGAGAGTGGGGTTCACGAATGGATAACTTCCACTTCACACGGATGTTTGTCTGCGGCGGATGCGGATCAGGAATCACAGCTGAGGAGAAGCAAAAGCCTCTCAAAGACGGCAGCATCAAGAAATACATCTACTACCGCTGCACGCATTCAAAGAATCTGCGCTGCAAGGAAGCATCTATACGTGAGGAGGAACTCATAAACCAACTATCGGAGATCATCGATACCATTGATCTCGATGAACTCGGCATGCGCATGAAGCTCGAGGAAGAAGTGACACGCTATCAGAAATTCACATCAGGAGTCTTCGGTCAAAATACCGCACCCGAAATGCTTGGAGTCGATGTGCGACGATATGCGAAATATATTCTTAGAGAAGGGACGAAGGACGAAAAGCACGAACTGCTCTCCTGCCTTAAAAGCAAGATGATCCTCAAGGATGGAAAAATTCTCCTTGAAGCGAAAAAGAAGAGAGCGAAGTGATAATCACTCTTCAAACTTCAAGAGCCTCCAAAGCGGTATCCCGAAGCCGTCTGCTAGCTTCTGCAAGATCTCCAGACTGGGATTCTGAGGGTTTTTCCCCTCGAGATTCTGGATGTACTTGAGGCTGATGCGGGCGCGCCCGGCTAATTCCTCCTGAGTCAGATCATGCTTTCTCCTCAGAGAGCGAATTTGCATGCCCAGTTGATGTGAGGTGTCTTTCTTCACCTCATTATCCTCGATTGTTCACCTGCTATTGAGAACCAATGATTGTAGGTGTATAACTGTTGGTAATAGACTGGACACGAATGCCTTCTGGTGCCTCGTGACTGGCATTCAATCAGATCTATGCCATTGATTGGTACACCACTTCCTCCCCCATATCTATGTCTACTCAGACACCATCATCGGTACCTCGGAAAATCACTCTCGGCCTGATCATTGGGTGGGTGCTCGGCATCTTCATTCTTCTTCCGGCCATCTCGATGCTTGCAAAGCAGCCCGCCACCGGATTGGCGTTACTTGCCGCTTCGGCAGTCCTCTTGCCACCGGTCTTTGGATTCATTCAGAAAAAGGGCAACTTCCATTTGTCCGGAGGGGTGAAATTCATCTTGGTCATTGTTCTGTTAGGAGTGGCGGTTGGAACGATGGATCGAAGCCAGCTTCCTTCGAGTGCAGAGACAGCACAGCCAACAGATTCACAGCCGACAACAGAAGCGCAAGCACCTGCAGCAACCCAGTCCTATCAGGAAGTATTCGTCTTCAAAGGGAACGGAGCAAAGAAATCTGAGCCATTCACCATCACCGGCGACAAATTCAAGATCGTGTATGACTGCAAGGGAAGCCTCTGCCAAGCATGGCTGAAGAAGCCCGAGGGCGGATTCAGCTTCGAGCTGATCATGAATGGAACGGGACCGATCAAAGATGAAAGCATTTTCTACAATGCTGGCACTTACTACATCGAGTCCAATTCCATCGCCACGTACACGATGAGTGTGCAGGATTATAAATAATCAGCGCTTGGCTTCTGCGATCTTTCTTTGGGCTATATTGCTCAACGTCTGAGCATCGAAGCCCAGATCGCATAAGACAGCAATTTCCAGCATTGCACACAGCTTTGCCGTCGCATCGTAGAGCTGGTAATCATCCAGTGGTTTTCTAGTCGGATCAGTAAGTTCAATATGAGCAAATTTATCTCGAGTATTCACGAGTAGCTCAATCTCATTTGTGGCAAAGAGAATGCCATACGGTTTTATTAAATCCTGCAAAGCATTGATGATCTTCCAAAGACTCCTTTCAGTTCTTAATGTTGGATCACTGATCCTCATTAATCCTTCGATTGCAGAAATGACGCTCGCAAATTTGTTCCTTAGATTCAGATTCGGTACAGCCAAAGTACTGAAATAAACGTTGAAGACATCCTTGAATTTTTGAGAAGCTTGAAACCAATTTTTTAGGATTGTATCCGAGTTTCCCGCCAACTCATTGAAAGTGAAATTTATAGAATTCGGTCTAGCACTTGCCTCTTGAATACTATCGGTTTCAAAGAACCTGTCGTGTATCACTACTTCGGGATTGAATGTTTTTCCATCGAAATGCTCTTCATTGTGATGTGTAATACCCACAATTGATTTCACTGATATATGCATGCCCGTTGCCACCGTGAGGAAATCCCTGAAAGTGAGGATGGTGGTTCGTATGTCATCATAAGAAATCTCTGCCGCACCCGTGCTCTCAATCACCAGTTCTGCTTCTTGAGTAATGGAAACATCCTTCGATGGAAGAAAGGGCATCGTTGCAAATGCACGGAGTGAAAGTGACATATCCCCGACAGTGCCAATTGGCGTTTTTGATCCGGGCTTACAGATAAATCGAACTTCTTTTGCGCTCCCATCGTCATTGTATTCTCTCTGCACATCCACCATTGATCGTCCGAACCACTCAAAAAGAAATGGAATTTTAACTAATACTCTCTTGAACGTTATCCCTTTGGGATCAGGAAAATGCGCATTTTCAAAAAATCTGTGAACGAGATAAGCCTCCGAATTGTATCCTCGTCCAACAAGGAAAACACTGGAGCTTTTCGCCGGAAAATATTCAAGCGTGATGGGTTTGCCATCTTTCGTGATTCCTAAAATCGTATTTTCGGTGCTAGGAGAAATAAAGCGCGGACGAGGCCGCGACAAAACTTGTTTCAAATCATCATCCGATTGTTGCTGGAAGGTGCCATTCAACTTAAGGTTCCATCCTTTCTCATCACATACCAAATTACCGGACTCTTCATTCTCAGTTCCAGCAATCCACCATTTGCCTTCGATGACTCGGTTTTCCATAAATTATTTTGGGAAAAGTTTCGCACGGGTTTTCTTGATAATTTCCAGACCCTTCTCGGCAAGGACTTGAGTCGCGTACAACTGATATCCGGCATCAAGGCATGCATTGTGGAATCCTTCTCTTCTATCAGGATACAGTTCTACGTATTTCGCCAAAGCATCCCTGAGAGAGAATCCCTTTCTTCTGATCAGGAATTCCAGATTCTCCAGATCCTCTGCTGTCATCAGTGTTACAGGTGACACGAGGAAACGGCCTTTTCGCAGGAATCCGTTCGGCAACGTTTCATCCGGTTGTAGGGCTTTCCCAAATTCATTGGCAAAGAAATAGGGATGCATCGGAGCATCGATCAGTTCATCGTGCACCAGAAGAACTGGGAAGATTTTCTTCACGATGGAAAAGTCTCGGCCAACCGGCACATATTCACCGGACTCGATACGCATGATCACATTTGCTAGCTGCGTGACGCCCTTCGCCTCTCCATCCGAAGTCATGACATACCTTTCTCGGAGCATCCCAACGTACTCTTCATTATCGTTCCCGATGATTTTCTCCTGCCGGAGAAAAGTAGCCTTCATCTCAAAGAGAACCATGTCTTCCCCGTAATCCAAGCAGCCGTCGGTGATTTCCGATGGTTCGCGTTCACCGCCTTTTGGCGCACGTAGAAGCGGACAGCTCAGACGATCACTAAAAGTGGATGTGGGATAGAAGCTCTTGAGATATTCCCTCATGGATGCCTCGAATGCGTATCCAAATTCCTGAAAAAAGTATTCTGCTTTCGCGCTGCCCGCTTGAAGCAGCGTAAACAGAGGACCGTCCATCATTTTGTCGAAATAGAGAACCGGATCGATCAGCATGAACCTCCCGTCCTTTGTGATAAAAAACGGTCTCGCCCGGAAACTCCTGTCAGTGAATGCGGGTGCATCGTCGAAACTATTTACGGATGATTGCTGGATGTCACCCCATAAGGCATGACGAATGGCAGCTGCATCCTGCGTTTCGAGTGAGATAAATTTATCAAAGGTATCGCGGAAATCAGCTGGAACAGAATCGAGAGCTTGCTGTTTGTAAACGGCGGATTTTCCATCTGTCTTTCCGTCAAGAACGTTCGATGCGATATAGGTGAGACAGATGTAATAGTCCTCAATACTCATTCCCGACACTGCTTGGAACTGTTCCGCAAATTCCCCGTGACGCTCGGGGAAATAGCCTGGATCAACGAACATCGCATATCCTTTGGCAACACTGATCGTGCCGTGTTGCGTAGGCTGATGAGTCCCCGCTGCATTTTGCCTGAACGTGGAGAGCAAATTGTATCGTGCTTCATCGACTGGTACGTCTTCCAACATCCGTTCCATTCCAATCTTTTTTTGCCAGAGGTCATCTGCGATGAGCATTACCTTCGCAAAAATCTGTCGCACACCGGGATCTTTAAATGTAGTGCCATCACCGTCATGATCCTCACAAAACATCGATGCCCACTGCATGAGTACCATCATTGGCCCCCTCGTAGTGATCGATAATTGGTCATACGAGGATATGCGTGGACTACCGGAGAAAATTCTTTGCACCTCCTCTTGCGTAAAGAAAAGTCCGAGAATCTCTTTCTGTTTGTCCGCATGTGATTTCTTCCACTCAGATAGGATATGATTCACTCGAAAACAGAAAATGAGTGTATCCGTGAGACTTAACTGCTTTAGAAGCGAGGTGAACGTCTCAAAATCGCCTTCCATTCCCAGAAACACATTTTCGACCTTCGGATGCATTTGATGGAGAGTCGGCATAATAAGTATCAAACATACCCTATGGGGAAGAAGTTATCACCGCTTAACAATTGGAAAATAGCCTCTTCCTCTGCGGCAGTAAGCTTGCAGCTTGAGTCTGGTCGTGAAACCCACTCCCGCATCAAGTGCTGGCGGCCGAAAGGAAGTAAAAGACCAACATTCTCAAAATTTGAAGAAATCAAAGCTTCCTGGGCGGGCTCAAGTTTGTCCCATACATCAAAAATGGATATCACGAGCACATTGGGCTTCTGCGGCAAAAATTGCCTACGACCCTTTTGGGTTATGGCTCTAGATGCTCTTCCACCGAAGACTGCAAAAGAATCTCCCATTCTGATACTTGGACCAGAACCCATTGATTTTCTCCACTCTACATTCTCATCAGATTCTCCTAATAACGTTATTTCGATGTAGATAGGTCGGTCAATGAGATGAATACAAATATCAACATTTTTAGGAGCCTTTGTGGGTGCATGCAATTGCACTTTATCCGAGGGAAGTTGTGACAAAATGTTTCCGGCGATGACAACCTCAAAAGCGGCATGAATGTCTCTCAATCCTTGTCCAGATGATAGCTTTTCGCATAAATCACCCCATTCGCGGGAACCCATTTTTTGTTTCACTCGTTCGATGAAATCAATGAACTTTTTCCTTTGTTCAGGAGGCTGCAGAAGAGAGTACAGTGAATTAAGTGCAGTTGATTTACCACTTTCGTATTTGCGGATCTGCTCCTCAACTTTTGCGAAATATTCATCATCGAGAGCCTCGCGAAGACTAGAACAGCCTACGTCTCTTCGCACTTCCTCCAATTCAGCCATATCTGGAAGATAGATTAGTGAGGACATTTGTGATGTAGAATCTCTTTTAGGGTTCAGGAGAGCAAGCGGGTCTATCCACTACTGATTTCCCTCTTGCTAGGGCAGGCGGGTCTATTAACACCTGTACGTCTTGGCTGGGGAGGAGGGATTCGAACCCCCGAATGGCGGCTCCAAAGGCCGCTGCCTTACCACTTGGCGACTCCCCAATGCGGGGGATAGGGTACAGGATTTCGTTTCTCTTTTGAAAGATAAGACACGAAGCGTGCCGGTTTCTTTTCACTCACAGGAGCACCGTTTCCCACTTTTTTAGAAAAAGTGGGGGAAAAATCGTCGCTGTGGAAGACCTTCTGCGGTGTTGCCCGCGTGCTCGCTACGCAGGCAGGCTCCTCGCTTTCCCTGGAAAGCTCGTCAAACAGGTGCCTGCGTTTCACGCTGCGCTCGCGGACACCGCAACGAACGTCTTCCAGGCGACACGAGGGAACGACGACAAGTGTCTTTCGCTTGCACCCGTTTGTTCACAGGTGGGATGAGGGTTGCACACGGATTGTTCTTCGGAGAAGCATGCTGCCGTCAGGAGGGTGACGGGGTTGTTAGGGGGCTGAGGGAGACGTGCCAAGTCTCCCAAGCCCCCTGACGAACCATGAAGCGAGACAGGAGACGGCGAACGATGCAGGCGAGAAGATCACTTCTTCTACAAAAGTGGGAAACAGTGTGTTTGGTTGGCAAAGAAACGGGCAGACACGCAAAAACCCACCCCCTCACCAGAACCCTTACGAGATTTTTGTAATCTCAATCTCCGTATACCCCTGACGATGATTCTTCGACCGCATATAGCGCTTGCGGCGGCGGAACTTCACAACAGAGACTTTGTCGCTGCGGCCGTGGCTGAGCACCTTGGCCTCAACCTTTGCCCCGGCAACGATCGGCATGCCGACCTTCACCGCCGTACCGTCGGACAGCAGCAGCACCTTGTCGAATACGACAGAAGCTCCCTCCTTCGCATCGAGCGTCGGAACCTGCATGGTATCGCCCACGCGGGCGAATTCCTGGAAGCCAGCGATATCAACAACGGCAAACATTGTTGGCGCAGTCTAACGAGCGCCGCACCCCCCCGCAAGGCATTCTTTCGCCGCCCGGGCGCGTCGGAACGCATTGCCGTGCCCCCAACGAGGCTGTAGCGCTCCAGGCCGCACGGACGGGGGCAAAGGCGAAAAGCCGCAGCCAACGGGCTTCACGTGGCAAAGAGGGCATTGCGACGCTTGCGGGGCAGATGCACATCTCGTTTGGACCTATTGAAGATATACGGCATGTTTTGCTGCGAGAATGCCCCCATAATTTGACAAATACAAGAAACACTGGACAAACAACATAATCTGCGGTATACCTAGTCCCCTCTTTTCTTTTACCCCCCCTACCTGTGGTTCGTTCGACCCCCCTCCACAAGCTGACGGCAATGCTTTTGAGCGCCGGTTTGCTTGCTGCCAGTGGTATCGCCAATGGGCTACTGGTAGTGACAAACGTCAGTGCCGACCGCCCACAGTGCGCCGACGGCATCGATAACGACAATGACGGCAAATACGACTATCCCGAGGACCACGACTGCCAAGACCTCGACGATACGTACGAGAGCCCTGAGAGCCAGGCGCTCTTCGTGAGCGTCACCGACGGCAAGGACAAGGTGACCGCCGGCGACACCCTCATTTACGTCATTCGCCTCCGCCAGCAGCGCACGGAACAGCGCGACGTGGACGTCGTGATGTACCTGCCCTCCCAGGCCAACGTCGTGGGCATCGAGCCCTACGGCCGCCAGACCGACAGCGGACGCATTGAATGGGACAACATCACCGTCCAGAAGGACCGCGTCACCGTGATGACGGTGCAGGCGCAGGTGAAGCCCAAGAGCCGCACCGACCAGCTGGTCGTTGCACGCGTGGTCGCCGAGAACGTCGCCGCCACCGACACCACGATGGTCAAAGGCATCCTCGACGCTTCCGCGCAGGCCAACAGCTTCCGCGTGCAGATCTCCGACCAGAAGGAATACGTCCGCCCCGGCGACGTGCTCAACTACGTCATCACCGCCACCAACGACCTCGATGAATTCCGCACCGCCACGGTTCGCTCGATTGTCCCTGGCCAGACGTACATCGAAGATGCTCCGCAAGAAGCGTATGAAGACGGCCAGTCGGTGACGTGGAAGGACATCGAATTCGCCCCGCATGAAACGAAGACCTTCGCCTTCTCCGTCCGCGTGCAGCAGCGCACCCACGACAACGTCGGCATCTACGCCCGCGTCAACGTGGCCGCCGCTTCCGACACCGACCGCACCACCGTGCGCCGCGGCAACCCCCCGAACACCTTCTCGACCGCCATCACCGACAACCGCACGACGGTCGAGCCCGGCCAGTTCCTCACCTACTCGGTGCATATCCGCAACCACTCCGAGTACCCCGCCATCGACCCGCCGATCTCCGCCTCCGTCTCGACCTACGCCGACTTCGTGTCGGCCGACCAAGGCGGCTACTGGGACGGCAACAACGTCCGTTGGGAAGGCCTCGAAGTCGCCCCGAAGGCGGTCCGCACGCTCTCCTACGTCATCCGCGTTCGCCCTGACGCGCCCACCGACGGCCAGATCATCGGCGGCGTGAAGGTCGACGGCGTCGAAGGCGTCGACGACACCGACCGCACAGAAATCCTCAGCCAGAGCGACGAGGAGGAACAAGGCGCTCGCCCCTTCAGTTCGCACTTCATCGTGGGCGGCTCCGACAGCCTGGTGAGCGGCAATGACGAAAACCTCACGCGCGACGGGCTGCTCATCCGCCAGGTATCCGACCGCGATGAAACCGTCCCCGGCGGCCGCGTGCGCTTCCAGGTGGTCGTCACCAACACCACGGGCCGCGTCATCGAAGACGGCGCCAAGGTGTCGGTGCGCTACGACGCGACGGCCATGGAGTACATCCGCAGCGACGATGCCGCCCGCGTCCTCGAAGGCATCCTGCAATGGGAACTCCCCCGCCTGGAACCCGGCGCGACGTGGAAGACGAGCTACACCCTCGGCGTGCGCGGCTCGACGCCCCACGGCAGCCGCACGGTGAACACCGCCATGATCAGCGGCGGATTCCTCGACGACGGCTCCGACGGACGCGTGTCCTCCACCCGCATCTCGGTCATCCGCGACTTGCCGGAAACCGGCGCGCCGCTCGACATGATCGCCATTTCCCTCACGTCGCTCGCCGGCATGGCCACGGGCGGCACGATGCTCGGCCGCATGCGCCGCAAGCTCGGGCTCTAACATCGTGACCCCCACCACTTCCTGACGTACGCTCTCCCCCTAGCCCCCATGCACCCCACCCCCACTGCATCGGCCCCGACGCCCTCCGCCACCGCGGAGCGCTTGGAACGCGGCAAGCGTCTCATTGGCGGATCGAGCTTGTTCTTCGGACTCGCGCTGCCGCTCATGCTCTCGGGAGCGCTCGTGTGGGCCGCCAGCCCCGGCATTGACATCGAAGCCAACGGCAGCGACTCGACCGTCACCATTCCTTATAACGGCAGCGTCACCATCGCGTGGAATTCCACCGACGTCGCCGAGTGCAACACCGGCGTCAGCGACGCCCCCTGGGGCCCGTACGTCAACAAGCCCGTCACAGGCAGCGAAGTCGTGGGTCCCCTCACCCAGGACATCACCTTCGCCATCCAGTGCGCCGAAACCGTCGGCGGCAACATGGTGGTGCAGGATTCCGTCACGGTGCACGTCGTCCACGCCTGTGAAGACGGCAACGATAACGACGGCGACAACGTCGCCGATATGGCCGACCCGGGCTGTTCCTCGCCCACCGATGACGACGAAGGCGACGCCACCACCCAGTGTCAGGACAATAACGACAACGATAGCGACGGCGTCTCCGACATGACGGACCCCGGCTGCTCCTCGCCGACCGATAACGACGAATCAGACGGCACAACGCAGTGCCAGGACAATAACGACAACGACAGTGATGGCGTCTCCGACATGACGGACCCCGGCTGCTCCTCGCCCCAGGACAACGACGAGAGCGACGGCACAACGCAGT
>CAZATU010000006.1:0-33250 GCA_964488165.1 uncultured Candidatus Peribacteria bacterium
GCGGTGTCCGCGAGCGCAGCGTGAAACGCAGGCACCTGTTTGACGAGCTTTCCAGAGAAAGCGAGGAGCCTGCCTGCGTAGCGAGCACGCGGAAGACACCGCAGAAGGTCTTCCACAGCGACGATTTTTCCTCCCACTTTTTCTAAAAAAGTGGGAAATCTATCCGCTTGCTTCTTGCAGAAGCATCAAAAACCCCCACCTCCCGGCAGGGGTTTCTTGTCCTTGGAAAAGGAATTCTTCTTACATCATGTCATCCATCCCTCCCGGCATGCCTCCATGGCCGCCACCCTTTTCTTCTTTCTTGGGAATATCACAGATGGCGACTTCGAGGGTGAGGAACATGCCAGCGACCGACGCGGCGTTTTCCAGCGCGGCGCGTGTGACTTTCTTCGGGTCGATCACCTTGCCCGCCACGAGATCTTCGTAGTGGCCGGTGAGCGCGTTGTAGCCGAAGTTGCCTTTGCCTTCTTTGACCTTGGTGACGACCACGTCGCCCTGCACGCCTGCGTTGAAGGCGATGATGCGGGCCGGAGCCGTGAGCGCGTTCATGACAATCTCGATGCCCGTCTTCTCGTCGGGGTCTTTGCAGGCCGCGAAGAGCTTGCCGAGGGAATCGAGCGCGCGGATGTAGGCCGTGCCTCCGCCCGGGACGATGCCTTCTTCGGCAGCGGCGCGAGTAGCGGAGAGCGCATCCTCCACGCGGTGCTTCTTCTCCTTCTGCTCCACTTCCGTCGCGGCGCCCACCTTGATGACGGCAACGCCGCCCGAGAGCTTGGCGAGGCGCTCCAAAAGTTTCTCGCGGTCGAAGTCCGACTTCGTCTGGTCAACCTGCGACTTGATCTGCGCGATGCGATCTTCGATATCCTTCTTGTTGCCGTCGCCGCCGACGATGAGCGTCTTGTCCTTATCAGCAACGATGCGGCGAGCCGTACCGAGGTCATCGATGGTCGCGTTCTCGAGCTTGAGGCCCACTTCCTCCGAGATCACGCGGCCTCCCGTAAGAATCGCGATGTCCTTGAGGATTTCCTTGCGGCGGTCGCCGAAAGCCGGAGCCTTGATCGCGAGCGCCGTGAAGGTGCCGCGCAGCTTGTTCACCACGAGCGTTGCGAGGGCTTCGCCTTCGAGGTTTTCACAAATGATCACGATTTCCTTCCGGCCCTTCTGCGCGAGTGCTTCGAGCACGGGGAGGATTTCCTGGATCGAGCCGATCTTCTTATCGGTGATGAGGATGTAGGGCTTCTCGAACACCGCTTCCATGCGGGCGGAGTCGGTGACGAAGTACTGCGAGATGAATCCTTGGTCGAACTGCATACCCTCGACATATTCCATTTCAAGGCCCAACGTCTGGCCGTCCTCGACGGTGACGACGGAGTCGCGCACGGTGCCCTTCTTCTCGACCGCGTTCATGATGTCGGCGATCACGTCGCCGATTTCGCTGTCCTGCGCGGAGATCGTGGCGACGGCTTTGTAGTGGTCTTTTCCTTTGATATCCGTCTTCATCTTCTCCAGGAACTCCGAGACATTCTCCACGGCCTTGTCGATGCCGCGCTTGATGACGATAGCGTTGGAGCCGGAGCTCAAGTGGCGAAGACCTTCTTCCATCATGGCGTGCGCCAGGACGGTCGCGGTCGTGGTGCCGTCGCCGGCAGCGTCGTTGGTCTTGGTGGCGGCTTCCTTCACGAGCTGCGCGCCCATGTTCTCAAACGGATCTTCGAGATCGATTTCTTTCGCGACGGTGACGCCGTCCTTCGTGACGGTCGGGCCGCCGTAGGTTTTGGCGAGCACCGCGTTGCGGCCCTTGGGGCCCATCGTGGCGGAGACGGCGCGAGCGAGCTTGCTCACGCCTTTGAAGACGAGTTGACGCGCGTCTTCACCGAATTTCAATTGCTTGGCCATACGAAGTGGAGGGAGGAAGTAGGAGAACGCGAAAAGAATTACTTGAGGACGACGCCGAGGACGGAATCGAGGTGGAGCACTTTGACTTCCACGTCCTTGCCGTCTTTGTCTTTGAGCTTGATCTCATCGCCCGCGTACTTGCCGTAGAGCACGGTGTCGCCGACTTTGAGGAATTCCGACGGGTTGGAGCAATCTTTGCCCACGCCGCCTTTGCCGAGTGCCAGCACGAGGCCCTGTGATGGCTTCTCGCCTTTGACGGTATCGGGGATCACGATGCCCGATGCAGTGACTTGTTCTGCCTCAATGGGCATGACAACGACGCGGTCGCCGATGGGCTGGATCGACACCGCGAGCTTGGGGAGAGTGGACGCCATACGGTACGGAGGTGAAGAAGATAGAAGATGATAAAATCCCTCTGATGCACTATTCAGCGGAAAACAGGGGATTAGCAATCGCAATTCTAGAGTGCTAAACCCGTGCGTCAAGAACGATGCCCGGAGAGGGACTGGACAAGTAAAAAATATGTTGTATTATACTCTGCCAATGCGCACCCGATCTCCTGCTTCGGCTGTGGTGCTTGCAACCGTACTCCTCGGCGCGTGTTCGTGGAACCCGCTGTCGCGTGGCGACTCCGCTGCGCCGTGCTACTACAAGCAAGGAGGAGAAGCAGTGGGGGATTGCGCTGCCACGCAGACGGCCCCGTCCGCGGACGATGCACGCGCGAACGACGCTCTCCAGACCACGGCAACGCAAGCGGCGTTCGCCGTGACGTCGATGGGTGGGCGCATCAACGATGTGGCCACACCCGAGCCGCCCGTCATCGGTGCTTTCAATGCCATCGGCAACGCTGCAACGCTCATGCAGCCCCGCGTCTTCGAACCGGATGACAATCTCTTCGCGGAGGAAGCGGTTATGGAGGAAGAAGGGGTGCTGCTGACGCTCCCTGGTACGAGCGCCGAACCCGAGCGAACCGTACAGACGACGCAGGTCGCCCAGGGAGATCCGTTCACCGGCGTCATCAGGGTGCGCAATACCGGTACCCGCGGCGTGGTGCCCGTGCGCAAAGGTTCGCCGCTCGCGGCGCTGCTGCTCGGTGATGACAACGAACCTCCGCAGCGCAATTTCCAGGTGGGCGAAAGCGCCGTTGCTCCCAGCATGCGCCTGCGCGCACTGCTCGTTCCCGCCGGGAGCGGCTCGACGTTTGAGAACGATGGCGACTCCGGAGCGCGTTCGCGTTCCGTGACGAGTGTACGTACGAGTTCCGCGGCATCGTCGGAGCGTGACGACGACATGGATCCGGCGACACGCGCCCAGGCCAACGCCAGGCGCACCAATCGCTTCACCGCCGCGCTCGCCCGGGCCGAAAGCTCGAGCAGCACGGGGCGTTCGACATCCGCCGCGTCGACGTCGCCTGCATCCGGCGGCGAGGCCTCCGAAGCGGACACCACCGCATCGTCCACGGCTACGAACGACGAGGCGGGGCAAGCGACATCTCGCACGCAGTCCTCCTCCACGTCCCGCGTGTCGATTCTTGATCGTCTGCGCGCGGGCAGAAGCTCCAGCGCCGGGGCGGCAAACGGCACCACGAGTGCGCGCTCCAGCAGCTCCCGCAATGCAAACGGCGGCGAAGCGGCAGAGAACGGCGATGCCTACAATCCGCGAGGCACGTTCGTCAGCGGCTCGAGTGGCGGAGAGGACGATTCCTACGTGCCGCGCGGCTCGCTGGTGAATGGCGGAGGCGGCGATGACGGCGATGATTACGCACCTCGGGGAACGTTTGTCAGCGATGCAGACGGGCAAGGCGATGACGGATGGACGCCGCAAGGAACGCTCATTCGTGGCGGGGGCAGAGGCGACGATGATACGTCGTTCACGCCGTCGCAGCGCGAACACTGCCCACGCAACCGCAGCCTCATGGGGGCGCTCTTCGGCGACGACGATCTTACCGCGAGCCGCCCGGGGTGGACATTCCCGGGGCTCATCAACGGCGATTGCCCGCTGGGCATCGGCGTCATGAAAGTGAATACCGAAGGCAGTCCGTTCGGTTCGATGGATTTCTAGTCGACACATCCGCGTCACCGCGAGTTGGTAGGCAAGCTCGTCTGTTTGCGCGTTGCACGCACGAGTCTTAGGCTGACGGAGATGGTTGCAGAGCAAGACAATGCGGATACGTCGGAGCGATCCGATTCGGCATCGGCCGCAAAGTCGGCAGGCGCGGGTTCACCTCGGGTGCGCTCAAGCCGCAAGGGCATTCCCCGCGTGCGTCCCCAGACCGCCGTACACGTTCCGCGCCAACGCGGAGGAGTGAAGCGCGCGCACGCCGAAGCGAAGGCGTCGGCCGTCGCCGAGCCGCTGCCGCAGGAGCACCCAACAACGACGCCCGACGACACGGTGGACGCCCCTGTGCAAGTACGCGAAGCGAAGCGCCCAGACCCCGTTCCGTTGCCACCACCACCCGAATTGCCGTCGGTTGAAGGCCTGACGTTTTTGGACATGCAGGCGCCCGAACGCGAAACGGTCGACGCCGACGAACCCGAACAGCGTTCCCGCACCTCACCGGTGCCGATGGCGTCCCGCCCCGTTGCCGTGCAGGACAATGACGAGTCGGATGACGCGTCGCATACCAAGATGCTGCTCATGCTGTTTCTCTGCACGCTCGTGGGCGGAGCGGGGGCCATCGCGTACTTCATCAGCACACAAGAAGTGAACCCGCTTGAGGGGCTTTTTTAGCCTGCAGTTTTCCTCACGGGACTGCGAAAAAATTGACAATTCCTCGCGCATCTTCTAAAGAAGGGCGCTTGTTTGCTTCACCCGACAAACGACCGGCCCTCACAGCGAGCGACGTGCACGGCGTGTTGCGTGATCTCTACGCGGCGGAATACCCGAACGGGCCGCCGTACCTGTTCGAACGTTTGCTGCCGAAATTGCCGTCTTTTACGCAATCGCTCGTGCGCGAACGCCTCAGCCAGATCATCGCGTACGAAACCGGAGCGGATAGGCCGTATACCGATTTGGAACCCTGGGTGCGCGAGACGCTCTCGCTCTTCCTCGACCCCGTCGTCGGAACGGTGCATTTGGAAATCGGCCGCGACTCCACGCTCTCGAGCGACAGGCATTCCATTGCCCACTTCGACACGCAGCAACCCATCGTCGTCAACGAGATGATCCGCATCGCGTCGATGGAGCGCCCCGAACTGCTCGAGCAGGTCGGCTGCGTCTTCTTCGACGTCGACGGCACCAAGACGATCGTCGATTGCACGAGCCATCCGCACGCCGGAAAGTACCTGGAAGCGCTCGCGGAATTCCTGTGCAAGCTCCCGCCGGCTATCACGGAGTGGCTGGGGGAGAGGAACTTGCGCGCGAGCACGTATTCGTACGCGGGTGACGAGTTCGTCACGATTCTACGCTCGGCCAACGGGCCCGTGACCACCGCCGTGCTCAACGAATTTTCCAAGCGCGTGCAGGACGCCATCGCCGCTGATCCACATCTGACGTCGTTCGTCTCGTTCGACGACGAAGAATTCATCGCGAAGTACGCCGGCGACTGGACGGAAGAAGAGCGTGTCGCACTGGAGTGCCGCGAGCCCGCGGCCCTCGAAAAGTTGCGCCTCGTGCGCGAGCGTCTGCCAGACCGGTTCATCCCTTCCGTCAGCTGCGGCGCCGCGACGCTCATCGAAGGCCTGACGTCGGCGATGGACGTAGAGCAGGACACCCCGCAAACCTTGGCCCAACTCGGCAAGTCGGGGTTCCGCTTGATGGTGGCGCTCGCAGACGCGCGCCTCGGCATGGACAAGCATGCGTTCCGCGCCGCACTCACCGACCAGAAGCTCCGCGCCTTCCTCCTGCGCAACGGCGAAAACAGAGGCCTGCTCCAGAAGATCGAAGAGCTCCTGACGCAATTGGCGAAGAAAGATGAAGCGCTCCAGGGCGTCACCGAGCAGCGCGACCTCTACGCGCGCCAGCTTGCGCAGCTGCGAGAGAGGTACCGCGGAGCACTGCTCAAAGCCTTGGAACAGGGTACGCAGAGCGAGGACATCTCGCAGCTTGCGGGTGAACTCGCGGAAGCGGAGTAAGCGCGTTGTGCGCTACGGTTACGACGCCTCCGATGGGCGAAGCGCGGTCGTGACGGCGTCGATTTCATCTTGGAACATGCCGAGCTTGCCCTCGCCGCGCAGATCCGCGGGGAGGCCGCCAGTTTTGTAGTCGGGTTTCAACGGCTGCAGCCGGGGCAGATCCTTCTCCGTGATCGCAAGGAGGACGCCGCGTTCGACCAGCGGTTGCAGCGCTTCAACGAGCGCCGGGTCGTGGATCTCGCAGAGCAAGGTGACGACGAGCTTCTTGCCTTCCACGCGCAGAATGTTGAGGCGGCGCAAGGTGTAGGAGCCGGGCTCTGCATCGGCGACATCCGCAGTTTCCAGGTCGTCTGCGGCGACGGCCGGCTTCTGGAGCGCGGCCAAACTCTCGGGGATCGCGTCGTCGCTCCCCACCGCGCGCTTGATGCACTCGGCGACCTCTTCCCGGTATTCTCGGCAAATCGCTTCCGAAAAACGTTCGTCGTTCTCCAGGCCGCCGCCCCACGTCTTTTCCACGCAGCCGGGGAAGGAATCGTCATCCTTGCGTACTTGCAAGAGCGCCGTGCGACCCTGCTCCGGGTCGTCGTACACGGCGATGGCTCCGACGGCGCGCTTCATGGCTGCGAGGGGAACAAGTGCGGACGAAGGGGGTTGAGAACGATGGTGCCGACGGAGAGAATCGAACTCTCACGGGCGTGAGCCCACACGCTCCTGAAGCGTGCGCGTCTACCAATTCCGCCACGTCGGCACGACGGGTAGCGAGAGGGTACCAAACACAGCGCTCAAGCGGAAGGCCAGGCTTACTGCGGGTTTCGCCGCTCCATGAGGGCGTTGAGCCGCTTGTGCGCGTCAGGATAGCCGGGGTTGTGCTCCAGGGCTTTGCGGTAAAACTCTTCGGCGCGGTCGAGCAGGTTCGCTTCCTCGGCGATCACGCCGAGGTTGAAGAAGGCCATGCTGTTGGGGCGCACTTTCAAGGAAGCCTGGTAGTACTCCAGCGCTTTCTCGCGCTGCCCTTGTTGGAAGAGCAGCGTGGCGACGTTGTTGAGCGCGACATGGCTTTGCGGATAGCTGCGCAGCACGTTGCGGAAGAGCCCCATGCTGTCGTGCCACGTGGAGGCCTGGAGCATCGACAGCGTCGAGAGCATCGCAATGCACACGCCGATGAGCACGGCCGCGGCGCGCCGCTGGTACATGATACAACGCGCGGCAAGCATGCCGATGCCGATGAACGCGGGGATGCACGCAAGGTAGGCGTAGCGATCGGACGCGAAGTACACGTCGTGGAGCAGGTCTTTGCCCTTGGCGAAATTGCTGAAGCTCGGAACGAGGAAGGCCAGCGCAACGAGCCACCCTGCAAGCAGTGTCGGAGTGCGCTTGTGTAGCGCAGTGAGCCCCGCCGTAACGGCGATCACGAGGAGCAGCGGCAGGAGCAGGTCGGGGTTCCGCGGCGTGATGGCCTGCGTGTAGGGATAGAGCACCGAGAAGCCTGACGGTGCCACGATGTGGAGCGCGTAAAAGACCGTCGCCTTGGCGCCGATGAGGAGCTTTTCAAGGAAGAGCCCGCTGTTGCTGTCGCCTTTGCCGACGAGCGCGATCCATCCGAAGACCACGCTGAGGAGGAACGCCGGGGCGTAGGATTTCGCATCCTCGCGCGCAAAGCGACGTCCGCGCGCCCAATCGGTGAGTACGAACGCGACGGGCAACGCGATCACGCTGACTTTAGCAAGGAGCGCGAGAGTGAAGCACGCGATGCTCGCCCGATAGTCTCGCACGCCGCCCGCATCGCGCCAGCGCAGCCACAGCAGCATGGATGCCAAGGCCAGCGCGGCCGACAACACGTCTTTGCGGGCGGCGATCCAGGCGACGGCTTCGGTGTTGATCGGGTGCACGGCAAAGAGCGCCGCGGCGACGATCGCAGCTGTCGCGGAGCGCGTGAGGCGCCGCGCGATGGCGAAGACGAAGAGCGTGCTCAAAAGGTGCAGCGCGACGTTGCCGGCATGGAACGCCCAGGGTGCGAGCCCGGCGACGCTGAAGGTCGCCTGGTAGCTGAGGAACGTCAGCGGAATGTAGAGCTCCGGATCGAAGCTCGTGAATGCGGCGGCGACGTTGTGCGCGGTGAGCCCGTGGCTGACGGGGTTGTCGATGACGAGCAGGCGGTCGTCCCATTCCACGAAGCCGTTGCGGATGCTCCCCGCGTACGTGGTGCAGACGAGCGCCGCGAGGAGCGCGTACGGAGCGAAACGGCGCAGGCGTGCATCATGCATGGCGCCGATGCTACGGCTCCGGCGTCCGCCGGACAATGCATGAATGCGCCGCTTCGTGCATACTCCCGTCGTGCGCAAGCTGTTCCCCGACCCGCTCCGGCTTCTCCAGCGCGTCGATCCGCAGTGGTTGCTCGTGCCCATGCTCGCTTTCGCCGTGCTGTGGCGGGGCGGCAAAGGGTTGGAAATGACGTGGCTGCTCACCGGCGTTTCGTGGCTTCTGGTCTGCGAAGGGTGGCTGCGGCGCGGGCGCTCCGCGACCCCGATCATACTGTGGTCATGCGCCATCGGCCTGCTGGTGTGGACGGCGCTTGCGTACGGCGCTTCCAGTACGCGCAACTACGGCCTCGATGAAGTGTTGCGCGATGGTTCGTGCTTGCTGCTCTTCCTCTGGATGATCCGTTCTTCCGCGCGCGATGATGCTTATCGCGATCTGCTCCTGGGGAGAATTGTCGGCGTCCTCGCCACCGCAGCGCTGTGTGCCGCGCTCATCGGAGCCGTGGTCTACCTCGTTCAGCCCGTCGACCGCTTTGTTGGGACGTTTTTCGACCATCGCTTCCATACCGATTATTGGCCCAATGCCTGGGCGGATTTCCTCCTCCTCGCCTGGCCGCTTGGTGCTGTGCGCGTCGCCGCGGCGCGGACCGGACCGGCGAAGAGGTTCCACGCCGTCGTGCTGGGCATCCTCGTCGGCGCGTTGCTCCTGAGTTTTTCGCGCGGCGCGCTCATCGCCGCCGCCGGGCAATGCGTTCTTGCGGGGCTGTTGCTCGGGCGCAGGGCGTACCGTCATCTCGGAACGCCGCTGTTTGTCACCGCGATCGTCGCGATCGCCGCGTTCTTCGCCATGAATCTTCTGCGGTCGCCGTTCCACGCCGTGCAGGACACCGCTGCGCGCGTCACGTTCACCGCGGCTGACGGAACGACCTCGGTCGACGAGCGCGAGCAATTCTGGCGCCAGGCGTTGACCCTCGCTCACGAAAAGCCGCTCTTGGGCTGGGGCCCCTACAGCTTCCGTTTCGTGCAGCCGCGCCTCCAGGAAGGCGTGCTCGCCACGTCCGACCACCCGCATAATGTCGTGCTCAAGCTTGCCATGGAGCGTGGCCTCCCGGCGGCGATCGCTTTTGTCGCATTGGTCGGAACAGTGCTTCTGATCGGGGCGTGGAACGTCGTCCGCCCGTCGGCAACGCTCACGCCATCCGGACGCGGCGTGCTCCTGGCGTTCCTGCTGGCATCCGCCGGGGTGATCGCCCATTCGCTCATCGATTACAATGTGCAGTTCGTCGGCATCGCCTTGCCCCTCTGGCTGCTCCTCGGCGGGATCGCGGGGCTCACGCTGTCGTCGCATCCGTGTATCGCGTCGCGCGGATGGGTGCGCGCTGCGGAAGTGCTGCTCGCATCCATGCTGCTCATTCTCGCGCTGTGGGAAACTCCGCCGATGCTGCTGTCGTCGCTCGGGCGCCACGCCGATGCGCTCGGCAGAACTGCCGAGGCGCTGTCCTGGTACGACGCGGCGTCATCGCAGCGCCTCAGCCGCGACCTGCACATCAGCCGCGCCCAATTGCTCTACCGCGAGAGCAAATTTGCCGAAGCGGCGACGGTGCTCGATGGCTTCTTTAGGGGCAACGCGCAGGACGGACGTGCCTGGACGCTGCTGGCGCAGATTCGCATGGCCCAGGGGGACGTGCCTAAGGCGATCCTCGCCTACCAGGAGGCCTATGCGCGCGCGAAGTACAACGATCTGCGCGTGCTGATCGGGCTCATTCGTGCAAAGCAGGCTGGCGGCGAAGCAGCGGACCTCGCGCAGCGCAAGGAGGAATTCATCGGCGTCGTGCAGGCGTTCGCTTCGGCCATTGAGCAGAACGCCCACTTCATCGCGCTGGGGCCGAACGTGGAGGCCTTCCGCGACGTTACCGACACGCTGACGGGCGTTTACCCCGATCAAGAAGCACTCCTCGCGGTGCTGTCGGCTCGGGTGGAGCGCAAAGCGCATGAGGAGCGTGAACGCCTGGCATCGCGTGCGCCCGGCTGGATGTGGTAGCGCTTGTCGCGGCGGCGGAGCCTGCTAGGCTTCGCAGGCATTTCCTCCCCACACGCACGATGCGCCGCCCACTCACCGCCGTTGCAGCCCTCTCCCTGCTTGCCGCGCTCAGCGCCTGCGCCAAACAGCCGTCGAAGCCCGTTGTGGTCGACGATGCGCCATTGCAGACCGAGGTCATTACCCTTCCCATGCCGGGGAAGACCGTGGAAGTGGAGGGCCATGGCGAAGAGAAATTCCTCGCCGTCGGCGCTTTGGATGGCCTGACAAAAGACCGTCCGGCCAACGGCGTCGTGACCATGCACGTGTTTGAAGACACCGCCACGATCGTTGGCGTCAGCATCAACATCAAGGTGCCCGATGACGGTTCCTTTTACGAGGCGTGGGCCGCCGGCGCGGATGGCGTTCCTGCCGTGTCGCTGGGGCATCTCACGAATCCCTTCAGCGACGTGCGGCACTCCGTTCGTTTTGAGGGAATGACGGATTTGCACCAATATTCAACAGTCGTCGTGACGCTCGAACCCGATGACGGAAACGCCTCCGCCTCCTCCGTGATTGTTGCAAAAGCGGTCCTAAAGCCCCATACACGGTAAGAAACCCAGAAACTGGGCACAGGAATCCTGCCGTCCTTCCTCTCCCTAGCCTCTCCTGGCGGTGTTCCACCACTCTTCGCTGCGGAGTATGCGCAGAGTGCGGAGCAATGCTGCACTCGCTCTCCGTCCCTTAGTGAAGGGCTGGGAGACTCAGCACCATGCTCAGGATGAGCGAGGTGATGAGCGCTACATGCGTGAGCAGTAGCGGGAGTGAAGCGCGATGTGAAGTGTGCTTCACGCTTATCATAGTACCTCCCGTGGAGGGGAGTGGGGGAGTGTACGGAGAGGGGAAATGTTGTCGAGTGGTATGTGAAGCACTCTTGTACTCAGTTTTTAGCCTTTGGCAATCGCCAACGAGGCACAACAATGGACGCAAAAGCAACGTTGTCGCCAAAGAATATGCAGAAACTATTGAACAAATTTTGTATACAAAAAGACCCGTTTGCAGCATCCGGCAGCACTTACGCAATAATAAAATTATTGCATAATGCTATTTCTGCGCGGGCGAAGCATCGGCAGGGCCGTCGATGATCCGCAGCACTTCATCTGCCGCAAAACGCCCGGCTTGCTCCGGCGACATGTACCACGCGTAGGGCTGCGCATCCTGTGCCGCTGTGCGGATACGGTCTTCAGGAAGCCGGTGGAGCACGTCCGGATCGGCGGCTTCAAGAGCGGCCCGGAACGCCCGTTGGAAGCGGTCGCGTTTTCCGCCAAGCTCTTTCAGTGCCTGGAGCGATTGGGCGCCGAAGGTCGGCGATGTAAAGAAGGGTTCGGTAAGGGTCTCGAAGAGCGCGTCGGTGCCGGTACGTGCGTCGTTCATGGGGGGAGGGGGAAAGGGAATAGAGGAAAGCCAAAGAAGCCCTCCGCGTGGGGAGAGGCTGCAAAGGGGGAGTCGTCTCAGCGCAGCGTCCTCACGCGGGTTGCGTGCGGCGAATAATCGTCTGGCTGATGATCGCGGACCTGGGGGTCACGCGCGCAGTGTACGAATTCGGTTTTCGGGTGCAAGTGTTTGACGGCATCTGTTCTGCATGCTTTCCTCCGGCGCTTTTCTCCACAACCGTATGAACCATGCCAACGGCATCGATGCCATGCGCATTACCTCCGACAGCCTCAGTGAACCGACGGCATTGCGCCAATTTGCCCTGAGCTATGACAAGGATCTCCGTGCTACGACGGTCGTCCGCGCGCCACGCATCGCCGTTGATCCGAGGGCAGGCCAGGCGCCCACTGCAGGCACGGATTCTACGTTGTTCGTGCGATTGCTATCGGGTGAGCATGCGCCAACGGTCATCGCCGAGCATGGTCGCCAGATCAACATCCAGAGCGATGCGCCTAGGATCCGCGAGTACGTTCGTTCCATGCTCGCGTCGGTCCTCCTGCTCCGCGAGGACGCCGACACATGGCGTGCCGTTGCCGTGTGCCGTGCCAAAGATATTCCAGCGCCGCAAAACCCTGCGATTGCAGCTCCGCTGCAGGCCATGCGTTACCTCGCTGATCAGGCGATTACAGATGGTGCGCGACTGCTCCACGGCTTGCATGCGCAGATGTACGCGGCGCACGATGCGCTGGACGCCCCGCGGCGCGGCGCACTGCCTCCGCTGAAGCTCGAGCACAATATTCTGGAACTCCTCAACGCGTTCAATGCAGTCGTGACCGGCGCCCTGGCTGCCGTCGAGATCCAGGCGACGCGCGTCGGCCTGGAAGATGATCCTACCGATCTACTGGCTGCCACTGATGCCTTGCGGAAGGGGATTGCCGATTTCCGGGTGACCGTTGCGCGCGCCAGCGAGCGCGTCCGCAGTGGTGAAATCTGGTGCTAGCCCTGGAATCCCTGGCCATGCTCCGCAGCCGTGTGTACCATCCGTTCCCGTCGGGACGTAGCTCCGTTGGATCTGTGAGCGCTTGCGCGAACAAGGCAGAAAAAGCACGCTTCTAGCCAACACCGTCACCGGTAATCCTGTAGCATCTTCACACCACCATTCCATCGGGATGTAGCTCAGTTGGTAGAGCGCGCGGTTCGGGACCGCGAGGCCGCAGGTTCGAGTCCTGTCATCCCGACCATCGATCTTCATCGCATCACCGTATGAACGTTGTTTCCTACGACGCCTTCAGGCAGAAGCTTGAGGCAGCCGAGCGCGAAATGATCGCCGCCACGACCGAGTTGCCGCTGTCCGCGGATGACATCGATCGCCTGCAGCTGCTCTTCGTCGCGCGCGTGATGCAGATGATCGGCAATTTCGATTTCAGCATGGCAACGACCCTGCAGCACGAAGGCGATGTCGCCGCCGCGCGGGAGGTGGAGAAGCGGATCCTCGGAACCTGCCTCATCATCACCCAGACGGCGGCGCGGAAGGTTGCCGCCGCGATCCGTCAGGCGAGGCAGGTGGACTCCGCACAATCTGGTGCTGCACTGCCAGGCGACACGGTTTGATAGACTTTTCTGCATCGGGTAGCAGTCGAGAAGTGCTGAAAGTGACAAATATTCGAAAAATGCTATAATGTGAAGAACACACATGCACATGTACGAAGCAATAATCGTCGGCGGAGGAACCGCGGGCCTCGGCTGCGCACGGCACCTGACCGAGCGCGGGGTGAGCGATTTTCTTCTGCTGACAAAAGACATCGGAGGTCGCGCACTCACGTCGGCCGACGGCCAAGTGAATTACGGCGCGTACTATGTCCGCAAAGACTACAAGCACCTGCTTCCGTACCTTCGCTTGAAGCGCAAAATTCGTCTGAGCAACCTGTGCTTTGCGCATGGCCGCTGCAAGGCGACGATGTTTGATCTGCGCAATCTGCGCCATCTGCCCGACTTCCTTCGCTTTACGGTCATCCTGCTGCGCGTCTTCCGACGGTATCTGCGGGCCAAAAAGCGCTTCGAGACCGCGGAGCAGATCGACGTCATCAGGAGCGACGCACTCCTTTCTCGCTTGTACAAGCAATCGGGGTCCGACTTCGTTCATGAGTATGGATTGCAGTTCTGGATCAAAGGGTTCTTCGACCCGCTTGTGCGTTCGACGGCCTTCATGGATTTGCGCGAGTGCAACGCGTTTGAAATGTTGGCGTGCATCTTTCCGCTGCTGACGGGAAGCTATGAGTTTGAGCCGCAATTCGAGCGGTTGATCGCGCCGTTCTTCAGCGCGATCAAGCACGATGCTGTCACGCGGGTGGAACGCACGGCGCGACACTGGGTGGTCACCACGGAAAAGGGCGACACCTATGCCGCCAAGAGCGTCGTGCTGGCATTGCCCATCGAAGTTTCGAAAACACTCGTACCGATTGCCGAGCGAACGAACGCTGCCATATCGGTCTACATGATGCATTTGCGAGGAACGCCGCGACCGCACTGGGCGCATCCCGACTTCTTCATGTTCCCGGAAGGCAACGACGACATCGTGATCGCGCGCCAGCAGAACGGGACGTTTCTCTTCTACTCGCGCAATGCACATAGCGACGTATCGCGGTATTTTCAGTCGTGGGAAGTGATCGCCAAACGCCATTGGGATCCAGCGTTCCACATGGGCGGGCATCTGCTGCGCATGGATCGCGGCGACGGACTCTACGTCATCGGCGACCATAACCTCTGCGGCATGGAAGATAGCTACGTGACGGGTATGTTCGCCGCGAATCGCATCGCCGGCACGCTGTGAGGGGTTCCAACGGAGAACGCGATTCTGTTCTTCATCGCAGTTCCGTGCGATACTCCTGTCCATGCGCAAGTTGCATCAGCTGACACACGCTGAGATCAAAGCCCTCCCGCACGACGCTGCTGCGCGCAAGATGGTGACGCGCGTGCCGATCGTTGATCCGAAAGAAACCATGGCCGACGTGCACACGCTCCTCTGTAAGCACATGGAGGGGTTGGAAACGGTCAACTACGTCTACGCCGTCGACGAGTGGGGCAAATTCATCGGCGTGCTTTCCATCAAGGACATCTACCGTCAAAAAGATCACCACACCGTTGGCGAAGTATGCAAGCGCGAGGGATTGGTGGCAGTGCATCCCGACGACCACCAGGAGCGTGCCGCATATATCGCATTGCGCCACCATCTCAAGGCAGTGCCCGTGCTTGATCGCGATCATCATTTGCTCGGCGTGCTCCCAGGGGACGTCATCCTGCACATCCTCTATAAGGAAATGCACGAGGACATGTTGCTGCGCGTAGGTATTCGCAATAACGGAACCACATTCGATGACGTGCAGCACCAGTCGCTGATTCGGTCGTTCCTCCACCGCGTGCCGTGGCTGCTGTTTGGGATGATGGGTGGGTTGCTCGTTGCGAGATTGATCGGCTTTTTTGAGGCCACGCTCGAGCGCAACATCATTCTCGCCACGTTCATTCCGCTCATCGTCTACATGGGCGACGCAGTCGGCACGCAAATGGAGGCCTTCATGATCCGCGACTTGGCGATTGACCGTTCGCTGCGCTTCGGCCGCTATTTCCTGCGGCAATTCTGCATCGCGTTGGGCATCGCTGCCGTCTGCGGTACGTTGATCTTTGCGATCGTCGGCATCGGCACGGGCAAGATCCCCGTGGCATTGGTGCTCGGCTTGGCGCTCGGCTCCGCGGTGCTGTCGTCGGTGCTGACGGGCTTGGTCATTCCCTACCTGTGCTCGCGTCTGCGCCTTGACCCGGCGAACGCCAGCGGCCCCGTGGCGACGATCATGCAGGATTTCCTCAGCGTGCTGGTGTACTTCCTCATCGCTGGCGCGCTCCTGCCCTAAGTACTTGAACACGGTATCCTCCCCGCTACACTCAGATCATGCTTGCAAGCCTCCAGCTTTCCTCGCTCCTGTGCGCTGTCGCCGCAAGTATGGTCCTTGGCGCCGTGTGGTACGCGCCTTTTGCGCTGGGCAAGCAATGGATGGACGCGGCCCGCATCTCCGAGAAGCAATTCCGCGCCACAAACCTCGGCACGCTGCTCCTCTTGCAGGTCGCGCTGTCGACCGTGATGGCCATTGTTTTGCAATTGCTCTTGCGACCTACGACGGCCGACACCTTTATTGAGGGCGTGCGCATGGCGTTGCCGCTCTGGGTGCTCATCACTGCGGTGCAGGCCACACATACGATGTACGAGGGGGGGCGCTCCAAGCTCATCGCCCTCAATGCGGCGCACGAATTCTTCAATATTCTTCTCATGGGCGGCATCCTTGCGGCCTGGAGATAAGCCTATGCGCCTGCGACTTCTTCCTCATTCGTTGATCATCGCCCTTGCCGTGCTGTATGCCCCGGCAGGAGCGGCGCTCGCATTCGATATCCCGACAAACGAGGGCCTGGTGACGGACACCGTGGCGCCGTCGCCCGTGCTTTCCCCGGAGCAGCGCACGGCACTGGCCGACCAGCTCGATGCCTACCAGAAAGCGACGGGCCAGCAGATCGCCGTGCTCGTCCTGCGGACGTTCGGCGTCGAACCGCCGTCCTTCGTGGCGCGCCAGGTGGGCGGACGCTGGGGCGTGGGGTCCGACGCGCAGATGGCCGGCGTGCTGATGCTCGTTGCCTACGATGATGGGAAGATCTTCATCAGCCCCGGCACGGGGCTGCGGGCCGTGCTGCCGGAAGCCGTGACGACGGGCATCGTGGAGCAGGAAGTGATGCCGCTGTGGCGCGACGGCCAGTATGCCCAAGCGATCACGACAGGTGTCATCGCGGTGGAACGGCACCTCAACGGCGAATACGACGTGCATCGCTATGACACGCCCGTGCGCCGCACCGCGGGGACGTGGATGAAATTCCTCTTCTTCCTCGGGCTGTGCGCCGGTGCCTCGATCGTGGGCCGTCATACGCGCTGGAGGCTCGGCGGAGCGCTTGGTGCGGTGCTCGGTTGCTTCCTTGTGCTCTCCGACGGATGGTGGCTTTCCATTCCGATGCTTTCGGCGTGTGGCCTGCTGTTCGACCTGCTCGCAACGCGCAATCAATTGCAGCGCCATCGCCGTCGCATTCCGCGCATGGGGTGATACACTTCGGCCATGGTGTTCCTCTCCGCCGCCGCTTGCGTCCTCTTGGGCTGCGCGCCGTCCGTTTCGGCATCGGGAAGCCTCGACATTCTTGCGCAGAGCGCGTCGCATGCCTCGGCGATCCCGCCCGGCGCGCAGCGCGTGGGCATGCTGACGCTCCGCGTGACAAACACAGGCACGTCGTCGGCCGCGCTGCGCGCGCTGACGCTCTACCGCCAGGGCCCCGGCGCCGCGGAAGATATTGACGGCATCTATGCGATGGAAAACGGCCAACGCATCACCGCACACACCGTGGCCGTCGCCCGGACGGGCAAGGTGCCGCTGCGCTTCCGCCCGGAGCTTACGATCGCGCCCGGCTCCACACGCACCGTCGACATTCTCGCCGATTTTTCGTCGTTGGCATCTCCGGCGGCGGAGCATGCGCTTGTACTGCGCGGTGCCGCGGACGTCGATGCTGGAGACGCCTCCGTTGCTGTGCGCTACCTGGCTTCCACGCCGGCGCGCACCGGAGGGCGAGCAACCGGTACGATCGCCGTGGAGCCGCTGCGCCTGACGCAGAAGATCCGTTACGGCCAGGATCGCTTGGTGGCGCGCTTCCGCCTCAACGTCCGAGCGGAGGAAGATCAAATGCTGCGCCGCATCGTGCTCACCAACGAAGGTAGCGCCGACCCCGAAGATCTGCAGTCGCTCGTGCTTGAGACGTCGCGCGGCGAGCGCCTTGCGGGGCCTGTAGCGATGCAGGCATCCAAGGGCACGAAGCCGACGGTCACGTTCGTTCTGTCGCAGCCTCTCCTGCTGCAACGCGGCACCAGCGTGAACCTCAACGTGCGGGCATCCGTGCTCGGCAGCGTGCGCCGCACGATCCATCTTGTGATTGACGAAACCAGCGATGTGACGGCTGAACGCGCGATCTTGCGTCGCTAGGTTCCGCCGCGGCGGAACCTCTGGCATACTGCTTGCCATCGTGCGCACAACGTCCAGGATCATCAGCTTACTTTTCCTTCCGCTGCTTGCGTCGTGCGCTTCGGCACGAACGCCGCTCGCTGCAGAAGAGGTGCTGAAAAACGCCGCCATGGGAGCGCCCTCGATCGAAAGCGCGGATTTCCGCGTGGAGGCTACGCTCCACCAGTTGTTGCCAGGGTTCGCTCCGGTCACGGTCGAGGCCGCAGGGACGCTGACCGACGGTGGCCAGCAGATGCTCTTCGACGTCGATGCCTCCACCACGACTCCGGGTATGGATGACCTCACGCGGCTCAAAGCCGCCGTCGCCGTCGGAGGGGAACATGACGCGTACGTTCGGCTCGATGTCATTCAAGGTGCCGTGTTGGAAGCCATTCTCGGCGCCGATGCCATGTCCGCGTGGATCGGCAAATGGTGGAAGCTGCCTGCGGAGGACGCTGGCGCCTTTCCGCCGATTACGCCCGATCCATCGCTGCTCAGGCTGCAGGCCGAAGTGCTTTCCGTCGTGAAGGACCTGGGTATCGTTGCGATGGACGGGTTCGACACCTATCACTACGAGGTACGCGTGGATCCCGCCAAGCTCCGCACGTATCTTCAGGCGGTGCTCGAAGCCCGCGGCGAACCGGTCGACGAGGCGTTGCTCGACGAGCAATCCAAGACGATCGACGGTTCCGGCGAGGTATGGATCGATGCCGACACCTTCTATCTGCGCCGGGTGCGTTGGTCCCTGAAGGATGCTGCCAAGCAGGACGGCTTTACCGCCGAGATCGACGCGCATCTGGAGCATTTCAATGCCGCGAAGCAGATCGAGCTGCCGCTCGGAGCCGAGCCCTTCCCGCTCGACGTTGATCAATTGTTACCCGAGCAAACGCCATGACGAACCCTCCGCCTTCCGTCGACGGCGTGGCTTCGGCGGCCCCTGAGGTCCCCGCCAAGCCCGGCACACAGGCCAAAAAACCTGCAGTCAAACTCGACCCCTACACGTCGTCGGTACGCCGCTGGAAGGTGATCATCCCGTTGCTCGGCGGCTTGGTATATGCCATTTATCTCCTGTGGTGCGGCATTCTGATCGCCCTGCTGCCCGACCCCACCGCACGCTTGCAGCCGCTGGTGACGACGGGCGTCGGTTCGGCTGTGGCAGGAGCCGTGCTGCTGGGTGCGGTCGGGTTTATCGCCATCCAACGCATCGGCGCGTCGCAGGTTAGCCCCGCCATTCGGCAGCGCTCGCTCATCCTGGTGATCGTCATTCTGCTCCCGGGCATCATCGCGAGCATCGGCATGCCCATGTTGATCTTGCGCGAACCCGTGCTCGCCATGGATATCACCAAGCCCACGAAGGCCGAGGATTTCGTGGCGCCTGTGGAAGTGACCTACAGCTTGCGCAAAACGATCGATCTCCTGGAACAGCGCGGCATGCGCGCTACGAAGTACATTTGGGATTTAAACGGTGACGGCAAGCAGGATGAAGAGACCGTCGTGCCCGAGCTGACCGTCACCTACGACCGTGAGAACGTCTACACCGTCGCCGCGCGGGTGAGCTTTGCCGACGGCACCCTGCGCAGGTCGTCGCGGCGCATCATCATCCGCCAGGCTGTCTTCAGCGTGCAGCCGCGTTCGCCGGTCATCGAGCATCCCACCGTTTTTGACATCAGCAACTTGATCAAGGATTCATCGACTATCAAGGAAGTGCAGTGGGATTTCAACAACGACGGTCAGATCGACGAGAAGGTGACGACGCCCGAGGCGACCTTCACGTACTACAAGCTCGGCCCCACGGTGGTGACGGCGACCGTGTCGTTCACCAACAATACGCAGGCCAAGTATCAGCGCAGCGTCGAGGTGGTCGAACCGCCGCCCCTGGCCTTCCCGGCAACCCTCACCACCGAGCCGTCCTTCCTGATCAGCCCCGCGCCGTTCGGTGTGAAGTTCAAGATTAGTACGGAGGAACCCATCGCGAACGTCGTCTGGAACTTTGCCGATGACGGCGCTGTCGGCGAGGGCAATGAAGTCGCGCATACGTTCGACAAGCGCGGCAACTTCCCCGTCAGTGTCAAAATCCGCAGCCGGACTGGCTCGTTCGTGGAGCTGACGACGCTCGTGCGCGTTGTGGAAACACTCAACCTTTCGGATCTCCGCTTCGACGGTTCGCCGGCGATCACCGGCGACAAGATCGTCGGCGAAGTGCCGTTGACCATCTCGCTCAAGCCTAAAACGGCCACGCCGTTCGTGCAGTTCCTCTGGGAGGCGCCGGACGCCACCGAGCTCGGCTCGACCAATGAAAACGTGCAGGCGATCTACCGGCGCCCGGGCATTTACCTCCTGACGATGATCGCCAAAGACGCGGAGGACCATGTGCTCCGCAGGAATTTCAACGTCGAAGTGAAAGAGCGTTCCAATGACGTGCAATTCGTCATGCGGCCCGAGAGCGGCGTGGCGCCATTGAAGATCGCTGTCGATGCTTCCGAATCCTTCGTGCCCGGAAAGGAGATCACGGGGTACATCTGGTCCTTCGGGGACCGCTCCCAGCAGCAAACCGGCAGCGCACGCGCGGAGCACGTCTTCGTCGACCCCGGAACCTACGTCGTGGAGCTCACCGTGCGCACCGTCGACAATGCCGAGTACAAGACGAGTCAGACACTCGTAGTGCGCCCCGCGCAGATCAACCCGTGCTTCACGCAGAGCAGGAACACGCTCAAAGTCGGCGGGGGCGTGCGCTTCGACAGCGCCTGTTCTTCGGGCAAGTGGGATACGCTCCAGTGGGATTTCGGCGATGGAACCCAGACTGATGAGGCCAACCCCGTGCACATTTTCAGCAAGGTCGGCTTGTACACCGTGGTGCTCAAGCTCCGCGACGGGCTGACGCGCGAATCCGTGACTTCCACCACTATTACCGTTACCGAATAGCCTATGCAGCACCGCAAACTCTTCCGTGTTTTGGCCGTCATCGGCATCCTGGGCATCGTTCTCGGCGCCCTGCTCCCGGCGTTCGTCCGTTAAGCCGTGCACGGGGCAGGGGATTCCCGTATGCTCTGAACCCATGCGGCACGGATTCCTCCTCATTCGCAAGCCCAAAGGGCCCACCAGCCACGACATCGTCGGCAGGGTGCGCCGCGTGCTCAACGAGCGCAACGTCGGGCATTTGGGCACGCTCGACCCCCATGCGACGGGGTTGCTCGTCGTGGCAGTTGGAGCCAAGGCGCTCAAAGTGGTGGAGCTGTTTGTCGGTTTGCCGAAATCGTACCGCGCCGACGTGCGATTCGGGGCGGTGAGCACCACATACGACGCGGAGGGTGTCCTGCAGGTCGTCACCGCGCGTCCGGGCTGGGACCCGCCGGATGAGAGTGTTCTGCGGCGCACCATCGACCAGCATTTTCTCGGGAGCATCCAGCAGGTGCCGCCCGCGTTCTCCGCGGTGAAGGTCGACGGCGTGCGTGCACACCGCAGCGCCCGCGCCGGGCATGCGCCGATCATCAAGCCACGCACGGTCGAAATCTCTCGTTACGCCATCGAGCGCTACGCGTACCCTGAGCTGACGCTCAGTCTCGACTGCAGCTCGGGCACGTACATCCGCTCGCTAGCTCATGACCTGGGGCAAGTGCTGCGCTGCGGCGCGTATCTGTCCGACCTCGAGCGGACGCGCGTTGGCAACTGGTCTAGCGATGTCTCCGTCGCTCCGGAAGAGGCGACGTGGACCGATGTTTTGCCGCTCAAAGAAGTGCTCAAGGATCTTCCGTCGATTACTGTGAATGACGCCGAATACGAGCATCTGCGCCACGGCCGCGCCATCGAACGCGAGGTCGGTGACGGTATCATTGCCTGGCACGCCGATTTGCCGGTGGCGATCCTCCTGCCGCTGCGCGACGGAAGCAGGGGGTGTAGGGCCAGGAAGGTCTTCTAGGCTGTGCGCAGTGCGCGCATGGCATCATGCACGGCAGTGCCTCTTCGCCGCGCAAGGATGTATGCGCGGATGGCGTCGAGGTCTGCGGCCCATGCCTCGAGCGTGGCGCGGTGGCGGGGGTCGAGGTGATTGCTTGTAAGTACGATCACAGCGCACTGTGCGTTTGGTGCCAGGTCGTCGTGCAGCAGTAACCCGGCTAGCGGCAAGCCCGATGTACACTCCGAGACGAATCCGCATCGCAGCAGCAGCGCTGATGCCACCACGGCATCCATGTCGTGGACCAGTAGCGCGCCGTCGGCCAGATCGCGGATTTCGCGGAAAGCACTCTCTTCGGTGGTGGCCAGGATGCCGTCGCAGGCGAACGCTGAATCCGAGGGGACGTCGATTCGCAGTGCCCTCCCCTCACGGAGCGAATCGAAGGTGCTGGTGGCAGGCGGTGCCGACACACCCAAGACCATCGCGTTGGTCCGTGCAGACCACTCCAGCCAGCCACGCATGAGGCCGCCAGAACCCATGGGGGCAAGTGCGACGATGCTGCCGGGTGCTGCATGCGTCGGATCCACGCCGCAATTGTGCAATTGCTCGATGGCCTCCACTGCCAGCACGGCGTACCCGTTCGCGGTGAACAGATTGTCATGCGGAATGCGCATGCACTGCGGCGAGGTCATGGCGTTTACGATGTCTTCGCCCTCTTTGTAGCTGCGAATGGCCGAGCCGCGGAGCCATCCGCGAGCCACGAGCGCGTCGTAGGTACGACAGAGCCAGCGAGCAGCGCCTGAGCGAGGGTCTCGCAGCAACGGCACATGTTCCCGCACAACGCCGCCAGCACGACGGATGGCGCTCTTCTTGGCGGCGGATGCGTCGATATCCATGGTGGCGACGGCACGGATACGCGTGCCGTGGAGGGCGTTCACGCGCATGACGGCGTTCACGGTGGCCAGCGCGTGGTTGCCGGTCGAAACCACATGCACTTCGGTCGGCGGTGTACCACTACGCACGCGTTCATAGAGTTCGATGGGCGCATAATCCTTGAATGATCCTGTGCGATGCTCGCCCGTCCGCTGGACTGTGGGGTCGATTACGGCAACGGCGATGGTCCGCCCAAGTATCGACGACACCACGGTGCTGAGGTCTGTGTGGAGTGTCAGGGGGGAGGGGAGCGGGCTGACGTAGGTGCGCAGGAGCTCACGCGCCTGGGCAATGTGCTCTTCGGTCACACCGCGTTCACGACGCCTGGCAACGGCCTGTGCCCTGCGCTGCGGCGTTGTTGTGAGGAGGATGCGATCGGTGGATGGAATGCGCATCGCAGAGAGTTGCGGTGCTGCGTGCGTGGTGGCGGGCGACATCGAGGCGCATCCTAGACCCGGTGCAAGGCCATGCCAGCGGCGAGTTGGGCGAAAGCCGCCCCTTTTTTCTTTTTCTCTTTGCCAAGCCATCCTCAGCGCCCTCCTAACCTTGGCCTTGTTGACGCTGCTGAGCATTGGTACCCTTCTCGGGCTTCACGGCGTGTGCTGGGAGCTGTTCTTTCGGTTTCCCATCCCGGTTTCCCTTGGGTCGGTAGCTCAGTTGGCCGCGTTGAACTCGTGAGACGCGCCAGCAAAGGACTACCCGCTCGATTCTCGCTCATTGTGTCATCCCGGTTTCCCTTGGGTCGGTAGCTCAGTTGGTAGAGCAGTTGCCTCTTAAGCAATTGGCCGCGGGTTCAAGTCCCGCCCGACCCACCAACGCCATGTTCATCACACTCTGGTCGCTTGCGGCACGCTATTACGGCGTCGATTGGTTGCTGCTTGCCGCGGCGATAGCGGGCATCATGCTGCTCGGCGATCGCAAGAAAGAAGGCTTCGTGCTCGGTATGATTTCGTCGTTGCTCGGCATCATCTTCAGCGTGCAGATCGGCAGCATTGCCAACGGTATGAGCTCCTTTCTGCTGCTGTGCGTGTACTGCCGCGGATATTGGCGATGGTCGAGAGCGGCTATAGTGGCATCATGAAACGTCGCCTCATCGTCAACGCCGACGACTTGGGAATTTCCGTTTCCCGCACGCATGGCATTTTTGCGGCGTTCGAGCAGGGCATTGTGACGAGCACGACCGTTCTGCCCAATGGCGCCGATGCATCGCGCGCGGCGAAGCATGCCCGCGAGAAGAACATTCCCACGGGCGTCCATCTGGTGCTCACCGAGGGCGAGCCGTTGAGCCCCGTTGCATCAATTGCGTCCCTCGTGGAAGACAACGGCGCGTTCTTCGATCGCATCGCGCTGCGCCGCAAGCTCGTTGCGGGCGACATCGATCCCGTGCATCTGGAGCGAGAGCTGCGCGCGCAGCTGGAGTGGGCGTGCGACGCGTGCGGCGCGGTGACGCATGTCGACAGCCATCATCACGTCCATGTTCATCCGGTCGTGGCACCCGTGCTTGCACCCATGCTCCAGCGCTACGGTTTGCGCTGGGTGCGCATCCCCGAGGAGCCGTTGCCGCCGTACGGTTTTGAAATTTCTGAGGATCACCTGGCACGCGCGCAGGTAATCAGCGAACAGGCGGCGCTCGCTCGCGCGCTGTACGCGGCCGAAGGCGTGGGTTCCACGCTCGCGTTCCGCGGCTTGGCGCTCGTGGGGCATGCATCGCAGAAGAACCTGCGTCACATTCTTGGCAGGCTGCCCGACGGGGTCACCGAGCTCATGGTGCATCCTGGCAGCATCGCGTCGTCGGGGACGCCCTTTGATCTTGATCCGCAGCGCCAAACAGAGCTGCAGATGCTGACGGACGCATCGCTGCTCGCGTCGCTCGGCGAACGCTCGATCGTACTGACGTCGTATCGGTCGTTAGAGTGAGGCCTGCTCCGGCGCGGCCGTGTGCATGGTCTGTTCTTCGCGTTCCGCCATGGCGGCAGCGACGAGCGATTTCGGGACGGCATTGTAGCTCGAGACGATCGTCTCGCGCGCCACGGCTCCGTCGCTCATCGTGACGATGCGCTGCCAGGCGATTTCATTCTTGCGCATCGCGCGCAAGTCGCCCGTAGAGCCGGTCACCTGGAAGCCCTCGGGAGCGGTAGCGGCGTAGAAGGGGCCTTCGAGCGCGACGGCACGGCCGTCGGGGATGCCGTAGATCCGCACATACGCGTCATCGTTATCCGTCCAGGATTCGATGAAGAGCGGGCCGGGCGTGTCGTTGCGATAGGTCAGGTCCTGCTGGCCGGGGAACACAGTGGCGTCCAGGCCCACGCCGTACTCCTTGTAGTAGGAAACGTAGAGGCTGTGGTTCTTGCGTGCGTCCACGGGCAGGCCCGCCAGGAGCGCTGCGCGATAGACGGTGGTGGCCACCTGGCAGATGCCGCCTCCGACGATGGGCTTCAAGTTGACGCCCTCAAAGATGCCGAGTGCCTCCTTCCAGCCGCGCGACGACGTCATGGGGCCGATGGCGCTGTTGAAGGAGAAGCTCATGCCTTGCGGCACGATGGTGCCATTGACGCGTTCGTCGAGCCCCTTACGGATGTTCACCGCGCGCCCCCAGGGGGAGTGGGCGAAATTCGAACGGCCCGTGGAGAGCAGCTCCAGCGTCATGGTGGCCCCCGATGCATCGGTCACAACGACGCTCGCGGGGTGATGCTTCGCGGAGATCGGTGCCTGTGCATCGCCCGAGACGAGTGCGTCGCGGACAATCGTCGCCGCGGCGAGCCAGTCGACTTCATATCCTTCACTCGGTCGCTTCGGCAGCGTTGCGCGCAGGAGGCGCGCGTCGTTGTCATGAGCGATCGGCGCCTCGGCAACCACCACGGAACCGCTGCCAAGCACGGATTCAAAGAGCTCATGCAGGTCGTTTGCCATGCGCTGCGTGTCGAAGTCGTACGTCGCGTTGAACGCCGTCGTATGCAACACGAGCCAGTCAGCTTCGGCAAAGAGCGCTACCGGCTTTTCGGCAACGGTCTTGCCGTCATCGACGAGCATTGCCGTCGTTGCCCTGCTGAGCAGCGCTTTGCGCTGGTCGAGGGCGTGCTGCAGAGTCTTGGCGGACGGCACGGGGCTGCCGTTGGCGGCAAGGCGCTTGCGTAGCTGCTCCGCTGCAGCCGATGCGTGCGCTTCTTGCAGTGTGACGTTGGTCGGGGTCGGTGCGGCAGCGTCGGATTGCACGGACGCTTGCTGCGTCGGGGTGGCATGCCACGCCACCGTGACGGTGGCGCCGATGCTCACGATCGTGACAACGGCGAGAGCGCCATATACGGAAGAACGACGAGAGGCGGAGCGGGAGAGTGAAGGCATGGGTGTGTGTTGGTCTTTGCTATTATACAATATTTTATGCAATTAGCAAATCAACCCCGGGGTCACCGGGGTTGAGCGTTGTCTCGTGAAGGGAACATGGTGATTACTGGGAGATCATCCTGCGTTGCACGAGCGTTAGGCCGAGGCAGCCGACGGCTGCGGCGATCATGGCAAGCGCGTCCAGGCCTCCGCCCGTCGTGGGCAGAGCGCCGAGCGTTCCGACGGCACCATGCGCTATGCGGGAGCCCGAAACGATCTGCGTGCTACCGGCGCCGACGATGGCGGCGTCCACGGTGATGGCATCCGCTCCCACGACGCCCGCGCGGGCGCGCAGCGTCACGGTGTTCTGCCAGCTTGCTCCGGCCGGAAGCGAGGCAATGTCCCACTCAAGCCAGTTGGCAGAAGCACGCTCAGGCACGATGGAGTCCTCAAGCGTCACCTTTGCAGAGTCGTAGGTCATGCGCACCGTGAGGTCGCGCAGGTCGGTGTCGCTCGTGTTGCGCAGATCCATCTGGAAGTCGGCCGTGCCGCCCATGACGGTCTCCGTGCGGTCGGCGGCGATGCGGAAGACGACGCGCACCGGCGATGAGGTCGCACTGCGGGAAGACGACGAGGCGCTTGATGTGGCTTTTGCAGCCTTGGTCGTTACGGTCGTCTGGTCGCTGTCGCGCTTGTCGGATGCGGCCACACCGGCGAGGAGCACCTTGCCCTGCGCGTCGGCGTCGATGAGCACGGCGAAGTTAAGCTCGCGGCTGCTCTTGGCGTCGATCGTCATTTTGTTCCAGCGGACGTTGCGTCCGTCCCAGAACCCTCCTTCGTTCGTCGAAAGGAACTGCGAGTAGATTGGCAGTGACGCGGCGATGTTGATGCCATGCGCGGCATAGGGGGACTGGTTGGTGACACGAACCGTGTAGACGTGCTCAGCGCCGGGGGCGACGGTTTCAGTGCCGTCGTTGATGCTCACGGCGATCGTGGCGGGCGGCAGGCCCGCGGCGTTCACCATAGTCTGGTCGGTTGCGGCGACGTTGGCGACGGTCACGCGCGAAAGAATCGCGGAGCCGTCTGGCGTGTGCTCGACGATGCGCGCTTTGACGATGATGGTTTTGACTTCGTTTGCGGCGAACGGCATCGAAGCCCAGCGCAACGTGCGCGAATCGACTTCCTCAGCGCCCGCGGGCGGATCAACCGTGTAGACGAGGTTGGACAGCGAGACGCGAACCGCGGCGATGGTTGCTTCGGAGAGCCTATTCTCGATGCGCAGCGTGTATTCCAAGATTTCGCCGCGTTGAGCGAACTCGTTGCCGTCGCTCATCTGCACGTCGAAGTCGACGCTCGTGGGGCGCTCCAGGGTATCGATGAGGGAGGCGCAATCGTCGTCATTCGGGTAATCGACGCGGCCGTCGAGGTCGTTATCGATGCCGTCGGCGCATTCCGTGGCCGCAGCGAACAGGGGCTGGAGCGAGAGCTGCAGCGCCGAAGGGGTGATGAGCGCGATGGCGAATGCGACGGAAAGAGCTTTCTGGGCGCGCATGACGGGCATGGGGAAGAATGAAGGAGGTGGTTATAGAAGAATCGTTTCAAATTGTAAAGAGTTGTTTGCAAGAGAATATCAGACCACAGGAGTCACTTCGCCCGCAAGTGACCTGCCGAACTGCGCCCGTACTGCGGCCAAGCCCTCGCGTTGGCCCAGGCACCAGAGCAGTTTGACGTAGGCCGACTCGACGGTCATGTCGAGGGCGGGGATCGCTCCTTCGTCGACGGCGGCCTGGGCGACGGCATAGCGGTGCATCTGTGATACGTCGTAGAGGCACTGCGATGCGATGATGACGGGGATTTGCCGCTTTTTGGCGTTGCGCAGGAAGGCGAGCAGCGCGTCTTCCCCGTCGGGGAGGTTGCCCCCCGCGTAGGCTTCGAGCACCACGCCGTCGACGTCGGACGCCATGAGCGATCCCAGCGTTGCGGCAGTGAGGCCCGGGGCACACCGGATGATCGGCACGTTGCCATGGAACTTTGCCTGTAAGGAAGGCGGGCGGGGGTGCCGTCGCAAGCGCTCGGCGAGCACAAGCTCCGGCCCGAAGCGCACATGCCCGACAGAGGGGAAGACCGGTGAAAGGAAGGCGTTGCGGTCGGAGCCGCTAACTTTAGTGGCGCGGTTGCCGCGCAGAATATGGCTGCCGAAGACGATGAGCACCTCCGCGCAATCCATTGCGGCCACGGTGCATGCTGCGGCGAGGTTCGTCTCCGCGTCGCTCCCGAGCGTACCCGCCGGCACGAGCGCGCCCGTGAGCACCACGGGCTTCCCAAGGTCGGAGAGCGCCAAAGAAAGCGCCGAAGCCGTATAGGCCATGGTGTCGGTGCCATGGGCCACCACAAAGCCGTCATAGCGGTCGTAGGCTTCGAGGATCCGCTCCGCGATCTGCACCCAGTGCGTCGGACGCATGTTGGAACTGTCGATGCTGAAGAGCGTTTGCAGGTCGAGTACAAAGTGCCCACGCAGCGACGGCGCGAGCGAGAGCAGTTCCTCGGCGCTGAGCGCTGGCGCCAGCATGCCGTCCGCATCGCGTCGCATGCCGATCGTTCCGCCGCAGGCGAGGAAGAGCAGTCGTGGAGTCTTCGGCGTCATGGGGCAGGGGAACGTTGTGCGGCAGTCTACTCCGTTCGTGCCGTTCTTCACGCAGAATGGTGAGCTTTTCGACAGCCGGGCGCGCTGCTACACTCCGCACCGCCTGTTGCGTGCTCGCAGTGCCGACAGTTGCGTTCCTTGCTATTCTGCATTCGTTTGTGGCCCGGTAACTCAGTTGCCCAGCTCTCGCCTGCGAGAGCGTCGTAGAAGACTACCGTGCTCGATGCTGTTCTTTTCTCTCTGAAGTGTTCGTTTGTGGCCCGGTAGCTCAGTTGGTAGAGCACTCGCCTGAAGAGCGAGGTGTCACCGGTTCGAACCCGGTCTGGGCCACCATAGACTTTTCCCCTGAAGCGATAGGCGAGCAGGTTGTAGCTCAGCTGGATCCTGAGCGTTTGCGCGAAGTGAAAGGATGCGCGAGCGGCACTCTCTCGCTAGGATCATTCCTGCATCGTGCATTCGTGGGGCTGTAGCTCAGCTGATAGAGCGCTACATTCGCATTGTAGAGGTCAGGGGTTTGATTCCCCTCAGCTCCACCACAGAAAAATCCGCTACCACCCAGAGATTACTGCTTGCCGCAGTAGTATTCCTGCCCATTGCACATAATGTGCCATCATTTCCTAAAATTGCTAAAAATTACAAATAATTGTATAATATTAAGAATAACTTCGCCTATGCACACACCTGAATCGAACAACGCTTCGGAACACGGCCCTCCCTCACCTCGCGAGGAGGCGGGGCAGAGAGTGGCGGAATTGGGCCGAGCGCTGAGGACGATGACGTCCGTCGGCTTGCCATTCACAGCGCTCACGGATGCCGTCATCCACGAAAAGCGACAAGCGCGGATCGCTCCGTCCGCGCGAGAAAAACTCGCGCAACTGCAATTCTGCACGTCAGGTTTTTCTATCGGCGAAAAAACCTACACCTCGAAAACAGCATTGGACGCATTGGAACACATGATGAACACCGATGCTGAGCTTCGTGACATCGTACTCGCGTACGCGCAGGCGCTGGAGCGAGGCGCCAAACTTGGAACAGGAGAGGTTGCAGATCGATCCGGGCTTGTGAAGGAGATTCTTTCCGGCACAGACAAAAAAGCGTATCTGCAGCGAGCAACGGCAGAGCTTCTTGCGGCATGCGACAAAGCGCTCCAGCGCGAAACTGCGGAAATACAAAAACTGACGCTGCAGGAGCCAGCGTTCTCCGAGACAAAAACCGCCGTCCAGTCGTTGATGCGTGAGCGGGCAAAGCATAAAGAATTCAATCAATTGCTGCTGGCAATGCAGAAACAACCGACCGCGGCTGCGGTTGCTGGTGTCATTGCATGCGTGGAACGCCTGCTTCCCCGATTTCAGTATGATTTGCCAGGTTGGCACGGCAATGATCTTGATGATGCGGTTGTGACCCATGCACCGCATATCCAGCAAGGATGTCTGGGCGAGGCGCGACAGGTGGCAGTCACCCTTGCTGTGTTCAAAGCAGCCGGTTTCTGCCATCCGGCGCGGCATGGAGCAGCGTGGATCGTGGGGGTCACTTGGCTCTGGCCGTGTTCATGAACAAGCGTGATGAAGGGTTCATCATCGATCCTTGGCTCGCATCACCCGGGAAAATTGCACCGCAATTTTCCACCAAGGTCGAGTGGTCCCGGGCAACCGCTGCCTCCTCCGCAGAAGAACTCGAGGAGCGTGAGAAAGAGGCGAAGGAGTTTACGGACGCGATGTCAAAAGATCTGAAGCAGCCTGATTCTTGGATCAGAGTCGACGGCAAGTTCTTGCGCGAATGGCATGCAAAGAAGGTTGAGGAAGGTCATTTGCCCCGGTCGCTGTCTCCGAATCCCCGCGCGTTGCCAAACGACAACGAGCTGAAACAAGATCTTCTTGTGCTCAAGACATTTCTTGGCGAGAAGCCTCTCCTACCTGGCACATTGATGACTCCGCTATTTTTTGCATCGCTTCGCGACCGCATCGCGCATGTGTGCCGGGAGACGAAAACAGGCGACGCGAACGCCGTGGCAACGTGCAAAACATGGGCTGACCTGCAGCCTCATATGAAGTTGTACTACATTCGTTTTTTCAGCGGCAGCAGCCTTGTCCGAGAGCGCTTCCCTGATTGGCAGGAAGTCTTGAGGCGCATTGCAACGTAATCGTTTCTTCGGAGTTCTAAACACCTCGCACCACACACCGCCGAACATGCAAGACCCTTCGCCGTTTGCCATGAAACAACTCTTCTCTTCACCGCACGCAAAGCGCTATCCTTTGGCGTATGGATGGGAAAACCCCTTTCATCGCCTCGAAAGTGCATCCGCAACTGGTAGCCGTTGCGCTGCTCACGTGCGCGGTGTTTGGTGGAACGTGGTACGGAGCCCGGTACTACACGGCGCAAGTCAATAATCAAAATGGCTACTGCTGCACGCAAGCCGATGTCGCTGCGGGCCTTGGTTGCGGAGGCGCCGCCGTTCCTCCGGGCAACGGCGCGATGCAGCTTGGGGCTTGCCTCGCCGCCAACGGCGCTTGGTCGCGCACGAAGGAGGCCTGCGATTACGATTTGTGCAATGCGAAGGGATTCTGCTGCCGGCCGGCAGTCGCGGCATCTTGCAATGCTGACCAAAAGAAAACAGAGCAGGTGTGCGACGCCGCAGGCGGTGTATTCTTTCGCAATGAAGGGGCGGAGTGCAGCTATGCCTTAGATCAGCGTGCTCCGGATACCTGCGGCACCGTCTACGGCTACTGCTGCCACGCCGATCAGCCTGTGGCGGATAACTGTGTCGCTGATTTCAACGAAATGTGGACGCCGGAGGATTGTTTTCTCAGCGATGGCGAATGGTATTACGAGCGGTCCGTCTGTCAGCTGGTCAACGTGGAGAACGCCGCAAACCGCTGCAACGACGATCAAGGCGTGTGCTGTTACCCCGCGGGCACGACCAATGACGGAGGACTCTTCGATGACGACGTTCCCGATGGCGGCGCGCTGACGACGGCCATTTGCTGGGGGCCGGACAGCGTCGTCGACGATGCTGGCGATGATATCTACCACCATTCGCTTACCTATAAATCCGATTGTCTCCGCCTGGGAGGCTCCTGGGTAGGCACCAATACCGCTGCCAACAGAGCGAAGTGCAACGACGTCATGAAGCCGCAGAACTGCGCTGCGCCGAAGAACTACTGCGTGTACCACAAGAACGGCGCCAACCAAGTCGTCGCCGGGTGCAAGGACACGGCGTTCAATGCCAACGGTGTCGTGGTCAATCCGCCGTTCAATGCTCCTGCCGCAGCCGGGGCCGCAGTGGTGGAAGGGCAGCGGCTGCGGGGGACCGCTGATGCGGGGTACGCGACGGTGGCAGCCTGCAATGCCGCGTGTGTTCTTCCGGTCGTCGCCGAAACGGCGTGCTGCGATCCCACGAAGCCGCAAGGCCAGCGCTGCGCGATATCGGGGATCTTCAGCAATAACCCCTGCATGCAGTGCGCCACGAAAGCCAACGAAGCCGCGTGTAATGCGGTGGCGCAAAACGTGTGCATTTGGCGCAATAACTTCTGCGAAGCCGACAATACGAAGTGTACGCAATATTGTTGCGATGCAGCATTGCGGCAATGCAGGAGCGTGCCACTGGGTACCGTGGCCTGCGCCAACCTGGGCAATCCCTACGTTGGCGACCCGAAGCCGCTCAACGATTGTAATGCCGCGTGCGGCGGCGTCGCGCAGCAGTCCGCATGTCCCCAGGGGCAACAGCTTTTGGCCTCGATGGCCGTTTGCCAGGTGCAATGCGGTCAGGGTGGTAACGGCGCCCAGATCGCGGGGCAGCAAGGAGGGCAACAAATCGCCGGCCAGCTCGGTCAATTGGCGGGTCGCCAGGGCGGACAGGCTCAAGGGCAGATCGTTGGGCAGCAAGGTACGCTCGTGGGTCAGCGCGGCGGCCAAGGGCAGATCCAAGGGAATACACTCGGTAATGTAGGAACCCTCGCCGGCATTGCCGGGGGCACAAGCTCGGCGCGACCGCCGACGGCGACGACGACGGGCACCACCTCACGTACATCAGTCGGTGGTACCACGTCTCGTACATCGGTCGGCGGCACCACCTCACGTACATCAGTCGGTGGTACCACGTCTCGTACATCGGTCGGCGGCACCACCTCACGTACATCGATTGGCAATACAACGTCACGCACGACGTCGACCGCGACAACCTCGCGCACGACGTCCGCAGCTACCACCTCCCGCACAACATCAACGGGTACAACGTCTCGCACGACGTCGACCGCGACAACCTCGCGCACGACGTCCGCAGCTACCACCTCCCGCACAACATCAACGGGTACAACGTCTCGCACGACGTCGACCGCGACAACCTCGCGCACGACGTCCGCAGCCACCACCTCCCGCACAACATCAACGGGTACAACGTCTCGCACGTCTTCGACGACTTCCCGCACAAGCTCTACGACATCGCGGACCAGCTCCACAACGTCGCGAAGCTCCACGTCCTCGACGACATCCAGGACTTCTTCGACCACCTCTCGCACCTCGTCGACGACATCGAGAACGAGCTCCACAACCTCCCGCACAACATCAACGGGTACAACATCACGCACGTCTTCGACGACATCCCGCACAAGCTCCACGACATCACGGACCACCAGTCGTACGAGTTCAACAACATCCCGCACCACCTCGCAGACGAGCTCGACGACATCTCGAACCTCTTCCACCAGTT
>CAZATU010000006.1:33350-85605 GCA_964488165.1 uncultured Candidatus Peribacteria bacterium
TCCCGCACCACCTCGCAGACGAGCTCGACGACATCTCGAACCTCTTCCACCAGTTCGCGTACCACGTCGCGGACGACATCGAGCATCATTCTGACGGGAACGACCACCAGCTCCACAACATCACGCACGTCTTCTACCAGCTCCCGCACCACGAGCCGTACGAGCTCTACATCATCGAGGACAACCTCGCGCACCAGCTCAACGACTTCGCGTACGACGTCTCAGACCAGCTCCACAACATCACGCACGTCTTCTACCAGCTCCCGCACCACGAGCCGTACGAGCTCTACATCGTCGAGGACAACCTCGCGCACGACGTCCCGTACGAGTTCCACATCGTCGCGCACTACGTCATCGGCGACGTCCTCCCGCACAACCAGCAGGACTTCGACATCGGCCACTACATCGCGCACGTCCACATCGTTGACGACGTCGCGCACGACGAGCTCCGCAACCACCAGCCGCACATCGACGTCCTTCGCGACGTCGAGCACGTCGTTGCGTTTCAGCTCGACGTCGGTAGGTCGCTGCGCGAATGATGTCCGCGACCCAGGTGAACAGTGCGGAGAGCCCGGCCTTACCTGCTTGAATGGGCAGTATTGCGAGCCTGCGACGTGCCGATGTAACTACTCATCATCCTCGTCGACATCGCGCGCGACGAGCTCGACATCCGTTCCGTATTGCGGCAACGGCGTTCGCGAACAAGGCGAGCAATGTGGTGAACCGGGCGTGTCGTGCCCCGCCGGCATGACCTGCGACGCGCGCGTGTGCATTTGTGACCCGGATATTCGCAAGCCGTATTGCGGTGACGGACGCGTGAACGCTGGCGAACAGTGCGGCGAACCCGGCTTGCGCTGCCCCTCCGGGCAAGACTGCAACACACGCTTCTGCACCTGCTCCGGCGCACCCGCGTGCGGCGATGGTTTCGTCGACGAAGGCGAGCAGTGCAACGAGCCCGGCCTGCGCTGCGGTGCAAGATCCTATTGCGAGGACCGCACATGTATTTGCACGCCGTTCATCCCCAAGGGGCGCTGCGGCGACGGCATCCAGGACACGAATGAAGAATGCGACGACGGCAACGCGAGGAACTTCGACGGCTGCACAACCTTCTGCGAATATGAAGAAGGAGTTTGCGGCGACGGTATTCTCCAGCAGTCGCTCGGCGAACAGTGCGAGCCGGCCTTGCACAGCGCGCTGCTGCCCTTCCGCTGCAATGATCGCTGCAGGATCGAGAACGATTTCTGCGGCAACGGCATCCAGGACGCGGGGGAAGAATGCGACGACGGCCCGAACAATTCCAATATTCAAAATGCGCGCTGCCGCTTGGACTGCTCGCTCGCGCGCTGTGGCGATGCAATTCTCGATAGTGCTTCGGAAGAATGCGACGACGGCAACCGCTACTGGAACGACGGCTGCGATCGCTACTGCAAACGGGAGTCGAGCGTGGTGAGCCGCGTGGAAGATCGTCGTTGGACTAACGGCATCGCGTTGCCCGCGACGCTCGTGCAGCTGCCATTCCTCGGCGTGCACGGGGAATCGCGCCTGTCGGTGATCCCGGGCATCATCGACATCGTGACGCCCAAGCCACCCTCTCCGCAGGGAACGCCGCAAACGGGCCCCGGCATCGTTGCCGTGCTCGCCGCGGGCGCAGCAGCGGGTTTCGCGTGGATTCGTCGCCGACGATAGCAGCGCCACAACAATGCCGTGCGAACCTTTGGATAGCCTGAAAAGGCCTTCTTCAAAGCCCTGTTTCGAACTTGACGAAGTCGCTTGACCAGGCGCTATATGCCCTGTTGAATTGACCCAATTTGCCCGGACCTCGACCCCACTTCCCATGAGCGGCTTCCTGCGCGAAACGCACTTGCCGGCCGTCCTTCCTGAGAATCTTGTCGTTTGTCCTACAATGAACCGCTGGGGCGAGGACAAGCCCGGTCCATTGGCCGATTTACTGCGATCAACGCAGTTGATGATCGAGAAAGACGGCATGGAAGACACGACGGGCATCGTGCTGGCCGATTCTTCAACGGGAACCGACATCGATGACCTGCGTGCGCGGCGACTCAACGAAACCGTCGCGGGTATCACCCGGCCCGCACCCGTGTATCTGCTCACACCGCAGACGCAGGAGCTCGTGTTGGCCGAACTTCACAAGCGCACGGGAGTAGCGAGGAGCATTCTCGCCGCGATCCTGACGAACACGGGGTACGCCAGCAACCGCCAGAAGCTCGACGCCCTGGCCGGCGGCTCGACCCTCTACAGCGGCAAGCCGATGCGGGTCGCCACATTCGACGACGACACGGTGCTCCCGACGGAGTTCGGCGTCGTGCCCGAAAGGCATGTGCGTGGTGTGGGGCTGGAGCCAAAGCCCAATTCTCAGATGCTTCTCCACGATGCGGAGGTCCGAGGAGAGGTCTTTGAGTACCGCAGCAACACCCTTCGCGGTTTCTTTGAGCATCTGGGCCGCACCATCGGCGACGTTCGCAGCGAGCACCCGGGCCTCCGGGTGACCAGAATACAGCACGACACGATGAACGAAGCGCTGCAGGATGCCACAGACAGTCGCTCTGCGCAGTTCGTCGTAACGTCGAGCCCCGGGCCGGAAGTGGACGGCGCCGAGCACGCCCATGTTATCGCCGCCGCCGGAACCAAGTTCGGTATCCCCGACTACCGCACGGTCGCCATCGCCATGGCGAACCTCTTGAAGAAATTCCCCGACAAGGAGGTCGACGTGCAGTCGGTCCTGTCTGGCGATCCACAGCTGTTCGGCTTTCAGGTTTCTAAGACCAACGTCGACTCCGCGGCGCTTGCGCGCGTCTTCAACGAACGAACGGCGCATCTGCCCTGGTGGTTCGTGTCCAGCGACGCCATTTCCCGCGAAAACCCTCTGCAAACCGTCACGGGTCACTACCGCGCCGACAACGAACTCCTGCCGACCTTGCTTGAAAAAGTTTCCGGCGCATGGGGGGAACTCCAGGTGTATCTCTCGGGTATTCGCACGCAGGTCTTCCACAATCGCGCGCGCAGCGGCTACCGCCCGAACCTGCCTACGGAACAGGCTCCGGCGTCGCTCGTTGGCAACATCGCGGCTACGCAGGCGATGGCCCGCTTGCTCATCATGCGCGACGGCTCCGCCAGCATGGAAGACGTCGCCGATGACTACCAGGTGCCCGAGGAGATCGCCCTCAGCGTCTTTGAGAAGCTCAAGGGCCTTGCCGACGTCTGCGCTGCGCCTGCGCGCCGCAACGATACTGACGAGTATATTCGCCACCAGTACGAAGCGGTCTACAGGTCTCTTGAGCACAAGCTTGCCGGATTCGACTTCCGTAAGTTTCATCGCCATCTCAACACGGAAGTTCGCGACCAGCTGCGATTCTTCAGCGAAGTGCTCGACGCGTACCCCCGCGTGCTCCGCGAGATCAGTAGCATGATCGCACGCGGTCAGTACCCGGTGCAGGAATTCGTCGCCAATGATTCCGTGAGCGTCCCGGTAAGCAGTCACCTCTTGAATGGGCAATACCCGGCGAGCATCCGGTTCGGGCAAACCAAGATTGTGGAGGAGCAGTCCGCCGGGTAAATTCGTTACATGGAGCAACTCCATCAAGCCGTCTTCCCCGAGAGCTTCCGGTTCGGCGTGGCCGACGCCGATTTGCAAGTCATCGGCGAGGAGCACGCCGTGGCCGAAGAGGGCAGCGAGCGCAGCGTGTGGACGGCGTTCGCCAAGGAAAGCGGCAAAGTCTATGACAACACGCCGCCCTCGGTCTGCGTCGACCGTTACCACCGCTGGGAAGAAGACATCGAGATCCTGAAAAAGCTCGGCACCAAGCACTACCGCACGTCGGTCTCGATGTGCCGCACGCTCAAGCCCGATGGCACGGTGAACAAGAAGGCGATGGCGTGGTACAAGCGCTACTTCGCCGCGCTGCGCGCCGCCGATATCCGCATCTATGTGACGTTGTTCCACTGGGAGTTGCCGCAGTGGCTCCACGAGCAGGGCGGCTGGAAGCAGCGCTCGATCGCCGAGCATCTCGTCCGCCATGCTCTCGCCGTCGTGGAGCACCTCGGCGCGTACATCGACGAGTACTTCATTCTCAATGAACCGTTTCAGTTCACGCTGCTCTCCTATCATCTCGGCGAGCATGCGCCTGGGGAAACCGATCTCCAGACGGGCTTTCTTACCGTGCATCATGCATTGCTGGCGCAGGGCAAAGTCTTCCGTGCGCTCAAGGAGCGTGATGCGTCACTCAAGATCGGCACCGTGTGCAACTCTCGGGTGTTCTACGCCGAAACGACGTCCGACGCCGACCGCGAAGCCGCGGAAATCGCCGCAGGCTACCAGACGCGCATCTTCACCGACCCCGTGTACCTTGGCGAATATCCGAAAGCGCTGCGCGAGAAATTCGCCGCCATCTGGCCCGCCATCGAACCCGGCGATATGGAAACGATCAAGATCGGCGCTGGCCTCCATGCGTTCGGGCTCAATTTTTACCGGGGCATGGTGATCCGCGCGGACGCGTCGAAGGAGCTGGGCTTCCGCGAAGTGCAGTATCCGCAAGGCGTCAAAAACGGCTTGGGATGGCCGGTGTACGTGGAGCCCACGTACCAGGAGGGGCTCTATGATCTTCTGCGCGAGTTGCACCACCGCTACGGAAGTCACGGCCTCCGACGCATCTACATCACGGAGAACGGCACCTGCTGGGACGACAAGCCCGGCGCCGACGGTGTGGTGCAGGACGATTTCCGCATCTATTTCGTCCGTCAGCACCTGGAGCAGATACTCAAGGCCATTCTGGCCGGAGTGCCCGTGGAGTCGTATTTCCTTTGGACGCTGTTGGACAACTACGAATGGGACATGGGCTTTAAGCCCGGTTCGGATTTCGGCATCGTGCGCGTCGATCGCGCCGACAACCTCAAACGTACCCCGAAGGCGAGCTTCGGATGGTACGCTGAGGTGATCAAGCGACGTCGCTTGTGGTTCTGATGGATTACTTCGTCAGAGCGCGTGCGGCGATCTGCGCTTTGTACTGCTCTAACAGGGTGCGGCGGCTGATGCGTTCCACCGGCGGACGCTGGTAGCCGTTGCTCGTGTAGACCTTCAGGGGCTTCGCCGTCATGGCGATGCGTTCGGCCGGGTTCGAGCGCGACTGCTGGTAGACATTGCGGACGTGCAAGCGCAGGAAGCGGCGTCCTGGAGGAGCCTGCACTTCTTCGCCGTTGCGCAGCTTCACCATCACGACGGGCAGGACGACGCCACCGTCGACCGGAGCGTGCGTCTGGTGCCAATTGCGGTGCTCCATGGCCATGTCGCGCATCCAGGCGCGCAGCTCCTCCATCGGCACGTCGCCCTCATAGCTCGCGTGCAGCGCGTCGAGGTCGGCCTGGAGGGAGGCGTGGTACGCCGCGTGCTCGTCGGTGGGGAGCATTTCCATGTGCTGTGCGTTCCATTCGATATTGATGCCGCGGATGAAGCCGACATCGGGCTCGGAAACCACCGCTGTTGCTGGCGAAACCGTTGCTCCGCTGACGGGGGTAGCCAGGAGGAACGCGGCAAGGACGGACGTGGAAAGAAGCTTGCGCATGACAAAAAGGGGAAAGTACTGTGGATCGTACGCGATTTGGACAAGGAAGCAAGACTGAGTCAAGAGAGCTGACCGTCGACGCGCTTTCCGGCGATATAGACCGGCCGTTCGTCGCCTTCGGGGCGGATGCGCAGTAGCGCCCGCACGAGGCCGATGCGCTCGGCGACGTCGCGGAAGCGCCCGGTGCCGCCGACGCTCTCGAAGTTCGTCATGCGCGTGAATTGCTCCAGGCGCGTGCCATGGACCGTGATCGTGTCCGCCGATTGCTCAATGCGGAAGGCTCCCATCTTACGCACGTCGTCCTGCGGGCGCAGTACCGGAAGTGGCACGTTCTCCGGCGACGCGGTCGCTTCGCGTGTGCGCCGTTCACGTTCCTCGAGCACTGCGGGAAGCAGCTGCTGCGTGAGCTTGGTCGTGTTCTTGTGTGCGACCGCGCTGATGGCGAGAAATACCGGTACGCCGCGTGCACGCAGATCCTCGACGACGCTGTCTACAGCATCGCCCAGCACGTCGATTTTGTTGAGCACGACGAACTCGCGCTTGGTCGACAGGAGAGGGGAGTACGCTTCAAGCTCTTTGCGGATGATGCGGTAGTCCGCGACAAGCTGATCGATGTCCACAACGTTCCCTTCGCGCAGCGCTCTGGTGAGATCAAGCATATGGAGCAGGATGCCCGTGCGCTCGATATGCTTCAAAAACGTATCACCCAGGCCCTTGCCTTCGCTGGCGCCTTCGATGAGCCCTGGGATATCGCAGGCCACGAAGCGTCGGTCATCCACCTGGACGACACCGAGGTTCGGGATGAGCGTCGTAAAGGCGTAATCGGCTATTTTGGGCCGTGCCGAGCTGATGGCGGAGATCAATGTCGATTTGCCGGCATTCGGGTAGCCGATGATGCCGACGTCGGCGACGAGCTTGAGTTCCATATGAACGTCGCGGCGCACGCCGGGTTCGCCAAGCTCGGCGAAATCCGGGCGCTGGCGCACCGAGCTCACGAAATGGGCGTTGCCGTAACCACCGCGCCCGCCACGGGAAACAACGACCTGATCGCCGTTCGTCGTGAGATCTGCAATGAAACGCGGTTTCTCAGGGTCGGACACGTCGGTGAGCATCGTTCCCGGAGGCACATGGAGGAACAGATCTTCGCCCGTTTTCCCCCGACAGCCCTTGCCGAGGCCGTGCTGCCCGCGCGGAGCCTCAAAGCGCTTGTTGGAGGCGTAATCGCTGAGTGTATCGGTGTTTTCATCGGCAATGATGATCAAATCGCCGCCGTCACCGCCGTTGCCACCGTCCGGGCCGCCCTTGGGAACGTATTTCTCACGCCGCCAACTCACGCATCCTCGCCCGCCATGCCCTCCCAGGACGTCAATTGTGGCCTCATCGATGAACATGCGCAGAGAGTAGAGGAAAAAACTGCACTTGCACAGACCCGAAAAGTTCGCAAAATGCTCTTCTATGCAACATTTCCCCTGGGCACGCGAGCAGATTGAGCGGCAGGTGAACCGGCGCCTACCGATGGCGGTCGGAGCTTCGGCGCTACGCAACCGCGCAGAAGCATTGTTGCAGACGGCCGCTGCCGCCCGCGAAGCCGCCGAGCTTCTCTTGGACGATGAACGCTTCGCCAAGATGCAGGAGGCTGAGCTGCTGGAGGCCGAAGGCTTTGCGTACCTCCAAAAGTCCGAGCACGTTTCCGCACCCGCCGTCGTTTGCAAAGAGCGTGATGAGGCGCGCAGGCGTACGCAAATCCTGTTTCTCGCGGATGTCACAAACTACGTCCTCCTGAACCGCGCTGACGAGCGGTGCGAGGGCAAGCTGCCGGAAGCGGATTTGATCGCGCTGCTGCGAAAGCTATTTCGTGAAGGAGATTTCCGCGAACAGAGTGAAAAAGAAGCATTCGTGTTTGCGGAAACGTTCGACATTCCCCTGGATGAAACCACCGCTTCCCGGGTGATCCAGCATGCACGGAGTAAATTGCGAAAGATGGCTCGCACATGGTTCGCCACGGACGATGACGAGCGCGAGGGTGCCAAGCATTGACGAGCCGCTATTAGCACTCTACAATTTTGAGTGCTAGGTTCCCCATTTGCACCATGAGTAAGATTATCGGTATCGATCTTGGCACGACGAACTCCTGCGTCGCCGTCATCGAAGGCGGCGAGCCGGTCGTGATTCCGAATGCCGAAGGCAACCGCACGACCCCGTCCGTCATTTCCTTCAAGGATGACGATGTGCTCGTCGGCGTCGTCGCAAAGCGTCAGGCTGTCACGAATCCCAAGAATACGATTTACTCCGCGAAGCGCTTCATGGGGCACCGCCTCGATGAAGTGGGCAAGGAAGCTGCCAACATGCCGTTCGCCGTAAAGAGCGGCAAGGAAGGCCGTGCCACTATCGTGGTCAACGGCAAGGAGATGCTCCCGCAGGAAGTAAGCGCCAAAGTGCTCCAGAAGCTGAAGAAAGATGCCGAGGCGTACCTCGGTTCGGCCGTGAGCAAAGCGGTCATCACGGTGCCCGCGTACTTCGACGATTCCCAGCGCCAAGCCACCAAGGAAGCCGGCGAGATCGCTGGCTTGGAAGTCGTGCGCATCATCAACGAGCCTACGGCTGCGGCGCTGGCCTACGGCCTCGACAAGGGGTCGGAGCAGAAGATCGCCGTGTACGACTTGGGCGGCGGCACGTTCGATATCTCCATTCTCGAAATGGGCGACGGTGTGTTTGAAGTACTCGCGACGAACGGTGACACCCATCTCGGCGGCGACGATTTCGACCAAGTGATCATCGATTGGATTCTCGCAGAGTTCAAGAAGGAGCAGGGGATCGATCTTTCCAAGGACACCATCGCGCTTCAGCGCCTGAAGGAAGCCGGAGAAAAGGCCAAGATCGAGCTTTCCTCAGCGGCCGAAACGGAGATCAACCTGCCATTCATCACCGCGGACGCGTCTGGCCCGAAGCATCTGCAAATGAAGCTCTCGCGCGCCAAGCTCGAGTCGCTCGTGGGGTCGCTCATCGAGCGCACCATCGAGCCTTGCCTGAAGGCTCTCAAGGATGCCAAGCTCTCCAAGAGCGACATTCACGAAGTCGTGTTGGTGGGAGGCATGACGCGCATGCCCGCCGTCATGGCCAAGGTGAAAGAGCTTTTCGGCAAAGAGCCGCACAAAGGCGTCAACCCCGACGAAGTGGTGGCGATCGGCGCCGCGATCCAGGCGGGCGTGCTTGGTGGCGATATCGACAGAGACATCGTGCTCGTTGACGTCACGCCGCTGTCGCTTGGTCTCGAAACGCTTGGAGGAGTCATGACCAAGCTCATCGAGCGCAATACCAAGATCCCCTCGAGTAAGTCGCAGGTCTTTTCGACCGCGGCCGACAACCAGCCCTCGGTGGAGGTCCATGTGCTCCAAGGCGAGCGCGAAATGGCTTCGGGCAACAAGTCTCTCGGCCGCTTCATCCTCGACGGCATTCCTCCGTCGCCGCGTGGCATGCCCCAGATCGAGGTGACCTTTGATATCGATAGCAACGGCATGTTGCATGTTTCCGCGAAGGACAAGGGCACGGGCAAGCATCAGCGCATCACCATCCAGGGATCGACGGGCTTGAGCAAGGAGGAGGTGGAAACCATGAAGAAAGACGCCGAGCTGCACGCCGAAGAAGACAAAAAGAAGCGCGAAGTCGTGGACGCCCGCAACACTGCGGAAGCCCTGCTCTTCAGCTTAGAGAAGCAGATGCGCGAGCATGACGCGAAGATTTCCGACGAGGTGAAAAAGAAGGTCAACCAGGGCATGAACGACCTACGCGACGTGCTCAAGAATGACGACGCCACAAAAGACGCCATCGAGACCGCGACCCGCACACTCGGCGAATCGGCGCAGGAAATCGGCAAGATCATCTACGAGGAAGCCGAAAAGAAGAATAAGGACGCCAGCGCGGGTGGCGACAACGTCGTCGACGCGCAGGTGGTCGACGACGCCAAGGACGGCGAAACAAAATGAGGCGCCCGCGGGTGCGAACGCCTCATGGAATGCGAGTGTAATCGAAGCTTATGGCGTGGGAGGGGTGGCCGGCCCAAGCAAGTTGCGCGTCGCGTTGACGAAGAGCTGCGTCGGTGCGCTCACCCATCCGGGGTAGCCACCGATGTTTGTGCCGATGCGCTCAATGCCCGTGTTGTACATGTTTTGCGACCACGTTGCCGGCGTGCTGAGGACGTTCTGGACGCCTGTCGGAAGCTGGTTGATGAGGCCAAGGTGCCTGGCGCCCGCGAGCCCGAGCGTGATCCCGAAGAAGCTCTTGATGGGATTGCGCATGGGGTAGGTGATGATGTCGCCGAGGATCGGCACACGTTCGATGGTTTCAAGAATGCGTTCGATGCTGCGAGGGTAAGCCATAGTCGAGTGTGGGAGGGGGAGAGGAAGAGAGTGAAAAGTCAGGCCGCCTTCGCAGAGGCGTTCGCTTCGAGAATGATGTGGCGGACCATCGACATACTGGCGACGGCGCGCATGCCTTCCTCAGTGAGGTTGGGGTCATGCAGCGTGAATTCCAGCATTGCGGTCATGCCGCAAGCGCCGATCGAGTGGTAGTAGCGCGGAAAGGCTGCCTCGGGGATCGACGCGTAGTCCGCGTTTTCCAGGTTGCCGGCTTCAGCTGCCTTGACGGCGGATTGCATGAATTCTTTCACCGAAGGCAGATCGTCGTAGCGCACGGATGTCATACGCTCCTTGAGCTCTTCCTCCGTTTCGTAGGCATCGATGGCCTCGATACTGATTTTGTCCTTCCAGCTCGCTTGGAGAGCTTCGGGGAGCCGATCAAACAGATGCTTCTGCTCATCGGACGTGAGGTACAAAATGTACGCGGGCATAGAGTGTGTGTGAGGAAATGTACTATTATTATACCACAAATTCTATTATTGTAAATAATTCCCTAGCTCTCCAGCGTTGCATCGCTTTCGTCTGCCGGGAGGCCTTGGCGGTAGACCCAGTCAGCCGAATCGACGGGGTTGCCCTCTTCGTCGATCCAGTATGCGCGGTTGGGGTTCACCATGCCGATATGCTTTTGGTCGCGGCGCGTGGCGTGGAGTTGGGTATCCGATCGTACGATCAAGAACGGGCCCGAATTCTTCCTCCCCGTCGAAATGTGACCGGCATGCACAGAAAGCACCAAACCCGTGTCCCACCCGCGGCGAAATGGATCGAAGAAATGTACACGTTTCCCCAGGAGCATCGCGGCGCGCTCGGCCCGGTTGCGCGTGTCCGGCAGTATGTTTTGTTTTGCGCAATCCACCATGTGACGAAACCTAGCCTGCTCCTTGCCCAAAACGCCTTCCACCGTCGCCGCGCCTGCTTCGATACGTTCATCCTCTTGCTTCTGAGCAAGCATCAGTGCGTCTATCGCCACTTGATCAAGGCCGTCTGGTCGTTCGTTGCTCACAACCGCACTATTCCTTTGTCAATCCTGGTTGTCAAATCAGAGCTTGGAGCCGACGTAGGCAGCCAGTTCCACAAGGCGGTTGCTGTAGCCCCATTCGTTGTCGTACCAGCCGAAAACCTTAGCGAAGTTGCCGCCGATGACCTGGGTTAAGTCGGCATCAAAAATGCAGCTGCTGGGATCACCGACAATATCGTGCGAGACGATTGGCTTCGTTTCATAGCGCAGGACACCCTTCAGCGAGCCTTCGGCTGCTGCCTTGGCGAACGCGGCATTGATGGATTCCGCAGTGACGGGCTTCGTCGTAACCACCGTGAGGTCGTTCAAGCTCCCCGTCGGCGTGGGGACGCGTACGGAAGAGCCGTGGAGCTTACCTTTGAGCGACGGAAGAACGAGGCCGATGGCCTTTGCAGCGCCTGTGCTGGTGGGCACGATGTTGACGCCGGCGGCGCGTGCGCGACGGAGGTCGCTGTGCGGAAGATCGAGCAGGTTCTGATCGTTGGTGTAGCTGTGGATCGTGGTCATGAGGCCGTGTTCGATGCCGAACGCATCGTCGAGGACTTTCACCATCGGCGCGAGGCAATTGGTGGTGCATGACGCGTTGCTGATGACGTGCATGGTGGCGGGCGCGTAGATCTCGTGATTGACGCCGATGCAGAGCGTGGCGTCGGGGGAATCCTTGCAGGGGGCGGAAATAATCACTTTCTTCGCTCCAGCCTTGAGGTGCAGCGCAGCGTCGTCACGCTTGGTGAAGCGACCCGTGCATTCAAGCACCACGTCGACGCCCAGTTCCGCATGCGGGAGCTTCGACGGATCTTTTTCGGCGGTGATGCGGATGCTCTTGCCGTCGACGACGATGGCGTTGTCGGCCGTGCTGACGGTGCCTGCGTATTTGCCGTAGCTGGAATCGTATTCAAAGAGGTGCGCGAGCGTGGGCACGTCGGTGAGGTCATTGATGAGCACGACTTCGATCGTGGGGAACCGCGCGCGGACGATGCGCAGCGCCTGGCGTCCGATGCGGCCGAAACCGTTAATCGCGAGCTTCATACAAGAAGGGGGTAGAATTGCGATGGCAGTATAGGTTTTGTGGCAGTGCCGGAGGAACGCTTCGTCTTGTCAGGCGCGCACTTCAGCAGCATTGCACATACACATTGTAGAATATTTCGTTATAATTGTCTATGTCTGCAGAGCGGCAGCTACGTGTGATTCTGTTGCACTGAGCGGCATACTGCAGGCACCAAGGACGGTGTTCGTCAGCTGACCCTGCTGGCGAACGGGGTCGCGAGTAATGTCGCCGAGATGATTCGTCGATCCGATCACTGCGCCTGGCTTGGCTTTCCCACCAGCAAGAATCGCGCAGTTTCCATGCCGCCAGTGGTCGCGCCCTGCGGAGCTGTTGATGCGAGGAGTGCGATTGATTTCACCGATGATGTACACCACGTACTCCCGCGCCGAACGACCGATGTCATCAATGAGCGCCGCCGCCGCCGCATCGACCGCAGCTCCATGCGTGCGCATACCCTGTTCGATATTGCTGTGCAGGTCGAATGTCAGGCCTTCGGGCTCATAGTAGACCGTTGCGCTTCCTGCGCCGCGCTCGACGAATTGCTTGGCCATAAGTGCCATGTCGCCCGCAAGCGACGAGCCGTAGCGCACGCGATCCCGTTCGTTGAGTGTGGTCGCGCGCAGCAGTTCCCCGCCGCCTCGCGCCAGATCGAAAGCCGTTTCCTGAAAACGTCGCAGGCGATTGGTTTCTTGGGTGTCGGCCATGGAGGAAGATCGTTGCAGTGAACCCAGCAATGATTGTCGACCTGCAAGGCGCGCGCGTTCGGCGTCGCTTTCGAGTTGCGCGGGCGGAGCGGCAAATGTCGCTGTGGTTTGCTGCCATGCTGGCGCATAGGCCGAAGACTGACGGAAGGCCATGCTGAGGCCGTTCCATGTGCTTCCGGGATTGAGCAACACATAGCCAACACCGCCATCGGCCGCACGTTCTCCAATCTGCTCCGTAATCGTAGTGCGGCCGCGCAGGATGGCGTTCTGTTGGCCCGGAGTGTGGTCGGTCGTACCGGCATCCAGCGAGCGGATCAGCGCAAATCTATCGCTTCGAGCCGCAAGCTGCGGAAATACTTCAGAGAAGCGGTTACCGGTGCGCGTGGCAATACTCCCGAGAGGCCCACGCAGTTCGACGGGCACCGCACAACCGTTGTTGAGCACTGTCGGGTCGGGATTGAACGATTCTTTTGCACTGACGCCTCCCGAGAGAAACAGCACGATCAACGGTAGCCGTGTCTGCCGCTGCGGCGCACTTACGGCGGGGTCGGTAGCGAGGAGCGACAGAGCGGATGTGGCGGCGATCGTGAGGAAGCCGCGCCGTGTAATGGGGGCTTTGAGCGTGTAGGCCAATGGCATCTCTTCCGGGCCTTGCATGCTCAGAGACTCGTGCATTACTCATGGTCTACGCTCGTCGAAGCGCATGTCCAACACATGAGGCGGTGCGAAGTGCGCAACACTGTCTCCGATGTTTGCGTTAAGCCTTCTTTGGTTTGGTGTGATGTTGCAGATTGTACAGTTCATCACGAAGCAGGATTGTGTCATCCTCCATCAAGGGCGATTCGCACACGAGCACCCCTCCGACGTCACGCTCATGCAGGACGCCCAAAAAATCACGCCAACGAGCATCGCTCTCCTCAAGGGGTAAATGATGTTTTTCGCCTTTGGGGCCGTATGCGATGCCGGAATAGTGCAAATGCATGGTGCGAAGCGCCGCGGCACCCAAGGCGCTTTCGTACGCGTCGAGCATCGCATGCCACTCCTGTGCGGTATTCACAGCGCCGTTTGTCCGCGCGTGCATGTGCGCCGGGTCAAGGCACGGGTAGATGTCGAAGCGTTTGGCCACTTCCAGCAGCTCCTCCAGCGTGCCGAACTGCGTAGGCTTCCCCATGGTTTCATACGCCAGGTTTACGTCGGGGAAGAGGGATGCCTTCTTGCTAAGGATCGCTTCCGTCGCCGAGAGCACGTTCTCCAGCGCGCGTTTTGGATCGTGACCCAAATAGAACGCCGCATGCACGCAGACGGAAACGGCGCCGCAGTGCTGCGCCATCGTCAGCGCCTTGAGAATGCGTTGGATGCTCACTGCTTTCTTTGCTTCGTCATCGGCGTTCAGATTGATGAAGTACGGTGCATGCACGGTCAGCGCGAAGTCCTTTCCCGCAGCCGCGCGAATCTCGTGCATCCGATCGATGTTCGATGGAACCTGCTGTACCCATTCGATTTCCATCGCTGCAATGCCGAGGCGCTTGGCGTGCGCTATGCCTTCCACGGTACCACCCGGGCCGGGCGTCGTGCGGGGGGTGCCGGGGCAGGCAACGCGGAGCATGGGCAGAGTCGGGGAAACAGGACTAGAATAGCCTCAACTCCGCAGACGCCGCCATGCCCATTGTTCCAGCCGTGATCGACGCAACACTCGCAACGCCCTACGGTGAAGCGGCGTACGGCGTGGTGGAGGCGCTGCAGGACGCGGGGTTCGACGCCTGGTGGGTAGGCGGAGCCGTTCGCGACATGGCGATGGGCGCCATCCCCGTCGACATCGACATCGGCACCGACGCTTTGCCCCAGCAGATTGCCGCCGTGTTTCCACAGGCGCGCGAAGCAACGGCGGGCCTCGGCAGCATGCTCGTGGAGCGCAAAAAACGCTGGACGTTCGAAGTCACCACCTTCCGCGAAGACGACCAGGAAAGCGACGGACGCCACCCGGAAGCGGTTGTCTTTTCCGATCGGCGGCGCGATGCAGAGCGTCGCGACTTCACCGTCAACGCGCTCTACTTCCATCCGATCAGCCGCGAGATCTTCGATCCCTACGACGGGTTGCTTGATCTGCGCGAGCGCCTCGTGCGCTTCATCGGAAGTCCGGCCGTGCGCATCCGTCATGATGCGCTGCGATTGTTGCGCGCCGTCCGCTTTCGCGCCCGCATCGACGGGCAGTACCATCCAGACACCTTCGCTGCGCTCAAGGAGCATGCCGCGCTCGTGGAGACCCTTTCGGGAACACGCCAGCGAACAGAGCTCGAAAAGATGGTACTCGGACCGCGTGCCGATCTCGCACTTGAAGATCTGCGCGAGCTTGGCGTGTTGCAGTATATGCTTCCAGAGCTTGCGGCTTGCAAAGGCGTCGCACAGCCTAAGGATTACCACCGCGAAGGGGACGTCTGGGAACACACCAAGCAGTGTATCGCCTCCTGCACGCCGGAAGACGCCATTGATCTGCGGCTTGCTGCGCTGTTTCATGATTGCGGAAAAGCGGTGACATTCACCATCAAGGAGCGCATTCGGTTCGACCATCACGCGGAGGAATCAGCACGCCTTGCCGGCGTTGCTTTGGACCGCTTGCAGTTCCCGGCAAAGCGGAAGGAGAAGATCTGCTGGCTCATCGCGCATCACATGATGATGACGTCGTTCGCGCAGATGCCCGAGGATCGCAAAGGACATTGGTATTACCACCCGTGGTTTACCGAACTCCTGCGGTTGTTCGCCATCGATATCGCCGGCACAACGCCGTCGGACGCCACACTCTACGACGCGATCGTTCGTGACTACAATGCGTTTCTCAATCGTCATCCGCGCCCCGAAAAACCGCTTCTGCACGGTGAGGAGATTATGGAAATCCTCGGCATTGCGCCGGGCGCCCGGGTGGGTGAAGTGCTGTCGCTGCTTCGGGCGCAGCAAGACGCAAAGGTCATTACGACCAAGCGGGAGGCGGTGGCGTTTGTGAAATCGATGCGTTGAATCACTTCTCCGGGCTTCTCGCAGCGCGCATGTCGGTTGTCAACGCACGAAGAGCCGCAACAATTTCCAACATGCTTTTCATCACCGCGTCGCGCGGCAGCGCCTCCTGGGCTTCAGGCACCTGCAGGTAGACGAAGAGTTCCTTTCGCAACGCCGTTTGCGCAGCTTCCATTTCGGTAAGAGCGGCACTGGCTGAGGAAGGGGATTCGCGCATGAGCGAATCCTACGGTCGGGCGACGCACGAAGGCAACCGCTTATCGCTTGGCGCGCTTCGAGGGCTTCTTCGTCACTGCCTTGATGCGAGCGCGCGCGGCTTGGCTCTTCGACGGCTTCGGCTTCAGGGCTCGCTTGGGCGTGGAAACCTTCTTCTTTGACAAGGGTTTGCTTGCCGTTTTCGCAGTAGCAATCTTGCTCGGCGGCGGCGAAGCGATGGGGGCAGCCGGAACAGCGATCGACAATGGCGCGGGGGAAGGAGCGGGCTGACGCGCGGGTGCGGGCTTTACCGCGGCATTCATGGGTACTGAGGTCGGCGCCAGCGGCTCAAGGCGATGACGAACATCCAAGAAAAGCAAGGCAAAGACGATCAACATGCTGAGCAGGACGGGCGCCCAGAGCGCTCCAGCGGCAATACTCAGGCCGACAGTCACCGCGATCAGGGCGAGCGCGGCCGCGGACAACAAGGTGATGCGCGCAGCGAAGGGAAGGCGCTCCAGGCGGGGGTCGATGCGCAACTGGCGCGTCAGCAGCGTGAGCGACAACCACACGGCCACGAGAGCGAGGGCGCGGAACAGTGCTGGTGATGGACCAGCAAACACGTCCAGCTTGTGCAGAGCGCTCTCGCGCGAACCGTAGAATAGGTGGTACAGCCGCAGGCCGTGCGGCGCTACGAACGGCTGAAGGCGCCCGGCGTTCACCTGACCGAACGCCGTCACCGTGACGGTCTGCGGGATCACTTCGTAGCGAATGCGCAGGTCTCCGATGCGTGGATTCTCCACGGTGCCCTTGCCGACAAACAGCGCGTCGGGCAGCACGATCATGTCATTTCCCTGGAGGCTTTTTTCGGCGAGCTCCAGCGATTGAAACGGCGGCAACGCCAGCGATCCGAGGTCAACCTTATACACGCCCACACGTGCGTCGCTCGTCACAAATGAACGGCTCGTCAGCGGCTTTACCGGGTTTTGATGCCCCTCGGGAACGTCGAAGTCTGCGGAGTTCTCGGGCGTCTCGCTCCACCCCATCACGTAGGTGGGGGCATCGCCGTCCCTGCCCTGCGTCCAGGAAAACATTTCCGTGCGCCGGCGAACGGCGGCGAAGGGGCCAGGGCGAAGATACGCATCGTCACCGATAAGGATGGGCGATGTCAGCAAGCCCGTTGCGGCGACGAAGCGCACGTCGTCGATACGCGGAGGATGATTCGCCTGGATAACCGGAGCTCTGCGGGCGAGCTCGGCAAGCGTGGGCGTGCTCTCGACGCGCGCGAGTGCGGCGATGCTCAAAAGGAGCAGCGTCGTTCCGGCAGTGCGCCGAAGGAGCTTCGCATGCGCCGCGAACAGGTTGGATGTCAGGGGTGGCAGTTGCATGGAGCTGATTGTACGCAGCGCGCTTTTGTCACGGCAAACGCTGACGCGCGAGTCGTCTTGCCGCCGCGAGGAGTTGGTGTCATGCGCACTCGCACCTCCGCGAAGCAGCACATGCGGCAAACATCGTTTTCGCCGCCGCGCTTGCCACAGCATGGTCGACCATCGGTGCCGGATAGGCATGATGCGCTGGGCGCTCGTCGTTCCACCGATGGATTGCGCGCGCGGGCAGACTCGCCAGCTCGGGGACAAAACGCTTGATGTAGACGCACTCGGGGTCGAACTTCCGTTGCTGTATCCAAGGATTGAACACGCGGAAATACGGCACCGCATCGCAGCCCGTCGAGGCGGCCCACTGCCAGTTGCCATTATTCACGCTGGGGTCGTAGTCGGTCAGGAAGCGTGCGAAATGCCGCTCTCCCATGCGCCAATCGATGCGGAGGTCTTTGACCAGGAAGGACGACGTGATCATGCGCAGCCGGTTGTGCATGAAGCCCGTCGTCGCCAGCTCGCGCATCCCGGCATCGACAAGTGGGAAGCCTGTACGACCCTCAGCCCATGCCGCAAGGTGCGCCGAGTCGTTGGACCACGCGAGTGCGTCGTACCGCCGGTGGAACGGTGCGCCGAAGACATGGGGGAAGTGAAAGGCAATGTGCGTACAGAAATCGCGCCATGCCAGCTGGCGGAGCAATGGGTGCGAGGAGCCGAGCGTTGCCGCGATTGCGGCGAAGGCTTCTCGCGGGGAGCACGTGCCGAATTTGAGATGGGCGGAAAGGTGCGTCGTGGCATCGAGGGAGGGGATGTCGCGCAGCGTTGCGTAGCGCCGGAAGTCTTCTAGGGAGGAGAGCGTGCGCAGCGCAGCGAGGCGTCCAACATCGGCCTTTGGAACGTCGGAGAGGCCAAAGAGCGTGCCGACATCGTTGCTCGCCCCCGCGAGAGCATCGGAGCTCAGTGCTCCGCGAAACCGCTTGGGCGCAGCTACCGGCAGCGAAGCGTGCTTCCTCCAGAATGGTGTGAAGACTGTATACGGGGCGCCGTTTTCCTTGTGCACGGCTTCGGGAGGCTGCAGCAGCGCATCGTCACTCAGGTGGAATGGTACGCCGAAGGATGCGCAGATCTCACGCAGTGCCGCATCGCGGCGCCGTGCGAACGGCGTGTAGTCGCGATTGGCATACACAGCGCAGTACGTATCACTTGAAAGAATCTGCCGGAGGACATCCGGGGTGTCTCCGCCGAGGATGCTCAGTGTTCCACCGGCCTCCGCAACGTCGCGTCGCAGACCCAGGAGCGCACCGGCAAGAAAATGCGCCGCGTGCTCCCCGCGGTAAGGATTACGATGGGCATCGGCTTGCGCAGGATCGACGATAAAGCATGGCAGAACTGCATCGCATGCTTCGCAGGCGCGCAGTAACCCGATGTTGTCATCGAGCCGCAAATCCCGATGGAAGAGGAAGAGACCCCTGCGCACGCGCGGAGTATAGCGTTTTCCGCTGGCGCGGCTTCCGAAACAAGGCACAATGAAACACGCGCGCCTGCGCGCTCTCTAGGCCAGTAGCTCAGTTGGTTAGAGCTCCGGACTTATACACCGGCGGTCGGTGGTTCGAATCCACCCTGGCCTACCACGACGAAATCAATGGCAAGCGCACGACGTACCAACGAAGCGATTACTTCTCGCCTTTTTCCTCTTTCACGACCACCGGAATGTTCACGCTCTGACCAGCCAAGAGGATGCTGACGGTCGCGGTTCCCAAAGCCTTGATAGGTTCGGAGACTTGAATGTCGGACGCCGCAACATCGAGCGAAAGCTGCTCCTTGAACGCCTCGGAGAGCATCTCGGTGGAAAGGGCAGCATAGAGCTTGCCGTTTTTCGTTGCCTTGCGCAGAAATTGCAATTGCTTGCCCTGTAGCGCGCTTGCCATGCCCATTTGCGCACTTTTTTCGGTTTCGCGGGCTTCGGCACGCTTGCGGATGACTTCGGCGAAGCGGCGACGGACGACGGGAGTGGCGACAATCGCCAAACGGCGAGGAAGCAAGAAATTCAACGCAAAGCCGTTGCCCACGACGAGGAGGTCGTTCTTCTTACCAATTTGCGCCACATCTTGGAGCAGTAGGACTTCCATTGAAGCTGCAAGATCCTACGGATTCGAGCGCGAAGAGTCAATGCCTCATGGAGCACTCTGTTGCACGCTGTCTGGAGCCGAATCCGGCGGCGCGGAATCGCCTGTTGCGCCCAACGTAAAGAGCCATGGGAAGAACGAAAGCCAATGCTTCCCTGGAGCGAAGATGCGCCCTTCTCGGACGTACCAATCCGCAAGCGTCAGGAAGCGGTCGGAATGCTGCGACAAATCGTAGAACTGAATGCCGCGCACCTCCGGTACATGCGCGTAGGTGTACTGGGGGGTATAGAGGAAGACCGCCGGAACGTCGCGGTTGAGAACGGTCTCCAGCTTGCCGAGCGACGTCTGACGTTCGCCATCGTCGTTCGTTTCGCGGATCGTTTCGAGCAGCGCGTCGGCTTCGAAGGAGGCGTACTGGGAAAGATTGTAGGCATCCAAACGCAGGTCGGCACGCTTACCCGTCAGGCGCTGGATGCCGCTACTGTGCCAGTAGGGGTACGCGTCGAGGTTATCGAGCAGCGATTGCCCGAAGAGCAGCACGTCATAGTCGCGCTTGAGCAGGCGATCTTCAAATTCCTGACGCGTTGCGGGCACTTGCACCTCCACGTCGACGCCCAGGGTTTTCCATTGATCGCGCACCAGGTCCGCGACGCGTGAATACTGTTCCGGCGTGGGGCTGGTCACGAGCACGAGCGAAAGCGGGCGCCCCTTGTCGTTGATCCGAATGCCGATGGGGTCGGATGGTGCGCGGCGGCGAAGGAAGCCGTTTTCCAGTACGAGGTCCGCGGCGGTGATCTTTTGGTCTGAGGGGACTTCGGGCGTTTTGGACGCGATGAACTGCTCCACGAGCGCCTGCTCCTCGGCTGCCAGACGGAAGCGCTTGGGATCGTCCGTGCGCCAGAGGTAGAACGAATCGAGGATCGCCCCTTTGTCGTCGGTCAAACGGATGAGGTTGTCGCCCAGAACGATGCTGCCGCTGGAGCCATCGGTGGGAAGGCGAAGGATCCAGGCGCCCGATTGCGTGGGGTGCGCCACGAGCGGAACGCCGTTGACCGATTTGGTCAGCGAGGAGGGCGTGAGGGAGCCCGTGACCGTGAGCACCGCGCCGGTGTCGAGCAAGGCGATCGGCGTCACGTGAATGGGGCCCGCATTGTTCGCTTCGCGCTGTTCCAGCAGGCGCTGGAGGCGCAACTTCTCGGGGAAGTACCACTGCGACGCGAAGAGCGCACCCTGGGCGGCCACCGGGTCGAACGCATAGCGCCAGTCATCATGGTTGAGCTCGAGGAGCGGCGTGTCGACGATGATGGACTCATGCAACGCGTCGACGATCTGCTGTTTATCGGTGCCCAGCTGCAGGCCCAGCCGCAGCTGGGGATCTTGCATCACGGTGCGGTCGAGGTTGAAGAAGAGCGCGACGTATTGCGGCAGGACGTATTGGCGGGCGACGAAGCGACGCGGCAGCACGGCTTCTCCATCGCTCGTGCGCGCGACGGTGCGAATGGCGTGGAGATTGCGAATATCCGACAGCAGGCTGAAGTAATCCGTGAAAATGCGGAACACAATGCGCTCGATGCGCGGAGGGGGGGCGATGGATTGGGAGAAGCGCTCCAGCGTCACTTCGGTGCTCAGTTCATTCTGCAAAATGCTGCGCACCTTGTAGGGGCCGCAGCCGACGGGGTTGAACCCGAAATCGAGCGCCTGGTCGAGTTTGTCGACGGGAATGCCGTCGAATGCCAGCTTGGGAACGATGCCGAGGGTCAGATTGCTCGGGAAGAAGCTGTACGCCTTCGCCAAGGTGAATTGCACCGTCTTGTCGTTGATTTTCTCCACTGTCACGCCTTGGAAATTCTGGCGAAGCAGGGGATTGGGGAAGCTGGGTTGCTGGATCGACGCATAGGTGAAGAGCACGTCATCCGCTGTGACGGCGTGCGGCGCCTCCGGGGTGGAATCGTGCCAAAACAACCCGTCTTTGAGGGTCAGGGTGTAGACGGTGCCCGCGCCGCTGATTTTGAGCGTTGCGAGATCTTCCTCGATACGGCGCGTTTTGGGGTTGTAGCGCAGCAACCCGGAAAAGACGAGCGAGACGATGTCGCGGTTGACGTCGTTTTGGATTGTGAACCACGGGTTGAGTGGCTGGAGCGCGCCAACCGAACCTTCGATGTAGGTGCCTCCATTCGAGGGAACGAATACCGTTGAATCATGGTAAAAACGCACCGCCAACGCGATGAAGCTCAGCAACGCCAGTCCGACGCAGCTTGCGATGACCCAGCGTTCGTATCGTCGAAAGAGTCTTCCGGCTTGAGCGAGTAGAGTAAACACGAACGGCATTCTCCCAGAAGTACCGGGATTCCGGAAGCCTTACGAGACGAACCAGAGCAGAATCGTGCCCCCGAAGAAGATGGCGCTGAGGACGATGCCTACCTGGTACAGCACTTTTTCCGCGCCGCGCCGCTGCACGTAGACGGCTCCGGAGCCTCCGAAGGTGCTCGAAAGCCCGCTGATACGGTGCTGCACCAAGATGCAGAGAATCAAGAGCATGGCGTCGATGGCGAGGATGGCGGTGAACAGGGCTTCCATAAGTGCTGAGGGAAGGACGGAGCAGATTCTACCTCTTTTGGGCATTTGAGCAAGGCTGCGGCTCGCTTGTGGCGTAAACGCGAGACAGCGAACGACTTCTTCTTTATGCTACGGCCAAGGGCGCCTAGCTCAGTTGGTTAGAGCATCTCGCTTACACCGAGAGGGTCAGGGGTTCGAATCCCTTGGCGCCCACCACTTCCTCTTATTGCTGTCCTCACCGTGCGACGGGGCAGGCAGCAAGAACATCGGCTGGAAGATCTTTGTGCTTGGAAAGCGCTGTTTGCATACCGGCAACGAGCAGACGAGCGGCGTTGTCATATGCAGCGCCGTCGCTCCAGCAAGCGCGCGGATCAAGACAGGCGGCATCCACGCCGGGGCACGCGAGAGGAACGGCGAAACCGAAATGTTCGTCGATGCGCATGGGCGCAGAGGCGAGAGTGCCCGAAAGCGCCGCATGCACGATGCTCCGGCTCGTAGCGATGCTCATGCGTTGACCGACACCGTACCCGCCTCCGCTCCAACCAGTATTCACCAGGTAGACGGCGGGGCGATGAGCGCGGAGGCGTTCATCGAGCAATGCAAGATATGTCGCCGTCGCATGCGTCATGAATGGCGCGCCAAACAGACGTGAGAACGTCGCTTTGGGTGTCTGCACACCGATCTCCGTGCCAGCGAGCTTGCTGGTGTAACCGAGCGCATACCATAAAAGCGCTTGTTCGTGCGAGAGGCGAGCGACGGGGGGAAGGACGCCGGTCGCGTCAGCCGTGAGGAACACCAGCGTCCGCGGATGCGCACCGACAGCCGGCAGCACCGCACCCTTGAGGTACGATTGTGGATAGGCGGCGCGGCTATTTTCGGTCAATCTGAGGTCATCAAGATCCACGGCGCCGTTCGGTAGCGTGAAGGCGTTCTCCACGATGACGCCGTTGTGCGACAGCGGACGCGGTGCAAACACCGCGTCGAAAACGTTCGGCTCCTGCTCCCTGCGCAGGCGTGCGAGTTTGGCATAGCAGCCGCCTTCGATGTTGGCGATGCCGTCGCGCGTCCACACGTGCTCGTCGTCGCCGATGCAGCGAAGGTCCGGGTCGGCCGAGAGCGTTGTTTTGCCAGTTCCGGAAAGTCCGAGGAACAGATGCGTGCCTCCGCTGCGGTCTTGGGCGGCGGAGCAGTGGAGCGGCAGCACGCCGCGGTCGGGCAGCAAGTGATTGAGCATGGTGAACACGGTTTTTTTGAGGGCGCCGAGATACGACGTGCCAAGGATGACGGCGGTGCGGCGGCCAATGTCCATGGCAATGACCTGGCTCGACACCGTACCCGACACGTCCCGCAATACACCACGGAAGGCCTCGGGCGCGGCAAGAGGTTCGGGCACCACAAGAATCGTGATGCGATCCGCAGCGCCGGGAAGGGGAGGGAGTAGTAGCGAATCGGCGAAGAGCAGATGCAGAGGGCTCGTGGTGCGCACATGGACGTCGACGGCAAGCGACGCGTCGGCAATGGCACGGCGATGCGCATGGAGAGGCAATCGATCGATGGCCGCTGCGGCGATCGCAAACAAGCTCTCGAAGGTTTCGGGCGTCATGGCATGGGCGTTCGGCATCGACCAATCGACTGCTGTCTCGGTTCTAGCGTCGCGCACGATGTAGGTGTCGTCGGGGATGCGCCCGGTTGAAGCGGAGCCGTGCCACGAAGCAAGTGCGCCGCTGGGGGTTGCAATCGCCTGGCGTCGCTCCAGCACCTGCTCGATGAGATGTGTCCGCTCATCGGAAGCGCCGTTTGTAAGCACCGTGGCGCGAGCTGCAGTGGTACGTTGAGAAGTCATGCAGCAACAGGGAGAAGGCGAAGGCAGGTTCGATGAATGCGCTCGAACACGCGTTCAATATCGGCGTCAGCTAGAGAGGAGAACGCGATGCGCAGCAATCCATCGATCGCGATGATGCCGACCCCCTCATCGCGCAGGAGCGCCAGGCGGATCGCTTCCGCGCTAACCAGCGGTGAGGGGCGCAGGCACAGGAAGTAGCCGCCCTGGCACGGCAAAAGCGAAAATGCGTCGGCATATTCCGGACGCCGTGCCGCCGTTGTCGCAATCTGAAAACGCCGGCGCAACACAGCAAGCCCCTTCGCCCGCTCGCCCTCGATCGTCGGGCTCTGATACCCGTGCAAGAGCAACTGCTGCGAGAGCAGGCAGGCGTTGGACGTCGTCGCCCGCACGATCGCGGCAGTCGCATCCTCCAGGATACGCAGATCCTCCGACGAAAGGGCTTTGCCCGCATACGTCAAAAACGCTACGCGAAGGCCCCAGGCGAAGTCTTCTTTCGAGGCCCCGTCTGCTTTCACCGCGAGAATGTTCGGATGGCAGTCGCTCAGGAGCGCAAAAAGCGATTCCCGATACGCGTCCTCTTCGAACACGAAGCCCGCGTAGGCGTCGTCGACGATAGTCACAAGAACGGCGCCGCGCTCCGCCGCTGCGCGAAGGACGTTCACAAGTGCATGTGCCTGGTCGCGGGTCGGCACGGTTCCCGTCGGATTGAGTGGGAAATTCAAGAGAACGCAGGCGCGGTCAACGCCCTGGATGGCCGCCTGCAGCCCAGATACATCGAACACATCGCTGCGATCAAACACGGCGTACGGGATCATGCGTGCGCCCGATGTTTCGACGATGAGACGATAATTGTCCCACCCCGGCGATGGCGCCAGCACGGGGCAGGTCGCATCCGCGAACAGATGCGTTGCAATCGCCAGCGCATGGGTGATACCCGATGCAACGACGGGCAAAGAACAGTCTGCCTGCAGCGAAGGGTTGCGCTGCTGAATGTGGCGTTTCCAGGCTTCGCGCAGCGCGGGCACACCGAAGCTCCCGGCGTAGGGGAAGACCTCCGACGGGGGCAGCCGCACGTTGCGCGCGAGGCTCTGCAAGTGCATGGGGAGGCCATCATCTTCCAGTGCGATGCCGATGGTGGCGTTCATGGCTGCCCCTTTCGCCTGCGCGCTCTGACCGAGAATGCCGTCATGCGGAAAGCGCAGCGAGCGGGAACGTGCAGCGAAGAACGACTGAAGCGCCGATGAGGGTTGTTGGAGTGGGGTTGGCATTGGCCGTCAGCCTACGCAGGTCTCGACGCTCTGCGAGCAGTGGTCATGATGAACTGAAAAAGCCTCCCGTTTTCCGCGCATGAAAGCGACGAAGACGGGAGGCTTGAAGAGCCTGCTTACTGGAGCGCGGCGAAAATCTCGCGCATGAGATCGACGATGGTCGAGAAGCTGAGCTCGAACGGAATGTCGAGGAGCTTGCTCATCCAAGCGACGGCGAAGAACGCCACGAAGGTCACGATCAAGCCGATGATCGCAAAGCGGATCGTGTGAACGGCCTTCTTGATCTTCTCTTCGTTGCCGGCGGAGAGAATGAACGAAATACCACCGATAATGATGAAGACGAGACAGAGGATCGAAGCGACGATCAAGGCCAACGCGATAAACGTGGCAATGATGTCGATGATGCTGCCTTCTTCGAGGAGCTGGCGAATCATACGAAAAGGGGGAGGTAGGGAAAAGAAAGGAGAATCAAGCTGCTTCGTTGGGCTCCATGATCTTCAAATTGATGCGCTGCTTGGAGCCGCTGCCCAAAATGCGTAGAAGGGTGCGTAGTGCCTTGACGGTCTGGCCGCCCTTGCCGATCAACTTGCCCATATCACGTTCGCTGACGCGTACCGTCAGCAGCACGCCGAGCTCATCGATGCGCCCTTCAATCGAAAGCTCGCCCTTGTCGTCACAAATCGACTCAAGAACGTAGCGAAGAAAATCAATGCCGGGGAGATCCTGCGTGGCGGGGTCGGACATCATGGAGAGGTTACCCGTTGGCTGCGGCCGCGTCACCCTCAACCGCGTTCTTTGACTTGCGCTTGGTGTAGGGTGTGATGAACCGTTCCATTCCCTTGGCCCCCGTGCGCTTAAGCAAACGGGCGACGGTCTGGCTCGGGGTCGCGCCTTTCTTGACCCATTCGTCAATGCGATCCTGCTGCACGCTGAAGGTCTCTAGCCCGCGGTGGGGCTGATAGTGACCAACAATCTCCAGGAAGCTTCCCTTCGCTGGGGCGCGCTTTTCGGCGACGACCACACGGAAGGTGGGCAGGTTCTCTCGGCCGGTGCGTTGGAGGCGAATCATGAGCATGTGAGCGCGCAGTGTACGGATGCTATGTACCCTTGGCAAGCGAACTTGAACGGGTGATCCGAACCCGAATCCGCGGACCTTCTTTGGAAGAAAGGTGCTCTTCGAGCTCAGCGACATGCAACGACAATTCCTGCGCCACGGCCGGATGGGAGCAACAGAGCAGAAGCTCTTCCCCCTGGCATTTGCGAACGGAGCAATGTGCAGCGAGCGCCGGTACGCGCGAGGCGATCCAGCTGTGTGCGCGGAACGTCACAAGCGACGCCCGGGCCTCCTCGGCGAAACCGTGCTTATGAAGGGTGCGCGGCAGAAGACTACTCAGACGGTCCATCGTGCGACGATTGTAGCATGCTTCGACGAACGCTTGCGCAAATACTGCCGCTGTACTCTGGCAGTCTTGCCATCGCTCGCGGGCAACGACCATACTGCACTGTCTCATTTCCCCCGGTACCATGATGCATTCTCGAACACGTCTCCTTCTTACTTCCTCCGTCTTCGCCTTCGGCATGCTCCTTGGCGGCGTCGTCACGACCGTCGGCCAGGGCCTGCTCGGCTCCACGGTCTACTCCGACGTGCCTCGCGGCAGCTACTTCGATGACGCTGTCGGCGCATTGTACGAAGCAGGGATCATGACCGGCAGCAACGGTCGTTTCCGCCCCGGCGACACGCTGAACCGCGCCGAAATGGCGACTATCGTCCAGCGCCTGCGCAACGAAATGCATGGCGTCAGCAACGTCCCATCCCAAGAGCCGTCCCCCGAACCCACCCCCTCCTCGCAACGAGAAGAAGAGGAAGTTCGCACGTCCTCCTCCACCACCTCGCGTACGACATCCTCGAAGAAGAGCTCAGCTTCGGCCAAGCAGAACGCTGGCGTGCAGGGGGCCGTACAATTCTCCACGGACCAATTCACGATCCCTGAGTCTGCCAAGGGGCTGACGATCGGCGTGCAGCGCCTCGACGGCGATAAGGACAATGTGGCCGTGCAGTTTGAAGTGGTCGCCGTCACGGCGACCGAAGGAAAGGATTACTACAAAAACGGCGGCACGCTGAATTTCCGTGAAGGCGAAACGAGCAAGACCTTCACAATCTTGCTAATGAACGACACCGACGCGGAAGGCCCTGAAACAGTAACCATTCGCCTCAAGAGTCCTACGAGCGGCTTGGTCCTCGGGAAGTACGACGTCGCCACCGTCACCATTCTCGACGACGAGCGCAGCAACAATACGTCGTCGACCTCTACGAGCTCCACGAGCGGCAACACCAGTTCGACATCCACATCGTCGAGCCCCACCGCCGGCACGCTGAACCTTGCGGCGTTTGGGTACGTAGTGAACGAGAAGGCGGGCACCCTCAACGTGACCGTCAACCGCACGGGCGGGACGACCGGCGCCGTCAACGTGAACTACGCCACGGAAGCCGGAACGGCCAAGAGCGGAACGGAGTTCACCTCGGTGAGCGGCACGCTGTCGTACAACGATGGCGAGACCTCCAAGAGCTTCACTGTCCCTGTGACGGATAACAGCGGCATCAACGGCAACAAGAACTTCACCGTCAAACTGAGCTCCCCCACGGGCGGCGCAGTCCTCGGCTACGCGGCCTCCGCGCTTGCAACCATCAATGATGACGAGTCGGCTCCATATGGAACGGGCTCCCTCAAGATCGGCAAGTCCACATTCGACGCTGAGGAAGGCAAGTCGCTCTACGTCACGGTGGTGCGTAGCGGAGGAGCGGCTGGAACGGTGGGCGTGGCATACAGCACGACCAGCGGCACCGCGAGCGGCAACGACTTCTCTCCGGTAGCCGGAACGCTCACGTTCGCCCCTGGAGAAAGCACCAAACTCATCATGATTCCGATCACCCAGGATAGCGACTCCGACAGCGGTGAGACGTTCTACGTGAACATTTCCAATGCCACTGGCGGAGCGGAGATCACCATTCCTTCGAGCTCAACGGTCACGATCTATCAATAAACACGGTCCAGGTTTCTGCGGAGGAGAGCGGCGGTCTTGGCCGCCGCTTCCTCCCAGGACCACAGTGCGACGGGCGCAGGGCGTTTGGGCGGATGCAGCAGGGTAGAAGTAAACGCATCGACGGTGGGTTCCACGAGAGTTGCCTTGCCTTTCGCGGTTTCCGGGATGGCCGACGTTTTTGCGGCGATGACGGGGCAGCCGCACGCGATGGCTTCAACGACGGGCAAGCCGAATCCCTCATAGAGCGATGGCAACGCAAGGCAGAGCGCTGACGAATAGAGCGCGGGGAGATCGGCGTCCTCGACGTGGCGCAGCAACACACATCCTTCAGGCAGCGCGAGCTGCAGGGCTTCGTCGCCGCCGGAGACAAGGACGAGAGCCGGGCGGGGTTGCGGCAGGCGTTCATACGCCGCAAGCAGCACAGGGACGTTCTTGTGCTGCTTGGCGTTACCGACATACAGGAAAAAGTGCTCTGGCAGTCCGTAGGCATTCCGCACCTGCCGCATCCGATCGTCGGACACGGGCGCAAAACACGCGTCGACGCCTTCGCCGATCACCGTCACTTTGGAAGCGATGCTCGCGCCGAAACGCTGCAACAGTTCATCGGCGACGAACGAACTGACGGCGATAATCTCACTCGCTCGCCGCAGCGTGCTGTTGAAAACGAAACGATAGGCGAGCTGGGCGAACAAGGACTTCCCGTTGGGATAGCGATGGAGGATCAAATCATGGATCGTCGCCACCGACGGTACGGGGCAGCGCAGCGGCAGCAGGAAATGAGGGGCAAAGTGCAGGTCGGCATTGGCATCCGCGATGGCGCCCCGGAGCGCGCGATGTTCGGCAAACGTGTAATGGCGCTGCGAAAGCGTGATCGTGCGAACATTCTTCGGTAAGGAGGAAAGCCATTCGTCGCTGCCCGGGGCGACAAACAGCGTCGTTGACCAGGGATCATTGCGCTCCAGCAGAGCCTGCACCAGGGAACGCGTGTAGCGTCCGAGCCCGGTGGCTCCGGCGGCGAAGCGGCAATCGATCGTCACGGTCGGCATGATCGGTATGATACGTGCATGACGGTCAAAGAGGCACTGCTTCGGGCGGGTACGGCTTCAAGGGACGCGGAGCGCCTTCTCGCGCATCTTCTGCAGCTGCCTCCCGCAAGCGTCTTCGCCCATCCGGAGCATGTGCTCCCCGAGCCTACTGAACAGCGCTTTATCGACGGCATCCTACGGCTCTCAAAGGGAGAACCGTTGGAATACGTCACGGGTGAGGCGGTGTTTTGCGGGCGCATGTTTGCCGTCGATCGCCGTGTACTCATCCCCCGGCCCGCGACGGAAATGCTGACGCTTGAGACGCTGCGTATCGTGGCAGCTCAGAAAGCGGTAGTTCCGACGGTCGTCGACGTGGAGGAGGGGATTGCCGCGGTCTTCTGGAAACGCCGCAAAGAACCGACGACCACTGTGCTGGATGTTTGCACGGGCAGCGGCTGCATCGGCATTACCATAGCGCTGGAACGCCCTGATGTGACGGTGCTCTGCAGCGATGCCTCGCCCGAGGCCGTCGCCATCGCCGAAGAGAATGTGCGACGTTTTTCGTGTGGCGATCGCGTGTGCGTCTGCGAAGCAGAGGGCTTGCCCACCAGTCGCATCAGCGCGCCGTACTTCCTTGTCGCGAATCCTCCGTACATCCCCGACGACGCCTGGGTACAGGATTCGGTACGCGCATGGGAACCGTCTATGGCGCTCTTTTCTGGTTTGCAGGGTACGGACGTGCTCCTGCCATTGGCGCGCACCGCAGTGCTGGACCCGCTCTGCCAAGGCATCGCGCTGGAATGCAGAGGCGAACAGGTGCGTGACATCCTTCCGCTATTTCCCTAAGAAGCCCCATGCCTGCATTGCATACCGTCACTTGCACGATGCACGAACGCGCACGACGCCCTGTCGATTGTATCGACGGCGAATTGCTGCGTGTCCAAGCCGATGCATGGACGCAGCGCACGCAGCAAGCAGCGAACGATCTTCATGTGACGCTTTCAGAAACGGCCGTGCCGTGGTCGGCGGAAGCGCCGGACAACATTCCCGACGCAGACCTTTGCACGTTCATGGCAAAGAACATGAATGCGAGAGTTGCAAATGCTGTGCTCACGATGCTTCTGCGACGCAAAGCGGCGCTCATTGCTGTGTTGACTCTGGCTCCGCTGCCCGACAGAGAACGCGTGACATGGTTTGAGCGCTGGGAAGAGTCTCCGCTCGCGGCAAGCGCCGTCACCGAGGGGGGCATTCTGTTGCCTGCACAGGAACCGCTCGATGCCCCTCGCATTCTGGACCATGTGGTCTGCTACCAGGCACATGCTGGCCTCCATCACGCCAAATGGATCTTGGAACGCGCATTGGACGAACACCATCGTCGCCTCATGGGCGATCTCCCCATTTGAGCTTCTTGCGCAGCGCACCAAAGAAGGTGTCGTGGCCGCGCCGCAAGAAACGCGCTTGCTTGGCGCCCAATGCGACGCGGACAACGTCGTTGCGGGCGAGAGGGACATAGAGCTGTCCGTCGATGGTGAGGCTCACCGCGACGTCGTGGAACCCCGACGTCTGCGACTGCACCGTCACATCGACCGGTGACGTCCCCGGGATGACGATCGGCTTTTGCCCGAAAGTATGCGGGTTGAGTGGCGTGAGGATGAGTGCGGGCAGACGGGGATGAACGATGGGGCCGCCCGCGGAGAGTGAATACGCCGTGGAGCCCGTGGGTGTCGAAAGAATCAGTCCGTCGGCGCGGTAGGTCGTTAGCAGTTCGCCGTTGACCAGCGTCTGCAAATTCAGAATACGCGCGATAGCGCCCTGCGCGATGACCGCCTCGTTCAGTGCCCTCCCGCTGAAGAGCACGTCGTTTTTACGCGTTGCCGTCACTTCAAGCAGGCCGCGTTCGTCGAGAACGTACTCCCCGCAGAGCAGGGGAACGATACTGTCGAGTTCGCGTGCATCGATTTCCGTAAGAAAGCCGATGCCGCCGCGGTTGACGCCGATGAGCGGGATGGAAAGGTCGCCGAGGGCGCGCACCGTGCGAATGACCGTACCGTCCCCTCCGAGAATGACAATGACATCGACGTCCGGCTCGGCCAGATTCAGCGTGCTGCAGCGCACGCGCCGCGAAGGGAGCCCCGCATCGGTATCAATGGCGATCGTGCATCCGTTCTTTGCAAGCAGGCCGAGAACGGCTTTGACGATTGCATCGTCGCAGGAAAGCCCCGTTTTCAGAACGACGCCGACGCGTTTAAAGGTGGCCATGGCAGAAGATTAGCGATCCAGAAGGCGTTTGGCACGGGCCGCCTCCAAGAATGCGTCGACGGTCGACGCCCAGGTGAAGTGTTGCGCGCGTTCGGCTCCACGGTTGCGCAGGGTGGCGCGCAAAGGCTCATCGGTGAGCAGGCGCAGCAATCCGTCCCGCAGCGCGGCAACGGAGTACGGGTCAACGATCAGCGCCGCGTCCCCAGCAACCTCCGCAAGGCTGCCGCCCGCAGCCGTCAGCGCGGGGACGCCTGCGGAAAACGCGGTCAAGAGCGGCATGCCGAAGCCTTCGTAGAGCGACGGATACGCCAGCACGGCCGCGCTCGACAGAATGTCTGCGACCTGCTGCGACGGGAGAAACCCCATCCAATGGATGTACGGTGTATTGCGCGCAAAGCGCACTGTTTCAGCATCCCGCCATCCGCGCTTACCGACGAGAACGAGCGGATGACGCTCTCGCAGGTCCAGCGGCAGCTGTGCATGGGCTTGCGCCAGACGCAGTTGATTCTTCCTCGGCGACAGCGTGCCGATGCAGAGCACGGCTCCGGTGTACGCAGGGTTGAACGTGGCAGCCGCAGGGGCGGGATCGTCGACGGGCCCCGAGCCGATCACAGAGGTGCGCGCCGCAGCAAAGGGATAGCGCGAGACGAGGTCATGCTTCGTCGCGTCGCTGACCGTGCAGAGGAGCGCCGTTCGGCGGACCGCAAGCGGCAGCGTGCATCGCTCGATGAGGCGCGCGCGCAATTCGTGGGGCTCGGGACCAAAGGCGATCAGGTCATGAACAATCGTGATCGTCCGCAGGCCGGAGGGCGCAAAGGCGGGAACGATATAGCTCGTCGGGCTGACGTAGGGCAACCCCGCTGCGAGCGCGGCGCGGGCGGCTCGTGCGTGCCAGCGCAGCCCCCGATGCTGCATGCCCGAGAAGTGCAAGACATCCGCGCCAGCGAGCCAGGGGTGGGCGACATCGTGGCAGAGCAGGCGTAGAGGCACATTGCGTCGGAGCAGTTCCTGCGTAAAAAACTTCACCCATTGGGCTTTTCCGGTCGCCGCAGGGCTCAGAGCCTCACGAACGTCGATTGCGAACATGCCGCCATAGCATAGCCGTCTTCCTGCCATGGCCGGAACTGCGAAACGATGATAGAGTTTTGCCATGGTTTCCCTCCGTTTACCGCGGGTGCTGGCGCAGCTCGAATTTGAAGAGCGTGTGCTCAATGTGGGCGCAGTGATCGGCATGTTCGGCGTCACGTTGCCGTGGCTTTCGCGTGAACTGGAAGGGAAGGACGTCCTGTTCACGGGGTTCACCTACTTCACGTCGATGATCGGCACAGTTGTCTTCTGTCTGTTTGCCGCCATCATCCTCATCACCGCGGTGCCGCTGCTCGGAGGGCCGACCCTGATCCGCCGACGCCATGAGCATGCTGCGCGCTTTTGGCTCGCCTCGCAGGCGACTATCCTGACGGCGGCGGCGTTCAGCGTCCTGCTCCGTGCCACTTTTGAATTCTTCCGCACCGAGCTGCGGTTCGGAATCTATGTGACGCTCCTGGGCTGCCTCGTTTCCACGATCTACGCCGCACTACAATGGCAGCAACAGCGGCGTTCGCAAATCCAAGAATTCTTCCATCACCCCGATGAACAGTCTCCGCCCCCGATGCGCAGCTCCTCGCATGTGACGGATGCCCAGCTGCCCCCCCCGCCCCCACCGCCCCCACCGCTCGTGCCCGAAGAACATCATCCTTATCGCCATTCCATCGCCAAACGATGAATATCGAAACCTTCACCCCCGTGCAGCAGGCAGAATACAAGGACGACGACCTCGTGTACGTCGACCCCGACAAGCGCGAAGTCATCGGCCTCGTGCAGTGGAGCAATTCCGGCAAACCCAAGCCGCTCCTGGTACGCTCCGCATTTCCAGAACCCCCTGCTCCCCCCGTCGTTGCCGCGCCGGCACCCGCGACGCCCGCAGCAGCCCCTGCTGAAGACCCGAAGCGCAAAGGCGGGCGCAAACCGCGCGAGGGAGGCAGGCCCGTGCGACAGCGTTTTTACCCCTGGGGAACGTATCGCTCCATGAAGAAGATCTTCAAGGTCGCTGGCAAAATTCATGAAGAGCGCCGTTCCATGCCCCTGGAAGAAGCCATTGAGCGCTGTCAGAACGACCCGTTTTGGGATTAGCGTTGCGACGCTCGCAGATGTGCACAGGCGACGGCAACCGCCGTGTTTGAACCGATGATGATGGGCGTGCGCTGGTCGACCGAGGTGATGGTTTTATCGAGGATCGGGTTCTGCCCATCGAGCGCGCTGCCGCCCGCGTGCTGTGCGAGGAATGCAAAAGGACCGCACTCAAAGAGGAGGCGCAGCTTACCCTCGGGGTACGAACTTCCTCCGACATTCGCGAAGATGCCCTGACCTTTGCTGAAAATATGATGCACGTCGGCCACCATGCATCCGGAATACCGCAACGTCAGCTCGGCTTGAAGCCAGTCGTCGAGCAGCGCCTTGTACCCGGGGTTTTCCTTGATCGCCCGGAGATTGCCGGGGCTGAAGTTCTTCGCTGTGTCGGCGATCCCCAGGTATTGGCGGAGCAGAACGAATTCCCCGACGTCATTGAGAAGAAACTCATGTACGCCGTTGCCGGTGGAGTAGACGAGGATCGTGCGCGGGCCGTAGAGCGTATACACGGCGGCCACTTGTTCGCGCGGGGTGCGGCCGAGCAGCGCTGAGCCCTCGTAGATGCCAAAGATCGAACCGATGGCCAAGTTCGTTTCGACGAGCGACGATCCGTCGAGCGGGTCATACGCCACCGAGTACGGCGCCTTGGGTGAAAGCTCAATGATCGCGTCGCGCTCTTCCGACGCAATGCTCGCTACGAGCCTGCTTTCCAGCAAATGCCGGTGAATGATGTCATCGCTGAGCACGTCGAGCTTCACCTGCTCCTCGCCGAATTGATTGCGCGTGCCCGAGAGGCCAGCTTCCGTCGTGCGGATAGCAAACTGGATGTACTTAGCCGCACGGGCGATATCGAGCAGAAGATGACGCAAGGCATCGGGCGCCTTGCTCTCGCCGTAGAGATGCGCATTGAGCGATGTCATGCCGGCCGACGCGAGGGGGAGGGGAAGGCTCATGCGTGGAGGAGTGCGCCGACGCGGATCGTCAGCTCCGTAACGCGCATAGCGTACCCCCATTCGTTGTCATACCAGCTCAAAATCTGCGCGGCTTGCCGATCGACGACCTTCGTTGACGGCGCATCGACGATGCTCGAGTGGGGATCGGTTTGGAAGTCGATGGAAACGCATTGATCATGCGACACCGCAAGAACGCCGCGCATGCGCGGTTCGGCCGCGGAGCGCTCCAGCGCGTCGTGGATCGCGTCGACGGTCGCGTCGGTCTTGAGTTGAAAGGCCATGTACGCGCAGCTCACCGTCGGCACCGGTACGCGGAACGCCATACCGTCGATTTTGCCTTTGAGGTGCGGAAAAATATCGGCGCACGCCTTCACCGCGCCGGTTTTTGTGGGGATCATCGAGAGCGTCGCCGCGCGAGCACGCCGGAGTTCGCCGCCTTCCTTAGCTTTGTTGTCGAGCAAGTTCTGCGACGCCGTAAACGCGTGCACCGAGGAAACAAGCAGGCGTTCCACGCCGAACGCGCGATCGATGACGTCAATGACCGGAGCGATGCAATTTGTGGTGCAGGAAGCGTTGCTGACAATTGTCATGGACGGCGTGAGCATCTCGTCGTTCACACCCAAGACGACCGTCGGCGTCTTGTCTTTCATCGGCGCCGTGACGATCACGCGCTTAGCGCCGGCGTCGAGGTGGCCCTGCACCTCTTCGGCCGTGTCGAAATTGCCCGTCGATTCGACGACGATGTCGATCTCGAGCTCCTTCCAAGGGCAACGCTCGGGCGAACGCTCCTGGACAATGCGGACGGTCTTGCCGTTGACGATCATTGCGTCGCCCTCGGCACGGACGTCACCGTGGAACTTACCATGCAGCGAGTCGTACTTGAGCAAATAGGCACGCATCTCGGCATCCGAAGAAGCGTTGACGGCGACGACCTCCACATCCTTGCCGAAACGCTCGATGAACTGGCGATGAACGTTACGGCCAATGCGTCCGTACCCGTTGATCGCTACGCGCAGCATCGGCGTGCATGCTAGCGCGAGCGCGGCGCGTGTCAAACGCTCAGGAAGAAAGCCCGACGATTACGCCGAGCGAAGCGAAGAAGGCGCCGATGATCCAAAACCGCATCGTGACCTTGCTTTCTCCCCATTCCAAAGCCTCAAAGTGATGGTGCAATGGTGCGGCAAGGAACACTTTCCGACCGCCCCGCAAGCGCTTGCTCAGAAGCTGAATGATGACCGAAACCATTTCAATGACGAACACGGCTCCGACGAGCGGCAGGATCAACACTTGGTCGGTAAGCATGGCGATGACGCCGAGCGCCCCTCCGAGCGCCAGCGCCCCGGTATCGCCCATGAAGAAGAGCGCGGGCGGGACGTTGTGCCAGAGGAAGGCGGCGATCGCGCCGACGCACACGGCGCAAAACACTGCGAGCACCGAGAGCCCCTTCACGTACGCAAGGATGGCAAACGCCGAAAACGCGATGACGAGCAAGCCGCCCGCAAGGCCGTCGAGACCGTCGGTGACATTCACTGCGTTGGCTGTCGCAACGATGATGAAGATGAAAATCGGAATGTAGAGCCAGCCCACAGTCACCGTTCCCCAGAAGGGCACATGCACGGCGTCGTAGCCGAGTTTGAAGTAGAACCAGCAGCCGGCGAGCGTCGCAATAAGGAGCAACGAGGCAATTTTCGGCAGCACGTCCAAGCCGCGCTTCTTGCCGATGCCGCAGATGTTCAAATAGTCATCGACGGCGCCCAGGATGCCGAGGCAGACGAGGACAAACAGCGGCAGATAGACCTGTCCGCGCTGCAGAAGTCCGTGCTCGACAGCGCCGAAGTACGACAACACGCGAGAGAGCAGAACCGTGAGAAGAATCGCGCCCCAAATGAGCAACCCACCCATCGTCGGCGTTCCGAATTTCTTCTGGTGATAGGTGCGAAATACCGTCGGATCCTGCCCGTCGACGGTTTCCACGCGCAGCTGCTTGCCCAGCTTGTTCACGCGCAGAAAGCGAACGAACCAGGGCGTGAGTGCGAGAACGATGACGAACGCCAACGCTGCGTAGAAAAACACCGCAGGGAGCGACAAATCCGGACGGAAGGGGATGAATGGTTCGATGGGCATAGGCACACAGTACCCATGGCGCGACCACGAAGCTACTCGTCATCGTCGTGCCGCGGCGCACCTGGGGAGTGCACGCGATCGATATCGAAGAAGCGCATTTGTTCTTTCTTAAACAGCAATTCAATGCGACCCGTGGGGCCGTTGCGATGCTTGCGGATGTAGATGTCGGTGATGCCGGGACGGTCTGAGTCCTCCTCGTAGTAATCCTCGCGGTACATCATCAGCACCACGTCGGCGTCCTGCTCGATGGAGCCGGACTCGCGCAGGTCGGACAGCGCGGGGATGTTGCCTGGGCGGGTCTCGACGGCGCGGGAGAGCTGCGACAGTGCGATGATGGGGATATGCAATTCCCGTGCGATCTGCTTGAGCGAACGCGAAATTTCGGAGATCTCCTGCACACGGTTGCCGGCATAGCTCGCGTTGCCGGTGCTCATGAGCTGCATATAGTCGATGATGATCATATCGAGGCCGTGCTCCATCTGAAGGCGACGCGCCTTCGTGCGCAGCTCCGGCATGGACGAAGCGACGGAATCGTCGATGAAGATGTTCGCCTTGCTCATGGAGTCCATGATCGGGCCCATGTTCTGGAAATCGCTGTCGTCGAGCTTGCCACGTTGCAGCTTCCAGGAGTCGACGCCGAGCATGGACGCAAAGAGGCGGTCGACAAGCTGCTCTTTGCTCATTTCCAAGGAAAACACGCCGACGGTTTTCTGCGCGCGCACGGCTGCGTTCATGGCGATGTTCAGGGCCAAGCTGGTTTTACCCATACTCGGGCGCGCCGCCAGCACGATGAGGTCACTCGGCTGCAAGCCGGAAAGCTTGTGGTCGAGCGCCTGGAAGCCCGTGGGTACGCCACGGATGCCTTCTTGGTCGGGGGAGGCGTGCATCTCGGCGAAGCGTTCATAGCGCGCTTCAAGGATGTCGCGGACATGAATGAACTTGTCTTTGAGGACGGTATTGGTGATTTGGAACACGGTTTTCTCCACATCATCCAACAGCTCCGGCACCGAGCGATCCACATCGAAGCCGAGGCCGACGATTTTCCTTCCGGCGGCGATGATACTGCGATGCACCGATTTGGCTTTGACGATCTGCCCGTACTGATAAATGTGCGATGACGTCGGCACCGAGGCCGCGAGCTCCGCGAGGTACGCGCTGCCACCGACATCTTCGATGGCTTTCTGGTCGGCAAGCTTGTTGCTCACCGTCACGAAGTCGATCGGCTCATGGCGCTGGTAGAGGTCGTTCACCGCGGCGTAAATCAGCCGGTAGCGCGGGTCATAAAAATCATCCGGCTTCAAAAAATCGGAAACCTTGAGAATGGCATCCGGATCGAGCAGGAGCGCGCCCAGCACCGTGCGCTCGGCCTCCGGGGCATTCGGCGGGGTATCCAACGGTGCGAGAGGAGGCGTCGACATCGGTTCGTATTGTAGAAGAAGCGGGGCCGCGCAGAAGGGGAGGAAATGTGGATATCCTGTGGAGATGCAACAAAGCGGACGGCCGCCGAGCCGTCCGCCCCTGCTTTCCCTCAGATTCAGAGTGTTTCCTGGGCCGCTGCTCGTGCGCGGATCAGGCCGTCGAGCTCAGCAAGCAACGCAGGATTGGCAACAAGGTAGGCCTTTGCGGCTTCGCGCCCCTGGCCGATGGTGGTCTCGCCGTAACGGAGATAGGCACCGGATTTCTCGAGGATGTCGAAGCGAAGCCCAAGGTCGATCAAATCGCCTTCTTTGCTGATCCCACGAGCGTAGAGAATGTCGAATTCCGCTTGCCGGAACGGGGGGGCGGTCTTGTTTTTGACAACTTTGACGCGCGTCCTGCTGCCAACGACTTCCTGCCCGTCTTCGCCGCTGCCCTTCTCCAGAATTTTGTCGATACGTCGGACATCCATGCGGATCGATGCGTAGAATTTCAGCGCGTTGCCACCGGTGGTCGTCTCGGGGTTGCCGAACATGACGCCGATTTTCATGCGGATCTGGTTGATGAACACCACAGAACAGTGTGTTTTGCTGACGATGCCCGCAAGCTTACGCAGAGCCTGGCTCATAAGGCGGGCCTGGAGGCCGATGTGCGTGTCGCCCATGGTGCCGTCGATTTCTGCGCGGGGCGTGAGGGCGGCCACGGAGTCGATGACGATGATATCCACGGCGCCGCTGCGTACGAGCGTTTCGACGATCGCCAACGCCTGTTCTCCGTCATCGGGCTGCGAAACGAGCAGTGTATCGACGTCGACGCCGATTTTTTTCGCGTAGCTCAAGTCGAGCGCGTGCTCGGCGTCGATGAATGCCGCTCTGCCGCCGGCGCGCTGCGCCTCGGCGATGGCGTGCAACGCCAAGGTCGTCTTGCCGGAGGATTCCGGGCCGAAAATCTCGACGATGCGTCCGGTGGGAATGCCGCCGCCAAGCGCGAGGTCGAGGCTGAGCGAGCCGGAGGGGAAGCGGGGGATTGCCGCCGTCGACGCTTCATTCATTTCCATGATGGCGCCGTCGCCATATTGCTTCTTGATCTGTTCCAGTGCCGCCTTAATAGCGGCGGCCTTGGCCTGCTGCTCGGGAGGCAGGGATTTCTTGGACGTTTTCGCGGGTGCTGTGTCGGACATGGGGTCGGCGGTAGCGGATGAGGACTTGATCATGGCAGGAGATGGGAAAGGGGTGAAGGGAGGTAAACGAACGTACACCTATTCTGCCGAAGAATAGGACGGCAGCAAGAAGCTCGGCTTGCAGAGAGGGGAAAGTCGTGGTGTATAAACGTACACCTCTACTTTTTAACGGGCTGTTTGCAGATTCCAATGTTGTTGGCGCGATCGGTGATGGAGCAAAATGACCCGGGTGGACACAGCAATCCCGCGGCGCCGCCACACGGAAGGGAGACCGCTGTTCCCGTGCCGGTCGCAGGAGTGGAAGAAGCGGCGGCGGAGGACGGCATACCGTCGAAACGCACCGAGGTGAGGATCCGCACGAAAACGGCATCTGTCTCGGGTGTCGGCTTGGCGACAAGCGAGCGCAGGTACACCGCATTGCCGTCGCCCGTCGGCACGGCAACAGCCATGGCGAACGCAGACGTGATGCGGAACGCCTGCTTACCGCCCACGAGCAGGGGAACGCTGGCAGAGTTTGCGACGTACGGTTCACGGGTAGCCGAGAACACCGCGGAGCCGTCGGCAAGGACGAAGCGCTGCGACGAGCCGCTGGCGCTCAAACCCCAGGATGACGGAGCATTGAACCCCATGCCAAACTGGGGCAGGTACACCGGTCGCTCTTCTTCGGCATGCAACGGGACAAGCGACGTCACGACGAACAGCGGCGGAGCCTTCGGGTCGATGTTCGGTTCAACAGTGCCGGTGATGACCACGGTTTTCCCTTCGACAGCATGGAAATCGACGCTGCCGCCCTCGAGCAAATACCGATCCTTCCCGTCGATCGCCAACGCATGCGTTCCGCGTCGTTCGAGCGAAAGAGGAACGGAATGAATGCTCCCCGTGGCGGTCACAACGCCCGACGGCAGGTGATCAGCAGGAGCACCGCACGCACTGAGCAACGCGCCCAAGGCGAGCGTCAGAAGCGCGGCCGAACCGGCGGTGAGGCGTTGTATCACTTCTTCTTCGCCGGATCGAATGCGTAGACGGCGCGACCCACGCGGACGAAGTAGGGCATCTTCTGGAGGTTCAGCGAGATCGTCCCGATCTTCACCGTGCGCTGCTTGGCCACCTCGCTGATGATTTCTTTCTTCGACAGCGGGCCCTTCTTCTTCAGGATCGTCTCGATGACGTCGGCGACGGTGCCCGGCTCGTAACCCCACTCGCGCAGCGCGTACAAACCGCGGCCCACGAGGACGAACTGCGGATAGCGGATGAGCTCGTTGTGGACGGCCTGGACCGTCACGTTCTTGTGGTCGAAGTGCGACTCGCGGATGCGGTTGGCAATCTCCATGAAGTGGAGCGGCTGGCCGGTCTTACGGAGGATGATCTCGACCTTGTCGCGGATGCTCCTCGGGCGGACGAAGCGCCATTCGGTGAGGCCCCAGCCTTCGTCGATTTCCTTCAGGCGTTCATCGAGGGCGAGGCAGCTACCGACGAGCTCCTTGCTCGGCACGCGGTCTTTGAACAAGTTGAGCGACTGCACGGCGACGACGACTTCGTCGCGCGTCATGCAGGTCTTGCGCTTCTTGAGGGTCTTCACGATGCCTTCGACGATGTGTGTGACGTCTTCCATGGCCAACGACGTGAGCCGCCAGAAGGGCACGAACGTCGCGGAGTGGCCGGTGTTGCCGAGTTCAGCGTCGATGGAGAACGACAGACGCAGCACGGAGCCGTCCATGGGCGTCGTGTTGGAGGTGCGGCGCAGGACCTGGGAAATCAAATCATCTTCGCGCATCACCCCGCCGTTCATGCGGAGGATCGCCTTGGCGAGTTCGTTGATCTCGTTGAGCTTGGTGGTGCGGACTGTGCGGCGCAGCTTGGAGAGCGCAATGCTCTCGATCTGGCGGATACGTTCGCGGGTCACCTTGAAATGCTTGCCGATCTTCTCAAGCGTCTGCTTCGACTGACCCTGCAATGCGAAACGACGGCGAATCACCGTCGACTCTTTCTCGGTGAGCACCAAAAACAAATCGTCGAGCAACGCCTGGAGGTTGATGGACAACTTCGCACCGGACGCGGAGGTCTGCGTTGTGAAGCTGGCAGCGGTCTCGACCATAATGCAGGGGGGGATCAGAAGCGGAAAAATCGAACAACCCTCGTTCTACCAGAACATTGACAGGAACAAAAGATTTCGTCTCGGTTCGGGTAGACTCTCTTCCACAGTTGTTGCTATGTGCAACATCTGTTCATACGCGACGAGGGAAGGAACGAAAGTAGAACAATCTACTACACTTGATAGAATTGTCAAATTGTTTTCTTAGAGCGTTTCGGGGGTGTTTTCGCGGCGGCCTTGGATTGTTCGGAGGCGAGGTACGTCCGCAGGATTTCACAGGCCGATGCCGCATCCGGATCCACCGGCCCACGACGATTGGTGGTGTACCGTTCGTCAAAGAGCGCCACTTCCACGGTGCCACGCAATTGCGTGGCCAGAGCATCGATCAATTCCGCCTGTTTGCCTCGTTCGCCAGAGGGGAGGAGGGGTAGCCCGAGGACCACGAGAGTCGCGCCGCGCTCAGCAACGAGCGTCCGCACGACGGTCAGCAGCTCCTCGGCGGATGTGTGCTTGATCGTCGCGAGCGAGAGGACGATATCGATGCGATCGTCAAACATGGCGACTCCGGTGCGCTTCGAACCGACGTCGAACGAAAGGATGATCATCGCTGCGCTTACTTCGAAGCGAGCATGCGTGCGACCAGCGACTTCTTGCGCGAGGCGGTGTTGCGGTGAATAACCTTCTTCTTGGCAGCGGTGTCGATGGCCTTGTAAACGATGGCGACCATGGCCTTGGCCTCAGCCGTCTTTCCGCCCTGCACGAGCTGCGCGTACTTCTTCATCATCGTGCGCATGTGCGTCTTGAACGGAGCACGACGATTGCGCCGAACGGGGTTCTGGCGTGCGCGCTTGATGGCTGACTTCGTAATCGGCATGAAAAGAGGGGCTAAGGACCCGCACAACCTAGAGGAACTGCGCCTCTCGGTCAATACGACCTCGCGGCGCCAGGCGCAGGCATTGACCGCATGGGCCAGGTGCGTAGAATCCCCCTATTCTATGTGCGGTATCTTCGGATACGTCGGGACGAAAACGAATGCTGGCGCACTGGTCGTGCGGGGCTTGAAGAATTTGGAGTACCGCGGCTACGACTCCTGGGGGGTCGGCTTGAAGTGCGGGGAGGCCATCGCCGTCCGCAAGGACATCGGCAAGATCAGCGACGTTTCGGAGGAGAGCTTCGGTGAGCAGAGCACGCTGGCCATCGCCCACACGCGCTGGGCGACCCACGGCGGCGTGACCCAAGTGAACGCCCATCCGCATATCAGCTGCGACGGCACGATCGCCGTGATCCACAACGGCATCGTGGAGAACTACCAAGCACTGCGCGACGAGCTCAAAGCCAAGGGGCACGTCTTTCTCTCCGAAACCGACACGGAAGTGATCCCGCACCTCATTGAGGAAGAGAAGAAGCGGACCGGGGATTTCGCGGCCGCTGTGCGCGCCGCCTGCTTGCGCTTCGAAGGACGATTCGGTGTTGTCGCCGTCGACGCCACCACCAACGCGCTGGTCGCTGCCCGCACAGGTTCACCGCTGATCGTCGGCGTCACCGACCACGGCTACTTCGTAGCGTCCGACATCCCCGCGTTCTTAGAGCACACGCGCACTGTGCAGTACCTCGACGATGGTGAAATGCTCGTAAGCGACGGCAAGAGCATCCTCTTCTATGATCTCAAAACAGGCGAAGAGCGCCCCAAGCGCGAGATTGAAATCACGCTGACCAACGAGCAAGCGCAGAAGGGGGCGTACGCCCACTACATGCTCAAGGAGATCATGGACCAGAAGGAGAGCGTGGCGCGCGCGGTGAACCAGGACGACGAACAGATCCGCACCATCGCCGAAGCCATTCGCTCGGCGAAGGGCACGTTCCTCATCGGGTGCGGCACGGCGGGCAAGGCCTGCATGGCCGCCGAGTACTTCTTCTCGGTGGTGGCCCACCATCACGTCAACGTGTCGCCCGCAAGCGAGTTCAAGCTCTATCACCACTTCCTCAAGCCCGAGAGCCTCGTGATCGTGGTGAGCCAGAGCGGGGAAACCGCGGACGTGCTCGAAGCCATGCGCGTAGCGAAGGAAGCGGGCTCGAAGGTGCTGGCGATCGTGAACGTCGAAGGGTCGACCATCGCCCGCGACGCCGATTACACACTGCTCATCAACGCCGGCCCCGAGCGCGCCGTCGCTTCCACCAAGGCACTCACCGGTCAGCTGGCGGTACTCTTGCTGGTGGCCTACGCCCTCGACGGCAGGCTGCGCGAAGGGAAGATGCAATTGCTCGAAACGTCGGCCAAAATCAACGACCTCTTGAACCCACGCTACATCGAACGGCTCCGCAAGCTCGCCGAGACCCTGCGCTCCCACAAGGATCTCTACATCATCGGGCGCAGCTGGAACTACCCGATGGCGCTCGAAAGCGCGATCAAGATCCAGGAGGTGAGCTACATCCACGCCGAAGGGTTCGCCGGCGGCGAACTGAAGCACGGCCCGATCGCGCTCATTGAAAAAGGAACGCCATGCATCGTCCTGTACGGCGACGACGAAGCCACCGCCGACATCATCAGTAACGCCGTGCAGCTCAAGGCGCGTGGAGCGTTTGTGATCGGCGTCGGACCGGTGCGCAACGAAGCATTCGACGAATGGATCAAGGTGCCCGAGGCGGGAGCCGCCCAGGCGGTGGTCAACATCCTGCCCATCCAGCTGCTGGCCTACCAACTCGCCGTGGCGCGTGGCTCAAACCCGGACATGCCGAGGAACCTGGCGAAGAGCGTGACGGTGAAATAAGCACGGGTGTATGCTCTCCGCGGCACTCGATCGTTTCGAGATGCCAACTCCCGTTGCTTGTTAGGTCTACGAGCGAGCCTGCTGGGCAACGGGAGACTTTAGTGTTTCAGGTCGTCAGGCGGAATGCCGTAGTACTTGAAAAGGAAGGCGGCGATCTCCTTGAAGACCGGAGCGGCGGAGCCGGCACCGTGGGAGATCTCGCGGTCTTTCGGGCGGTCGAATTTGACCAGCACGATGAAGCGTGGATGATCGACGGGCGCGAAGCCCATGAACGAGGCCACGACCGACCCTGTGCCCGCCTCGTACTTGCCGCCCGGGCCTGCGATCTGGCTGGTGCCCGTCTTGCCGGCGATGCGATAACCGGAAACTTTCGCGGTGCGCGCGTAGCCGTTTTCGACGGTGCTCACGAGCATGCCAGTGATGGTGTCCGAAGTTTGGGGCGTGATGACTTGATCGATCACTTCCGCCTCGCGGTGCTCGGTCGTGCCGTCGGCGTGCTCGATGCGGTCGATGATCATGGGGCGCATCAGCTTGCCGCCGTTGGCCAGCGCGGCGAACGCCATCGTCATCTGCAGTGGCGTTGCGGAAATGCCCTGGCCGAAGGCAACGGTCGCAAGCTCGGTGTCGCTCCACGTGAGCCAGGGTTTGAGTGAGCCCGGCTGCTCGTCTTCGAGCTCGATGCCAGTGAGGCGCCCGAAGCCGAAGCGTTCGAGCATGCGGTGGAAGAGCTTCTTGCCCAGGCGGTCGGATACGCTCGTCATGCAGGTATTGATGGAGAACTCGAGGCAATTGGTCATGGTCACCACGCCGTAGTAGGTGAGAAGGGCGTTCTTGATGATGTTTTTTTCATCCTTCACTACAGGGGCCGTGTCGTTATAGGTGGTCTGGGGCGTGAGCTCGCCCTGGTCGAGGGCGATTGCCATCGTGACCGGCTTCATGACGGACCCCGGCTCATAGATGGTTTGGATGCCGCGGTTCAGATACGCGCCGACACCGATGGTGTTACGGTACTTGAGCCACACGCCAGGCTGGTCGGTCTTGAAGAGTTCCATGCGCGTGTTCTGCCCGAAGTAGAGGAAGAAGCGCGACGCCTTGTCCAAGTCGGTCAGCGCTTCGACGTCGTCGAGTTCCTGGCGGATTTTGTCCGGAAGGAGTTTCTTGCCCTCGGTGGTGAAGATGTCGGGGAAGTACGCGTTGACCACGCGAATGTTCGTCTCGGGGTTGTAGACTTCCACGGCGATTTCGCGCTCTTTCTCCGGAGGGAGAAGGATCGCTTCTTTCTCATAGACGTCGCTGTAGCTGTTGCGCTCGAAGAGCGGCGCGTTGGCCATGGCAAGGATGCGGCCGCTGAAGGGATCCATCACGATGGCCTGGGCGCTGTCGGCGCGAGCCTTCTCCAGACCTTTCTGGAGGATTGCCTCAATGTTCTGCTGAATAAACGGATCGATAGTGAGCACGATCGTTTCGCCGTCGCGCGGGTCGACGATGGTCTGCTCCGTCGTAAGAATGTTGCGCCCCTGCCGGTCGCTGACCATGCTGATCACGCCTTCCTGCCCGCGCAGCTGCGGGTCGAAAGTGCGCTCGATGCCGTACTGCGCCTCCTGCTTCACGTTGAGGAAGCCGATGACCTGCGACGCGATAGTGCCGTCGGGGTAGAAGCGCCAGTACTCCGGCAGGAGTGCGATACAACGGAACGGATCCTCGATGGCTTCCGCAGCCTGGATGTTGGCCGCACCGGCGCGCAATTCCTGGGTTTTTTTGAGCGACTGTAATTTCAGCTCCCGCAGCCGCAGCGACAGCTGAGGCGAAAGCCTGCGCAGCACGGGGACGTAGCGCAGGTCGCGTCGACGCAGCAGCGGCAGAATGCGCTGCGGATCGAGGCCGAGCGTCGAACCGAGCTTCTCGGCGGCCACGGACGTGTCGGCCGGCAACGCTTCGGGGTTGGCGGCGATGCGGCCCGTTGTACTGTCGACAAGAATGCCGGGGATTCCCAGGGCGACCACCGCGGAGCGCTGCTTCTTGTTGGCGCCGTCCATGATGGTGATGTCGGTAACGACTTTCTGGGAGATGCGCTGCTCGATGCTGCGTGCGAACTGCCGGCGCGCCTCGGTGATATCGGGCAGCGACTGCACGGGCAAAATGGGGAGCGGCGCGCCGTAGGGGATTGGCTCGAGGATGCTGCCCGTGCCGATCCTGCGCACGAACGACAGCGGGTCGAACGCGGCGCTGTAGAAGGGATACAGTTCGCGCGGACAGTCGTCTTTCCCCGACGAGCACGCCAGATGGAACTCCGGCGTGAGCAACGTGTTGGCGAGCGCCTCGGCGACCCCCGTGGGGTTGTCAGCAAGCAGCGGATCGACATACACCATGTCGAGGGTGGTGTTGGTGGCGAGGGTCGTCGTTTCGCCCGATTTGCTGTTGGTGGCGAGGATTTCGCCGCGCTTGGCGCGGATGTGACGGTCGTAGCCCTGGCGGCTGTCCTTGCTATACGCATCGGCGGAAACCACCTGCAATTCCAGCAACCGCGCCAGAATGAGCAGGAGGAAGAAGAGCAGGACGCCGTGCAGCACGACCATGCGACGCAGAAGCGAACGCTTCTTGAGCGTATCGGAACCCGTCGAACGCACGCGATAGACCGTCATGGACGCCACAGTCTAACCCCCAGAACCCGCGAAAGGAACCGGGGAGAGACCTGGCCGAAGAGCAGGAAATCTGGTATACTCATGAGATGGCACACCCCGACTTCTCGGCACTCGATGGCGACCAGCTGCTCACCCAGCTGCAGCAGTACGCAGTGGAGCAGGGCGTTTCGGACATCCATACGTCCCCGGAGAAACACCACGTGCGCCTGGAGCTGCGTCTGCACGGCATCCTGGAAGCGATGAAGCCGATTTCGAACGCGAACTACGAACAGCTGATGCGTCGCGTGAAGTTCCTCTCGAAGCTCAAGCTCAACATCACCAACGTCCCTCAAGACGGGCAATACACCTTCCATGCAAGCACGACGGAAGACGGCAAGACGAGTGTGCGCGAAGTGAACGTCCGCGTGGCCACGCTGCCCTCGCGCTTCGGCGAAACCATGACGCTGCGTCTCCTCGACCCGGACCGCGGCATCGTGACGCTCGAAAAGCTCGGATTTCCCGAGGACATGCACGCCAAGCTCGCGGAGCTCGCCAAGCTACCCAACGGCCTCATCCTCGTCACGGGCCCGACGGGCTCCGGAAAAACCACCACGCTCTACGCGCTGCTGTCGTCGCTGATCGGCACGGCGCGCAACATCATCACGCTGGAAGATCCGGTGGAATACGAAATCCCGGGCATCGTGCAGAGCGAAATCGACAGCGACCACGGCTTCACCTTCGCGTCGGGGCTGCGCTCCGTGCTCCGCCACGACCCGAACATCGTGCTCGTCGGAGAAATCCGCGATCTGGAAACGGCGCAAACCGCGATCGACGCCGCGCTGACGGGCCACTTGGTGCTCTCCACACTCCACACCAACTCCGCGATCGAAGCGATTCCGCGCCTCCTCTCCATGGGCGTGAGCCCGTACACGTTCGGCCCTTCACTGCGCGCCGTGCTTGCCCAGCGCCTCGTGCGCGTGGTGAAAGACGATTGTCGCAACGAAGGAGCCGCGTGCGACCCGCTCTCCTCCGACACCTACAGCGGACGCATCGTCTTGCCGGAATTACTGGTGGTCAACGAAGGGATTCGGCAATTGATCCTGCAGCAGGAAACGGCGACAGCGATCCTGGAGGAAGCGCGCAAGCAGGGGTACACCACCATGCGCGAATGGGGTGAGATCCTCGTGAAAACGGGAATGACCAGCAAGCAGGAGGTCGACCGCGTAGCAATCTAGGCGCTTGCGCACGGCATAGGGAATCTCGTACGATGCTTTCCTTCTGTATGCTTCGCCGACCACGGCATCGCCGGGGGCCGTACGCACTCGCGCAGGAACATCGCGTTCCCGTGGGGCTGCTGCGCGCAATCGTGGCGCTGATGCTGGCAGTCGTGCTCTTCCTGAGCCTGCGCTCGGTGCTGTCGGCATTGGGCGTGGGCAACCGCGTGCAAGCGGCAAGCGTCGTCTTGGTGCTGGAGCAGGGGAGCAGCGTGAGCGTTTCGCTCGACAACGGCGCCATGAAGCGCGCTGAAAACGGTCTCAAGCTCTACGAAGGTGACCGTGTCGTCGCCGACATGGGAGCGGCGCTGCTGCAATTCTTCGACGGCACGGCGATACGCTTAGACCGCGGCTCCGACCTGACGGTGCGCGCATCGGGCAGGGGAACCCGCACGTCCTCGATCGACGTCCGACTGGCACAGGGGCGTTTGTGGCTGCGCACGCCGAGTGCAACGGCCTTCTCGGGTGCCATCACGCGCACGGTGAACGCCGAGCATCTCTCCGTCGACCTGGTCGCAGATACGGAAGCGATCGTGAGCCAAACGTCGGTGGCGATTTTCTCCGCCGAAGGGCAAGGCGTTCGTGCCGAAGCAGACAACGGCAACGAAGCGATCGTCGGAGAAGGGCAGATGCTTACGCTCCCCGCGGACCTCGCATCGGACGCCGACTTGTACGCGTATCGCACGCCGCTCGACAGCGCCGCGCTCTCGGCGTTCCTCATTGAAAGCAGGATGGGTGCCACGCTGCCGTTGCCCGGTAGCGGCTCACAGGCAAGCGCGCCGCGCCCGGAGGGGGATATCCTCACCGTGCTCACACCGCAGGAGAATGAGCGCGTTACCACCACGACGGTGCACGTGAGTGGGACGGTGGGCGAAGGCGTCGTCAAAGTGCGCGTCAACGGCTACCAGGCGTCGCTCGATACCGAGCGGGGCACCTTCAGCCAGGAGCTGGCAGTGGCTGGAGAAGAAGCGATGGAAATACGCATCGAAGCCCTCGATGAGCGCGGCTTACTGCTGCGCGAAATGCGCCGCACGATCCAGCGAAACATCGCCCCGGTGGAAGCGCCTGCCGTAACATCGCCGGCGCCTACGGGCAGTATCTACCGCACGCAGGCGGAAGAATTGGAAATCCGCGGCACGGCACCGGCCCGCGCGGTCGGCATCATGGTGAACGACTATCGACTGCAACTGTTCCAGCCGGGGAAGGGGACCTGGAGCTACCTCGCCAGCACCAAGCTCAACAACTTCGTTCGCGGGCGCAACACGTTCGACATCGTGGTGATCGACGAGCGAGGCAACCGCAGCCCCGCAGCGCGCATCACCGTGCTGCTCGAGGACGGCCCGACGGGCATCGTGGGGACGGACACGCCGTTGCAAGGAAGCGCCATGTCCGTCACGAGCGTCGCCGTGAGCAGCAGCACCTCGACCATCACGCTGCAAAACAACGCGCCGATCCTGCCCGGTACGCTCACCATCACGCGGCCGTCCGGCACAATGGGCGTCGCGACCGGCGCGGTGATCGTCCTCGAAGGCGCCGTGCCGCCGGGCACGACAGGCCTGTGGGTCAACGATTACAAGCTCCAGCTCTTCAGCGCGCCGCAGACATCGTGGCGCTTCATCGCCCGCGAGGAATGGGGGACGCTCAAGATGGGCAAGAACGATTACGTCGTCACGGCGCGCAACGACAAGGGTGAAGTGCTCGATACGCTGCGCTACACGGTGGAGCGCATCGCAGCATCGGCAGGCGCACAGAGCAGCATCAGCAAAGCACCGGTCAGCGCCGACATCGCATCGTCATCAGGCGCGGTACGGTAAGCCCTTACGGGAGCGAGAGATGCAGGCGCTCCAGGGCATGCTCGAAGGCTTTCGGCGGAGCCACCACAATCGCGTGCGGCTTTTCGCCGTCCGGCGAGGTGAAGGAGAGCTTCCACGCGTGCAGGCACAACGAGGGGATTTCCGCTTCTTGCCCCAAGCGTTCCGAGAGGCTGCTGATGTAGGTGTTGTCGCCGATGATGGGGTACCCGATCGACGAGAGGTGGACGCGAATTTGATGCGTGCGTCCGGTGTGCAACTCGCACGCGAGCAACGCCGCAACCTGTGACGCGCTGAGTGTGCGGTAGGTTGTCCTGGCTTCGCGCGCATGGCTCACGCCGTAGACCGACATCTTCGTGCGCTCGTTGGGGCTGCGGCCGATAGGCGCGTCAACCGTGGCGGCGGGCGGGTTGGGGACGCCGGCGACGATGGCGAGATACACTTTCTGGACAGAGCGTTCGGCGAATTGGCTCTGCAATGCCAAATGTGCCTCAGGAGTTTTGGCGATGAGCAAGCAGCCGGTCGTCTCGCGGTCGAGGCGGTGCACGAGCACGTGCGACGGAGCGAACGACAGCCCGCGTTTGAGAAAGAGATGGGCGACGCCGTGAAGAATCGTCATTTCGCTCGGCGGCATGCCGGCGCCCGGATGCACGGCGAAGCCGGCAGGCTTGTTGATCACCATGCAGGCCTCGTCCTCGTGGAGAATCGGCAGTGAGAGATCGCGCGGCTCAATCTCGCCGGACACCACCGGGATGTCGGGAAGAGCCACGGCCACCAGATCGCCTTCGCTAAGATGACTGGCAGATTTGGTGCAAACGACGGCATTGACCTGCACGCAGCCAGACTCGATGAGCTCCTGCGCATGGCCGCGACTGCGGATATCCTCAATGGAAGCCACAAAAGCGTCCAAACGGCCGGGAAGCGAAACGGGAACCTCGATCATGCCGGCGCAGTGTAGAGCAAGATTGCCAAGCGGGGATAGCACGCGTCTTCATCCTGAGGCGTTTTTCGCTACACTGGGGGCATGCCGAACCCCGACCTGCTCACCCGCGCCGTCGAAGAAACCGTCCCCGCCGACCTCGCGCACGCGAAGCTCGCGGCAGGCAAGCCGCTGCGCGTGTATTTGGGAATTGATCCCACAGGCTCCAAACTGCATTTGGGCCATACGGTTCCACTGCGGAAGCTCAAGGCATTCGCCGACGCCGGACACCACGCCGTTTTTCTCGTTGGCAGCTTCACCGCGATGATCGGTGACCCCACGGGGCGCGACGTGATGCGCCAGCCGCTCACCAAGGAACAAGTGGAGGAGAACTTCCGAACCTACAAAGAACAGGCGTCCAAAGTCCTCGACTTCGCCACGGTGGAAATCCGCTATAACCATGAGTGGCTGGAAAAGCTCGGTGCTGCCGACATCATGGGCATCACGCAGCATTTCACCGTCCAGCAGATGCTGCAGCGCGACATGTTCAAAGAACGCATGAAGCGCGAGGAAGACCTCAGCCCCAACGAATTCCTCTATCCGTTGCTGCAAGGCTATGACTCGGTGATGCTCGACGTGGACTGCGAGATCGGTGGCAACGATCAGCTCTTCAACATGCTCTGCGGCCGCAAACTGCAAAAAGCCTTCGGCAAGCGCGATAAATTCGTTCTCACCACCAAGCTCATTGCGGGTACCGACGGTCGCAAGATGAGCAAAACCTACGATAACTGTGTGTACTTAGACGACGCACCCAAGGACATGTTCGGCAAACTCATGTCGGTGAAGGACGAGCTGATCGCCACGTACTTCGAGTGTTGCACCGATACACCCATGGCGGAGATCGCCGCCATGGAGAAAGCAATGCAGCAAGGCGCAAACCCCAAGGAACACAAAGTGCGCCTGGCACACGCGATCACGGCGCTCTACCACGGCGCGGAGGCCGCCGACCACGCCAAGGCGGAGTTCGAGAACGTGTTTGCCAAAGGCGCACTGCCGGAAGACATGCCGGAAATCACGGTAAAGAAGGACACGTTGCTCCTCGACGTGCTCGTGGAGCACAAGCTCATTGCTTCGAAGGGTGAGGGGAGGAGGCTGATCGAACAAAAGGGCATTACGGTGAATGATGTTGCTGTAAGCAAAGTAGATGCCCTGGCAGAAGAGGGAATTGTGAAAGTGGGGAAGAGGAGGTTTGTGAGGATTTCACTGCAATAATTCATTCGGTAGTCCCATTGCTAGGCGACTTAAAACAAGACTCTTTCCTCGTTTTTTAGAAAAGAGTGAGTTTCTCTCCTGCGCCGCTCAGCGTCTCCTGTCTCGCTTTCGATTCCGTCAGGGGGCTTGGGAGACTTGACACGTCTCCCTCAGCCCCCCGACACCCCCGTCACCCTCTCGCGGCAGCATGCTTCCCCGGAGA
>CAZATU010000007.1:0-44377 GCA_964488165.1 uncultured Candidatus Peribacteria bacterium
GTCTCCGACATGACGGACCCCGGCTGCTCGTCCCCCACCGACAACGACGAATCGGACGGCACGACGCAATGCCAGGACGGTATCGATAACGACGGCGACAGCGTTTCCGACGGCAATGATCCGGGATGCGTCAATGCCCAGGACAACGACGAAAGCCCTGTGAACCGCCCCAAGCTCGAAGTCACCAAGACCGCGCCGACGACGGTCAGCGCCGGCGGCCAGATCACCTACCAGATCATCGTCGAAAACGTCGGCACGCTGCCATCGCTCAACTCCATCGTCTACGACTCGTTCACCAACGGATCGAGCGCCATCACGCCGCCCTTCTCCTTCGTGCAATCGACCGGGGCAAGCTGCTCCTACGACAGCGGTTTGCTGCGCTGGTCCTGCCCGATCGGCACAATCCCGGCGGGCTCCACGGTCACGATCACCATGATGTTCGACGTGCCGCTCACGGGCCTCTGCGGTCAGACCATCACCAATGAAGCCGAAGGCTGGCGCGACCGCGCGGACATGTCGACGATGCTCTGCGACGAAGACACCGCTGCCACGACCGTGCTCTGCGCGGCAAGCAGCTCCAGCTCGTCGAGTTCCACGACGTCGAGCAGCTCCTCCGTAAGCTCGGAAAGCTCCTCGTCCACGTCGTCGGCCACCAGCTCGGAGACGTCCTCGACAACATCGAGCACGACGTCGTCGGCCACCAGCTCCGAAACGTCCAGCGCCACGACGTCCTCCACGACGTCGAGCACCACCTCGTCGATGACGAGCTCCGAAACCTCCTCGACGACCTCCAGCGCCACCACCTCTTCCACGACGTCGAGCGCCACGTCCTCCACCACGAGCTCCCAGACCTCCAGCGCCACCTCGTCGACGAGCAGCTCGTCGAGCTCCTCCTCGTCGAGCCAGGCGATCGACCTGCTCATCGGCAAGTACGGCCCCCCGAGCGTGCAGCCGGGCGGCATGGTGTCGTACACGATCGTCGCGAAGAACCTCGGCCTCGGCACCGCCACAAACGTAGTCGCGACCGACCCGATCCCTTCCGATTTGGAATACAGCTACGCCACGGGCGCCAGCTGTTCGAGCAACGGCACCACCGTCACCTGCAACCTGGGCACCATGATCGGCGGCGACAGCCCGCTCTACTTCTACCTCTACTTCGTCGCCAAAAACCCGTCGCAGTGCACGTCCCACACGATCCACAACACGATTTCGATCACCGGGACGGGCTTCGACGACAACCTCAGCAACAACTCCAGCACGCGTGACGTCGACCTCGATTGCCCCGTTGTCGACGATGACGAAGTCGACCTGCGCGTCCAGAAGAACGGCCCGCAGAACGCCCAGCGTGGCAGCCTGGTGTCGTACACGGTTTCCGTGCGTAACCTCGCCTCGGACGCCGCCCACAACGTCGTCGTCAACGACACGCCCCCGGCGGAATTCACGTTCGTATCCGATGACTTGAGCGCCTGCTCCCTCGTGGGTTCACAGGTCCGCTGCAACCTCGGCACCATCGACGGCGACGACCAGAAGGACGTCACGATCACCTTCCGCGTGGCGACGGCGAACCCCTGCACGCGCCCCAACGTCCAAAACAACGCCAGCGCCGCGGCGGATGAAACCGACTACGACATGAGCAACAACACAGCGTCGGCCTCCTCCCGCCTCGACTGCCCTGTCACGACCGGCGCACGCTTGACGGTCACCAAGAGCGGCCCCACCAGCGCCCAGCGCGGCGACATCGTGACGTACACCATCATCCTGGGGAACCCCGGCGACGAAACAGCCACCAACGTGGTCGCCTATGACGACGTCCCCCCTGGCACGACGTACGTCGGCCAGGTCGGCACGGACCCCCACTGCGTCTTCGAGAACACGGAAAACCGCGTGAAATGCGACGGGTTCAGCCTTGCGCCGGGCCAGAACAAAACTATCCGTCTGAAATTCCAAATCCTGCAAACGGCAGCCTGCGGCGGGCGCGTGGAAAACTACGCTGACGTCAGCGCCGACAACGTGCCAACCAACTGGAGCGAAGCGGTGCAAACGACGGTGGAATGCGTCCAGGCAGGCCGCGGCTGCATTGAGATCCTCAAGGAGACCTTCAACCCCGACGGCAACGTGGTGACCCCCGTCGCCCAGTTCACCTTCACGCTCGATGGCGGCCGCTCCACCATGAACGACTCCGGCGGCCACGCGCGCTTCAACGACGTCCCCCTCGGCTCGCACTCTGTTTCCGAGCTTGTCCCCGACGGCTGGGTGCAGACCTCGGTGACCCCCTCCGGCGGCGTGGTGAACGTCACGCAGCTCCAGCCCACCTGCTCCGCGGTCGTCTTCAAGAACCGCCAGACGACGCCCGGCGGCGGCATCGTGCACATCTCCAAGAACGACGGCCGCGAAACGGCAGCCCCGAATGACGAGCTGACCTACGACATCCGCCTGCAGAACACGGGCTCCTCGGCACGCACGGTTACCGTCCGCGACGCGCTCCCGAGCTTCGCCGACTTCGTCTCTGCTTCCGACGGCGGTGTCCAAAGCGGCAGCCAGGTCACCTGGAGCAACCTCTCGATCCCCGCCAATTCCACGCGCAGCGTCACGGTCCGTGTGCGTGTCCGCAGCGATGCCGCCAACGGCTCGCTCATCCGCAACCGCGCTTCCATCGACGGCGGCGAGGAAACCTTCGACGACACCACGGTCACCACGGGTGGTGGTGGCGGCACGGTGCGCATCTCCAAGACCGACGAGCACACCGAAGCGCGCCGCGGAGACGAGCTGACCTATACGATCCGCCTCGAGAACACGAGCAGCGCTGCGCGCACGGTCACCGTTATCGACCAGAAGCCCGGCGAACTCGCATTCGTCTCAGCCTCCGACGGCGGCACGGTCAGCGGCAACGAAGTCCGCTGGACCAGCATCACGATCAACGCCAACGCCACCCGCACGCTCACGCTGCGCGTCCGCGTCTATAACGACGTCCCCGACGGCTTCGTACTCCGCAACGTCGTCCGCATCGACGGCGGCGACAGCGCCGAAGACACCACCACGGTCCGCGTGGACGGTGGAGGTGGAGGCGGCAACCTCTTCATTTCCAAGACCGACGGCCGCACGAGCGTCGACGCCGGCGAAGAACTCAACTACACCATCCGCATCGAGAACACGGGTAGCTCCTCCCGCACGATCACCGTCCGCGATTCGCTCCCCGACGACGTGGAATACGTCTCGGCCTCCGACGGCGCTTCTCGCAGCGGCAGCGAAGTGCGCTGGAACAACATCACGATCAACGCCAACGCCACCCGCACGCTCACGCTGCGCATCCGTGTCGATCAGGACGCTCCCGATAACGAGCTCCTGCGCAACGTCGTCCGCATCGACGGCGGCGACAGCGCCGAAGACACCACCCGCGTCATCAATGACGACGACGATGACGACGATGACGATGATGACGATGATGATTGCACGTCGCGCTACCGCATCTACGTGACCGACTCCCGCGATCCGGTGCGCCCGAACGACACGTTCGACTACGACGTCGAGGTGCGCAACCCCTGCAACGAGACGCGCACGACCGACGTCATCTGCACGCTCGACAACAACACGTCCTACATCTCGTCGTCCCATAACGGCACCGACGAAGGCAGCCACCGCGTCCGCTGGCGCAACCAGAACTTCCGCAATGAGAGCCGCACCTACCGCGTGTCGGTGCGCGTCGGAGGCGGCGCCGTCAACGGAGACCGCTTGAAGGTGCGCTGCACCGCGGGCTCCGAAGAGGATATCGAGTACACCGATGTCATCGACGACAACGACAGGCCGCCGCCACCCGTCAACGACTACGGCAACCTGACGATCCGCAAGGAAGCCGACCGCAACGATGCGCAGCCCGGCGACCAGATCCGCTACCGCATCACGGTCAGCAACACGACCAACCGCGACCTCGACAACGTCCAGGTGGAAGACCGCTACCCCTCCGGAGCGCTCACCATCCTCTCGACCAACGGCGGCACCCAGGACGGCAACATGATCCGCTGGACCATCGGCAGGCTCGCCCGCGGCGAAAGCAAGACGTTCACCTATGAGGCCATTCTCTCTGCGCGTCTCCGCCACGGCGACATCGTGCGCAACACGGCGACCGCCCGATCGGGGAACCTCAGCGCCTCCGACGACCACGCGGTCTACATCATCCAGCACCTGCCCCAAACCGGCGTGTCGCTCGCTGCGCTCACAGGCAACGGCGGCAACCGCTTCCTCCGGCCGTACGTCGGCCCAAGCACCGGCACCTCCGGCGCCGCAAATGCCGCAAGCACGGCAGCAATCGCCATCACCATCGCCCTCGGCATGGCCGCGGGCCTCGGAGCGGGCAAGCGCCTGCTCGGCGTCATCGGCTAACGGCGCTACCGCTCAACGGTCACACCATCGGTCACAAAGGCGCGTACGACATCAGGCAAGCGCCGCAGCACCTCAGCCAGCCGCTCCTCGTCCTCGGGGGGCGGCGCGCTGAGGACCCAGGCCGCAAGGTCGATCTCTGTTGCGGGCTTCGGCCCGATGCCGATGCGCAGGCGCGCGTAGCCGTCGCCGAATGTCTCGGCGATGGAGCGCAGCCCATTATGGGTACCGGGGCTTCCGCTCGTACGCAGCCGCAGCGTACCGAGCGGCAGGTCGATGTCGTCGGTGAGCACGAGGAACGCCGTGGGTTCGAGCTTGTAGAAATCGCGGATGCGCCGGAGCGCGTCGCCGCTCAAGTTCATGTACGTCCGCGGCTTCACGAAGAGCACCTCGATGTCGCCGATCTTCCCCTCGGAGCACGCGGCGAGGAATTTGTCGCGCGGCTGCCAGGCTCCGCCATCGAACGCCGCGGCCAGCGCATCGACGCCGCGGAAACCCGCATTGTGACGCGTGCGCTCATAGCCCGCGCCGGGGTTCCCCAAGCCGACGATGACCACCGAGGGCTTCACGGGGCGAGTGTAGCAGGAATCACACGTAGCGCATGATCACCCGTCCGTAGGCGCTGAGCGCGCGCTCGGCTTCCTTCGGCGACACCTGGATTCCGGGTTCGTGGGCGATACGGTTGCGCAAGCGATGCGCGCTCCACACGGCGTCCGCCTCGGGGATGCGCCATGCGGCCTGCTTGAGCTTCTGGGCAAACGTGCCCTGCAGCCGCCAGGCGTCGAGCAGGATATCAAACGTCTTCTCGGCTTCGAGCACCTGCAGGCGGTGATCGACGTGGCGCTGCGCGTCCTGCCACGCCCTGCGCAGCCGCCGCGCGGTAGCGGGGTCGAGGCGTGTGTGCGCCCTCATGCGCCACCACATGAGCAGCGGTATCGCGAGTGCGATAAGCCCCACGCCGACGATGATCATCGTGGCATCCATGGGCTATGCATCGTCCTCGCCGTCATCCAGCTCACGTTCGTGCAGCTGGCCCGCGATCAGCTCGGCCAACACTTCCTGGACGTGCTTGGCGTTCTTGAGGTTCCGCGTGTGCACGTAGTTCTCCATATGCCGGAGGATCATGCTTTCCACGCGCCTGGGGTTCTGCACGTATTCGAGCGACATCGCCGCGCCCGTGGAGATCTTCTCCACACTCACGGTGCCGAAGCGGAAGAGCGTGCCCCAGACGCCGCTGATTTCGTAGCTGACGCCCTGGATGTCGCTGTAGAGCACGCGCGATGATTCACGGTGGAACCACCCGTGCCACGCAACGTCAATGACGCCGCTGGTCGTGATGACCCACGCATCGAGGAAAAAGTCGAAGAACGACCGCAGCCACCACACCAGGAACACGACCGTCGTCAGCGACACCGCCAGGAAGAGCGGCCTCCCCGGCTGCAGCGCCAGGACGGCGATGGCGCTCACCACCCAGAGCGACGGCCAGAACAACGCCCGGAGCCCGACAAGCCAATGTTTGTGGACGATCGCCACGAGCTCCTCGTTATCGTCGAGGTGCCGGCGGAAGAGGGCACGGTTGAGCACGACCCAGAGTCTACAGGGAGGATGCCCCGCATCACAGCCTGTACAGGTGCCGCGGCCCCCCGTAGTATGGGCCGGTGGTTCGCGCACAGCGCCAGCAAGGGGTCCTCTTCCAGTTCTTCGACGTCCTGGTCAATATCGTCGTGATCGTCGCCGTCGTCGTCGGCATCCGCACATTCCTCGTGTCGCCGTTCCAAGTGGAAGGCAATTCGATGGTCGGCACGCTCGAAGACAAGGAATACATCATCATCAACAAGCTCGTGTACTTTGTGAGCCACCCCCAGCGCGGCGACGTGGTAGTGTTCTTTCCGCCGCATGAAGACCACGAAAAATACTACGTGAAGCGCATCATCGGGACGCCGGGCGACGAGGTCGTGATCAAAAACGGCAACGTCTACGTGCGCACCGCCAGCGGCAGCACGCTCGAGAAGCTCCCCGAGCCGTACCTCGACGAACAGAACGCCGGCAAGACCTTCGCCCAGCCGCACGGCGGCAGCGATCGTGAAGTGCGCTACACGGTGCCAAAGGACCGCTACTTTGTACTCGGAGACAACCGCCAGGGCAGCCTCGATTCGCGCAGCTTCGTAACCCAGCGCGAGCAGGCCGTACCGTTCGTCCCCGAGGAGAGCATTAAGGGCAAAGTGTGGTTTGTGGCCCTCCCCGTCTCCAAGATCCACGCGCTGGAGCCGCCGGAATACGGGCTCTGAAGACCCATTTCCTCTTGCATTGAGGCATGGTTGGGGTAGCATAGGGTTGCCCGTTCGGGGCGTTTTTCCCACATGGACCAGATTCTCAACTTCTTCAACGGCGCACTCGAAGAGCTCCGCCACGTCCGGTGGCCCACCCGCCAGCAGGCGATCCGCCTGGCCATCGTGGTGATTGGCTTCATGCTCGCCTGCGCCGCCGTGTTCGGTGCATTCGACTACGTCTGCGCCGAGGTCATCCGCTTCGTGGTGAAGCTCGCCGTCTAATCCCCCTCCCCCGCATGTCCAAGCAAGACCCAAATGCAGGACGAAACTGGTACGTCGTTCACACCTATGCAGGGTATGAAGACGCCGTCCGTCAGGCGCTGCTGCAGCGCGTCGATTCGATGGGCATGCACAACTACATCTTCGATGTGCAGGTGCCCAAGGAGAAGCAACTCGTCTTCAAGAAGAACGAACCCATCGAGGAGGAGCGCAAGCTCTTCCCCGGCTACGTGCTCGTCGACATGACCGTCACCGACGAATCGTGGTACCTCGTCCGCAATACGCCCAACGTCACGGGTTTCGTGGGCTCCGGCAACATCCCCGTGCCGGTGACGCCCGAGGAATTCGGCGTCATTCAGCGCCGCGTGGGCGAGCAGGAAGCCAAGTTCAAGAGCGACTTCCAGGTGGGTGACCTCGTGGTCATCGCCGACGGTCCGTTCAAGAACTACGAAGGCTCCGTCGACAGCGTCGATGTGAACAAGGGCAAGCTCACGGTGCTCGTCTTGATCTTCGACCGCGAGACGCCCGTCGAGCTCGACTTCACGCAGGTGAAGAAGAAGTGATCGCCTGCCGCGTCGCGATCACCGGCCTCGTGCAGGGGGTGAGTTTCCGCGCGGGCGCAAAAGAGGAAGCCGGCCGCCTGGGTGTGCGCGGCGTCATATGCAATGCCCCGGACGGCTCCGTAGAGGCCATCGCGGAAGGAGCGCCGGACGCCGTCGAAGCGTGGATCTCCTGGTGTTCCGTGGGGCCGAGAGGGGCGCAGGTCACCGGCATGCGCACGCAGAGCGAACGCGTGCAACGGCTCGCGGCGTTTACGATCATTCCGTGGCCGCTTCCGTCCGCGTCTGGAGCAACGCCGTAACCCCGAGCCCAACCGCCTGCAACGCCTGGCCGGCAAGGAACCCTGCTGCGATGCCCGCGGGGCCGATGGAACGCGCAAGCACGGACGCGGTGGCCATGCTCACGATGCCGTTCGCTACCGTCCAGAGCGCCGGGCCAAGGGTATCTCTGCGAGCGTACCGCGCGCGCAGCAGGACGTGATTGATGCTTTCGAAGGGAATGCTGACGGCGTAGACCGCCAGGCACACGCGGAAGAGCGGCAACGACGTGGTGAGATGCACGAGGTACGCGGCAAAGGGGGCAAGGAATGCGAGCGCGAGCGCGCTGGGGATGGTGAAGAGCAATGTTGCCCCAATGGCGAGCGACAGCGTGCGGCGGAAGCGCTGGTGATCGGCCCGGGCGTGGGCCTGGCTCAACGGCGAGTAGACTGCCTGGGCCAGGGCGATGCCCACTGCGCCAACCGCTACCGACTGGAAGTTGCGCGAAGCGGCGTTCACCGTGATGGCCCCTGCTCCGAGCCCCGAACCGATGGCGTCGAACACGAGCAACTGCACCTGCAGCGCGCCAAGCGACAGCACGCGGGGCAGCATCAAGATGCCCATGGCGCGAAAGTGAGGATCCCAGAACACACCGAGCGGTATCCGCGCGCCCGCGCGCACCGCGGCAATGCAGCGCAAGATCGCGTACACGGCCGCGCCGAGGAGCGTGCCAAGCATGGGGCCGAGCGCCCCGGCGAAGCGCGTAAAGAAGAGCGTGCCGATGATCGTCCCGCAGGTGTAGAGCACCGGCGTGATGCCGTAGATCCAAAAACGTTGGACGGTGATGAGGTACTGGCCGATCGTCGTGCCGAACACGAAGAGGAAATTCGACAACAGCGCCAAGCGCCCCAGCTGCACGTAGAGTGCAAGCTGCTCACCCTGGAATTGCACCAGGTGCGGCGCCACCCAGGGGAACGCGAGCCCGAGCGCCAATGCAATGGCGCCGAATGCCAACGCTCCGGCATGCAACGTGGCCGAGAGCAGGCGGTCCATCTCGGTTTGACGGCCGTGTGCGCGGTGGCTGGCAAGCAGCGGCACGAGCACGGTGCCGAGCGCCGAAAGAATGCACGCCTGGAAGAGGAAGTCGCTCGGACGGAACGCGGCAAAGAACGTGTCGGTGATCTCGCGGGGGAACGTCTGGTTGAGCAAGCGATCCCGCAGCAATCCCACCACGGATGCCAAAACCTGCGTCAGCGCCAAAATGGCGGTGCTGCCGAGGATGCGCCGCTCATTGAAGAAGGATTGAAACATGCGAAGCACGGCCACACGGTACCACGTTTACCATCCGCAATGTGCTACACTGCGGACCAACGATGCGCACCTCCGCCTTCCCCAACTCCACCATGCCACAGCTTCGCTTTCGCATGATCGCCGCCGCCACCGTGCTCTCCGCCGTCTTTGCGGCGCCCGCCTTCGCCCAAGAAGCGTCCACGGCGACGGGCGGCACGATCGTCGTCACGCAGCAGCCGCTGCGCGACATCCTGGGCAAGATCACCGTCCTCGAACCGTTCCACCTGAAGGAATACAGCAGGCAGGAAACGAAATCCCTGCGCGGCTGGCCGGGCACCTACACCATCATCGTCGAGCCGCCGGAAGGCGCTTCCACCACGATCCGCCTCTACCGCGGACCGACGCAGCTGCAGAGCGTCGAACGCCCGCAGATCACCTTCCCGCTCGCCGCGGGCGAGGACCTAAGTGTCTCGATCCACTACAACTTCAACCGCGTGGGAGAAATCGCCATCTCCAGCGACCCGCAGGGACTCGGCTTCACGATGGAAGGACCCAACCGCCTGCAGGAAATCGGCGTCACGCCGGCCTCCTTCTCCAACATGCCCGAGGGGCAGTACGCCGTCCGCTACGACCAAATTCCCGGCTGCGGCGCCTCGACGCTCAAATCGCTACAACTCACGGAGAAGGCTCGCATCAGCTTCCATATCAAGCTGGCCTGCGACGCCGCGGAAATCATGCGCCAGGAGCACAAAGACCTCAAAGAGAACTTCATCACGATTCAAACCGAAAATCAGGAAGTGCCCCTGCTGGACGTCCCCCAGGACGCCTGGTTCGCCCCGTTCGTCTTTGACGCCGCCAAGGGTGGCATCATCTCGGGCTACAAAGACGCCAACGGCAACTACACGGGCGAGTTCAAGCCCGAGAACCTGGTGACCGTGGCCGAGCTTGCGAAGATGGCCCACCGCGTCGCCGGCGTCATCGAAGCCGACATCACCTCCCCGTCGAACAACTCCCGCGTCGGCGGGCAGTGGTTCGCCTCGCTCATCGCTTCGGCCGAGCATCGCGGCTGGACGATCTTCGCCGATGCCACCGTCGATCCGACCAGGCCCGCGACGCGCGCGGAAGTCATCGTGACGCTGCTGCAGGCCTTGGACGTCCCCGTTGAGTGGCCGAAGGGCGGCGTGTTCACCGACGTCACCTGGAGAACGCCCTTTGCAGGCGCGATCGAAACGGCAGCCTCCGCCGAGGTGATCGCCGGGCGCTCGGATGAGCATGGCGAGCCTACGGGCCTCTTTGAACCCAACAATCCGGTGAACCGCGCCGAAATGACGAAGATCCTCGTCAAAGCGGCCGACGCTTACCGCAAGTAATCAGGCGATGATCATCGCCGCCGCGAGCCGGGTGATGTCCCCTGCACCCATGCAGACAAGGACATCCCCTGCTTGCAGGAATCCGTCACGCAGGAGCGCCTCCGTCCGCGCCAGCGATTCGCCGTGCACCGTTTCGCAGAAGCTACGGTTGGCGATGTCGCGCACAAACTGCGGAACATCTACGACGCCGCTGTCGCGGAAGGCACGCGCGTCGTACACATTCGGAATGATCACGACGTTAGCATCGGTAAACGCCGTCAGGAAATCATCGTAGAGCTTGATGGTGCGATCGTGGGTGTGCGGCTGGAACGCGCAGACGATGCGGCGCTCCGGGTAGGCTTCGCGCATGGCCGCGAGCGTGGCGCGGATTTCGGCCGGGTGATGGGCATAGTCATCGACGACCACGACGTTGTCGGGGCGCACACCCTTCACCTCCATGCGCCGCCATGTCCCGCTGAACTGCGCCAACGCGTCGCGGGCGGCTTGCTCGGAGATGTCCAACGCAGCAGCGAGACCCAGCACGAGCTTGGCGTTCTGGCGCATGTGGGCGCCGGGCACCAGCAGCACCGGATCGGCAAACACATCGGCGTCGCGCATGGTCCGCTGTGCCGCGGCCACGACGCCCGCGCAGGCGGCGTCCGCTCCGTGCGTCACCACAACGCCGTCAGCGGGCAGCATCTTCAGGAAGTCGACGAAAGCGCTACGGTATTCGTCCACGTCGGCGTACGCGTCGAAGTGGTCGCCGTCCACGCTCGTCATGAGGACGATGTCGGGTGAGAGATAGTGGAACGATCGGCGGTATTCGCACGCCTCCACGAGGAAAATATCACTCTTGCCGAGCCGCCAGTTGGTGCCCTGCAACTCCGGCACGCGCGTGCCGACGACAACGGTGGGGTCTTTACCTGCGTCGATGAGCATCCGCGCGCACATGGCGGTCGTGGATGATTTGCCGTGCGTACCGCACACCGCGATCACGAAGGCGGGCTTCGAAAGCTCACCCAGCGCCTGAAAGTACGACACACTGCGGATTCCCAAGCGCTGCGCGGCGGCGCGCTCGGGGTGCTCAGGCGCAAGCGCCTCGGAGAACACGAACAGCCCGGCATCGGCCGGTACGTGCGAGCCGTCCTGCTCGCGGTGCACGGCGATGCCGCGGTCGACTAAGTCGCGCGTGACGGCGGAATCCGACGGATCGCTCCCCTCGACGGTATGGCCAACGGCTTGAGCCAGCGCCGCATATGCCGAAAGTCCAATGCCTCCGATGCCAGCACAATAGATCTTCATGCGCGCAGTCTACGTCGAACCGCTATGCTGTGCACGATGGCCAAGCAGGAAATCAATCCGTTCAGCAAACAGTTCACGATCATCATCGGGCTGACCGTTGTGGGCTTCATGGCCTTCGGGCTCACGCTGTCGTTCTACCGCAACATCCTCTTTGAAGAGACACTGCGCACGCTCGAACAACGCAACCGCGATATCGCCACCCAAATCGACAGACAGTATGCCGAGCTTGAATACGTTCGTTCGGATCAATTTAAGGACAAATTCGCCAAGGAAAACCTCAACCGCATCAATCCCGGCGAGAAGATCCTCCTCCTCACGCGCGTCCCCAAAGACCCCCTCCTGCCGCGCGAGGAGAACCCCGCCGACCGCGAACACCGCGAAGCCGCCTATGCCGAGCTGCTCCAACAGATGCCCGTCATCGAACACTGGAAGCTTTACCTCTTCCGTCGCTCCACGCTCGACGAGCTAAAAGCGGCATTATAGCTAAATTTTGGTTGCCGGGGCTGGATTTGAACCAGCGACCTCAGGGTTATGAGCCCTGCGAGCTACCAGGCTGCTCCACCCGGCGATAGCGGCTTCCATTGTGCAGGAGAAGAAGACCTCTTGCAACAACAGAAAGATTGAGTAAAATCCCTGCACTATGGCGCATAAAAAGGCAGGAGGCACTACCACAAACGGCAGAGATAGCCGAGCGAAGCGCCGCGGCGTAAAGCGCTTCGGTGGGCAGCTGGTGACGGCCGGCGAGGTCCTCGTGCGCCAGAAAGGCACGCTCTTCCGCGCAGGTAAGAACGCCTACATGGGCAAAGACTGGACGATCCATGCGTCCACCGACGGCATGGTGCACTTCAGCCGCAAGTCGCGCTCCACCTTCAGCGGCGGCAGCCAGAAGGTGACGCTGGTGAACATCATCGCGGCCCCCGCGAAGGCGTAAGCGTCCTCCGGTACACAGAAATGCTCCTGACGAGCGCGCACGCGTCGTGTAGGGTTTGGTCATGCAAGATTTTGGCAGTGCAGAGTCCTACACCCCCGGCGAAGGCGGGAGCGGCGTTGCCGAAGAACTGAGCGAGGACGCCAAGCAGCGGTTCGCGGGGCAGCAGGCCGCCGCGGCGCAGGTACGCAAAGACGAGCAGAAGTCCCGCCGCCGCGATCAAGGCGTCGCCCAGGCGATTTTGCAGTTCCTCACCGACCAGCAGCGTGCCCATCTGGCAGCGCTGATCGCCCAGATCGTCGGCCGCGACTGCCCGTCTCCGCTGCTGCTGTCGATCCTGTCGCTGATTAACACCGATTGCCGCACCGCGGCCGAAGACTACCTGCGCGAAGCTGCCGTGGCCGCAGGCGTGCCCGAGGCGAGCGCGCTGCCCGTCGTCCCCACCGATGCGGCGAGCCGCGAACAGCTTGCAGGATGGACGGGGCTGATCGCCCGTATCCTCGCCGCCGATTCCGAACGCATCCTGCGCTCACTGCTCACCGGCGACCGCCAGCTCGATGGCAGTGTGCTCCAGCTCACGACCTTTGTGCTGCAGGATTTCCTACAGCAGAGCGGCAAGACCGTCGCGTACGAGAGCGTACAGCCGCTCGCCGCGAGCGTGCTCCAAAGCGTTTTTGGCCCCCATCTCTCCGCAGGCAGTGTGGAAGGCCCGTCTACCGAACAGGCAGAATGACGGCAACGATTCCAGAACGGCTGCCTGAGCATGTGCAAGCTGAGCACGATACAGAGCTGAAAGCACGGCAACGCAGATTACGCGAAGTGATCGACAGCGTCTTCATCGATACTGCACTACTCGAAGACATCGGCGTGCTTCCAGCAAACGACGAAAACGACGAGCTTACCGCTTGAGCACCGCGAGGAAGGCTTCCTGGGTCAGCGTGACCTTGCCCATTTTCTTCATGCGCTTCTTGCCCTTCTTCTGCTTCTCGAGGAGCTTCTTCTTGCGGCTCACGTCGCCGCCGTAGAGGTAGCCGGTCACATCCTTGCGTAGCGCAGCGATCGTTTCGCGCGCGACGACCTTGCCGCCGATCGCCGCCTGGATCGGCACGGCGAACTGCTGCTTGGGGATCACCTCTTTGAGCTTTTGGCAGACAATGACGCCCACACTGTGCGATTCGCTGCGGTGCACGATGGTGCTCAGCGCGTCGGCGGGGTCTCCGAGCAGGAGGATCTGTAGCTTCACCAAATCTCCGGAGCGATACCCGAGATGCTCGTAGCTCATGGAGGCATAGCCTTCGGTCGAAGACTTGAGCTTGTCGAAGAAATCGAGAACGATGGATTGCAGCGGCACGTCGAAGTGCAGCAGTGAACGATCCGCATCGAGGTATTCGAGATTGTGGTAGACACCGCGGCGTTCCTGCACGAGCGTCATGCAGGTACCCACGTCGTCGGAGCGGCAGACGATCTCGAGCTTCACCCACGGCTCGCGCACTTCCTCGATCACAGTGGGATCCGGAAAATCAGCAGGGTTGCTGATGCGCGCGGTGTCGGGCTCGTCGGGTTTGAGCAGGCTCGCGCGGACGTAGGCCGCGGGCTGCTTGGCGCGGATCTTCACTTCGTAGAGCACGCTCGGCGCCGTCACGATCAGGTCGCAGTTGTATTCGCGCTCCAGGCGCTCCTGCACGATATCGAGGTGCAGCAGCCCGAGGAAGCCACAACGGAAGCCGTTGCCGAGCGCGGCATTGCGTTCGGGTTCGATGCTCAGCGCTGCGTCGTTGAGCGACAGCTTCTCCAGCGCGTCGCGCAGCTGGGGGTATTCGTCGGCTTCGGACGGATAGAGACCGGCGAACACCATGGGCTGCACCTGCGTATAGCCGGGAAGCTGGGCGGTGTCGGGTGTACCGCCGATCGTGTCGCCCACGCGCACCAGACGCACGTCTTTGAGGCCTGTCACGACGTAGCCGATTTCGCCGGGGGCGATGGCGTCGCACGGGATGTACTGCGGCGCAAACGTACCCACCTCCAGGATTTCGAGCGGCGTTTTGGTGCCGAGCAAGTGCACATGCTGCCCCTTGCGGAACGTGCCGTCGACCGAACGGATGTAGGCGATGGCGCCGCGGTAGGTGTCCATGACGGCGTCGAAAATGAGCGCCCGCTGGCCCGCCCCGGTGCCGCCGCGCGGCTCGGGGATGCGCTCGATGACGGCATCGAGCAGCTCCGGCACTCCCCTGCCCTCTTTGGCCGAAATGCAGAGAATTTCCTCCTTCTTGCACCCGAGCAGCTTCACGACCTCTTCGCTCACGCGCTCGGGGTCGGCAGCGGGGAGGTCGATCTTGTTGAGCACGGGGATAATGACCAGGTCGTGCTCCATGGCCATGGTGAGCACCGCGATGGTCTGCGCCTGGATGCCCTGCGACGCGTCGACGAGCAGGATCGCCCCCTCGCACGCGGCGAGCGAACGGCTCACTTCATACCGGAAATCCGTATGCCCCGGCGTGTCGATGAGGTTGAGCTGCGCCCCCTTGTGATACATGCGCACGGGCGTCAGCTTGATCGTGATGCCGCGTTCACGCTCCAAATCCATCATATCGAGGGTTTGCTCCTTGATATCGCGCTTCTGCAACGCCCCCGTCATTTCGATGAGGCGGTCGGCCAAGGTCGACTTGCCGTGGTCGATATGCGCGATGATGCAGAAATTGCGGATGGGCATCGGGCTTCCATGCTAGCGCAAGCGCGATGCGCCGTCGCCCACGATCTGCGATGTCGTGTTCACTTGTCCGAACAGGCGAAAACAGCTACAATACCTTGATATGCCAACTCTCCACCTCACTCCGACCGAGCGGACAATCTACGCCGCGCTCCCCGCAGGCGTCCGTTCGGATTTCTCTGTATCCGAGGAGCGCCTGTCGTTCGACGACAGTGCAGAACACTTGAGCATCCGCCTCGAGCTCATGCACTTCAGCGACCCCGCGATGATCGCGCTCAGAAAGCGCATTCAATCGTGCGCGTCGATGGAGGACATGATCACGGTGGTCGACGAGCTCGACTTCCGCACCGTCGGCGAGCATGACTTGATCGAGCTGCTCTTTGCGCTCGGACCGACGATCGTGAGCCGCCTCATCGAGGAAATGCTCCACGGCGCAACCGATGTGGAAGACACGAAGAGCGTCGCCACGCTCTCCACGATCCGGCACGTCATGCTGCAATCGCTGATTGACGCATACGCTTCCCCCACCCGCTCATGAGTATCGATACGCCCCGCGGCGGCGCAGGCGCTGCCTTCGAAACGGCCCTCGAATCGCTCGCCAGCCAGCTCACCATCACGCGCGAACAGCTCGTGACGCGCATCCTGACGCAGCGCGCCGACCTCGTGCAGCAAATCTCCCGCTCGCCCGGAGCAATGAACGCGCTGCAGAACCTCTACCCCGACACCAACGAACGCAACATCGATTCGGTCTTGAACCGCCTCCAGAGCATGGTGCCCATGGCCCGTGCCCGCGAGCTCACGCAGGAACGCACGACGACCCAAACGCCCGATGCTCGCCAGGACACCGGCAGAAGCCTCAACCGCGGCAGCCGCGGCTCGCTCACCAAGAAACTCCTCGCGCTCGCCGTCGGCGGCGTGGCGCTGTGGGTGGCATGGCCGTACATCGCCTCGTGGATGCACCGGCAATTCACGCGTGTGCCGCAAAGCGCGACGGAATTGGCCATGGGCACGAGTCGCGCTGTCCGACAGGCAGACCCCCTCATTACGCCTACGCCCACGATCCCCGACGCCGAAGCCACAAGCCGTATCATCGGCCCCCGCCCCCGCGGACCAATCCTCAGCCCGAATCCAGGAGACATGTAAACCATCATCCCCAACACCCACATGTCCGACGTCCAGCCCCTGCTCCAAGAACTCGGCACCCTTTGCGAAGGCACGGGTGTTTCGGGCGTAGAAATCGGCTCCCGCCAGACGGAGCTCCAGGCGCTGCGTAAGCGCATCGACGACGGCGTGGGGCCGCTCAATGTCCAACAGAATGCCTTCTACAACATTTTGCGCTCGGAGCTGAGCACGATTACGGACAACATGACCAACGTGCTCACGCGCGGCGCGTGGAGCAACCGCTTTGACGAAGCGATGCAGGCGCAGCTGCGGCGCGGCGCCGAAACACGGCGCATCGTCTTTACGCTCGCCGGCGAAAAGGTGCGCCTGATGGAGAACATTCTCACCCTCCCCGATTCCGCGCGCCCCGAATTGCGCGCGATGGCCGAAGCCCGCAAAGACCAGCTGCGCCAGATCGTCGTCGACCTGGATCGCCGCATGACCATCGAGGAATACCGGCAGATGTCGCTCTATCACTTCCTGTCGAGCGTCAACGAGTATTGCCGGGAATTAAACGAAATCCCTGCCGGAGAACGCGCGAACTTCCTGCGCGACAACGTGCTGGGCTGGCGCGAAACGCACGACCGCATGCTCGTGCAGTTGAACGACCTGAAATCCACGCTCGAGGTATCGAACGCGCTCACGCAAATGCGCGTAACGCTGCAGAATTTCACCGGAACGCCCGAAGCCCACACCACCGCCATCGCGGTCAGCAAGCGCGTACTGGAAACACGCCTCCAGGACCGCGAGCTGCGCATGCCCTTGGCGCGCACCCAGAGTCGCCAAATTTTCGTGACCCGGGGCACGAAAGTGCAAATCGGCGGGCTGGAGCTCAACGATGCCAATCGCGCCCGTATCGAGACGGAAACCGGCCTTCGGGTGACCCGCGAAGACGACATCGTGACGATCAATGCCATCAATCGCATTGAAACCCGCCCCACCATCGCCGTGCAGATCGGCGAAGGCGAGACGCTACGCACTTACAACCTGCCCGTCGTCCTGCTGCCCGCCCAGGCGCGCCCCGACTCGCTCAATACAACGCGCATCCATGAATTTATGACGCTTGTTGGCACGGGGAGCGTGCCCGCCAATGCGACGACGCGACGCGCCTACCTCGCTGAACGCTCGACCAAATGGCAGAACGCCCGCATGGATCTGGAGTCGTCCATCATGCCGTCGTACATCCAGCCGCCCGTCGGGCTCACGGTCAACCCCGATGTCGACAGCCCCATTCGTCTCACGCTGAACCCCACGAACGAGCCGTACTTGATGACCAGTGCCGAGGCCCTGCTCCTTGCAGCGCAGACGGGCCGCCATCGCTACCTGGCGAACGAAATCCGTCGTCTGCTCGGGGAATCCCACACCGAAGTCGTGCGCGGCGACATTCGCACGAAGAACGCGGAACGCATGCGCGTGATCCGACGCTTCCTCGAAAGCAACAGAAACGCGATGCGGCGCAAGATCACGATTCAAAACCTCTTCAGCCAGTGTGAGCACCTCGGCACGCCCATGGAAATCATGGACGAAGGCCGCCTACAGCAGCTGCAGCGCACACGCCGCTACCTGCAAGGCAACCTGGCGGAACGCGAAGCCATCCGCCGCATCGGCATCCAAATGCAGCAGGAAATGGACGCCAACAACGGCGAACTGACCGATGCCAAGCGCCAATTGCTGACAGCCGCCCTCCTGCGCGTCCACACCGCGATGACGACGCAGGGCACCGGCCCCGGGTTCACCTGGCCGCAGACCGACTGGGACAATCAGGCGGGCATCAACACGATCGACCCTATGCGCATCCTCTCGAGCCTGGGCATCGTGAGTCACGCGCAGCCGGGGGCGCGCATGTTCACCGCCGGAGAGGTCGCGACGCTACAAACAACACGCACGTACTTGAACGGCCTTGGCCGCCCCATTGCCAACCAGATCATTGCCAAGCTCGGTCAAATGCGCGTGGTCGACGAAACAAACGAAGGCGACCTCACACGTCTTCGAGCTGAACTGGTTACATTGATCAACAGCGTTCCAGGCGGTATCCGGCTGGCGGCAGACGCAGGCAGCACCGAAATCCAGGGGGCTCTCGAGTTGCTCGATGTGCTCGACGCGCCAATGGCCCACATGCGCCTCGGTAGCAATTACGCCGCAGAGCTCACCAACGGACGCCGGCAGAATCTGCGCCACCTGCGCGATTACCTCACCGAATGGCGCCAGCAAATGGACACCGGCCAGCTCGGCCCGATGGCGATTCTGCAGCACGTCTCCACCATGCGCATCATGGGAAGACGCGGCATCCTCACGACGCGCATCGACGAGCAATTCCAGGAGCTCCAAGACGCCCGCGACAACCCGCGCATCGGCGTCCCGGGCTTCGAGCTCTCGCTCCGGGGCCTCTACAACTTCCATGATTCCCGCATGCCGCTGGGCATGGCAGGAATCCGCGCCGAAACCGTCCGCAACTGGCTCGCGCACTACTGGGAAATCCCCGACGGCTACGACCTCATCGAAACGGCATTGATGGCTCCGCCGAATATCGCCGCTCAGGGCGAAGAAGCCATCGCCAAATGGCGCCAGGAACGCATCACGGCGCTGCGCGCGATGCCCGATAACAACGCCCGGCGCACCTGGCTCCAAGATCACTTCAGCGACCAAAACTTCACCAACAGCGTCAAAGCGATCCACGACCATTTCCGCCCCGAGTTGTTCGGCAAAATCGCCGGCCTCGAAGGTGTTCTGGACACGCAGGAGGAATTGCTCACCGCGCCCGGCACCTGGAAACCCGAAGACCTTGCAACCGTCCGCGAATCGGAGCGACCGGGTTGGTGGCCCGCGCTCCCCGCCGCGCCGACCCCGGACAACATGCGCACGTGGAGGGAAACGATCGTCACCAATATGGCCAAGGTAGCGCCCGACCACGCACAATTTGCCCAGAAGCAGAAGCATGCCCGCTGGGTCTATGAAGAATTGCCGAAGGTCATCCAGCAGCGCGATGACGAACTCGCAACCATCCAGGAATCGTACTTAAACGCACTTTCGCAGAACTTCACATCGCACATTACCGGCTCCATCGGCGAGCGCGGCGTAGGCAACTTCCGCCTCATCGACCTGATGATCACGGCGGGCATCGCCGCCGAAGGCGCCATCACCTACCGTGTCATCGTCGGCCTGGCATCCCGCATCGCCAATTACCGGACGGGAGGCAGAATGGCCGGATTGGCACGTCTCTACCCGACATGGCTTCCAGGACGATCGGTGCTCACCGGATCCTGGAGCCCCCTCCGGCCACTCAATGCACTCTTCGAACATGTTCCCGGACTCCGCCCGCAGATCTTGAGCGACATGACCCGGCGCGTGCTGGAATTACAACGCGATATCACCGTCCTGCGAGCAGGTCTTCCTGGCACGGCAACGCAATTGGCGGCACGAGAGCTCGAGCTCGCTCGAATATTGCGCGAACTCGGCATCACGCGGGACGCCATGATGCAGACCGCTACTCGCGAACTGGCGCGGATCGAAGCACAACTCGCTCGCCTGCGCGCAAACCCCTCGGCAAACGCAGCACGCATCAGTAGCCTCAACGCCCAGCGCACGGCGCTCGGCCAGGAAATCGCCCGCATCCTCGACGGCGCCGACAACGCCACGCGCTTGCGCTACGCGAACCAAGTGCTCGAGACCATGTTCGGGCGCTGGCCGGTGCTGCGTACGCTCCAGCAAATGCACCCGGAACGCTACGCCGCGCTCCAGCAGGGCATTCTTTCCGCTCACAACATCGGTGCGGGGAAATCGCTCAGCGATACCATCGAATACGGCGGACGCACGATGAGTGTGCGCAATGCGAAATGGCTCGAACTGCGAAGAGTATTCCAGGAAGCAGGCATCAATATCGAACGCGGCAGCAACGGCTACCGTGCGATGCGCGCAATGATGGACGGCTTCTGTGGCCAAGCCCGCGTAGCAAGCACCGTGGCGCATGTCGCCGAGGGCGCTGAAGTCTTCCGCAGCTTCAACACCGCACGCGAAATCGCGCTCATCAACCGCTTGCTTGCCGCTGAAAAACTGACGGTCCAGCAGGCGGCATCGCTGCGCTACTTGGTGCAAAGCGGCCGCGCCACCGCCGAACAGCTTCGGCTGCTACGGCAAATCGAAGCTGCGGCAACTCCAGCAGACGCCGCAGCCAAAACAAGCCAGCTCGCACGCACCATCGTGGGGCCCGTTGGTCGCTTCCTTCACGCTGCAGGCCATGTGGCGGCATGGGGCGGCGCGGTCCTCGACGCGGGCCTGATCGTCCACCATACACGCGAACTCATCGAACGCCGGGAGCGCATTGAAAAAGGAATGAACGAGCTGGGCGAACGTCTCCGAAGCAATGGGTTCATACTCGTTGCGGGTTCCAGGACCTGCTACCGGCATGCGAGCAGCAACGTCGAAGTGAACATCGCCAACATGGAAGACCAGCTCAAGGCAAACGCCAACTGGGAAGAGGGCTTGAGCATCGGCAGCAGTGCCATCGGTCTTGCCGGATTCGGGTACTACCTGATCGCGGGTGCTCCTGCCGGCCCGGTCGGCTGGGCCATCGTCATTGGCGCCATCGTGATCCAGATCACCGTAGGGCTCATCGTGAGCGCCATGTCGCAGGCAAACCGCATCAGCTACCTCAAGGACGCACCGGAATTCCTCTTCTACATGTGGGATTGCTCGTCTGCGCTCAGCATGAGCACGCACGGTCTCCTGAAAGATCTCTACGACCCGGCCCTCCTGCGCGACAACTGGATTTGGAGCTGTCGCGAGAGCGCGACCCAGCGCAGCGCGATCCGCAAGAAGCTTGCCTATGGCCTGCTCGCCACCGAGTTCCAGCGCTACGCGCCCGAAGTGCTCGGCCTGCTCCTCGCCAGACGCGACGACCAAGGCCGCCCAGCCCCGGCAGACATCACCGCATTCTTCAACGATGAACAGGGCTTCGGCAGAGTCTACAAAAACTGGCTCGAGGAATTGCAATCACTCACCGGCAGAACGCTCCTGGAGAATGACGGCTCCGAACGCGATAACGACACGGAATGCTATCACGCGCTCAAAGACGAACTGAAGAATCGCCGCGCCATGCGCTATGCGGTCGCCCGGCATCTCGTTGATCGCCATCAGGAACGTCGGGTAGTGATTGAAGAGCAGCGCGGCAAGCTGGAGAAAGAGCATAGCGAGCAACGAGCAATGGTCCCTCGCAATAACCTGCGCCTTGCCGAAATCGAGGAAAACCTGACGAACCTCATGCAGGAACGCAGTGTCATCGATATGCACTCGGTGAATGTCAACACCCTCAACGGAGGCTGGCGCGATAGCAACACGACCCGAACGCGCCTGTACATGGCGGCGTTCAAGGACCCCGTTACGGTGCACAAACTCGCCCAGGAGTACACGGAAGTGCCGGAGAACGAGGCAGACCGTGTTGGCACGAACCTGCACAACGCCATCCACACGATGCAGTGCATCAACTACAACCTTCCGCAGGAGAACTTCGACCTCGCGCGCGCCTACCTGATGGGTGGCGGAACCATGCGCAACAGGATCAACGCGCTTATCCCGGGCACCATTTCGCCGGAAGCGGCGCGCTCCATGCTAACCGACCAGGCCGGCATTATGGCCGGAACGTTCTCCTCGGATTATCGGCACATTCAAGCGAACGAATTCTTCCCAACGCCGCCATGGCCCGCCGACAAGCAACGCCCGATCGTGCTGTTTGGCGGTCCAAACGGCCCCGGCCCTCACCACGGAGAAATGGTGCAGATGGCACGCAGCATCAGCGGGCAGTACCCCGGCTTGCTCGACCGATCGGAGGTGCAGGCCGTGTCGTTCCAGGTACGCAGGATCCGCGCTCAGCGCGTGCATAACCCCGGATGGGAATACAACGAATTGGGCATGGGCCGCCGAGTGCGCCGCGAGTACTGGGAAGACCAGTACGTGATCAACATGACCGCATTCGTCCGGTACCAAAACCAGACCATCGTGCTGCAACGCGGTTCGTATCTCTACAAGAACCCTCGCATCGTCAACGACCAGCCGCTCAACAACGACTGGCTCGTGCAACGCGGCACAACGCGCCTGCAGCACCACGAGGAATTCATTGGCCCGGCCAACCAGCCCAATCGGGAGAACCGTCGCCTGGAAGGCGTGGTATCGCACCATCTCTCGCGACGCCTTTCGGAAGATTTGGTCGCCGAATCCAACCGCCGCTTCGCCCCAGCTGCCACCGAGCGCCCGGCGCGCTTCGAGCCGAAGCCTCAGGTAGCTGAGCTCTACGACCACCATCCCCGCAGGCCCGGAGTGCTGGTCTCCGCGCCGACGAGCATGACGTTCGCCCCGGACTCACCGGAGTTGGACCTCTGCAAAACCTTGCTGTTGCCGCCCAACGAACGCGACGGCGAAGACGTGCAGGTGACACTCTTTGAGATCTGGCGCGTCGGCAACGAATTCCGTGCGGTCGTCAGCTACTACGACGGCACCAATACTATCCGTCGCCGCGGCGGACGCCTCACGGTGCGCAGCTCTCCCGTGTTCCGCAATGGCGTACAGGTCAACGTGCCCGAAGGCGTGAACCACACGGGCCTCACACTCGAAGCAGTCCCGCTTACGGCGGTCCCGGCACTCTCGGCGTTCGGACTCTCGCGCATGGCACCCGCCGAAGCTGCAACCCACACGCACCCCCTCGCACCCGACACCTACGTCAACCACCTCAACAACGCGTCGAAGCGGCGCAATAAAGAGCGTATCGATGCGGCGCTCGCGCTCGCTGGCGGAGACATTCCGCTCAACCGCTTCGTTCCGGTCACGGTCAATCAGTTCATCCTGCACACCACGGGCGATGGCGGCGATATCTACGTCCTGCGCACGCTCAGCGGCACGCGCACCGACCCCGACCCACGCGAAATGACGATTACGACCTCGTCGGGTGAACGAGTCACCGCTCGCGTCGTCGTACCCAACGGGCAGCACCCCGACAATATCCTCATCCACCGCACATCCGACGAGCACCCCGACCACGAATTCTCCTTCGCACACCTCAGCCAGCTTGGCGCGACAAACCCACATTACACGTTCATCCAGCGCGAAATGGCCCTCGATGCGATCACTCGCATTGCGGTGCCGCCGGAAGTCGACCCAAGCACGATCAATGAAGCAACCATCGACACCTCCATGGAGCTGTTCCTGCGGTCGTTCGCCTTCGAGAAGCACACCGACGGACGCGATGCCAAGCGCTTGCTCAAAGAGCGGATCATCACGCTCTGCAGACCCGGCGGCGATGTAGCACCGCCCGACCTGCACACGGTCATGCAAGTGCTCGGCCAACGCATCATGGTCGAGGGCGGCGTGATTCTCCTCAGCAAGCTCGACATGCTCTGCGCCAATCTCGCCACCAGCGAGCCGACGCCAGGGGGGCGCGAGAGGGCGGAGCGAAGCCCCAGTCGCCTTGTGCGCACGCGCCACGACGAATTTGCCATCTATTGGGGGACGCTCAACGGCCCCGGAAGGACTTTGGCCACGCTCCAGCTTGGTCAACGCTACCAGGAGCGCTTGGGCAGCGGACGGGTGCTGCCGCACCGCACCGACCGCTGGATCGGCACCGAACGCCGCGTGCGCCGCTACGGACCCACCGAATACGTGGTGCGCAACCACAGCAGCGGCTTCACCACGCGCTGGAGCATGCATACGTACTTCCGCGACCGCAATGCCGAGGGCACGGTGGATCAGCGCCGCAAGCACGAGCTCTTCTCACGCCTGCTCACGGCGCCCATGTCGGTGACCAACATCAACAGCAACGATTTTGGCACGCCCATCGTGCACATCCTCGACGGATGGGCCTATGACGAGCGCAACTTCGACTCTTGGTCGGAAACGGGTCGCGACAACGACTCACGCGCGCCCCTGGTCACGATCCTCAAGCGGATGTACACCGAAGTTCCCGCCGACCAGCGCTCGAACTTCTTGCAGCAACTCTTTGCCGTGCTCGAGGGCGCTGCCAATGCCGAAGGCATCTTGGCGCACGATTGGCAGACCCCCAACCCTGTCGATATTTCCCGGGAGTACACGATTGCGGGCGCGGACAACAGGCTGTCGACCACATTCCAGAGCATCATCATGGAAATGCGGCGGCGCTTCCCCGTGCCACAGGAACAGGTCGATGTCGAAGCCGTCACACGCGGCCGTCCGACCGTGGGCGAGCTCGCGGCACAACCATTCGCCCCGCAGGCATCTCTCAGCCGAAGCTCATTCGGCAATCCCCGAAATTTCATCTTCGTACAGCCACGGCTGCTGCGCACCCGTCCGGGCACGACCCCAGGTTCCTACTCCATCATCACCGACAAGGAGAACGTCCTCAGGATGGTCCCCATGAGCGTCGAGACCCTGTGGAACTGGGATCGCACCAATCCGTCGATCACGCGCGAAGGAGTCAGCGTGCGTGATGGAGTGGCGGGGCCTTCGTCATTCTATATCAGCCGCTACCACAACGCCGACGGCCGCATCACCCAGTACTTCCCCGTCACTCATATCCGCTGGCTCAATGCAGCGAATCGCACGGGCGGCCTGCTGGTGCCCCCCGGTACGGGTGAGCAGCGGCTCGATGTCTTCCGTACCAATCGCTACAGCCGCGTCGACGTAGCGCGCATTCCGGCCGAAGGTGCGCTGACCCGCTTTGAACTCTCGCCACGCCGCATCACCCCTGCTTCGGGCATGATCACGCTCGAAGCCCTGCAAAAAGCGCTTCGTGACGCAGGCGTCCCCGAGGCGGGCATGGCAACCGGCGGAGGCAAAGTAAGCCTCACCGGCGATGCATTGACGGAGGAAAACCTCCAGAAGGCCGTCAGTGCACTCGAGACGTTCCCCAGCGCGGGCATCCATGAAGGTGTTCGCACGGCCGCCTGGGACCACCTCACAACTCCGCTGGAAAAGAACGTAGGACGCTTGCTCAACCTCCAGCCGCTGCGCGATATCCTCGACTTGTGCAGCCGCGAGGTAAACCTCGAAGGCGGCGTCGATCAGAAATTCGCGCTCTTCCGCGGGCTTGCTGACATGTACTGGCGATGCCCCCACCAGCGCGAATTCCTCCAATCGCTGATCCGCGTACTCTCCGGCATGGACCAACTGCTCGACGGCACATCGGTAGCCGAAGGCACCATTCGCGCGGCCAACGTTCCCAAGATCATCGAATACATGCAGCGGGCATCCACGACGCTCGGCGTCGGTGACGGCTGGCTGCTGACCCTCGCAGGCGCGCAGATGCGCAGGCCGTACCGTGAGAACAACGAGCGCCAGCCGCGTGAAGTGTGGGTCAACACACTTGAAGCCAGCGATATCCGCGACGGCGCCATCGTGAAAATCACTCGCAACGGCGTAAGCGTCTTCTTTAAGTTCGAAGAGGGCAAATGGAAGTGGTCGCAAAACGACGACCGCGGCTTTGTGAACGTCACGGGCAACTACTACGCGCGTGAGAACGAAGCGGGCCGCGAGCACCTCAAGGCACTCAATGACATCGCCCGCGACCTCGGCCGCTTGCAGCAAAATGATGCACCCACGCTCGAGCGCATGCGGAAGGCATTGCCGCCCCCGCCCCCGCTCTTCCGCGACGCACCCGCCTTGGCCACACCCGGCACATTCCCGCATCTACAAAACCAACTCACGCTGCTGCGCACGGCCGTGGCAGCCGCCTCGCCCGACATGGAACGCATCCGTACGGCCATCGAACTACTCAATGAAAACATCGATGGAATCGAATATCCCGAGGGACAAAACCTACAACGTGCATTCGGCGCTCCGATGAACCTGCGCGACAACAGCGGCAGAGTGACGCTGATCAATGGCCGCTTGATGCTGCGTATGCATGCTGAAGTGCGCACCCAAACGCAGGACGTCTACGACAGCATCGCCAACGCCGCTGCGGATACGCCCGTCGACGTGCTGCAACAGCGGCTGTCGACGTTCAACTTCCTGCTACGCGAAGTCGGTGAGGTCGGAGGCATGGACACATTCCTGCAGGATCTGACCGAGGTGGATATCAATCTGCCCCATCATCTCCTGCGGATGCGCTACGACAACGGCGAGCGTCCGGAGGTGGATCGGATCATGAACGATGTCCGCACCATACTCCGCGAAGGCCGCTGGCAGGACATCGACATGCGGCTCATGGAAGAAGGCAACCTCGTGGCGCCGGTACGCGCGCTGACACCGGAAAACCGCCGGCTGCTCGCGCTGCGCATGACAGCGACGCTTCCGGAATCTTCCACCGTGCTCTTCGCCGTTGACGGCACCGCGATCAGAGCCCGCAACATGACCGATCAGGAGCGCGATGCTCCGCGCCCCGCCGTTCCCACAAGCCGCCCCCAGATGATCCTTGTCGCCCGTCCGGCGCCCACCGCAAACGAAATGTTCCCGCGCGTTCAGGCACCGCTCAGTGAAGGCCGCTGGCAGGATGTCGACATACAATGCAGAGATGCCTCAAGCACCTTTGCTCGCAACGTAAGCACCATGGAGGTCGCGCAACGCGCTGTGCTTGTCACGCGTATGAATGCAGCACTTCCGGCCACGAGCACAGTGCGCTTCGTCATCGAAGACGGCGCGATTCGTGCGAGGAACATGAGCACAACGCAAATCGCCGACCAGCAGCACCCCGAACGGAACACCGAGGTGGCGCGCAAAGCTCGCCGCGACTCCTTTGTCAGCGCAGCAACGGCAGATGCTGCAACTCCGAATTTCGCCACGACCCTTGGCACCGCTCTGGCGGCACTGCAATGGGATCTCGACCGCGTTGAAGAGAGCGCACGATTCGGCTGGGTCACCGCACTCAATACCCAGCTTATCGAAAGCGGTTCACCGGTACGCGTTCGCCTCAACGGCGCCACCCTTGAGCGAGCTATCGACGTCAATCCGCTCGGAACCCTGCGCCCGCAAGTCAATGCGCTCATCGCCGCCGCGCGCGTCGGTCCGCCTACGGTGCCCGCCGCCACGCAAACGAGCAACCTCACAGCAGCACTGGCCATGTTCTCGACCCATCTTGCAACCGCGGAGGCAGGCGACCGACCGCAGTTGATCACGGCGCTGAATGCGGCGCTGTGCAGGGCGGGCACTCGCGTACAAGTTCGTATAAACGGCAACGCCCTAGAACGTGCGCCTGATGCAACGACCGGCGTTGCCGAGACGCCCGCAACAGCGATCAACCTACCACCAGCGGGCGTGCTCTATGACCAAAGTGCCGAACGAGAGTGGGAGAACCGCGGACTCATTCGCCTCTTCATCCAACGGCAGCGAAGCCTCAGCGGCGGCGATGTGGCGCGCCTCGAGGACAGGGCGCCGGGCTACGAGACGCAGTTCATCCGCTACGACAACCCCCAAGGCACTATTGGCGCCGGTAGCGACCAGCTGCGCGCATGGGGCATTGAGGTTGAAACCGTCGATATCGGCCGCGCGATGGAATCCTATCAAGACCCGCCAGGTACCTACCGGTTCCGCGAGGCACCCGAGAACGTGCGCATGTACGCGTACCGGATCCGCTTCACCAGGCCCGGTACATTCCGCGTCAGCGGCCAGACGATGATCAACGGCCGTGCCAGTGGCACTGGACGTATTCTCCAAAGCGTGACTGTCACCAGTGAGCAGGTGACGGCATGTGAGACGCAGCGCAACCGCCATGCACAGTCCCAGATCGCCGCACGCGACCATTGGAACGTGATCGCTGGCGGTCAAGAAGGCTGGCAGTACTACTACAAGAGCAGCACGGGCAGGCTCTATGCCACGCGCAACGGCCACTACACCAGTCTGAATACCAGCACATGGACGTGGTCGGCGAACTCAACGACCCGTCCTGAGGGCATCCCAGCGCCCGAGTAAGCCCCATCAACGATCGCCATGGACCACTCTTCCCCCCTCACGGCGGACACCCTCCTGAGGGGGATGCGTGGCTCCGGTGCGCTGCGCCGAGCGCGCGTTGATCGACGCGGCGCCAAAGGGAATGGGCGGCTGATTGTCGCCATCGGGCAGATTCACCCTGTACTCAGCGGGCGCTTCAGCCTATGGACGGCGCGCCATATCGGCAGAACGCAGGCATGGATTTACCGATGCTGCACAGCGCTTCGCACCATCGCCGGCATCGACCGCTTCGGGCAGGAAGGGTTCGGTGGCAGTGGCGAGGCCAGAGTTGCCGAGCACCTGTTGTCGCAGCTGCGCAAGCGCCTGGCGCCGAGCGCGACCGCCGAAACAGCGCTGCGGCAAACGGCGGAGCGGTGGGGCAAAGCATTGCGTCAGGGCGCCATGGAACAAGCTGCCGACGAAGCCGCGCTCTTAAGCGGCTTGGCCGTGCTGCAAGCCGAAGACCCTTCCGTCGCCGTGTTCGCCATCGAAGATGCAGCCATCCACAGCACGGTCGGTGCCAACATCGACGCGCTGCAACGCGAGTTGGAACGGTGCCAGGCCTCGGCCGATTATCGCATGGCGATCGCCAAGGGCGGCAAGCGGCTGACGCCGAAAGAATATGCGGCGGTACGCGCCTGCCAGGCGCTCGTGCGGACGTACAATCGCATGCTCGCCTCCCCCGAACGCGATCGCGCCATGTTTCAGAAAATCGTTGAACGCTCCGAACGGCAGGATTGCACCGTCTTCGTGCTCGGCCAGGCGCATCGCAGGAGCTTTCTCCGCCTTGCACGGCGTGTCCTCCCTGTACAAACGACGTTCCTCTGGGTGACGCCGCCGCAGCTGTGGTGGTGGCAAGCCATGGGCCAGAGGCTACTGGCTGCACTTCTGGCCATCCTCATGCTCGGCGCCCTGTGGCAGCTGCGAGGCTTCTAAGCCCCAGCTCCAGGCGCGATTCCCCTTCCTGCGCAAGCGTACGAAGCGCATGAAGAGCCGCGGCGTCGCCGGTATCGGGCAAACGCGAGAGTTTGTCGCCCGCGTTCTGCGCAACGCGCGTACAGGGAATGCCCAGCGCCAACGCGGCAATGGCACCATGAAAACGCTGCGTCACCATGCCCGCCCCCCCTGCGCACGCCTCGATCAACGCCCGGGTGGTTACGACCGGCACAATTGTGACCTGCCGACCCATGTCCGCCCGGAATGCCTCCGCCCATGCGCGCTCCGCAACGCCCGGCTCGAAGAGCAACACGCGCACCGGCCCATCCCACGCCCGCGCCATGGAAAGCGCGGTAGCCCTGAAGGAATCCGTACTATTACTGCGCGGAATAACGATGAACATATTTTTTACTCCTTCTGAGTTTTCGGCATGTATGGAGAGGAGAACTGGATCAAACGTTTGAACAATTTCTATACTCAAACCGAACGACTGAGCCACAGCGGCGGAGACGGGGTCGCGCACCGAAAGGAACTGGCATCGGCGCAGCGCATGGACGGCAAACATCCTCCCGATACGGGTACGGAATGGCCCGATCCCCTGGGCTGCGCAGAACACCGGCACGCCGAAGATCCGCGGCACAACAACGTGCAACCACCAGAGAAAACATGCCTTGGGCGATTCGATATCGGTAAACAGGGTGCCGCCTCCAAGCACAACAGCATCCATTGCCTGTAGGGCACGCAGGGTGCGCACCCAGCGAAAGGCAAAGAATGAGCGAATGCCACAGGGCAGACGTGCATAGCGGCCTTCTCCGGTCGGCCCGCCCGTGATCACCGCCCAGTCCACCCAAGGGTAGCGCGCAAGGAACCGCTCGCAGAGCGCCTCATCACCCCAGTTGTCCACGCCATAATTGCCAACGAGGAAACACCGCATAGCCCGTCCAGACTAGCGTTGAAGGACAACCGAGCACAGTGCTTTAGGCCTGTTCTGCCGGCGCTTCCACCGCAGCGACCTCATCTGCTGCTGCCGGCTGCTCTTCAGCGGGAGCTTCCGCAACGACAGTCGGCGCAGCGACGGCGACGGCAAATTCACCGGCCTCCGTGAAGCGCTCGCTCAAGCGGGCGTTCTTGCCCGCACGGCCGCGGAGGAAGAACAGCTTCGCACGGCGGACACGGGCGACCTTCTTCACGTCGATCTTCACGATTTGCGGGGAGTGGACGGCAAACACCTTCTCGACACCGACGCCCGAAACGACACGGCGGACGGTAAAGGAACGGTCGGTCGTGGCATGGCCCTTATGCACGTGGAGCACCAATCCTTCAAACAACTGCACACGCTCCTTGTCGCCCTCCTGGATGCGCTCATGCACGCACACGGTGAAACCGGGCTGAATATCCGGAACAGCGCGCGTATAGCGCTTTGCCTGCGTTTGGATGGAGACGGACGACATAAAAGTAGGGAAACCCTACCGATGGAATGACGCCCTGTAAAGGGCAGATCGCTCAGCGCTTGCCCATCGCGTCCTCAATCTCCTGCTGGAGAAGGTTGACGATGAGGATATGACGCGGATCGTTGAGGATATCAAGGACAAAGCGATCGCGCAGGCTCACGCGGTACAGGAAATCCGGCTCAGAGAAGAGCGAGTACTTCACATTCTTGAACGTCGCATCCTGTGCAAGGAGCGCCTCGAGCAATTCGCGACGGACGTCGCCGACGACGAGGAGATCCACCTTGCTCTCCGTACCGGCGAGGCTGCCCGCAAGCAGGACCAGCTTCACCTTCGGCAATGCGCGGAGGCCAACAACCAAAGGACTCTCACCCTGGACGACCTTGGCGAAGAGATTGCGCAGATCGTTATAAAGGACGAACTCCGTATCGACATGGTAGTACTTCTTGCGGTTGCGGTGGCGCGCGCGCACCAAACCGATGCGGCGGAGGTTCTCCAGCTCGCGGCGGATGGAGTTGATCTGCTCGTTGAGCAAGCGCGTCAACTCACGGATGAAGTACTCCTTCTCCGGGTGCAGCAAAAACGTCGACAGCAGTTTGACCCGTGTCTGGGAACTGAATAATGCCTTCAGTACTGCTGCGGACGACATGTGTACACAAACAGTAGTCATGAGTACCGATGTAGCGCAAGAAAATTGATCAATTTGTAGAACAGTATTTTTACTCAAATAATTTGGCCTATGAAAGCCAATAAAATACTACTTGCATGTTTTTTTTCTGCTCTATTGTTCAAAAAAAGTACTCACTAAACAGCCGGGTATATGTTCTAACACTATTTCAGAAGAACGCTGTCAATGGCCGCCGAAGGATGGTGGACGATCGTGGATCAGTCCTGGTCTGCCAGCCGATTTTCTGCTACAATGAACGGAATGCCCCGAAAACAAACCCTGCTTGCCGTCGCCCTTGGAGCCGCACTATGGTGCGTGCTCCCGGACCACGGAAGTTACCCGACGGCCTTTGCCCAGATCGCCGGAAGCGATGAAGCCATGCGCCAGAACTCCGTCTGGCTCATCTACTTCCTGATCCAGGTCCTCAACGTCCTCACGTGGATCTGCTTCGCGCTGCTGCAATTCTTGCTCGACCCCCAGATTATCTTCGACATGAACGCTCCCGGCGGCGGGCTTGTGACCATGCTCAACAATATCTGGCAGCTCTCGCGCGACCTTGTGAACCTGTTCTTTGCCTTGGCACTCGTCGGCATCTCGATTTACACGGTGGTCACCGCCAACAAGGAAATGATCCATCAGCATGCGGCGAAGTTCGTCCTTGCTGTCGTGTTGGTGAACTTCTCATGGTTCCTGCCGCGCATCGTCATCGATATCGCCAATATCACCGCCTCCACGATTTACGGCATCCCATCGCTGATGTTGGCCAATCCCGGCAACCCCAACGGCGAATGCAAGACGCTGAATGCCTGCCCCGGACCACTCGTCGTACCCCCCGCAGGATGTGAATTCACAGGCACCTTCGGGCAATGCCTCTGCAAGTGCAAACGCATCGTGGACATCGTGTTCTTCCCGATCATCGATAACGCCCTCCCCCCTCGCCCCAACAGCACCGCTGCATGGGAAGGCATGGGCTACAACTGCCAGCTGCGCCTGGTGTGCTACCGCGAGGATGAGCTCAACATGAACACGATCGCGGGCCATTCGGCCATCCTCAACGGACTCGTGGTGAACTACGCACGGCTCGGCGCCCTCGTGCGCCCCCCGCCGGTCGCCGCAGGCCGCGATGCGCTCGTTGGCGTGCTCGTCCGCGGCGCCATCATCCTGCTCATTCAAACGGGGCTGACCTTCCCGCTGCTGGCGATGGTGGTCAGCTTCCTCATTCGTATTCCGGTGCTCTGGCTCACAATCAGCTTCATGCCGTTCTACTTCCTCGGATGGTTCCTCGACGAGCGCATCACGCAGGGCGTGCCCAAGATGATTCTGGAATTGTTCCTCAAAGCAGCGTTCATGCCGGCGGTCGTCGCCGCGCCGCTGGCCATCGGCTTCATCCTCATCAATGCCGCGCTCGCCCAAGACTTCACGGCGGCAGGCTCGGTAGGAGGACTACTCAATATCACCGCGCCGATCATCGACGGCGTCAGCAACCTCTGGCAGATTCTCTGGATGCTCATGAGCATCATGGTGCTCTACAGCGGCGTCTTTAAGGCACTGCAAGGCGTGCAGCTCGGCGAACAGCATGGTCGCATGATTCAACGCATCCAGGACACCGGCCGCCAGGTACGGCAGGCTGCGGTCTCCGGCGCGATGCAGATCCCGATTCCGGGCACCACGGGCATGGGCCCCGGCGGCAGAGGGCTCAGTGCGAGCGGCATCGCCGATCAGATTCGCGGCCTCAATCCCCTGCGCCCCCCCGGTGGCGGCCCAACACCTCCGCCCGCACCGCTCACCGGCACCATGCAGACGCAAGCCAACACGGCATCGGCCAACGCCGCAGCCAACGCCGCCCAGGCCGAACGCCTCCGCAAGGCCGTTGGAGACATGCGCACCGGCGGAGAAACCGCGCGCAAGGAAGTCCGCGACGCGCTGCATCAGCTCAACCCGGCGATCAACGCGGCCACCCTCACCAACGAGCAGCTCGCGCAGGTGCTCCAGCACATGCAAAGCGGCGCTGGCAACTTGAACCGCACCAACCTGAACCTGACACCCGAAACGATCGCCGCCATCCGCGGCACGCCGCCCACGCCGCCCCGCTAAACCTCCGCTGCAACCCATCGCATGCCTTCGTTCAACACCCCTCAATGGCAACCGGAAGGCCCGCCGCAGATGCAAGGCCCCGAAGCGCTGCAGCGGCCCATGATGGGCGCGCTCACGCCGCAGCAGCAGTTCGCGATGCAATTCCCTGCCGAAAGCGCCGTGGGCATCATCAATAGCGGCCTCGCCCGCGAACGCATCCAGGCGTACCACACCAATGAGGCCGTCCAGCGCATTAAGCAGATTACCGACTTCATGGAGCAATCCATCGAACGCCCGCAGGGCATCCGGCAGCGGCTCAACGCCCTGCAGCTCCCGCCGCAAGTGGAGCAGACCGTCGAGGAAATCCTCGACAGGCTCGTGCAACACGGCCCTGAAGAAGTGGGCGGAGAGCCGAACCCTCTCATGGTCTACATGCGTCAGGACGGCAGCGGGGCGAATACGACCTACCGCGTGGACGCGCGCAGGATCGCCCAAGACAAGCGCTACCTGGAAATGCTCGTCGGCAGCATGCCTCCGGAGCAGGCCGAAGTAATCCGCAGCGTCATCGAGCTCTTGGATACCTATGGGTGGCAGAGTGACCCGCACACGATGGCCTACCAGCAGTACAACACCATGCGCGCCGATTCGCCGGTGAACCAGGCGACCCGCAGCGGCGCACGCTTCCTCGGCGTCGTGGGCGGCGGCGCGCTGGCCGTCCTCAACGGCATCATCAGCTACCGCACGGGCAATGCCTCTATCGCGCCGTTCCTCTACGGGGCGCTCGCGCTCTACGCAGCGAACCCCAACATCCTCGAAGGCCGCGCCATGCACGTTGCCCGCGAAGCCAACGATGCCGTGTCTGCGTTGCGGCAGAACAACCTCGCCGGGCAATTCGGCGTACAGGGCACCGAATGGGGGCGCTTCGCCGAAGAAGCCATGACCGGAACCACGATCACGCCGGAAATACGCCAATTGCTCCAACGCCTGCAGCGCGGCCAGCCGCTGACAGAAGAGCAAATGGAACAGCTGAATGAAACGCTGATCCCCGAAACGGCGTCGGGTGAAATGCGCTCGTCGCTCTTCCGGATGATCAACAGCGGACGCATGCTCCCCTTCCTCTCGTCCCTCGGGCGCGTGCGCGACACCGACGCGCAGGAACTCGTCCAAAACTACATCACCCAAGGCGCGTGGAGGTTCGGGCAGCCGGGCGTGTAATCAGGCGGCCGTCTCGGTTTTCTTAAACTCGCGGATGTAGGCCTCCAGGCGGTCCCCGACAAGGATCGGCTCGGTGGATTCGATGCGCATACCGCACTCGCTGTCTTCCTTGGCCTCTTTGATATCGTTATCGGCACGGCGCAGCGACAGGATCTTCCCGGTGCCGACGACGGCTTCGCCGCGCAGCAAGCGGAACGGCACGCGCTTGATGACGCCATCCAGCACGCGCCCGCCGATGATCTGCTCGCTCTTCTTGGTAAGGAACACGCCTTTGACCTCGAGGTGCCCCAGCACCTTCTCCTGCTCCTCGGGCACCAAGAGCCCCTGCACCAAGCCGATGACGTCTTCGATGAGGGTATAAATCACGTCGTACTCGCGCACCTGCACACCTTCGGATTCTGCCGTGCGCTGGACCGACGGCGGCACGGAAACCCGGAACGCCATCACGATGCCTTCGCTGGCAGCGGCCATCATTACGTCGTTCTCCGTCACAGCGCCGACGGCGCCATGGATCACCTTCACCGTCACCTTATCGGTGCACTGCTGCTCCAACGCCGACTGGATCGCCTCCAATGAGCCCTGTGCATCGGTCTTCAGGACGATCTTCAGCTGCGAAAGCTTTCCTTCGTGCAAACGGGTCACGAGGTCGGCCAGGCTGCGCTTTTGGTGATGGCCGGTCTGCTCCTGCAAGTCCGAAGCGATATTGCGCGCCTCGCGATCGCTGCCGACCACCTGCAACACATCGCCCACGCGGGGCACCGCGTCGAAGCCCGAGAGCTGCGCGGGGCACGACGGCAGCACGCGCTGCAAGCGCTGACCCGCAGCATTCACGAGCATACGCACCTTGCCCGCAACGACGCCGCAGACGAAAGGATCGCCAACGGCGAGCGTCCCCGTATTGACGATGACGGTGCACAGCGGCCCGTGGGACGGGTCGAGATGGCTTTCGATCACCGTCGCAATGGCGCGGCGGTCGGGGTTGGCCTTGAGCTCCTGCAAATCGGCGAGCAGGAGAATATGGTCGAGCACGCTATCGACGCCCTGCTTGGTCACGGAAGAATACGGTACAACCGGCGTGGAACCGCCCCACTCCTCCGGCTGGAGACCCTGAGCGGCAAGCTCTCCTTTGACGCGATCCAAGTCGGCGCCGGGCCGGTCGATCTTGCTGATGGCGACGAGGATCGGCACTTTCGCTTCCTTGGCGTGGTTGATGGCTTCCACCGTGGTGGGGCGCACGCCGTCATCGGCGGCAACGACCAGGATCGCCACGTCGGTGATTTGGGCGCCGCGGGCGCGCATCGCCGTGAAGGCTTCGTGGCCGGGGGTATCGAGGAACGTGATCGGCCGCACCTGCCCCGTGCCCGGGACGATGTGCTCCACCTGGTACGCGCCGATGTGCTGGGTGATGCCGCCCGATTCGCCTCCCGCCACGTCCGACGTGCGGATGGCGTCGAGCAACGACGTCTTGCCGTGGTCGACGTGCCCCATGACCACCACGATCGGCGGACGGGGCTTCAGGTGCTCCGGCTCATCGGTGAGCATGGCGCGCCAATCACCGCCGAGCAAATGCTCGACGGAAGCGGCTTCTTCCTTGGTCACCTGCACGCCCAGCTCGGCCGCCACGATGGCGGCGGTGTCGAAATCGATGGTCTGGTTAATCGTCGCCATAACGCCGTTTTTGAGCAGCGCAGCGACGACCTTGGGCACTTGGATGCCGGCCTTCTCCGCGAATTCCTTCACGGTGATCTGCGCGGGCAACGCAACGGTGCCTTCCTTCTTCTTGATCTGCTCTTGAGCAACAGGCGTAGCATCCTCCTTGCGGCGACGCGACACGGTTTGCGCTGTATGGACCGCCTCCTTCTGGCGCTCTTCCTGCTCCTCCTTGGTCAGCTTCTTGGCTTCGCGGGCGATGGCCTCGCGGGGCACGTCATCGAGCGTGAGCTTGCGCAAGACGTGCAATTCGCTCTTGGGCGCTTCCTGCTCGATGCCCTTGGAGACGCCTGTAGGGGCGGCGGCGTCGGGCGTGGCGGCTTCGGCCTGGGGCTTCTCTTCCTCCATGCCCATGAGGGCGTCCATCTGGATCGTGATGTTGTATTTCCTCGCCAAAAAGCGCAGCACGCCTTGCGCGAGGTTATCGGGAATTTCGCGATCCGTGGCTTTGACGCCGAAATCCACTTGGGTCAGCTCCTTGCGAAGCTGCTGCCCGGTCATGCCGAGCGCTTTGGCTACCTGAACGAGACGCATATGAACGCGTCGACTTTACCAGATCGCGATGGGATGAGGAAATGTCGGTTTCAGGCCGTGGGCTTTTGCGGCGCAGCGTCCTGCTGCAAGGCGCGAACGACGTCCGTTGCCGGGGAAACGCTTGTCGGAGCGGCCGAGATCTCGCCAACGACGTCCGTTGCGGGGGTAGGTGTGGGCGAGGCAACGGGGGCAGGCGGTGCTGCGGAAACGGGCGCGGCTGGGAGAACCACCGGCGGTACGGCGGGCGGCAATGCCGGGGCCGACGCCTGCGTGCGCTGCTGGGCCATGCCGTCGCGCAGGCGCTGGACACATTCGATCACCTGCAAAGCGAAATTCGGGAACTGCCCCACCGAGAACCCGGCTGCGCGCGCATGCCCGCCTCCACCGTACGCGGCAGCCGCAAGCAGGCTCGCGTCGATGGCGGGCGACGAACGGAGGCTGGCCTTGAGCCCGCCTTCCTCGCGCTCGGTGAAGAGCACGTGCACGTCGGCGTCGGGGATCGTGGAGATAAGCTCGTCGAGAATGCCGTGGGTTTCCTTGCTGCTCGCCTCCATCTCCGCAAGATCCTCCTTGCTGATCGAGGACCAGACGATGCGGGATTCCTTGTCGATCTGGATGCCGTTGAGCGCCCTGCCCCAGATTTTGAGCGTCGAGAGGGGCTTGGTCTTGTAGATGTTCTGCACGATCTCCTGCTGCCGCGCGCCGCGTTCCAGCAGCTCCGCCGCCACTTCCAGCGAACGCGGCGTGGTGTTGGGGTTTTGGAAACTGCGCGTGTCGGTGATGAGCCCGGTCAGAAGCAGCGTTGCCACGTCCGGCGTGATGCGATCGCGCAGGCTCGGAACCTGCAGGAACCATTGGTAGAGCACTTCGGTGGCGCTCGCCGCCGTGGGGTCGATGAGCTGCAACTGGCCGAAGCGGGTGTTGCTGATGTGATGGTCGATATTGAGGATTGGCACGCCGGAGAAGAGATCCACATGATCGCGGTAGACGGAACCAAGCAGCGCGAGATCGGCAGTATCGACGACGACGAGCAGGTCGTAGGCGCGGTCGCCGCCGGACACCGTCACCTGCTGGGGCTTAATGGAACCGCTCTTGGGCACAACGATGATGTTCACGCGACGATCGGCGACAGTCGACCGCACCTCCCCCACTTCCACGCCTTCGTCGAGGCTGATCGTGAGCACGAATTGCTGCTGGTCCTGCACGTCGCGGCGCATGTTCTCAAAGCCCGGCAGGAACTTGAGCGCCTCCGGCGGGGTATCGGGGCAGATCACCGTCACCTCTTTGCCGATCGCCTGGAACACGGAAAAGCACGCCAGCGCGCTGCTGAGACCGTCGGGATCCACGTTGGCATGCGGCACCACGAGGATGCGCTTGTGCTCTTCGAGCACCTTGGTGGCCGCGGCGATGGCGTCGGAGGAGAGGCTCATGAATGTTTCGTACTATTATGACACATTTTATAAATAATTGCAAATATGACCTGCGAGGATTGCCAGCGGGAGCACAATGATTGGCATGACCATAAAGGGAGTCATGGAACCACAAAACAGCGATCTATGCAACAAAACGCAACGGGCAATCTCACGAACCACTCCTCCGGCGAAGCCACGCCGCCTTCACCCAGGGCAACGACAGCGTCGACAGCAGGTACCCCGCCGGGGGGAACAGCGCATGCACGTACCACGCCGGGTTCCCGACGGACCAGAGGAAAGCGCACGCCGTGGCGTACGTCAGCACGGCAAGAAATCCGCGTCGGGTCGCGCTCCCCTCCCAAGCCTTCTCGGCTTCCACGCGCCGATTGCGCGCATGCAGCTCCTCAAGCACCCGTGGGAGATCCAAGTCTTGTGGCATACGCGTGAGAAGAATCTGGTCGGGACGACAGGACCCGTCTCCGTTCTCATTGCATTCGAACTTCGCCGAGGTTCCTGAACGAATACAGCATAGACCTATTGCGGCGTAGTCCGCAGACGAAGTCGAATGGTCGGGACGACAGGACTTGAACCTGCGACCTCTTGCACCCCATGCAAGCGCTCTAGCCAACTGAGCTACGTCCCGATGGTGTGATTGCACAATGGGAATTCCTGCGCCCGTCTCGGCGTAGCCGAGGGGCGAAGCCGGAAGCTACGTCCCGATGACGTACGGGGATGCTACACAGGGATGGCGGCGCGGGCCAGGGGCGTTTTCTAGGCAGGGCGCTGTTCGCGCAACATGATGACCGCCGTCTTCTGCTTGTTGCCCGTCAGAACGTCATGTTGGTCGGCAAGAATCGTTGCAAGCGGATCGGTAAACTGGGGCATGGCTGCATCGCCGGGGGCGATAGGTGCAACGTGGTGATCAAGACGCAGCACGCGGATCAGCTCTTCGCCGAACACCGTACGCAAATCGAACCAGCGGATAAAATTGTAGCGGGGACGTGTCGTCAGAGGCTCGACGCGTGGGCCGAAACCGAAAAACCTGCTGTCGGCGATCCCGCGGCGGACGCGCAGAAGTGAGCGGGCATACAGCGTGGCCTGTATGCGAGTGATGAAACGCAGCTGCTCCAGCGCCGCAACGTCTCCGCCGTCGGCACGCTCTTTCAGCGCCAGCCAACGGACTTCTTCCTCCGTAGATTCTGTGCCTTCCTGCCGAATGCGCTCCATCGCCCCGGGTTGCAATTCCTCAACGGCGAAACCGCGCGGATGGAAATCGATGCTCCCCGCTGGCACACCGGCACGAGCAAGGTATCTCCCGAGCATATCGCCAAACTGCACCATCGCGGTCCGTGCGTCGTCTTCTTCATGGCTCGGGGACACGTCCGTCGCACGCTTCGCGGCGAGCTGCGCACGTCGCTTTTTCTGCGCCCTACCCGCTCCCGGCGGAGCAAACAGATGTGCATAGGCAACGCGCAGATGTGCATACGTCGCGGCCATGGGAAAATGCACCGGGCAACCGGTAATCACCGGAACGGGCGACGCCACCTCCTGATCGCGGCGCTCGCGCACCGCGCGTGCGACGGCAGAGAACAGACAATCGAACCGCTCGCGCAGGCTCGCGGGAGAATGAATATCAACGGGATGCGTCTGGGTGGAAATCAACTGCGCATCATGCCGTTGCGTTGACGTAACGACGCTCAGCGTGAACTTCTGCTCCTCATCATTGCCGTAGACCGCGGACGCGATGCCGGAAAGCGTTGCCATAAGGGGCGAACCCTACTGATTTTCGATTGCGGGTCAACGGAATACTCGCAGGATTGCGGGTGACGCCTAGAACGGCACGATATACCGCGCCTGCGCGCCCAGCTGTTCCTCGATGCGCAGCAGCTCGTTGTACTTGCACACGCGGTCGGTCCGAGAGAGCGAACCCGTTTTGATCTGCCCGGCCTTGAGACCCACGGCCAGGTGGGCGATGAACGTGTCTTCCGTCTCTCCGCTGCGATGGCTCACCACCGCGCGCCAGCCGCTCTCCTGCGTCAGACGAATGGCATCGACGGTTTCGGTGACGGTGCCGATTTGATTGAGCTTGATGAGCACGGCGTCCGCCGCTTTCTTCTCCAGGCCCATGCGGATGCGCTCCACGTTGGTCACAAACAAATCGTCACCCACGAGCTGAATCGCGGTGCCCGTGCGATCCTGCATTTCGGCGAATCCCACCCAGTCGTCCTCGCTGTGGCTGTCTTCGAACGAGACGATCGGAAAGCGCTTGGCGAGATCGAGGTAATAATCGCACAGTTCATGCGCGCTGAGGCGCTTGCCGTCGACGTTGTACTGGCCGCCTTCGCAAAACTCTGTCGCCGCCGCGTCGATCGCCAGCTTCACCTTGCCCGCGTAGCCGGCGGCACTGATGGCTTCCATCAAGAGCGTAAAGGCTTCGTTCGCATCTTTGACGCGCGGCGCGAAGCCGCCTTCGTCGCCCACGGCCGTCACGTGGCCCGCCTTCTTGAGCAAGCCATGGAGGGTATGAAACACCTCCACGCCGGCGCGCAGCGCATCGCTGAACGTCTCAAACCCCGTCGGCACGATCATGCATTCCTGGAACGACAAACCGCTGTCGGCATGCTTACCGCCGTTGAGCACGTTCATGAGCGGCACGGGCAAATACCGCGCGTCGTCCACGCCGTACTGCTCGGCAAGCGACTGCCAGAGCGGCTTCTTCTGCGATGCTGCGCGCGCACGGCATACTGCCATCGAAACGCCGAGAATGGCGTTGGCGCCGAGCACCGACTTGTTCTGCGTACCATCGAGTTCCAAGAGGGTCTCATCGAGCTCGCGCTGATCGTCGCTCGCCATGCCACATAGTTCCTGAGAGATCGTCGTGTTCACCTTGGCGACGGCTTTGCCAACGGCTTTGCCGCCGTACACCTTCTTGTCCCCGTCGCGCAGCTCCAGCGCCTCATGGCTGCCGGTCGAAGCACCCGACGGCACCGCCGCCCGGCCGAAACTTCCATCCTCAAGCGTGCAATCGACTTCCACGGTCGGATTGCCGCGGGAATCCAGAATCTGACGAGCGTGGAGAGAGGAGATGGTGCGCATGGCACGAGCCTACCAGGACACGGCTGCGCCGCGAAACCTCTCAGGCAACATGGAGGTTGCGCCGACGGGCGCGATCATGCAGCACGGCACAATACAACGCCAGAAGGAGCACGATCACTGCACTCACGCCCGGACCCGTGCCCGAGAGGCGCGGAGGAGCATCGACAATGGGATGCTCGAATGCGGGGGGCATGGCAGTCGCCGTGGGCTTGAATTGCAACGGAGAGGGTAGCACCGCGATCATTGGCTGGCTTTGCGTCTGGCTCGAAACGCTCGCGATGGTCGCTTCGGCGTCGGGACGTTCCTGGTTCTTCAAGCGCTCTTCACGACGCGACATGCGGCGAAGGCTCATACGCCACGACTCCTCGCCGGCATGGTCGGAAAACGCGAGGTTCGGGCTATCGGCCACGGAGAAATCGGGATCAATGACCTGAGCAAAGAAGAAACGTGCGTGCTCGGGGACGCCGGCGTGCTCCCCCGCGACGGCTCCGGCTACCAAGAGAACCGCAAGCACCCCTAGCACCGTGCCGCGGCGCGCGCGCTGGCGGATCACCTGCAAGCAGAACAAGAAGAGCAACAGAAGGCCCAAACCCGCGCCGACCGCGGTCCACCCCCAGGAAAAGACGCGTCCGGCCTGCTCCAACGCCGGATGCACCGGGCGGGCAAACGCAAATGCAAGCCACACCAGTGCCAGCACGGCGGGGTACGCATGGAGCGCGCGAAACGCATACTCAGCGCGACGGCTCTTGAGGAGCGGATACACGGCAATGGGGTACGCGAGCGTCACCAGGAAGAGCGCTACCCACGGCCAAACGGAAAACGCCAGCGGGGGCAGGGCCGCAAGGGCCGCGCCGCACACCACGATGAGGACGCCAAGAAGACCAACAAGCGTGGTCTCCGTCGAATGCTTGAGAGGCATAGGATGGGATATGCTCCCCTATCCGGAGCCTACTGTCAACAACCTCCCGACCGCCGTACCAAGGGCAAATCTCAGCGGTGCTTCTTGCGCTTCGGCAGATACTTCGAGCGCGGGTCATCTACGCGCATCGATGGCAACACGGTGTAGTGGCGGGCGCGGAAGAGGCGCACCTGCAGCGCGACGTACGCGATGAGGGCTGCGCCCCAGAGGAACCAGAAGAAGCGCATCGACAGGAGCAGCACGTCTTCGGTGCGTGCGACGATGAGCAATGCCCCGACGACGCCGAACCAGAAGCTCACGGGGGACCACGAGCGCGACAATTTACGCAGGACGGCGTTCTGCTGGCGCGCACGCCACAGGCGAAGCCCGAGCGCGGCGCCAAGCAACACGACCATCACGACGGCGAGCGCCATGACATGCGGGCTGCTATAGGAAGCAGGCAAGGGATGAACGTCGAAGATCCAGAGAAAGAGGTTGCTCATGCTGCTGCGGGGATGGGAGATTCCGCTCGGCGAAGGCCCTTCTGGACGAAACCTTTCTTGGGCGCGGACTTTGCGGAGTGCTCGACGCTACCCGCTGCCGGCGTTCCTGCCAAGGCATGGGTGATTTTCCTCTCGCCGGACAGCACTTCCTTGAGCATGCGCTCCATCTGGCGCTCTTTGACGGTGCGCGCCGGACGCACGAGCAGGTAGAGGAAGAACCCGACGATCGGCAGCGCCGCAACCAGCGCGATGCACGCCAACTGGTACAGGAGCGACCGCGTGCGCAGGAGGATGTCGCGGACCGTGAAGAACAAGAGATAGACGGCGACGGCGCCGAGGGCGGCGATGCCGAATTGCACGGCCATCGTGATCGGGTCGCTGCTCAACGAAAGCAGAAAGGCGTCGAAGGAAGTTTGCAGAACGGGCATGACGATGCGGGGATGCGACGGCTACAAATGCGGATACCGTCGTCGATGCACCACAACGTACACCACGGTGGCGAGCAGTGCCAGCACCGCGAGCAGCTGGCTGAAGCGCAGCTCGATCGTGAGCTCCATCTGCGTGCGCAGGTAGAGGTAGCAGCCGAAGAAGATCGCCATGCCCAATTCGTAGCTGATGATCCCCCACTGTTTCATGCGCACCTCGAGCAACGAGAAAGCGCCGAGACCGCCGAAGAGCAGCACAAGAATGAGAAAATCGAATTGGTTTGCGAACACGGAGATCGCAAAATCGCCGCGGAAATACTCCAGGAACACCGTGCCGAGAGATGCCACCACGATGCCGAAGAGGGTCTCGCCGCCCGCGCGCTTGGCATGCTTGCGCACGATGAGCAGCAGGAACGTCAGTAGCAGGTAAAAGACGGCGTAATAGAGCTGCACCGGATGCACCGGAACGGCGTAGCGCACCTGCATCGCGTCATACGTCACGCCCCACGGCATATCCGTCGGCCTGCCGTACTCCTGCCCCGCGAAGAACTTGCCGATCCAATCGAATACCATGCCGAACGTCGCCGCAGGCAGCAGCACATCGAGCCATTGCAGGAACGTAGCCCGCGACGAGCGGTTGACGTACCACAACACGATCGCCACACCGATGACCCCGCCGAGGAAGCTGAAATTGCCGTCCCACACGATGAGCACGCGCATGGGATTACGGACGTACACGCGGTACTGCGTGAGCATGGCGATGAGCCTGCCACCCAACGCAAATCCACCCGCATACCACCAGCGCTTTTCCAAGAACGGCTGCAAGGAGAAATGCGCGCTCTGTGCGAGGCGGAAGAGAAACTCTGACGACAGCCACACGCCCAGCATCAGGAAGACGATATGCGTCCAAAGGAGGAAGGGGCCGAGCTGCACGGCTTCGAACATGGGAGGAGCATAGCAGAATGGGAGAAAAATATGCGCTCGCCATGGCGCGTGCACCGCGCGTGGCTCATGGTCGATTGTGTCAGTGACGCTTCGGAAGCAGACTCTTTCCCACTTTTTTAGAAAAAGTGGGAGGAAAAATCGTCGCTGTGGAAGA
>CAZATU010000008.1:0-13918 GCA_964488165.1 uncultured Candidatus Peribacteria bacterium
CGCCACTACGCGCACGTCGACTGTCCGGGCCACGCCGACTACGTGAAGAACATGATCACGGGTGCCGCTCAAATGGACGGCGCCATCCTCGTCTGCTCCGCAACGGACGGCCCGATGCCCCAGACGCGTGAGCACATCCTGCTCGCTCGCCAGGTGAACGTCCCGTTCATCGTCGTCTTCTTGAACAAGATCGACATGGTCAAGGACCCTGAGCTGATCGAACTCGTCGAAGAGGAAATCCGCGGCTTGCTCAACAAGTACGGCTTCCCCGGCGACAAAACGCCGATCATCCGCGGCTCCGCGTTGGCTGCCGTCGAAGGAAAGCCCGAAGGTATCGAGGCTCTCAAGAAGCTTTTGGCCGCTCTCGACGAGCACATCCCCGATCCCAAGCGCGAAGTCGAAAAGCCGTTCTTGATGTCCGTTGAAGACGTCTTCTCGATCAAGGGCCGCGGCACTGTTGCCACGGGCCGTATCGAACAGGGCATCATCAAGGTCAACGAAGAAGTCGAAGTCGTCGGTATCCGCGAGACCCGCAAGACGGTCGTCACGGGTGTCGAAATGTTCCACAAGCTCCTCGATGAGGGTATGGCCGGCGATAACGTCGGTCTGCTCCTCCGCGGTATTGAGCGCGAGGATATCGAGCGCGGCCAGGTCTTGGCGAAGACAGGCTCGATCACCCCGCACACGGAGTTCGACGCTGAAGTGTACATCCTCACAAAGGATGAGGGTGGCCGCCACACGCCGTTCTTCAAGGGCTACAAGCCTCAGTTCTATATCCGCACGACCGACGTTACGGGCGAGGTGACCCTCCCTGAGAATGTGGAAATGGTCATGCCTGGTGACAACATCAAGTTCGTCGTGAAGCTCGGCGTTCCGGTCGCTTTGGAAACAGGAACGCGCTTCGCTATCCGCGAAGGTGGCCGCACTGTCGGCGCCGGCGTGGTGACCAAGATCACAAAGTAATTCACCGGATAGAGGGGCGTGCCCTGCACGCCCCTCTCCTCCGCTCTTTCCCCCCCTTCCGATGCCGACCAAGAAGCCCGCCAAGGAAAAAAAGGTGAAGTCCGAAGCTCCCGCAACGGAGGCTCCGGCGGCATCGCGGAAATCCAAAACAGAAAAACCTGCGAAGAAAGACGCTGCTGCACCCGGTGTGATGGGTTTGCGCATCCGCCTGAGCGCCTTCGATCATCGCGTGCTCGATGAGGCTGCTGCCAAGATCCTTGATACCGCGGAGCGCTCTGGCGCCGTCGTCCACGGCCCCATTCCCCTGCCCACGAAGATCCACAAGTTCACGGTGAACAAGTCGACCTTCGTGCACAAGAACGCGCGCGACCAGTACGAAATGCGCATCCACCGCCGCCTGATCGACCTCACCGAGACCACGTTCAAGACGGTGGAAAGCCTGCAGTCTCTGTCTCTGCCCTCGGGCGTGGACATCGAGATCAAGATGAAGTGAGCGACTCGCAGTACGGTCAAAGTCGTGGCGGTGCCGCGGGATTTCACCGAACATCGCCGACGCTCCGCCAACTCCTTGCCCTAGCGAAAAAAGAAGGTGTGTTGTTTGCGCCGTCATTGCTCTCTACGATTGCCCCATGCCTGCTGCAAACGCGACGGCTGCCACGCTTTCGGACTTGGATTTGCTGGCATCGTACGACCGTCTGCAGGAGCTCAGCCCACCGCCGCAGCGAACGGGCGATTTTGACGACATCCGCCGTTCGGTGAACCGGCGCATCGTTGAAGCGATGATGGGCCAATGGGTCTTCGGCGGACCGATCCGCTGCAGCGTGACGCCTGCGGTGAGCGCGGCCATTGGCCTCATGGTCTCGCGCAGCGGTTACGGCACCGCCGCCGGTGCGGCCATTGGCACGGGCGTCGCCTGCCTCGGGCCACTCTTTACGCGCTGGCACCTGCGGCACTACGCCGAAAGCCAGGCTGATGCCACGCTCGCATCGATGGCGGAGGCGTGGAAAGCCCTTCAATCGGGCCAGGGCGACGGGTATGACGTGCGCCTGGAGCGCCTGAAACCCGGCCTCGATTCCGTACCGGACGGCATCCGGCGCCGGATCGGCAAAATCTTCGTCTACCTCCAGACAACGGCGTCGTTGCGCACGCTCTTCGCACAGGTGTACACCGACTGCCTCACGGCGTCGCCCGTGCTGCAGAGCCACGTACAGACCGGGAAGGCCGTACTTCTGCGCGAAACCGAACAAGAGGCCATCGCCCAGAAAATGGAGCTCGCGCATTTGCGGGCCACCGTGCTCGAGCAGCAGCAGATCATCCACGACCTGCAGGTCGAAGGAGCTCACGGAGGGCAGGATGTCCTAGAAGCCATGGGGCGCCTCGACAGCGTGGAAGGGACGGTGGCGCTCATGCTGCACCGCCTGGCGCCCCTGCTGGAACAACTGCGAAACGGCGATGGACAGAGCGTGACAGTGGTGCACATGCAGGTCTCCGCCGAGGGGCCCGGCATGCGCAATGGCGAAGGCTGTCGTCCGACGCAGGGCGAAGGCAAGGACCCGGAAGAGCAACCCTAAGGGCAAAGCTCAGCCCCACTTCTTCTCCTTCAAGCCCTCCTTGGCCGCCGCCTGCTCAGCGCGCTGCTTGCTGTTGCCGCTGCCTTCGGCCACCTTGTCGTCGCCAATGAAGACGGCACAGGTGAAAATCTTGTCATGGTCGGGTCCTTCGGCGCTCACCGTTTCGTAGTGCGGGGTGATGCCCGTTTTCTCCTGGGCCATCTCCTGGAACACGCTCTTGTCGTCGCGGTCTTTGCCCTTGGCGAGGAGATCCTTGAGTCGATGGAGGATGAAGCGATGGCAGAAGGCGCTGGCCTCCTCAAAACCGCGATCGAGGTAGAGCGCCCCAATGACGGCTTCGAGCGCATTGGCAAGCGTTGAATCGCGCGATCGGCCGCCGCTCGCCTCCTCGCCACGGCTCATGTAGAGGTATTCCCCCAGCTGCATGTCACGCGCCACGGCGGCGAGGTTTTCGCGCTGCACAAGGGCCGAGCGCCAGTTGGTGAGCTCACCTTCGGGCTTGCTGCTGAGCGCATACAAGTACTCGGTGGCGGCAAGCTCGAGCACGGCATCGCCAAGGAATTCGAGCCGCTCGTTGTGGCCGTGTGCACGGGCCTCGCGGACGGCGCTGCGATGCGTCAACGCCTGCGCCAAGAGCTCCTTCTGACGGAACGTGGTGCCGATGGTGCGCTCAAGCAGGACGAAGGACTGCGGAGGCATACGGCCACAGTGTAGCGTGGAACCGCCCGCGCCGTCAGGCCGCTTTGCGCCCCTTGGCGATGGCGTTGAGGACGCCGTTCACAAATTTGCCGCTTTCGTCCGTGCCATACGCCTTGGCGATCTCGATCGCTTCGTTCATGACGACCGCCGGAGGCGCATCGCCGCCGAAGAGCAGCTCGAACGTGCCGACCAGCAGCGTGCAGCGCGAAATAGGATCCATGCGGTCGAGCGTCCAGTCGGGGGCGTGCGTCTGCACCGCCTCCTTGATGTCGGTTTCGCGCTCCAGAACGCCGCTCAAGAGGGTCTTCGCAAAGACTTCATCCAGGTCTCCAAGCTCGGCAATATTGCGCGACAACGCTTCATTGGGCTCGAATTCAGCGCGGCATTCACGCTCAAAGAGCACCTGCATGACCGCGATCCGTGAAAGGTGTCTGCGACGTGCCATGGTGGAGGGAGCGGGTAGGGCCGGGCTTAGGCCTTGATCCTCGTGATCTTCTCCAGGGCCTTTTCACCCTGCTTCTTGGGCTTGGCGGGGCCGCCGAACGGCGAACGCGAACGGCCGATAAGGCGCTTGGCTTCGGCCGCGAGGAACGTGGAGCGCTGGATGCGCGTCCTGCTCTTGGGTCGCCGCTTTTTGGGGGTTGGCCTCTTGGACATTGCGCGGAGATTACGGCACGTTTACGGGATTGTAAAGTGCATTCCAGGCCGTTCCTAGCGCCGATCGCCGGAAATGGCGACCATGAAGCGCACGACGTAGAGGAACAGGTTGAAAATATCGAGATAGAGGCTCAGGGCCAGCACGAACGGACTCGCCCCCATGCGGCCGAGCACCTGGATCCGCTGAAGGTCGTAGGCCGTGAACAGTGCGAAGATCAGCACGCCCGCGCCGGAGAGCAGGATTTCGAAGGCGCCCGTCCTGAGCGACGGCACGAAGATCTGCAGCACGCCCATGAGCAGCAAGCCGATGACGCCGAGGAACACCGCGCGGCCCAGGAACGACAGATCCCACGATGTGCTGCGAACGAAAACGGCAGCCGCAAGCGCCATGCAGGCGGTGGAGAGGAACGCGTTGAGCAGGATGGAAGCGCCGTTGGCGTAGCCCGTGAGCACCATGAGCAGATACGGCGTCACCGTGATGCCCGAGAACACGGGAAACAGCGCGAAGAGAACGATATTGAGGGGCGTCTGCCTGCTCCACCAACCGGATGTGAGGATGAGCCCGAGCTCCGCCAGCACGAACAGGAAGAGGTAGCCGCCCCGCAGGAGCACGGGGGCGTAGAGCATGCCTACAAAGACACCGACGGCGGTCAGCGCCATGGCAAGCGCGAAGAGCGCGTACACCTGGGCTTCGCGGGTGGGGCTGAGGGCGATGGGCTGGCCGATGGACGAGGAGGAGAGACGCATGGCGGGCATTCTACGTCGTCGCGGTGCCGGTACAAGCGGATACGCCGCTTTTGCGGCGGAGGATGGCGCGAAAGACGTGTTTCTGGTACACTATCATGATATGTCGCGCTGGAATGCCCTCGGCATCGCCCTCCTGCTCTGGCCCGTGGCCGCGGCGGCGCAGCTCCCCGTGCCCGACTGCCCGATCCCCTTCTTGTCGTGCGGCGGCGGCGGCGTGGGCGGTCTCAACGCATTCTTCTGGGGCAGCGTGTGGCCGGCACTCAAAATCGCATTCGTCGGCATCGCGCTCTGCTGCTTCGTGTACTACAGCGTGCAGCTGATGCTGGCACGCTCAGAGGAAAGCACAATCAATGAAGCGAAAAGTGCCTACGAAATGGCGATCTTCGGTTGCGCGCTCGTTGCGCTCACCGCCGCCATCGTCGAGGCGTTCGCCCCGAGTGGCAACCCCAACGACTTGGTACGCCCAGCCCCGCTGATCAATGCCGTGAACCAGGCGATCTTCTTCTTCAAAGCGGCGCTCGCGGGCATCGTGATCATGCGCCTGACGATCCAGGGCGTGCGCTTGATCCTGCTCGAAGGCCAATCGCAGGGTGAAACCGACAAGCAGAAGAAACAGTTCTTCAACGGCGTCTTCGGCGTCGCCGCGATCCTGCTCTCCAACGCGCTTGTGGCGGCGCTCTACCCAGGGGCCAATTCCGGTATTTTGGCGGTGGAACTCGTTGGTATGGCGAACTTCCTGCTGGAACTCATCGGCGCGCTCGCGGTCGTGAGCATCATCATCGCCGGCGCCATGCTGATCATTTCGGTCGACGAATCGCTCAAGGACCGCGCCAAGAAAGTGATCTCCTGCACCATGATCGCCATCGTGGTGGTGCTGTGCGCCTACGTGCTGGTGAACTTCTTCCTTGCCCTCTAACCATGCTCTCCGTCCTCGCGCTTCTCGGCATCCCCGCAGCCCACGCCCAGCTGCCCGCGGATTTGAGCACGATCGTGAACGCCGTTGCCGGCCCCTACCTCGCGGCAGGGTGCTCCGGTCCGGAGTGCATCACGGTCCTCGGGCTTGCGGTGATGGATCTGCTCAAGCCGCTCATCGGCGTCATCGCCGTGCTGATGATCGTGCAGGCGGGCTTCACGCTCGTCTACCGCGGCAGCGACGAAGAGCTCAGCCGTGCCAAGAACAAAATCGCCGCCTCACTCACCGCGCTGGCGCTGTTCTTCCTCTCGCCGCGGCTCGTCGACATCTTCTACGGAGGCATCTCCTTCGGCGGCCCGGGCACGGCGCTGGAAGCACCCGTGGCGCACGCCGGATTGCTGACCGATGAAGTCCTCGGCTTCGTCTCGTGGCTGCTGGTGATCGTCGCCGTGGGCGGCGTGACGATGGTGATCGTCAGCGGCATCCGCGCCATTTTGAGCATGGGCAGCGAGGAAGGCACCGCGCAGATCAAGCGCACCATCGGCGGCGTGTTCGGCGGTATCATGCTCATCACGTTCACCGGAGCAATCGTCCAGACCCTCGGGTTGGCCGGAGGCGGCCCCAACGCCGGCCCCGTGATCATCCGCACCATCCAGGTGGTGAACAACCTCCTACTCTTCGCGACGATCATCACCATCGCCGTGGTCGTCTACGCGGGCCTCTCCATGATCTTCTTCGTGGGCGATGAAGAGAAATTCGGCGCGTCGAAGAAGCTGATCCTCCGTGCACTCATCGGCCTTGCGATCATCCTGATCAGCTGGGTGGCGATCAACTTCGTCATCGTGGTCGTCGCGGGTTGATCAGCGGAGCTTCCAGGCCCGCTCCTCGTACTCGCGGACGCAGCGCGAGGTATTGAAGTATCCAAGCAGGCAAATGGCCCGCTTCATGCGGCGCAACCACCGCACGCGATCACTGAACTCGTACTCGGGCAGAACCTCGTACTGCAATTGGGTATAGAGATCTTCGGCATCGACGGTGCGGTTCTCCTCCGCGTCGAGGTAGAGGGCCATGGGCCCGATGCGCCAACCGGCTTCATAGTCGCGCTCGTACGCTTCGACCCACCAACCGTCGAGCGTGGAGAGATTAATGGTGCCGTTGAGGCTGGCTTTCATACCCGACGTTCCCGAGGCTTCCATGAGGCGCGTGGGCGTGTTGAGCCAAATATCGGCGCCGGAAACGAGCTGCAGTGCCAGGTCGGGATTGTAGTTTTCCAGGTACGCGATCTTCACCGCATCCTTGAGCTTGGCGGACCGTTCGACCATGCGCCTGATGACGTCCTGGGAGAAGGGATCGTCGGGATGGGCGTTGCCCGCATGGACGATTTGGACGCGGCCTTTGGCGACGGCACACAGGCGTTCGAGATCGGTGTAGATCAACTCCGGCCGCTTGTAGGGAACGACACGGCGCGCGCTGGCGATGAGCAAATGATCTTCGTCGAAGCGCATGCCGCAGCGATCCTGCACGATCGCGATCAACCGGCGCTTTGCCTTGCGATGCGCCTCCCAGAGAGCATCGTCGGGGATGGTACGGGCGTCGGCAAGGCGCGAAGGATCGTCGCGCCAGCCGGGAAGATACTGGTCGAAGAGCGCCTGCATCTCGGGGCCGCACCAGCGGATGTGGTGCACGCCGTTGGTGATGGCATCGATGGCATGGCCGGGGAACATGCGGCGCGACACTTCGCCGTGAATCTGCGAGACGCCGCAGGTGTAGCGGCTCATCGTGAGCGCAAGCTGGGTAACGGAGAGCGCGTCGTCTCCGGCAAGCTTCTTGATGTGCCAAGGAAGGTTGTTGCCGGCGATCCGCCAAGCCATGTCGTAGGGAAACACGTCGTGCCCCGCCTTGACCGGCGTGTGCGTGGTAAACGCGCAGGACGCCTTCACCGCGGCATCATCGAAGCCGCGCTCGCGCAGCAGCTCCAGCGTGAGGAAGGCGGCATGGCCCTCATTCATATGAAACGTGCCGATATCGGCGTACCCGAGCGCCCGGAGCATCCGCACGCCGCCGATGCCGAGCACCAGCTCCTGGCGGATGCGCATCTCCTGGCCGCCGCCGTAGAGATGCTTGGTAATGTCGCGGTCAGCGGGAGCGTTCTGCGGAAGGTTGGTATCGAGGTAATACACGGGGACGATGTGGTCGGCGCCACGCATCTCGAGCACCCAGGCGCCCACAGCAACGCTGCGGCCTTCGATGGTCACCGACACCGTCTGCGGGAGCTTCTTCAAGAACTGCTCGGGCTTCCACGAAAGGCCCTCATATTCCTGGGTGCCGTCGGCGCGCAGATGCTGGCGCAGGTAGCCGTGCTGCCAGCACATCGTCATCCCCGCTGCAGCGACCTTGCGGTCGGCGCAGGAGCGGAGGATATCGGCAGCCAGTACGCCCAGCCCCCCCGCAAAGGTGGGCATGTCGCTCGTGAGCCCGATTTCCATCGTGAAGTACGCGACGGTGAGCGGTGAAGGCATGAAATGTTCTAGGAAGGCATAGCGGCATCATGCCCTGCGTATGCAGAGCACAACGATCATCGTCCGAGCAACTGGTTATAGACCATGCGCGGCAGGCCAACATCCTGCGGCGATTGGAACAACGGGACATGCGCAGACGCACGCTCAATATCGGCCGGCGGAATCGTGCTCATGTTGTCCGTCATCGAACGACCAATGCCCGTAGCGGCAGCGCGACTAAAGGAGATGCGGCGCGTTTGCGTTCCGTTCGGCGCTTCGTACTCTGCATCAGCATTGATCACATCACCCGTCTGAGAGAAATTTTTCAGCACCGCCGTCCCTCCTTCCGGCAAATCGATCGTCTTGCCTTCAAGGTTAAGCAACCAAGCGCTACCCAGCACATACGACTCGCGATCGAGTCGATCCTGTGCATTTTGCAGCTTTCTGGTCAGCCCCTCGAGCTGCGTACGCTTCTCATCAGGAGGAAGTGACTGGTCGCGATCAATGCGATTGATATCGAGAGTAATCTGCCCCATCTCGCGGCGTATGTTGAGAATCGTTTTTATAGAGCCTTCCATGGCGATCGTACGCTCGACAATGCGCACCGAGGCATTCTTGGGGTCGAGAGTACGCGCAATATTTTGCCAGCGCTGGTCCGCATTTTGCTGCGGGCTGCCCGGTAGACCCTTGAGAGGCGGCATGCCCTCGCTGGATCCATTGGGTACGGAATTTCCTACGGCAAAAGTACTCAACCGATGCTCGCCGAAGGCAGGAGATTTGTGCATATGGGTGTGTGGTATTTATGAATATTATATCATATTATTGAAAATAAGCAATATCACACAGGGCAGCGCGCGCTTGCTCGCTTGTACTCTTGTGCCATGCCAATGATCGATCCTCACATCTTCCGCGCCTACGACATCCGAGGCAAAGCCGAAGCGCAGCTGACAGCCGACGGATGCCGATGGATTGCTCAGGCGTTCGGCACCACCTTGCGCAGACGCTACGGCATCGACCATCCGACAGTCGCCGTGGGCCTCGATGCCCGAACGCACGGCCCCGGCTTCGAAACGGCCGTGGTCGCCGGCCTGATGGCGGCTGGCTGCCATGTGCTGCGCATTGGGGCGACGCCGAGCCCCGTGAACTACTTCACCATCTGCGAGCGCCGCCTGGACGGCGGCATCCAGATCACCGCGAGCCACAATCCCAAGGATGACAACGGCCTCAAGCTGCAGCTGCGCGACGCCGAGGCGTTCAGCGGCGAGGATCTGCAAACGCTGCGCGCGCAAATTGCGGCGGAGGACGTGCTGCACGGCGAGGGCTCCAGCGAAGACTACGACGCACTCACGCCCTACAAAGCCCTCCTGCAGGAACGCTTCGCGGGCGTCGCGGCAGGCATGCACATCGCCGTCGACGGCGGCAACGGCATCGCCGGACCCACGGCATGCGCCGTGCTCAAGGCATTGGGGGCTACCGTGACGGAGCTCTTCATCGAGCCGGATGGCACCTTCCCCAACCACGCCGCGGACCCCAGCAAGCACCAGACGCTCGCCGACCTCCAGAACACGATCGCCGAGGGCGGCATCGATGTCGGCTTCGCCTTTGACGGCGACGGCGACCGCATCGGCATCGTGGACGACCGAGGCCAAATCCTGACCGCCGATGAAACGCTGCTCTTGCTCGCCCGCGACCACCTGGAGCGCTTCCCCGGGGCGACGGTGGTGTGCACGGTGAGCAACTCCAGCACGATTCTTTCGGAAGTGCAGGCATGGGGAGGCACGGCCGTCATGTGCAAAGTAGGCCACTCGTTCGTGGAGCATGCGATGCGCGACAACAACGCGCTGCTTGGCGGCGAGCAGTCGGGGCATTTCTTCTGCGGCGAAGGCTACTACCCCTACGACGACGCGCTTGTCGCGGGCCTGCGCATACTGTCGATCCTCCATGCCAAGGGCGCCTCGCTCTCGTCGCTGCGTTCAGGCTTGCCGAAGGTCGTGCAGGCGCCGGAGATGCGCCCCCACTGCCCCGACGCCCAGAAGACCGCGATCGTGTCGCAGGTGACGGCGCACTTCGCCGCGCTCTACCCGGTGAACACCCTCGATGGTGTGCGCGTCGACTTCGGCGAAGGCGCCTGGGCGGGCATCCGTCAGAGCAATACGTCGCCCTGCCTTTCCATCTGCATCGAGGCCCGAACGCCGGAAAAGCTTGCAGCGGTAAAAACCGAGGTTTTACGCCATTTGGAGGCCTATCCGGCTATTGGTTGGGACGGGCACTGAGCATGGACAAAAGGGGGCCTTCTGCTAGACTGGTGCCTCGTTCCCCAGCGATCGATGTGGTGGATCCTGCGCAGACGTAAAAAGAAGGCGAATGTCGTGCGAAAGTTCGTCGCCGGCGTGATCATCGGCGGTGCGATCGCGTCCATTGTGGGCAAGCATTTGCTCGACAAGCATGGCGCCGAAGACCACTCGCAGGACGACAACGATTAGTCGTCGAGCTCGCCGACGAGATTGCGCTCGATGACCTCGCGGATGCGGTTCGTGCCGCGCACATTGGCGATAGCCCACATCAGTTTCACGACCGCCGCGTCATGGGTCATGTTCTTGCCGGAAATCACGCCGAGCTGTTCGAGCGTCAGTTGCTTGCGGTAGAGGTGCAGATCGATGCGACCACGCAGCAGCTGGGAGGTGATGAGCACCGGAACGTTCGCTTCGTAGAGGTTGCGCAGCCACGGGAAGAGATGTTCGGGCAGCATCCCCTGGCCGTACGCGCGCAGCGCGATGCCGCTGGGCTTTACCGAGAGCACGGCTTCGAACAGGCGCTCGGGCATGCCGGGGTGGAGCGTGACAGAGATGACGTTGGTATCGAACCCGATGCGCGGCTCCAAGCGGCGCTTGCGGCGGACCATGCGCTGCTCGCTCAAACTCACACCCGTGTTGAACTCCGCGAGCGGCGGGAACTTCGGCGTGTCGAACGTGTGGAAAATCGATTGCTCGGCCTTCTTGGCGCGGACGCCGCGCAGCACTTGCGGCCCGAGCACCACGCACACCTCGGCGATATCGAGCAGCGCCGCGCGGATGGCGAAAATCAAATTCATGCGGCCGTCGCCCAGGAGCTCGTTGATGGGCATGAGGGCGCCCGTCAGGATCACCGGCTTGCTCAAACCCTGCAGCGCAAAGGCCAAGGCCGCCGCTGTGTAGCTCATGGTGTTGGTGCCGTGGATCACCACGAACCCTTCGCATTCGTCGTAATGCTGCTCAATGGCGCGGGCGATGGCGACCCAGTGCTCGGGCGTCACTTCGGACGAACCCAAGTTGGCGATGGAGTAGAACTGTAACGACGCCTCGCGCTGCACTTCAGGCAAGAAGCGGTGGATCTCGGCGAGCGATTCCAGAGGGTCGATGCGACTCGTTTTCTGATTGCGCACCATGCCAATGGACCCGCCGACGTAGAGAACGGCGATCTTCGGACGCGGCATACCGGGTGGGGAAACTTCCCACCAAGCCTAGGCGGCCCGCCGACCTCGGACAAGTATTCACCGACAAAAATGGCGCCCGCCGCCTCCGGGGTCGCAGTGCGACAACAGAGGTGGCGGGCGCCAAGAGCTCTAAAGACACGCGTGTGTCCTTAGAGAGTGACCCGACCGTCGCTCCCTACCAAGTGGCACGTTGTCTGAGCGCGCCGCTCTGTGGATGTTTGTGGCACCCCGATGTCTCGGGGATCGGCCTCCCGGTGAGCCGGGGAGCAGGCATTGTTGGTGTTGATATTCATCCCTCACGCGTGAGCGGAGGGAACCTTGGTCACAGCGGTCGGAGCTGTGCGAAGGCAGGGAGGGGCGAGGGGCGGACCGTTCGCGATACAGCTCCAGAGTGGAGTGTCCGCCGTCGCCCCTCAACTCTCCCTGCCTCTTTGGGGAGCCGAAGAAATGCAAGGAGCAAATCCGATTAGTATAGCACGCATCGGCATTTCGGACAAGACCGGGCGGGGATTTCCTGCTACGATCCAGCGCACCGAAACGCGCATGCACCCAGGAAAGCTCGTCCTCCTCATCGGCCCTAGCGGCGTGGGCAAAAGCGTCATTCTCCAGCGCCTGCGCACGAAGCATGCAGAGCTGCACTTCCCGCGGTCGGCAACGACGCGCGCAAAGCGCCCAAAGGAAAACGACACGCTCTACCGCTTCCTGACGGAGGCGGAATTTGACGCGTTCCTGGCCGACGGAAAATTCCTCGAATGGGCCCAGGTGCACGGCGGCGCACGCTACGGCACCCTGCTAGAAGAAATCCTGCCGGCGATCGAAACGGGCAAGACCGTGGTGCGCGAAGTGGACGTCCAGGGCTTCGAGAGTATCCGCAGCCACGCGCTGTTCTCCGGCGAGAGCCCGGCATACTCGCTGCAATCCATCTTCCTGCTCCCCGAAAGCACGCAGCAACTCGTGGCCCACATTACCAAGCGCGCGCCTATGGCCGAGGAGGAGTTGCAACGCCGCCTCAAGAGCATGGAACACGAACTCACCTTCGCTCCGCTATGCACACTCCAGGTGCAAAGCCGCGAAGGAAAACTGGGCGACGCCGTGGAAGAAATCGAACGCTTCCTCGCCAAGCCCTAAGCGCCCGGCCGCCAAATCCTGCGCGCCCTGCCTCGGAACACGTCAAACGCAAACACATTGCCCTCCGCAGCGAACGCCACAAACCGCCCGTCCGCAGACAGTGCCAAGAGCTGCGCATCCGATGCCCGCGCGCCGTCGGGGAGAAGGCTGACGAGCACCGCGTCATGATGTTCCCTGTCGATGAGCCACACGCCGTTGCCCTCTGCATCCGCACCAGCCACGGCAACGAAGCGCGCGTCATCGCTGATCATCGCCGTTGCAGGCGCGAGGCCCGTGGCTTCTTGGAGCGGCGCTACAGCGCCGGTATGCATATCGCCGAGCATCACGGCGCCGGGGATGACGAACACAACAGCATTCCCCTTCCCCGCAGCGTCGGCGCTCCGTATGTCCGGCGCGGGCACGGTCCACACCCGGCTCTTCCAGGCGTCCCAAACGACCATGGCCCCCGATGACGCGCGCAGCGCCAGTACCTTGGCGGACCGCGACACCTGGCCGTCGCCCCCGCAACACAGCGGCAAGGGCTTCGGCAACAGCAAAAATCCTGCTGCCGCAAGCAGGACTACGGTGATCGCCAACACGGATGCCGTACGGCGGCGCATGGCCCGCAGTGTAGCCCACGATGAATCGTTTCCCGAGGGCTGACAATTGCTCTGTCCGTTGCCATCTCGGACAATGCGGTCATTCTCCCCCTCTTCCTCATGCGCAGAGCCCAACGATGTCGTTTCCTTCTCGGTGTGGCACACATCGGCCTCTGCATGGCATTGGGAACTTCCATCGCTTCGGCGAGCGATGATTGCAGCGCCTGGAATGCCCGCAACACACAAGTCCAAACGGCATGCCGGCTGGAACAAGGCACGCTGCTCAAGGGCACGCTCAACGGCTGCACGGTGTATGAGTGCCGCATGGGCGGGGCCGCTACGACATCCGCGCCGCGAACGACAAGCGCATGGACAACCTCCAGCGTGAAATCCAAGAGCCAGAGCGTCGCAAACTGTTCACGATGGGAGGCGCCGAATGCCTCGATCAAGGCATGGTGTGCGCAGGTGAAGGGTACGCTGCTCAAGAGCACGGCCAACGGATGCAGCGTGTATGAGTGCGACGACAGCAAGACTGCAACCACGTCGAGCGTCACGAAGTCGAAGAGCAAGAGCGTGAACAATTGTTCATGGCTGGAAGAAGAAAATGCTTCGACGAAAGCATGGTGCGCAGAGGTAAAAGGCAAATTACTGAAAAGCACCATGGAAGGTTGCAGCGTGTATGAGTGCGACGA
>CAZATU010000009.1:0-9752 GCA_964488165.1 uncultured Candidatus Peribacteria bacterium
GTGGTGGAGCTGGTCCGCGAGGTCGTGGCCGTGGACGTCGTCCTGGATGTGGTGGAGCTGGTCCGCGAGGTCGTGGCCGTGGACGTCGTGCGTGAGGTGGTGGAGCTGGTCCGCGAGGTCGTGGCCGTGGACGTCGTCCTGGATGTGGTGGCAGTAGAGGTGGTGCGTGAGGTGGTGGAGCCAACCGACGTGCGAGACGTCGTTCCTCCCACGGATGTCCGGGATGTCGTTCCACCGACCGATGTGCGTGAGGTGGTGCCGCCGACCGATGTACGCGATGTTGTTCCGCCGACCGATGTACGCGATGTTGTTCCGCCGACCGACGTGCGAGACGTCGTTCCTCCCACGGATGTCCGGGATGTCGTTCCACCGACCGACGTGCGTGAGGTGGTGCCCGGGCGAACAGAGCTCGTTCCGCCCGCAACGCCGGCAAGAGTGCCTACGTTCCCCAGCGTATTGCCCGAGATCTGCCCTTGGCCGCCGCGTTGGCCCACGATCTGCCCCTGGCCACCCTGGCGACCTGCGATCTGCCCCTGACCACCCTGGCGACCTGCGATCTGCCCCTGACCACCCTGGCGACCTGCTTGTTGGCCTGCCTGCTGACCCGCAACCTGGCCTCCGACACCGCCCCTGCCACATTGCGCATTGCACACGGCCATCGATGCCTGCAATTGCTGGCCCTGGGGGCAGGCCGATACCTGGGCCAACCCGCCGCACGCGGCGTTACAATCGCCAAGCGCGTTTTTCACGTCACCGACGTACGGCACACCCAAGTTGGCGCAGCCAACCGTCCCCGCGGGGACGCGGCGGCACTGGCGCAGCGCCCCGTCGCAGCAGAACGACGAGCATTTGCCAGCGGCGTCGTTGGCTTCGCAGAAACCGTCGCGCCAGATGCAGACGCCTCCTGCGACGCCGTTGCAACCCACTTCATCCGCTTTCGTCCCGCACTGCATGCACGGGTTGTTGCTGAAAATGCCCGAAATCGTACAGCGTTGAGCCTGGGGCTTTGCGGGGTCGCAGCACGCGGCTTCGGCTACCACGGGGATTCTGCATGCGGCGTTGCAGGCGTCGGCCGTGTCGTACCCGGCGGCGGCGGTGCCCTGCAGGCGCTGTCCTTCGGCCACTGCCGCTCCGGCGGCGGCGGGGGCATTGAACGGCGGGTTGAGTGCGGCGCCGCCGACGTTGAACGCTGTGTCCTTGCAACCTGCAACGAGGACGTTGGCGCCGTTCTTGTAGTAGACGCAGAAGTTCTTCGGCACTGCGCAGTTATTCGCTTTCATCACGTTGCACTTGGCCGTATTCGCGGCATTTTCCTCCCCTACCCAGGTGCCACCGAGCCGCCGACAATCGGACCACGATGTGAGCGGGTTATCGTAAATGTCGTCACCAGCGCCGTCGACGGTGTCGCTCGGCTTCCAACAAATTGCATTGGCAATGGCGCCGCCATCGGGGATGCCGTCATCCAGCGTTCCGCCGTCGTTGGTGGTGCCCTGGGGGTAACAGCAAATGCCCTCCGGGTTCTTGCAGAAATCCGCGATGGGGCGCGAGTTGAGGGCGTCGCAGCTTGCCTTCGTGAAGGTAAATACATCGTCGGCGCCAGCACACTCTGTTTCTCGGACAGGCACCGCCTTGCAGTTTTCTCCGGTGTTATTCACGTTGATGGGCTTGCAGCAATAGCCGAAATCACTGTTACACTTTGCCGCGCCCGGCAAATCGAGCGACGCCTGGCACGCAACTCTGTCGCCCATGTAAAACGTGCCGCCCGCCGTGACACATGTATCCTGCGTCACTTTATTCGCAACATTGCACGACGTTGGGACAGCCGTCGAATTGCAGCAAAAGCCCTTCGCATTACAGAGCTGGAAGTCGCACGCATCTTTCGTGCGCGACCACGCGCCTCCGGCTGCGACACACGCTCCCAATTGCGATCGCCCGTCATTGACGCCGTTGCCGCAGCCAAGCCCTCCAGCAACATCGGCGGGCTTGCAGCAATAGCCGTTTTGGTTGTTGACCTGGGCGGTGTAATAGCGCGTGCCATACCACGTTCCTCCGAGCACGACGATGCTTAGCAGCACGAGCTCTGCCGCGCGTTTACGCCATAGCAAGGTACTGCCGGGCACCACGAAGCAGAGCTTAGCGATATTCTCGATGCGACGGAAGTACACTGGCCCGCAGCAAGAGCGCATCTGCAAGCCGCATCGCAAGTCTCAGAGGCATCTCTTCAGCGGCGTACTCGCCCCGCTCTTAGAGCAGCGTGTTGTTGCAGGAATCGCCGCAGGTCGTAAGGTCGGACATCGGGCAGGCAAACACGTCTGATTCGGGGCTGAGTGCCGTATACGACTGCATCCAGAGGCCGAGCTCGTAGAGGTTATCCTCGATGGGCGCGTAGCAGGCCGTGCATTGACCGTTTTCATCATACGTTGCGCATTCGAAGAGCGCGCCGGGGATGCACATGGGGCCTTTGACACAGGTGCCGCTCGGGTAGCCGAAGAAGGTGAGGATGCTGCCCCAGGTGCTGGTGTCTTGCACGAACATCATCGGCTCCTGACAATCGGCTTCAGCGATCTGCGACACTTCCGCATCAGACAAGTCGCAGAGCTGCCCTTTGCAGGTGGCGTTGTTCACATTGGGCTTGCAGGTGCCGCCGTAGAGCCACCCCGGCGTAAACTCGCACATGCCGCCTGCACCGCCGCCCAAGGTGTCGCACTCCGTCTGGTTGCAGGTATCGGTGATGCTCTTATCGCAGCTGCCGCAGCCTCGGCAGTCCTGGAAGTTGTTGTAGACAGCGCACTGCCAATCCTGGGGCGCAATGGGGCATCGGACGTCGGCGAGGCCGTCGTTGGTCAGGTCATCGTCAGTCAGCAACTCGCAATCCCAGTCGGCGTAGTTGTCGCCAGAGACCGGCGTGTACATGAGCGTGCTGCCTCCGATGATCTTCGTGCCGCAATCGGCCAAGCCCTTAAATTCCCAGCCGGTGGTACCGCCCTCGCAGCAGTAGACGATCTTCTTGTCTCTGCCGTCCTTACATTGCTCATCGCAGCCGTTTTCAGCTTCGACAAGCAGGAACTCGTCGTACGTGATGACGTTGTTCGCGAACGCCGCGCGCCAACAGGCGTCGTAGTCGGCTTCGGAGAAGATCGGCGAATCCGGGTTGCCGTCACCGTCGACGTCGCAATACACCTTGTTCGTCTCGCAGTCTTCGCCGGCGTCGACCTTCTTGTTGCCGCAGACCTCGTCCTTGCAGTCGGCGTCGCAGCCGTCGCCGTTCATCGGCAGGATGTAGGCGTTGCTCGCATAGGAGAGGCAGGAAGCGATGGCGCTTTCGGACGTCACTTCGGTGCCATCGAGGCCGCCGCCGTCGGGGAGGATGCAGATGCCGCCATCGTCGCACTGCTCCGCGGTGCCGTCGACTTTGCCGTTGCCGCAGGAAAGGAGTTTGCAATCGTCGCCGCAGGTGCCCGAGTCGTCGGGCAGCCAGACGCCGCCGACATCCTCGCAACCGGCAATATCCTCATTGCTGCCGAGCCAGGCGTCGTCCCAACCTTCGCTGTAACAGGGGCTGCCAAGCGTTGTTGAAACGCAGCTGCAGAACGAGCCGTCGTCGCAATCTTCCATGGCAGTCGGGCTGACGGAGTCGAGCACATAGTTGCCGCACTGCTCGGTTTCGCAGTACTCGCTGCAGCCGTCGCCGGACTCCGGCGTCACAACGCCGCCATCATCGATGCATTGCTGGATCGAGATGTCCGATGGCACATCGTAGCCATCGTACGTTTGGCCACCGGCGCAGCGGGCGCCGTCATCGCAATCTTCGTAATAATCCTTCGTTCCGTCGCCGCAGGTGCCGAGCTTGCAGTCGTCGCTGCAGCCGTAGAGCTGGCCCGCCGAGGCGATGCCGCCGCCCTCGATGCAGCGGAGGTAGCTGATCAAGGTGATCGTAGTGCCATCGGGCAGCGTGTCGGTATCCGTGTTGTTGCCGCTGTAGGCGTTGATGTGGAAACGGTCGTAGGTGCCGCCGTTGCAGTAACCGTTGTCGCAATCTTCGCCATAATCGTAATAGGCGTTGCCGCAAATCTCTTTGTAGCAGTAATCATCGCATCCATCGCCGGATTCGGGCAGAGCGACACCGCCGAAGTAGGTGCAATCGTCCACGGAAACATAATTCGGATCGTTAGCCGACAGTGTGTCGGACACCAGCAGGTCGTCGAGCAGGCCGCCGTTGCATACGGCGCCGTCGTCACATTCTTCGCCGAAAGCAGTATCCTCGACGCCGTCACCACAGAGGTGCACGGTGCAGTCGGAGGCGCAGGAGGGGTCTTGATCGTTCACCACCCAGGTGCCATCGGCATCGAAGCAGGCCTGCAGGTCGGAAGTAGATTGCAGGAGGATCGGTGTGCCATCGGTATCGTAGAAGGTGCTGATGCAGTCGCTGCTGGCACCCGTACAGTCACAGAAAGCTCCGGGGTCGCAATCTTCCTGGAGGAACGGCTCGGGAGTGCCGCCGTTGCCGCACACCATGTACTTGCAGGAGGCGCTGCAGGCGGACTCACCGTCGGGGTTGTAGGAATCCTCGGTCTCGATCGTGCCGCCGTAGGCCAAGCACGCCTGGCGTTCCTGCTCGCTCCCCACAGTCGACTTACCAGCCTCGTACTCGATCGGGTTGCCGCCGCTGTCGACGCAGGTTCCGCCGTTGTCACATTCTTCGCCAACATCGATCACAGCATTGCCGCAGGTCATGAGCTGGCAATACTCATCGCATACATCTGGCGGTGTGGCATTCTGCCGCACGCTGCCCCAGGCATAGCCGTTGTAATTGCCGTTGGGGTTGATGCACATCTCGTAATCGGCCGGGCTGTCGATGGGGCGCACCTCTTCTTCTTGGCCCGTGGAGGAGTTGGTCCTCAAGCAGAGACCGCCGTCATCGCATACTTCATTGAGCCATGTATTGGGCTGCACAACATAGTTGCCGCACTCTTCCCAGACGCAATCGGCGCTGCAGCCGTCGCCGTCTTCCGGCGAACCCACCGAGCCTCCGGCTTCGGTGCAGGCTGTTTCTGTCAGCGTCGTTCCGTTGATGTAATCGCCGCCATACGTGCCACCGATGCACGGAGAGCCGTCATCGCACTGTTCGGTGCCTTTCACGATGCCGTCGCCGCAAGAGAGGTACGTGCAGTAGGAACTGCAATATGCATCGGCCGTGGGTTCGGGGTAGCCATAGAGGCCGTTCGCGGGGTCGCCGAGGACACAATCGTGGAAGGCGGTCAGGCCCGTGTATTCGTAATCCGCAACGATGTCGAAGTTGTCGTCGATGACGTAGCAGGTGCCGGCAACAGGAGAAGGCTCGCATTGCTCTCCGGGATTGATGGCGCCGTTGCCGCAGCTCTCGATTTCGCAATCGTAGGAGCAGCCGTCGTCATCGTCGCGATTACCGTCGTCGCATTCCTCAATACCCTCGATATATCCATCGCCGCAGCCTTCCGTCTCGCAGGACGCCGAGCAGCCGTCGCCATCGGCAGTGTTGCCGTCGTCGCACTCCTCCGGCCAGCCGTACTCGTCATAGCCCTCTGTGCCGTCGCCGCAGTAATCCTCGGCGGTGCAGACGCAGGAGGCGCTGGTGGGGTTGAGGTAGGCATCCATCACATCGCAGTAGTGATGGGCATCGGGGCAGCCGTTATCCATCGTGATGCTGCCGCCGTCCTCGATGCAGTCCTCCTCGGAGTACCCGGCATCAATATAATAGTCACCGGCGTCGACCAGCGGGGTAGGGATGGTGCAAATGCTGTAATCACATTCTTCGGTGCCACCTACGTCGCCGTCGCCGCATTCCACAACGGTATAATCGCAGGTGCAGTTGCTCTTACAGGTGCCGTTCGGGTCTCCCCCTCCTCGGTAACATTTCGCATCCTGCTCATCGACCGCTCCATCGCCGTTGTAGTCGGGATTGGTGACACTGTTGTCGCACCCCGTCGGTAGCATTTCATTAGGATCTCGTGCGCCGTTGCCGCAGAGCGGCGGCGCACTCACGCAGAGGCAGTTCGCGGGATCGCAGAACGGGAAGCCCGCTCCGTAGGTCGCTCCGCACGTCGGGTCCTGCTCACTGCCATCGATGTTGAATTCACACTCCTCGCCCTTATTCGTTTCCCTGTTCTGATCGCCACAGACGGCAGCAGTGTTGGGGGTGGCAGGCGGGTAGCCGCAGTTCTTGTTGCAGAGGTTGCGGCGGTCTTCCTTGGCAACCGGGTCGTTCGGGTCGTAGCCGCCGATGTACAGCGGGTCGGTGTAGCCGGTAAGACAATCGTCGAGGAGCATCTCGGTGGTGCACTCGAACGCGTAGTCGGGGTTGCCCTGGGGATTCTTTGGGCAGCACCAGCCGATGGGGTTGGTATCTTCAGAAGAAGAGGACGTGGATGCGGCGCTGCTTTGCGCAGCGGCGGAGCCCACGGCAAACACTCCGGACAATGCGGCAGCTGCGAGAGCCAACAGGAGGGGCATCTTTCGTTGCCGTGACAGGGGTGAGCTCAACATACCGACGACGTGCGAAACACGTCCTGCAAATCGTGCCATTGCACTCCGCGAGTGTCGAGCACACACCTCTTGCAATGCCGTGTATTCAGTGGCCTATCAGATGCCCAAGCGGCTCAACTGCAGGCCGCGCTCTTCACGCAGGTCGGCAGAATGCCGAACCATCCGAGCATGATTTGCCACCACGACGACGGCAGGTACTCCAAGGGCGCCTGGCACTGCGCAGCGGGGAGATTGGCGACTTCGGCATCGCTTAAGTTGCACAGCTGCTGCTTGCACACCGGAGAATCGCCGGCCGGTGAGCAGCGCGTGGTGACAGGGTTGTACTTGCAGACGGTGCCCGCATAGGTCCCAGGAGCGCCGCCGCCGAGGGTACCGAGGCATTCGCTCTCGGTGCAGAATTCGAGGCTCCACATGCTCGTGCGGCACACGCTGCAAGCGCGGCAGTCGGTGCCGGGGAAGTTATACGCTCCGCAGAGCCAATCGACGGGGCCGGTCGGGCACTGTGGGTCGGGCATGGGGCCGTCGCAATCCCACGTTGAGGGTGACGGCGGTGGAGGAGGCGGTGGAGGAGGCGGCAAACCGCTGTCCGAAGACGATGAACATGAGCAGCCCGTGAACGCCGCTCCTACTGGGCCCGCGGACGAACAAGAGCACGCGGAGGAAGAAGAAGGCAACGGAAGAGGCAGCAGGGTGTATGTTTCGCCGCCGATGATCTGGTTCGGGCAGGAGCCCAGCGGCACCCAATCCCAACCGGAGGCTCCGGGGGCGCAGCAATAGACGAACTTGCCGCTCTCATCGGAAGACGAAGAACGGGAGGATGCAGACGATACGGAGGACGACGTCGACGGCCAGGACGATGCGAAGGACCAAGAAGACGCATCGGAAGACCAGGACGATTCCGACGACCACGACGAGTCCGAGGACCAGGACGACCACGAGGAATAGGAAGAATAGGAGGTCGAGGAAGAGGAGGTTGACGACCACGACGAGGACGACACCGAAGGCCGGATGACGACAACGCCGGCATACGGGGTGATCGTTCCGGAAGGTGGCACCGTGCACAGGAAGGGCAACGAGTCGTCGGTGGGGAACGCCCCGTCATGGTCAGGCTGACCATCAACGTCGTATTCCACGGGGTCGCCGAGCGAGTCGTAGCCGAGGCGCAGGCGATTACCGGCCGCGTAGTAGCCGTATTGATGACCAGCCAACATAGTGACGCCGGCGTCGTGCCCCAGGGGCTCGTCGGCATAGATTTCGGCAGTCACCGTCCCCTCCTCTCCGGCAAGCTGCACGACGATATCATTGGTGTTGTCATTCTCGGTGTAATCGTAATCGTTCATCGCGACGTAGGCTGTGCCCGTGCAGGGGGCGGTAATCGTGCCGACACCGACGGTGAGCTCAACGCAGCACCCTGTCGACGCCGACGAGCTCGACCATGAAGAAGAGTGCGAAGAGGCGGAAGACGAGGTCGACCACGACCACGAGCTGTTGGAAGAGGAATTCGACGACCAGGACGCGGATGAAGATGAGGATGAGGACGAAGACGAAGACGAAGATGAAGATGATGATGATGATGAGGTCGACGAACTACTCGAAGACGACGACGTGCTCGCGCTGTTCCATGACGACATGCTGGAACTATCGCCGGGCAACACGTACTCCACGCCGCAGGCCTGGTTGCAGGCATTCATGTTGTCATCGAACGCCTCGTTATTGTCGCGGACAATACAGGTTTCTTTTGTATAGAGCTGGCCGAAAGCATCATACGAAACGCATTGATAGCCATACGAAATGCAGCAACCTGGTGGGGGCAGGAGCTGTGCCGGCAAGCTGCCGTAGCCCTGCAGCGCGGCCATGCTCCACAGCAATCCGAGGCCCGCGACGGGAATGCCGGTAAGCAGCCAGGCCCTGCGCATCGATCAGGGCTTGCACAGGCGAACGCAGTGCGACTCCAAGGGGCTGAACAGCATGCCGCCTTCATCTTTGCAGCTGCGAGGGTTCATACCTTTCTTACAGGTGTAGGTGTCTCGAATGCAGCACCAGCCCACGATGTCCGTGGCCGAGCGTTCCTCTTGGGCTTCGGGCTTCCTGGGGGGGCGGTTGGTGGGTTTGCGGACGGACGACGTGTTCACCGGCGGCCGCACGTTCGCGGACGGCTCGGGCAGGACGCCGATGGAAGAAACTGCGTAGAGCAGGCCGACCACGATGAGCACCGCGAGCACCGCGAGCAACCAGCGAGGAGGAGAAATATGCGTCATCGGGATAGGGGGAAGGATTAGTTACAGACGTTCGCACAGGCGTTGGCGTCTGCGGGCGAATAATAAATGATGCCGCGCGTGAAGGTTGAGCCCCAGCATTCGTTCTGCTGCGTGGCGCCGATCGGCACGAACGGCGCGTTGCCGCAGGAGGTGAAGTTCTCGTGGATGCAGCACCACATCTGCGGCTTGCAGCGGTCCTGCGCCTGGGCGTACGTGACGCGGGAAATGTTGAACTTGGTTCCGCCGCAGGTCGTGATGGCTTGCGGGGCGGGATTCACGAATTCCGTCGCGGGGTTGCAGCACCACACCATGATTGGGCTGCTCGTACTGCTGCTGACGCTGGAGGCCGATGTACCGACGGAAGAGCCGCCCGTACCGCCAATGCCTCCGTTGCCACCAGGCCCGTTGCCACCGGGCGGAATGATGCATCCGAGCGTGCAGAAGCTCTCACCAGGCCTGTTGTAATCACATTGCTCGGTGCCGTTCACGATGCCATCGCCGCAATATTCGTCCACGGTACAGACGCATGAGGCAAGTGCAGCGTTCGTGGGATAGTCTTCAACGTCGCAATAATGGTATGCATCGGCGCATTCCGCTTCATCAATGCTGGTCGTCGCGGGGTTATCGATATCGCACTCCTCAGCGCCGCTGATCACCATGTCGCCACAAACGGTGGTACTCGATGCCGATGACGAGCTTACTGAACTTGTGGAAGTCGAGGTCGGCGTGGAGGTCGGAGTAGAGGTCGGCGTGGACGTGGGCGTCGAGGTGGGCGTGGACGTCGGAGTAGAGGTCGGCGTGGACGTGGGCGTCGAGGTGGGCGTGCTCGTGGGCGTCGACGTCGCGACAGAAGAGGAAGCGGCGGTGCACATACCGACCTGGCAGGTGCCACCGGTGCAAGCAGTGTCATCGACGACATTCGGGTGGATGCAGGCGCCGGCGCCGTCGCACCAGTCATCGGTGCATTCGTTG
>CAZATU010000010.1:0-6162 GCA_964488165.1 uncultured Candidatus Peribacteria bacterium
AAGAACACCGTTGAAGGTTGCAGCGTGTATGAGTGCGAGCAACGCGAATCGACGAGCAGCGCGGTGTCGTGCCAGCAGCAAGACGCGTTGAATCTCAAAATTCGGACGGAATGCGCCCAGGGCGGCGGCAAGCTGCAGGAATCACGGATCAACGGCTGCATCACCTTCCAGTGCGCGATGCCCGACGTGGATTGCCCCGGCTCCGAGCAACGCAATGAGCAGATGCGAGGCCTCTGCCGACAAACCCAGGGAACGCTCATCAGGAACGTGCGCAACGGCTGCGTTGTGCTGGAATGTGATACCCAGAACGCCTCGACGAGCTCCGCCACGACCAGCAGCATCAGCCGGTCGCCCGTGATCCGCTCTTCGCCGCCTTCCACAAGCCAAAGCGAAAGCCCGTGCGCCCAATGGGCCGCGCAGAACGCCGAGGTGCAGGCCGTGTGCCCGGGGATGACTCTCACGACGACCGTGGGCCGCTGCGAAGTGCTCCAGTGCCGCAGAGGCATGGCAACAAGCACCAGCAGAACAAGCAGTAGCCTGGGAGGTTCCGCGGCTTCCTGCGCCATGAGCATCGTGCAGGGCTGCCGCGTGTTCACCTGCGCCGATGGCCGGACGAGAACGATCTGTGCGGGCGGCTAAACGCGCCTGCATGCCCGATGTTGCGTATTGTAGAGCCCCGTAAGGCATGCTAGCCTCTCCTGGCCCTGCGGGAATCAGGCCTGCAGGTATCCGCTCTTTTCGCCCCCCTGTGCGCCCGTAGTTCAGCCTGGATAGAACGCCAGATTGCGGATCTGGAAGTCGTAGGTTCAAATCCTGCCGGGCGCACCATTTCTTTCGATTACAGGTCGGTACCAGTCCCGTCTCCGACGTGGGGCTTTAGCTCAGCTGGTAGAGCGCTTCCATGGCATGGAAGAGGCCAGGGGTTCGAGTCCCCTAAGCTCCACCATTTTCTTCGCCCCCGCTTCACCGCGGCGTTTTCGCCGTGCAACCGGGATGGTCCGTTGCGAGCAACGTGCCGAACTCCGTACCCAGCACAACACGGTAGCGCTGCGTGAATTCCTCCTGGAGCGCCCCCGGCATGGGCGACGCCGCAGTTGAACGCCAGATACGCGAGACGCAACGGGAAGAGGCTTTTGGTAAGGAAAAGCCCGATGCCCGCCAGCACTGGCAGCAGCGGCACGTGATTGAGGGCAACATCGCGGTAGAGCATCGCGCCGTGCATCATGCTGCGCCCGGCCTGCGCGTAGACGCCTTCGTCGGTGTAGCACGCCCGGCCTCGTGCAGGTACCGCGCCTGGAGGACGAACGCCGCCAGCGCCAGCGCGCCGATAACCAACTCGATCCTCCCCCCGATGGCGTGTGCCACGCGCTTCACCCGACGATTCTAGCAAAAAGCAGCATGCCGACGTGCTACACTTTCGTGGCATGGAACTGACGCTCGACGCACTCCGCGACCGTCTCGCAGCCTGGAAAGGCTGCCCGCTTGCCGAACGCGCAAACCCCGTCTTCGGCCACGGCAACCCACGCGCCGCGATCATGTTCATCGGCGAAGCGCCCGGGCAAAAAGAAGATGAACAAGGCAAGCCGTTCGTCGGCGCGGCAGGAAAACTGCTGGACGAGATGCTCAAGAGCATCGATATGTCGCGGGACGACGTCTACATCAGCAACGTCGTAAAGTATCGCCCGCCCGACAACCGCGACCCCACGCCGGAAGAGAAAGAAGCCTGCGTGCCGTGGCTGATGCTCGAAATCGCCATCATCAAGCCGCGCGTCATCATCACGCTGGGGCGACACGCGCTGACGCAGTTCTTTTCCTCGCTCAGCATCGGCGATGCTCACGGCAAACCTCAGAAGCTCAGCGACACCTGCACCGCGTTCCCGATGTACCACCCGGCGGCAGCCCTCCATAACCCGGGCCTGCGGGAGACGCTCTTCGCCGATATGCAATCGCTCAAAGCGCACCTTGCCTCCCAGAGCGTATGAATACCCTGCTCTTCGGCCTCGGGCTCGCTTCGGTGCTTTCGACAACATCGCTGCTCGTCGTGCTGTTCCGCGTAAGCCCGCTAACCGCGCCGATGCAGGCGTTACCCTCCTTCTTCGTCAGCATCTTCCTGAGCGTCGCCTCCATCGCCTCGCTGTCGAGCTTCCTGCTCTGGCGGCGGCTGCGGGTGCACTACTGGGACGAAGGAAAAACGCTCTCCATTGCCCTGCGACAAGGCATGTTCCTCGGCACGGCGACGGTGATCATGGTGTTCTTCCACCTGTTCGGCATCCTCACCTGGTGGGCGGCGCTGTGCATCTACGCTGTGTTCGTGCTCATCGAGCTCGCGCTCCACTCCTGAACCTTCAGAACTGCGTCGCAAAACGCATGTCGCCTTCGTAGAGAAGGCGCAAATCGGGGATGCGGTGCTTGATCATGATGAGCCGCTCCACGCCGAAGCCGAACGCGAAGCCCGACCACTCTTCGGGGTCGAGGCCGCCGTTCTTGAGCACCACGGGCTGCACGAGGCCGCACCCCACGACTTCGAGCCACTTGCCTTCGCGCGTCTCGCCCTCGCCCTGCCAGCGCACGTCCACTTCGAGACCCGGCTCGACGAAGGGGAAATAGCTGCTGCGGAAGCGGAACTCCACGTCGCGGCCGATGAGCGCGCGGATGGCCTCGATCATCACGCCCTTCATGTCGGCCAGCGTAATCGACCGGTCGATCATGAGCCCCTCGAACTGGTGGAACATGGGCGAGTGCGTGGCATCGGCATCCTTGCGATACACCTTGCCGGGGCAAATCATGCGCAGCGGCGGCTTCTGCGAGCGCATGTAGCGGATCTGCATGGGCGAGGTATGCGTGCGCAGCACAAGCGCCTCACCGGGTTTTCCGCGCACCCAGAAGGTGTCCTGCGCGTCGCGGGCGGGGTGGTCGGCAGGGATGTTGAGCAAGTCGAAGTTGAATTCCTCGGTTTCGATTTCCGTGCCCTCGGCGATGTCGAACCCCATGTTGGCGAACACGTCTTCCACATGGCGCAGGAATTCGGGGATGAGGTGATGATGCCCGCGGGCAGCCGCCGGAAGGTCGAGGGTCAGGTCAAGGACGTCGGATGAGGCAAGCGTCGACCGTTCCTGCCCCTTGAGTGCGCCGCGCCGTTCTTCGAGGCGCGCCGAAAGCACTGCTTTCCGGGCATTGAGGTCCTCGCCGCGCTTGCGGCGTTCCTCCGGAGCCAGGGCGCCAAGCTCTTTGAGCGCGAGTGTGAGAAGCCCCTGCTTGCGGCCGAAGAGTTCTTGCTCCAGGGCGTCGAGCGCAGCGATGTCCGCCGCGCCGTCGATGCGCGCCGCCAATGCGTCCCAGTCGAGCGATGTCTGAGCCATGACGAGAGCATAGCGTCACCCGGGGCCCATAGGCCAGACTCAGCGCCAGTGCTGCGGATCGGCGATGAACCGCCGGATGGCCGAAACGTCATCTTTGGTGATTCTGTCTTCCTCCAAGGCCACGTCGATCAGGACCGAAATGGTGGAAAGCGGGTGAAAATGCACCTGCAATTCGTTGGCCTTCTCGTGCGCGGAAGCGAATTCATAACTGAAAATGGCGACGGCATCGGTGACGACCGCCTTGCCTTCGTCGCGGAGCGCCTCCACGGTGCTTGCGGCGCTGCCACCCGTCGAGAAGAGGTCTTCTACGACGAGCACGTGCTGCTCGGGCTTCAAATCGCCCTCAATGCGCTTGCCCATGCCGTGGCCCTTGGCCTGCGCACGGACGTACACGAACGGCAAGTTGAGCCGGTCGGCGACAAGGGCGGCCCAGCCGATGGCGGCGGTGGCCGTCCCGGCGATGACATCGGGCGGAATGTGAATGTTGCGCACGCGCTGGCAGAGCGCGTCGACCACGAAGCGGCGCGCCTCGGGGTGGCTGTAGAGCATGCGGTTATCGCAATAGATCGGCGATTGGATGCCGCTGGTCCAGGTGAAGGGCTTGGCGACGTCGAGGCGAACGGCAGAGATATCGAGCAGGAACTCGGCGATGCGGCGTGCGTGTGGCATGGCACCACGCTAGCGCGGCTCGGAGTTCGAGGAAAGTGCTTCGGAGTGGTACGCTTCCGGCATGAGAGACGCCGTGAACGTCGTAATCCCCGAGGCGCACCTGGCGGCGCTGGAACGCCTGCGGGATATCTTCCTCGATGAGAACACGCGCATCAATTTGTCCGCCCATCGCACGGCGGAAGCCTGCTGGTACGGCAATATCGTTGAAAGCCTGCCCCTGCTCCCCTTCCTGCCGGATCGCCCGCTCACGATCCTCGACGTCGGCAGCGGCGGCGGGTTCCCCGCATTGCCACTGGCGATCTGCAGGCCCGACTGCACGATCACGGCACTCGATTCCACCAAGAAGAAAATGCTCGCCGTCGAGCGCATCGCCGAAGCCGCAGGTATCAAGAACTTGCGCACTATCGCCGTGCGCGCCGAAGAAGCCGGCCAAGATCGCGCCCACCGCGAGCGGTATGACGTCGTGACGGCCCGGGCGGTCGCGGCTCTACCGACACTCCTCGAACTGACGGGGCCCTTTGCGACCGTCGGCGGCATGGTCGTGCTATGGAAGAGCACCACTGTCGATGCAGAGCTTGCCGCAAGCGAGAAGGCGCAGCATGCCCTTCGGCTGGCCCTGCGCAAAACAACCCCCTATACGCTGCCTGAACCCTGGGGCACGCGCCTGCTGCTGCACTTCGCAAAAACCGCGCCGACGCCGAAGGTCTACCCGCGCTCCACGGGGACGCCCGGTCTCAAGCCGCTCTGAGCACAGCAGCTTCTTAAAGACGCCTGCGCCGCATCCAGGCAACGCCCGCCGCAGCTCCGGCAGCCACGACCGCGATGATGCCCGGTCCGGTTTGCGGCGTCGTGCCGGGGCGCTGCTGATCGCCTCCAGGGCCGCCAGTGGGCGTCGAGGGCGACAAGAGGTCCATGAAGCCGGGGATGACCGACAGGCGCGACTCCCCCTTCACGCCGAGGAACGGCAGCTCGACAAGCGACGCCGGCAGCGCGATGCCGTCGGTCCAGCTGTCGGTGCGGCGGCCCACGATGCTGATTTCGCGCTTGCAGTAGCGGTCGCAACCATCATCGCGCAGGCGGTTGCCATCGTCGCATTCCTCCGAGGCACTGTCGAGAATGTCGTCGCCGCAGCGCGCAAACGAGCAATCGAGGCGGCAGCGCGCATTCTGGATGTTGGCGTTGTTCGGGCCGTCGTCGCACTCTTCGCCCTCTTCGCGGAGGCCGTTGCCGCAGAAATCACTCTCAATGCGGCAGGTGTCGGAGCAGCGGAACGGCAGGAGGGCGCTGTGGATCGAGGGCTCGCACTGTTCGCCCAACGATTGCTGCAGGATGCCGTCGCCACAGGCGCCGTCCTCGTACTCGCAGAATGCGGAGCAACCATCGAAGTTCAGAATGTCACCGTCGTCGCATTCTTCGCCCACTTCGAGAATGTTGTTGCCGCAATGCGGCTCGCGGGTGAAATCCATACAGAGACAGCTGCGATCTTCGCAGAAGCTACCCACGCCGCAGCGCAGCCTCGGCTCGTTGCACTGCTCGCCCTCCTGCTCGACGCCGTCACCGCAGTAATCGGAGCCCGAGCACAGGCAGAAGCGATCGTTGCATTCCTGGCCCGCGGGGCATGAGAGGCCGGGCTCTCCACACTGCTCGCCGGAATTTACGCGTCCATCGCCGCAGAAGGGCTTCTGGATATCTTTATCGCAGATGCAAGCGCGAGCATCGCACACCATGCCGGTGCCGCACGACAAGCCCGGCTCCCCGCATTGTTCGCCGGGGTCACGCGTGCCATTGCCGCAGAGGGGGCCCCAGGAGCGCGACGTCCAGGTGACGGAGGAGGTGCGGGAGGTGGTGCCGGATGTGACTCCGCTGCTCACCGCAGACGTCGAGGTGCGGCTGGTGGAGCGCGACGTCGATGAGCCGCCGCAGGTAAAGCAGGGGTTCGTTGCGGTCGTACGGCAGGTCAGCCCGATGTTGGCACAGTAGGCATTGCCCCCGAGCCTGGAGCATTCGTCACCCGCACAAGCGAGCGATGCATTGCTCGACGTGGTCATGCGGCTGGTGGTTCTCATGCTGGTCGGGCTTGTACGCGATGTCGTCGCAGACGTCGAGGTCCTGGACGTGGTAGCCGAGGTGGACG